>NZ_CP137573.1:2265000-3667585 GCF_033343995.1 Streptomyces sp. HUAS YS2 | reverse complement strand
TGGGACATCATCGACTTCGACCCCTACACCGGGGAGAAGCTCGCGGCGATCACCGTGGCCACGGCCGACGAGGTCGACCGCGCCTACCGGGCCGCCGAGCGTGCCCAGACCGCGTGGGCGGAGACCAACCCGTACACCCGGCGGCTGGTCTTCGAGCGGGCGCTGCGGATCGTCGAGGAGCGCGAGGAGCAGATCGCCGAGACGATCGTCGCGGAGCTCGGCGGCACGCGCCTGAAGGCGGCCTTCGAGCTGCACCTGGCGAAGGAGTTCCTGCGCGAGGCGATCCAGCTGGCGCTGCGCCCCGAGGGCCGGATCCTGCCTTCGCCGGTGGACGGCAAGGAGAACCGCGTCTACCGGGTGCCGGTCGGCGTGGTCGGTGTGATCAGCCCGTTCAACTTCCCCTTCCTGCTGTCGATCAAGTCGGTCGCGCCTGCCCTCGCGCTCGGCAACGCGGTCGTCCTCAAGCCGCACCAGAACACGCCGATCTGCGGCGGCACGCTGGTCGCCAAGGTGCTGGAGGACGCGGGCCTGCCGCCGGGCCTGCTCAACGTGGTGGTCACCGACATCGCAGAGATCGGCGACGCGCTCCTGGAGCACCCGGTCCCGAAGGTCATCTCCTTCACCGGCTCCGACAAGGTCGGCCGGCACGTGGCCACCGTCTGCGCGGCCCGGTTCAAGCACGCGGTCCTCGAACTCGGCGGCAACAGCGCCCTGATCGTGCTGGACGACGCCGACGTGGACTACGCCGTCGACGCGGCGGTGTTCAGCCGTTTCGTGCACCAGGGCCAGGTCTGCATGGCGGCCAACCGGATCCTGGTGGACCGGTCGCTGGAGGCGGAGTTCACCGAGAAGTTCGTCGCCAAGGTCAGGACGCTGCGGGTGGGCGACCCGACCGACCCGGCGACCCACATCGGCCCGCTCATCAACGGGCAGCAGGCCGAGGCGGTCACCGCGCTCGTCGAGCAGACCGTCGCCGACGGCGCGACGGCGCTGCTGCACGGCTCCGCCGAGGGCAACGTGGTCTCCCCGACCGTTCTGACCGGGATCGCGGCCGATGCGCCCGTCCTGACCCAGGAGATCTTCGGTCCGGTCGCGCTGATCCTGCCGTTCGACGGCGAGGACGAGGCGGTGCGGATCGCCAACGACACCCCGTACGGCCTCAGCGGAGCCGTCCACACGGGTGATGTCGAGCGCGGCGTGCGGATCGCCAAGCGCATCCACACCGGAATGATCCACATCAACGACGGCACCGTGCACGACGAGCCGATCGTGCCCTTCGGTGGCGAGAAGCACTCGGGCGTCGGCCGGCTCAACGGCGACTCGATGATCGACGCCTTCACCACCCAGAAGTGGATCTCGGTGCAGCACGGCCGCAGCCGCTTCCCGTTCTGACCGTTCTGATCTTTCCGATCATCTCCTGAAGAGGCTCTTGCGGACAGAACCTGTCCGCAAGGGTCCCTAACGTGAGGGGTGTCGAGAGGGCGCAGGGTCCTCCCGGACACCACAGGCCAACACCCCAAGGCGGACAGCATGGTTACCTTCGTTCCCGCGGAGACCCCCGGCGACGAGCGCGGCGCGTTCCTCAACTTCGTCGAGGCGCAGCGCGCGGCGGTCCGCCGCGCGGCGTTCGGCCTGACCGAGGAGCAGGCGGCGAGCCACCCCAGCGCGAGCGAGCTGAGTCTGTCCGGCCTGATCAAGCACGTGGCGGAGGTCGAGCTCAGCTGGCTGCGGATGGCGCAGCAGCGGCCGAACGAGCGTCAGCGCACCAAGGAGACCTGGGCGGACGCCCACCGGCTCGTGGACGGCGAGACGATCCCGGAGACGCTGGCGTTCTGGGACGGCGTGGTGAAGGAGACCGAGGAGTTCGTCCGGTCGGTGCCGAGTCTGGACGACACCTTCCCGCTGCCGCCCGCGCCCTGGTTCCCGAAGGACGGCCGGGTCAGCATCCGCTGGATGCTGCTGCACCTGGTGCAGGAGATCGGTCGGCACGCCGGACACGCGGACATCATCCGCGAGTCCCTGGACGGGAAGAACTCGTTCGAGCTGATCGACCTGGAGCGCGAGGGGTGAGCGCGCCTACCCTGGTCAACGTTGACTAGGGAGGTACGCAGCATGTCGGCGATCCGGCTTCTGGTCCTGGGCGCGGTCAAGCAGCACGGCCGCGCCCACGGCTATCAGGTCCGCAACGACCTGGAGTACTGGGGCGCGCACGAGTGGTCCAACGCCAAGCCCGGCTCGATCTATCACGCGCTGAAGCAGATGGCGAAGCAGGGACTGCTGCACGCGTACGAGATCGCGCCGAGCACGGCCGGCGGCCCGCCGCGGGTCGAGTACGAGCTCACGGAGCAGGGGGCCGAGGAGTACTTCGCCCTGCTGCGCGAGGCGCTGACGACCTACGACCAGAAGATGGACGTCCTCTCGGCGGGCCTCGGCTTCATCGTCGACCTGCCGCGGGCGGAGGTGGTGGAGCTGCTGCGCCGGCGGGTGCGCGCGCTGGACGAGTGGCGCGAGGCGGTCACCACGTACTACACCCCGGAGGGCGGGCCGCAGCAGCTCGGGCACATCGGCGAGATCATGCACTGCTGGGTGCACTCGGCCGACGCCGGCAAGGAGTGGACGCTCGGGCTGATCGAGCGGATCGAGGGCGGGGCCTACGTGTTCGCCGGCGAGGGCGAACCGTTCGTCGGGGTGCTCGCCGAGGGGCAGGAGAACCCCTTCGCGACGGACCGGACCAAGGACGGGATGACCGGCGAGGCCGGCTGATCCCGCCCGGACGAATCAGCTAATCAAGTTTGACCAATCAGATCCGGGGCTATACCTTCCCCAGTGGTCAAGTTTGACTACTGGGTTTTCGGGAGGTGCGGATGACGGACGCGATCGTCGTCGAGGGCGCGCGGAAGCGGTACGGGGACCAGCCGGCCCTGGACGGATTCGACCTGGCCGTGCGGCGCGGCACGGTCCACGGGGTCCTCGGGCCCAACGGCGCGGGGAAGACCACCATGGTGCGGATCCTGGCCACCCTGCTGCGCCACGACGAGGGCGAGGTGAGGGTCGCCGGGTGCGACGTACGGACCGAGGCGGACCGGGTGCGGCGGCGGATCGGCCTGCTCGGCCAGCACGCGGCCCTGGACGAGCAGCTGGGCGGCCGGCAGAACCTGGAGATGTTCGGCCGGCTGTACCACCTGGGCGCGCGGCGCGCCGGGGAGCGGGCCGACGAGCTCCTGGAGCGGTTCGGGCTCTCGGACACCGGGCGCAAGGCGGTCGGGCAGTACAGCGGCGGCATGCGGCGCCGGCTCGACCTGGCGGCCTCGCTCATCACCGAGCCGGAGGTGCTCTTCCTGGACGAGCCCACCACCGGGCTCGACCCGCGCGGCCGCGCGGAGGTGTGGGACTCGGTCCGCTCCCTGGTCGGCAGGGGTACGACGGTGCTGCTGACCACGCAGTACCTGGAGGAGGCCGACCGACTTGCCGACCGGATCGCGGTGGTGGACCGCGGCCGGGTGGTCGCCGACGGCACGCCGGACGAACTGAAGTCGCGGGCCGGGCAGGACCGGATCGACGTGGTCGTACGGGACGCGCGGCGGCTCGCCGAGGCGGCCGGGCTGCTGCCGGTCCCGCCCGGCGACGTGGTGGTGGACCCGGACCGGCGGCGGGTCAGCGCACCGGTGACCGACCGGATGGCCTCGCTCGCCGAGACCGTACGCGCCCTGGAGGCGGCCGGGATCGAGGCGGAGGACATCGCGCTGCGGCGGCCGACGCTCGACGAGGTCTTCCTGCGGCTGACCGGAGAGCGGGACGAGCGCGAGGAGGTGGCCGCATGAGCGCGGCGGCGTACGCGGTGAGCGACTGCTGGACGATGACCCGGCGCGAGCTCACGCACTGGTCGCGGCAGCCGGTGCAGGTGCTGGTCGGCCTGGTGTTCCCGGTGATGATGCTGCTGATGTTCGGCTACCTGGTCGGCGGCGGCCGGGGTGTGCAGGGCGAGTACGTCGACTTCCTGATGCCCGGGATGCTCACGCTGACCATGGTGTTCGGCCTGGAGGGCACCATGACGGCGGTCACCCGGGACCTCGAGAAGGGCGTGATCGACCGCTTCCGCGCCATGCCGATGGCCGACGGCGCGGTGCTCGTCGGCCGGGCGGCCGCCGACATGCTCCAGTCGACGGTCGGGCTGCTGCTGATGACCGGGGTCGGGTACGCGATCGGCTGGCGGACGAGCGGCGGCCCCGGGGCGTTCCTCGGGGCGATGGGGCTGCTGCTCCTGCTGCGCTTCGCGATGCTGTGGATCGGGATCTTCCTGGCGCTGGTCGCGGGGCGGGCGGAGTTGGTGCAGGCCGTGCAGATCCTGGTGTGGCCGATCGGGTTCCTGTCCAACGCGTTCGCGACGCCCGAGGCGATGCCGGGCTGGCTGGGCACGGTCGTGGAGTGGAACCCGATGTCGGCGACGGCGACGGCGGTCCGGGAACTGCTCGGCAACCCGGGCGGCGAACCGGGCTGGACCCTGGTGGCGGTGCTGTGGCCGCTCGCCCTGCTCGCCGTGTTCTTCCCGCTGGCGGTGCGCCGGTTCGGCCGGCTGGGCGCGTAGCCGGCCGAAGGCGTGCTGCGGTGGCCGCCCCGCCCCTGGGGTCCGTCCGGCGGACGGGCTCTAGTGGTGGAAGGCGGTCGCCGCCTGCCGGTCGTCGGTGAACGGGTGCGGCTGGCGGCGCAGTTCGGGCAGGAGCCGGCCCAGGTCCTCGACGAACAGCCCCGCGAGATCCTCGGAGAAGCCGTTGCGGCAGACCACGCGGATCACCGACAGGTCCTCCCGGTTGGCGGGGAACGTGTACGCGGGGACCGTCCAGCCGCGCTCGCGCAGCCGGCGCGAGACGTCGAACACGTCGAAGGAGGTCACGTCGTCGGCGGTGGTGAAGGCGAAGACCGGTAGTTGGTCGCCGCGGGTGAGGAGTCGGAAGTCGCCCAGGGCCTCGATCCGTTCGGCGAGGGAGCAGGCGACGTCCCGGGTGGTCTGCTGGACCGCCCGGTAGCCCTCCCGGCCCAGCCGCAGGAAGTTGTAGTACTGGGCGACGACCTGGGCGCCGGGCCGGGAGAAGTTGAGCGCGAACGTCGGCATGTCGCCGCCCAGATAGTTCACCCGGAACACCAGTTCCTCGGGCAGTTCGGCCTGCGAGCGCCACAGCGCCCAGCCGACGCCCGGGTAGACCAGGCCGTACTTGTGGCCCGAGGTGTTGATCGAGGAGACCCGGGGGAGCCGGAAGTCCCAGACCAGGTCCTCGTCGACGAAGGGCGCGACCATCGCGCCGGACGCCCCGTCCACGTGGACGGGGATGTCGAGGCCGGTGCGCTCCTGGAGGGCGTCCAGGGCGGCGCAGACCTCGGCGACGGGCTCGTACGAGCCGTCGAAGGTCGAGCCGAGCACGGCCACCACGCCGATGGTGTTCTCGTCGCAGAGGTCGGCGGCGGCCTGCGGGTCGAGGTGGTAGCGCTCGCCCTCCATGGGCACCAGGCGGGGCTCGACCTCCCAGAAGTTGCAGAACTTGTCCCAGCAGACCTGGACGTTGACACCCATCACCAGATTGGGCCGGGCCGTCGCCGGATAGCGGTCCTTGTTCCGGGCGGCCCAGCGGCGCTTGAGGGCCATGCCGGCGAGCATGCACGCCTCGCTGGAGCCGGTGGTGGAGCAGCCGACGCCGGCTGACGGGTCGGGGGCGTTCCAGAGGTCGGCCAGCATGGCGACGCAGCGGCGCTCCAGCTCGGCGGTGCGCGGGTACTCGTCCTTGTCGATCATGTTTTTGTCGCGGCACTCCGCCATCAGCACCCCGGCCTGCTGCTCCATCCAGGTCGTGACGAAGGTGGCGAGGTTCAGCCGGGAGTTGCCGTCCAGCATCAGCTCGTCGTGGACGAGCTGGTACGCGCTCATGGGCGGCAGCGGCCCGTCGGGCAGGCGGTGCAGGGGCGGCGCCTCGGTCATGCCGCCGACGGGGTTGGCCTCGCCGAAGAACGGGTTGACGGGGGGTCGGCGGGCCGGTTCGGGAGAGCCTTTGTGCAGGGCCATGGAGTACTCCTGAAGAACGGGGATCGGGGATCGGGGGCGGGGGTCAGTGCAGGGCGTGACCCGAGGCGTCGAGTTCGAGCTGGGGCCGGCCGGTGACGACCAGCCAGGCGGGCAGCGAGGCCAGGCACAGCAGGGCGAGCATCGCGGGCGAGGCGGCGAGCACGGCGGCGGTGAACAGGCTCACCCAGCCCTGCCGGGTGGTCGCCAGGAGCACGCCGAGGACGCCTGCGGCCACGCCGATCGACGGGTCGACCTCCGGCACGACGGCGTGGGCGAACAGGCCGAAGGCGGCTCCGACGAACACGGCGGGGAAGATCCGGCCGCCGCGGAAGCCGCAGGCGGCGGCGACGAGCAGGGCGACGAGCTTGACCGCGGTCATCTTCGCCAGATCCCCGGCGGACCAGGCGCCGATGTCGGAGGTGAGCTCCTTGACCTGCTCCAGCCCTTTGAACAGCGTCAGGGGGCCGCCGAGGGCGCCCAGGAGCCCCAGCAGCAGGCCGCCGAGCGGAAGCATCAGCATCGGGTGCCTGAGTCTCTGGAAGCCCGTGTGGATCGATGGGAAGGCGTAGCAGCCCAACAGCCCGACGAGCGCGGCGAGGGTGGCGACCGTCATGGCGGCCAGGAGGTCCCCCCAGCCCGGGTGGGTGAGCACGGGCAGGTCCATGTCGAAGGTCGGGTGGGCGAGGAGGGTGGTGGTCATCGCGCCGGCCCCGGCTGCCGCCAGCGGCGCGAACAGCCGGTCCCACAGCGAGGCCTCCCCGGGCGAATGGGTGAGTGCCTCGGAGATCACCAGGGCGGCCGCGACCGGAGTGCCGAACAGCGCGCCGATGGTGCCGGCCGAGGCGAGCGACACCCACAGGGCCGCGGGCGCGCCCGGCGCGGCCCGGCGGCCGAGCCAGTGGGCGAGCCCGATGTTTGCGGCGATGATCGGGAACTCGGGTCCCAGGCTGACGCCGCCGGCGAGGGCCAGCGTGCTCGCGATCAGCAGGCCGGGGATGACGCCGGGGGACAGGGGCGGACCGCCCAGTCCGGTGGTGGCGGGGTCAGGGCCGGCGTGCCCGTACACCTTCCAGACCACCAGGCCGACCGCGATGCCGGTGGCGGTGAGCATCGAGATCATCCAGAGGGACGAGTAGCGGCCGATGCCCAGGGCGTCCGGCAGGGTCTCCCAGAGGACGTTCTCGAGGTTCTCCGCGAGCCCCTCGACCGCCAGGAAGAGCAGACTCGTCATCACGCCGACGAGGATCGCGGGCAGGGTGAGCCGCAGCAGGGTCCGCGCGGGCGTCGCCGGATGGACGACTGGCTCGGCCGGGGCGGCGCCGTCGGCGGGGGCGGCTGAGGGGGTATCAGGGGCCACCGACCCACCATAAGCGTCCAAATCCGGCATAACATCCCGAGATTCGGGCTTGAACCTCACGTGACGTGAGGCAGCACGCTGGATCTCGACACCAGAAGGGAGCGGGAAACGGTGAGCTTTTCCGTGGGACAGGTCGCCGGTTTCGCCGGAGTGACGGTGCGCACGCTGCACCACTACGACGAGATCGGACTGCTCTCCCCGAGCGCGCGCAGCCACGCGGGACACCGGCGCTACGACGAAGGCGACCTCGACCGGCTGCAGCAGGTCCTGTTCTACCGGGAGCTCGGCTTCCCGCTCGACCAGGTCGCGGTCCTGCTCGACGACCCCGAAGCGGACCCGCAGGAACACCTGCGGCGGCAGCACGAGCTGCTCTCCGCCCGGATCGCCGAGCTGAAGAAGATGGCCGAGGCCGTCGAGCACGCCATGGAGGCGAAGAAGATGGGCATCAACCTCACGCCCGAGGAGAGGTTCGAGGTCTTCGGGGACAAGGACCCGGAGCAGTACGCCGAGGAGGCCGAGGCCCGCTGGGGCGGCACCGACGCCTACGCCGAGTCCCAGCGCCGCACGGCCCGCTACACCAAGGCGGACTGGAAGCGCATGCAGGACGAGGCCGCCGACTGGGGCAGCCGCTACGACGCCCTGATGGGGGAGGGCGAGCCGTCCGACGGCGAGCGGGCCATGGACATGGCCGAGGAGCACCGGCTGCACATCGACGCGTGGTTCTACGAGTGCGGCTTTCAGATGCACACCTGCCTCGGCGACATGTACGTCGGCGACGAGCGCTTCAAGGCGTTCTACGACAGCATGCGCCCCGGCCTCGCCGAGCACCTGCGCGACGCGATCCACGCGAACGCGCGGCGCCACGGGTACACCCCGGAGGACGTCGGCTAGTCCGTACGGGGGATGGCGGCGCCGTACGGGGGAGGCGGCGCCACCTTCCCCGTACGGCCCGTACCGATCGGGCCCGTACCGCTCAGGCGCGCGGTGCGATCACGGCGGCCGTGCCGTACGCGCACACCTCCGTGCCGACGTCCGCGGCCTCCGTCACGTCGAAGCGGAACATCAGCACCGCGTTCGCGCCGCGCGCCTTCGCCTGCTCCACCAGCCGCTCCATCGCCTGGTTGCGGGTCTCCACGAGGGTCTTCGTCAGACCCTTCAGCTCGCCGCCGACCATCGACTTCAGGCCCGCGCCGATCTGGCTGCCGAGATGCCGGGAGCGGACGGTCAGCCCGAAGACCTCGCCGATGACCTGCTTGACCTCGTACCCGGGCACGTCGTTCGTCGTGACCACCAGGACATCGGCCTGCGGGCGCTGCCCGCCGCCGTACTCGTCGATACTCATGGCGACAGCCTCGCGCCGGAGCGTTCCCCCCGCATCCCGGGAGGGGCCGGTGGAACCCAGGGCGTTCACCGGGCGTTGATAACTTGGGGCAGCCGTCCCCGCCCCCATGCGAACCTGGAGCCCGGATCCCCGTGAATACGCTTGCCCTCGGACCGAGCTGGCTGGACCCGGACTACCTGATCCAGACCTTCGGTCTGATCGGTGTCCTGGTCATCGTCTTCGCCGAGTCCGGACTCCTCATCGGCTTCTTCCTGCCCGGTGACTCGCTGCTGTTCACCACCGGCCTGCTGGTCACCACCGGCAAGCTCGACACCCCGCTGTGGATCGTGTGCACGCTGGTGGTCGCCGCCGCGATCATCGGCGACCAGGTCGGCTACCTCTTCGGCCGGAAGGTCGGCCCCGCGCTCTTCTCGCGCCCGGACTCCAAGCTGTTCAAGCAGGAGAACGTGGAGAAGGCGCACGAGTTCTTCGAGAAGCACGGCCCGAAGTCGCTGATCCTGGCCCGCTTCGTGCCCATCGTGCGCACGTTCACGCCGATCATCGCCGGCGTGAGCCGGATGAACTACCGCTCCTTCCTGATCTTCAACGTCATCGGCGGCGTGCTGTGGGGCGCCGGCGTCACACTGCTCGGCGCGTCCCTCGGCAAGGTCGAGTTCGTGCACAGGCACATCGAGGCGATCCTCATCGCGATCGTGCTCATCTCCGTGATCCCGATCGTCATCGAGTTCCTGCGGGCCCGCTCCCAGAACAAGAAGGCCCAGGCCGCCGAGCAGGACGGCGGCGCCCCGCAGTCCGGCCGCGGCCGCCACGCCAAGCGCTGAGCACGCCGCCGGCCCGCCCGGCGGGCCGGGCCGGAAACGGGCCGGCTCGGAAGCGGGCCGGCCCCTAGAAGCCGCGCGTGCGCTTCGCCGCGCGGCGGGCCGCGCCCGCGCCCGGGGCCCGCATGAACATCCGGGCCAGCTCGCTACCCAGGTTCACGCCGATCGCGATCGCCAGGGCCAGCGCCGCCGCCTTCGCCAGCGAGGCGAAGCCCTGGTCCAGGTTGTTCTGGGCGATCGCGAGCACACCGAAGTACGTCGCCGAACCCGGCAGCAGCGGGCCGATCGCCGCCGTCACGTACGGCAGCGACGAGGTGTGCTCGTACCGGGCGATCAGCTGGCCGAACAGACCCACCAGACCGGCCGCCACCGCCGTCGCCATCACCGACGAGCCGCCCGCCGTCACCGCGATCGACGCGTACACCACCCAGGCGACACCGCCGTTCAGGGTCGCGAACAGCACCGTCGCCCGGCTCTGCTGCAACAGCACCGCGAACGTCAGACACAGCACCATCGCCGCGAGGATCTGCACCACCGGCCGCTCGACCGGCCGCAGCACCCCCTCAGGGCTCAGCTCCACGCCGAACTGCACGGCCACGTACAGCACCGACAGCACACCGACCACGATCGCCACGAAGAAGTACCCGACCTCCAGGAGCCGGGCCGAGGCCGTGATGTAGAAGCCGGTCAGACCGTCCTGCACCGCCGAGACCAGCGCCCGCCCCGGGATCAGCGCGAACAGCCCACCGGTGATGACCGCCGACGGCCGCGGCTCGGCGTGCAGCAGCGTGAGCAGCACCCCCATCGTGGCCGGCGGCATCGCCGCCACCAGGAACTGGTAGAACTCCGGCAGCCCGCGCCCCGCGCACAGCCACGCCAGCCGGTCGCCGAGCACCGCACCGAGCGCCGCCACCAGGAACACCGCGGGACCACCACCGAGCAGCACCGACGCCGCCCCGGCCAGCACGCCCGCCGCCAGGGTCAGCACCCAGCCCGGGTACGGGTGCCGGTTGCGCCGGATCTCCGCGAGCCGCCGGTACGCCTCCTCCGGCGAGACGTCGTGGTCCACCGCGTTGATGTCGGCGAGCAGCTGGTAGACGGCCGCCAGGCGGGTGTAGTCGGTGCCGCGGCGGCGCACCGTCCGGTTCGCCGTGACCGGGGCGTCCACCAGCGACGGCTGGTACGTGACCGAAAGCAGCGTGAACGTCACCGTCGGCTCGCAGCGGTCGAGCCCGTAACTGCGGCAGATCGCGAACATCGCCGCCTCGACGTCCTCCGCGCCCTCACCGCCCGCGAGCAGCAGCTCGCCGATGCGGAGCGTCAGGTCGAGCACACGCGGCACGTTCGGGCCGGTGACACCCTCCGCCGGCGCCTGCTCCGGCACCGGCCGCTCCCCGACCGGCAGCCGCAGCATCGTCCGCATCCGGTCCTGCCACGGCGCGTCCTTCGACAGCCGCACCATCGGCACGCCGTACGCCGGGGTGAACGCGGGCGGCGACGACTTCGCCGTGTACGTCGACGGCGTCGCGAAGGCGGAACCTTCCTGCTCGGCAGGAACCTCAGGCTCCGGGGCCTCGAGCCCCTCCGGCAGCGCGAACTCCGAGGTCGCCTGGTCCTCCTCGGGCGGGGCGGGCTGCTCGACCCCGGCCGGCGGTGTGAACGCGCTGCGCGCCTCGTCCGACTGCGGCTTCTGCTCCTCGGGACCCTCCTGCGGAGCCTCCTCCGAGCCGCCGCCCGGCCTCGCCACCACTCGCCTCGCCCTCACTCACTCCCGGCCCGGACACACGATCGGTCCCAGTATGAACGCGCGACGGGCGGCGCACCCGGCGTGGGGTGCGCCGCCCGTCACGGACAGCGGGGAGCGGACCGGCACGGCGGCCGGACCGGACCGGCTCAGTGGCCGCCCTGCTCCTGGAAGCGCTTGTACGACTTCTCGACCTCGGCCTCGGCCTCGGCGCGGCCGACCCAGTCGGCGCCCTCGACGGACTTGCCCGGCTCCAGGTCCTTGTAGACCTCGAAGAAGTGCTGGATCTCCAGGCGGTCGAACTCCGACACGTGGTGGATGTCGCGCAGGTGCTCGACCCGCGGGTCCGTCGCCGGGACGCACAGCAGCTTGTCGTCGCCGCCGGCCTCGTCGGTCATGCGGAACATGCCGATCGCGCGGCACTTGATGAGGCAGCCCGGGAAGGTCGGCTCGTCGAGGATGACCAGCGCGTCCAGCGGGTCGCCGTCCTCGCCCAGGGTGTTCTCGATGTACCCGTAGTCCGCCGGGTAGGCGGTCGACGTGAAGAGGCGGCGGTCCAGGCGGATGCGGCCGGTCTCGTGGTCGACCTCGTACTTGTTGCGGGACCCCTTGGGGATCTCGATGAGAACGTCGAACTCCACGGGTGGCTCCTCCTGAATCAACACATGTCAATGCTCGCGACGGCGCGCGGTGATTAAGTGTCCCTCACGCAGGTGTGTGATCGCGAAAGGGGCTGGTCAGCGATGCCGGAGCCGAGACTGTGGCAGCTCACGGCGGGCTCGGCCGTCCTGGGGCTCGTCCTGGCCGCCGGAGCGGTGGCCGCGGCCGGACCATGGGACAACGGTCAGCGTAAGGCCGAGCGGGCCAAGGCGGCCGTCGCGGACCGGACAGGTGGCACACATCACGCCGCCGCCCGCTCCGCCGAAGGCCTCCCGCCCGCCCCCGAACCGGCCCCCAGCGCCCCCGGAGTCCTCACCCCGCTCGGCACCTCCGCCCCCGCCGCCGCGGCCGCCGGCCGCCCCGCCGACCTCGCCGCGACCCTCGTCCCGCTGCTCGGCGACCCCGGCCTCGGCCCACTGCGCACCGCCTCCGTCGTCGACGTCGCCACCGGCCGGCAGCTGTACGGGCAGGGCGCGGCCACCCCCATGACCCCCGCCTCCACCGTCAAGATCGCCACCGCCGCCGCCGCGCTCACCGCGCTCGGCCCCGACCACCGCATCGCCACCACCGTCACCGCAGCCCCCGACGGCCGCACCGTCACCCTCGTCGGCGGCGGCGACCCCACCCTCGACCGGACCGGCCTGCGCGCCCTCGCCACCGGCACCGCCCGCGCCCTGCGCGACCGCGGCGTCACCGACGTCACCCTCCGGTACGACACCACCCGCTACACCGGCCCCGCCCTGCACCCCATCGGCCCCAACGACAACCTCGCCCCCGTCAGCGCCCTGATGCTCGACGAGGGCCGGCTCGACCGCTCCACCAGCGGCCCCGCGCCCCGCGCCACCGACCCCGCCGCCGACGCCGCCGACGCGTTCGCCGGCCTCCTGCGCGACACCGGCGTCACCGTCCGCCGCGGCCCCGCCGCCGGCCGCGCGCCCGCCGGGGCCACCGTCGTCGCCAAGACGTACTCCCGCCCGCTCTCCGCCCTCGTCGAGCGCATGCTCACCCACAGCGACAACGACCTCGCCGAGGCCCTCGCCCGCCAGACCGCCCTCGCCGCCCGGAAGCCCGCCAGCTTCGCCGGCGCCCAGCAGGCCGTCCGCGACCGCCTCAAGACCCTCGGCGTCCCCCTCGCCGGCGCCCGCTTCGCCGACGGCAGCGGTCTCGACCGCAACGACCGCGTCTCCGCCGCCACCCTCACCGCGATCCTCACCCGCGCGGCCGACCCCGCCCGCCCCGAACTCCGCCCCGTCCTCACCGGACTGCCCGTCGGCGGCTTCAGCGGCACCCTCAGGACCCGCTACGGCACCGACCGCACCGCCGCCGGAGCCGGCACCGTCCGCGCCAAGACCGGCACCCTCACCGGCGTCAACACCCTCGCCGGAACCGTCGTCACCGCCGACGGCCGGCTCCTCGCCTTCGCCTTCCTGGCCGGCCGCACCCCCTCCCCGTACACCGCCCAGCCCGCCCTCGACCGCCTCGCCGCCGCCCTCGCCCCCAGAGGCTGACCGACCCCCGACCCCAACGGCTGACCGGCCCGAACCCTCACCGATCGCGTCCCGAGAACGTACGGTTGACGCATGACGAGCATCGGTGGTGCCGAGATGGTCGACTGGAATCTCGCGGTCGCGACCGCGACCCGCCTGGTGCGCCCGGGCCCCGAAGTGAGCCGCGACGAGGCCCGCGAGGTCGTCGCGGAGCTCCGCCGCCACGCCAAGGCGTCCGAGGAACACGTGCGCGCCTTCACCCGGATGATCCCCGAGGGCCACGAACCACCCGACACACCCGTCCTCGTCGTCGACCGCGCCGGCTGGATCCGCGCCAACGTCGCCGGCTTCCGCGAACTGCTCTCCCCGCTCCTCGGCAAGATGCAGGAACGCCGCACCGCCACCCCCGGCGGCGCCGTCCTCGGCACCGTCGGCGGCAAGGTCACCGGCGTCGAACTCGGCATGCTCCTGTCCTTCCTCGCCTCCCGCGTCCTCGGCCAGTACGAGACCTTCGCCCCCGCCACCCGCGAACTCCCCGCCGCCGAGAACGGCGGCGGCCGGCTCCTGCTCGTCGCCCCCAACATCGTCCACGTCGAACGCGAACTCGCCGTCGCCCCCCACGACTTCCGGCTCTGGGTCTGCCTCCACGAGGAGACCCACCGCACCCAGTTCACCGCCGTCCCCTGGCTGCGCGACCACCTCCAGGGCGAGATCCAGTCATTCCTCGCCGCCACCGACATCGACCCCGCCACCGTCCTCGAACGCCTCCGCGAGGCCGTCCAGGCCTTCAGCGGCGGCCGCCCCGAGGGCGAGGAGGGGGAACCCTCACCGTCCCTCGTCGAACTCGTCCAGACCCCCGAGCAGCGCGAGATCCTCGGCCGCCTCACCGCCGTCATGTCCCTGCTCGAAGGCCACGCCGACTACGTCATGGACGGCGTCGGACCGCAGGTCGTCCCCTCCGTCCAGGAGATCCGCGAGAAGTTCCAGCAGCGCCGCGCCCGCGGCGCGTCCCGCCTCGACCTCGCCCTGCGCCGGTTCCTCGGCCTCGACGCCAAGCTCCGCCAGTACCGCGACGGCGAACGCTTCGTCCGCGCCGTCGTCGACCAGGTCGGCATGGACGGCTTCAACCGCATCTGGACCTCGCCGAACACCCTCCCGACCAAGACGGAGATCGCCGAACCCGCCGACTGGATCGCGAGGGTGCACCGTAAGGCAGACTCCTGAGCCGGGTGAGGCCGACGACAGAAGAAAGCCCCACCAATCACCCATCCGAGGGACCGTAGGCGAGGGGTAGGCGTGCAATGCTCGGGTAACGGCCAAGTTCTGTCACCATCGTCGCACTCTCAGTGACCGAACCCCTTGTTCCGACCGTTAAGTCACCGACCGAGGCACCCCCTCTCCTCTCCACGAAGGGCACCGGACATGGGTCCCCATCCTGCGGTCGCGGCGATACGCCTGGCGGTCCGCCGCGTACTCCACGACGTCCTCACCGAACACCGGGCCGGCACCGCCGCCCCCACCGACGCGGTTCCCTCCCCGGAACCGACCACCCCGCTGGTGCTCGTCGCCTGCTCCGGCGGCGCCGACTCCATGGCGCTCGCCTCCGCGCTCGCCTTCGAGTCCCGCAAACTCGCCGTCCGCGCCGGCGGCATCACCGTCGACCACGGCCTCCAGGGCGGCTCCGACGTCCGCGCCGCCGAAGTCGTCACCCGCCTCACCGCCATGCGCCTCGACCCCGTCGAGTCCGTCGCCGTCACCGTAGGCCGCGAAGGAGGACCCGAAGCCGCCGCCCGCGACGCCCGCTACGCAGCCCTCGACGACGCCGCCGACCGCCACGGCGCCGCCGCGATCCTGCTCGGCCACACCCGCGACGACCAGGCCGAGACCGTCCTCCTCGGCCTCGCCCGCGGCTCCGGCATCCGCTCGCTCTCCGGCATGGCCGCCGTCTCCGGCGCCGCCCGCCGCTACCGACGGCCCTTCCTCCAGCTCGACCGGCAGACCGTCCGCAAGGCCTGCGTCGCCCAGGAACTCGCCGTCTGGGACGACCCGCACAACAGCGACCCCGCCTACACCCGCTCCCGGCTCCGCCACGAAGGCCTGCCCGCCCTGGAGAAGGCGCTCGGCAAAGGGGTCGTCGAAGCGCTCGCCCGGACGGCCCAGCTCTCCCGCGACGACGCCGACGCCCTCGACTCCTGGGCCGCCGACGCCGAAGCCCTCGTACGCGACGAGGCCGGCCGCCTCGAGTGCGCCAAACTCCACGGCCTCCCGCCCGCCGTACGCCGCCGCGTACTGCGCCGCGCCGTGATCGCCGAAGGCGCCCCCGCCGGCTCCCTCTTCGCCCGCCACATCGAGGAAGTCGACCGGCTGATCACCGGATGGCGGGGCCAAGGGGCCATCAATCTGCCCGGCCGCGTCGAAGCACGACGTCAGGGTGGCAGACTGGTCATCCGGCAAGGCTGACGCAAGCTGCAACGAAAGTGACCCGGGTGAACGAGAAGGACATGGGCACCGACCTCCAGTCGGTGCTCATCACCAAGGAAGAGATCGACGCGAAGCTGGCCGAGCTGGCCGCGAAGATCGACGCGGAGTACGCGGGCAAGGACCTGCTCATCGTCGGCGTCCTCAAGGGCGCGGTGATGGTGATGGCGGACCTCGCGCGTGCGCTGTCCACCCCCGTCACCATGGACTGGATGGCCGTCTCGTCGTACGGCGCCGGCACCCAGTCCTCCGGCGTGGTGCGGATCCTCAAGGACCTCGACACCGACATCAAGGGCAAGCACGTCCTGATCGTCGAGGACATCATCGACTCCGGCCTGACGCTGTCCTGGCTGCTGTCGAACCTCGGCTCGCGCGAGCCGGCCTCCCTCGAGGTCTGCACCCTGCTGCGCAAGCCCGACGCCGCGAAGGTCGCGATCGACGTCAAGTGGATCGGATTCGACATCCCCAACGAATTCGTCGTGGGATACGGCCTCGACTACGCCGAGAAGTACCGCAATCTCCCCTTCGTGGGCACGCTCGCACCGCACGTCTACGGCGGCTGAGCACTTCTGCACACACCGGACGCCGCACGGGAACCCGCACCGCCCTCCCACCGTTGAAGCATGGGAAGGCGGTCGCGGGCGACAATGCTGAGGTACCGTCCGAAGAACAGCTTTTTCTCATAGCAGCATTTACCTACGGGCAGGAGGGACGGGGCGTTCTCGCTCCGTATGGATGGACGTGAAGCGATACTTCCGTGGGCCGGTCATGTGGATCGTGCTGGCCGTCCTCGCCGTGGTCGTGTTGATGCAGGTCGTCGGCTCGTCCGGCGGCTACAAGACGGTGGACACCGCCAAGGTCGTCCAGGCGATCGACGACAACCAGGTCGACCAGGTCAAGCTGACCACCGGCGACGAACAGATCATCAAGGTCGAGCTGAAGGACGGCGCCGACCAGAAGAAGTACGGCGGCGGCGACAAGCTCCAGGCCAGCTACATCGGCACCCAGGGCGCCGACCTCGCCACCACACTCCAGAAGAAGTACGCGGCCGGCGAGATCGAGAACGGTTACACCGTCTCGCCCTCGAAGCAGTCCCCGTTCGTCTCGGTACTGCTCTCCCTGCTGCCCTTCGTCCTCATCGTGGTCGTCTTCCTGTTCCTGATGAACCAGATGCAGGGCGGCGGCTCCCGGGTCATGAACTTCGGGAAGTCCAAGGCCAAGCTCATCACCAAGGACACCCCCAAGACGACCTTCGCCGACGTCGCGGGCTCCGACGAGGCCGTCGAGGAACTCCACGAGATCAAGGAATTCCTCCAGGAACCGGCGAAGTTCCAGGCCGTCGGCGCCAAGATCCCCAAGGGCGTGCTGCTCTACGGCCCGCCCGGAACCGGCAAGACCCTCCTCGCGCGCGCCGTCGCGGGCGAGGCCGGCGTGCCGTTCTACTCGATCTCCGGCTCCGACTTCGTCGAGATGTTCGTCGGCGTGGGCGCGTCCCGCGTCCGCGACCTCTTCGAGCAGGCCAAGGCCAACGCCCCCGCCATCGTCTTCGTCGACGAGATCGACGCCGTCGGCCGACACCGCGGCGCGGGCCTCGGCGGCGGCCACGACGAGCGCGAGCAGACCCTGAACCAGCTCCTCGTCGAGATGGACGGCTTCGACGTGAAGGGCGGCGTCATCCTGATCGCCGCCACCAACCGGCCCGACATCCTCGACCCGGCGCTCCTGCGCCCCGGCCGCTTCGACCGGCAGATCGCCGTCGACCGCCCGGACATGCAGGGCCGCCTGGAGATCCTCAAGGTCCACCAGAAGGGCAAGCCGGTCGCCCCGGACGTCGACCTGGGCGCGGTCGCACGCCGCACCCCGGGCTTCACCGGCGCCGACCTGTCGAACGTGCTGAACGAAGCGGCGCTCCTCACGGCGCGCAGCGACAAGAAGCTGATCGACAACACGTCCCTGGACGAGGCGATCGACCGCGTGGTCGCGGGCCCGCAGAAGCGGACCCGGATCATGTCGGACAAGGAGAAGAAGATCACCGCGTACCACGAGGGCGGTCACGCCCTGGTCGCGGCGGCCTCGCCGAACTCCGACCCGGTCCACAAGATCACCATCCTGTCCCGCGGCCGGGCCCTGGGCTACACCATGGTCCTCCCGGAAGAGGACAAGTACTCCACCACCCGCAACGAGATGCTCGACCAGCTGGCGTACATGCTGGGCGGGCGCGCGGCCGAGGAACTGGTCTTCCACGACCCGACCACGGGCGCCGCCAACGACATCGAGAAGGCCACCGCCACGGCCCGCGCGATGGTCACCCAGTACGGCATGACCGAGCGCCTCGGCGCGATCAAGTTCGGCGGCGACAACACCGAGCCGTTCCTCGGCCGGGAGATGGCGCACCAGCGCGACTACTCGGAAGAGGTCGCCGCGCTCGTCGACGAAGAGGTCAAGAAGCTCATCGAGACGGCGCACAACGAGGCCTGGGAGATCCTGGTCGAGAACCGCGACGTCCTCGACAACCTGGTCCTCCAGCTCCTCGAGAAGGAGACCCTCGGCAAGGAGGAGATCGCCGAGATCTTCGCCCCGATCGTGAAGCGCCCGGCCCGCCCGGCGTGGACCGGCTCGGCCCGCCGCACCCCGTCCACCCGCCCGCCGGTCCTCTCCCCCAAGGAGCTGGCCCTGACCAACGGCGCGTCCCCCGCGTCGGCGGCGACCGTGGACACCACGAAGGCGATCGAGGTCGCTCCGGAGGACACCCCGGAGGCCTGACCGGATCAACCCGGAATGGAAGCCGCGCCCCCACAGGTTCTAGCCTGTGGGGGCGCGGCTCTTATCGCGCAAAGTCAGACAGACGGAACGAGGCACAGATGACCGACCCGGTGACGCTGGACGGCGAGGGCACGATCGGCGAGTTCGACGAGAAGCGCGCCGAGAACGCCGTACGAGAGCTCCTCATCGCCGTCGGCGAGGACCCCGACCGCGAGGGCCTGAGGGAGACGCCGGCGCGCGTTGCACGTGCATATCACGAACTCCTTTCAGGTATGCGGCAGGAGCCTGAGGATGTTCTGACCACGACTTTTGACCTGGGTCACGACGAGATGGTCCTCGTGAAGGACATTGAACTCGTTAGCTTCTGCGAACATCATCTCTTGCCGTTCCACGGCGTGGCCCACGTTGGCTACATCCCGGCGGAGAGTGGCAAGATCACGGGCCTGTCCAAGCTGGCCCGGCTCGTCGATGTCTTCGCGCGCCGGCCGCAGGTGCAGGAGCGACTGACGACGCAGGTCGCCGATTCGCTGATGAAGATCCTTGACGCGCGCGGCGCGATTGTCGTGATCGAGGCCGAGCACATGTGCATGTCGCTGCGAGGCATCCGCAAGCCGGGTGCGAAGACGACGACCTCGGCGGTACGTGGCCAACTGCGTGACGCTACTACGCGCGCCGAGGCCATGTCTCTGATATTGGCCAGGTGACTCAGAAGGCGGCCGTTTGTTCGTGATGCCCCATACCGTCCCGATCAGTGGAATTGATCACTGATCGAGGGGATCGGTATGGGGTACGGGCTTTCCAGCAAGCAGCTGGTGAACCTGGTCGAGGGGTGCGCCCAGGCGAAGACGGTCGTCCCAGGCCAAGCGATGTGGACGCTGGACGGCGACCGGACGGTGCAGACGACCGTCGTCGACGTGACGGCGGTGAAGGGGCGCCAGGCCGTGGAGGTGGTCACCGACCATATGGCCTTCATAGCCAGCCCGGATCTGCTGCTCCTCACGCCGGACGGCTGGACGCACGCCGCGGACGCCGAGGGCGCCACAGTGGCGTGGACGCATGCGCGGAAACTGTGCCGTGAGCGGTTGACGATTTGGCCGGGGTACGAGTTCGGCTACTTCGTCGGCGCGACCTGTGCCGACGGCACGACCGGCAAGAACTACGTGTCCCTCGTCGTCAACGAGGAGTGGTTCGCGTCGCGGTATGCGGCGGCCCTGACCGCCTGCACGGGGTTGCCTGCCAGGCTGGAGCCCGTGACCCGACCGTCCGGCTATCTGAAGCGGGACCTGCCGGGCTTCCGAGTGCGGGTGGTGTCCTCGTACCTCTCCGACGCCCTGCGGCACTACGTGGGCGGCGACGCCCACCACATGCGGCAGCGCTTCCCGCGTGTCGTCCTGCGCGACATAGACACCTTCCAGGGCTTCCTCGACGGGTACATCGACGGTGACGGCTGCGAGAAAGGGGGTGGCTGGGGGCGCTTGATCACGAGTGCCAACGTGCCGTTCCTGATCGAGGTCGCGAGCATCATCGGTGCGAGGTTCACCCCAGCGAAGCGGGGGCTGGCTTCGCAGCTCTGTGTGTCGAATCGCTGGCAGAGCCGTGGCACCTTCGTGCCCGAGCACCACCCCCTCGACCCTCCGGAATCCTCCTGGGTCCAGGTCCGCGAGGTCCGCCCCCGCCCCGCCCTCGGGGCCAAGCCCTTCACGTTCTACAGCTACAGGCTCGAGCCGCACCCGACCTTCATGGTCAACGGGCACCTCGTGCGCGAGTCCTGGTAGTGCTCGCGTTACGACACGTGGGCCGTGCCCGCTCCGTTGTTGTCCTCGTCCTCGGGGAGCTTGCAGACGCGTTCCAGGAAGAGGGCGGCGGCGATGACGGCGATGCCTGCCGCGACCGAGAAGCCGGCGTAGATGGCCTGGTCGCGGCGGGCGGGGACGTCGAGGGAGCCGAGCAGGAAGACGCCGGTGCCGCCGTACATCCCCGAGACGACGGCGGCCACCAGGGCGCTGGCCTGGCCGAAGACGACCGCGCGGGCGGCCATCAGGGGTTCGACGCCCTTCGCGCCGGGCCGTCGTTCGCGCTGCGCCTTGAGGCGGACGCGGATCGACAGGGCCGTGGCGGTGAGGACGACGGCGATCGCGGCGAGCACGATGGGCGCGGCGAGCGGGACGCTCGGCAGCGTGCCGAAGGCGTCCCAGAGCCGGGCCGCGCCCCAGGAGAGGATCCCGGCGCCGAGGAAGAGTCCGGCGAGGACCTTCAGCCGTAGTTGTTTCACCGGGTGCCCTTCGTGGTCGGTCGGCGCAGCTCTCGCTGAGCGTAACGGCTACTCGGGGAGTCGGAGTTCCAGGTCGGGGCGGGGCTCGACGCCGGTGCGGCCGATTTCGGCCAGGAGCTCGGCGACGGGGCCGTGGCCGGCGAGGCGGGCCTCGGGCTCGACGTCGTGCCAGGGGGCGAGGACGAAGGCGCGCTGGTGGGCGCGGGGGTGCGGCAGCGTGAGGACGGGGTCGTCGGAGACGACGTCCGCGTAGGCGACGATGTCGACGTCGATGGTGCGGGCGCCCCAGCGCTCCTCGCGGACGCGGTGGAAGGCCTCCTCGACGGCGTGGGCGCGCTCCAGGAGGGAGGAGGGCGGCAGCGTGGTCTTCACGACGACGACGGCGTTGAGGTACGAGGGCTGGGAGCCGGGTGCGACGCCCCAGGGCTCCGTCTCGTAGACGGGGGAGACGGCCTTGACGCGGACGCCGGGGGTGTCCTCGAGGGCGTCGATGGCGCCCTGGAGGGTCTCCAGGCGGTTGCCGAGGTTCGCGCCGAGGGCGATGACGGCTCGTTTGGGGTTGGACAGCGTGACGTCCGCGGCGTCGACCGTCTCGACCACGGAGGCGGGCACGGGCTGCACGGTCGGGTCACTGTGCGTGGCGTTCATACGCGGCTCCGGGTGATGGTGATGGTGACGTCGTCGAAGGGCACGGTGATCGGCGCGTCCGGCTTGTGGACGACGACCTCGACCTCCTGGACTCCGGCGTGCTTGAGGCACTGCTGGGCGATCCGTTCGGCGAGGGTCTCGATCAGGTCGACCGGTTCGCCCTGCACCACGTCCACGACCTCTTCGGCGACGACGCCGTAGTGGACCGTCTTGGCCAGGTCGTCGTCGGCCGCGGCGGGGCGGGTGTCCAGGCCGAGCACGAGGTCCACGATGAAGGTCTGGCCTTCCTCGCGCTCCTTGGGGAAGACGCCGTGGTGTCCTCGGGCCTTGAGGCCGCGCAGCGCGACACGATCCACGCGAATCACTCCTGCTGTCGTAGTTCTGTGCACACGCCAGCCGGGTGCGGACGGCCGGGTGTCCTTCGTCGAATCTACCTGCGGGCACCGACAGCGCTTGCCCGTGGGGGCGGTGGGCGGGGGGCCGCAGGGGCTGGTAGCCGCGCCTACCCAGTGGCCGGGGTTCCAATCCATCGGGTTCGGCCGGATGGCCTCCTGACCGGTCAGGAACCGGGTTCCTGGCTCTCTTCCTCGTCGTTCTCGGTGAGTACCGGGGAGGCGTGGTGGGACCAGAGTTTCCAGCCGTCGAATGTGCGGCGGAACACATTGGTGGCGACGACGAGCTGGCCGACGAGCGGGCCGAGTTCGGCGCCGTCCTCGGCGGGGCCGCCGCTGAGGATGTTCTCGGTGCAGGTGACGACGGCCACCTCGCCGGCGAGGGCGATCTTGACGTCGGTGAGGAAGAACTGGATGTACTCGGTGTTCGCCATGATCAGGGCGTACGAGCGGAGTACTTCGCCGCGGCCGGTGAGGACGGGCCAGCCGGGGTGGACGCAGGAGATCACGCTGTGCGGTGCGCCGTCGTGGCCGGAGAGCCACAGCTCGGAGACCGTTTCGAAGTCGCCCCGTTCCATCGCCTCGTAGAAGGCGGTGTTGGCGGCCTCGACCGCCCGGGTGTCGGTCTCGCGGGTCACCTGGCTCCTTCGACGGCTCTGGCGACCCGGACGGCGTCGGCGGTGGCCCGGACCTCGTGGACGCGGACGGCCCAGGCGCCTTCGTGGGCGGCTATCGCGGAGACGGCGGCGGTGGCGGCGTCGCGTTCGCGGGCGGGGGGCGGGGTGGTGCGGCCGTCGGCGAGGACGGCGCCGAGGAAGCGTTTGCGGGAGGCGGCGACGAGGAGCGGTCGGCCGAGGTCGTGGAGCTCGGCGAGGTGGGCGACGAGGGCGAGGTCGTGCGGGGCGAGTTTGGCGAAGCCGAGGCCGGGGTCGACGACGATGCGTTCGGGGGCGATGCCGCCGTCGATGACTGCCTCCATGCGGGTGCGCAGTTCGGCGAGGACTTCGCCGACGACGTCGTCGTAGACGGCGAGGTTATTCATGTTGTCGCTGAAGCCGCGCCAGTGCATGACGACGAAGGGGACCTCGGCGGCGGCGACGGCGGGGATCATTCCGGGGTCGGCGAGGCCGCCGCTGACGTCGTTGACGAGTGCGGCGCCGGCGGTGACGGCCTGGGCGGCGACGCTGGCGCGCATGGTGTCGACGGAGACGGTGACGCCTTCGGCGGCGAGGCCCCGGACGACGGGGACGACGCGGCGGAGTTCCTCCTCCTCGTCGACGCGGGTGGCGCCGGGGCGGGTGGACTCGCCGCCGACGTCGATGAGGTCGGCGCCTTCGGCCACCAGTTCCAGGCCGCGCTTGACGGCCGCTGTGGTGTCGAACCAGCGGCCGCCGTCGGAGAAGGAGTCCGGTGTCACATTGACGACTCCCATGACCGCACAGCGGTCCCACTCCGGCAGGCCCCAGGCCGTGCCCCGTCCACGCAACGTACTCATGCGTCCAGCCTAGGGCCCGGCCGTGGGGTAGGGCTCGCGGAGCCCGGTCAGGCGGCGCGGACCTCGTGTTCGGCGGCGGCGGCCGGGGTGGGGAGGTGGGCGCAGGGGCGGCGGGCCGGGGCGGGGCGGCGGGTGAAGGGGCGGGGGAGGGCGAGGTTCACGAAGCCCTCGGCCTGCATGGCGGCGAAGCCGATGCGGGGGAGGTCGCGGCTCTTGCGGTAGACGACGAAGCGGGGTTCCCAGCGGGGCTGGAACTTGGCGTTGAACTTGTACAGCGACTCGATCTGGAACCAGCGGGAGAGGAAGACGAGCAGGCCGCGCCAGATGCGCAGGACGGGGCCTGCGCCGATCTTCTCGCCGCGGGCGAGGGCGGCGCGGAACATGGCGAAGTTGAGGGAGACCCGTTCGATGCCGAGGCGGGGGGATTCCTGGAGGGCGGCGACGATGAGGAGTTCGTTCATGCCGGGGTCGGCGGAGCGGTCGCGGCGCATGAGTTCGAGCGACATGCCGTCGAGGCCCCAGGGCACGAAGTGGATGATCGCCTTCAGGTCCCCGTACGCAGAGGTGTCGTCCGCCCACCCGTCTCCCACCGCCGCCCTGTCGGAGGCGCTGCGCGCCGCCCCGTCCTTCTTGTGCGCGGTGGCGATGACGGCGTCGCCGTCGGCGGGGTCGCCTATCCGGCCCAGGGCCATGGAGAAGCCGCGCTCGGTGTCGGTGCCGCGCCAGTCGGCGGCGGCGCGGCGGACGCGTTCCAGCTCTCCTTCGGAGAGGTCACGGACGCGGCGGACGCGGGTTTCGTAACCATTGCGCTCGATGCGCTTCACCATCTGCCGGACGTTGCGCATGGCCCGTCCGGAGAGCGAGAAATCCTTGACGTCCACCACCGCCTCGTCGCCGAGTTCGAGGGCGTCGAGGCCGGTCTCGCGGGTCCAGACCTCTCCGCCGGTCTCGGAGCAGCCCATGACGGCGGGGGTCCAGGAGTGGGCCTTGGCCTCGTCCATGAAGCGTTCGATGGCGCCGGGCCAGGCCTCGACGTCGCCGATGGGGTCGCCGCTGGCGAGCATGACGCCGGAGACGACGCGGTAGCAGACGGCGGCCTTTCCGCTGGGGGAGAAGACGACGCCCTTGTCGCGGCGGAGGGCGAAGTGGCCGAGGGAGTCGCGGCCGCCGTGCCGGGCGAGGAGGGCGCGCAGCCGGGTCTCGTCGTCCTCGGTGAGCCGGGCGGCCGGGTGTTCGGGCCGGAAGGCGAGGTAGACGGTGGTGAGTGCGGTGAGCATGCCGAGGGCGCCGAGTGAGTAGCCGACGGTCCAGTCGGCGTTGCCGGTGTAGCCGACGGGGCCTTCGACGCCGACGAGTCCGTACATCACGTGTTCGAGGCGGTCGGTGATGCCGGGGCTGCCGATGATGCGGCGCGGGTGGGCGCTGACGACGACGAGGCCGAGGGCGAGGGAGCCGGCGCCCATCAGGATGAAGTTGGCGAGTGCGCGCCAGCGGCTGCGGGGGTCGGGCAGGGCGGCGAACTGGTCGCGGTGGCGCAGCAGCGGCACGAGCAGTGCGAGGGAGAGCAGGACGCCGGTGAGGGAGTGTCGCCAGGCGAACTGGGCGGCGGCGCCGAGGGGCAGCAGGACGACGGCGGCGCGCCAGGCGCGGCGCTTGTTGCGCTTGAGGCCGTGGGCGAGGAGCAGCAGCAGGACGCCGACGCTGAGGGAGAGTGCGGCGGACAGTGGGCTGAGGGTGCCGGGCAGGACCTCGGCGACCGCGTGCATGCGGCTGGCGCGGAATCGGGGGAAGACTCCGGCGGCGATGTCGATCAGGCCGATGAACGTGCAGGCCGTGCCGACGAGGGCGGGGACCGCTTCGGGGCGAGGTCCGTTCAGGATCCGTCGTACCCGAACCGGAACCGATCGTGATTTGTCCCCATCTACCGTGACAGACATCGCTTCCCGTGGCTCCGCGAGAGATTCTGGATCTCCGGCGGCCGGAAGGGCGCTGCCGGAGGAGTTGCGCCCTCTAGGACGGCGCGTGTGGGAAGCGGGTTCACTCGCTCACCGGAAATTCTCAGGAAGAAAGCTCGATCGCCTCATGGGTCTCACCAGCAACAAAGTCCTGGCGCTGGCCGTCGTGCTGGGCGTGGTGCTGTTCGTCGCCACGGTCTGGCTGTGGCCGCGGCTGGCGCGTCGGAACTGGCGTGCGGTGCTGGCCAGGGTCGGCCTGCTGCTCGCGACCCAGCTGGCGTTGTTCGCGGCCGTCGGGCTCGCGGCGAACAAGTCCTTCCTGTTCTACGGGTCCTGGGCGGACCTTTTCGGCCAGGAGCAGGAGCTGGGCGTGGTGGTCGACCACTCGGCCGGCGGCAGGGACGTGAAGGTGGTGGGCCGGCAGCAGCTGGACGTGCCGGGCGGATCGCGGCCGGCGGTCGGGGGGCAGATACAGAAGATCGTGGTGAGCGGCGCGAAGTCGGGCATCACCAGTCCGGCGTACGTGTACCTGCCGCCGGAGTATTTCCAGCCCGCGTACGCGAAGGCCACCTTTCCGGCCTCGGTGGTGCTGACGGGGTATCCGGGCACGGCGGAGAACCTGTTGAAGGGCCTCAAGTACCCGCGGACCGCCTTCCAGCAGGTGAAGGACGGCAAGATGCGGCCGATGATCCTGGTGATGATGCGGCCGACGGTCGCGCCGCCCCGGGACACCGAGTGCGTGGACATCCCCGGTGGCCCGAAGACGGAGACCTTCTTCGCGCAGGACCTGCCGAGCGCGGTCTCGGCGACGTACCGGGTCGGCACCAAGCCGCGGAACTGGGGCTTCATGGGCAACTCGACCGGCGGCTACTGCGCGCTGAAGATCGCCCTGCACCACCCGGAGCGGTACGTGGCCGGCGCCGGCCTGTCGGCGTACTACAAGGCGGCCGAGGACGTGACGACCGGCGACCTGTTCCACGGGGACGACCGGGCACGCAAGCGGGCGAACCTGCTGTGGAGCCTGGACCACCGGCCGCGGGGCGCCTCGTCCTTCCTGGTGACCTCGTCGAAGGAGGGCGAGGGGAACCTGAAGGGGACGCTGGCCTTCATCGACAAGGTGAAGGCCCCGGCCCGGGTCTCGTCGATCATGCTCGACAGCGGCGGCCACAACTTCAACACCTGGAACCGGGAGATCCCGCCGGCGCTGGTGTGGATGAGCGGCCGGCTCAGCGCGAGCTGACGGACCTGCGCAGGGCCTTGTGCAGGGCGGCCGCGGTCAGCACACCGACCTCGCGGCCGCCTTGGCCGGGGTCGGTGACGGGGACCCAGTCGGCGTCGTGCAGCAGCAGCGTGGACAGCGCGTCCTTCAGCGGCGCGCCGAGGGCGACGGCGGGCGGGGCCGTCCGCTTCGCGGTGTCCGGGCCGCGCTGTTCGAGGTCCGTCGCGGTGATGGGGGTGACGGCGAGCCGCTTGAGGCCGCGGTCCGCGCCGACGAAGTCGGCGACGTACGGGTTGGCGGGCGCGCCGAGCACGGCGGCCGGGGTGTCGAACTGTTCGATGCGGCCCTGCCCGTAGACGGCGATACGGTCGCCGAGCCGGACGGCCTCCTCCAGATCGTGGGTGACGAGCAGGACCGTCTTGCGGACGGTGGCCTGGAGGCTCAGGAACTCGTTCTGCAGGTGCTCGCGGACGACCGGGTCGACCGCGCCGAACGGCTCGTCCATCAGCAGGACGGGCGGGTCGGCGGCGAGCGCGCGGGCGACGCCGACGCGCTGGCGCTGGCCGCCGGAGAGCTGCTCGGGGTAGCGGTGGCCGAAGGTGCCGGGGTCGAGGCCGACCAGGTCGAGGAGTTCGGCGGCGCGCTCGCGGGCCTTGTGCTTCTTCCAGCCGAGCAGCGCGGGGACGGTCGCGGTGTTGTCGAGGACGGTGCGGTGCGGGAAGAGGCCGACCTGCTGGATGACGTAGCCGATGCGGCGGCGCAGGGACACCGGGTCGACCCGGGAGACGTCCTGGCCGTCCAGGAGGATCCGGCCCTCGGTGGGCTCGATCAGCCGGTTCACCATCTTCATGGTGGTCGTCTTGCCGCAGCCGGACGGGCCGACGAGGGTGACCAGTTCGCCCTCGGCGACGTCGAAGGAGAGGTCGTCGACCGCCGTCGTGACGTCGGCGTACCGCTTGGTGACGTGTTCGAACCGGATCATGTGTTCCATTGTGGCGGTCCGGCGCGGGCGGTGTGTGAAGGGCGTGTTGCCGCATCGTGGCGGTCCTCGGCGATTGTCGCTGCCGGGCGTTAGGGTCGCCACACATACGTTCGGGAGATCGCGGCGACCGGGGGGAGTCGTATGAGTGCGGCGAACTGCCTGGTGACGAACGACTGGATCTGCGGCGAGTATCTGCGCACCCGCAGCGCCGAGTTGACCGACGCGACGCTCCAGCATGTGGGCATCACCGTCGTGTCGGTGCTGCTCGGGCTGCTGGTCGCGTTCCCGCTCGCGCTGCTCGTCCGGGCCCGGCCGCGCCTCGCGGCCCCGGTGCTCGGCCTGACGACACTGCTCTACACGGTCCCTTCGCTGGCGATGTTCTCGCTGCTGCTGCCGTTCTTCGGGCTGTCGGCGGCGCTGGTGGTCACCGGCCTGGTGCTGTACTCGCTGACGATCCTCGTCCGGAACATCCTGGCCGGCCTCGACGCGGTCCCGGCCGAGACGCGGGAGGCCGCGCGCGGGATGGGCTACGGCGGGGGCCGGCTGCTCTGGGAGGTCGAACTGCCGCTGGCGCTGCCCGCGGTGATGGCCGGGGTGCGGATGGCGACGGTGTCGACGATCGCGCTGACGACCGTCGGGTCGATCGTGGGCCGCGGCGGCCTCGGCAATCTGATCGAGGACGCGCTGCCGACCTTCTTCAAGGCGCAGGTGCTGGCCGCGTCCGTGCTGTGCGTGCTGCTCGCGGTGGTCGCGGACCTGGCCCTGCTGGGCGTACAGCGGCTGTTGACGCCCTGGGCGCGGATACGCACCACCCGGGGGGCGGTCTGATGGGCGCGGTGTCCGGCGCCTGGTCGTGGCTGACCACGGGCGCCAACTGGGCCGGGAACGGCGGCGTCTGGCAGCGCCTCGGCGAGCATCTGTACGTGAGCGGGGTCGCGCTGCTGGTGGCGTGCGCGCTCGCGCTGCCGCTCGGGCTGTGGCTGGGCCACCTGGGCCGGGGCGGCGCGGTCGCGATCAACGTGTCCAACGCGGGCCGGGCGGTGCCGGTCTTCGCGGTGCTGGCCCTGTTCATGGTGTCGCCGCTGCGCAACGCCGGCTACGTGCCGACGGTGACCGCGCTGGTGCTGTTCGCCGTGCCGCCGCTGCTGACCCACGCGTACGTGGGGATGCGCGAGGTGGACCGGGCGGTGGTGGAGGCCGCGCGCGGGATGGGCATGTCCGGCGGCCAGTTGTTCCGCCGGGTCGAACTCCCGCTGGCCCGGCCGATGCTGATGACCGGTCTGCGGTCGGCCGCCGTGCAGGTGGTCGCCACCGCGACGATCGCCGCGATGGTCGGCCAGGGCGGGCTCGGCCGGATCATCACCGCCGGGTTCGCCACGTACGACACCCCGCAGGTGGTGGCGGGCGCGCTCCTCGTGGCGCTGCTCGCCCTCCTTGTGGAGGCGCTGCTGGTGGGCGCGGACCGACTGCTGGGCCGCAGGAGGCCCCTGTGACGAACGAACGACCAAGGAAATGGGTGATCTCGTGAGCAGGACCTCGCGTGTGGCGGGTGCGGTACTGGCCGTCGCGGCACTGACCGGAGGGCTGGCCGCGTGCGGCGGCGACAGCCTGGAGAACGCCGGCGGCTCCGGCGCGGGCGGCGCGGGCGGCGGGAAGAAGGGGACGCTGGTCGTCGGCGCCGCGGCCTTCACCGAGTCCAAGGTGCTGGCGGAGCTGTACGCGCAGATTCTCGCCGACGCCGGATACGACACCTCGGTGACCACGGTGAAGAACCGTGAACTGTACGAACCCGCGCTGGAGAAGGGCGAGATCGACGTCGTACCGGAATACGCGGCGACGATCGCGGAATTCCTGAACGCGAAGGCGAACGGCCCGAAGGCGCCGGAGGAGAAGCCGGTCGCTTCCGGTGACGCGGCCGCCACGACGGAAGCGCTGAAGAAGCTCGCGGAACCGCGCGGGCTGAAGGTGCTCGCGTACGGCGAGGCCGTGGACCAGAACGCGTTCGCGGTGACCAAGGAATTCGCCGCGAAGAACAAGCTCACCACCCTTTCCGATCTCGGTACCGCGAAGCTGAAGGTGAAGATCGCGGCCGGTGACGAATGCGCGGTGCGCCCCTTCTGCGCGCCGGGCCTGAAGAAGACGTACGGGATCGAGGTAGCCGGGATCGACCCCAAGGGCGTCGGCACCCCGCAGGCCAAGCAGGCCGTGAAGGACGGCGTGGACCAGCTGGTCCTGACGACCACGACGGACGCCACGATCGAATCGTTCGGCCTGGTCTTCCTCACCGACGACAAGAAGCTGCAGAACGCCGACAACGTGCTGCCGGTGCTCAATGCGAAGGACGCCGGGGCGCCGGAGATCGCCGCCGCGCTCGACAAGATCACCAAGGTGCTCAGCACCGCCGATCTCGCCGAGTTGAACCGCAAGGTGGACGCCGAGCGGGCCAAGCCGGAGGACGTCGCGAAGGCCTATCTGGAGTCGAAGGGGCTGCTCGGGAAGTAGCCGCCAGACAAGGGGAGTCACTCATTCCGGAAGTGCCGGAAGAGACGACGGAAGAGATTGCGGGGGCGGCCCCCCACGGGCCGCCTACGCACGGTAAATTTCAGGCCATGCCACGTGGACGCCACCGTCATTCCCCGCCCCTGCACAAGCTCCTGCCGCCCTCCGCGGTCGCCGGCGCTTCCGCTGTCTGTGCGGTAGGCGCCTGGCTGTTCGCGGATCCGCTGGTCCTGCGGCTGCTCGTGGCGGCCGCCGCGGCCGCCGCCGTAACCGGCGCCGTGATCATGCGCGGCTGGGACCGGGCCGCCGGCCGCAAGGTCGCCGAGCTGGGCCGCATGCGCACCGCGGACCAGTGGAAGGCCGAGGAGCGGCTCGCCGAGCTGGAGTCCGACCTCGAGGAGTCCCGCGAACTGCGTGCCCGCCTCGACACCAAGCTGCGCGCCAAGCGGGTCGAACTGGCCGCGCTGCGCGGCGAGCACGCCGAGCTGCTGCGCCGGTACGCCACCGCCGAGACCGAGCGGGCCAGCGCCCTGGAGGGCCGCCGGCAGCTCGCGCTCGAAGCGGCCGCCCCCGTCAAGGAGCTGACCGCCGCCGGGTCCACGCCGACCCCGGACGCGTACCGCCGGGCCGCCCGGGCCCTGAAGGACCTCCCGCGCAACGCGGCGGCCCAGGAGGCCCGGCGCACCGCCGAGGCCGCCCGCAGCCGCGACCTGGCCGAGCGGGCCCGGGAGGCGGAGGAGCCGCAGGGGAAGCACGCGGCCGCCGCCGGGACCGAGCAGCACGCCCGTCCGACGGCCGCCCTGCCGGCGGCTCAGGCCGCCCCCGCCGCCGCACCCGCGATGCGGCCCGTCCCGGCCGCGGCCGCGATCGCCCCGTACGCCGCCCGCCGGCCCGCCCCGCGCCCCGAGGGCACCTTCGACTTCTTCGGCACCCAGGGCGGTCAGGCAGGCCAGGCAGGTCGGGCCGTGAAGGCACTGCAGGGCGCCCAGAAGGCCGTCGCCGCGATCGAGGCGGTGCAGAACGAGGACCTCGCCGACGTGGTGGGCGAGGAGGTCCTCGCCGAGGCCGAGGCGCGGCAGCCCGCCCCCGAGCGGGTCATCGGCCAGGTCATCGACCTGACCGCGCACGACGAGACCGAGCAGCTGGACGTGGCCGAGCTGCGCGGAGCCGTCAACTCGTGAACCTGAAGGCGGTGGCCGACCCCGGCGCCCTGCGGGACGAACTGATCGCCCTGTGCGCGCAGGCGTTCTGCGGCCCGCCCTGGCACGATCCGCCGCGCGGCGCGGTCCGCACCGTCGACCGCCTGGTCGACATGGCCGGCCGCCCCGGCTGGCGGATGGTCGCCGCCCATGACGCCGACGGCGCGCTGACCGGCTTCGCGGCCGGCCGCCCCGACACCTTCCTGTCCGGCGGGGACGAGAGCTTCGAGCTGTTCGAGCTCGTCGTGGCCCCCGCCCAGCAGGGCCGCGGCCTCGGCCGCGCCCTGCACGACGCCCTGCTCGTGGACGCCCCGGCGCCGCGCCTGCTGATGACCCTGGACGTGCCGGAGCTGCGCGGCCGGTACGAGCGGTGGGGCTGGTACGTCGTCCGGCAGGTGCGCCCGGAGAAGGACCCGCGGGCCTATGTCGTGATGCGGGCGGACTGAGCCGCCCGCCCCGCTGCCCGTCGACTACTTGTCGATGTCGCCGACGACGAAGAACAGCGACCCCAGGATCGCGACCATGTCCGCGACCAGCGTCCCCGGCAGCAGCACGGTCAGCGCCTGGATGTTGTTGTACGAGGCCGAGCGGAGCTTGAGCCGGTACGGCGTCTTCTCGCCCTTGGACACCAGGTAGTAGCCGTTGACCCCGAGCGGGTTCTCCGTCCAGGCGTACGTGTGACCCTCGGGCGCCTTGAGCACCTTCGGCAGCCGCTGGTTGATCGGCCCGGGCGGCAGCTCGTCGATCCGGTCCAGGCAGACGTCGGCCAGCTCCAGCGAGTTGTGCGTCTGCTCGAGCAGGCACTCGAAGCGGGCCAGGCAGTCGCCCTCCTCGCGGGTGACCACCTTCAGGGTGTCCTGGAGCTCCCCGTACGCGAGGTACGGCTCGTCGCGCCGCAGGTCGAAGTCGACGCCGGAGGCACGGGCGATCGGGCCGGTGACACCGAAGGAGTGCACCGCCTCCGGCGACAGGACGCCGACGCCGCGGGTGCGGCCGCGGAAGATCTCGTTGCCGAGGACCAGCCGGTCGTACACGTCCATCCGCGACCGGACGTCGGCGATCGCCGCGCGGGTGCGCTCCAGCCAGCCGGCCGGCAGGTCCTCCTTGAGGCCGCCGACCCGGTTGAACATGTAGTGCATCCGGCCGCCGGAGACCTCCTCCATCACGGCCTGGAGCTCCTCGCGCTCCCGGAAGGCGTGGAAGACGGGGGTGATGCCGCCGAGTTCGAGCGGGTACGAGCCGAGGAACATCAGGTGGTTGAGCACCCGGTTCAGCTCGGCGAGCAGCGTGCGCGTCCAGACCGCCCGCTCGGGCACCTCCATGCCGAGCATCCGCTCCACGGCCATGACGACGCCGAGCTCGTTGGAGAACGCGGAGAGCCAGTCGTGGCGGTTGGCCAGCATCACGATCTGCCGGTAGTCGCGCGCCTCGAAGAGCTTCTCGGCGCCGCGGTGCATGTAGCCGATGACCGGTTCGGCGTGCCGGACGACCTCGCCGTCGAGCACCAGCCGGAGACGGAGCACGCCATGGGTCGAGGGATGCTGCGGCCCGATGTTCAGCACCATGTCGGTGCTCTCCGCCGCCCCGCCGATTCCGACCGTCGTCTCCGTCATGGGGACAGTATCCCTGCCGGGCGAACCCTCGTGTCGCCGCGTTCCGCAGGCCGGTACGGGGCGCGCCGTCAGGACCGTCAGGACCGTCCGCCCGGCACGTCGTGCCGCAGCCACAGGAAGTCCCCGAGCCCGCCGCGGGCGGTCAGCTCGGCCGCCTCCCCGGCCGAGGCGAGCGCCCGCAGGTACGCGGCCGGGTCGGAGGACGCGAGCGCGAGGGACGGCCGTTCGCCGGTCACCCCCAGCTCCCGCAGCGCCTCCCGCTGCGAGACGAGCTCCCCGACGCCCCCGACCCCGACGCCCGCCACACCAACGCCCCCGACGCCCTCCGCGACCGCGTCCATCGCCACATGCGCCGTCACGTCGCACGTCCCGTCCGGTACCGGCGCGACCTCCCGCCCGCCCCGGAACCCGGCCAGCGTCCCGAACGGCGGCCGGGCGTCCCGTACGTGCCCGTAGTCCACCGCCACCGCCGTGCCGGCCGCCACCCGGGACACCGCCGCCGCCCACGCCTCGTCGCGCGGCCGGCCGATCTCCGCCCGCTCGCCCGGCTCCCGCAGCGGCCACCACCGGCGCAGCCACGCCGCGTCCGCGCCGGTCACCTCGGCGCCCGGACGCTCGGCGCCGTCCGGCCGTACCTCGACGTACCGCGCGACGCCCGAGGCGTCCGCCTCGGCGACGTCCACCGGCACGTTGTCCAGCCACTCGTTCGCGAACAGCAGGCCCCGTACGCCCTCCGGCACCCGGTCCGTCCACACGATCCGCGGGTCGAGCCCGGCCGGCCGGTCCGCGCGTTCGACGCCGTACGCGCGCACCGCCAGGCCCTCCGGGACGGCCGCCAGGACGCCCGCCAGCAGTTCGCCCCGGCCCGCGCCGACGTCCACGAGGTCGACCTCGGCCGTCCCCAGCCGCTCCGCCACCGAGGTCAGCAGCCGGGCCACCGCCGTCGCGAACAGCGGCGAGGCGTGCACGGAGGTGCGGAAGTGGCCCGCCGGGCCCTCCGGCCGCAGGTAGAAGCCGCCGGGCCCGTACAGCGCCCGCTCCGTGGCCTCCCGCCAGCCCCGCCACTCCTGTCCCTGACACGTCTCATCCGTCACGCGCCCCAGTCTCCACCTTGCGGAGTACGGTGCTCGCGGCAAGGATCGGCCCTCCGGTTGACCCCTGCACCTATCCCCCTTCCCTACGCTGGGTCACGTGCAGCGCCTCTACGACTTCCTCCGCAGACACCCGACGGGCGTCGACGGCTTCTGGGCCGTCGTCCTCTTCGGGTTCTCCGTGCTGTGGGTGGTCAGCAGCTACCCGTCGGTGGAACGGCCCGTCGCGTACGGGGCCGTCGGCGCGCTGTTCTCGGTCGTCGTGGCGCTGCGGCGCAGGATGCCGGAGCGGATGCTGCTGCTGGCCGTCGCTCTGGGCGTCGTGCAGCTCGCCTTCGGCCTGATGCCGTTCTTCGCGGACTTCGCGATGTTGGTGATCATCTACACGGTCGCCGCGCACGACGGCCCGCGCTGGGCGTCCCGGCTGGCTCTGGCCGGCGGACTGAGCGCGGCGACGCTGGCGCAGCTCAGGTGGCCGACGGAGAGCCAGGGCTCGTCGGCGGCGCACGTCTTCTTCACCGTGATCATGACCGTGCCGTTCGTGCTCGCCTGGGTGCTCGGCGACTCGCTGCGCACCCGCCGCGCCTACTTCGCCCAGCTGGAGGAGCGCGCCTCCCGGCTGGAGAAGGAGCGCGAGGCGCAGGCCAAGGTCGCGGTCGCGGCCGAGCGCGCCCGGATCGCCCGCGAGCTGCACGACGTCGTCGCGCACAACGTGTCCGTGATGGTGGTCCAGGCGGACGGCGCCGCGTACGTCCTGGACAGCTCGCCCGAGCAGGCCAAGCAGGCCCTGGAGACGATCTCAGGCACCGGCCGCCAGGCCCTCGCCGAGATGCGCAGGCTGCTGGGCGTGCTGCGCACCGGCGAGCACCAGGAGGCGGGGGAGTACGTGCCGCAGCCGGACGTCCAGCAGATCGAGGACCTGGTCGAGCAGGTCCGCCAGGCCGGCCTGACCGTCGACTTCCGGATCGAGGGGTCCCCGCGCCCGCTGCCCAGCGGCGTCGAGCTCACCGCGTACCGGATCGTCCAGGAAGCCCTCACGAACACCCGCAAGCACGGTGGCCCGGAGGCCGGCGCGAGCGTCCGGCTGGTCTACTTCGACGACGGCCTCGGCCTGCTCGTCGAGGACGACGGCCGCGGCGCGACCCAGGAGATGTACGAGGACGGGGGCGCCGACGGCAGCGGCCACGGTCTGATCGGCATGCGCGAGCGGGTCGGCATGGTCGGCGGCACCCTGGACGCGGGCCCGCGCCCCGGGGGCGGCTTCCGGATCAGCGCCCTGCTCCCCCTGAAGCCGGCGTGAGGCGCCGCGTGAAGTCCGTCCCCCGATCCCGAGGAACCGAAGGAACCCCATGTCCATCCGCGTGATGCTCGTCGACGACCAGGTGCTGCTGCGCACCGGCTTCCGCATGGTCCTGGCCGCCCAGCCGGACATGGACGTCGTCGCGGAGGCGGGCGACGGCGCGGAGGCGATCGAGATCCTGCGCTCCACCGCGGTGGACGTGGTCCTGATGGACGTCCGCATGCCGCGCCTCGACGGGGTCGAGGCGACCCGGCGGATCTGCGCGGAGCCCGAGCCGCCGAAGGTGCTCATCCTGACCACCTTCGACCTCGACGAGTACGCGTTCTCCGGCCTGAAGGCGGGGGCGAGCGGGTTCATGCTGAAGGACGTGCCGCCGAGCGAGCTGCTCGGCGCGATCCGCTCCGTGCACAGCGGCGACGCGGTCGTCGCCCCGTCGACCACCCGCCGGCTGCTCGACCGGTTCTCCCCGATGCTGCCGTCCTCCGGCAAGGAGCCTCATCACAAGGACATCGACAAGCTGACCGACCGGGAGCGCGAGGTGATGATGCTGGTCGCGCAGGGCCTGTCGAACGGAGAGATCGCGGCCCGTCTCGTGCTGTCCGAGGCGACGGTGAAGACGCACGTCGGCCGCATCCTGACCAAACTGGCGCTGCGCGACCGGGTGCAGGTGGTGGTCCTCGCGTACGAGACCGGCCTGGTGCGGGCGGGCGGCGGGGCGGGCTGAGCCCGTGCTGCTCTGGATCAACGGGCCGTTCGGCGGCGGCAAGACACAGACCGCGCACGAGTTGCTGCGGCGTCTGCCCGGCAGCGCGATCTGCGACCCCGAGCACATCGGCTTCGGCCTGCACCGGACCCTGCCGCGTGGCCTGAACGAGGACTTCCAGGACCTGGTGGCCTGGCGGCAGGGCGTGTACGAGGTGCTGGACCTGGCGCTGCGTCGGCACGAGGGCCCGCTGCTCGTGCCGATGACTCTGGTGGAGCCGGCGTACTTCGAGGAGGTCGTGGGCCGGCTGCGGGCGGCGCACGGGCCGGAGCGTGTGCGGCACTTCGCGCTGCTCGCGGAGCGGGAGACCGTCCTGAAGCGGCTCACCGAGCGGGGTCTGGGGCGCGGCCTCAAGTGGGAGAGCTTCGCGGTGCGGCGGCTCGACCACTGCCTGGAGCGGCTGAACGGGCCGGAGTTCGGCGACCACATCCGTACCGACCGGCTGACCGTCCCGCAGGTCGCGGACCGGATCGCCGGGGCGGCGGGTCTGCGGCTCGCGCCGAACACGTACGGGCCGCTGCGGCACCGGCTGCGGCGGATCCGGGTCGGCCTGTCCCACATCCGCTTCGACTAGCGCGCGGGGCCGTCCGCTCGACGCCCGTCCCGCACCGGCCCCCGCTAGCGCAGCAAACCCTCCAGGAAGTCGCTGCCCAGCCGGGCGACGGCCGAATGGTCCAGCTCGTGCAGGACGTAGCGGCCCCGGCGCCGGGTGGTGAGCAGTCCGGCCTTCTTCAGGACCGAGAGGTGCCGGGAGACCTCCGGCGCGGTGATGCCGTACACGTCGGCCAGCTCGCCCGTCGAGTGCGCCCCGCGCACCAGGGTTCGGCACAGGTTCATCCGCAGGGGGTGGGCCAGTGCCTCCAGGCGGAGCTTCACCGTCTCGATCGACTCGGTGCCGCCGACCTCATGAGCAGCGACCGGGTACTGGATCACCGGCTGCCAGCCGGGGGTGTACAGGGCGAAGAGGTGCGGCCAGCCGAAGACTGACGGGATCAGCGTCAGGGCGGTGCCCCGGGCCTCGGTGCGGCGCTGGACCAGCTTGTCGACGACGATCCGGCGGCCGCGCTCGTCCTGTTCCAGGCTCAGCGCCGGGGAGGCGGCGGTCAGGGCCTCGGCCAGGCCCTTGCGGCGCAGCAGCTCGGTCTTGTGCCGGGCGTCTGCGGCGAGCTGGACCCGGACCCGGCGCCAGGTGTCGCCGAAGAACGCGTCCTCGCAGTCCTCCAGGAGCCGGCGGATCCACGCCCGGGTGGCGGCCGGCTCGGCGAGCATCCGGTCCACGAACGCCGCCTGGCGCGGGCCGCGCGCGGCGGCCAGGTCGAGGGCGCGGCGCCGGGACGACGCGTCGACGAGCGGGGACGGGACGGGCCGGCCGGTGTTACCGATGAAGCAGGTGATCTCCAGGGCGGCGCCGACGAATGTCTCGTCGTCCATGCGGTCGAGGTCGTCCAGCTCCTCCGCCAGGGTCTCCCGGGGCTGGGCGGGCATCAGGAAGTCGGAGCGCGCGGACCGCCACATGAAGTCGGCCTCGTGGAGCCGGTCGGCCAGCTCCGGCTTGAGCGCGGCGGCGGTCGAGGTCGTCCACGCGTGCAGCCGGGCGTGGTGGGCGGGCTCGGACAGTGCGTGCAGGGCGTTGCCGAGCTCGGCCAGCGGCGAGGGGCAGAAGGAGATCCGCTCGGGCGGCAGTCCGGTGATGTCGATGGTCACGCTCACGGGTCCATGGTGCGGGCTGCCCCGGGGGTGCTGTCGCGCCGTTTGACGGGGCCGGTCAATCGGCGGGCCCGCCGGGCCGGGACGGGCGCACGGTGAGGTGCATGAACGCTCTGCACCAGTACCTCTTCGACACCTACCGTGCGGCGCGGTTGGAGGAGGCGATGCCTCCGGCCCCCGGGACCCACGACCTCGCCGTGCTGCGCGCCGTCCGCGACCACCGCCGCTTCACCCGGGTGCTCGCGGGCCGCCCGGCCGGCGGCCGCCTCCGGTACGCCCTGACGCGCCGGCGCCGCCCGAGGCCCTGCTGAGTCCGCCCGAGGCCTACCGGCCCAGTCGCGCCAGGAAATTCCGGGCCGCCTCCCGCACGTCCGCCGGTGTCCAGTCCAGGCCCGGGGCCGCGACCGTCACCTCGGTCGCCGCCACGCCCGGCGGGCCGCCCGCCGGGGCGGGGGACCAGCGACGGAAGAGGACGGTGTCGGTCTCCTCCGCCAGGGCGACCGAGGCTGCCGTCAGCTCGTCGGGCCCGTACGGGAGCCAGACCTGGAACTGGTGGGTGTGCGGCTCCGCCGGGTGCACCCGGAACCACGGGAGCCCCGCCTCCGCGAACGCCTCCCGCAGCGCCGCCGCCACCGTCCGCGCGTGCGCCACGTACGCCGGGAGCCGCGGCAGCTCCGTCTTCAGGCCCGCCAGCGCGGCCAGGGCGGCCGGGTACTGCTGGAAGACCAGCCCGCCGTACCGGTGGAGCCACACCCGCGCCTCCTCGACCAGGTCCTCCGGACCGGCGAGCGCCGCCCCCGACATGCCGCCGAGCGACTTGTAGAAGGACACGTACACGCTGTCCGCGAGCCCCGCGATCTCCCGCAGCTCCCGGCCGAAGTGCGGGCCGCACTCCCACAGCCGCGCGCCGTCGAAGTGGACGACCGCGTCCCGCTCCCGGGCCGCCTGCACCACGTCGACCAGTTCGTCCCAGTCCGGCAGCACGAAGCCCGCGTCGCGCAGCGGCAGCTCCAGCATCAGCGTGCCGAACGGCTCGGGGTGCTCCCGCACCTCCTCGGCCGTCGGCAGCCGCGGGGCGTCCGTCGGGTGCACCGTCCGCAGGCCGCTCACCGCCCCGAGCGCGCCGTTCTCGTGCACCTCCGGATGGGCGAGCGGGTGCAGCGCCACCACGTCGCTGCCCGTCCGGCCCGCCCAGCAGCGCAGTGCCACCTGCTGGGCCATCGTCCCGGTCGGGAAGAACACCGCCGCCGGGAAGCCGAGAAGGTCCGCCACCTGCCGCTCCACTTCGGCGACCGGACCGCCGCCGTAGGTGTCGACCAGCTCGTGGGGGTCCATGAGGGTGTGCCCGAGGTCCGCAAGCTCGCGCAGCGCGGCCAGCCCTTCGCCGACCGACCGCTCGACCTGGGTGTGCCACAGTTTCCGCGTCGCGCCGGACCACACCGTGGCACGGTGCCTGCGCGCTCGCTCCGAGTGTTCCGCGTCGTTCATGCGCCGATCATCACACCATCGCCAACAGGCTGTGGACGGCCGCGAAACCGTGCGAAACGCTGGCGTAGCATGGCGAGAAATCGTCCGGTACCCGCCGAGGACTGGAACGGAAGGCCGCCGTCAGCGTGAACGCACCACCAGAGTCCCGAGCCGAGGACCGCCCCGCCCGTCTCACCGTCGGCGTCGTCGGCGCCGGCCGGGTCGGACCGGCGCTCGCCGCCTCGCTCCAGCTCGCGGGCCACCGTCCGGTCGCCGCCTCGGGGGTCTCCGACGCGTCCCGCCGCCGCGCCGCGGCCCTGCTGCCCGACGTGCCGCTGGTGCCGCCCGCCGAGGTGCTGGCCCGCGCCGAGCTGGTCCTGCTGACCGTCCCCGACGACGCCCTGCCGGGGCTCGTCGAGGGACTCGCGGACACCGGCGCCGTACGGCCCGGGCAGCTCATCGTGCACACCTCCGGGCGGTACGGGGTCCAGGTCCTCGACCCCGCCCGGCGGGCCGGCGCGCTCCCGCTCGCCCTGCACCCCGCCATGACGTTCACCGGCACCCCCGTCGACGTGCAGCGGCTGGCCGGCTGCTCCTTCGGCGTGACCGCCCCCGAGGAGCTGCGGCTGGCCGCCGAGGCCCTGGTCATCGAGATGGGCGGCGAGCCCGAGTGGATCGCCGAGGCGAACCGGCCGCTCTACCACGCGGCCCTCGCCCTCGGCGCGAACCACCTGGTCACCCTGGTGGCCCAGTCGATGGAGCTGCTCCGCACCGCCGGGGTCGCCGCCCCGGACCGCATGCTCGGCCCGCTGCTCGGCGCCGCCCTCGACAACGCCCTGCGGTCCGGGGACGCGGCGCTGACCGGCCCGGTCGCCCGCGGCGACGCCGGCACGGTCGCCGCGCACGTCGCCGAGCTGCGCAAGCACGCCCCCGGCACGGTCGCCGGCTACCTGGCGATGGCCCGCACCACCGCCGACCGGGCCCTCGCGCACGGCCTGCTCAAGCCCGAGCTCGCCGAGGACCTGCTGGGGGTCCTGGCCGAGCGCCCCGCCACCTCCCAGGGAGACGACCGATGAGCCTCGCCCCGGTCCGCACGGCCGCCGAGCTGCGCACCCAGGGGTCGGCCGGCCCCCGCGCCGTCGTCATGACCATGGGCGCCCTGCACGACGGCCACGCCACGCTGATCCGCACCGCCCGGGCGCACGTCGGCCCCGAGGGTCACGTCACCGTCACCGTCTTCGTCAACCCGCTGCAGTTCGGCGCGGGCGAGGACCTCGACCGCTACCCGCGCACCCTCGACGCCGACCTGAAGATCGCCCAGGAGGCCGGTGCGGACGCCGTGTTCGCCCCGTCCGCCGACGAGGTCTACCCGGGCGGCGAGCCGCAGGTCCGGATCACCGCGGGCCCGATGGGCGAGCGGCTCGAAGGCGCCTCCCGCCCCGGCCACTTCGACGGCATGCTCACCGTCGTCGCCAAGCTGCTCCACCTCACCCGTCCGGACGTGGCGTTCTTCGGCCAGAAGGACGCCCAGCAGCTCGCCCTGATCCGCCGGATGGTCCGCGACCTGAACTTCCCGGTCGAGATCGTCGGCGTGCCGACGGTCCGCGAGGCCGACGGGCTGGCCCTGTCCAGCCGCAACCGCTACCTCTCGCCCGACGAGCGGCGCACCGCGCTCGCCCTGTCGCGGGCGCTGTTCGCCGCCCGCGACCGGCTCGGCGCCCAGCACGCGCTGCGCGCCCGGGCCGCCTCGCTGCCGGCCTCCGCCTCCGAGACCCGCGCCGAGGCGCTGTCGCAGATCGGCGAGGCCCGCGCCGCCGCCGACGTGCACGCCGTCGCGCAGGCCGGCGAGGGCGGCGGCGCCGACGCCGTACGGGCCGCGGCCCGCGGCGTCCTGGACGAGGCCGGCTCGGCGCACCCGCCGCTGACCCTGGACTACCTCGCCCTCGTCGATCCGGCCGACTTCACCGATGTCGCCGACGACCACGACGGCGACGCGATCCTCGCCGTCGCCGCGCGGGTGGGGTCCACGCGGCTCATCGACAATCTCCCCCTGAACTTCGGAGCCGCCCAGTGACCGGTAGCCATGAGACAGGCATACGGGCGGACGAGCCCGGCATCCGGCTGGACGCGCCCGCGCCCGGCTGGGCCGTCGAGGCCGACGTCGTGGTCGTCGGCTCCGGCGTCGCGGGCCTGACCGCCGCCCTGCGCTGCAGCGCCGCGGGGCTGCGCACGGTCGTGGTCACCAAGGCTCGCCTGGACGCCGGCTCGACCCGCTGGGCGCAGGGCGGCGTGGCCGCCGCGCTCGGCGAGGGCGACACCCCCGAGCAGCACCTCGACGACACCCTCGTCGCCGGTGCCGGGGTCTGCGACGAGCCGGCCGTACGCACCCTGGTCACCGAGGGCCCCGGCGCGGTCCGCCGTCTGATGGCCACCGGCGCCGAGTTCGACCGGAACGCCGACGGCGAGATCGCGCTGACCCGCGAGGGCGGCCACCACCGCAACCGGATCGTGCACGCCGGCGGCGACGCGACCGGCGCCGAGATCTCCCGCGCGCTGGTCGAGGCGATACGCGAGCGGGGCGTGCGCACCGTCGAGCACGCCCTGGTCCTGGACCTCCTCACGGACGCCGCCGGCCGCACTGCGGGCGTCACCCTGCACGTCATGGGGGAGGGCCAGCACGACGGCGTCGGCGCCGTCCACGCCCCGGCCGTGGTCCTCGCCACCGGCGGCATGGGCCAGGTCTTCTCCGCCACCACCAACCCGGCCGTCTCCACCGGCGACGGCGTCGCCCTCGCGCTGCGCGCCGGCGCCGAGGTCTCCGACCTGGAGTTCGTCCAGTTCCACCCGACCGTGCTGTTCCTCGGCTCGGACTCGCAGGGCCAGCAGCCGCTGGTCTCCGAGGCGGTACGCGGCGAGGGCGCCCATCTGGTCGACGCGGACGGCGTCCGCTTCATGGTCGGCCAGCACGAACTGGCCGAGCTCGCGCCCCGCGACATCGTCGCCAAGGGGATCACGCGCCGGATGCTGGAGCAGGGCGCGCGGAACATGTACCTCGACGCCCGGCACTTCGGCGCCGACATGTGGGAGCACCGTTTCCCGACGATCCTGGCCGCCTGCCGGGCGCACGGCATCGACCCGGTGACCGAGCCGATCCCGATCGCCCCCGCCGCCCACTACGCCTCCGGCGGCGTCCGCACCGACCTGCACGGCCGGACCACCGTGCCCGGCCTGTACGCGTGCGGCGAGGTCGCCTGCACGGGCGTGCATGGCGCGAACCGGCTGGCCTCGAACTCGCTCCTGGAGGGCCTGGTCTTCGCGGAGCGCATCGCCGACGACATCGTCGCGTCCGGGCCGCACCGCGAGGGCGTCCCGGCCGTGCACCGCGTCCCCACGGTGATGCCGCTGCTGGAGCCGTCGGCGCGCGCGGAGATCCAGCGGATCATGAGCGGGTACGCGGGTGTGCTGCGGTCCGAGGAGAGCCTCCGCAAGGCGTCGGCCGCCCTGGAGGACCTGGCGCGGGACCCGGTGGTGCGCCACCCCGACCTGACGGCCGGGCCCGGCACCGAGTCCTGGGAGACCACCAACCTCCTGCACGTCTCCCGCGCCCTGGTCACCGCCGCTCTCCGGCGCGAGGAGACCCGCGGCTGCCACTGGCGCGAGGACTTCCCCGAGCGCGACGACGAGAAGTGGCGCCGTCACCTGATCGTGCACATGTGCGGTGAAGAGCTCACCCTGCACCCCACCGCCACCGCAGACTTTCCGCCCGTAACCCCCGACACCACCAGGGAGCCGCAGTCGTGAGCACGCCCGAAGAAGCACGTCCGCAGCCCGTGGACGTGCCCCTGATCCACATCAACGCCCCGGCCGAGTCCACGGGCGGCTGCGGCGACGGCTGCGGCTGCGCGGAGGGCGACGAGGTGTACGAGTGCGGGCTCGACCCGGCCCTCGCCGAACTCCTCGCCGAGGCCGGCCTCGACCCGATCCAGGTCGAGGACATCGCCCACCTGGCGATCGCGGAGGACCTCGACGGCGGGGTGGACGTCACCACCGTCGCGACCGTCCCCGAGGACGCCGTCGCCACCGCGGACTTCACCGCCCGCGAGGCGGGCGTCGTGGCCGGCCTGCGGGTCGCCGAGGCGGTCCTGTCGATCGTCTGCACCGACGAGTTCGAGGTCGAGCGGCACGTCGAGGACGGCGCGCGGGTCGAGGCCGGGCAGGTCCTGCTCTCCGTCACCAGCCGCACCCGCGACCTGCTGACCGGCGAGCGCAGCGCGCTGAACATCCTGTGCCGGCTCTCCGGCATCGCCACCGCCACCCGCAGGTGGGCGGACGCCCTGGAGGGCACCAGGGCCCGGGTCCGCGACACCCGCAAGACGACGCCGGGCCTGCGCGCCCTGGAGAAGTACGCGGTGCGCTGCGGCGGCGGCGTCAACCACCGCATGTCCCTCTCGGACGCGGCGCTGGTCAAGGACAACCACGTGGTAGCCGCGGGCGGCGTCGCGCAGGCCTTCAAGGCCGTCCGCGAGCAGTTCCCGGAGGTCCCGATCGAGGTCGAGGTCGACACGATGCACCAGGTCCGCGAGGTCCTGGACGCGGGCGCCGACCTGATCCTGCTCGACAACTTCACCCCCTCCGAGACCGAGGAGGCCGTCGCCCTGGTCGCCGGCCGCGCGGCCCTGGAGTCCTCCGGCCGGCTGACGCTGGACAACGCGGCGGCGTACGCGGCGACCGGCGTCGACTACCTGGCGGTCGGCGGCCTCACGCACTCGTCGCCGATCCTGGACATCGGTCTCGACCTGCGCGAGGCCTCCGAGGCGGCCGTCTGATGCTGCTCACCATCGACGTCGGCAACACCCAGACCACTCTCGGCCTCTTCGACGGCGAAGAGGTCGTGGAGCACTGGAGGATCTCGACGGATCCGCGCCGCACTGCCGACGAGCTGGCGGTCCTTCTGCAGGGACTGATGGGCATGCATCCGCTGCTGGGCGAGGAACTGGGCGACGGCATCGAGGGCATCGCGATCTGCTCGACGGTGCCGACGGTGCTGCACGAGCTGCGTGAGGTGACGCGCCGGTACTACGGGGACGTCCCGGCGGTCCTGGTGGAGCCGGGCGTCAAGACGGGCGTCCCGATCCTCGCGGACAACCCGAAGGAGGTCGGCGCCGACCGCATCGTCAACACGGTCGCCGCGGTCGAGCTGTACGGGGGCCCGGCGATCGTCGTCGACTTCGGCACGGCGACGACGTACGACGCGATCACCGCGCGCGGCGAGTACGCGGGCGGCGCGATCGCGCCGGGCATTGAGATCTCGGTGGAGGCGCTGGGCGTCAGGGGCGCCCAGCTCCGCAAGATCGAGCTGGCCCGGCCGCGCAGTGTGATCGGCAAGAACACCGTCGAGTGCATGCAGTCGGGCATCGTCTTCGGCTTCGCCGGCCAGGTCGACGGCGTGGTGGCCCGGATGAAGCGCGAGCTGGCCGGTTCCGGCGACCCGGCGGACGTCACGGTGATCGCGACGGGCGGCCTGGCGCCGATGGTCCTGGGCGAGTCCACCGAGATCGACGCCCACGAGCCGTGGCTGACCCTGATCGGCCTCCGCCTGGTCTACGAGCGCAACACCGCGCGGCTCTGAGTCGAGGAGGGGGACCCGGGGCGGGGCGGCCGATCGGCGCGCCACAAAAGCACAGATAAGCGAAGTTTGTCTGATTAGCGCGTATCGTCGCCGCATGCCCACGCCATACGGATCCCGCGGCGGACTGGCCTTCGGTGCGGACGAGCTGCGCGTGCTGCGGCGCGCGCTCGCCAGTGCCCTGTGCCCGACGCCCCTCGACCATGAGGACGTGCAGGACTGCCTGCGGCTCGCGGACGCGCTCGACGAGGCCGTCCGCGAGGCCGGGCGACTGCGCGCGTTCCTGCTCGCCGACCTCGGCCGCTACCGCGCCACCCTCCCCGGCTCCGCCCCCGGCTACCTGGAGCTGCTCCAGGACGCCCTGGCGGCCGGCTACGACCCCCGTCCCGAGGACCTCGCGGCGCTGCGCTCGCTGCGCGAGCGGCCGGTCGCCGCGGCGCTCCTGGAGCGCTGCGCGGTGCTCGCCGAGCGGTCGCTGCGGACCCGGCTTGCCAAGGCCGCCCCGGCGCCCCGCACCCGGCTGCTCGCGCTGCCCGGCGGGCGCGCCGCGGAGGAGAAGCCCAAGCCCGGCAGGCCCGCGCCGAAGCCGGACGAGCGCCCGGTCCCCAAGCCGTCCGAGGTCTTCCCGCCGCGCCGCCGGCCCGTCCCGCCGCCCCCGCCCGAGGAACGCGCCGCCGGATAGCTACTCTGGACGCCATGGAATACGTATCCGCGCTCCTGCCCCCCGTCGTGATGGCCGCCTTCTTCATCGGCCTCGTCGTGACGATCGTCAAGAGCCAGGGCGGACCCAACAAGGCCAAGGAGGACGCGGCCGTGGACGCGGCGATCGCTCGCGCCGAGGCCGCCCGCCCGGCGGACGGCGCCGCCCGCTAGCCGGCCCGTCACCCCGAGAGGGCGTACGACCACTTCGGTGGCGTGCGCCCTTTTTGTGTGTACTTCACTCGGTTCGCCCCGTCCGCCACGGCAATAACCGGCCATTTCGGCGGGATCGCGGACTAAGGTGGCAATGTGCCCCGTCAATTGGGAGAGCTCGAAGACGCCGTCATGACACGCGTCTGGCAATGGAACCGCCCGGTGACCGTCCGGGAAGTCCTGGAGGATCTCCAGCAGGAACGGTCCATCGCCTACACCACCGTCATGACCGTAATGGACAATCTCCATCAGAAGGGCTGGGTACGCCGGGAAGTCGACGGCCGGGCCTATCGATATACCGCGGTCTCCACCCGGGCCGCGTACTCCGCAGCCCTCATGAACGAGGCTTGGGCGCAGAGCGACAACCCCGCCGCCGCCCTGGTCGCCTTCTTCGGCATGATGTCCGCCGAGCAGCGCGAAGCCCTCGACGACGCCGTCCGGATCGTCCAGCGGGACACCCCCAATCCGCCGGAAGGGCTCTCCCGGAGCACCGCGGAGGGTGGCGAGGACACCTCTGAGCCGGGGCGATAACGTCCCCTCATGTCGACGTCCTCCGCATCCGTCTCCGAAGCCGCGGCGAAAGCCGTCACCGTCCGCCGCGCCCGCACCTCCGATGTCGCCGCGGTCCGCCGGCTCGTCGACCCGTTCGTTCGCCGCGGCATCCTGCTCGACAAAGCGACGGTCACCCTTTACGAGGACATCCAGGAGTTCTGGGTCGCCGAACGCGACACCGACGGAGTCGTCGTCGGCTGCGGTGCTCTCCACGTGATGTGGGAAGACCTGGCGGAAGTGCGCACGCTCGCGGTCGACCCGGACTTCCGCGGCGCCCGGGTGGGACATCAGGTGCTGGACAAGTTGTTGCACACCGCCCGATGGCTCGGCGTCCGCCGGGTTTTCTGCCTCACCTTCGAAGTCGAGTTCTTCGCAAGGCACGGCTTCGTCGAGATCGGCGAGACGCCCGTCGACGGAGATGTCTACAGCGAGCTCCTGCGTTCCTATGACGAGGGCGTCGCGGAGTTCCTCGGTCTCGAACGAGTGAAGCCGAACACCTTGGGCAACAGTCGGATGCTTCTGCACCTGTGATCGTAAGCTGCGCCCGGATCCCTATGTCCGAATCGCGCACGTTTCCCGCGTTGCCGAGCTTCTGAACCTCTGCCAGGGGTTTGTGTTTTTCCGGGAAAAGCGGTTTCCTTTCCGCGTACTGCATTTTCGATGAAAGGAAATCCGGTGGCACAGAAGGTTCAGGTCCTTCTTGTCGACGACCTCGACGGTGGCGAGGCGGACGAGACGGTGACGTTCGCTCTGGACGGCAAGACCTACGAGATCGACCTCACCACCGCCAACGCGGACAAGCTCCGCGGCCTGCTCGAGCCGTACACCAAGGGCGGCCGCCGCACCGGTGGCCGTGCCGCCACCGGCCGTGGAAAGGGCCGTGTCGCGGTCGGCGGGAACAAGGACACCGCCGAAATTCGCGCCTGGGCCAAGGCGAACGGTTTCGAGGTCAACGACCGCGGCCGCGTCCCGGCCTCCGTGCGCGAGGCCTACGAGAAGGCCAACGGCTGAGCCGTCCGCGTCAGCCGGAGCCGGTGGCATTCCGTCGCCGCCGCCTCCACCAGTCGTACGAGACCGGGGGCATCCCCATCGCCGCCTACCACCGGCAGCCCCGGCAACGACGACTCGACCTCGCGGCCGGGCACGGGGGGCCGCAGCCACACCGCGGCGCCCGGCCGGTCGGAACCGCTCCATCCTGGGGGAACGGGAGCGGTCATCCGGCCGCCCGGCCCCAGGCCGGCGAGGTCCAGGGCGATCCCGCCCCACTCCAGCCAGCCGAGCAGCCCCGGCAGCTCCTCCGCGCTCCCCGCGGCCACGAGCAGCCGCATCCTGCGCCCCATGAGGGCCACGGGGCCGGTGGCGCCCACCCGCCGCAGTACCGCGTGTCCCGCCGCCGCGGGAAGCTCGAGCACGTCGAACCGGATCCCGGTCGGCAGCAGCAGCGGCGGCCCGTCGGCGGTCGGCCAGCCGAGCTCGTGCTCGTACCACCGCGCGAGGCCGTACTCGGACGGTGAGCGGGGGAGCGGGACGGTGAGCGCCATGCCCGGGGAACTCCCGCGACTGCCGAATGGTTACGCCTCATGGTGACGCACGGTTCACCACCCGTCGCACGCCGTGTTCACGGCGGGGGCGTGCGGACGCATTCGGCGGCGCAAGGGTGTTCGCCCGTAGCGGAGGGAACCGGGGTATGCCGCATGGAGTGTCAGTGCTTACGGGTAAGACATTCCTAGTGGGGAGGGGCGACACGCGGGCTTTGGCGTCTCACGTTCGCCATCGGCGTACTGATGGCACGGGTAACTGCCTGGCCTGCGGGAACATCGTCTCGCACCATCGGGTTAGGACGGTTGTCGGCGTTCGGGGTCAGGAGGCCAAGGACGGGTGTCGGCAGTTGGAATGAGCGGTCCCCGCTTGCGGGACTAAGCTGCGGAAGGACAGGGAGGGGATCGACCCCTAACTGACTGACCGCTCTGAGGAGCGATTAACGATGTTCGAGAGGTTCACCGACCGCGCGCGGCGGGTTGTCGTCCTGGCTCAGGAAGAAGCCCGGATGCTCAACCACAACTACATCGGCACCGAGCACATCCTCCTGGGCCTTATCCACGAGGGTGAGGGTGTCGCCGCTAAGGCCCTGGAGAGCCTCGGGATTTCGCTCGAGGCGGTCCGCCAGCAGGTGGAGGAGATCATCGGTCAGGGCCAGCAGGCCCCGTCCGGGCACATTCCCTTCACCCCTCGCGCCAAGAAGGTCCTGGAGCTGTCGCTCCGCGAGGCCCTCCAGCTCGGCCACAACTACATCGGCACCGAGCACATCCTGCTCGGCCTGATCCGCGAGGGCGAGGGCGTCGCCGCCCAGGTGCTCGTGAAGCTGGGCGCCGATCTCAACCGGGTGCGGCAGCAGGTCATCCAGCTGCTCTCCGGCTACCAGGGCAAGGAAGCCGCCACCGCGGGCGGCCCTGCCGAGGGCACGCCCTCGACGTCCCTGGTCCTCGACCAGTTCGGCCGGAACCTCACCCAGGCGGCCCGCGAATCCAAGCTCGACCCGGTCATCGGGCGCGAGAAGGAGATCGAGCGGGTCATGCAGGTGCTGTCCCGCCGCACCAAGAACAACCCGGTTCTCATCGGCGAGCCCGGCGTCGGCAAGACCGCCGTCGTCGAGGGCCTGGCGCAGGCCATCGTCAAGGGCGAGGTGCCCGAGACCCTCAAGGACAAGCACCTCTACACCCTGGACCTCGGCGCGCTGGTCGCCGGCTCCCGCTACCGCGGTGACTTCGAGGAGCGCCTGAAGAAGGTCCTCAAGGAGATCCGCACCCGCGGCGACATCATCCTGTTCATCGACGAGCTCCACACCCTGGTGGGTGCGGGTGCCGCCGAGGGCGCGATCGACGCCGCCAGCATCCTCAAGCCGATGCTGGCCCGCGGTGAGCTCCAGACCATCGGTGCCACCACCCTCGACGAGTACCGCAAGTACCTGGAGAAGGACGCGGCCCTCGAGCGCCGCTTCCAGCCCATCCAGGTCGCCGAGCCGTCGCTGCCGCACACGATCGAGATCCTCAAGGGCCTGCGCGACCGGTACGAGGCCCACCACCGGGTCTCCATCACCGACGAGGCCCTCGTCCAGGCCGCGACGCTGGCCGACCGGTACATCTCGGACCGCTTCCTGCCGGACAAGGCGATCGACCTGATCGACGAGGCCGGCTCCCGGATGCGCATCCGCCGGATGACCGCGCCGCCGGACCTCCGCGAGTTCGACGAGAAGATCGCCGGCGTCCGCCGCGACAAGGAGTCCGCGATCGACTCGCAGGACTTCGAGAAGGCCGCCTCCCTGCGCGACAAGGAGAAGCAGCTCCTCGCCGCGAAGACCAAGCGGGAGAAGGAGTGGAAGGCCGGCGACATGGACGTCGTCGCCGAGGTCGACGGCGAGCTGATCGCCGAGGTCCTCGCGACCGCCACCGGCATCCCGGTCTTCAAGCTGACCGAGGAGGAGTCCAGCCGCCTGCTCCGCATGGAGGACGAGCTCCACAAGCGCGTCATCGGCCAGAAGGACGCCGTCATCGGCCTCTCGCGGGCCATCCGCCGTACCCGTGCGGGTCTGAAGGACCCGAAGCGTCCCGGTGGCTCGTTCATCTTCGCCGGCCCGTCCGGTGTCGGTAAGACCGAGCTGTCCAAGGCGCTCGCCGAATTCCTCTTCGGTGACGAGGACGCGATGATCTCCCTCGACATGTCGGAGTTCAGCGAGAAGCACACGGTTTCGCGTCTCTTCGGTTCGCCGCCCGGATACGTCGGCTACGAAGAGGGCGGCCAGCTCACCGAGAAGGTGCGCCGCAAGCCGTTCTCCGTCGTGCTCTTCGACGAGGTCGAGAAGGCCCACCCCGATATCTTCAATTCCCTTCTCCAGATCCTGGAGGACGGTCGCCTGACCGACTCCCAGGGCCGGGTCGTGGACTTCAAGAACACGGTCATCATCATGACGACCAACCTCGGGACCCGGGACATCTCGAAGGGCTTCAACCTCGGCTTCGCGGCCCAGGGCGACACGAAGTCCAACTACGAGCGGATGAAGGCGAAGGTCAGCGACGAGCTGAAGCAGCACTTCCGCCCGGAGTTCCTCAACCGTGTGGACGACATCATCGTCTTCCCGCAGCTGACGCAGGAGGACATCCTCCAGATCGTCGACCTGATGATCAGCCGCGTGGACGAGCGCCTGAAGGACCGGGACATGGGCATCGAGCTCTCCCAGTCCGCGAAGGAGCTCCTCGCGAAGAAGGGCTACGACCCCGTCATGGGCGCCCGGCCGCTGCGCCGGACGATCCAGCGCGAGGTCGAGGACACCCTCTCCGAGAAGATCCTCTTCGGCGAGCTGCGCCCCGGCCACATCGTGGTCGTGGACACCGAGGGCGAGGGCGAGGAGAAGAAGTTCACCTTCCGCGGCGAGGAGAAGTCGGCGCTGCCCGACGTCCCGCCGATCGAGCAGGCGACGGGCGGAGCAGGCCCGAACCTCTCGAAGGAGGCGTGAGGCCGCGCCGAGCGGCTGAGCGACCGAGCAAAGGGGCGGCCCCCGGAACCGAACCGGTTCCGGGGGCCGCCCCTTTGCTAGCTGTGCACGGTCAGACGGGAGCCGAGGGCCGCACGGCCGGTGATGCGGCGTTCGGGGACGCCGAACGCGTGCACGTGAAGCCGCCGCGACGCCGCGTGCAGGGGAGTCAGATCGAGCCCCCCGTCGGCCGCCTCGGGCACGAGGTACAGCTTGGCGAGGCCGGACAGTTTGGCGACGGCCTCCAGATCCCCGGCCCCCAGCCGTTGGTCGACCAGATGCAGCTCGTCCAGTGAGTCGAGCCCGGTGAGTGCGGCGATCTGGACGTGTGGGCACTGGTCGATCCGTAGCGTCCGGAGATCCCGCCCACAGGAACGCAGGAAGCCGAGATCGCCGAGGACGCCGTTCTCCCGGATCACCAGCGTGTCCGCCGTCCGCCCGGTGAGTGCGTCGGTCAGCGTGTTCGCGTCGAAGGAGCCGCGGAAGTAGAGCCGACGGGCCTGCGGCAGCGTACGCAGCAGAGGCAGCTGGTCGGGCTCGCTCACGAGCAGCACGGCGTTCGCCAGATCGGCTCGAGAGAGTACCTCGCGGGCGTACAACTGGGTGGGGAATCTGGCCCAGTTCACCGCCAGTGTGGCTGTCGGATCCGACCCGGCGAAGTCCCGGGCGTACGGGACCGCCTCCGAGCCGCCGACCTCGCAGATCAGCGAGACGATCATCGTCAGCGCGTCCTTGGGCGTCTTCTCCGGGGACGGCAGAAGGGGCAGCAGGTAGGGGCCGAGGGCGGCGAGCTGGGGCAACTGGGTGGCGTTGCGGGGCGGCAGCACCGACTTCACCGCCTTGCGGACCCGGGCGTGCAGCGGCTCGGAGAGCCACGCGGCGTGCTGGGCGCAGCGCGCCGCCAGGACGTACAGGGTCGTCTTCCGGCCCCGGTCGCGGACGGCCGAGCCGGCCTCGAGCACGCCCTCGACCAGGAACGGCAGTTCGCGCCGGGAGCAGTGCCCGGCCGCCAGCAGCAGGACGTCGTGCCACTGCTGGTCCCGCACATGTTGCAGCATCTCGTGGACGAGGTCGTCCTCGACGAACTCCTTGGCCGCCAGGAAGTCCTGGAAGGTGCGGTGGGCGAACTGGAAGACGTCGTCGGCGCGTTCCTGGAGCAGGCCGCTGCGGTTGAGCAGGTGGGTCAGTATCTCCGTCGGCGTGCCCTGGGCGGCGACCCGCGGCATCCCCGGCAGGGCGCGGGCGAGCTGGTGCAGCGCCTGCTGCCGGGTGAACTCCGTCTGCCCGCCGCGCACCAGCCAGGCCGCGATCCGCTGGAGCAGCTGCAGGTGCTCCTCCACGGACATGCGGATGCCGTCCGGGGCATCGATCCGGCGGCGCTTGTCCCGGTCGCCGAGCAGCAGTTGCAGCGCCGACTGGTACAGCGCCCAGCGGGTGTCGGGCAGGAAGCCCTCGCGCAGCCGGTGCAGCGCGCAGATCACCGCGCAGAGCAGCGGGGTGCGGGCGAGGTCGGCGAGGACCGGATTGTGGCTGAACTGGAGAGCCAGGTCCCGTTCGAGCACGTCGAGGCCGGCCGGGTCGACGTCGTCGAGGCGGGCCGCGGCGTGCCAGGCGGCGACGAACGCCTGGATGTCCGCGTCCCGCATGGGCAGCAGCGTCAGTTCCTCGAAGTTCTCCGAGCCGAGCCAGTCGGGGTCGACGGCGAGCGGCCGCACGGTCGCCACGCAGCGGGTGCGGGGGTAGCGGGCCAGCAGGCCGGACAGCCAGGCGTGGGCGGCCTCCCGCTCCTCCTGCGGCACCTCGTCGAGACCGTCGACCAGCAGCAGTCCCCGGCCCGCGGCGAGCACCCGGCCGGCCCATCCCCCGGGTGCGGCGTCGACCACGAGGCCCGCGACACCGGGGAGTTCGGCGAGTCCGGGGAAGCCCGTGTCGCGGGCGCGCAGCGTACGGAGCGGGACGACGAAGGGCACGAGCCCGTTCAGCTCGGCGAGGTGGGGTCCGAGCGTCCCGGCGGCCGCGTGCGCGGCCAGCCACCACAGCAGCGTGGTCTTGCCCGCGCCCGCGTCCCCGCGGATCAGGACCCGGGGCCGCGCGGCCAGCAGCTCGTCGATCCGGTGCGGGACGGGCTCGGCGCCGCCGCGGTTCCTGGCGGCGGCCTCCAGGGACAGGTAGGCGGTGTCCAGATCCCACTCGGAGGCCCGGCGGTCCAGCTCGTCCAGGCCGAAGATCTTCGTACGGCGGTAGGCGACGCCGAGGGCGTCCGCGTACTCCCGCTCGTACGGCCGGTCCCCGGGGTGGGTGCGGGTGACCGGGGCGGGCGGGGCGAAGTCGCGGGGCAGGAGCCGGCGGACGTCCGGGTGCTCGAGGACGGCACTGAGCGGCACGCACTCCAGACGCCGGTGGCCCCGGCCGCGCGGGACGGCGCGCACGATGCCGATGAGCCCGTCGTCGGCGTAGACGGGCGCGCCGGAGAGGCCCGCGAGGGGTGAGGGGCCGTGCTCGTCGGCGGTGACGGGCGGGCCGTCCAGCTCGACGGAGAGCGTCCGGCGCACGAGGCCGGCCATGGGCAGGGCGGTGCCGGTGAACTGGTCCAGATCGAGCCGCTGCCCTTCGTACCGCTGGATCCGGGGGAAGCCGAGGATCTCGCAGCCGGGCACCGGGCGGTCGGTGGCGAGTGCGCCGAGCACGGGAGCGGGGCCGAGGGGCTCCTCGCTGTGCAGGAGCGCGAAGTCGAGCTCGTCGTCGGACCTGATCACACGTAACGCGAGCGGCCCGGCCCGGCCTATGGCGGCGACGCCGGCGTACTCGTTCTCGCCGACGACATGGGCGCTGGTCAGGACGAGATGCGGGGTGAGCAGGACGCCGCTGCCCTGCTGCGGCCCCAGCACCGCGAAGACGTGTCGCGCGGCGGTCACCGGGGCTCGTGCCCTCCGCCGAAGCCGGACACGTCGGCCGCGTCGTCGTTGCCGACCAGCCACGCGCCGCCGGTCGCCGCGTTGCGCGGCTTGAGCGTGAAGGAGACGCGGTGCGTCTCGCCCCGGGCACGGGTGGCGTCCGCCCCGGCCTCGACGACCCAGGCCTTCACCTTGCCCCCGCCCTTCACCTCCTTGCGCAGCTCGATCGTGAACTCCATCTCGATGTCGCCCACTTCGAAGGCGACGGCCCGCCCGGTGGCCCGCGAGGCGGCCTCGACGAGCTGGTCGCGGACGGACTCGATGGCGTCGGCGAGTTCGATGTCGGTGGTCATGGTCAGGATCCTTGGATGACGATCTGGACGGTGGGCGGGAGGTGTTCGACGCCGGTGACTTTCGCGTACTCGATCGTGACCTGCTCGAGGCTTTCCAAGGCCGCGAGGGGCGCGAGGTCATGGACCGCTTCGGGATGGCGCCAGTCACCCATGAGTCGCAGGCGGCGAAGTCCCGGAAAGATCTGGGCGATTCGTTCGCAGGACGGAGAGGTCTCGGTGCGTACGTGGAGCTCCTGCACACGAGGGAGACGGCGTGTCGGAGGGCACCAGTCGACTGCCTCGGCATCGATGGCGAGGCTCTCAAGGAACTCGAGCTCGGCGAGCGGCTCCCAGTCCGTGCGGTTCAGGGAGCCGAGGACGCTGAGCGACGTGAGTCGGGGAAGGGCGCGGACAACGTCGAGCCAGTCGTCGATGGTCAGGTGAAGGCTCCTGACCTCGTTATCCGCGGGAACCGCTGACGACCAGTCTCCGAAGGCGGTGACCTTGAGGTTCCTCGCGGTTCCGAGCAAGGGGCTCAGCGCGTCCAGCCCGTGCTCGGAAACCAGACGGATGTCGAGGTTGTCGGGGCGCATTCCGATCCGGGCGAGCTCGACGGCCTGTTCGTCGGCTTGGACGGTGAAGTAGAGGCCGTCCGGATCCAGCCGGGTGATGATCTCCTCTGCGTACCTCTTCGTGTCGAATCGTGCCCAGGCCCACATCAGCTGGGAGCGCACCACCAGCGCGGGGTGCTCGACGAACTTCGCGAGATACGGCAGTGCGGCGTCGTCGCCGACGTGCGTGGCGGTGATCACGACGTTCAGCGCCGTCTCGTCGTCCAGGCCCTCCGGGCCGGGCAACAGGTCCAGGACGGTACGTCCCACCGATGCCAGCTCGCGGGCCTCCTCCCGACCCTGCGGCGGGATGACCGCGGCCGTCCGGGCCAGAACGCGTTCACGGATCTCCGGTGCCACCTCCGTCGCGTGGTCGAGTGCCGTCGCCGCCACGACGAGGATGCGGAGCTTGGCGGGACGGCCCTGGGCCGCGTCCACCGCCTTCAGCAGCTCCCCGAAGATCTCCGCGCATTCGCGCGGCCGCGCGTGGGCGACCGCCATGCGGATGACGTCCTCCCACTGGTCGTCGCCGGCGTGGTCGACCAGGACGCCGATGTCCCACTGGTCGACGAGCGCCTTCGCGGCCAGGTAGTCCTGGAAGGTGCGGTGGACGAAGTCCACGGTTCCGGCGGTCGGTTCGCGCAGCAGGCCGCTGCGGTGCAACAGGTGGGTGAAGACCGCGTCGGGGTCGCCGTGCGCCGCCGCCTCCGGGATCGCGGGGACTGCGGCCCGTACGACGGACTCGGCGTGCGAACGGTCCATCTGCGTGCGGCCGTTGAGCGTGAGCCAGTACGCGAGCCGCTGGATCAGCTGGATCTGCGCGGGCTCGCCGAGCTCGATCCCGTACGGGTTGCCCATGTCGCGCTCGCGGTCGCGGCGCAGGAGCAGCATCGACAGCGCGGCCTCGTACAGTGCCTTGCGGCCGCGTGGCAGGAAGCCGCGGCGGTCGCGGTGCAGGGCGCAGATCAGCCCGCACATGAGCGGGTTGGTGGCGAGCGCGGCCACGTCCGGGGTGGTGCGCAGCGCGTCGAGGAGGGGTCGCTCGTACGAGGCGGCCTCCGGCCCGGCCGCCCGGTGCCAGCGCTGGACGAAGGTGGTGACCTCGGCGGTCGACATGGGGGAGAGGGTCAGCTCGGCGAAGCCGTCCTCGGCGAGCCAGTCGTCCCGTACGGCGGTGGGGCGCGAGGTGACCAGCCACCGGTTGTCGGCGTCGTACGTGTCGAGGAGGTCCCGCAGCCAGCGGCGGGCCCGGTCGCGCTCGGCCTCGGGGATCTCGTCGATCCCGTCGATCAGGATCAGCCCGCGGCCGACGCTCAGCACCCGGTCCGCCCAGCCCTCGGGCGGGGAGAGCGGGCAGCCGACGGCCTCCAGGAAGCGGTCGGGCGCCGGCAGCCGCTCGCCGTGGCGGGTGAGGGCGCGGAGCGGGAGCACGAAGGGAACGCGGTCCCGCAGGTACGCCATGTCCTCGGGCAGCTCCTCCCGCGCGGCGGAGACCGCCAGCCACTGCACGAGCGTGGTCTTCCCGGACCCGGCGAGCCCGCGCAGCAGGACCTTGCTGTGGCGGGCGAGGGCGAGGTCGGCGCGGGTGGCGACGTCGTTGCGAGGAAAGAGAAGGTCGGGATCGAACGAGACCGGCAGGTTCGGCCCGCGCAGCTCGGCCTCCAGCAGGGCGCCCATGCGCCCCGCCTCCACCCCCGTCGCCTCCAGCGACAGATACGCCACGTCCAGCGGCCACCGGTCCGCCGAGTCGTGCAGGTCGATCCCGTAGATCGTCAGCTTGCCGTGCTTCTTCGCCAGGTACGCGAGGTACCGGCGCTCGAACTCGACGTCCCGGCCGTCCGGCCGGGGCACGCGGCGGATCAGTTCGTCGACCTTCGCGTCCGTCGCCTCCTGGCCGCGTGACTGTTCCACCAGCGTGCGGGCCACGAACGAGGGGCGCTGGGTGAAGAACTCCAGGATCTGCAGGCAGGCCCACTCCGTGAGCGTGTCCAGGACGTACGCCGAGTCCGTCGAGAGGCCGGCCGGCGGCGCGCCCGTCGCTTCCTTCAGGCGGCGGGCCAGTGCCCGGTGCCCGAGCCGGACCGCCTGGACGTCGTCCATGTCCAGGTCGCCGAGCGCGACCAGCGTCCGGCCCAGCGCGTCCGTCACCGCCTCCGTCTCGTCCGCCGGGAACGGCGGCTCGCCGGGGCCGGAGACGGCCCCGCCGACCAGCGCGGCGGCGAGCCGGCGCACGTCCGCCTCCGTGAGCGTGCGCTTCTCGCCGCGGAAGGAGACCAGGCGGGAGAGGCGTACCGGGGCCTTGCCCGCGAGGCCCGCGCCCGGGGGCTCCTGGACCAGCAGCTTCTTCAGGAGGGGGCCGATCGCCGCCGTGGCCAGTCGGGTGCCGATGAGTGCCGGATCCACGTGTCCCCCCGGAGCGTGTCGCGTGCGTGATCGCTCATGATCGCGAGAGGTCAGCGTATCCGGGGACGGGTTTCCGGAGCGCCCGGTTGCGTGACCCAGGTCGCAATGGCAGGGGTGCGCTGGTGACAAGGCGCACAGGCGTTTTCGGGGGTACTAGCCGGAATAGTGGTGCCGTTCCCCTCCCGATCGGAACATTTCGGGTGAGTCCGGCGGGACCTTGGTCCCGGAGGTCCCGAATCGGGTCCCATCCCATGTTTAGGTCAGATCCGACCGGTCCCCACATGCGGTTAAACAGATCTGTTCATCGGCTTTTGTCCGTTTTTTGAGCGCCCCCGCGAGGCCGTCAAGAGCCGATCCGCCACCGAGATCGCTACGACGCAATGTCGTAGATGGGGTGTTTTGGCCTGGCCGGGGGTGCGGGTTACCAAGGGATGGCCAGCCCGGCACGGCACTCGTGTCGGGATCGTTCTTCCCGGAGGTTTTCCCCCGTATGTCGAAGCGCGTCATGAACCCCGCCCGTACCGCCGTCGTCGCCCTCGCCGCCGCGGGTCTGGGAGCGTCTGTGGTGGCCGGAGCAGGGTCCGCCTTCGCCGCCGAGGGCAAGGCCCCCGCCAAGGCCCTCGCCGCCGCCCCCGCGTCCGCCGCCGTCGCCGCCCAGGCCGGCGCCCAGGCTCAGGCCGCCGCCAAGACGGCCGCCGCCGTCAAGCAGGCCGCCGCGAAGGCCAAGGCCGTCAAGGCGAAGGCGGCGAAGCCGGCCAAGGCGAAGAAGGCCGCCTGGGTCAAGCCGGTCAGCCGCTACACGCTGACCGCCAGCTACAACCAGGGCGGCGCCATGTGGGCCCACAAGCACTCCGGCCAGGACTTCGCCGTCCCGGTCGGCACCCCGGTCAAGGCCGCCGCCGCCGGCACCGTCGTCAAGGCCGGCCCGTACGGTGGCGGCGACGGCCCGGCGTACGGCAACGCCATCGTCGTGAAGCACGCCAACGGCAAGTACTCGCAGTACGCCCACCTGTCGAAGATCAACGTGCACATCGGCCAGAAGGTCGGCGCCGGCCAGAAGATCGCGCTGTCCGGCAACACCGGCAACTCGTCCGGCCCGCACCTGCACTTCGAGATCCGCAACACCCCGAACTACGGCTCGGCGCTGAACCCGGCGGCCTTCCTGCGCACCGTCGGCGTCAGCATCTGACCGGCACAGCTCCCCCTCGCTCAGGCGTCGTGCGCCTGAGCGAGCAGATCGAGGGCGACCTCGAGGACGGCGTCCTGCTTGTCCTCGGGGTCGCCCTCGACGTTCTGCATGAAGAACGCGCCCGCGTGCAGGGTGAAGATCGCGCTGATGCAGCGGACCTGGTCGACCATCGCGAAGTCCGGCTCCTTCACCAGGCCGGTCAGTTCGATCATCCGCTCCTTGAAGGTCAGGCCGACGCTCAGTTCGCGGACGGTGGCCTGGTTCTCCTGCATGAAGCGGAACAACGGCGCCGCGTCGAGCAGTGCGGCCTGGTACCGGCGCAGGACCTCCTGCCGGGTCTCCAGGGAGCGGGGCTGCGCCTTCGCCCACTCGATCAGCTCGTCCATGGGGCGCGTGAGGTCGTGGAAGAGCCCGATCAGGATGTCTTCCTTGGTCTTGAAGTGGTAGTACAGCGCCGCCTTCGTGACGTCGAGCCGCTCGGCGATCTCGCGCAGCGAGGTCTTCTCGTACCCCTGCTCGGCGAACAGTTCGAGGGCGACGTCCTGAATGCGCTGGCGGGTGTTGCCTCTGGCCACGATCTGCTCCCAGCTCCCACACGGCTCGCTCGATCAAAACTTACTTGACGCCCGGCTAGTGGAGCGTCTACCTTCCCCGATTGTAGTAACTAGCCGGGCGGCAAGTAAGTGCGTGTCCGCGGGGGCGGACGCAGGGAGCAGGGACCATGACCACCGAGACCGTGAAACAGGCACCCTCCGGGGAGCCGGCGGCGCAGGAGAAGCCGGCGCGCAGCGTCCGGGTCGTCCTGCTCGCCCTGATGATCGCGATGCTGCTCGCGATGCTCGACAACATGATCATCGGTACGGCCATGCCGACGATCGTCGGCGAACTGGGCGGTCTGGAGCACCTCTCCTGGGTCGTCACCGCCTACACCCTGGCCACCGCGGCCTCCACCCCGATCTGGGGCAAGCTCGGCGACATGTACGGCCGCAAGGCCGTCTTCCTCACCTCGATCGTGATCTTCCTGATCGGTTCGGCGCTGAGCGGCATGGCCCAGGACATGGGCCAGCTCATCGGCTTCCGCGCGGTCCAGGGTCTCGGCGCCGGTGGCCTCATGGTCGGCGTGATGGCGCTGATCGGCGACCTGATCCCGCCCCGGGAGCGGGGCAAGTACCAGGGCATGATGGCCGGCGTGATGGCCCTGGCCATGATCGGCGGACCGCTGGTCGGCGGCACCATCACCGACCACTGGGGCTGGCGCTGGTCGTTCTACATCAACCTGCCGCTGGGCGTCGTCGCGCTCGCGATGATCACCACCGTGCTCCACCTCCCGAAGAAGGACCGCCCGGCGCAGAGCCGGATCGACTTCCTCGGCGCCGGGCTGCTGACCGTCGGCATCACCTCGATCGTGCTGGTCACGACCTGGGGCGGCACGGAGTACGCGTGGGACTCCGGCGTCATCGTCGGCCTGGGCGTCACCGGCGTCGCCGCGCTCGCCGCGTTCCTGTGGGTGGAGACCCGGGCGTCGGACCCGATCATCCCGCTGCACATCTTCCGCAGCCGCAACTTCACCCTCATGTCGGTGATCGGCTTCCTCACCGGCTTCGTGATGTTCGGCGCGGTGCTCTTCCTGCCGCTGTTCCAGCAGTCGGTGCAGGGCGCGTCCGCGACCAACTCCGGCCTGCTGCTCCTGCCGATGCTGCTGGCGATGATGGTCGTCTCGCTGATCTCCGGCCGGATCACCACCAACAGCGGCAAGTACAAGATCTTCCCCATCCTCGGCGGCGCCCTCATGGTCCTCGGCCTGTTCCTGCTGGCGCAGATGGACACCGAGACCTCGCGGCTGACCTCCGGCCTCTACATGGCCGTCCTCGGCGCCGGCATGGGCTTCCTGATGCAGATCACGATGCTGGTGGCGCAGAACAGCGTCGAGATGAAGGACATGGGCGTCGCCTCGTCGGCGACGACGCTGTTCCGCACCCTGGGCTCGTCCTTCGGCGTCGCGATCATGGGCGCGCTGTTCACCGACCGCGTCCAGGACGAGATGGCCGCCCGCGGCGGCGGCGCCGCCACGGCGCACTCCGCCCAGCTGGACGCGGCGAGCCTCGCGAAGCTGCCGGAGGCGGTGCGCGACGCGTACCAGCACGCGGTGGCCTCCGGCACGCACGGCGCGTTCCTGGTGGGCTCGGCGGTCGCGGTGATCGCGTTCGTCGCGGCGTTCTTCGTCAAGGAGGTCGTGCTGCGCGGCACCGGCCCGCAGAAGCCGGCCCCGGAGGCCGCCGCCGCGGAGCAGACCGCGGCCTGACGGGCGTACGACGGGAGGGGCCGGGGGCGCGTGCACGCGCCCCCGGCCCCTTCTTCGTGCCGGTCCCTCAGACGTCCCTCAGGACCGGGAAGCTGCCCGTGTTCGTCGGGGCGTGGTCCGGCAGCCACAGGACCGCGATCGCGCCGCCCTCCGACGCCGCGTTGCGGAACGTCAGCCGGGCGCCGAGCACCCGCGCCTGGCCGGTCGCGATCGTCAGGCCGAGCCCGTGCCCCTGCCCCGCCCGGTCGCTCGACCCGGTGCGGAACCGGCTCGGGCCCTCCCGCAGCAGCTCCTCAGGGAACCCGGGGCCGTGGTCCCGGACCCGTACCACCCGGCCTTCGACGGTGACCTCGACCGGCCCGCCGCCGTGCTTGGCCGCGTTGGCGAGGAGATTGCCCAGGATCCGCTCCAGGCGGCGCGGATCGGTGCTCACCCACGACTCGTGCACCACGTTGACCACCGCGTCCGGGTTCAGCACCCGCACCCGCCGCTCCACGAACTCGCCGAGCGCGATCTCCTGGAGCTCGGCCCGCTCCGACGCGCTGTCGAGCCGGGCCACCTCCAGTACGTCCTCGACCAGCGTCCGCAGCGCCTGCGCCCGGTCCCTTACGAGCTCCGACGGCCGACCCGGCGGCAGCAGCTCCGCCGCCGTCAGCAGCCCGGTCACCGGGGTGCGCAGCTCGTGCGCGATGTCGGCGGTGACCCGACGCTCCGCCTCGATGCGCCCGTTCAGCGCGTCGGTGAGCGCGTCGACCGCGCGGGCCAGCTCGTCCGTCTCGTCGCGTACGACTCCGCCGATGGCGTCCCGTACCCGCACCTCGGTGTTGCCCTGGGCGACCTTCCCCGCCGCGGCGGCCGCCTTCCGCAGCCGGCGGGAGAGCTGACCGCCGATCAGCACGCCCAGCGCGCAGCCGCCGAACACCACCGACACCGAACCGATGATCAGGGTCCGGTCGAGCTCCTTCATGATCGTCGCGCTGCGGTCGGCGAACGGGATGTGCAGTGACAGTACGTCCCCGTTGGCCAGCGGCACCGCCGCCCACACGTCCGGCGCGCCGCCCGAGGCGTGCTCCTGCACGTAGGTGCCGCGCCGCCCGTTCCGCATCAGCTGGTCCAGCTGACGCGGCAGCAGCGGGTCGTTGAGCTTCGCGCCGAACCGGAGCCGGGCCTCGCGCTGCTTGGGCGTCGACTCGTACGCGAGCTGGGCGAGCAGCAGCCGGTCCATGTGGACCTCGCGGGCGTTGTCGAGCATGGAGACCCGCGCCGAGTTGTGCACCACGATCGACAGCGCGGCGGCGACCAGGGCGCCGACCGCGGCGATGGCGATCGAGATCTTCCAGCGGACCCCGGTGCGCAGGGCGGGCCGGCTCATACCGTGTGCCTCATGGCGTCCGTCCGCCTCATGCCCTGAGCTTGTAGCCGAAGCCGCGGACCGTCTCGATCCGGTCCTGCCCGATCTTCGTCCGCAGCCGCTGCACATGGACGTCCACGACCCGGGTGTCGCCGCCCCAGCCGTAGTCCCAGACCCGCTCCAGGAGCTTGTCCCGGGACAGCACGGTGCCCGGCGCCGACGAGAACTCCAGCAGCAGCCGCATCTCGGTCGGGGTCAGCGAGACCGGGGCGCCGGAGCGCCGGACCTCCATGCCGTCCGTGTCCACCGCCAGGTCGCCGAAGACCAGCACCCCACCGGCGGCCGGGTCCGCCCCGGAATCCGCCGCGCCGCCCGGTCCGCCCGCGTGCCCGAAGCGCCGCAGCACGGCGCGGATCCGGGCCACCAGTACGGCCCCGTCGAACGGCTTGGTGACGTAGTCGTCCGCGCCGGCCTCCAGGCCGAGGACCACGTCGATGGAGTCGGCCCGTGCCGACAGCATGATCACCGGGACCGTGGACTCGTCGCGGATCCGCCGGCACAGGCTGACCCCGTCCATCCCCGGCAGCATCACGTCGAGCAGCGCGATGTCCGGCTGCTGCGTCCGGAAGGCCTCCAGACCGGCGAGCCCGTCGGGCATCGCCGTCACCCGGAAGCCGTCCCGCTCCAGGGCGAGCTGGGTGGCCTCGCGGATGACGTCGTCGTCCTCGACGAACAGCACATGGGTCTCCGCCATCGCGTGCTTCCTCGGTTCTCGCTCGTTCTCAGTTGCTGGGGGCGGCCGTTGCCGGACCGTCGATGCCGCCGTCGCCGACCGCCTTGCTGAACTCGTTGTGCACCCAGTCGTGCTGGGTGAACTTGTTCCCCGCCCAGCGGTACGTGAGCACATCCTCGCCGGACGGGTACGCGACCGGATCGCCCTTGGCGTAGATCTGCTTGGTGACGATCAGGTCGCCCCGGTCGATCGTCGCGTACACCGCCGCGTCCTCGGCCTTGAAGACGTTCGCGTACTCCTGGTCCGCCCCGGCCTTCCTGTACACGTAGGTACCGATGCCGACCGCGTCGCCGCAGGTCATCACGTTCACGACCACGTCCGGCGCGGCGCCGCCGGTCAGGTTCCCGTACGAGGCGTCCACCGGGTACGTGTCCGCCGAGCAGGGCTTCACGCTCTCCTTGATCCGGTTGCCGATCTTCGGGTCCGCCTTGAGCAGCGCGATCGGGTCCGGCCGGTCCGTGCTGGTGTACCCGGTGCCCGTGGACGGGCCGGGGGAGGCCACGGAGCTGCTCGGCGTGCTCGCGTCGGCGCGCGCGGCGCCCTCGTCGCGGGAGCCGGTGCCGCCGGTCGAGCAGGCGGTCAGGAACAGGCCGGCGGCGGCCAGCGCGGCGATCGCCGCCGGCCCGCCGCCGCTCGTACCGGATCTGCGCCCTAGGCCGCGCACCGCTCCTGCCCCCGTTCGTCCCGTCGGTCGTTCCGCTCCAGCGCCCGCGCGTCGATGTCGCGGCTCTCCAGCTCCTGGCGGAGTCGCGCCAGTGCCCGGTGGAGCGTGCTCTTCACCGTACCGGTCGACATGCCCAGCGCCGCGGCGGTCTCCTCGGTGCTCATCTGTTCCCAGTGACGCAGCACGACGACGCTGCGCTGCTTGGGCGCGAGGACCTTCAGGATGTCCATCAGCAGGGCCCGGTCCGCGTGCTGCTCGGTGGCGTCGTCGACGGACGCGTCGTCGGGCAGCTGCTCGGTGGGCACCTCCTCCAGCTTGCGGGCGCGCCACCACTCGGTGCGCGTGTTGATCATCACCCGGCGAAGGTACGCGTCGGCGAGCGACTTGTCCGCGATGCCGTCCCAACGGCCATACGTGCGGAACAGCGCGGTCTGCAGCAGGTCCTGCGCGTCCACCGGGTCCGGGACGAGCCGGCGGGCGCTGCGCAGCAGGGCCTCCTGCCGCGTGCGTACGTACTCCTCGAAGTCGAGCACCTCGCCGTGCGCCATCCGAACCGCCTCCGTTCCCCGGATCATCCCCGTGACCACCCGTTTTCCGTATGGCGAGGACGCTACGGAGCGGTTGTCACGGGGCTGTCCGAACGAGCCGTCGGAGGACGCACGGCTGGCCATCGGTTTTGTAACAGCGATTCGGGGTAGGACTCTTTGCTTCGACTTCCGGTTCGACTTCCGGTGCGGCGCCGCATCCGCGTCGCCCCGGCCGCCGTCAGGTCAGCGGGAGGCGGTACAGGCCGTCCGGGAGGGGTTCCACCAGGCCGTCGGCGACCAGTCCGTCCAGGGCCCGGGCTCGCTGCACCGGCTCGTTCCAGACCGCGTCGAGCTCGGCCTGCGGGACCGGCACGACCGCCTCGCGCAGCACGGCCAGCAGCTTGCCGCGCACCTGCCGGTCCGTGCCCGCGTACGTCTGGCCCCGGCGCGGCGGCCCGTCGTGTGCCGGCTTGCCGGACAGCCGCCAGGCGCACGCGTCGGCGATCGGGCAGCGCCCGCAGTCCTCGTTCTTCGCCGTGCACACCAGCGCGCCCAGCTCCATCGAGGCCGCCGCCCAGCGCGCCGCCGTCCCCTCGTCGTCCGGCAGCAGCGCCCGCGCGAGCCGGCGCTCCGCCGCGGTCGTCGCGTTCGGCGGGTACTGGATGCCGGTCGCGGCCCGGGCGAAGACCCGGCGGACGTTGGTGTCCAGGACCGGGTACCGCTGCCCGTACGCGAAGGAGGCCACCGCCGCCGCCGTGTACTCGCCGATCCCCGGCAGCGCGAGCAGCTGCGCGTGGTCGCTCGGGACGTCGCCGCCGTGCCGCTCCGTTATGGCCACGGCCGCGCCGTGCAGCCGCAGCGCGCGCCGCGGGTAGCCGAGCCGGCCCCAGGCGCGCACGGCCTCGCCGGGCGCCTCGGCGGCGAGGTCCGCCGGGCGGGGCCAGCGGGCGAGCCACTGCTCGTACACCGGCAGGACCCGGACGACCGGGGTCTGCTGGAGCATGAACTCGCTGACCATCACGCCCCAGGCGCCCGCCTCGGGGCGCCGCCAGGGCAGGTCCCGGGCGTGCCGGTCGAACCAGGCGAGGACGGGGGTGTGGAGCGCGGCGGGCTCGGGGAGCCCGTCCGGCGCGGGGGCGGACTGGGGCACGGGGGCGGGGGCGTCGGTGGAAGTCATGGCACCTCCGATCCTGGCACGTCCACAGGGGCCGGTCCCGCACACCCTCGGGGCGCACGGGGGCGTGCTGCCGGGGCCCGCGCCCCGCGCACCACGACACCACCGGCGTGGCGGTCGGCCGGTGCCGTCACGGCGGGCCGTGCCGAGGGTCGCGGCGGGCCGTCGGTCGGTGGGGCCTCCGTCCGGAGTTCCGCGGGCCGTTGGAGCCGGGGCGGGGTCGTCCTCCGGCCTCTTTCCGGTATGTGATCATCGGCAAAACTTGGCGCTGGGGCGGCGGGTGGGGCGGGAGTCGGCCGCGATCTCTCGTAAGGTTCGTGCCGTGGGATCTCTGCGCAATCCGGTCGGGCCGCTTCCCTCCTCCATCTACTGGCGACGGAGGGCGGTCGCGCTGTGCCTGATGGCGCTGCTGGCGGCGCTCGCCCTATGGGCCGTCAGTTCCGGTGGCAGCGGCGGGAAAAGCCCGAGTGACGGCGCCAACGGCGCTTCTCCGGCGCCCTCGATCACCCCCGGCCCGTCCTCCTCCGGTCCCGCCATCAGTGAACAGCCGGGCGGGCGCGACGAGTCGGGAGACTCGGGCGGCGACGGATCGGGCGACGCGGACACCGGCGGCTCCGCCGGCGGCGACGGCAAGAACGGCGACACCACGAACGGTGGCGGCGCCGGCGGCGCGGGCGGAGCGAACGCGGCCCAGCAGGTTCCGGCCACCTCTCCGCTGCCGAACTGCGCTCCCGGAGCACTGAAGTTGACGCTGCGGAGCCTGAAGGTGTCCTACGAGCAGGGCGAGAAGCCCGGCTTCGAGCTGATCGCCCGCAACACCTCGGCAGCCGAGTGCAAGGCCGACTTCGGGCCGAAGAGCGCGGTGTTGACCATCAGTGACGCCCAGGACGACGAGGTCTGGTCCTCGAAGGACTGCCCGCGTCCGGCAGCCGGTGTGTTCCTGCGGATCCCGGCGGGCACGTCGGTGACGCACACCGTCCAGTGGGACCGGCGGCCGAGCGCCCCGCTGTGCGCGACCCCGCCGGCGGGCACGGCGGCCCCCGGCACGTACCTGGTCGAGGCGGCCTTCCCGGGGACGACGGTCCTGCCGGCGTCCTTCACACTGGCGAAGGACTGAAGCCGATCCGGCCCGCGAGGGGCCGGATCCGGGGCCCGTACGAGGGCTACACGTACCGTTCGAGGATCGAGGACTCGGCCAGCCGGGACAGGCCCTCGCGGACGCTGCGGGCCCGCGCCTCGCCGACGCCGTCCACCGTCTGCAGGTCGTCGACGCTCGCCGCGAGCAGCTTCTGCAGTCCGCCGAAGTGCTCGACGAGCCGCTCGATGATCGCGCCCGGCAGCCGCGGCACCTTCGCCAGGAGCCGGTAACCGCGCGGCGAGACCGCCGAGTCGAGCGTCTCCGGGGAGCCGGTGTAGCCGAGGGCCCGCGCCACGATGGGCAGTTCGAGCAGCTCGGCGTGGCTGAGCGCGTCGAGCTCCGTGAGCGCCTCGGTGACCGTGCGGGAGCGCTTGGCCGTCGGCTCGGGCACGTAGTCGCGGACGACCAGCTCGCGCTCGGGCTCCACGCCCGCGATCAGCTCGTCGAGCTGGAGCGAGAGCAGTCGGCCGTCGGTGCCGAGCTCGACCACGTACTCGGCGATCTCGGTGGCGATCCGGCGGACCATCTCCAGGCGCTGGGCGACCGCGGTGACGTCCCGTACGGTCACCAGGTCCTCGATCTCCAGGGCGGAGAGCGTGCCGGCGACCTCGTCGAGCCGGAGCTTGTACCGCTCCAGGGTCGCCAGGGCCTGGTTGGCGCGGGACAGGATCGCCGCCGACTCCTCCAGGACCCGGCGCTCGCCGTCCACGTACAGCGCGATCAGGCGCATGGACTGGGAGACGGAGACGACCGGGAAGTTGCACTGCTTGGAGACGCGGTCGGCGGTGCGGTGCCGGGTGCCGGTCTCCTCGGTCGGGATGGACGCGTCCGGGACGAGCTGCACACCCGCCCGAAGGATCTTGGTGATGTCCTTGTCCAGGACGATGGCGCCGTCGAGCTTGCACAGCTCGCGCAGCCGGGTGGCGGTGAACTCGACGTCGATCACGAAGCCGCCGGTGCACATCGACTCGACGGTCTTGTCCATGCCGAGGACGATGAGACCGCCCGTGTTGCCCCGCAGAATGCGTTCGAGACCGTCACGCAGGGCGGTGCCGGGGGCGACGGCGCTGAGCGACGCACGCATCAGTGCTTCGTTGTCCTTGGCTGCCACTGCACTCCTCCGGCTCGTACGGATGGGCGAGACCAGGGCAAAGTCTAGCGACCCCGCCCCGCCCCGGTTCGCCGCGAGCCGATTCGCCCCAGCAACCCGCGCGAACTTCTGCCCCGTCCGTGCCCGGGCCATGCCCCGTGCACGCCCTCCGGAGGCCCGTTCGAACGCCCGCCCGGGCGCCGGAGCACGCGCCCCACCGTGGCCCGCGCCGCCCTGCCCGTCCGCGTCCCCTAGCCCGTCGGCTCCTCCGCCTTCGGGGCCCGGCGGCTGCGCGGGAGGACCCGCAGGGCGTCGCCCATGTCCGCGACCTCCGTCACCTTCATGCCCGGCGGCACCTTGCCCGGGTCGCCCGGCACCAGGGCGTGGGTGAAGCCCAGCCGGTGCGCCTCGGCCAGCCTGCGCTGCACGCCGGTGACCCGGCGGACCTCGCCCGCGAGGCCGACCTCGCCGATCGCGACCAGGTTCTTCGGCAGCGGGGTGTCGCTGGCCGCCGAGGCCAGCGCGAGCGCGATCGCCAGGTCGGCGGCGGGCTCGGACAGCTTCACGCCGCCGACCGTGGCCGAGTAGATGTCCCGCTTGCCGAGCGCGCTGATCCGGCCGCGCTGCTCCAGGACCGCCAGCATCATCGAGACCCGGGAGGTCTCCAGGCCCGAGGTGGTCCGGCGCGGCGAAGGGATCTGCGAGTCGACCGTCAGAGCCTGCACCTCGGCCACCAGCGGCCGGCGGCCCTCCAGGGTCACCGTCAGGCAGGTGCCGGGCACGGCCACGTCGCGCCGGGTCAGGAACAGCCCCGACGGGTCGGCCAGGCCCGTGATCCCCTCGTCGTGCAGCTCGAAGCAGCCGACCTCGTCGGTCGCCCCGTACCGGTTCTTCACGCCGCGGACCAGGCGGAGCCGGGCGTGCCGGTCGCCCTCGAAGTGCAGTACGACGTCGACCAGGTGCTCGAGCAGCCGCGGACCGGCGATCGCGCCGTCCTTCGTCACGTGGCCGACCAGCAGCGTGGACATGCCGCGGTCCTTCGAGGCGCGGATCAGCGCCCCGGCGACCTCGCGGACCTGCGCCATGCCGCCCGGCGCGCCGTCGATCTCCGGGGAGGCGACCGTCTGCACCGAGTCGAGGATCAGCAGCGACGGCTTGACCTCGTCGAGATGGCCGAGGACGGCCGACAGGTCCGTCTCGGCGGCCAGGTAGAGGTGGTCGCTCAGCGCGTCGATCCGGTCGGCACGCAGCCGGACCTGGCTCGCGGACTCCTCGCCCGTCACGTAGAGCGTGCGGTGCGCCTCGCTCGCCGCCTTCGCGGCGACGTCGAGCAGCAGCGTGGACTTGCCGACGCCCGGCTCGCCGGCGAGCAGCACGACGGCGCCGGGCACCAGGCCCCCGCCGAGCACCCGGTCGAGCTCGTCGACGCCGGTGGTGCGGGCCGTGGCCTGCCGGCCGTCGACCTGGCCGATGGGCAGCGCGGCCGTGGAGACCCGGCCGGCGGCGGTCGTGCGGACGGCGGGCGCGCCGTACTCCTCGACCGTTCCCCAGGCCTGGCATTCGGGGCAGCGGCCGAGCCATTTGGCGGTCGTCCAACCGCATTCGGTGCAGCGGTAGGACGGCCGGTCCTTGGCGGATTTCGTACGGGCAGCCATGGGCCACACCGTAACGGGCCGCACCGACAACGCCGGTCCGGACGCCTCCTGACGGAATCGTGTCCCCTTTTGAGGGATACGTTCACCCGTAAGGATTAAAAGTGTTCAAGCGGTACGAACGGCCCACTCTCCACTGCCTACCGTCGCCGGGTGACGAGCAGCAGGCTGGATCCCCCCACCCACACCACCGGCGCACACCGGGCGCACCGGCGCGACGACGAAGGCCCCCGCACGCTCGGCCAGCGCCCGCCCGCCCGCTACGAGGAGTACCTCGACGGCCTGTTCACGTACTGCCTCTCCGTGCTCCACGACCACGACACGGCCACCGCCGTCCTCGGCGACGTCCTGGCCGTCGCCGAGCGCCGGCACCCGCGCTGCCCCGACGACGAGGAGGGCCGCCGGGCCTGGCTGTACGCGCTCGCCCGCTGGGCCTGTCTGCGCAGCCTCGCCGAGCAGCGCGGCAAGCGGCAGGGCGCGCACACAGGCCGTCCCGCTACCGTCCCGGCCCGCCCGCCGAAGGTCTCCGAGGAGACCGCCGAGCGCCGCCGCGCCGAACTGGCCCGGCTCGCCTGGCCGGAGGCGGCCGGCACCACGCCCGAGCAGCGCGAGGCCCTGGAGCTCGCCGTCCGGCACGGCCTGAGCCGCGAGCAGGTCGCCGCCGTCCTCGGCCTGGACGCCCTGGCCGCCCGCGAACTGCTGGCCTCCGCCGCCTGCGAGGTCGAGCGCACCCGGGCCGCCCTCGCCGTCGTCGAGACCGGCACCTGCCCGACCGTCGCCCGGCTCACCGACGACCACCAGGTGCTGCTCTCCGCCGCCCTGCGCACCGAACTGGTCCGGCACGTCGACGACTGCCCGCGCTGCCGCCGGGTCGCCGAGCGGGCCGGCGCGGCCGCCCCCTGGCCCGGCGCCACGGTCGGCCGGGAGGCCCTGCCGCTGATCGAGGCGCCGCGGGCCGCCGCGTACGTGGCGATGCTGCACGTCCCGCGCGCCCGGGCCGGCGCCCCGCGGTTCGGCCCCACCGGCTTCCCGCTCGACCCCAAGGACCACGCCGCCCGGCGCGACCGGATGCGGGCCCGCGCGGTGACCACGACCGTGGTCGCCGCCGTGGTCGCGGCCCCGGTGCTCGCGCTGTGGGCGGCGTACCGCGGCGCGCCGCTGACCGGGGAGGGCCGCGACGGCGGCGCGGTGACCGCGAGTGAGGACGAGGGCGGCGAAGGCCGCGACGACGGGTACGACCGCTACGAGAACGCGGGCAACGCGAGCACCCGGCCCGACCCCCGCTTCACTCGCGGCAGCCGGTCCCCGGACGTGTCCGTCGAGGTCATCGACCCCGGCGCGCCCGCCGGTCCCGCTGCCCCCGGGCAGCCGGGCCCCGGCCGGCTCACGGTCGCCGCCCGCTCCTCCGGCGACACGACGGTGCTCACCCTCACCGCCTCCGGCGGCTCGCCCGTCGCCTGGTCGCTGTGGTCGGACGCGCCCTGGCTGTACGTGAGCCGGTCGTCCGGCACCCTGCGACCCGGCGAGTCCGTCACCCTGTACATCTCCGTGGACCACGCGCGCGAGCCGTCCGGCGCGTGGAGCGCCCGGGTGGGCGTGCAGCCCTCGGGCGCGGTCCTGAAGATCGACGGCCACGGGGCCTCCGGCCCCGGCCCGAGCGATCCGGGCCCCGGCGATCCCGGTCCCAGCGATCCGGGTCCGAGCGACCCCGGCCCGAGCGATCCGGGCCCGAGCGATCCCGGTCCGACCGACCCGTCGCCCACGGACCCCGGCCCGAGCGACCCCGGCCCCACCGACCCGACGCCGACGGACCCCGGCCCCGGTCCGACGGGCCCGGCGCCGACCGGGGACCCGGCCCCGTCGGACGACCCGCCACCGTCCTCCGGCGACCCGGGGACCTCGGGAGGCCCGCAGTCCCCGTCGTCGTCCTAGCCGTCCAGGACCTAGAGCTCCCGGCCGACCGGGTCCGCCGGGTGCGGCGCCACCAGCGGCAGCTGGGAGGCGAGCCGCGCCTCGCACAGTTCCACCAGCACGTCGTACGCCGCCTTGCCCATCAGCTCCGTCAGCTCCGGCCGGTACGTGACGTACACCGGCTCGCCCGCGCCGTGCGCCGACGTCGCCGAGGTGCACCACCAGTGCAGGTCGTGGCCGCCGGGGCCCCAGCCCCGGCGGTCGTACTCGCCGATCGACACCTGCAGGATCCGGGTGTCGTCCGGCCGGTCGATCCAGTCGTACGTGCGCCGCACCGGCAGCTGCCAGCAGACGTCCGGCTTGGTCTCCAGCGGCTCCTTGCCCTCCTTCAGGGCCAGGATGTGCAGCGAGCAGCCCGCACCGCCGGCGAAGCCCGGCCGGTTCTGGAAGATGCAGGAGCCGTCCCAGCGCCGGGTCTGCCGCTCGCCGTCCTCGTCGAGCTGCACCCAGCCCGTCTCCTTGCCGACGTCGTGGAACTGCCACAGCTCCGGCGTCAGCCGGTCCACGTACGAGGCGACCCGCTGCTCGTCGTCCTCGTCGGAGAAGTGGGCGCCCAGCGTGCAGCAGCCGTCGTCGGCGCGGCCCGCCTGGATGCCCTGGCAGCCGCTGCCGAAGATGCAGGTCCAGCGCGAGGTCAGCCAGGTCAGGTCGCAGCGGAAGACCTGCTCGTCGTCCGCCGGGTCCGGGAACTCGACCCAGGCACGGGGGAAGTCCAGGCCCTTCTCGTCCGGCTCGGCGGCACGCGCACCCGCCTTCGCCGCCTTCAGGGCCGCGTCGGGGTTCTTGGGAGTCTTGCCGGCCTTGGCGCTGTCTTTGCCCGGCTTCGCCTTTTTCGTCTTTGGCACACAGCAAGCGTATGCGGGCGGGCGCAGTAGCGTTCCGTCCATGAGACTCGGAGTCCTCGACGTCGGTTCGAACACAGTGCACCTCCTCGTGGTGGACGCGCACCCCGGTGCCCGGCCGCTGCCCGCCCACTCGCACAAGGCGGAGCTGCGCCTGGCCGAGCTGCTCGACGGGCAGGGGGCGATCGCCCCGGCCGGTGTCGAGCGGCTCATCGCCACGGTCGCCGACGCGGTGCGGGTCGCCGAGGACAAGGGCTGCGAGGAGATGCTGCCGTTCGCCACCTCCGCGGTCCGCGAGGCGTCCAACGCCGACGCCGTGCTCGCCCAGGTCAAGACCGAGACCGGCATCGACCTCCAGGTCCTCACCGGCGAGGAGGAGGCCCGGCTCACCTTCCTGGCCGCGCGCCGCTGGTTCGGCTGGTCCGCGGGCAAGCTGCTGCTGCTCGACATCGGCGGCGGCTCGCTGGAGATCGCGTACGGCATCGACGAGGAGCCCGACGCGGCGGTGTCGCTGCCGCTGGGCGCGGGCCGGCTGACCGCGGGCTGGCTCCCGGGCGACCCGCCGGAGACCGACGACGTACGGACGCTGCGCCGTCATGTACGCGCCCAGATCGCCCGGACCGTCGGCGAGTTCACCCGCTTCGGCCGCCCCGACCACGTCGTGGCCACCTCCAAGACCTTCAAGCAGCTCGCCCGGATCGCCGGCGCCCCGGGCTCCGGCGAGGGCCTGTACGTGCAGCGGTTCCTCGGTCGTGCCGCTCTGGAGGAGTGGGTGCCGCGCCTCGCCGCGATGAGCGCGGGGGAGCGCGCGGCGCTGCCCGGCGTCTCCGAGGGCCGCGCCCCGCAGCTCCTGGCGGGCGCTCTGGTGGCCGAGGGCGCGATGGACCTCTTCGGCGTGGACGCCCTGGAGATCTGCCCCTGGGCGCTGCGCGAGGGCGTGATCCTGCGCCGTCTGGACCACCTGCCGGAGGAGTAGCGGGCCGCCCCGCACCGGGGGCCGTGGCCGGAACCACATGCCCGCCGGGCAGGGGCTGCCCGTACCCTGTCCTTCGTGGCAGAACCAGTGGTGCGCGTCCCGGATGCGAAGGTCGCCCTGTCGACGGCCTCGGTCTATCCGGAGTCGACGGCGACGGCCTTCGAGGTCGCCGCGCGCCTCGGCTACGACGGTGTCGAGGTCATGGTGTGGACCGACCCGGTCAGCCAGGACATCGAGGCGCTGCGCCGGCTCTCGGACTACCACCAGGTCCCGATCCTGGCCGTGCACGCCCCCTGTCTCCTGATCACCCAGCGCGTCTGGTCCACCGACCCGTGGGTCAAGCTCCAGCGCGCCCGGGCGGCGGCCGAGAAGCTCGGCGCGTCCACCGTCGTCGTCCACCCGCCGTTCCGCTGGCAGCGCCAGTACGCGCGCGACTTCGTCACCGGCGTCTGGCGGATGGCCGACGAGACGGACGTACGGTTCGCCGTCGAGAACATGTACCCCTGGCGGTACCGCGATCGCGAGATGCTCGCGTACGCCCCCGAGTGGGACGTCACCAAGGACGACTACCGGCACTACACCGTCGACCTGTCGCACACCGCGACGGCCCGCACCGACGCCCTGGCGATGGTCGACCGGATGGGCGACCGACTCGGCCACGTCCACCTCGCCGACGGCCGGGGCTCCGCCAAGGACGAGCACCTGGTGCCCGGCCGCGGCACCCAGCCCTGCGCCGAACTCCTGGAGCGGCTGGCCGTCAGCGGCTTCGACGGGCACGTCGTCATCGAGGTCAACACCCGGCGCGCGATGTCCGCCGCCGAACGTGAGGCCGACCTCGCCGAGGCCCTCGCCTTCACCCGGCTCCACCTCGCGTCCTCGGCCTCCCGGCCGTCCCGGACGCCCGGCTCATGACGGAGCAGGCCCCCCGCAGGCGCGGCCGCCCGTCCCGTACCGCCGAGGACAGCGGCCCCGGAGCCCGCGAGCGGATCCTGGAGGCGGCCCGTACGCAGTTCGCCGAGCGGGGCTACGACAAGACGTCCATGCGCGGCATCGCGAAGGCGGCCGGCGTCGACGCGGCGCTCGTCCACCACTACTTCGGCACCAAGGACGAGGTCTTCGCGGCGGCGATCGAGGTGTCCTTCGAACCGGCGCTGGCGATCCCGGTGATCCTCGGCGCGGGGACCGAGGGCATCGGGGAGCGGCTGGCCCGCTACTTCATAGGGGTCTGGGAGAACCCGGCGACCCGCGCCCCGCTGCTCGCGATCATCCGCTCGGCGCTGACGTACGAGGCGGCGGCGAAGGTGCTGCGCGGCTTCGTACTGCGCCGGCTCCTCGAACGGGTGGCCTCGGAGCTGGACGTGCCGAACCCGACGTTCCGCGCGGAGCTGGCCGCCTCGCACATGATCGGCATCGCGATCCTGCGGTACGTGATCAAGGCGGAGCCGCTGGCCTCGGTGGACACCGAGGAGATCGTCGCGATGGTCGCCCCGACCCTTCAGCGCTACCTCACGGAAGCCTGACGCGTCCGCTGACCGAAAGCTGAACAGCCCGTCCGCGATACGGACGCGTTGTCCGGATCTTGGAGCCGGAGCGTACGCTCGACATCAAGCACATCCATCACTGAGGAGCGAGCGACGATGCCCGAGCTGAGGTCCCGCACAGTCACCCACGGCCGCAACATGGCGGGCGCACGCGCCCTTATGCGCGCCTCCGGTGTACCGGGCGCGGACATCGGCAGGAAGCCGATCATCGCCGTCGCCAACTCCTTCACCGAGTTCGTGCCCGGCCACACCCACCTGGCGCCGGTCGGCCGGATCGTCTCCGACGCGATCACCGAGGCGGGCGGCATCCCGCGCGAGTTCAACACCATCGCCGTCGACGACGGCATCGCGATGGGCCACGGCGGCATGCTCTACTCGCTGCCCTCCCGCGACCTGATCGCGGACAGCGTCGAGTACATGGTCGAGGCGCACTGCGCCGACGCCCTGATCTGCATCTCCAACTGCGACAAGATCACCCCCGGCATGCTGATGGCCGCGCTGCGCCTCAACATCCCGACGGTCTTCGTCTCCGGCGGCCCGATGGAGGCCGGCAAGGCCACCCTGGTCGACGGCACGGTCCGCACGCTCGACCTGGTCGACGCGATGTCCGAGGCCGTCAACGACAAGGTCTCCGACGAGGACATGCTCCGCATCGAGGAGAACGCCTGTCCGACCTGCGGCTCCTGTTCCGGCATGTTCACCGCCAACTCGATGAACTGCCTCACCGAGGCCATCGGCCTCTCCCTGCCGGGCAACGGCTCCGTCCTCGCCACGCACACCGCCCGCAAGGCGCTGTACGAGAACGCCGGCCGCACGGTCGTCGAGCTGACGAAGCGGTACTACGACGAGGACGACGCCTCCGTCCTGCCCCGCAACATCGCCACCCGCGCCGCGTTCGAGAACGCCATGGCCCTCGACATCGCCATGGGCGGCTCCACCAACACGATCCTGCACCTGCTCGCCGCCGCGCAGGAGGCCGAGCTGGACTACGGGTTGGCCGACATGGACGAGGTCTCGCGCCGCGTCCCCTGCCTCGCGAAGGTCGCCCCGAACGTGGCCCCCGGCGGCACGTACTACATGGAGGACGTGCACCGCGCCGGCGGCATCCCCGCGATCCTCGGCGAGCTGTACCGCGGCGGCCTCCTGAACGAGGACGTCCACACCGTCCACTCCCGCAGCATCAAGGAATGGCTCGACGCCTGGGACGTCCGCGGCGGCTCCCCGTCGCCCGAGGCCGTCGAGCTGTGGCACGCGGCCCCCGGCTGCAAGCGCTCCGCCACCGCCTTCTCGCAGTCCGAGCGCTGGGAGTCCCTCGACACCGACGCGGCCGGCGGCTGCATCCGCGACGTGGCCCACGCGTACTCGAAGGACGGCGGCCTGGCGGTCCTCAAGGGCAACCTGGCGGTGGACGGCTGCGTCGTGAAGACGGCCGGCGTCGACGAGTCGATCTGGACCTTCGAGGGCCCGGCCGTCGTCTGCGAGTCGCAGGACGAGGCCGTCGAGAAGATCCTCATGCAGCAGGTCAAGGAGGGCGACGTCGTCGTCATCCGCTACGAGGGCCCCAAGGGCGGCCCCGGCATGCAGGAGATGCTCTACCCGACCTCGTACCTGAAGGGCCGAGGCCTGGGCAAGGCCTGCGCCCTGGTCACCGACGGCCGCTTCTCCGGCGGCACTTCGGGCCTCTCCATCGGCCACGCCTCCCCGGAGGCGGCGTCCGGCGGCACGATCGCCCTCGTCGAGGACGGCGACCGGATCCGCATCGACATCCCGTCCCGCTCGATCGAACTCCTCGTCGACGAGGCCACCCTGGCCGCCCGCCGCGAGGCCCTCGGCGGCGTCTACGCCCCGAAGAACCGCGACCGAAAGGTCTCGGCGGCCCTGCGCGCGTACGCGGCGATGGCCACGAGCGCGGACAAGGGCGCGGTCCGGGACGTGACGAAGCTCGGCTGACGCGTTGACGACGGCGGGGCGTGAGCGGCACAGCCACTCACGCCCCGCCGTCGTTCGTTCACCAGGCCGCGGGGTCGGCCGCGCCTACGGCGAAGACGGATCCGTCGGGGGCGGTGGCGACGACGAGGGGGCCCAGGACGACGGGGGCGGACAGGGCGGAGGCGTACCGGAGCCGCCCACCGGGCAGCCGGGGCTTCGTCTGGCCGAGGAGCGCTCCGCGCCCGGTGTCGACGGCGACGAGCCGCCCGTCGGCCGCGGAGAGGTACAGCCGCCCATCGGGTCCGATCACCGGGGAGGAGACCTGACCGGCCGCCGTCTCCAGCTGCCACAGGTCCCGCCCGCCCTCGGCGGCGGTGTCGACGGCGACGAGCGTGCCCACGCGGTCGAGCAGATAGACCACGCTGCCCCGCACGGCGACGCCTGGGTTCTCCAGGAGGGACGGCAGCCGCACCCGGTTCGAGGTCCGGAGCGCCGGGTCGTAGCGGACGACCGCGTCGACCTGCGAACCGGCGCCCCGAGAGGTCAGGACCACGGTCCCGTCCTCGCCGAGCGCGGCCGGAGTGAGCTCGCCGGCCAGGCGCCGCTGGTGGACGACTTCGCCGGTCCGCGCCCGTACGGAGGTGATCAGGGTGCGTCCGCCGGCCGACTCCTCGAAGAGGTGGACGAGCCCGGTCGCGGCGTCGTACGGGCCGAGGCGCGGGGCCGAGTGCCCGCGCAGCGGGTGCCGCCAGAGCGGCTTCCCCGTCGCGCCGTCCAGGCCCGTCACCGTGCCGGAGGCCGAACCGAGGAGCAGGACGTCCCCGCAGGGCACCGCGTCGGCGAAGTACCCCGTGGCGTCCGCGCTCCAGCCGGGTCGGCCGGTGCGCGCGTCGAAGGTGGTGAGCCGGTTGCCGGTGAGCGTCACGACGTGCCCGCCCACGGGCACGCGCGCCGGGCCGACGTCCTCGACCCGTGCCGGTCGCGACCAGGCGACCTTGCCGGTCGCGGCGTCGAGTCGTGCCGCGCCGATCCCGCGCGCCGTGCAGATCAGCCCGCCGTCGGACGCCGCACAGCTGGGGGCGGCGTCGCCCTGCGCCCGCAGGTGCGTCTGCCAACCGACGGCCGACTGCGCCGCGGTCGGCTGCCGCCGGGTCTCCGGGACGCTGTCGCCGTCCTGCCGGGCGAGGACGGCGCCGCCCGCCGCGAGTGCCGTGACCACGAACGCCGCCACGACGGCCAGCGGCCACCGGCGTATGCGCAGGGCACGGGTGGGCTGCCCGGCCCCGACGGCCTCGGTGGTGTCACTGCCGGATTCGCGCTTTCCGAGCGTCCGGGTCTCCAGGTCCGGCACCGGCGCCGCCGACGGCCTCCGCTGCGCGGGGATGAACGCCGCCGCCTCGTACGACGGCGGCTTCAGCGCCGCCATGATCTCGTCCGGGGTGGGCCGGTCGCTCGGCTCCTTGGCGAGGCAACGGGCCACCAGCGGAGCCAACTCCTCCGGCACGCCCGTGAGATCGGCCTCGTCGTGCACGACCTGGTACGCGACGATGTACGGGCTGTCCGAGTCGAACGGCCCGGTCCCGGTCGCCGCGTGCACCAGCACCGAACCGAGCGCGAACACGTCGGCCGCCGGACCGACCTCCCGGGGCCGCTGGAACTGCTCGGGCGCCATGAACGGCGGCGAGCCGATCAACTTGCCCGTCTCCGTGCGCACATCGCTGTCCGACGGCCGGGAGATGCCGAAGTCGATGACCTTGGGCCCGCTGTCCGTCAGCAGCACGTTGCCCGGCTTGAGATCCCGGTGCACCACTCCCGCGCGGTGGATGTCGCGCAGCGCCTCGGCCAGCCCGGCGGTCAGTCGCCGTAGCTCCGCGGGGCTCAACGGCCCGCTCCTCTTGACCTGTTCGGCGAGCGTCGGCCCGGGCACGTACAGCGTGGCCATCCAGGGTCGCTCCGCTTCCGGGTCGGCGTCGACGACGGGCGCGGTGAACGCGCCGCTCACCCGCCGCGCCGCGGCGACCTCCTGCCGGAACCGGGCCCGGAACTCCGGATCGGACGCGTGGGTCTCATGGACGATCTTGATGGCGAGCCTCAACCCGGAGGCGGACCGAGCCAGATGGACGACGCCCATGCCGCCCGCCCCGAGACAGGCGCCGAGCCGGTACTCGCCCGCGTACTCCGGATTCTCCGCTTCCCGGCCGACGCCGGTACTGCGCAACGGTGGCATTGCCCCACCCCGTGTGATTCCCCGTCAATTCGTGCGCGCGCACGACGCACGGAGCCTATTGCATGAGGCGTGGTTTCCGGACATGGCTTGGTAGCCTGCGCGCGTCATCCGAACGGGGGGTTCAACCATGTCCATTGACGAGTCCGCAGAGTCGGCCGAAGCGACGGCGTCGAGTCTTCGCTACCCGATCGCGCCGGGCACCCGCGTGAACGTCCGCTCCGGCCCGGGCACCAAGTACCGCATCGTCCGCAGCCTGCCGCCCGGCTCGTACGTGAACGTCTACTGCCAGACGCCGGGCGAGACGATCACCGGGCCGTACGGCACCACGAACATCTGGGACAACATCGCCAACGGCGAGTTCGTCTCGGACGCGTACGTGAAGACCGGCCGCGACGGCTACGTCGCCCCGCGCTGCTCCTGAGCGCCGGGCACCGAGTACAAGAACGAAGAGGTAAGCATGTTCCGCAACAGAGCGACCACCCTCGCCGCCGGCGCCCTCGCCGCGCTCGGACTGGTCGTCTCCGCCGCCGGCGTCTCCACCGCGCAGACGGCTTCGTACCAGGCCGGGGTCTCCATGGCCGCCGCCGCGACCAGCTACCCCATCGCCCCGGGGTACCAGGTGAACGTCCGCTCCGGCCCGGGGACCCAGTACGCGATCGTGAGGACCCTGCCGATCGGCGCGTACGTGATGATCCGCTGCCAGATGTACGGCCAGACCGTCACCGGTCCCTACGGCACCTCGAGCATCTGGGACAACATCGGCAACGGCGAGTTCGTCTCTGACGCGTACGTGAAGACCGGCGCCGACGGCTTCGTCGCCCCGCGCTGCGCCTGACCGTCGTCCGTCGTCGCTCACGGGGATAATCGATCCCGTGAGCGACGACGACAGCCCCCGCACCCCCGCCGCCGGCACCCCTGCCGGGCCGCAGCCCGAGGAGATCCGTTTCTTCGGGACGACCTGGGTCGGGCACGACGGCCACTACGGGCTGCGCCGCGTCGCCGTGGCCGTCGGGTCGCTGCTGGCCGCGGCCGCAGGCTGCCTGGTCCTGCGCTTCGCGTACCAGGGCCTGGAGATCGCCGAGGTCGGCGGTTTCGTGAACATCCTCGTGGTCGTCATGTTCGCGATCTGCAGCGCCATCGCCTTCCGCAAGACCTGGGAGGGCTTCTCCCGCCGCCCGGCCGACCCGGCCCGCGAGGAGTCGCTGCGCAGCCTGAAGGCGATCGGCTTCATCGGCTCCCTCCTCGCGTACTTCTTCCGCTCCCTCACCGAGGCGCCCGGCGAGCAGCTCCACCGCACCGAGTACGAGACGGCCCGCGCCCAGTACGAGAAGCGCCGCGCCTCCCGGGCCGGCAACCCCTCCGCGCGCAAGAAGCCCAAGCGGAAGTAGGCACCACCCCCCGCACCCCCCGCACGCACCTCCGTCGCCGTCCCGCCCCGTCCGGATGCTTGACGGCCGGCACCCCCAGGCGCAGTATTCATCGCATGATGAATAAAACCGGTGACGCCCCGGCGACCGGTGCGATCGTCGCGCGCGGCCTCACCGTCGTACGCGGCGACCGCGCCGTCCTGCGCGGCATCGACTTCACCGTCCCGCCGGGCCGGATCACCGGCCTCCTCGGCCCCTCCGGCTGCGGCAAGACGACCCTCATGCGCGCCGTCGTCGGCACCCAGGCCAAGGTCACCGGCACCCTCGACGTACTCGGCCGGCCCGCCGGAGACGCCGATCTGCGCTCCCGCATCGGCTACGTCACCCAGGACCCGTCCGTCTACGACGACCTCACCGTCCACCAGAACCTCGACTACTTCGCCGCCGTCCTCTTCCCCGGCCGCGCCCGCCGCGAAGAACGCCGCACCGCCGTCGAACGCGCCATCACCGACGTCGACCTCGCCTCCCACGCGCACGACCTCGCCGGCCGGCTCTCCGGCGGCCAGCGCAGCCGCGTCTCGCTCGCCGTAGCCCTCCTCGGCACGCCGGAACTCCTCGTCCTCGACGAGCCCACCGTCGGCCTCGACCCCGTCCTGCGCCGCGACCTGTGGAACCTCTTCCACCGCATCGCCGCCGACCGCGGCACCACGCTCCTCGTCTCCTCGCACGTGATGGACGAGGCCGAGCGCTGCCACCGGCTGCTCCTCATGCGCGAGGGTGAGATCCTCGCCGAGGACACCCCCGAGGACCTGCGCCGCCGCAACGACGCCGCCACCGTCGAGCAGGCCTTCCTCCACCTCGTCGACGCCGCCGACGCCCGCGCGGAGGAAGCGGACGGAGCCGCCCGCGCATCCGAGGCCGCCGGCCACGCCGCCCGTCCCGTACACGAGGAGCACCAGCCGTGAACCCGGACCGCACACTCGCCACCGCCGCCCGCGTCCTGCGTCAACTGCGCCACGACCCGCGCTCGATCGCCCTCATGCTGTTCGTCCCGTGCGTGATGCTCGTCCTGCTCCGGTACGTCTTCGACGGCAGCCCGCGGACCTTCGACAACATCGGCGCCTCGCTGCTCGGCATCTTCCCGCTGATCACGATGTTCCTGGTGACCTCGATCGCCACCCTGCGCGAACGCACCTCCGGCACCCTCGAACGCCTCCTGGCCATGCCCCTCGCCAAGGGCGACCTCATCGCCGGCTACGCCCTCGCCTTCGGGCTCCTCGCCATCGTGCAGTCCGCGCTCGCCACCGGCCTCGCCCTGTGGTTCCTCGGCCTCGACGTCGTCGGCTCGCCCTGGCTGCTGCTCCTGGTCGCGCTGCTCGACGCACTCCTCGGCACCGCCCTCGGCCTGTTCGTCTCCGCCTTCGCCGCGTCCGAGTTCCAGGCCGTCCAGTTCATGCCGGCCGTGATCTTCCCCCAGCTGCTGCTCTGCGGGCTGTTCATCGCGCGGGACCAGATGCAGCCCGTCCTCGAAGGGATCTCGAACGTCCTGCCCATGTCGTACGCCGTCGACGGCATGAACGAGGTCCTCCGCCACACCGACGTCACCGCCGACTTCGTCCGCGACGCCCTCGTCGTCGCCGGCTGCGCCGTCCTCGTCCTCACCCTCGGCGCCGCGACCCTCCGCCGCCGCACGGCGTGACCGCCCCTCGGACACGGAAGCACCACCGGTTCGGCCGGTGCGAGGATGGCGACACGTACCCCCTCCGGCGAGGTGAACAGAGCCATGACCCAGACCGTCGCAGTCCTCGGCACCGGCAAGATCGGTGAAGCGCTCCTCAGCGGCATGATCCGCGCCGGCTGGCGCCCCGCCCACCTGCTCGTCACCGCCCGCCGCTCCGAGCGCGCCCAGGAACTGCGCGACCGCTACGGCGTCGAGGCGGTCTCCAACGCCGACGCCGCCAAGCGCGCCGACACCCTCATCCTCGCCGTGAAGCCCCAGGACATGGGCCGGCTCCTCGACGAACTCGCCCCGCACGTCGCCGCCGACCGCCTCGTCATCAGCGCCGCCGCCGGCATCCCCACGTCCTTCATCGAGGAGCGGCTGACCACGGGCACCCCCGTCGTCCGCGTCATGCCCAACACCCCGGTCCTCGTCGACGAGGGCATGTCCGTGATCTCGGGCGGCAGCCACGCCACCCCGGAGCACCTCGCCCACGCGGAGGAGATCTTCGGAGGGGTCGGCAAGACCCTGCGCGTCCCCGAGTCCCAGCAGGACGCCGCCACGGCCCTCTCCGGCTCCGGACCGGCGTACTTCTACTTCCTCGTCGAGGCCATGACCGACGCGGGCATCCTCCTCGGCCTGCCCCGCGCCCAGGCCCACGACCTGATCGTCCAGGCCGCCATCGGCGCCGCCGTGATGCTCCGCGACAGCGGCGAGCACCCGGTCAAGCTCCGCGAGGCGGTGACCTCCCCGGCCGGCACCACCATCAGCGCCATCCGCGAGCTGGAGAACCACGGCGTACGCGCGGCCCTCATCGCCGCCCTGGAGGCAGCCCGCGACCGCAGCCGCGAGCTCGCCTCCGGCAACGGCTGACCCCTGGCCTAGCGGGCCGCGCCCTTCAGCACGTCCTCCGTGGTCACGACCCGGGCGAACTGCCCGCCGTGCAGCGACACCGCCGTCGCCCGGGTCAGCTCCTCCGCCGACCGCGACCAGCCGAACGGCCCCGCCAGGTCGAAGGTGTGCATCGCGTCCAGCGGGAACAGCACGTCGTACCCGAGGTTCCCGCCCATCCGCGCGGTCGTCTCGTTGCACATGTTCGTCTGGATCCCGACGATCACGATCTGCTCGATGCCGGCCCCCCTCAACCAGGCGTCCAGATCCGGCTCCCCGTAGAACGCCGAGTTCACGCTCTTCGTGACGAGCAGCTCCGGCCCCGAGCCCTTCCCCCGCCGCTCCTCGACGAAGTCCTTGAACGCGTTGCCCTCGGTCCCCGGCTCCAACGGCGACCCCGCCCGCAGCGAGTCGTGCCGTACGAACACCACCGGACGCCCCGTCTCCTGCCAGGCGTCGATCAGCGCCGCGATGTTCCGCTCGGCCCCGGGGTTGTCCCGCCGGCCCCAGAACTCGTCCTCGAAGCCCTTCTGCACGTCGACGACGACCAGGGCCGTGTCCGCTGCGATCTCTGTGTGCTCCGTGATCTCCATGCCTTCGATCCTGCTGCCCGGCGGCCCGCTGTCCCAGCGGCAGGAAAGCCGAGGATCGATGGTTTACTGCCACACGTGACGACAGCCGCCGTCCCGGCCATCCAGCGCATCGCCCTCCTCTGCTTCCCCGGCGTCCGCGCGTTCGACGTCTCCGTCGTCAACGAGGTCTGGGGCCGCGACCGCGCCCCGCGCGGCGTCCCCGCCTTCGAACTCCGCCGCCTCGCCGCCGACCCGGCCGCCCCCATCCCGCTCACCGGTGGCCTCGGCCTCACCCCCGACGACGGGCTGGCCTGGACGACCCACGCGGACCTGGTCCTCGTCCCCGGCATCGAGGACCCCGACGCGCCCGTCCCCGACGCCGTACTCGACACCCTGCGCGCGGCCCACGCCGCCGGCACCCCCGTCGCCTCCCTCTGCGCCGGGGCCTTCGTCCTCGCTCGCGCCGGTCTCCTCGACGGCCGCCGCGCGGTCACCCACTGGGCCCTCGCCGAACGCCTCCGCGCCCGCCACCCCCTGGTCCGGGTCGAACCCGACGCCCTGTTCGTCGAGGACACCGGCGTCTGGACCGCCGCCGGCGTCGCCGCCGGCATCGACCTCTGCCTCCACCTGGTCCGTACCGCCCACGGCGCCGAAGCCGCCGCCACGATCGCCCGCTCCATGGTCACCGCCCCCTTCCGCACCGGCACGCAGGCCCAGTTCATCGAGCGCCCCACCCCGCGCGCCGACCGCGACGCCGACGCCCTCGCCGACGTACGCGCCCACGCCCTCGCCCACCTCGACGAACCCCACACCGTCGCGAGCCTGGCCGCCCGCGCCGGCATGTCCCCCCGCACCTTCGCCCGCCACTTCCAGGCCACCACCGGCACCACCCCGGTCCACTGGCTCATCTCCCAGCGTGTCGCCGCGGCCCAGAAGCTCCTCGAACAGACCGACCACCCCCTGCCCGAAGTGGCCCGGCGCGCGGGGTTCGGCAGCGAGGTCACGATGCGCCAGCACTTCGCGACCCACCTCGCCACCAGCCCCCGCGACTACCGGACCGCCTTCCGCACACCGGCGCGGGCCGCCGAGGCGGCCCGCGCCGCCGAGCCGGCCCGCGCCGCCGAGCCGGCCCGCGCCGCCGAGCCGGCCCGCGCCGCCGAGCCGGCCCGCGCCGCCGAGCCGGCCCGCGCCGCCTCCCTTCAGGCCGCCGGCAGCAACCCGATCGCCCGGTAGGCCCGGTCCACCCACGGCCGCGCCATGCCCCGCGCCCGCTCGGCCCCCTCCCGCAGCACCTCGTCCACGTACCCCGGCTCGGCAGCCAGCTCCGCGTGCCGCTCCCGCACCGGCCGCAGCAGCTCGACGACGGCCTCCGCCGTGTCCCGCTTCAAAGCGCCGTACGAGTCGTACCCACCGGCCAGGTCCACCGGATCCCCACCGGTGGCCGCCGCCAGCAGCTCGAGCAGGTTGGCCACCCCCGGCCGCGCCGCCTTGTCGTACGCGACATCCGTCGCACTGTCGGTCACGGCCCGCATGACCTTCTTCCGCACCACGTCCGCGTCGTCGAGCAGATAGACGATCCCTGCCCCGTTCTCGTGCGACTTCCCCATCTTCGACGCGGGGTCCTGCAGATCCATGACCCGAGCCGCCACGGCCGGATGCGTCGCCCGCGGGACGGTGAAGGTGTGCCCGTACCGCTGGTTGAACCGGACCGCGAGATCCCGCGCCAGCTCCACGTGCTGCCGCTGGTCGTCACCGACCGGCACCTCGTCCGTCCCGTACGCCAGGATGTCCGCCGCCATCAGCACCGGATACGTGAGCAGCGACAGCCGCACGCTCTCCCCGGACCCGCGAGCCCGGACGCTCTTCTCCTTGTACTGGATCATCCGCCGCAGCTCCCCGTCCGTGGCGGTGCATTCGAGCAGGTACGACAGCCTGGCGTGCTCGTCCACGTGGCTCTGCACGAACACCGTGCACCGCTTCGGGTCCAGCCCCGCCGCCAGCAGCAGCGTCGCCGCCTGCCGGCTGAGCCGCCGCACCCGCGCGGGATCGTGCTCGACGGTCAGCGCGTGCAGGTCCACGACGCTGAACAGCGCGTCCGACCGGTGCTGGTCGACCTCGACCCACCGCCGTACGGCCCCGAGGTAGTTGCCCAGCGTCAGATGCCCGGTGGGCTTGACCCCGCTGAAGGTCCGCTTCATCGCGTCCGTTCTCCCTGTGTCCGTGGCGCCGATCCGGCGGCCGGTCCCCGGGAGGGGGATACGCGAACGGCCGCCGAGGCGGCGGCCGCTTGGTGCATGCGCGAGTGCGGGCCGCCGTCAGGCGGCCCACCACTGGGTGGTGTGCGCATGCGTAGTCATGGGGGAGAGCGTACGCGCCCATGCCCGGGGTTGACACCGGTTTGCTGGATCCGTAGTGTTCTCCGAGTTGTCCGACGTGAGCACCGACTCCGGTCGGCCCCGGACAGCCACTCCGCAAGAACCACTACAAGCAAACGATGCTTCGTCGCGTCGTCATGCTTTCCGTGCGCTTTTGCGAAATGAGGAATCCGTGTTCGAAGGTTTGAGCGCGTGCCGCCCGATTAGCGTCGGAGGCAAGGAATCCGCTAAAGTCTCACTCGTCGGAACGGCCCAACAGCCGGAAAGACAACCCCCGCTGACTGGGAATCAGACGCCGAAAGGATCTGATAGAGTCGGAACCGCCGGAAGGGCCCGGAGCGAAAGCGAAAGGGACCGGAAAGCAGCCGAAAGGCACCGAGGAAATCGGATCGAAAAGATCTGATAGAGTCGGAAACGCAAGACCGAAGGGAAAAGCCCGGAGGAAAGCCCGAGAGGGTGAGTACGAAGGAAGCGTCCGTTCCTTGAGAACTCAACAGCGTGCCAAAAATCAACGCCAGATTAGTTGATACCCCGTCCATCTTCGGATGGTCGAGGTTCCTTTGAAGTCCTACTGGCCCATGTGGCAGGTAGGCAACATACACAGCGAGGACGCTGTGAACGTTCGGTCCTATTCCGACCGGACGTTCCGCTCAACGCGAGTGTCACCGGATAACCGGTAAACATTCACGGAGAGTTTGATCCTGGCTCAGGACGAACGCTGGCGGCGTGCTTAACACATGCAAGTCGAACGATGAAGCCCTTCGGGGTGGATTAGTGGCGAACGGGTGAGTAACACGTGGGCAATCTGCCCTTCACTCTGGGACAAGCCCTGGAAACGGGGTCTAATACCGGATACGACCTGGGAAGGCATCTTCCCGGGTGGAAAGCTCCGGCGGTGAAGGATGAGCCCGCGGCCTATCAGCTTGTTGGTGGGGTGATGGCCTACCAAGGCGACGACGGGTAGCCGGCCTGAGAGGGCGACCGGCCACACTGGGACTGAGACACGGCCCAGACTCCTACGGGAGGCAGCAGTGGGGAATATTGCACAATGGGCGAAAGCCTGATGCAGCGACGCCGCGTGAGGGATGACGGCCTTCGGGTTGTAAACCTCTTTCAGCAGGGAAGAAGCGAAAGTGACGGTACCTGCAGAAGAAGCGCCGGCTAACTACGTGCCAGCAGCCGCGGTAATACGTAGGGCGCAAGCGTTGTCCGGAATTATTGGGCGTAAAGAGCTCGTAGGCGGCTTGTCGCGTCGGATGTGAAAGCCCGGGGCTTAACCCCGGGTCTGCATTCGATACGGGCAGGCTAGAGTGTGGTAGGGGAGATCGGAATTCCTGGTGTAGCGGTGAAATGCGCAGATATCAGGAGGAACACCGGTGGCGAAGGCGGATCTCTGGGCCATTACTGACGCTGAGGAGCGAAAGCGTGGGGAGCGAACAGGATTAGATACCCTGGTAGTCCACGCCGTAAACGTTGGGAACTAGGTGTTGGCGACATTCCACGTCGTCGGTGCCGCAGCTAACGCATTAAGTTCCCCGCCTGGGGAGTACGGCCGCAAGGCTAAAACTCAAAGGAATTGACGGGGGCCCGCACAAGCAGCGGAGCATGTGGCTTAATTCGACGCAACGCGAAGAACCTTACCAAGGCTTGACATATACCGGAAAGCATTAGAGATAGTGCCCCCCTTGTGGTCGGTATACAGGTGGTGCATGGCTGTCGTCAGCTCGTGTCGTGAGATGTTGGGTTAAGTCCCGCAACGAGCGCAACCCTTGTCCTGTGTTGCCAGCATGCCCTTCGGGGTGATGGGGACTCACAGGAGACCGCCGGGGTCAACTCGGAGGAAGGTGGGGACGACGTCAAGTCATCATGCCCCTTATGTCTTGGGCTGCACACGTGCTACAATGGCAGGTACAAAGAGCTGCGATGCCGCGAGGCGGAGCGAATCTCAAAAAGCCTGTCTCAGTTCGGATTGGGGTCTGCAACTCGACCCCATGAAGTCGGAGTTGCTAGTAATCGCAGATCAGCATTGCTGCGGTGAATACGTTCCCGGGCCTTGTACACACCGCCCGTCACGTCACGAAAGTCGGTAACACCCGAAGCCGGTGGCCCAACCCTTGTGGAGGGAGCCGTCGAAGGTGGGACTGGCGATTGGGACGAAGTCGTAACAAGGTAGCCGTACCGGAAGGTGCGGCTGGATCACCTCCTTTCTAAGGAGCACAGCACCGATTGCAGACAAACGTTCTGCACGGTCAGCTCATGGGTGGAACGTTGATTAGTTGGCACGAGTGACCTGAAGGTCTTCCCAGTACTGCTTCGGCGTGGAAAGGAACGACACGGACGGGACTCGTGCCTGGCACGTTGTTGGGTATCTGAGGGTACGGCCGTAACGGTCGACCTTCGCGATGCCGGCCCCAGTGAACTTGCTGCTTGCAGCAGGGTGATGGGTGGCTGGTCGTTGCTTGAGAACTACACAGTGGACGCGAGCATCTGTGGCCAAGTTTTTAAGGGCGCACGGTGGATGCCTTGGCACCAGGAACCGATGAAGGACGTGGGAGGCCACGATAGTCCCCGGGGAGCCGTCAACCAGGCTTTGATCCGGGGGTTTCCGAATGGGGAAACCCGGCAGTCGTCATGGGCTGTCACCCATGCCTGAACACATAGGGCATGTGGAGGGAACGAGGGGAAGTGAAACATCTCAGTACCCTCAGGAAGAGAAAACAACCGTGATTCCGGGAGTAGTGGCGAGCGAAACCGGATGAGGCCAAACCGTATGCGTGTGATACCCGGCAGGGGTTGCGCATGCGGGGTTGTGGGATCTCTCTTTCACAGTCTGCCGGCTGTGAGGCGAGTCAGAAACCGTATGGATAGGCGAAGGACATGCGAAAGGTCCGGCGTAGAGGGTAAGACCCCCGTAGCTGAAATCTGTACGGCTTGCTTGAGAGACACCCAAGTAGCACGGGGCCCGAGAAATCCCGTGTGAATCTGGCGGGACCACCCGCTAAGCCTAAATATTCCCTGGTGACCGATAGCGGATAGTACCGTGAGGGAATGGTGAAAAGTACCGCGGGAGCGGAGTGAAATAGTACCTGAAACCGTGTGCCTACAAGCCGTGGGAGCGTCGGACGTGCTTGCACGTCTCGTGACTGCGTGCCTTTTGAAGAATGAGCCTGCGAGTTTGCGGTGTGTTGCGAGGTTAACCCGTGTGGGGAAGCCGTAGCGAAAGCGAGTCCGAATAGGGCGATTCAGTAGCGCGCTCAAGACCCGAAGCGGAGTGATCTAGCCATGGGCAGGTTGAAGCGGAGGTAAGACTTCGTGGAGGACCGAACCCACCAGGGTTGAAAACCTGGGGGATGACCTGTGGTTAGGGGTGAAAGGCCAATCAAACTCCGTGATAGCTGGTTCTCCCCGAAATGCATTTAGGTGCAGCGTCGTGTGTTTCTTGCCGGAGGTAGAGCACTGGATAGGCGATGGGCCCTACCGGGTTACTGACCTTAGCCAAACTCCGAATGCCGGTAAGTGAGAGCACGGCAGTGAGACTGTGGGGGATAAGCTCCATGGTCGAGAGGGAAACAGCCCAGAGCATCGACTAAGGCCCCTAAGCGTACGCTAAGTGGGAAAGGATGTGGAGTCGCAGAGACAACCAGGAGGTTGGCTTAGAAGCAGCCACCCTTGAAAGAGTGCGTAATAGCTCACTGGTCAAGTGATTCCGCGCCGACAATGTAGCGGGGCTCAAGCGTACCGCCGAAGTCGTGTCATTGCAGCAATAGGGCCAACGCCCGCTGTGATGGGTAGGGGAGCGTCGTGTGCCGGGTGAAGCAGCCGCGGAAGCGAGTTGTGGACGGTTCACGAGTGAGAATGCAGGCATGAGTAGCGATACACACGTGAGAAACGTGTGCGCCGATTGACTAAGGGTTCCTGGGTCAAGCTGATCTGCCCAGGGTAAGTCGGGACCTAAGGCGAGGCCGACAGGCGTAGTCGATGGACAACCGGTTGATATTCCGGTACCCGCTTTGAAACGCCCAATATCGAGCCCATTAATGCTAAGGCCGTGAAGCCGCCCCGGAGCCTTCGGGCAAAGGGGAGTGGTGGAGCCGCTGACCCAAGGTGGTAGTAGGTAAGCGATGGGGTGACGCAGGAAGGTAGTCCAGCCCGGGCGGTGGTTGTCCCGGGGTAAGGGTGTAGGGCGCTGTCTAGGCAAATCCGGACAGCACGTAGCCTGAGACCTGATGCCGAGCCGATTGTGGTGAAGTGGATGATCCTATGCTGTCGAGAAAAGCCTCTAGCGAGTTTCATGGCGGCCCGTACCCTAAACCGACTCAGGTGGTCAGGTAGAGAATACCGAGGCGTTCGGGTGAACTATGGTTAAGGAACTCGGCAAAATGCCCCCGTAACTTCGGGAGAAGGGGGGCCACGTCTGGTGATGAGTCTTGCACTCTGAGCTGGGGGTGGCCGCAGAGACCAGCGAGAAGCGACTGTTTACTAAAAACACAGGTCCGTGCGAAGCCGTAAGGCGATGTATACGGACTGACGCCTGCCCGGTGCTGGAACGTTAAGGGGACCGGTTAGCTCTGTTTCGACAGGGCGAAGCTGAGAACTTAAGCGCCAGTAAACGGCGGTGGTAACTATAACCATCCTAAGGTAGCGAAATTCCTTGTCGGGTAAGTTCCGACCTGCACGAATGGCGTAACGACTTCTCGACTGTCTCAACCATAGGCCCGGTGAAATTGCACTACGAGTAAAGATGCTCGTTTCGCGCAGAAGGACGGAAAGACCCCGGGACCTTTACTACAGTTTGATATTGGTGTTCGGTTCGGCTTGTGTAGGATAGGTGGGAGACTTTGAAGCAGCCACGCCAGTGGTTGTGGAGTCGCCGTTGAAATACCACTCTGGTCGTGCTGGATGTCTAACCTCGGTCCGTGATCCGGATCAGGGACAGTGTCTGATGGGTAGTTTAACTGGGGCGGTTGCCTCCCAAAGGGTAACGGAGGCGCCCAAAGGTTCCCTCAGCCTGGTTGGCAATCAGGTGTTGAGTGTAAGTGCACAAGGGAGCTTGACTGTGAGACCGACGGGTCGAGCAGGGACGAAAGTCGGGACTAGTGATCCGGCGGTGGCTTGTGGAAGCGCCGTCGCTCAACGGATAAAAGGTACCCCGGGGATAACAGGCTGATCTTCCCCAAGAGTCCATATCGACGGGATGGTTTGGCACCTCGATGTCGGCTCGTCGCATCCTGGGGCTGGAGTCGGTCCCAAGGGTTGGGCTGTTCGCCCATTAAAGCGGTACGCGAGCTGGGTTTAGAACGTCGTGAGACAGTTCGGTCCCTATCCTCTGTGCGCGCAGGAATATTGAGAAGGGCTGTCCCTAGTACGAGAGGACCGGGACGGACGAACCTCTGGTGTGCCAGTTGTCCTGCCAAGGGCATGGCTGGTTGGCTACGTTCGGGAGGGATAACCGCTGAAAGCATCTAAGCGGGAAGCCTGCTTCGAGATGAGTATTCCCACCTCCTTGAGAGGGTAAGGCTCCCAGTAGACGACTGGGTTGATAGGCCGGATGTGGAAGCCCAGTAATGGGTGGAGCTGACCGGTACTAATAGGCCGAGGGCTTGTCCTCAGTTGCTCGCGTCCACTGTGTTAGTTCTGAAGTAACGAACTCCCTTTGCCGGTTGAGTTCAACTTCATAGTGTTTCGGTGGTCATAGCGTTAGGGAAACGCCCGGTTACATTCCGAACCCGGAAGCTAAGCCTTTCAGCGCCGATGGTACTGCAGGGGGGACCCTGTGGGAGAGTAGGACGCCGCCGAACAATCATTGTGGGAAAGCCCCGCACCTTATGGTGCGGGGCTTTTCTGCGTTTACGGCATCCTTCGGCGCCTAGGGTGAACTCATGCGCTATGAACTGGTCGTCTTCGACAACGACGGGGTGCTCGTCGACAGTGAGCCGCTCGCCAATACCATCCTGGCCGGCTATCTCACCGAGCTCGGGCATCCCACCTCGTACGAGGAATCCCTGCGTGACTACATGGGCTCCGCGGTGCACCGGGTGCACGATCTGATTCTCGAGCGGACCGGGCGGCGGTTGCCGGAGGAGTTCGACGAGACGCTGCACGCGCGCACATTCGCTGCCTTCGAACGGGAGTTGGAGCCAGTGCCGGGCGTCGTCGACGTGTTGAAGCGGCTCGTCGACGAGGGCGTGCCGTACTGCCTCGCCTCCTCCGGGAGCCATGAGCGGATCCGCGTCGGGCATCGGAAGACGGGGCTGGACGCCTGGTTCCGGGACGAGAACATCTTCAGTGCGCAGGACGTCGGGCGGGGCAAGCCGGCGCCGGACCTGTTCCTGCACGCGGCCGAGCGGATGGGTGTGGCGCCCGAGAGGTGCGTCGTAGTCGAGGACAGCCGGCTCGGCGTCCAGGCGGCGGTGGCCGCCGGGATGGACGTGTACGCGTTCACGGCCATGACGTCGCACGAGCGGCTGGCCGGGGCCACACGGTACTTCGGGCGCATGGACGAGCTGCCCCCGAGATTGGGCCTGTGATCTATCTACCCACGAGTAAGGTCCGGGCCCTACGCTGTGCCGCCATGACAGATGAGCGGTTGCGGGGTGGGCGCAGATCCCTCGCGGTGAGTTTCTTCGTTCAGGGCGTCACCTTCGCCCTGCTCGTGACCCGAATACCGGCGATCCAGGACCAGTACGGGATCTCGGACGGGCTGCTGCCCGTCTTCCTGGCCGCCGTGCCGATCCTGGCCGGAGTCGCCAGCGTGGTGACCGAGAAGGTCGTCGCCCGGTCCGGGCCGGCGGCGCTGCTGCGCTGGGCGCAGCCGGTGGTGCTGCTCGCGCTGGTGGGCGTCGGGGCCGGTTCGCAGCTGTGGCACGCGGCCGTCGCGCTCGGGCTCTTCGGTCTGGCGGTGGGCGCTCTGGACGCCTCCATGAACATGCTGGGGGTGAGCCTCCAACGGGCTTACGGGCGGAGCATCATGCTCGGCTTCCACGCCTCGTACAGCCTCGGTGGCATCGCCGGCGCCTCGCTGGCCTGGGTGGGGGCGCACTGGCACCTGTCGCTGTTCGCGTCCTATCTGCCGGTGGTGGCGCTGCTGCTGCCGGTCGCGTTCGTCGGCAGCCGCTGGTACGTGAACGGCGAGCCCGCGCCGCAGGGGACGGGGCACTCCCAGGTGCGGGGTGGGGTCGCGTTCAAGTTGCTGATGCCGCTCTGTCTCGTGATGACCTTCGCGTACATCGGGGACTCCACGGTCTCCAACTGGTCGGCGAAATACCTCCAGGACGTGCTGCACAGCTCGGAGGAGATGGCGACCGTGCCGTACAACGCGTACATGGTGACGACGCTGCTGGGCCGTTCGGTCGGCGACTTCGGGGTGCGGCGCTTCGGTGCGGCGGCCGTGGTGCGTGCCGGGGCGGTGCTCGCGGCGGTCGGGTTCGCCGTCGTGGCGGTGGCGCAGGGCGCCCGGGTGGGGATGGCCGGGTTCACGGTCCTCGGGCTGGGGCTGAGCGTGGTCGTGCCGCAGACGTTCGCGGCGGCCGGGCGGCTGTTCCCGGAGCACAGCGACGCGGCCGTGGCGCGGCTCAACGTCTTCAATTACGTGGGCTTCCTGATCGGCTCCCCGCTCGTGGGGGCGCTCGGCGATGCGTGGAGCTACCGCGGGGCGATGCTCGTGCCGATGGTGTTGGTCCTGGTGACGGTGGTGTATGCCACGTCGTTCGGCGCGCGACCGGCCCGATACGGTGGCGGGCATGAGCAGCCGCGCACTGTTGATGTGGGATGACGCTGTCACGGCGTACGACTTCGGTCCCGACCATCCGATGGACCCGGTACGGCTCGCGCTGACCATGGGGCTGGTGCGGGCGTACGGGCTGGACCGGCGGGTCGACGTGGTGGCGGCGAAGCCGGCGGGCGATTCGACGCTGCGGCTCGTGCACCGCGAGGACTACGTGGCGGCCGTCCGGGCCGCGTCCGCGGACCCGCGGGCGGCGGACCAGGCGTACGGGCTGGGCACGGTCGACGACCCGGCGTTCGCGGGGATGCACGAGGTGTCCGCGCTGATCGCCGGGCAGTCGGTCGGCGCGGCGGAGGCGGTCTGGCGCGGGGAGGCCGCGCACGCGGTGAACTTCGCGGGCGGGCTGCACCACGCGATGCCGGGGGCGGCGTCCGGGTTCTGCATCTACAACGACGCGTCGCTGGCGATCGCCCGTCTCCTGGAGCTGGGTGCGGAGCGGGTCGCGTACGTGGACGTGGACGTGCATCACGGCGACGGGGTGCAGGCGGCGTTCTGGGAGGACCCCCGGGTTCTGACGATCTCGCTGCACGAGCACCCGCGCACGCTGTTCCCGCAGACCGGCTGGCCGGAGGAGACCGGTGCGCAGGGTGCCGGCGAGGGCGGTGCGGTGAACGTGGCGCTGCCGGCGGGGACGGGGGACGCGGGCTGGCTGCGGGCGTTCCACGCCGTGGTGCCGGAGCTGATCGCGGACTTCCGGCCGCAGGTCCTGGTGACGCAGCACGGGGCCGACACGCACTTCGAGGACCCACTGGCCCATCTGGCGGTGTCGCTGGACGCGCAGCGGGCGGTGCAGGAAGCGTGCCACGACCTGGCGCACCAGTACGCCGACGGGCGGTGGGTCGCGCTGGGCGGTGGCGGGTACGCGGTGGTGGACGTCGTGCCGCGGTCGTGGACGCATCTGGTGGGCATCGCGGCGCACGCGCCGGTGGAGCCGGAGTCGGTCATCCCGGTGGAGTGGAAGGACCAGGTGTACGCGCGGACGCGGCAGCTGGGTCCTGGACGGATGACGGACGGCCGGTGGCCGGTGGGGTGGCGGGACTGGTCGGAGGGGTACGACCCGGCCGACCGGCTGGACCAGGCGGTCCTCGCCACTCGTAAGGCGGCGTTCCCGCTGCGCGGGCTGCTGCCCTGAGCCGGGAGGGCGCCCGGGCCCTCGTAGCGCCTTACCGGGGCCCTCGTGGCCCCGTACCCGGGGACATTCGGACAGTCTGCGGCGGCGTTACGCCAACTGTGGTGTCTGTGGCGGGTTTTGACGTTTGCGGGCGGGGTCTGCGGCAGCATCGAGAGGGTGCTGAGTACCGGGGCGTTGCGTGCGCATCTGTTGGCGGCGAGGTTGGCCGGGCCCGTGTCGACCTCGCGCGAGGAGAGTCTGCGGAGCTACCGGCTCTTCGCCGCGCGCGATCCGCGGGTGACGCTGGGGCTGCACCCCGACCGGCGCTGGGACGAGCAGGAACTGCTGCGGCTGATGGTGGCCAAGTGCGGGGTGTCGGACGACCCACGGCACCGTACGGGGCCCGATGTCATCGACCCGGAGCGGACCCTGCACGGCCTCGACGCGTTCGCGGTGCGGCTGCGGGCGGCGGCGGCGCGGCGGGCTCCGGTGCTGTTCGGGACGGGGCATCCGCACCGGCTGCTCGGGTTCTACGCCGGGCTCGCAGACGCGATGTCGGCGGCGGGATGTCTTGTCCTCACCCCGTCGCAGGGGCGATGTGTCGACATAACGACCCGGTTCGGTCTACGTACGTACAACCTCGACTACGTACGGGGAGTCGCGTTCGTGCGCGAACCCGGAGCGCCCGCAGCCGGGCGTGAACCGGGGGCGCACACGCACTCGCCGCTCCCGGTCAGGGCCGCTCTGGAGGGCGCGGCCGACGCCGGCCTGCCGCTTCCTGAGCTCGTCGTGGGGGACCACGGCTGGGTCTGCGGGGCTGGTCAGCTGGGCCTTGAGGCCATCGGGCTGGCCGACACGGACGATCCGGCGCTGTTCGTGGGGGAGGCGGAGGGGCGGGTGTCCGTCGCGGTTCCGCTCGATGACGCTGTGCGGTCCGCCTACTACCGCCCGCTCACGCGCTATGTACTCAATCGAGCGTGTCTGTCACAGTAGGCCGCCGATGGCTGCTCCTCTTCCCCACTCGCATCACCCGCCCCTAGTCTGGGGAGTGAGCGCACAGCGACGCAGGGTCACCGGAGGGGAAGCCGGTGGGCGTCGTGTGCGGAAGGTACAGGTGGGTCATGGCTGCAGGCGAGAGGCCTCTCAACGAGGTCAAGTTTCTGACCGTGGCGGAAGTCGCCTCGGTGATGCGTGTGTCGAAGATGACCGTGTACCGCTTGGTGCACAGCGGTCATCTGCCGGCGATCCGGGTGGGAAGGTCCTTCCGGGTCCCGGAGCAAGCGGTGCACGAGTACCTCCGGGACTCCTTCGTGGGGGTGGAGACCGCGTAGCCGGGAGTTCTCCGGGGGATCTCCCAGAGATCCCCGGGGGTTCCCGTACCCCTCGGATTACAAGCTCGGCGCTCGGGCCGGTAGGCTAGGCCGACGTAGGTCGTGTGGGCCCAGACGCCCCGCACCGATCCCCGCTGGCGCGGGGATGTTCCGAGAAGTGAGCGAGGGTAGTCGTGGGCTCTGTTATCAAGAAGCGGCGCAAGCGGATGGCGAAGAAGAAGCACCGCAAGCTGCTCAAGCGCACCCGCGTTCAGCGTCGCAACAAGAAGTAAGCGGCAGCTGTACGCGACGGGCTTCATGCGCGTCGGGCGTGGCCCCTTCACCGTTCCGGTGGAGGGGCCACGTCGTTTTTCGCGTGGTTGCACCCGGTGGTCATCACAGCGCAACAGGCAACCGCTACGGTGGCGCACAGGCGAGGACCGAAGGGAAGGCGCTGGTCTTGGGAAAGGTCGTGCTCGTCACCGGTGTGGCCCGGCAGCTCGGCGGCCGTTTCGTCCGCCGCATCCAGCGGGACCCCGACGTGGAGCGGGTGGTCGCGGTGGACGCCGTGCCGCCCGAGCACCGTCTCGGCGGCGCGGAATTCGTCCGGGCGGACATCCGCCAGCCGACGATCGCGAAGGTGCTCGCCGAACACGACGTCGACACGGTGGTCCACATGGACGTCACCGGCACGGCGCTCGGCGCCGGCGGCCGTACGTCGGTCAAGGAGACCAACGTCATCGGCACCATGCAGCTGCTCGGCGCGTGCCAGAAGTCGCCGCGGATCAAGCGGCTGGTGATCAAGTCCAGTACGAGCGTGTACGGCTCCGCGCCGCGCGACCCGGCCGTCTTCACCGAGACCACCCCGCCGAAGTCGCTGCCGAGCGGCGGCTTCGCGAAGGACGCGGTCGAGGTCGAGGGGTACGTACGGGGCTTCGCCCGGCGCCGCCCGGACGTGGCGGTGTGCGTGCTGCGGTTCGCGAACATCCTCGGGCCGTGCGCGGACTCCCCGCTCGCCGAGTACCTGTCGCTGCCGGTGCTGCCGACGGTGTTCGGCTACGACCCGCGGCTGCAGTTCGTGCACGAGGACGACGTGATCGACGTGCTGCGGATCGCCTCGCGCGAGCCGCGCCGGGCGACGCTGAACAGCGGCACGTTCAACGTGGCGGGCGACGGGGTGCTGCTGCTCTCGCAGTGCGCGCGGCGGCTCGGCCGGCCGACGGTGCCGGTGCTGTTGCCGGCGGTGACGTGGGTGGGCCAGGCGCTGCGGACGGTCGGGGTGACGGACTTCTCGCCCGAGCAGATCCGGCTGCTGACGCACGGCAGGGTCGTCTCCACCGTGCAGATGCGCGAGACGCTCGGCTTCGCGCCCCGGTTCACCACGGCCGAGACCTTCGCGGACTTCGCGCGCAGCCGCGGGCCGGGTCTGCTGCCGCCTGAGAGCCTGGCGGGAGCGGTGGACCGGGTCGCGGCCCGGCTGACGACGAGTACGAGGGAGCGCGCGTAACGATGGCGGACGCCAAGGTCATTCCGTTCGACGACGACCGGCCGCGGCCGCCCCGGCGGCGGTCCGCGGCGGCGCGGGACACGGCCGTCAGCCCGCTGCCCGGCCGGCAGCGGACGCCGCTGGAGGTCGCGCAGACGGCCTCGGAGACGGCCTCGGGAGCCCCTGAGGGCCGTGGCGGGGCCGAGGGCGCCCAGGAGGCCCAGGGGGCCGCCGGGGCGGCCCCGGGCGCGGAGTCGGCCCGGAGCGGCTGGGAGCGGCGGCTCGCGGGCGGTCTGGCGTTCCTGCGGCGCCGGGTGACGGGCGAGTACGACGTCGACGAGTTCGGGTACGACGAGGAGCTCACCGACCAGGTCCTGATGTCGCTGCTGCGCCCGATGTACGAGAAGTACTTCCGGGTCGAGGTCAAGGGCATCGAGAACATCCCCGCCAAGGGCGGGGCGCTGGTGGTGGCCAACCACTCCGGGACGCTGCCGCTGGACGGGCTGATGATGCAGGTCGCCGTCCACGACAACCATCCGGCGGGCCGGCACCTGCGGCTGCTCGCCGCCGATCTGGTCTTCATGCTGCCGGTGGTCAACGAGCTGGCCCGCAAGGCCGGGCACACGCTGGCGTGCGCGGAGGACGCGGAGCGGCTGCTGAGTCGCGGCGAGATCGTGGGCGTGATGCCGGAGGGCTTCAAGGGCATCGGGAAGCCGTTCGGCGAGCGGTACAAGCTGCAGCGGTTCGGGCGGGGCGGGTTCGTCTCGACGGCGCTGCGGGCCGGGGTGCCGATCGTGCCGTGCTCGATCGTCGGGGCGGAGGAGATCTACCCGATGATCGGCAACGCGAAGACGCTCGCCCGGATCCTGGGTTTCCCGTACTTCCCGATCACGCCGACGTTCCCGTGGCTGGGGCCGCTGGGCGCGCTGCCGCTGCCGACGAAGTGGACGATCCAGTTCGGCGAGCCGATCCCGACGGACGGCTACCCGGCGGAGGCGGCCGAGGACCCGATGCTGATGTTCAACCTGACGGACCAGGTCCGCGAACAGATCCAGCACACGTTGTACAAGCTGCTGGTGCAGCGGCGGTCGGTGTTCTTCTGAGGGGTACGGGGCGCGCGCCGCTCGTACGGCCCCGTACCGCTCGTACGCGAAAGGGGCGCTCCTCCGTTGCCGGAGGGGCGCCCCTTTCCTGTGCTGTGCCGCTCTTCTGCCGTGCCGCGCTAGTCGGTGCTCTCGCTGTCGATGCCGAGGCCCGGGAGGAGGCCCGGCAGCAGGGGCGGGAGGGTGACGTCGGGGCGGGGGGCGGTGGACTGGCCGCCGGACGGGGCCGGGGTGGCGCCCGTCGCGGGCGGGTCGAGCAGGCCGCCCGTGTTGCCGCCGAGCAGGCCGTCGTCCTCCCGGTCCTTGGAGCCGGAGCCGGATCCCGACGGGCGGGGCTGCGTCTCCGTGCCGGACGCGCCGGGGGAGGTCGCGGAGGACGGCGTGCGCGAGCCGGTCCCGCTGCTCGGGGTCGTGCCGTCGCCGGGGACGGACGTGCCGCCGGGGCCCCTGTCCAGGGTGCGGGGGAGCACCGACTGGAGCGGCTCGACGTCTTCGTCTATGGCGTTGAAGACGTCGTTGACCTGGTTGCCGACGTCGGTCAGCTGCGCGGGGAGCCGGCCCCGCAGGCCTTGCCAGGTGGCGCGGTGGGACTGTGCGAACGCGTTCAGCCGCGCCATCGGGGCGATCTCGCCGTCCCGGTCGTAGGCGAGGCGGAGCAGCCGGTGGCCCTCGGCGGCGTCGTGCTGCATGCCGCCCAGCGCACGGCGGATCTCGGCGAGCGACTCGTGGTCCAGGGCGCCGGCGCGGTCCCGTTCCATGAGTCGGCGGGCCTCGCTGAGCCGGGTCGACGCCTGGTCGAGGTAGATGCCGCCGCGGTCCGCGTCGTCGTCCGCCATCCCGAGCTTGAGGTCCTCCATGCCGCGCTTGAGCCCGTAGAGCGAGTCACCGGGCAGGGCGTCGGAACTCGCAGCAGCCACACCGCTGAAAGCGCCGGCGGCCACACCGACGGTGAGCCCGCCCGCCGCGATGCCCTTCGTCCACCGGGATCGGGGACGCAATTTCCGGAGCGGCGAGGCCCGGTGGGCTCCCCGGCCGCTCGGGGCCCGTTGCTCCGGCACGGTAGGGCCCGCGGCCGCGGTCCCCTCCGCGAACATCGCCTCCATGGCGGCCACGAGCTGGGCTCGCTGCACCACCTTGGTCTCGGGATCCATTGCGGGCTTCGGCAGCTCGCCCAGACCGTTCGCCAGGGCCAACAGCCGCCCCTGTTCGGCCGGTTCGGCCGAAACCTCGGGCTGCTCGGCCGCCGTGCCCTGAAGCGTCCGATCCTCCAGGGCCTGGGCGAAGGCGTTCGCCCGCCGGTGCGCCGAAACGTTCGCGATCACTGGCGGCACCTCCTCTCGTCATGACGGTCGACTCCCCTTGGGGTCCGGAAGGTTGCACACCTTGAGCACATCCACACGAAAGAGTGAGTGGAAGTGGACATGGCGTGACCATAGGGAGCCTGCATCCCGCACAACGAGCGGCGCGGCACTTGGGTTACGCGCGAAAGATGATCGGACCAGTGCGTCATCGAGGCGTCACCGACGGTGAGTTGAAGTGGGCGTGGAAGGGCGGGGGGTGGGGTGCTGCAGGGGGTGGTGAGTGGGGGAGGGGGTGAGGTCAGCGGGCGTCGTCCGGGAGGAGCCGGGCCAGGGTGCGCACGGCCCGGTACTGGAGCGTCTTGATCGCACCCTCGTTCTTGCCCATCACCCGGGCGGTCTCGGCGACCGAGAGCCCCTGGAGGAAGCGCAGGGTCACGCACTCCTGCTGCTGCGGATTGAGCCGGCGGACGGCTTCGAGCAGCGCGGCGTTGGACAGGGACTCCAGGACGGAGTCCTCCGGGCTGCGCTCGACCTCGTTCGCGTCGAGCATCTCGCCGGTGGTGACCTCGAGCCGGAACCGGCTCGACTTGAAGTGGTCCGCGACCAGGTTGCGGGCGATGGTGACCAGCCAGGCGCCGAAGTCGCGGCCCTGCCAGGTGAAGGTGGAGATCCGGCGCAGGGCGCGCAGGAAGGTCTCGCTGGTGAGGTCCTCCGCCGTCGCCTTGCCGCCGACGCGGTAGTAGATGTAGCGGTAGACGGTGTCGCTGTACTGGTCGTAGAGGCGCCCGAAGGCCTCGGCCTCGCCCGCCTGGGCGCGCTCGACGAGGTCCATCATGCGGGCGCTGTCGCTGTCGGCCGTGGGGCGGCGGGCCGTGGTCGAGGTGCCCGTGCCGCCCCGTCCGCCCCGTCTGCCCACGGCGGCACCGCCGTCGGCCAGGGCATAGCAGGGGCCGGCCGGAGCCGGTGTGGCGAAGGCGGGGACGGAGACGGGGACGGCGTACGCGGTGGGGACGAAGCCGCGCAAGTGGTCGAGGACCGTTGCGCGCAGCGTAGCCAGGCCCGAGGCGTCAACCCCGACGTGTGGGTACACGGGACTCCCAGAGGCAGAGCTTCCATCACGTGCAGTGCGGGACCGTTCACCCGTCGTAGCGACGCGTGGGTTCCGGTATGCGTCTGAGGAGAATAACGCTTCGTACAGGCGGCGCTACACCCAGTTGCTCAAATCATCGATTCGGTCGCATCTGTTACCGCTCATGGACGGATCAAGTCGCACTTGTTGACCGGAAGTTGATCGAATTGCTTCGTGATCTGTCGATCTGCACGTTGCGTTGTGCCCGACCGCAGACAATGCGACTGGCAGGCCCCGGTGCGGGGTAGGAAACGCAGATTGGCCAGATGCCGCCCGGCGTGGCGCTGTTCGACCACGGACGGGTGACAGGCGCCTGTCCCACGTAGTCAGAGACGATCGCGGACGGGCAGAAGGTTCAGCGGCGGCGGCGGTGCAGCGCCACCGCGGCGGCGGTGCCGCCGGCCAGCGCGCCCACCCCGGCGGCCGCCGGGATGCCGACCTTGGCCGCCTTGCGGCCCGTCCGGTAGTCGCGCAGCCGCCAGTCGCGCGCCTTCGCGTGCTTGCGCAGCTTGGTGTCCGGGTTGATGGCGTACGGGTGCCCGACGAGCGAGAGCATCGGGATGTCGTTGTGCGAGTCGCTGTACGCCGCGCAGCGGGACAGGTCCAGGCCCTCGGCCGCGGCCAGCGCCCGTACCGCCTCGGCCTTGGCGGGGCCGTGCAGCGGCTCGCCGACCAGCTTGCCGGTGTACACGCCGTCGACGGACTCGGCGACAGTGCCGAGCGCGCCGGTCAGGCCGAGCCGGCGGGCGATGATCGTCGCCGTCTCGACCGGGGCGGCCGTGACCAGCCAGACCTTCTGGCCCGCGTCCAGGTGCGCCTGGGCCAGCGCCCGGGTGCCCGGCCAGATGCGGTCGGCCATGTACTCGTCGTAGATCTCCTCGCCGATGGTCATCAGCTCGGCGACGCGGTGGCCCTTGACGATGGACAGCGCGCTGTCGCGGGCGTCCTGCATGTGCTCGGGGTCCTCGACGCCGGCCATCCGGAACCACGCCTGCTGCCAGGCGAACCGGGCCAGTTCGCGGCGCTGGAAGAACTTCCGCTTGTACAGGCCGCGTCCGAAGTGGAAGATCGCGGCGCCCTGCATGACGGTGTTGTCGAGGTCGAAGAAGGCGGCGGCCTCCACGTCCCCGACGACGGGGAACGCGGGCTCCGCGGGCTTCTCGGCGGTCGCGTCCGCGGTCGCGACCGACTCCAGCTCCTGCGACGTCTTGCGCGCTGCCTCTGCCGCGGCCTCTCCGGCCAGGACGCTGCGCGCGGTCGCGGAACGCTTACGAGGGGTGAGCCATCCCAGTGCGGCCATGTCGTGAGCATAGCCAGTCTGTTCGGCACCTCCCGACCCGTGGCGATACCGGAGCGTGAACACTGCGGGACTCCCCTGTTAAGCGGACGCCCACCGGCGCGGCGCGGACGGCGCAGAATGGACGGCATGTTCGGACGTACGAAGAAGAAGGCCGGCCCGCGCACCGTGACGCTGATCGGCAAGCCGGGGTGTCACCTCTGCGACGACGCGCGGGCGGTCGTGGAGGCCGTCTGCGTGGAGACGGGAGCACTCTGGGAGGAGAAGGACATCACCCAGGACGAGGAGCTCCATCGGGCCTACTGGGAACAGATTCCGGTCGTACTCGTCGACGGTGAACAGCACACCTTCTGGAAGGTGGACGCGGGACGGCTGCGGCGCGAACTGGGGGCCTGACCGAAAGGCGGCTACCATCGTGGACGTTTTGTTGGCTTTCGGGGGCGGGGTCATGAGGAGAGTGTGCGGTTTTGCCCCCTTCGGGTCTTCAACGGGCTGACGCGCTCCGCGGTTCCGTCCTGGCGCGAACCGGTCGCGTGACCCCGGTCACTTTGGCCGGACAAAACGGACACCATCTTTGTGCACGCGTTCACAAAGACATAGCCTGCATTCGACGGGGCGGTCCTGGGACGTATGGCCGCCTGCAGCCCCGCTCATCCCGCAGGAGCACCGTGGCAACTGGCCGAACTCACCGACCGGCGACCCGCAGCCGAGGAATCCCCGAGGCCACCGTCGCCCGGCTTCCGCTGTATCTGCGTGCGCTCACCGCACTGTCGGAGCGCTCCGTACCCACGGTCTCCTCCGAGGAGCTCGCAGCCGCCGCGGGGGTCAACTCCGCGAAGCTGCGCAAGGACTTCAGCTACCTCGGCTCGTACGGCACCCGCGGTGTCGGCTACGACGTCGAGTACCTCGTCTACCAGATCTCCCGCGAGCTCGGCCTGACCCAGGACTGGCCGGTCGTGATCGTCGGTATCGGTAACCTCGGCGCGGCCCTCGCCGGCTACGGCGGCTTCGCCTCCCGCGGCTTCCGCGTCGCGGCGCTGATCGACGCCGATCCCGCCATGACCGGCAAGCCGGTCGCCGGGATCCCCGTCCAGCACAGCGACGACCTCGAGAAGATCATCGCGGAGGACGGCGTCTCCATCGGGGTCATCGCCACCCCGGCCGGTGTCGCCCAGCAGGTCTGCGACCGGCTCGTGGCCGCCGGCGTCACCTCCATCCTGAACTTCGCCCCGACCGTGCTGTCCGTGCCCGACGGCGTGGACGTGCGCAAGGTCGACCTCTCGATCGAGCTGCAGATCCTCGCCTTCCACGAGCAGCGCAAGGCCGGTGAGGAGGCGGGCGCCGAGCCCGGCGCCCTGCCGTCCGCCCCCGCCCCCTACGCCGCGACCGAGGGCGACGCTCCCGCGCGTGGCGGCAAGGGCGGCGGCCGCAAGGGACCTGACGGGGACGCCCCCGCCGTGATGCCGGCATGAGCCTCCTCGTCGTCGGACTCAGTCACCGCAGCGCCCCGGTCAGTGTTCTGGAGCGGGCCGCGCTGTCCGGGGACACCCAGGTCAAGCTGCTGCACGACACCCTCGCCGCCGAACCGGCCGTCGAGGGCACCGTGCTGGCCACCTGCAACCGCATCGAGCTGTACGCCGACGTGGACAAGTTCCACGCGGGCGTCGCCGAGCTGTCCACGCTGCTCGCCCAGCACAGCGGCGTGGGCCTCGAGGAGCTCACTCCTTATCTCTATGTGCACTACGAGGACCGGGCCGTCCACCACCTCTTCTCGGTGGCCTGCGGACTCGACTCGATGGTCGTCGGCGAAGGCCAGATCCTCGGCCAGATCAAGGACGCCCTCGCGCTCGGCCAGGAGCAGCACACCGCCGGCCGGCTCCTGAACGACCTGTTCCAGCAGGCGCTGCGGGTCGGCAAGCGGGCGCACAGCGAGACCGGGATCGACCGCGCCGGCCAGTCCCTGGTCACCTTCGGCCTGGAGCAGCTCGCCGACGGCACCCCCGTCGACGCCTGGGCCGCCGGCAAGCGCGCCCTGGTGATCGGCGCCGGCTCGATGTCCTCGCTGGCCGCCGCCACGCTGGCGCGCGCCGGGGTCGCCGAGGTCGTCATCGCCAACCGCACCATGGCCCGCGCCGAGCGGCTCGCCGAGATCCTCGCCGAGCCCGGAGGCACCGGGGTGGCCGCCCGCGCGGTCGAGATGGTTGCCGTCGGCGACGAACTGACACGTGCCGATGTCGTCGTCTCCTGCACCGGTGCCACCGGACTGGTCCTGACCGGCGAGGCCGTCGAGGCCGCGACGACGGGACGTACCGCCCCGCTCGCCCTGCTCGACCTCGCCATGCCGCGTGACATCGACGCCGCCGCCCACCGGATGACCGGTGTCCGGCTCGTCGACATCGAGTCGCTGGCCGAGGCGTCCGCCGACGCCCCGATGGCCAACGACGTCGACCAGGTCCGCTCGATCGTCTCGGACGAGGTCGCCGCGTTCGGCGCCGCCCAGCGCGCCGCGCACATCACGCCGACCGTGGTCGCCCTGCGCACCATGGCCGCCGACGTGGTCGCCGGCGAGGTCGCGCGGCTCGAGGGCCGGCTGCCCGGCCTCGACGAGAAGCAGCGCGCCGAGATCACCCAGACCGTACGGCGCGTGGTGGACAAGCTGCTGCACGCGCCGACCGTGCGGGTCAAGCAGCTCGCCAGCGAGCCCGGCGGCGCCGGGTACGCGGACGCGCTGCGGACCCTCTTCGACCTCGACCCGGAGACGGTCGCCTCCGTCTCCCGGGCCGACCTGAATGACGCCGACGTCAAGAACCGAGGGCGAGTATGACCGAGAGGGCACTGAGGCTCGGGACCAGGCGCAGCAAGCTCGCCATGGCCCAGTCCGGGCATGTGGCCGACGCCGTCCGGCGGCTGACCGGCCGGCCCGTCGAGCTCGTGGAGATCACGACGTACGGGGACGTCTCCCGTGAGCACCTCGCGCAGATCGGCGGCACCGGCGTGTTCGTCGCCGCGCTGCGCGACGCGCTGCTGGCCGGCGAGGTCGACTTCGCCGTCCACTCGCTCAAGGACCTGCCGACCGCCCAGCACCCCGACCTGGTGCTGGCCGCGATCCCGGAGCGCGAGGACCCGCGCGACGTCCTGATCGCGCGCGACGGCCTGACGCTGGAGACGCTGCCCGACGGCGCCCGCGTGGGCACCGGCTCGCCGCGCCGGATGGCGCAGCTCAACGCGTTCGCGCGGTCCCACGGGCTGCGCATCGAGACCGTGCCGATCCGCGGGAACATCGACACCCGCGTCGGATACGTGCACAAGGGCGAGCTGGACGCGGTGGTTCTCGCCGCGGCCGGCCTCAACCGCATCGGCGGGACCGAGGAGCTCACCGGCTCCCTGTCGCTCGACTTCCTGTCGGTCGACACCGTCCTGCCCGCCCCCGGCCAGGGGGCCCTGGCGATCGAGTGCGCGGCGTCGAACGCCGACCTCGTCACCACGCTCGGCGCTCTCGACGACCCGCACACCCGGGCCGCCGTGACCGCCGAGCGGACCCTGCTCGCCGCCCTGGAGGCCGGCTGCTCCGCACCCGTGGGTGCGCTGGCCGACCTGCTGGCCGAAGATTCCGGCCGCGGGCAGATTTTCACCGAAATGCGCCTGCGTGGCGTCGTCGGCACCACCGACGGTTCCACGCTCGTGCAGCTGTCCACCACCGGTCCCGTGCCCACGTCGAACGACGCGGCGACGGCCCTCGGACGCGAACTCGCGGCCGAGATGCTCGCCAAGGGTGCGGCCGGTCTTATGGGGGAGCGAGCACTTTGAGCCCCACCAGCCCGACTGCCAGCCACGCGTCGTCCCTTCCCTTCGGGCAGGGACACGTCACCTTCCTCGGCGCAGGCCCCGGTGATCCCGGACTGCTGACCCTGAGGGCCGTCGAGGCCCTGGCGGGTGCCGACGTCCTGATCGCCGAGCCGGACGTGCTCGACGTCGTCCGCGGCCATGCCCGCCCGGGCGTGAGCACGCCCGAGCTGACGGTCGTTGACAAGGCGTCAACAACCGCCGATGTCCCCGTGTTGAGGGATGCGGCCAATCTTGTCATGGAGGCCGCACGGGGCGGCAAGCGGGTCGTCCGTGCGGTGACCGGTGACCCCGGCCTCGACGGTGACGCCGGCGCGGAGATGCTCGCCTGCGCCGCAGCGGGCGTCCCCTTCGAGGTCGTCCCCGGAGTCGCGACGGCGGTGGGCGTGCCCGCGTACGCCGGTGTCCCGCTGCGCGACGCGCAGGGCACCGACGTCCGTTTCGTCGACGCCAGGACCGCGGACGACCGCTGCTGGGCCGAGGTGGGCACGTCCGACGGGACCGTCGTGGTCTCCACGTCCCTGGACGCCGTCGCGGCGGCCGCGGGCGAGCTGGTGGCGGCAGGCCGTAAGCCGGACACCCCGCTCACCGTGACCGTCGCCGGCACCACCACCCGGCAGCGGACCTGGAGCGCGACGCTCGGCACGATCGCGCAGGTCTTCAAGCAGGGCAAGGTCCTGCCGTCGCCCGACGGCCACCAGCCCGTCATAGCCGTGGTCGGGGAGCGGTGCGCCCCGGCCCAGCGTGACCAGCTCGCGTGGTTCGAGTCCAAGCCGCTGTTCGGCTGGAAGGTCCTCGTACCGCGCACCAAGGAGCAGGCCGCCTCGCTCTCCGACCAGCTGCGCTCGTACGGCGCGGTGCCGCACGAGGTGCCGACCATCGCCGTCGAGCCGCCGCGCACGCCCCAGCAGATGGAGCGCGCGGTGAAGGGCCTGGTGACCGGCCGCTACGAGTGGATCGCCTTCACCAGCGTCAACGCGGTCAAGGCCGTCCGGGAGAAGTTCGAGGAGTACGGGCTCGACGCCCGGGCCTTCGCCGGGATCAAGGTCGCGGCGGTCGGCGAGCAGACCGCGAAGGCGCTCATCGACTTCGGCGTGAAGCCGGACCTCGTGCCGAGCGGCGAGCAGTCCGCGGCGGGCCTCCTGGAGGACTGGCCGCCGTACGACCCGGTCTTCGACCCGATCGACCGTGTCTTCCTGCCGCGCGCCGACATCGCGACCGAGACGCTGGTCGCGGGCCTGATCGAGCTCGGCTGGGAGGTCGACGACGTCACGGCCTACCGGACCGTGCGCGCCTCGCCGCCGCCGGCAGACACCCGCGAGGCGATCAAGGGCGGCGGCTTCGACGCGGTCCTGTTCACCTCCTCGTCGACGGTGCGGAACCTCGTCGGCATCGCCGGCAAGCCGCACAACGTGACGGTCATCGCCTGCATCGGCCCGGCGACGGCGAAGACGGCCGAGGAGCACGGCCTGCGGGTCGACGTCCTCTCCCCGGAGCCGTCGGTCCACAAGCTCGCCGAGGCGCTGGCGGACTTCGGCGTCCGGCGCCGCGAGGCGGCGCTGGAGGCGGGCGACCCGGTGACGCGGCCGTCCGAGCGCCGGCCGGGCGCGCGGCGCCGCCGCACGACGTGACCGAAGGGGCGCGGGACCGGACGGGTCCCGCGCCCCTCGCGCGTCCGGGGGCGTGGGGGCAGGCGCGGCCTTCCTGGTCCGGCAGGGTGTCGGTAAATGCACCCTCTGTCCGGGCGTAGCCTCGGGCGTATGAACTCGTACGGATCCTTTCCCGGGGCGCGGCCGCGGCGGCTGCGGACGACTCCTGCCATGCGGCGGATGGTGGCCGAGACACGGCTCAGCCCGGCCGACCTGATCCTGCCCGCCTTCGTGCGGGAGGGCATCAGCGAGCCCGCCCCCATCTCCGCGATGCCCGGCGTCGTGCAGCACACGCGCGACACCCTGCGGAAGGCGGCCGTGGAGGCGCTGGAGGCCGGGGTCTCCGGGATCATGCTCTTCGGCGTGCCGGAGGACGCGAAGAAGGACGGCGCCGGCACCGCGGGCACCGACCCCGACGGGATCCTCCAGGTCGCCATCCGCGACGTGAAGGCCGAGGTCGGCGACGACCTCGTCATCATGTCCGACCTGTGCCTCGACGAGTACACCGACCACGGCCACTGCGGCGTCCTGGACGCCGACGGTCGCGTCGACAACGACGCCACGCTGGAACGTTACGCCGAGATGGCCCAGGTCCAGGCGGACGCCGGCGTCCACGTCGTCGGCCCCAGCGGCATGATGGACGGCCAGGTCGGCGTGGTCCGGGACGCCCTGGACACCATCGGCAAGGAGGACGTCTCGATCCTCGCGTACACCGCGAAGTACTCCTCCGCCTTCTACGGCCCCTTCCGCGAGGCCGTCGGCTCCTCCCTGCAGGGCGACCGCAAGACCTACCAGCAGGACCCCGCCAACGTCCGTGAGTCCCTGCGCGAGCTGGCGCTCGACCTGGAGGAGGGTGCGGACATGGTCATGGTGAAGCCTGCGGGGCCCTACCTTGACGTGCTCGCGAAGGTCGCCGAGGCCGTGGACGTCCCCGTCGCCGCGTACCAGATCAGCGGCGAGTACGCGATGGTCGAGGCGGCCGCCGAGAAGGGCTGGATCGACCGCGACAAGGCGATCCTGGAGACCCTCACCGGCATCCGCCGCGCCGGCGCGCAGATGATCCTCACCTACTGGGCCACCGAGGCCGCGCGGAAGCTCCGCGAGAGCTGAGCCCCGCAGCCCCACCCAGCTCAGGAACCCCTTTCCGCCTCGGCGGGAGGGGGTTTTCCGTCTCCCGTCCCCGCTCGGACCAGGCGATCAGCGAGGCGACCTCCGTCGACAGGGTCGCGCCGACCGGCGTCAGCGCGTAGTCGACCCGGGGCGGCGACGTCGGCGTCACCGTACGGGCCGTCGCCTGATTGGTGGGGAGCGGCACGGCGGCGCACTCTGGAGGGGTACCGCTGGAGGTGGTCCTCATGATGCAGACGCTCGTCGGATGGCACATCGAGATGGAGTTCCAGGAGGAAGGCGACCGTACGAGGGCGGCGGCCATGGTGCGGCTCGGCGACGGCACCGAGTTCCGCGCCCACGGGACCGCCAATCGGCACCCGTCGGATCCCGATCAGCTGCGGGTCGGCGAGGAGATCGCGGGTGCGCGGGCCCTGATGGACCTCGCCTCCCAGCTCCTGCAGAAGGCCCACACGGAGATCGACGAGGTCTCCGGCCGCACCTCGCGCCCCATCCACTGACGACGAAGCCCCGGCACGGAGAACCGTGCCGGGGCCTTCGTCGTACGGATCAGGCCGTCAGAGGCGCTCGGGCGCCTGGATGCCGAGCAGCGCCAGGCCGCGCTGCAGCGTCCGCGCCGTCAGGTCGATCAGGAACAGCCGGTTCTCCTTCTGCTCCTGCGTGTCCGCCTTCACGACCGGACACTGGTCGTAGAACGCGGTCAGGTGCGAGGCCAGCTGGTAGAGGTACGCGGCCAGCTTGTGCGGCGCGTACTCCTCCGCCACCTCGGCGATCGCGGCACCGAACTGGTCCAGGTGCAGACCGAGCGCGCGCTCGGCCGGGGCCAGCTCCAGCTCCGGGTGGGCCGTCGGCACGGCGTCGCCGGCGTTCCGCTTGATCGACTGGATACGGGCGTACGCGTACTGGATGTACACCGACGTGTCGCCGTTCAGCGACACCATCTGGTCCAGGTCGAACTTGTAGTCGCGCACGGCGGAGGTCGACAGGTCGGCGTACTTCACCGCGCCGATGCCGATCTGGGCGCCGTTCTCGACGATCTCCTCCTCGGTGAGGGCGATCTTCTCGTTGTTCTTCTCGCGCACGACCTCGGTCGCCCGGTCGATCGCCTCGTCCAGCAGGTCCACCAGCCGGACCGTCTCGCCCTCACGGGTCTTGAACGGCTTGCCGTCCTTGCCGAGGACCGTGCCGAACGCCAGCTGGAACGCCGTCACCTCGTCGTTCAGCCAGCCCGCGCGGCGGGCCGTCTCGAAGACCATCTTGAAGTGCAGCGACTGCCGCGCGTCCACCACGTACAGCAGCGTCGACGCCTTCAGGTTCTGCACGCGGTCCCGGATCGCCGACAGGTCGGTGGCCGCGTAGCCGAAGCCGCCGTCCGACTTCTGCACGATCAGCGGGACCGGGTTGCCCTCCGGGCCCTTGATGTCGTCGAAGAACACGCAGAGCGCACCCTCGGAGCGGACCGCGACGCCCGACTCCTCGAGCAGCCGGCAGGTCTCCGCCAGCATGTCGTTGTAGCCCGACTCACCGACGATGTCGGGGTCCTGGATGTCCATGTCGAGCTTCTCGAAGACCGAGTAGAAGTAGATCTTCGACTCGTCCACGAACCGCTGCCACAGCGCCAGGGTCTGCTCGTCACCGGCCTGGAGGTCGACGACACGGGCCCGCGCCCGGGTCTTGAACTCCTCGTCCGAGTCGAACAGCGCCCGCGAGGCCTTGTACAGCCGGTTCAGGTTGGACATGGCCTCCTCGCCGGAGACCTCCGTGTCCGCGCCCTCGGCCTTGTGGTCCAGCTCGTGCGGGTGCTCGATCAGGTACTGGATGAGCATGCCGAACTGGGTGCCCCAGTCGCCGATGTGGTGGCGGCGGACCACCTTCTCGCCGGTGAACTCCAGGATCTCGACCATGGCCGCGCCGATGACCGCCGACCGCAGGTGGCCGACGTGCATCTCCTTCGCCACGTTCGGCTGCGCGTAGTCGATCACCGTGGTGCCGGCGGCCTCGTCGAACGGCACGCCGAGCCGGTCGTCCGCGGCGCGCGCCGCCAGCGTCCGCACGATCGCCGCGTCGGTCACCGTGATGTTCAGGAAGCCGGGGCCGGAGACCTCGATCTCCTTCAGCACGTCGTTCGCCGGGATCGCCCCGACGACCTTCGTGGCCAGCTCACGCGGGTTGCCCTTGAGCTGCTTGGCCAGCGCCAGGATGCCGTTGGCCTGGAAGTCGGCCCGGTCGCTTCGTCGCAGCAGCGGGTCGGCGGAACCGGCCTCCGGCAGGGCTGCCGAGAGACCTTCCGCGAGGCGCTGCTGCACGGTCGAAGCGAGGGAAGGGACCGAGGCCATGAGCTTCCGTTCCTGTCGGTGGTGTTCTGGGCTATATCGCTTGTCAAGTGTCCCACGGGTGGGCAACGTGTTTTCTCCACCTGTGGACAACCTCGGAGTGCTCCGTTCCGTCTGGGAGAATGGCTGACGTAAGGCTGCAAGGCTTTCGAGGGAATCAAGGAAGAAGGACGTACCGACCGTGGCTCAGAGCAGCACCGAGACCGACTGGGTCTCCCGTTTCGCGGACGAGGTCATCGCCGAGTCGGAGCGACGTGCGCCTGGCAAACCGGTCGTCGTCGCGTCCGGCCTCTCCCCGTCCGGCCCGATCCACCTCGGCAACCTCCGCGAGGTCATGACCCCGCACCTGGTCGCCGACGAGATCCGCCGCCGCGGGTACGAGGTCCGGCACCTCATCTCCTGGGACGACTACGACCGCTACCGCAAGGTCCCGGGCGGCATCGCCGGCATCGACGAGTCCTGGGCCGAGCACATCGGCAAGCCGCTCACGTCCGTCCCGGCCCCGGCCGGCTCGCCGCACGCCAACTGGGCCGAGCACTTCAAGGCCGCCATGGTCGAGTCGCTCGCGGAGCTGGGCGTCGAGTACGACCCGATCAGCCAGACCGAGCAGTACACCTCCGGCGTCTACCGCGAGCAGATCCTGCACGCCATGAAGCACCGCGCCGACATCGACGCCATCCTCGACCAGTACCGGACGAAGAAGGCGCCGAAGAAGCAGTCGCAGAAGCCGGTCGACGAGGCCGAGCTGGAGGCCGCCGAGGGCTCCGGCGCGGCCGCCGAGGACGACGGCTCCGGCGGCAGCGCCGGCTACTTCCCGTACAAGCCGTTCTGCGGCCGGTGCGAGAAGGACCTGACCACCGTCACCTCGTACGACGACGAGACCACCGAGCTGGCCTACACCTGCACCTCCTGCGGCTTCGCCGAGACGGTCGCGCTCAGCGAGTTCAACCGCGGCAAGCTGGTCTGGAAGGTCGACTGGCCCATGCGCTGGGCCTTTGAGGGCGTCATCTTCGAGCCCTCCGGCGTCGACCACTCCTCGCCCGGCTCGTCGTTCCAGGTCGGCGGCCAGATCGTGCGGATCTTCGACGGCGTGCAGCCGATCGGGCCCATGTACGCCTTCGTCGGCATCAGCGGCATGGCCAAGATGTCCTCGTCGCGCGGCGGCGTGCCGACCGCGGCCGACGCGCTGAAGATCATGGAGCCGCAGATCCTGCGCTGGCTCTACGCCCGCCGCCGGCCCAACCAGTCCTTCAAGATCGCCTTCGACCAGGAGATCCAGCGGCTCTACGACGAGTGGGACAAGCTGGAGGCCAAGGTCGAGGACGGCAGCGTGCTGCCCGCCGACGCCGCCGCCTACGCCCGCGCCGCCCGCACCGCCGCCGGTGAGCTGCCGCGCACGCCGCGGCCGCTGCCGTACCGCACGCTGGCCTCGGTCATGGACATCACGGCCGGCCACGACGAGCAGACCCTGCGCATCCTCACCGAGCTCGACCCGGAGAACCCGGTCACCGCGCTCGACGAGGTCCGCCCGCGGCTCGACCGCGCGGAGAACTGGATCACCACCCAGGTCCCGGCCGACCAGCGCACCGTCGTCCGCGACGAGCCCGACGCCGAACTCCTCGGCTCGCTCGACGACGAGGGCCGCGAATCGCTCCGCCTGCTCCTGGAGGGCCTCGACACCCACTGGTCGCTCGACGGGCTCACCACGCTCGTCTACGGCGTCCCGAAGGTCATGGCCGGTCTCGACCCCGAGGCCAAGCCCACGCCCGAGCTGAAGCTCGCCCAGCGCGCGTTCTTCGCCCTGCTCTACAAGCTCCTGGTGAGCCGGGAGACGGGCCCGCGCCTGCCCACCCTGCTCCTCGCGGTCGGCGCCGACCGCGTGCGCAAGCTGCTGGGCGCGTAGCCGCACGGGGGCACGCGGGCGGCCGGCTGGTCGGCGGACGGAGTCCGGCGCAGCCGGCCGAAGCCCGAGAGGCCCCCTGGGGCCGAGCGGTGCGAGGCCGGCGTCAGGGAGGGGTCCGCGTGCGCAAGCTGCTGGGCGCGTAGCCGCTCACGCCGTACGGCGACGTACGGCGAAGGGCCGCCAACCGGGAGACCGGGTGGCGGCCCTTCGCCGTTGTGAGCGTGAGGATCAGGGGATGTAGTTCTCCGCCATCTCCTGCTCGATCCGCTGCCGGATCCGCGGGTGCAGCTCGCGCAGTATCGACGCGCTGCGCGGGTGCTGGACGCTGTACATGTCGCTGAGCCTTATGTCGAGCTGCTCCACCGTCGGGAACTGCTGCTGCTCGTCGACGAAGTCCCACATCGCCTTGTACGCGGCCTCCGCGAACTCCTCCATGCCCGGCTCCACGTAGGCCGGAACGGCCTCCTCGCGCGGAGCGGGGATCACGGCCGCCTCCTCAGGGCCCTGCGGCACCGCCACCGCGGTCGGCTCCAGGCCGTCGACGTACGTGGGGTCGTAGCCGCCCTGGTACGCCTCGGGCGGGAGCTGCTGCTGGTTGTAGAACCAGTGGTTCGCGGCCTCGGAAGCGGCCTCGGGGGCGGGGCCCTGCGCGACGGCCTCCTGCGGGACGGCGTCCTGCGCCGGGGCCGCGACCTGCTGCTCGTTTGGCTGCGGCTGCCCCTGCGCCTCCGCCTGGACCTCCGCCTGCGCCTGCTCCTGCTGGGCCGCGTGGCCCTGCTCCAGCTCCGGCGTCTGCGCCACCGCCGGCGCGGCCGCCGCCGGGATCGCCGCCACCGGCTGCGCGGCCGTGGCCTGCTCCTGCGGTGCCGGCTGTGGAGGCAGCAGCACCGGCTCGATCCCGGCCGCCGCCAGCCCCGACGCCGCCGTCTGCGACAGCGGCACACCGAGATGCGCGAGCCGCAGCGGCATCAGCGCCTCCACCGGCGCCTTGCGCCGCCACGCCCGGCCGTAACGGGCCTGCAGCCGTGCCTGGTAGATCAGCCGGTCCTGCTCCAGCTTGATCACTTGCTCGTACGACCGCAGCTCCCACAGCTTCATCCGCCGCCACAGCCGGAACGTCGGCACCGGGGACAGCAGCCACCGCGTCAGCCGCACGCCCTCCATGTGCTTGTCCGCCGTGATGTCCGCGATCCGGCCCACCGCGTGCCGCGCGGCCTCCACCGCCACCACGAACAGCACCGGAATCACGGCGTGCATGCCCACACCCAGCGGGTCCGGCCACGCCGCCGCGCCGTTGAACGCGATCGTCGCCGCCGTCAGCAGCCACGCCGTCTGCCGCAGCAGCGGGAACGGTATCCGGATCCAGGTCAGCAGCAGATCCAGTGCCAGCAGCACACAGATGCCTGCGTCGATGCCGATCGGGAAGAAGTAGGAGAAGGTGCCGAAGCCCTTCTGCACGGCGAGCTCGCGCACAGCGGCGTACGAACCCGCGAAACCGATCCCGGCGATGACCACCGCACCGGCGACCACGACACCGATCAATATCCGGTGTGTCCGTGTCAGCTGCATCGCGGCCATCCCGCGACCCCTCCCGTCGTACGACTACTCGCGCGGCACAGCCTGGCACACGCCGACGGAGCCCGGTCTCCTGGGGAGGGCCGGACTCCGCCAAAGCAGGTGCGACGCGGGTTACTTGCCCACCACTCGTCCTACTTGTTCGCCGCGGCCACCGCCGCCACCGCGTCCTTCGTCGCCAGCACCGCGCTGTCCATCAGCTTCTGCGCGACGGGCTTCTCCGCACCCGCGTAGCCCGCGCCGTTGTAGTTGATGACGATCATGACGTTGCCCGTGCGGGCGACCGTCGTCGCGTACACGAAGTCCGTGCTCGTCTTGCGCAGCTGGTACGACACGGCCGTCGTCGCGTCGCCCACACCGTTGGCCGGCGACTCGCGCACGCCCTTGGCGCCCTCGGTCGCCTTCAGCTTCGCGACCTCCTTCGCCATGTTCTCCGTTGCGCGCTCCTCGCCGCTGCCGAGCGTCGGGTTCGACTCGTACCGCAGGAACGAGACGTCCAGCCAGCGGTACTCGGAGCCCTTCAGGCCCTTGTCGACCAGACCGTTCCACGAGCAGCTGCTCCGGCTGGACAGGTCCGTCGACTTGCCCGCCGTGCCGGTCTTCGTCTTGGCCTTCGGCACCAGGGCGTCGACCGTCTTGGCCGTGATCGCCTTGCAGGCCTCCGGGAGCTTGGCGAACTTCGCCGGGGCGACGGTCGGGGTCGCGTCCTTGGGCGTCTTGGACGAGCCGGCGGAGGACTCTGCGGCGCCCTTGCCCGGCGTCTCGCCGTCGGAGTCCGAGGAACAACCGGCGACGACGAGCATCACCGGGACGGCGGCGCAGGCGAGTATGCGGGTGAGTCGCGGGGCTGATCGGTGCATGGTTCCTTCAGTCGGTCGCTGACGTACGCGGGTCTGCCGACACGTTACGCGGCGGGCGGTGGGCGGAGGGCGTGCGGACGGGCCCGGAGCCGGTTCGGGGCCGGACCGGCGGGGACACTAGTCCTCCAGCCGGTCCGCCAGCTGACGGGCCAGACTCTGCGCCTTTTCCTGCAGTTCCTTGCTGTCGGGCAGCTCGGCGGTGGCGGTGACCTGCTCGGTGTACTCGACGGTCACGATCACGTTCGATGTGCGGAAGACCACGCTCACGGTCCGCTGACGGGACGCCGAGCCGGCTTCGGTCAGTACATCGTTGAGGAACGCGGCGTGACCGAGCCCCTCCAGGACACGGGGCTCCAGACCCGTGGCGCCGGCCGTCGCACCCGGCGGGGCTACGGAGCCGGCGGGGGCGGAGCCGCCGGGCGCGGAAGGGGAGACCGGCGGGGAGGCCGGAGCGGTGGGGGACGCGGGGGGCGTCGCCGGGGTGGAGCCGGGAGCCTTGCTCGCGGTGCCCGTGCCGGTGGTGCCCGTCGCCGGGGGCGGGGACACCGGGGGCGAGGGCAGATGCGCGGCGATCTGCTTGCCTGAGTAGACCTGCTGCGCGCGGTCGTCGTCGCTCACGGCGGGGTCGTAGGAGACGACGCGCTCGAGGTCGAGGGTCAGCTCGTGCGAGGTGTCGGGGCCGTCGGCGTTCCAGGTGCAGCCGACCCGCCGGCCGTTGTCGTACGTGACGGCCGGGGCGCCCGCGTAGACCTTCTCGCGCTGCTCGTCGGGCAGCTCGGCGGCGCCGGGGAGCAGGTCCTTGAGGGTGGCCTGCTCGACGGAGCCGCACGGCTCGAAGAGCGTGCTGTACCGGCCGGGCGGCACCGTGCGCGGCCCGGCGGTGCCGGCCTTGGCGTCGGCCGCCAGACCGTCGGCGGAGGTGCCGGCCGAGCAGCCGGTGAGGCCGGCGCCGAGCGCGACGACGGCGGCGGCGAGGGCGGCCGTGGTGAGCGCCGCGCGGTGGCGCGCGGGGCGCGCCGCGTGGCCGGGGTCGTACGCCTTTCGCTGCACGAGCGCAGGCTCCCTTCTCCCGTGACTCCCGAAAACTGTTTGCCGCCCGGACCGGGCCGGTGGACACAATGTGTATCGCACGCACTGCCGTTGATGCCGGTCCGTCGTCACCTGTACGGGCCTTGATGCCGGTTTTTGCGTTTTCTGTCTTTTTGGGGGAATCGAGGAAGTATGTCGTACGTAGAGGTGCCGGGCGCGAAGGTGCCCATCCGCTTGTGGACGGACCCCTCGTCGGTCGAGGACGGGGCCATGCGGCAGCTCCAGAACGTGGCGACGCTGCCTTGGATCAAGGGCCTGGCCGTGATGCCTGACGTGCATTACGGCAAGGGCGCGACGGTCGGCTCGGTGATCGCGATGCACGGGGCGGTCTGCCCGGCGGCGGTCGGCGTGGACATCGGCTGCGGCATGTCGGCGGTGAAGACGTCGCTCACGGCGAACGACCTCCCCGGTGACCTCGCCCGCCTCCGCTCCAAGATCGAGCAGGCGATCCCGGTGGGCCGGGGGATGCACCGGGACATGGTGGACCCGGGGCGGCTGCACGGGTTCCCGACGGCGGGCTGGGACGACTTCTGGCAGCGGTTCGACGGGGTCGCGGAGTCGGTCAGGTTCCGTCATGACCGGGCCGAGAAGCAGATGGGAACGCTCGGATCCGGAAACCACTTCGTCGAGTTCTGTCTCGACGAGACCGGTGCCGTCTGGCTCATGCTGCACTCGGGCTCCCGGAACATCGGCAAGGAGCTCGCCGAGTACCACATCGGCCAGGCGCAGAAGCTGCCCCACAACCAGGGCCTGATCGACCGCGACCTGGCGGTGTTCGTCTCGGACACCCCGCAGATGGCGGCGTACCGGCACGATCTCTTCTGGGCGCAGGAGTACGCGAAGTACAACCGCGCGATCATGATGGCGCTGTTCCAGGACGTGATCCGCCGGGAGTTCAAGAAGGCGAAGCCGACCTTCGACCCGGTGATCTCCTGCCACCACAACTATGTGGCGGAGGAGCGGTACGAGGGCATGGACCTGCTGGTCACCCGCAAGGGCGCGATCCGCGCGGGCGCCGGTGAGTACGGGATCATCCCGGGTTCCATGGGAACCGGCTCGTACATCGTGAAGGGGCTCGGCAACGAGGCGGCGTTCAACTCGGCCTCGCACGGAGCCGGCCGGCGGATGAGCCGGAGCGCGGCGAAGCGCCGGTTCTCGACGAAGGACCTGGAGCAGCAGACGCAGGGCGTCGAGTGCCGCAAGGACGCCGGCGTCGTGGACGAGATCCCGGGCGCCTACAAGCCGATCGAGAAGGTCATCGACCAGCAGCGCGACCTGGTCGAGGTCGTCGCCAAGCTGAAGCAGGTCATCTGCGTGAAGGGCTGACGCGGGACGGGCCGGGGCCCGGACCGCCGGAGTTCCGGGCCGCCCCGACGGGGCGGCCCTTCGCCGTTCCCCGGGCGGTCAGAGCTCGCGGTGGACCTTGGTGTTCGAGGCCTGCGCGCGGGGGCGGACGACCAGGAGGTCGATGTTGACGTGGGGCGGGCGGGTGACGGACCAGGTGATGGTGTCGGCGACGTCCTCGGCGGTGAGGGGTTCGGCCACGCCGGCGTAGACCTTGGCGGCCTTGTCGGTGTCGCCGCGGAAGCGGGTGGTGGCGAACTCGTCGGTCTTGACCATGCCGGGGGCGATCTCGATGACGCGGACCGGGGTGCCGACGATCTCCAGGCGGAGGGTCTCGGCGAGGACGCGGGTGCCGTTCTTGGCGGCGACGTAGCCTGCGCCGCCCTCGTAGGTGGCGTGGCCGGCGGTGGAGCCGACGACGACCACGGTGCCGTCGCCGCTGGCGGTGAGCGCGGGGAGCAGGGCCTGGGTGACGTTGAGGGTGCCGATGACGTTGGTCTCGTACATGCGGCGCCAGTCCTCGGGGTCGCCGGTGGCGACGGGGTCGGCGCCGAGGGCGCCGCCGGCGTTGTTGACGAGGACGGCGATGGTGCGGAAGGCGGTGGCGAACTCGTCGACGGCGGCGCGGTCGGTGACGTCGAGGGGGTAGGCGGTCGCCTGGTGGCCGGCCTCGGTGATCTCGGCGGCGAGGGCCTCGATGCGGTCCTTGCGGCGGGCGGTGAGGACGACGCGGTAGCCGGCGGCGGCGAGTTGGCGGGCGGTGGCGGCACCGATGCCGCTGCTCGCTCCGGTGACGACGGCGATCCTGTTACCGGCGGACATGCGTGCTCCTCGGGCGTGTGGTCGATGCCCGGTCAGGATAGACGCGCCGGACTGACCGGTAATCAGAACATATGCGTCGCAATCGGTATCTTCGCCCCATGAGTGTCTTGCGCAAGACCCTTCCGGCTGTGGTTCTGGCGGCGACGACGGTTCTCGGTGCGGGGGGCGGCGCTCGTGCGATCGCCCCGGAGGCGGATGTGGCCCACCACGGGCACGTCACGCTGTGGAAGGGGCGGATCGGCGTCCTGCTGGAGAGCGGGAACCACGGTCCTTCCCCGCTTCCGGGTGCGACGGTGCGGCTGACCTTCTCCGCGCCGCCGGCGCCGGGTCAGGAGCTGCCGGCGGCGTGCCTGTGGGGTGGTGACCGGGTCGTGCTGTGCGGGACGGGGCCGCTGCGGGCGTCCGGGGCGGTGCGGGAGCTGGCGCTGGAGCTGCGGACGGCCGGTGAGCCGGAGGAGCTGACGGTCGAGGTCGACACGGCGTGGAACGGCGGGGCGAGCGACCGGAACCCGAAGAACAACGAGCACGAGGTGCTCGTGCTGGCGACGGGCGACCCGTACGTCTTCTGATCCGCACGTCTTCCAGGGGGCGTCCTCCGGGACCTCAACTCCGCAAGAGTGAAGCGGGGCTCCGAGTGGAGCCCACGAGTGGTGAGCGTCTTTCCCCGCGCACAGGCTGACGTACGCAGAGCCCGCCCCGATCTTGCGGCGGCGGGCGGAGCCACGCGGTGCCGTCCCGGTCGGGGCTGCCGCGCACGTCAGAAAGACGGAATCACACATGGCGGAACGGGATGTCGATCCTGGGTGCCCGCCGTCCGTACGGGGGAGCGGCGGCAGGACCGTACGACAGCGGGCGCGGCGCCCGCACGCATGGCGGCGCTTCCGGGGCGCGCGCACCGGGGCGGCGCTCGCCGCGGCCGGTCTGGCTCTTCTGGGCGCGGCCGGGCCGGTGCCCGGCAGTGCGGTGGCGGCGCCGGTCCGCGGGCCGGGGCCGGATCACCCGGCGCGGTTCGTGCCCGGGCCCTGCCCGCAGGCGCCCGATCCGATCCCCGGGCGGTGCGGGCTCCTGGAGGTGCCCGAGAGCCGGGAGCATCGCGGCGGGCGGACGATCAAGCTGACGGTCGCGATCATTCCGGCGGCGTCGAGGACGCCGGCCGGGGATCCGGTGGTGTTCATGGAGGGGGGTCCCGGCGGCGACGCGATCGGGGCCATCCCGTTCCTGATCGACTCCGGGGTGAACCGGGACCGCGATCTGATCGTCATGACCCAGCGCGGCGGGCCCTACTCGCAGCCGTACCTCGCCTGCCCGGAGCTCGACCGGTTCAACTCGGACGCCGTGGGGCTGCCCTACGACGCACCTTCGACCGGGCGGCTGCTGGTGCGGGCGGCGAAGGCGTGCCGGGACCGGCTGACGGCCGACGGAGTCCGGCTGAGCGCCTACAACACCACGGAGAACGCCGCGGACTTCGCGGCCCTGCGCAAGGCGCTGGGCATCAGGAAGTGGAACGTCTACGGCTACTCCTACGGCACGGACCTGGCACTCACCTACCTGCGCCGGCACCCCGAGGGGATCCGCTCGGTGGCGATCGACTCGGTCGTGCCTCCGCAGATCGTGAGCCTGCCGTGGGCCTGGGACAGCGCGCGGGAGGGGGTCGAGACGGTCTTCGCGGCGTGCGAGGCCCAGCCGGCCTGCAAGAGCCGCTACCCGGACCTCCGGCGGAAGCTGACGGAACAGGTCCGGCGGCTCGAGGCGAACCCGCTGACGCTGACGGTGCGGCCGCCCGGGGGAGGGGACCCGGTGAAGGTGGTCCTCGACGGGGGCACACTGATCAATCTGCTGGTCACCGACGGCGGCGCCCTGCCGGCCGTGGACGTCCCCGCGGCGATCGACGAACTCGCCCGCGGCAACCCGGAGCGCTTCGCGCAGGCACAGGCCGCCGGCGCGGGGACGCCGGTCGTCCCGCAGGCGCACGGTCTGACGCATTCGGTGGTGTGCAGCGAGTGGGCGCCGGGCTTCACGAAGTCGGACCTCCTGAAGGCGGGGCGCCGGGCGTTCCCCGGGTGGCCGGACACGGTTCTGGCCCATGCGCCGCAGCTTCCGTTCGAGTACGACCTCTGCCGTGTCTGGAACGTCCCGGACCGCACCGCGATCCAGCGGGTGACCACGTTCAGCAAGGTGCCGACGCTGATCGTCTCCGGCACGTTCGACGCGAAGACCGGGGCGAGCTGGGGGCCGTACGCGGGCCGCACGCTGCCTCGCTCGACGGCCGTGCTGATTCCCGGGATCGGCCACTTCGTGGTCCCGCAGTCGCCCTGCGCGCAGAGCGTTCTGGCCTCCTTCCTCGCGCGTCCGACCGCGCCGCCCGACACCGGGTGCGTGGCAGGACTCGCGCCCAAGCCGTTCACCATCACCCCTGAGTCGGAGACCTCATGATGTCCCTCAGCCCACTTCGCCGCCGACGCGCGTCGCGCCGGCTCCCGGCCGTGCTCGCCGGGGCCACGGCCGGCGCTCTCGTCCTCGGCCTGGCCGCGGTGCCCGCACAGGCCGAGTCCGGCGCCGGAGCGTGGCTCGGCACCGTCGCCCGGACGGCGGGCGACGCCCGCTTCGAGCCGGGTCCGTGCCCGAGGACGGCGGACCCGATCCCCGATCTGGAGCGCGCCTACTGCGGAACGCTGACCGTGCCCGAGAAGCGGTCCGGGCACACCGGGCACAAAGGCGGACGGAAGAAGATCAAGCTCGCTGTCGCGATCATCCCCGCGGCCAACGGCAGACCGGCGCCCGACCCGATCGTGTGGCTGGCCGGCGGGCCCGGCGACGACGCGGTCTCCGAGATCCCGATGGCGCTCGCCGGCGGCCTGAACCGCGACCGCGACGTGATCTTCATGTCCCAGCGCGGGACGTACTCGGCCACCCCTGAGCTGACCTGCCCGAACGTCGACGAGTTCGTCGCGAACAACCTCGATCTCGTCTTCGGTGCGCCGTCCACCGGGCGCCTGCACGTCGCGGAGACGCGGAAGTGCCGTGACCGGCTGGTGGGCCTCGGGGCCGACCTCAGCGCCTACAACGGCACCGAGAGCTCCGCCGACTACGACGGCCTGCGCAAGGCGCTGGGGATCCGGCAGTGGAACGTGTTCGGCATCTCGTACGGCACCGACCTGGCCCTGCAGTACATGCGCCTGCACCCGAAGGGCATCCGGTCGGTCGGCATCGACGGCGTCCTGCCACCGTCCCTGGCCGGTGGGGCCGTGACCTGGAAGGCCGCGCGGGAGGGCTTCGACAGCATCTTCAAGACCTGCGAGGACCAGCCCGCCTGCAACACCCGCTACCCGAACCTCAAGGCCACCTTCGAGCGCCTCGTCGTCGAACTGGAGGCCCGACCGATCACCACCACCGTGACGGTTCCGGGTCGACCGGCGCCGGTGAAGGTCACGCTGGACGGCGGACTGCTGGTGAACTGGCTGACCTTCGCCAGCCATCTCGCGGCCGGAGTGCCCCGCTCCATCGACGAGTTGGCGCACGGCAACCCGCAGCGGATCGCCGAGCAGTACGCGGGCGGGAAGCTCAGCCCGCAGGCCATCGGGAGGGTCTCGCACGGGCTCGTCTTCGGCGTCTTCTGCAGCGAGTGGACACCGTTCGAGAGCGAGCAGGACGTGATCCGGGCGGGGCGGCGTCTGTTCCCGTCGTTCCCCCGCTCGGTGCTGGCCAACGCTCCGCTGCTCAGCTGGATGCACGCGGACTGCCGTGCCTGGGACATCCCCGCGGCGCACCCCTCGATCCGGGACGTGACGTGGAGCGACATCCCGACGCTCGTCCTGTCCGGCGGGTTCGACTCGCAGACCGCGCCGAGCAGCGGCCCGTACGCCGCCCGCACGCTGAGCCGGTCCACCGAGGTCACGGTCCCCTACGTGGCCCACGTGGTCTTCGCCGACTCGGCGTGTGCGCAGCAGATCACCGTCTCGTTCTTCGACAATCCGACCGGGCCGGACACGGGATGTCTGGCGGGTCTCCAGCCGCCGGCGTTCGAGATCGGGCCGTGAGTCCCGGTCCCGGTCTCGAACCCGAGGCTCCCCGTCAGGCGCTCGCCGGTATGCGGGTCTCCCAGAAGACGTAGCCGTCGGGGCGGACCAGCATTGCCGTGCGGCGCGCGGGGTCGGCCCAGGCCGCGGTGGCGACCCGGCCGGGGGTCTTCGGGGCGCCGGGCGGCGTGAGCTCGGTGCCCTGGGGGGTGACGAGGACGAATGCGCCCTCGCGGAGCAGTTCGTAGAGCCGGCCCCCGACGAGTTCCGCGTCGGGGGCTCGGTGGCCTCCGGTGCGATGGGCGGCGGGGCCGGCGCCGTAACCGATGCCGATGCCGCTGATCATGCCCATCACCTTGTCGGTCGCGGGGCGGGCGGAGTTGAGGAAGCGGGTGAGCAGGGCGCGGCCGGCGCGCTGCAGCGGGGTGTGGGCCATGGCGAGCCGGATGATGGCGCCGCTGCTGCGCAGGACGGTCGCGGCGACGGGGTGCCGTTCGCTCTGGTAGCTGTCGAGGAGCGCCTCGGGGTCGGCGGCGTCGCCGCGGAGGACGGACGTGAGCTTCCAGGAGAGGTTGGCGGCGTCCTGCAGACCGGTGTTCATGCCCTGGCCGCCGGCCGGGGAGTGGACGTGGGCGGCGTCGCCTGCGAGGAAGACCCGGCCGGAGCGGTACGCGGGGGCCTGGCGTTCGTCGCTGTGGAAGCGGGAGATCCAGCGGGCGTCGTGCATGCCGTAGTCGGTGCCGAAGGCCTGGCGGGCGATCTCGCGGATCTCGTCGATCTCGACGGGCTCGGTGTCGGGGACCTGCCGGGTGCGGTTCCAGCCCATGACGCGGTACCAGCCGTCGCCGAAGGGGGCGATGAAGGCGAAGGTGTCCCCGGCTCCGTTGACGGTCAGGAGGCTTTCCGGTTCCTGGGCGAGGCGGACGTCGGCGAGGACGATGGAGCGGATGACGGAGACGCCGGGGAAGGGGAGCCCGAGGGCGGTGCGGACGGCGCTGCGCAGGCCGTCGGTGCCGACGAGGTAGCGGGCGGTGAGGGCGGTGACGTGGCCGTCCGGGTCGGCGAGTTCGGCGGTGACGGTGTCGGCGTCCTGCCGCAGGCCGCGCAGCTCGGTCGCGTACCGGAACTCCACGCCGGCTTCCTGCGCCCGGCGTTCCAGGAGCCGTTCGACCTCGTACTGCGGGGTGATGAGGAGGAACGGGAAGCGGCTGGCGAGCCGGCTGAGGTCGAGGGAGAGGCGGCCGAAGAGCCGCGTGCCGCTGAGGGGGGTGCCGGTCTTGACGAGTTCGTCGGCGAGATCGCGGGCGTCCAGCAGCTCCAGGGTGCGGGCGTGGACGGCGAAGGCGCGGGTCATGTTGCTGATGCCGTGCGGGCGGCGCTCGACGAGCGTGACCCGCAGGCCGGAGGCCGCGAGGTCTCCGGCGAGCAGAAGGCCGGTGGGACCTGCGCCCACGACCAGGACGTCCGTGTCGGTCTTCGTGTGCTGCACGACTGCCTCCCCGGGGTGGCCGACCGGTGCCGGTCGCTGCCGGTCGGTCCGCGATGGATTGCCAACGTTTGTTGGTCAACGCTTGTTGGCAACCGTAGGCCCGCGGCGAGTGGCGTGTCAACACCTGTTGGCCTACAGTCGTTGGCATGACGACCGCACCACGCCGCTCCGACGTCACCCGCGCCGCGATCCTGGAGGCCGCCCGCGAGCGCTTCGCCTCGGACGGCTACGAACGCGCCACCATCCGGGCCATCGCCCGCGACGCCGGGATCGACCCGTCGATGGTCATGCGCTACTTCGGCAACAAGGAGGGGTTGTTCGCCGCCGCCTCCGCCTTCGAGCTGGAGCTGCCCGAGTTCGGCGCGCTGCCCGCGCGGCACATCGGCGCGGTCCTCGTGAACCACTTCCTCGACCGCTGGGAGCGGGACGAGGTGTTCACCGCGCTGCTGCGCGTCGCCGTCACCAACACGGGGGGCGCGGAGCGGATGCAGGCGATCTTCAAGGAGCAGGTGGGGCCGATCGCGGCCGGCTTCTGCGCCGACCCCGCCGAGGCGCCGGTCCGCGCGGCGCTCGCCAGTTCGCAGATCCTGGGCATGGCGCTCGCACGGTACGTGCTGCGGTTTCCGCCCGCCGTGGAGATGTCCCGCGAGGAGGTCGTCGCCTGGCTGGCCCCGACGGTGCAGCGGTATCTGACGGAACCGGCGCCGGAGGTCGCCGGCTCGTAGGTCCGTTTCATGCCTCGGGCCCCCACGAGCCCCGTGGTTGAGTGGCCCGTGGTCGAGTGGCCCGCGGTCGCATGGCCCGGGCCGAGTGTCCCGCGGTCCGTCAGGCCGCCGCGCCGCCGAACTCGCGCATCGCCTCGGAGACGATCTCGTCCAGGCGGGCGTGGTGGGCGCCCCGCCAGTACACCCGCTCGCAGTCGGCGCACTGCGCGAACACGTCGTACGTCCGCTCCGTGCCCTGCTCCAGCTGCTCGCGCACCGAGTCCTTGTCCGCCTCGGTCAGCCGCCCGTTGCACGCGGTGCAGCGGGACCACGGGGAGAGCCGCGGGGCGAACCGCTCCAGGACGTCGCGCAGCTGCTCGTCGGGCCGGTCGCTGTAGATGTACGCCCCCGCCCACAGCTCGCGCCGCCGCAGCAGGCCGCGGTCCCGGGAGAGCATGACCCGCTGCTCCTTCGCGGAGAGCGTCGCGAGCGCCGGGTCGCCGATGTCCTCGCTCTCGTACGCCGCGTCCACGCCGAGCAGCCGCAACCGCCGTGCCAGCGTGCCGAGATGGACGTCGAGCAGGAACCGGAGCGGCGCGCCCGGAACCTGCTGCGGGCGCGTCACCCCCGCCACTTCGACGGTCTCGCCGGCGGCAGGGATGTGGGAGACATCGACCGGGCGGCCGTCCACCAGGAGCTGCCCCACCTCGGTCAGCGGTACACCCAGCGACTCGACGACATGGCCGAGCGTGGACGCGCCGTCCGTGGTCAGGGCGGTGCGCCCCGCGCGGCGCTCCGAGGCGACGAACAGCCGCAGTTCGGGGGCGAAGCTGATGTGGATCTCCGGTCCGTTCACGGGGACAGGATGTCATCGGCGCGGCGGGCCCGGCCAGGTATTTCGGCCGTGCGGCAGGCGGCCGGGGCAGGCGGCCGTGTCGGGCGGTCGCGGGCCACCGGTCGCCGCCCTGTCGTGGTGCTGAGGTACCGTCCCCGCATGAAGATCACGGACGTGGACGCCCCCGATGTGAAGATCGTCGACCTCGAGCCCGGCGACGACCGGCTGACCGGTGAACTCCTCCCCGTCCTGCGCGAACTCCGCCCGCACCTCACCGAGGAGCTCTTCCGCGAGGTGTGCGCCCATGGCCACGCCCAGGGGCTGCGCTTCACCGCCGCGTACGCGGAGGACGGCACGTGCGTCGGCGCGGCCGGCTGGCGGATCGTCGACAACACCAGCGCCATTCGCAAGCTGTACGTGGACGACCTCGTGACCGCCGCGCACGCCCGGTCCACGGGCGTCGGCCACGCCCTCCTCGCGCATCTTGAGGCGCACGCCCGCGCGGCCGACTGCTACGAGCTCAATCTCGACTCCGGCACCCAGCGCACCGGCGCCCACCGGTTCTACCTGCGGGAACGATTCGACATCGCGGCGTTCCACTTCGTGAAGGAACTCAAGGAGTTCTAGGAGTCCGAGGAGGCGTGGGCGACCTCAGGGCGCCTACAGCTCAAGACGCCCTTAGCGCACGTGCGTACGCGGTCGGCGGTACGCCCACCGTCGCCGTGAAGTCCCGTACGAGATGGGCCTGGTCGCTGTAGCCGAGTTCGGCGGCGAGCGCGGCCCAGTCGGGTTCGGCCGCACGGTCCGCCTCCGCGCGCTCCAGGGCCTCGTGGATGCGGTAGCGCAGGACGACCCACTTCGGGGCGACGCCCACGTACGCGGCGAACAGGCGCTGCAGCGAGCGGACCGACAGGCCCGCGCGGTCCGCGAGTTCGTCCACCCGGCGCACCGGGGGGCCGTCGCCGCCCGTCCTGATCAGGTCGACCAGTTCCATCGCCCGCTCCGCCGCCGGGTCGGGGCGGAAGCCTTCCGGTCCGCCGCGGGTCAGGAGGAACGCATCCAGGGCCGCGACGCGGGCCTCGTCCGTCGGTGGATCCAGGATTGCGTGCGGCGTTGTCGCGTCCGCCGTGTCCGGGAACGTGTCCGGGAACGCGTCCGGGAACGCCTCCGTGAGCGGAACCCGACGACCCGTCCAGTCCGACACCGGCCGTCCCGGCGCGAACGGGCGGAAGCCGCCCGGGCGGAACTGCACGCCGCAGACCCGTCCGACGCCCTCCAGCTTCTGCTCGAACAGCTCCAGGCCGATCCCCGACACCTCGGCCGAGGAAGCGTCTCCGTACCGCTGGAAGACGATGTTCACCGACGGATGCGGGACGACGTTGCTCGCGTACGGCGTCTCCAGGTCCCAGTCGATCAGCCAGTAGTGCTCGACGTACGGGCGGAGTGCCGGTGCGACCGGGTCGTGCCGGCGGAACCGGACGCGTGTGAACAGCGCTTCGGCGTCGACGATCCCCCGGGTGTCCTGGCGCGGCATGTGTCGATGCTAGGCGCTGGGCGTCGTGTTTCTTCAAGACCGGAAGGCCCGGTCGTGGCTACGTTCGGCGCATGAGCCAGAGCGAGAGCCAGAGCCAGAAGCGGATCAGTGACCTGCTCGACGTGGCCGCGGCGCAGGCCGTGCCCGTGCTGCGCGGGATCGGGAGCGACGAGAAGTTGCTCGGCGCGCGGACGCCGTGCGCCGAGTACGACGTACGGGCGCTGGTGAACCACCTGTTCCAGGTGGTCGTGCAGTTCCAGGAGCTCGCCGCCAAGCGGGACGCGGACTTCTCCGCCTCCCCCGACTACGTCGCCGAAGGCGGCGGCGCCTGGGCCGACCGGTTCGAGGCGGAGACCCGGAAGCTGGTCGCCGCCTGGGCGGAGCCCGGGGCGGAGGAGGGTGCCTCCGGTTCGATGGGGCTGCCCGCGCGTACGGTCGGCTCGATGGCGCTGCTCGACCTGACCGTGCACGCCTGGGACCTCGCCCGCGCGACCGGGCGGCCCTTCGAGCCGGACCCGGCGGTGGTCGACGGCCTCGCGCCGGAGGTCGAGCGGATGGCGCCGATGGGACGCCGGATGAACGTCTTCGGCGACGCCGTGTCGGTGGGCGACTCCGCCACGGCGTTCGAGCGGCTGCTCGCGGTGACGGGGCGGGACGTGCGGGTCTGGGCGTAGCCCCGGGGGTGCGGGTGCGGGTGTGGGTGTGGGTGTGGGTGGGGCCGGGCCTTCTTCTACCGCCTTGCGCCGAAGGTCAGGTGGGAGACGACCTCGTCGAAGGCGTCCTCCTCTGCGGGGGTGAGGGTGACGGACTCCTGCGGGTGCCACACCCGGTCCGACGACGGCGCCGGGCGGTCGCGGCGGAGGCGGGCGGCATACCTCCCCAGAGCCACCCACACCGCCGCCGCCGACAGGGCGAGCAGGCCCAGCAGGCCGAGGACGAAGAGGGCGGGGACACGGAGGTCGGAGAACTGGCCTGGCACGGACATGGCGGGCTCCAGGGCGCGAGGGGTGATTCCTGCTGATTCCTCCCGACTCGCTCAGTTAACACCCAAAGGGGGCTCGGCGGCAGGGGTACCGAGGGGTACCCCCGCTTGCTCCTGACACGGCCCTCTTGTGCGGGCCCAGGCTCCGTCTCAAGGTGGCGGGGTAGGGGTTTCCGGCCGGGAGGGAGTGCGGCGGCATGGGTGCGGACGCGAGCGGGTGGGAGTTCACGGACGACAGGGGTGCGGCGTTACGGCTGCCGCGCAGGCCGCGGCGGGTGGTCGCGTACGTACGGGCCGGCGCCGCGCTCCTCGATCTCGGCGTCGTCCCGGTGGCGGTGTACGGCTCCGGCCACGACGGCGACGGGCTGGACCCGGTCAAGGCGGGGGAGCTGGGGGCGACCGGGGTGCCGTATCTCGGGCCGGGCCGGCTGCTCGACGGGGATCCGTCGGGGGCGCTCGGCGCTGTGCGGGCGGACCTCGTGGTGGACGTGACGTACGACGGCAAGAGCGGCTACGCGCTGGACGAGGCGGTGGCGGAGGGGCTCGGAGTGCCGATGGTCGCGCTGTCGGTGGGTGGAGAGGTGACGCTGGCGCGGATCTTGGAGCGGTTCGGGGGGTTGGGGGCGGGCCTTCTGGGGGCGGCGTCGGCGCCGGAGGCGCCTGGTTCGGTGGCCGAAGCTGAGATGGCGCTCGCTTCGGCTGCGGCGTCGGGGCGCAGGCCGGTGGTTCTGGCGTTGTCCGGTGCCGGGCCTGAGCAGGTGCATCTGGCGCGGCCGCAGGCGTGGCCCGAGCTGGCGCGCATGGTCGAGCTGGGGGTGCGGATCGTGGAGCCGGGGCCTGGGGCGGGGGCGAGCTGGCTCACCGCGGACTGGGAGCGGGCGGCGGAGCTGCGGCCGGATGTGGTGCTGGTCGATTCGCGGGCGAATGCGGTGTGGCCGGAGGGATCGGAGGCGTACCCGGAGGTTTGGCGGGCCGTGGTGGGTGGCTCGCGGGTCGTGCCGTGGAATCCCGAGACGCCGCCGAGTGCGGTGGCGTTCGGCCGGTTCTTCCGGGAGGTCGCGGCGGCGCTGGGCTGAGGCGTGGGGACGGGTGCCGTGGGGGTGGGTGCCGCGGGGGCCGTTCCGGGGTCGCATTAGGGACTGCATGACTTACGGCGCGTGCGGGGACTCCGAACAGCCGGCCCGTCCTGTGCGCCACGAATCACGCTTTACGTCCCGAACGCGACCCCCTCCACGTCCCCGCTCCCGTCCAGGGCGCCCGTCCGTCCGCGCCGCGCTCCCGGGGGTGTACGGGCGGGTGGGTTCTCCCGTCCGGGTTCCAACCGCCGTCGGGTGCTTCAGGGCCCCTCAGCGCCTTGCTTCCGCCTGGGTCCGTCTTGTGCGGAGGGAGGCGGCGAATTCCTCTGCTCTCGACAGGACCTCGCGGAGGTCCTCCACCCTCGCTTCCGCCGCCTGTTCGTAGCGGCGGACCCGGGTGAGGAGGCGGGTGCGTTCCGCTTCCGAGTCGGCGGCTTCCAGGCGGTCCACCGCGTTCAGCAGGTCGCGCGTCTCGTCGAGCGTGAAGCCGAGGGGCTTCATGCGGCGGATCACCATCAGCCGGGCCACGTCCGCGTCCGTGTACAGCGGGAATCCGCCCTGGGAGCGCGCGGACGGGATGACCAGCCCGGCGTCCTCGTAGGAGCGGATCGTGCGCAGCGGAAGTTCCGTCCGCGCGGCGACCTCGCCGATCTGCAGGTGTTCACCGGCCACGGTTTCGTCCTCTCCGTATCCCCCTGGCCGTCAGTTTAGGGAAACTTGTCCCAATTTCGGGTGATATGGAGTGGCGGTGTCGCTCAGGGCCAGACCAGGCAGTACGGCTGGTGGCCGGCCTCGTGGAGGCGGACGGAGAAGTCCTGCCATTCGTGCAGCAGCTGGTACACGTTGAACGCGTCGCGCGGGCCGCCGCGGTCCGGGACCGTGGACCAGATGAAGGCCGCCGCGCCGACCGACTCCTCGCCGATGCCGCGCAGCGGGTCGACGACCGTCATGGGCAGCTTCACCACGGCGTAGTCGGGGTGCAGGACGACCAGTTCGAGGGGCGGGACCTTGTGCAGGGGCATGCCCTGGATGCCGGTCAGCACCATCGCGGCTATGGTCTCCGGCTTGATCTTGGTGAACATGCCGCCCATGCCGAGCTCGTCCCCGCCCAGCTCCTCAGGGCGCATCGAGATCGGGACGCGGGCCGCCGTCGCGCCGTCCGGTGCGCCGAAGTACTTGTACGTCACCCCCAAGCGGCCACCCCTGTTCGCCGGCTCGTCAGTCTCCCGTCGGCGCCGGTGCTTCCCCCGCCGGGCAGGCTCCGGACCCAGGTCGTCCGTCCCCTCGCCCAGTCCGCCACCGCGATGCATATCTCCACCCGACTGCCTTTAGCAGGCAACACGACCCCGCCGCGCAACCCGATCATCGTGCCAGTGACCTCCCCCACCCGCGTGCGGTGAAACACCTGTTCCGCAAGAACGTCCGGGCCTCTGACACCATGGTTTCCGTGAGCCATCCCTATGACGTCCCAGTTTCGCAGACGTGGCGCGCGGACGCCCCGTCGTAATTCGGGGAGCATTCCGGTAGCTCACGCCACCGATCGCCGGTAGTTCGTCAGCCGTCTTTCCTTACTCGCAGGTCAGGACCACAGTGCCGTATTCATACGAAGCCCCAGTCTCACAGACGCTTTTCGACCGCGCGTCCCTCGTGACGCCCGGCGGCGTGAACTCACCGGTCCGCGCCTTCCGGGCCGTGGGCGGTACGCCCCGGTTCATGGTGTCCGGAAGCGGCCCGTACCTCACCGACGCGGACGGTCGCGAGTACGTCGACCTGGTCTGCTCGTGGGGTCCGATGATCCTGGGCCACGCCCACCCCGAGGTCGTCGCCGCCGTGCAGGACGCCGTCGCCCGCGGCACCTCGTTCGGCACGCCCGGTGAGGGCGAGGTCGAACTGGCCGAGGAGATCGTCGCGCGGATCGAGCCCGTCGAGCAGGTTCGGCTGGTTTCCAGCGGGACCGAAGCCACCATGTCGGCCATCCGGCTCGCCCGCGGGTTCACCGGGCGGGCCAAGGTGATCAAGTTCGCCGGCTGTTACCACGGTCACGTGGACGCGCTGCTGGCCGCGGCCGGCTCCGGTCTCGCCACCTTCGCGCTGCCCGACACGCCCGGGGTGACCGGCGCGCAGGCCGGCGACACGATCGTGCTGCCGTACAACGACCTGGAGGCCGTCCGGGCCGCGTTCTCCGCCCACCCCGGTGAGATCGCGTGTGTGATCACCGAGGCCTCGCCCGGCAACATGGGCGTCGTTCCGCCGCTGCCCGGGTTCAATCAGGGGCTCGCGGACGTGTGCCGGGAGAACGGGGCGCTGTTCATCTCCGACGAGGTCATGACCGGGTTCCGCACGTCGAAGGCCGGTTGGTTCGGCGTCGACGGCGTCAAGCCCGATCTGATGACCTTCGGCAAGGTCATGGGCGGCGGCTTCCCGGCCGCGGCCTTCGGCGGCCGTGCCGACGTCATGGGTCACCTGGCCCCGGCGGGCCCGGTCTACCAGGCCGGCACGCTCTCCGGTAACCCGGTGGCCACGGCCGCGGGCGTCGCGCAGCTGCGGCTGCTGGACGACGCCGCGTACGACAAGGTCGATGCCGTGTCGAAGGAGATCCAGGGGCTCGTCACCGACGCGCTCGCCAAGGAGGGCGTGGCGCACCGGCTGCAGACCGCGTCCAACATGTTCTCGGTGTTCTTCACCGCCGACGAGGTGCGGAACTACGAGGAGGCGAAGACGCAGGAGGCGTTCCGGTTCAACGCCTTCTTCCACTCGATGCTGGCGAACGGGGTCTACCTGCCGCCGTCCGCGTTCGAGTCCTGGTTCGTCTCCACCGCGCACGACGAGAAGGCTGTGGAGCGGATCGCGGCGGCGCTGCCCGCCGCCGCCCGCGCCGCTGCGGAGGCCACGGCATGAGCAACGACGAGATCACCGTCGTCCACCTGATGCGGCACGGCGAGGTGCACAACCCGGACGGCGTGCTGTACGGCCGCCGGGCCGGGTACCACCTGTCCGAGCTCGGCCGACAGATGGCCGACCGGGTCGCCGAGCACCTGGCCGACCGGGACATCACGCATGTCGTCGCCTCGCCGCTGGAGCGCGCGCAGGAGACGGCCGCGCCGGTGGCCAAGTCCCACGGTCTGACGCTCGACACGGACGAGCGGCTGATCGAGGCGGCGAACGTCTTCGAGGGCAAGACCTTCGGTGTCGGTGACGGGGCGCTGCGCAAGCCGGGCAACTGGAAGCACCTCACCAATCCGTTCCGGCCGTCCTGGGGCGAGCCGTACCTCGACCAGGTCGTGCGGATGATGGGTGCGCTGGACGCGGCGAAGGAAGCGGCCCGCGGGCACGAGGCGGTCTGTGTGAGCCACCAGCTGCCGATCTGGATCGTGCGCAGCTTCGTGGAGAAGCGCCGGCTGTGGCACGACCCGCGGCGCCGGCAGTGCACGCTGGCCTCGCTGACCTCGTTCACGTACCGGGGCGACAAGATCGTCTCGGTGGGTTACAGCGAGCCGGCGCGGGATCTTGTGCCTGCTCATCTCCTGGCAGGTGCAAAACCTGTGAAGGGAAAGGCAAAAGCGTTCGGAGCGTAGTTCTCCGGGGGGATGATCAGGGCGATCGGATGGCGTGAAAGTCATCTGGTCGCCCTGAATTTTTTGCGCTAATGGCAGGAACCGTCGTGTTCCTCCCTGCATCTCACTCATTGTCGGTTTGGATGATCTATCGGTCATACACGGGTGCGGATGGGGACGAGATGAGCGGGATCAGTCGAAGGGGCCTGCTGGGAGCGGGGGTTGGCGCCGCCGCGGCGATCGGGGTCGCGGGGTGCGGCTCCAGCGGCTCGGGCGGGGAGGGTCGTTCCGGCCCCGGCAAGGGCGGAGCGGGGTCGGCCGACCCCAGCCCCTCCGCCCCGCCGGTCAAGCTCATCGGCGACGGCTCCACCGCCGACACCGGCCCGCAGCCCCACCAGCCGCCCAAGCCGGTGCCGCTCGAGCCGGGCCAGACGCCACCGCAGTTCGTGATCTTCTCCTGGGACGGGGCCGGCGAGGTCGGCAACGGGCTGTTCCCGCGCTTCCTCGAACTCGCGAAGAACCACGACGCCGCGATGACCTTCTTCCTCTCCGGCATCTACGTGCTGCCCGAGTCGAAGAAGAACCTCTACCGCCCGCCGAACAACCGCATCGGCGCCTCCGACATCGGCTACCTCACCGACGACCACATCAAGGAGACCCTCAAGAACGTCCGTCAGGCCTGGCTCGACGGACACGAGATCGGCACCCACTTCAACGGCCACTTCTGCGGCGGCCACGGCTCGGTCGGCAACTGGACCCCGGCCCAGTGGCAGAACGAGATCAACCAGGCCGTCTCCTTCGTCACCGAGTGGAAGACCAACAGCGGCTGGACCGACCTCGACCCGCTGCCCTTCGACTACAGCAAGGAACTCGTCGGCGGCCGCACCCCCTGCCTGCTCGGCCAGGACAACCTGCTGCCCACCGCCAAGCGGCTCGGCTGGCGCTACGACGCCAGCTCGCCCGGCGGCCGGCAGATGTGGCCGACCAAGCGCCAGGGCATCTGGGACCTGCCGCTGCAGGCCGTGCCGTTCCCGGGGCACTCCTTCGAGGTGCTGTCGATGGACTACAACATGCTCGCCAACCAGTCGAAGAACACCACCCGTGGTATGCCCTCGCGCTACCCGGGCTGGCGGCAGCAGGCCACCGAGGCGCTCGTCGCCGGCTTCGACCGCGCGTACGAGTCCAACCGCGCGCCGTTCTTCATCGGCAACCACTTCGAGGAGTGGAACGGCGGCATCTACATGGACGCCGTGGAGGCCGCGCTGAAGAAGATGGCGGCCAAGAAGGACGTCCGGCTCGTCTCGTTCCGCCAGTTCGTCGACTGGCTCGACGCGCAGGACCCGGTCGTCCTCGCCAAGCTGCGCACACTGGAGGTCGGACAGTCCCCGGCCGGCGGCTGGAACGCCTTCCTCAAGGCGGCCTGAGCGGGGATGCCGCCCCGCGACGCGCCCGCTTAGACCGTCTTGACAAGGGGCTTTCCGGGCACGTAGGGGGGTGCCCAAGATCCGCGAAACGCCCATGCGAAACTTTTCACATGAGCTACAGCCGTGCCCCTCGACGCACCCTGCTCGCCGTCGGAGTCCTGTCGGCCGCCCTCGTGCTCTCGGCCTGCACCTCGGACTCCAACGGCAAGTCCGGCGGTGGCGGTGACACCAACTTCGTCACCGACACGGGCGGTATCGACACCGTCGCCCGGGGCGAGCGCCAGGCCACGAACACGATCAAGGGCGAGACCCTCGACGGCAAGCAGCTCGACGTCGCCGACCTCAAGGGCAAGGTCGTCGTCCTCAACGTCTGGGGCTCGTGGTGCCCGCCCTGCCGTGCCGAGGCCCCGCACTTCGCCAAGGTCTCGGCCGAGCTGAAGGCCAAGGGCGTCGAGTTCGTCGGGATCAACACCCGCGACGGCGAGAAGAGCCCGGCCCTCGCCTTCGAGAAGGACTACAAGGTCACCTACCCGAGCCTGTACGACCCGGAGGGCCGGCTCATCCTGGAGGGCTTCCCCAAGGGGACGCTGCTCCCGCAGGCCATCCCCTCCACCGTGGTGCTCGACCGGGACGGCAAGATCGCCGCCCGCTCGCTCAAGGCCCTCAACGCGGAGGATCTCCGGTCGATGATCGAGCCGATCGCCGCGGAGAAGTGACCCGATGAACGAGACCGTATCCAGCGGAGCGCTGCTCCTCGCCCTGCCCGTCGCGGTGCTCGGCGGCCTGGTCTCCTTCTTCTCGCCGTGCGTCCTGCCCCTGGTACCCGGCTACCTGTCGTACGTGACCGGCGTCACCGGCACCGACCTGGCCGAGGCACGGCGCGGCCGGATGGCGGTCGGGGCCTCGCTCTTCGTCCTCGGCTTCTCGGCCGTGTTCGTCTCCGGCGGCGCGCTGTTCGGCTACTTCGGCTGGACCCTCCAGCAGCACCGGGACCTCCTGACCAACATCCTCGGCGGGCTGATGATCGCTATGGGTGTGTTCTTCATGGGCCTCATGCCCTGGTTCACCCAGCGCGAGTTCCGCTTCCACAAGAGGCCGGTCACCGGCCTGGTCGGCGCGCCGCTGCTCGGCGCGCTGTTCGGTATCGGCTGGACCCCCTGCATCGGCCCCACCCTCGCCTCGGTCAGCGCGCTGGCGGCGAAGGAGGCCAGCGCCGGCCGCGGCGCCATACTGACCTTCGCGTACTGCGTCGGCCTCGGCCTGCCGTTCATCTTCGCCGCGGTCGCCTTCCGAAAGGCCCTCGGCGCCTTCGGGTGGGTCAAGAAGCACTACGCGTGGGTGACGCGGATCGGCGGCGTGATGATGATCGTGACCGGGCTGCTGCTGCTCACAGGTGTGTGGGACAGCATGGTCTCCGCGATGCAGACCTGGACCAACGGCTTCACGGTGGGGATCTAGTTCCATGAGCAAGACAGAGGCGACCGGCGCGACCGACGCCGGCGACCAGCAGGACCTCGGCGAGGCCGGGGCCCAACTGTCCACCGCGCCCAAGGAGGAGGCCCCCTCGGCCGTCGGTGGCCCCACGCTCGGCGTCGTCGGCTGGATCCGCTGGTTCTGGCGGCAGCTGACCTCGATGCGGGTCGCCCTGATCCTGCTGTTCCTGCTGTCGCTCGGCGCGGTGCCCGGTTCGCTCATCCCGCAGACCAGTGCCGACGAACTGAAGGTCACCCAGTTCAAGGCCGCCCACCCGACGCTGTCGCCGATCTACGACAAGCTCCAGCTCTTCGACGTCTACAGCTCGGTGTGGTTCTCCGCGATCTACATCCTGCTGTTCGTCTCCCTCATCGGCTGCATCGTGCCCCGCACCTGGCAGTTCGTCGGCCAGCTCCGCGGCCGCCCGCCGGGCGCGCCCGGACGGCTGACCCGGCTGCCCGCGTACACGACCTGGCGCACCGATTCCGAGCCGGAGCAGGTCCGCGAGGCCGCCCTCGCCCTGCTGAAGTCCCGCCGGTTCCGGGCCCACACCGTGGGCGACGCGGTCGCCGCGGAGAAGGGCTATCTGCGCGAGGTCGGCAACCTGCTCTTCCACATCGCGCTGATCGTGATGCTGGTGGCGTTCGCCTGGGGCCAGCTGCTCAAGTCCGAGGGCGGCAAGCTGATCGTCGAGGGCGGCGGGTTCTCCAACACGCTCACCCAGTACGACGACTTCAAGTCCGGCTCCCAGTTCAGCACCCACGACCTGGAGCCGTTCGGCTTCACGCTCGACTCCTTCACCGGCACGTACGAGAAGGCCGGCCCGCAGCGCGGCACCGCCCGCACCTTCGAGGCGGCCGTCACGTACTTCGAGGCCGGGAAGAAGGAGAAGAAGGCGGTCATCCGGGTCAACGAGCCGCTGAAGGTCGGCGACTCGAAGGTCTATCTGATCGCCCACGGCTACGCGCCGGTCGTCACCGTCAAGGACGGCCGGGGCGCTGTCGTCTACCGGGGCGCGGTCCCGCTGCTGCCGATCGACAACAACATCACCTCGACCGGCGCGATCAAGGTGATGGACGGCTACCGCGACAAGAACGGCAAGAAGCAGCAGCTCGGCTTCCAGGCGTTCTTCGTGCCGACGTTCGCCGGCGCGGGCAAGGGCAGCATGTTCTCCCAGTTCCCGGCGCTGGACTTCCCGGTGATGGCCCTCACCGGCTACACCGGGGACCTGAAGGTCGACGGCGGGCTGCCGCAGAACGTGTACCAGCTCGACAAGACCCGCATGAAGCAGTTCACGGACAAGGACGGCAACAAGCTCGCGCAGCGGCTGCTGCCCGGCGAGACCATGACGCTGCCCGACGGCGCCGGCTCGATCACCTTCGAGAAGGAGATCAAGGAGTGGGCCAGCTTCACCGTGACCCAGCAGCCGGGCGACGGCCTGGCGCTGGCCGGGGCGCTCGCCGCGATCGCCGGCCTGTCGGCCTCACTGTTCATCCAGCGGCGCCGGGTCTGGGTCCGCGCCGTACGGGGGGACGACGGCACGACCGTCGTCGAGATGGCGGGCCTCGGCCGCAGCGAGTCCGCCAAGCTCCCCGAGGAGCTGGCCGACCTCGCGGTCACGCTCCACGCGAAGGCGCCGACCGCGCCCGAACCTGCTGAACCTGCCGAGGCAGAAAGGCCTGGGAACAAGTGAATCTCGCCGCCGCCACGAACGAGAGCCTGGCGCAGATGAGCAACACGCTCATCTACTCCTCGATGGCCGTCTACACGCTGGCCTTTCTCGCGCACATCGCCGAGTGGGTGCTCGGCAGCCGCAGCAAGGTCGGCCGCACCGCCGCCGCGCTGACCCAGCAGGCCGCCGAGGCCCCCAAGGTCACCGTGCAGGTCAAGGGAGGAGGCACCGCCGTCCTCGACAAGCCGAAGGTGGTCACCCGCTCCGCGGCCGGCTCCCGGGACGTCCCGGACGGCCCCGGCGCGGCCGGCGGCACCGTCAAGGGCGACCTGTACGGCCGGATCGCCGTCTCGCTGACCGCGCTGGCGTTCCTGATCGAGGCTGGCGGCGTGCTGACCCGCGCGCTGTCCGTGCAGCGGGCCCCCTGGGGCAACATGTACGAGTTCTCGATCACCTTCTCCACGGTGGCCGTCGGCGCGTACCTCGGCTTCCTCGCGGCGCGGAAGAACGTCCGCTGGATGGGTCTGGCGCTGGTCACCACGGTCCTGCTGGACCTCGGCATCGCCACCACCTGGCTGTACACCGAAAGCGACCAGCTCGTCCCGGCGCTGCACTCGTACTGGCTGTGGATCCATGTCTCCACCGCGATCTTCTGCGGCGCGGTGTTCTACCTGGGCGCCGTTGCCACGCTGCTGTACCTGTTCCGGGACTCGTACGAGAACAAGCTCGCGACCGGTGGGAACCCGGGCTCCTTCGCCCGCTCCGTCCTGGAGCGGCTGCCCGCCGCGGCGTCCCTGGACAAGTTCGCGTACCGGGTGAACGCGGCGATCTTCCCGCTGTGGACCTTCACGATCATCGCGGGCGCGATCTGGGCCGGCGACGCCTGGGGCCGCTACTGGGGCTGGGACGCCAAGGAGGTCTGGTCCTTCATCACGTGGGTCGGCTACGCGGCCTACCTGCACGCCCGTGCCACCGCCGGCTGGAAGGGCCGCAAGGCGGCGTACATCGCGCTGATCGCGTTCGCCTGCTTCCTGTTCAACTACTACGGCGTCAACATCTTCGTCAGCTCCAAGCACTCGTACGCGGGCGTCTGACCTGCGCGACGGCGTCCGGGTTCGCGTCCCGGGCGCCGCGGGGAGACGCTGGAGGCATGACCGAGACGATCTCTCACGGCATCGGCGCGACGCAGGACGGCGACGAGCACACCCTGAGGTTCGTACTGGACCTGCCCCATCCACGGGTGGCGGTCTGGGTGGCCGTCGCCACACCGGAGGGTCTGCCGCAGTGGCTGTGCGCGGCGGATCCGCTGGAGCCCCGGCTCGGCGGGCGGGTGACGCTGCGCTGGCTCAACGGGGACACCGTGGTCTCGGGTCGGGTGACCGCCTGGGACCCGGAGGTGGTGGCCGAGTACACGGTCGATCCGCCGCACGGACGGATCCGGTTCCATCTGGAGCAGGGCCCCGGCGGCGGGTCGACCGTGCTGCGTTTCACCAACGCGTTCCGCGGCACGCGGGAGGAGAAGCTCGACACCCTGGCGGGCTGGCACGACCACTTCGAACGGCTCGCGCGGGCGCTGGACGGGCACCCCACCGACTGGCGCACCTGGACCGCGGAGCGCTGGCAGCACCTGCGGGACCTGTACGAGCGGGACGAGGCGCCCTGGCCGAAGTGGGAGCCGTAGGCCCCGGGCCCGGCGTCCTACCCCTTCCCCGGCGGCAGGCAGTCCGGGGCCGGCGGGCTGCCCTCCGGCCAGGCGATCTGGACGAAGCGCTGCGAGCCGTCGGGGGCCAGCTCCACGATCGGGACCGCCTTGTTGTACGGGTTGCCGTGGTTGTCCAGGCAGATCCAGCCGCTCGCGCCGCGCACCCGCAGCGAGCCCTTCACCTGCGGCCACTGTGTGACCACGTCCGCGAGCTCCGGGTGCTGCTTCCCCTCGCCCGTCGCCTGCCGGATCGCGTGCACCGCCATCGCCATAGCGTCGTACGCGACGATCGCCTGCCCGTCCTCCAGCGCCACCGGGTCCTTCGACGCCGCCGCGAGGTCCGCCACGAACCGGTCGTAGTCCGCGGTGGAGCCGCCCGCCGCCGGGACCGGCCGGCCGGCGGCGGGCCGCCACGCGTCCGGGTGCGCCAGCGAGGCGTACCGCACCGTCAGCCGGGCCTTCAGCGCGGCCCGGTCGAGGCGGCCGTCCGCGCCCAGGTACGAGCCCTCGTCGCCGGTGAGCACGGTGAAGGAGCGCTCCGCGCAGCCGCGGTCGCCGAGCGCGTTGATGAACTGCCGCAGCTGGGTGTGGCGGCCGGCGAAGAACACGGTGTCCGCGCGGGTGTCGCAGATCAGGTGGGTGATCTGGCGGAAGGTGTTCGCGGTGGTGCCCTCGTCGGCCGGGTCGGGCGGCGAGGTGAACAGCTGCGGCTCGTACGGCGCGCCCTTCAGCGACTCGGCGAACGCGGACTTCAGTGTGTCCGTGTAGTGGTCGCCGGAGCGGGTGTCCTGGACCAGCAGCGCCTTCGCGGCGTCGACCCGGCCGAAGTGGGCCAGTGCGTTCGCCTCGTCGGAGTTGGTGGGGGAGACCCGGGCCAGGCCGGGGAAACGGTCCCGGGTGGCGCTGTTGGCGAGCGTGTCGGCGGTGATGCTCGTGCCGACGACCGCGATCCCGGCGCCGGTCAGTTCTCGTACCGCCTCCTGGACCGGGGTCGTGCTCGTGGCTATGCCGGACACCGCGCGCAGCCGGTCCGGCGCGCCGGTCATCGTCTTCAGCCGGTCGACCGCCGTCCGCCAGTGCGCGTTGCCCCGGCCGGTGTTGGCGAGCACCAGCCGGATCTTCGGGGTCTGGTCGTTGGAGGCGTGGTTGGCGCGGTACTGGTAGGCGTACGCACCCTGCAGCTCGTGCAGGACCTTGATCCGCATCCCGGCGTCGGGTGAGGTCAGCGGCAGCAACAGCGCGACCGTCGCGTACGTGCCGTCCTTCAGGGTCCTGTTCTCGCGGGCGATCGCGGCGGCGGCCGCGGTGAGCGCGGGGACGCCGAAGTCGTGCCCGTCGCCGTTGACGCCGACGCACTCGGAGCTGCCCGCGGGACGCTCGACGCCCGCCGCGCAGGAACGGTCCTCCGGAGTGGTGACCCGGTCGACGGCGTATCCGCCGGCGGCGACGAGAACGGCCACCGTCAGCACGGTCGTGACGATCTTCTGGCGGGTGGTGTAGAAGACGCGGTAGCGCAGCCGGTCGAGCAGGGGCGTCATGGTCGGACTCCGTCCTCCCGGCCGGGCGGGATGCCGATCTCCCGCCAGGCGCGGATGTCCCTCGGCCAGTGGGTGGCCGCGTCCCACAGCGGACTGTTGCCGGTCAGATGGTGGCCGGACAGCTGTCGCAGCTCGTGCGCCAGCTTCTCCAGCACGTCGTCGTCGGGCAGGGCGAGCGGATCGGTGAGCAGCCACAGCGCGTGCAGCAGCCGCCCCAGGCACAGGTGCAGTTCGGCGTCCTCGTCGTCGAGCCCGGCCGGCAGGCTTCCCGCGGGCTCCCGGCCGAGCGCGATCGCACGGCGCGGGTCCGGGCCGGTGCGGTGCTGCTCGCGCGGGTACGGCGCGCCGGCGAGGAACCGCAGCCGGCCCAGCCAGCCGAGCACGTCCGGCGCGGGGAAGGTGAGCCGCAGATGCGTCACGGCCTCCTCGGTCCGGCCGAGCGCCAGGTCGTGGTGGAGCCGGTACGGGTCGGGGGCCGGGCCGTAGTACTGGCGCAGCGTCTCGTGGACGGCGCGCCAGGACGCGTACGCGGGCCCGTCGCCGTCGTGGAAGCGCAGCCGATGCAGCAGCAGGGCGCGCAGCATCGGGTCCGCGACGAAGTGCTCCGGGCCCTCCGGCCAGTCCTCGGCGCGCAGCATGTCGCGGACCCTGAGCGCCAGGTCACCGTCCGGGGCCTCGGCGCGCAGCCGGGTCCGGGCCAGCATCCGCGCCGAGTCCTCGTCGTGCGCGGCGGCCAGCACCGCGAACGGGCCGCGCCGGACCGCCGGCAGCAGCGCCTTCAGCAGGGTCGCGGCGACCGGGACGGGCGGGCTGTCCTCGCGCAGCTCCACCGTCAGGTCGAGCAGCGCGGCCGGGGTGAGCGAGGCGCGCAGCGGGGCCGGTGCCTCGGCGGCCGCCCGGCCGAGCAGGGCGACGCCGAGGGGCCGGCCGCCGGTCAGCCGGTGGACGGCGCGGGCGAGTTCGGCGGGGGTGCGGCCGGCCGGGTCGAGCCGGTCGAACGCGGACTGGGTCTGGGCGGGGGAGAGCGGGGTCAGCTCGACGGCGAGGATGCCGGAGGTGACGTCGGTGCCGCGCGGGCAGGGCGCGCGGTGCGCGGTCTCCGGCAGCCGCAGCCGGGTGGCGTGCCGCATGCCGTCGTGGTCGCGGACCCGGGAGGCGGCGAGCACCACGACCCGGTCGCGGCGGCCGTCGGCGCGGGCCCGCAGCAGGGGTTCGACGAGCCGGCGGCCGAGCGGTTCGTGGGCGTTGTCGAGCAGCAGCACGGGACGGCCGCGGCGGGTGCCGACGCGGGTCAGGCCGGTGTAGGCCCGGCCGAGGTCCTCGATCATCGCGCCGACGAGGAAGTCCTCGGCCTCGCGGCGGCGCCGGCCGCCCTGCTCGAAGTCGACGGCGAGCTGCTGGAGTCCGGCCTTCCCCCGGCCGCCCGCGTTGCGGTACGCGCCGTACCAGGCGTCGGCGCGCTGCTGGAAGCGGCCGAACACCTCCTCCAGGACGGTCTCCACGGTCGCCTCGGCGAGCAGCCCGGCCATCGGCGCGGTCGTCTCGGCCGCGCGCGCGGCGAGCTTGGAGAGGACCTTGGTGACCCAGTTCGCGGCGGCGCCCTTGGTCGCGTCGACGGTCGACAGCACCGGTCCGAGGCGCTGGAGGTCGCGCCGGGCCCGCTCGTCGTCCTCCTGCGACCAGCCGATCGACGCGACGGCGACGAGTCCGAGCGACAGCCGTGGGAACTGCACCGTCTTCGCCGCGTGCACCTTCGGCGACAGCTGCACGGCGATCTCGGCCAGCGCCCCGGTCAGCGGGTTCCAGCCGGGCCCGTGATCGGCGGGCGGCTCGACGCGGGCGCAGTCGAGCAGCGCCAGCGGGGTGGCGTCCCGGTAGGCGTTGCGCAGCTGCTTGAGCAGTGCGGTCTTCCCCATCCCGCGGCCGCCGGTGAAGACGGTGACGGGCGGGTCGTCGCCGTGCTCGTACGCGACGCGGGCGAAGCCGTTCGGGCTGAGGCCGACGAGCCGGGCGGCGAGCCCGGATTCCTGGAAGACCGCTTCGCGGCCGTACAGCTCCCTGTCCACGACCTGACCCCCGGTGTCCCTGCGAACATCCCCCGCCTCAGCGTCAAGTCCAGTTTATCGAGCGGCTGTTGGGAACGCGCCACGCTTTCGCACAGAGTGTGAACGACTCGTCACCCGGTTGTGATCGCCTCGAGTTGGGATCGCAGGTAGCCGTGCGACTCGAGCCCGTGGATGGTCGTCCCCGGGTCGCACTCGTAGAAGTAGACCAGCGACATCAGCTCCTCGTCGGGCGCGTCGGCGGGCGGCGGCAGCACCCGGTGGCGGCCGGAGCGCCAGCGCCCGCCGGTCCAGCCCGCCATCAGGTCTCCGATGTTGACGGTGAACGCGGCGGGGTCGTACGGGGCGTCCTGCCAGCCGCCGCGGTCGGTGTACACCTGGAGCCCGCCGCGGCCCGCCTGTCGGTCGAGGACGGTGACGGTGCCGAAGTCGGTGTGCGGGCCGATCCGGAACTGCCCCGGCTCCGGTTCGCCGGTCAGCGCCCGACCCGGATACCAGTTGATGTTGAAGCCGAACGTGGGGTGCCCGGTGTGCCGGGTGAAGAAGTCGGCGCCCTCGCCGAGCGCGGTGCCGAGCAGATCCAGGATCCGGTCGGAGAGCTCCCGCATCTGCCCCAGGTACGTCTCCACCAGCGGCTTCAGCTCGGGGACCTCGGCGGGCCAGGTGTTCGGCAGGAACCACTCGGCGTCCACGGCCGCGTTCCCGGTCGGCTCCTCCGCCGCGAAGGACAGCGACTCCTTCAGGTCGGGCGGGGTCACCGTGCCCTCCGCGTACCCGTTCGCCTCCGCGCCGGGCCCGAGCCACCCCCGGCCGCCGACCTTCACCGCGTACGGCTCCTTCACGGCGGCCGGCAGGCGGAAGAACTCCCGGGCGACCGCGCGGATGTCGGCCCGCGGGCCCGGGTCCACGCCGTGCCCGGTCACCAGCAGGAACCCGGCCTCGCGCAGGGCCCGGTCGATGGTCCGCAGCGCGCGGTCCGGGTCGTCGGCCAGATCGATCGTCGGAATCAGGGGCTCACTCATCACCGATGTCCTCACTCCACAGGGCCGGGTGCCGGGCGACGAACTCCCGCATCAGGGCGGTGCATTCGGGATCGTCCAGGACGAGGACCCGCACCCCGTGCTCGGCCAGCCAGTCGTGGCCGCCGTGGAAGGTGCGGGCCTCGCCGACGACGACCCGGGAGATGCCGAACTGGCGGACCAGGCCGGAGCAGTACCAGCAGGGGGAGAGGGTCGTCACCATCGTGGTGCCGCGGTACGAGCGCTGCCGGCCGGCGGCCCGGAAGGCGGCGGTCTCCGCGTGCAGGGACGGGTCGCCGTCCTGTACCCGGCGGTTGCGGCCGCGGCCGAGGAGCGTTCCGTCGGCGGCGTAGAGGGCCGCCCCGATCGGGATCCCGCCCTCGTCCCGCCCGGCCCGCGCCTCCGCGAGGGCGATGCCGAGCCACTGCCGGGCGCGGGTCTCGTCCATGGGGTCCATGTCCTCGACTCTTCCCCGGCGAGGGCCGGCGTCACGCCTGATGGTGGGGGGACTGCGCCGTGCGGGGCAGCAGGCGGACGAGGGCGCAGCAGACGAGGACGGCGGCGGCGACCAGGGCGAGGCTGCGGCCGGCGGCGTCCGCGGAGGCGCCGGAGGTGTGGAAGTACACGGTGGTGACGGCCGCGGCGCCGATGCTGTTGGCCAGCTGGGAGACGGCGTTCAGCGAGCCGGAGGCGCTGCCGGCCTCCTTCGGGGCGATGTCGCCGAGGGTGACCTCGTAGACGGTGCCGAAGCAGGTGCCGAGGCCGAGGCCGGTGACGAACACCGGGACGAGCAGCGTCCCGGTCGTCGGGGTGGTGCTCTGCACGAGGGCGAGCAGGGCCAGCGTTCCGGTGAGCGTGAGCAGCAGGCCGACGAGGATCAGGGTGCGGCCGAGGCGGGCCTTGAGGCCGTGTGCGGCGATCGAGGCGACGATGATGCCGGCGGCGACGGGGGCGAGGCCGAGCGAGGCGCCGGTCGGCGAGCGGTGCAGGCCGTCCTGGAGGTACAGGGACAGGACGAAGAGCAGGCCGGCGACCGCCGCGTAGAAGACGAGGCCGAGGACCAGGCCCGAGGTGAAGCCGCGGTTGCGCAGCAACGACGGCTCGATCAGCGGGGCGGCGGCGCGGCGCTGGCGCAGGCAGAACAGGGCGAAGAAGCCGGCGCCGGCGGCGAGGGAGAGGACCGGGAGGAGGGTCCAGCCGTGGGCGGCGCCGTCGATCAGACCGTGCAGCAGGCCGAGCATCGTCGCGGCGAGCAGCGCGGATCCGGGACCGTCGAGCGTGACCGCGCGGTCGCCGGTGTCGCGGGGCAGCAGGCGGACGGCGAGCACGATCGCCAGGCCGCCGAGCACGATGTTGATCAGAAACATGGAGCGCCAGCCGAAGGAGTCGATGAGCAGGCCGGCGAGGACCGGGCCGCTGATCGCCGAAAGGCCGAGGCAGGGGGCGAAGACGCCGAACGCCTTGCCGATCTCCTTCGGCGGGAAGACCGCGCCGAGGATGCCGAAGCCCTGCGGGACGACCAGGGCGCCGAAGCCTCCCTGGAGCAGGCGGAAGCCGATGACGGAGGCGGGGTCGAAGGCGAGTCCGCAGGCGACGGAGGCGAGGGTGAAGCCGGTGAGGCCGATCAGGAACAGCCGGCGCCGGCCGTACCTGTCGCCGAGCCGGCTGCCGACCACCAGCAGGACGCCCATGGACAGGGCGTAACCGGCACCGAGCCACTGGACGAGGGACTCGCCGCCGCCCAGGTCGGCGGCGATGGTCGGGGCGGCGATGTTGGTGATCGTCGCGTCGAGGAGGTCGAGGACCGCGGCGAACAGGACGACGGCGAGGACGGCCCACCGGCGGCCGGTGTCGGGCGGGGAGGCGTCGGCGGCCTCTGCCGGGGCGCGGGTGAGGGACATGGGCGGGGTCTCCTTGGAGGACGGGGTGGCCGGTCAGTGCTGTGCCGGTCAGTGCTGTGGGGCGAAGGCGCCGGCGTTGTCGCGGGCCCATTCGCGGTAGGTGCGGGCGGGGCGGCCGAGCAGGGTCTCGGTGGTGTCGGCGACGGTGGCGGGCCCGTGCGAGGCGGCGGACCACAGGTCGAGCAGCGAGCCGACCATGGCCGGGGGCATGAAGCGGCCCATCTGCTGCTCGGCTTCGGCGCGGGAGATCTGCTCGACGGGGATCGGGCGGCCGACGGCGTCGGACAGGACGGCGAGCTGCTCGCGGAAGGTGAGCGACTCGGGGCCGGTGAGCGTGATCCGGCGGCCGGTGAGGGCCTCCCCGGTCAGCGCCTCGAAGGCGATGTCGGCGATGTCCTCGGGGTGGATCGGCGCGATGTGCGCGTCGGGGTACGCGAGCTGGACCGGCAACGAGCCGCCGACGACGTACGCCCAGCCGAGGGAGTTGCTGGCGAAGGCGTCGGGCCGCAGGAAGGTGCAGGTCAGGCCGGAGTCGGCGAGGGCGCGCTCGACCTCCAGGCTGTGGCTCGCCAGCGGGTCGTTCTCGGCGTCGGGGCCGAGGACGGAGGACGAGGAGAGCAGGACGACGTGCTCGACGCCGGCGGCCTCGGCGGCCTTGATCAGTGTGTGGATGCCGGCGGGGTCCGGATAGAGGAAGACCTGGCGGACGCCGCGGAGAGCGGTGTGGAGGGCGTCGTCGTCCGGGCTGCCGAGGGCGAGCGCGACGGTCTCGACGCCCTCGGGGACGGTCAGTTCGGCGGGGGCGGCGCTGGCGGCGCGGACGGTGTGGCCGGCGGCGTGCAGACGGGCCACGAGGCCCTGGCCGACCTTGCCGCGGGCGCCGGTGACGAGCGTGGTCATGGGAAAGCTCCTTCGTTCGAAGGTCGAAGTCCGTTGCGGGGAAGCGCCGTTCGGCGTCCGGTGCGTGCCGTTCGGTATATGCATGCTTGCATGCACACGTTTGAGAGTCAACACATGCCTTCGTGGAGGCATTCATGTCTGTACGATGAGGGCATGACGAAGCGAGAGCCGGAGACGGCGGACGAGCTGCTCAACGCTGTGGGCCCGGCCTTCGGGAAGCTCCGGCGCTCCTCACTCCTGGAGGTCGAGGACCCGATCTCCGAGAAGGACCTGAGCCGCACGCTGGTGCTCCGGATCGTCCTGGAGGCCGAGCAGGAGGACACCGGCGAGGTCACGGTCGGCGGGGTCGGCAAGCACCTGGGCGTGGACCCGTCGGTGGCCAGCCGCATGGTCTCCGACTGCATCGCGGCCGGCTACCTCGTGCGGGCCGCCTCCCAGCAGGACGGCCGCCGTACGGTGCTCCATCTCAGCGCCGAGGGCCGGGAGCTGATGACCCGCTTCGGCCGCCACCAGCGTCAGGCCTACGAGTACATCACCGAGGACTGGCCCGAGCGGGAACGCCTGGAGCTCGCCCGCCTCATGCTCAAGTACGTCGCCTCGCAGGACAGCCTGGCCCAGCGGGCCAAGGACGCGAACCGCTAGCGCCAACCGCCGGCGCGAACCCCTGGCGCGGGCTCCCGCCCGACGCGCCCATCGGCCCGCCCGATGGGCCCATCGGGAGGACGCCCCACTGGCTCGTGGACCGGGCGGGGCGGTCGTTCGTAGCGTCGTTCCCATGAGAAACGAGACCAGGGGAACCGTCGAACTGACCCTCGCCATGGTGCTGTCCGGCACCCTCGGCATCTTCGTCGTCGAGTCCGGGGCGTCCGCCTTCAACGTGGTGTTCTTCCGGTGCCTGTTCGGGGCCCTCGCGCTCGGGGCGTACAGCCTCGCGCGGGGCTACTTCACCGGGCACGGGTTCACGCCGAAGAAGCTCGGGCTCGCCGCGCTCGGCGGCGTGTTCATCGTCTTCAACTGGGTGTTCCTGTTCGAGGCGTACGAGGCCGTCTCGATCTCCTTCGCCACCGTCGTCTACCACACGCAGCCGTTCTTCCTGGTGCTGCTCGGCGCGGTGCTGTTCCGGGAGCGGATCACCGCCGCGAAGTTCGGCTGGCTCGCCGTGGCCTTTGCCGGCCTGGTCCTCGTCTCCGGCGTCCGGCCGGGCGACACCGCCTCGCTCAAGGGGCTCGGGCTCGCGCTCGGCGCCGCCGTGCTCTACGCCCTGTCCACCGTCGTCACCAAGCGGATCACCGGCGTCCGGCCGCACCTGATCGCCCTCGTGCAGGTCCTCGTCGGGCTCCCGCTGCTGCTGCCCTTCGCCGACTTCGGCGCCGCGGCCGGGCTCGGCGCCGGCTGGGGCTGGCTCGCCGGGCTGGGGCTCATCCACACGGGACTGATGTACGTGCTGATGTACTCGGCCTACGCCAAGCTGCCCACGGCCAAGATCGCCGTGCTCGCCTTCACGTACCCGGCCGTCGCGATGGTCGCCGACTGGGCCGTGTACGGGCACCACATCGGTCTCGTCCAGGCGCTCGGCGTCCCGCTGATCGTCCTGGCCGGCCTGAAGGTCACGCTTCCGGCGACCCGGACTGCTCCCGCACCAGCCGACGCGCCTGCTCCACGAACAGCCGGACGTGCCCCGGCAGCTGCTTCCCCCGCCGCCACGCGATCTGCGTGAAGAGCGTGAACGGCACCTCCCAGTCGAGGGCCGTCAGCGCCCCGGACGCCAGCTCCTCGGAGACGGTGATCCGGGGCAGCAGCGCGAGCCCCAGCCCGCCCGCGACCGCCTTCTTGGTCGCCTCGATCGTGCCGAACTCCATGAACGGCGGCGCCCACTCCCGCAACTCCTCCTCGAAGAGGTCGCGGTAGGGACAGCCCGGCTCGGTGCCCACCAGCGGCGCCGCCGCGAGGTCCGCGCTCGTGAGCCCGGCGCGTCCCGCCAGCGGATGACCCGGGCCGGCCACCAGGACCAGCGGCTCCGGCGCGAGGACCTCCGACTCCAGACCGGGGTGCTCCGTCTCACGTTCCATCAGGAACCCGATGTCGTACGTCCCGTCGAGGAGCGCCTGCCGGGTCGCGTCGCCGAGCGTGGGGCGCAGCGTGAGACGCACCTTCGGGTGGCGGTGGTGGAACAGTTCGAGGAGCGGCGGCAGCCGGTAGGAGGTCAGCGACTCCATGGTGCCGACGGCGATCGTCCCGGCCGGCTCCTCGGCCCCGGCGACCGCGGCCCGGGCCTCCTCGTTCAGCTCGATGATCCGCCGGGCGTACGGCAGCAGCCGCTCGCCGGCCTCGGTGAGCCGGATCCGGCTGCCGAGCCGCTCGAACAGCTCCACGCCGAGCGAGGTCTCCAGCGAGCGGATCTGGCCGGTGACGCTGGACTGCGCGTACTTCAGCTCGGCGGCGGCCCGGGTGAAGGAGAGGACGGCGGCGACCTTCTCGAAGGTCACCAGGTGCCGCAGCTCCATCAGCTGTCCGCGTCCTTCTCGCCCTCGCCCTGCTCGCGCTTCTTCAGCTCCTCCTCGCGGCGGCGCAGGTCCGCCTCCCAGTCCTTGAGGAGCGACTCGTCCTTCTGGTTCTCCTCGCGGAGCGACTTCAGGAACTCGGGGTTGTCGTCGGGCGCGACCCATTCGTGCCGGTGGTTGCGGTGCCACTCGGACGGCGTACGACCTCCGGCGGGCGCGTGGCGCATCTTGCCGGCGGCGAACCACACGATCGGACCGACGATCCAGAACAGCAGGATGATGAAGATCCAGGCCACCTTCGGCAGATGCTTCGCCTCGTCCTCGGGGGTGTTGAGGCAGTCGATGAAGGCGTAGATCGTCAGCGCCAGCGGCAGGATGTACATCAGTGCCCTGAGCATGTGGGACAGCCCCCTGGAAGCAATGGCGAGGCACGTTCGTACGGCCCCGGTGACAGGCTCAGCCTAGCCCGTGACCGCTGTGCTGTTCCGGGGGACGACCCCCGGACCCCCGGCAAGACGCGCCCGGCCCCGGGGCGGGAGCGCCTGCGGTGCTCAGGGATACTTGGCGCCATGGCTTACGACGATCTCCGCTCGCTGCTCAGGGCCCTGGAGCGCGAGGGCGACCTCAAGCGCATCAAGGCCGAAGTCGATCCGTACCTGGAGGTCGGGGAGATCGTCGACCGGGTGAACAAGGCGGGGGGCCCGGCGCTGCTGTTCGAGAACGTCAAGGGCGCCTCGATGCCCCTGGCGATGAACGTCTTCGGCACGGACCGCCGCCTCCTCAAGGCCCTCGGCCTGAAGTCGTACGACGAGATCAGCGAGAAGATCGGCGGGCTGCTCAAGCCGGAGCTGCCGCACGGCTTCGTCGGCGTCCGGGAGGCCTTCGGCAAGCTGGGCTCGATGGTCCACGTGCCGCCGAGGAAGGTGAAGTCCGAGAACGCTCCGGTCCAGGAGGTCGTCCTCACCGGGGACGACGTCGACCTGGACCTGCTGCCGGCGCTGTTCACCTGGCCCAAGGACGGCGGCTCCTTCTTCAACCTGGGGCTGACCCACACCAAGCACCCGGAGACGGGCGTCCGCAACCTCGGCCTGTACCGCCTCCAGCGCCACGACAAGCGCACCATCGGCATGCACTGGCAGATCCACAAGGACAGCCGCAACCACTACGCGGTCGCCGCCGAGCGCGGCGAGCGGCTGCCGGTCGCGATCGCCTTCGGCTGCCCGCCGGCCGTCACGTACGCCTCGACCGCGCCGCTGCCCGGTGACATCGACGAGTACCTGTTCGCCGGCTTCGTGCAGGGCAAGCGGATCGAGATGGTCGACTGCAAGACCGTTCCGCTCCAGGTCCCGGCGAACGCCGAGGTCGTCGTCGAGGGCTGGCTGGAGCCCGGCGAGATGCTGCCGGAGGGTCCCTTCGGCGACCACACCGGCTTCTACACGCCGCAGGAGCCGTTCCCGGCGCTGAAGATCGACTGCATCACGATGCGAAAGCGTCCGCTGCTCCAGTCGATCGTGGTCGGCCGGCCGCCGACCGAGGACGGCCCGCTGGGCCGCGCGACGGAGCGGTTCTTCCTGCCGCTGCTGAAGATCATCGTGCCGGACATCGTGGACTACCACCTGCCGGAGTCGGGCGGCTTCCACAACTGCGCGATCGTCTCGATCGACAAGAAGTACCCGAAGCACGCGCAGAAGGTCATGCACGCCATCTGGGGCGCGCACATGATGTCGCTGACCAAGCTGATCATCGTGGTGGACAAGGACTGCGACGTCCACGACCTGCACGAGGTGTCCTGGCGGGCGCTCGGCAACACCGACTACGCGCGCGACCTCACCGTCGTCGAAGGCCCGGTGGACCACCTGGACCACGCCTCGTACCAGCAGTTCTGGGGCGGCAAGGCGGGCATCGACGCGACGAAGAAGCTGCCCGAGGAGGGCTACACCCGGGACGGCGGCTGGCCGGACATGGTGGAGTCGGACCCGGCGACCGCGGCCCTGGTGGACCGCCGCTGGAAGGAGTACGGCCTGTGACGACCGCTGCCGTCCCGGGCGCGCAGCCGGGCCGTACGAAGGCGTTCCTGCGGCTGGTGATGATCGAGCACTCGGTCTTCGCGCTGCCGTTCGCGTACATCGCCGCGCTCACCGCGATGTTCCAGCTGGACCGGAAGATCCACTGGTGGACGCTGTTCCTGGTGACGGTCTGCATGGTGGGCCTGCGGACCTTCGCGATGGCCTGCAACCGGATCATCGACCGGGAGATCGACGCGCGGAACCCGCGCACGGCCAATCGTGAACTGGTGACGGGCGCGGTGTCGGTCCGCTCGGCGTGGACCGGCGCCGGCATCGCCGTCGTGGTGTTCCTCGGCGCGGCGGCCCTGCTGAATCCGCTCTGCCTGGCGCTGGCGCCGCTCGCCGTGGTGCCGATGGTGGTCTACCCCTACGGGAAGCGGTTCACGAACTTCCCGCACGCGATCCTGGGCCTGGCGCAGGCGATGGGACCGGTCGGGGCGTGGCTGGCGGTGACCGGGGAGTGGTCCTGGGACGCGGTGATCCTGGGGCTCGCGGTCGGTGTGTGGATCGGCGGGTTCGACCTGATCTTCGCCTGCCAGGACGTGCAGGCGGACCGGGCGCACGGCGTGATGTCGGTGCCTGCCCGGTTCGGCGTCCCGGCGGCGCTGTGGGGCGCGCGCGCCTCTGCGGTCGTCACGACGGGCCTGCTGGTCTGGTACGCGCTGGCGACGGACGCGGGGCTGTTCTTCTGGGGCGGCCTGGTGATCGTGGTGGTGGCGTTCTGCTACGAGCACACGATCGTGAAGCCGAACGACCTGTCCCGGCTGAACCGGGCGTTCTTCACCACGAACGGCTTCATCGGGATCAGTCTGTTCGTGTGCGCGCTGCTCGACCTGCTGGTGCGCGGCCTGACGGTGTGACGGCCGGCCGCGCGGGGATCACGTGGTGAGGGCGGCGCGGCGCCGGGCCGGGCGGAAGAGGAAAGCGGCGCCCACGCCGGCCACCAGGCCGACGAGGTGGCCCTGCCAGCTGACCGTGGTGTTGGCGGGGGAGATGCCGACCAGGACGGAGCCGCCCCAGAGGGCGGCGATCGTCAGGCCGACGGCGATGCCGAGGGGCTTGCGCTCCACGAAGCCGCGGACCACGAGGTAGCCGAAGAGACCGAAGACCAGTCCGGACGCGCCCGCGGTGACGGAGTTCGACGGGGAGATCAGCCAGACGCCGACGCCGTCGGCGAGGATGATCAGCGCGCAGACGGCGAGAAAGCGGCGGATGCCGCCGAGGGCCGCGACGAAGCCGAGGATCAGCAGCGGGACGCTGTTGGAGGCGACGTGTCCGAAACCGAAGTGCAGGAACGGCGCCGCGAGGATTCCGCCGAAGCTGTCCGTGTCGCGGGCGACGATGCCGTACGCGTCGAGCGCGTGGCCGGTGGCGAGGTCGACGGCTTCGAGGATCCAGAGCAGGGCCACCCAGCCCGCCATCAGCTGTATCGCCGCCTTCGCCCGGTCGGACGTACGCCACTGTGGTGTTTCGAGCTCTGTCATGGCCATCCCCCTGGGCTCTTCCGTCCTGTGTAGGGGAGAACGTACGGGACCCCGTGCGGAGTTCTCGTCCCGGGCCTCCGGATAGGCTCGTCGGCGTGGAGCCGGTAGAGAAGCAGCAGCGTCGTCCCTGGGTGGTCGGGGTGTCCGGGGCGTCAGGAACCCCGTACGCGGCCGCCGTCCTGAGGGGGCTGCTCGCAGCGGGGGAGAGCGTCGATCTGGTCGTCTCGCGTGCGTCGCGGCTGACGCTGCTCGACGAGACGGGGATCGCGTTCCGGGACGCGCACTGGCGCGAGGACCTGGCGGAGTGGCTGGCGCGGGGCGCCGACGGGAAGCCGGGGACGTTCGCTCCCGACATCGACGACGTGCGGTACTGGAGCGCCGGGGATCTGGCGGCGGGGCCGAGCAGCGGATCGTACCCGGTGAAGGGGATGCTGATCGTTCCCGCGTCGACCGCATCGGTGGCGGGTGTGGCGCTGGGGCTTTCGAAGGACCTGCTGCAGCGGGCGGCGAGCGTGATGCTCAAGGAGCGGCGGCCGCTGGTGGTCGCGGTGCGGGAGACCCCGCTGAGCGGGCAGACGCTGAAGCATCTGGTGGCGCTGGACGAGGCGGGCGCAGTGGTGCTGCCCGCCTCTCCGGCGTTCTACGCGGGGGCGACGCACATCCAGGATCTGGTGGACTTCGTCGCCGGGCGGGTGCTCGACGCGGCAGGGGTGCCGCACCGGCTGTACCGCCGTTGGGAGGGAGAGCTCGGTGGAGCTGCCTCCCGGGGGGATTAGCGCTTCTTGGCGGCGCGCTTCCTGGCGGCGCGCTTCGAAGCGGACGGCTGGTGGGCACGCGAGCGGTTGGCCAGGTCCTGCAGCTCGCGCATACGGGCGTAGGCCATCTCGATCGTGTACACGGTGAACACCACTCCTGAAAGATCGTCTTTGATCAACTGAAAGATTCGCAGGGTGTCGGCCCTGCATGCCTTAGATTCTATACCTATACTCGCGGTATCGCTGGACAATGGAAGGCTTCATACCTATGGACGCCGTGGACAGGCAGCTCATCCAGGCCCTCCGGGAGAACGGCAGGGCCTCGTACGCCGAGCTCGGCCGCCTCGTCGGGCTCTCCGGCCCCTCCGTCACCGACCGCATCAACCGGCTGGAGGCGGCGGGCGTCATCACCGGCTACCGCGCCACCGTCGACGCCGCCTCCCTCGGCCTGGGCGTCACCGCGCTGATCGGCATCTCCCTCTCCGACGCCGCCGACCACGAGGACGTGGCCCGCAGGCTGAAGGACCTCGCCGAGATCGAGGACTGCTGGTTCATCGCAGGCGACGACTCGTACATGCTCAAGGTGCGGGTGGACGACGTCGACGGACTGGAGAAGACCATCCGCCGGCTCTCCGGCACCAAGGGCGTCTCCCGCACCCGTACGACGATCGTGCTCTCCACCAAGTGGGAGAACCGGGTCGGGGATCTGCCCGAGGAGGGCTGAGAGTACGGTGGGTGGAGCCTGAAATCGTCAGACATGGGAGGCGGCCGCATGGACGCGGGACTCAAGCGCGAGCTGGAGCAGAAGGTCCGTTCCGGAGAGCGGCTGAGCCGCGAGGACGGCATCGCTCTGTACGAGTCCGACGACCTGGCCTGGCTCGGCGGCCTGGCCCACGAGGTCCGGACCCGCAAGAACGGTGACGTCGTCCACTTCAACGTCAACCGCCACCTCAACATGACGAACGTGTGCACCGCGTCCTGCGCGTACTGCTCGTTCCAGCGCAAGCCGGGCGAGAAGGACGCGTACACGATGCGCATCGAGGAGGCCGTCCGCCTCGCCAAGGCGATGGAGAACGAGAACCTCACCGAGCTGCACATCGTCAACGGGCTTCACCCCAACCTGCCCTGGCGCTACTACCCGCGCTCGCTCTCCGAGCTGAAGAAGGCGCTCCCGAACGTCTCGCTCAAGGCGTTCACCGCCACCGAGATCCACCACTTCGAGACCATCTCGGGCATGTCGGCCTCGGACATCCTCGACGAGCTCATCGAGGCCGGCCTGGAGTCGCTGACCGGCGGCGGCGCGGAGATCTTCGACTGGGAGGTCCGCCAGCACATCGTGGACCACCGCACCCACTGGGAGGACTGGTCCCGGATCCACCGCCTGGCGCACGAGAAGGGTCTGAAGACCCCCTCCACGATGCTGTACGGCCACATCGAGGAGCCGCGCCACCGCGTGGACCACGTGCTGCGGCTGCGTGAACTCCAGGACGAGACCGGCGGCTTCCAGGTCTTCATCCCGCTGCGCTACCAGCACGACTTCGTCGACATGCAGGACGGCAAGGTCCGCAACAAGCTCCAGGCGCGCACGAAGATGGCGACCGGCGCGGAGGCCCTGAAGACCTTCGCGGTCTCCCGGCTGCTCTTCGACAACGTGCCGCACGTCAAGGTCTTCTGGGTCATGCACGGCGTCCAGACCGCCCAGCTGGCGCTCCAGCACGGCGCGGACGACATGGACGGCTCGGTCGTCGAGTACAAGATCACGCACGACGCGGACAACTACGGCACGCCGAACAAGCTGGGCCGCGAGGACCTGCTCGAGCTGATCCGGGACGCCGGCTTCCGTCCGGTGGAGCGCAACACCCGGTACGAGATCATCCGCGAGTACCCGGGCCCGGACGCCGACCGCCGCGAGTCGCCGCAGCCGATGCGCGTCTGACGCGACGGGTGCCGGATTGATCGATTTCGGCACATGTTTCACTGTTCGGAGTCCACAGAAAGGGGCCGTCGTGTCCGCCAACGGCACGGGTGCAGCCACCCTCAGGTACACCCTCATGCGGCTCGGCGTCTTCGTCGGCTGCTTCTTCGCCCTGTGGGGTCTCGTCTACGTGGGTGTGCTGCCGCGCGGCCTCGGTGACTCGAACCTGCTCTGGGTCGTGCTGCTCGCCATCGTGATCTCCGCTCCGCTCAGCTTCGTCCTGCTGCGCCGGCAGCGCGACGCGATGTCCGAGCAGATCGTCGCGAAGGTCGACGAGGCGAAGGGCCGCCTGGAGGCCGCCCGTTCGCAGGAGGACGCGGCGGCATAAGCGCCACGTAAGCTTCCTCACACACGTACACCCCTGTCAGGGGCCTCGAAGGCTCCTGACAGGGGTGTTCTGCGTTTCGCAGGCGTGCCGGGCTCCACGCACCTCAAAGAACAGCTTTGAGTATCTCAAAGTTCAAGTGTTAACGTGTCGCCCATGAAGACAGCAGTGCGCCTCCCCGATGCCATGAGCACCCCGCTCGTGGCGCGCCTGCATGTCGATCTGTGCCGCTGTATGTCCGCGGTCTGTTGCCGCGAGCTCTGACCCCGGCAGCCATGCAGCGGCGCCGCCCCCCTGTGCGCGGGCGCCGCGTTCCGTTCCCTCCCCCTTGAACGCACCCGTGGAGTGTGTCCGTTGTCCGCGTCCAAGCGCATACCCAAGTTCCCGTTCTGGGCCCAGATCGTGGCCGGTCTGGCCATCGGCGTCCTGCTCGGCTGGCTCGCCCGAAGCCAGGACATCAACTGGCTGAAGGAGACCCTGACCCAGGTCGGCGGCATCTTCGTCCAGCTCCTGAAGCTCGCCGTCGCGCCGCTCGTCTTCTTCGCGATCCTGGTCTCGATCACCAACCTGCGGAAGGTCAACAACGCGGCCCGGCTGGCCGCGCAGACCCTCATCTGGTTCATGATCACCTCGCTGGTCGCGGTCGCCATCGGCCTCACCATCGGCCTGATCACGAACCCGGGCGCCGGCACCGGCCTCACGCCGAAGGACGGCAAGCTCCCCGAGCACCAGGGCAGCTGGATCGACTTCCTGACCGGCATCATCCCGACGGACGTCATCACGCCGTTCACCGAGCTGAACGTCCTGCAGATCGTCTTCATGGCAGCCGTCGCCGGCATCGCCGCCCTCCAGCTCGGCGAGAAGGCCCAGCCGATCCTCACGCTCTCCGAGTCGGTCCTGGAGCTGCTGCAGAAGGCCCTGTGGTGGGTCATCCGCCTCGCCCCGATCGGCACGGCCGGCCTCATCGGCAAGGCGATCGTGACGTACGGCTGGGACCTCGTCGGCAAGTACGCGACGCTCACCGCCGACATCTACATCGGTTGCGCGCTGGTCCTGTTCGGCGTCTACCCGCTGCTGCTCGCGACGGTCGCCAAGGTCAACCCGATCCAGTTCTTCAAGGGCGCCTGGCCCGCCATCCAGCTGGCCTTCGTCTCCCGCTCCTCCGTCGGCACGATGCCGGTCACGCAGCGGGTCACCGAGCGCCTCGGCGTCCCGAAGGAGTACGCGTCCTTCGCGGTGCCGTTCGGCGCGACCACCAAGATGGACGGCTGCGCCGCGATCTACCCGGCGCTCGCCGCGATCTTCATCGCGCAGATCTTCGACGTGCAGCTGGGCATCAAGGAGTACCTGCTCATCGTCTTCGTCTCGGTCATCGGCTCGGCAGCCACCGCCGGCCTGACCGGCGCGACGGTCATGCTGACCCTGACCCTCTCGGCCCTGGGCCTCCCCCTGGAGGGCGTCGGCCTCCTGATGGCCATCGACCCGATCCTGGACATGGTCAGGACGGCCACGAACGTGGCCGGTCAAGTTGTAACTCCTGTGCTCGTGTCGGCCCGGGAGGGCATCCTCGACCAGGACAAGTACAACTCGGCTTCGGCCTCCCCGATCGACGAGGCGAAGCCGGCCGACGTCGAGCGTGAGGTTGCGGTGCCTGTCGCTGCGTAAGATCTGCGTTGCAGTGGCTGAAGCGCCCCAGACCTTGGATGGTCTGGGGCGCTTCAGCGTGCATCCTGGGACGTATGCAAGGCAGTCCCATCGCCTGATCAGTGGGCTCTACGTGTCCGACGGCTCTGCGATGCCGAGCCGCTGCCTTGCGGCGGGTGACAAGCGATCCTTGACAACTCTGGCATTCACCCAGCTGAAGGAAAGATCGCAAGTCTTGTCGTCCAACCTGCGCAGGGTGATCTCGACCTGTCGGTCATTGAGGTTGATGGCTCGGGGCAGCGACACCTTTCCAGCCACGGATTCCGGGCCGGGCGTGTCGTTTTTGACGACGAACCGGGCTAGTGCGAGCTTTCCCAGCGCTAGCCTCACTTCAACGGAGGAACCCGGACATCCGTTGGCGCTCGCAGAGCCATCCAAGTCGACTATGGCGAGTTTCTCTTTGTTCCCAACAGTGAGAGCCGTCTTCCAGCGGGAACTCTGCGGCAGCTCCCATTGCAGTCTAAAGCTGGGCGTGCACGCGGCGGGCGTGTTTGCGTCACACGGCGAGATGATATAGAGCTCTGGCTCGGCCCAGGAACTGTAGGACAGTGGGACTTGATTGATCTGTGTAAAGAATCCGTTGACCAATAAGAGCCCGAACATCGCGAGTCCGATCTGAGCGCCGCTGGGTGCCAAGGGCAGTAGGATCTTCCAATGGCTGCCACTGGTCCACGGGCGGCGCACCGAGCGAGGGGTTCGGTGGTGTTCGTCAGTCAGTTGGGTCTGGATTCGGGCATGGTTGAACTGGTAGACGGCTCCGTTCTGGCGTAACACCCCAAGGGAACGGGCGTTATCGAGGAATTTCAGCAGCGGCCACGGTAGCCGACGTGTCAACGAGAACCAGGTGCGCGATACTTGGTATGAACCCCATGTCGACCCAAGTAGCGTGGCGAGTCCTGCGGATCCTCCGGCGAGAAGCCCGTGGCGCCAGGCCTGTGCTGATCCTGCATCCAGCATTCCTATCAGTAGAAGACCTACGGCTGTAGTTGTGCCACCGGCGGAGATGAGGCCGGCGAGCAGGCCGATGCCTGCGTATTGGGGAAGGGTGCTTTTCGGATCGTGGTGGGCATCCTCTGCGATGTGAACCTGTCGGAGTTCCTCTCTCACGGCGGTGTGTGCCAACCACCCTGCAGTCCCAGCAGCGAGGCCGCAGGAAATGCCGACGAGCGGTCCGTACAGTGCAAAGAACAGCCAACCCCAGACCAATCCGAAGGCGGTTCCCGCCAGCGGTCCGGTAACTCTGGCGTTAATTTGCCACCACGCGAAGTCGAATGTTCCGTCGCGCCACATCTGTTGTGCGATGGTAGTTAGATAGCGCCGTGCAGAATCGACCTGGCGTTTACTGATGGTCGGCTCGGCGTACACGGTGTGAAGGTAGCTGTCTAGCAGGTGTGACTCAATTGCCGCAGGAGTGGGGAAGCGATCCGGTTTCAGCAGGTCGCGAGGGTCGTTCTCGATTCGCCGGCAGACAGTCAGCGCCAAGTACAGCATCAAGGGAGAAGACAGCGCCTTCGTCAAGGCAGAATCCGGATTCTTCTCCAAGTGGTCGTGGACAGGGCCCCAACGGCTGTCTCTGGTAACCGTCGAATCTCTCAGGTAGGTAATCGCCTGGTCAGGTGTGACGGCTTCAAGCTCCACAGCGATGGCTCTGGTGAGGTGGGTCCCAGTACGTGTGATGCTCTCGTACTCCGATGCGCGGCAAGTCACCAGCAACCAGAGACCCTCGGCGATGGCTGCATCGATGGCTTCAACGGCCAAAGCATGCAGAGCCTCTGGCAACTCATCCAAGCCGTCCAGTATCAGCATGATCCTGCGCTCGCTGATGAGCCTCTTTGTGACGTCCTTGCCGAACTCTCGCTCATCCGCAAGGTCTGGGCAGAACGTTGTGATACGGCGCGTGATCCAAGTGAGTAGCCTGATCGTAGGCCGCCAGGATGACAGCGGCAGCAGAACTGGTACGGGATCGCTAGGACGCGTTGATTGGAGAAAGTCCCAGGCCAGCAACAGGGAGAGGACGCTCTTGCCTGCACCGGGTGGGCCCAGCACCACTAGTTGGTGATCCGGCAGCTCACGGAGAAGGGCAGGTATATCGGCGAGATTGCCACTCTGGGGCAGATCCGCGGCCTCTCGTGCCGCCTTGCGTGACTGGACCTGGCGTTCGGTAAGCGACCAGCCGACCTGAATTGGATCAGGCTGCTTGAGTCTCCGCCGTGCGATCTCTGTCTCAAGGCTGGCCTGTACATTCCCCCGAAGTCTATGGACGGCCTGGTTCAGATCGTCCTCTGCCGAGCGGCGCGTGCTTTGGATCATGGTCACAGAGCCATGGACCACCGCGTTCCCGATCTCCTGCTTGAATCTGCGACGCATACGCCCCCCAGGTGTGCAGACTTGGATCTGTCATGTTACGTACGCCGCAGGGAGTTGAGAGATGCAGTTGGCTACCAAGCGTGCGCTGGCCGCGGGGGCAACGGTTGCGGTGGCAGCGGCAGTCAATGTGTCAACAGGCATGCTGACGCAGAAGTGGTCTCTGGCGTGGGGGGCATGCGCAGTCGCACTGGTGATCGTTGGTGTCGGTCTGCAAGTCTGGCTGACACATAGCGAGGCCACACCAAGCGCCCGCCAGCACATTGAGGACGTCCAAGCTGGCTCGGTGCACATGGAGATGGGGGGATCCGGCGAGCAGGTAGTGAAGCGGGTTAAGGCAAAGCGCAAATTCACCCAGCGTCAAGGGTGACCAGAACCGCCCATTTTGGTGAGCTTGTCAGCTATGCCGGAAGGCTGGCTACGGCCGCGTGGTCCACTTGGGCCCGGTTCCTCGAATGAAACCGGGCCCAGTCATTGGATGTCAGTGATCAGAACGGAAGGCCTGGGGTGCTCGCGCCGCGGGTGATGGTCACCTTGATCTCGCCGTGGCCGGCCTCGTCACCGATCCGGAGGGCCGCTGCCTTTCTGAGGTTGGCGGCCTCGCGGCGGTCCCGGTCGTACTGGACGCACGCGTTGAGCAGGAAGAGCCATCCGGCGTCGACGAGGAGCTCACGCGGCTCGTCGCAGCTGTCATCGGCATCGACCCACACGCTGCCCTGATCTACCTTGCTGATCACATCGACCCCTGTGCTCGACCAGTACCAGCAGAGGAACCGACATGCGGCATCTCACCCCGGCCTTCGCCCTCGGCGCCCTCAACCGCGGGAAGCAGATCGAGCAGTTTCTCGGCTCCATCGAAAGCGGTAGCCGCCACGGGCTCCGATGGATCGCCCTCAGTCCCGGCCGGACAGGGACCAGTGTCTTCCTGAGCGACGTCGAGGACGCCGGCACCGACACATTCCTCGACATCACCGAGTTGCGACCCATGGACCCCGAAGAAGAGACCTGGGGACGCGAGATCGCTGTTCTGCCCACCCCCGAGGAGGCCCTGTACCTGGCCGAGCGCGACTTCGCCGCAGACCCCCGGCGCTGGGTCAACCAGGGCCTGGTCTGCGATGAGTACTACGACTTCTGGACCGCGCGCCGAACGAACCCGTGACGTTTCGACGGTGCCTCACAGGGGTTGGCCGGAGCATGTTCGGTTCGGAGAGCGTGTGGGGCCACGAACGTGGCCGGTCAGGCGCTGGTGCCGGTGGTCGTGTCGGCCCGCGAGAAGATCCTGGACCTGGACAAGTACAACTCGGCTTCGGCCTCGCCGATCGACGAGGCACAGCCGGCCGACGTCGAGCGCGAGGTCGCGGTGCCCGTCGCCGCGTAGGACCGACCCGCACCTCGCATCGCCAGAAGCGCCCCGGATCTTCGGAGATCCGGGGCGCTTCTGCACGCGAGCCCGGAGCACCCCCCGAACCATGATCACCCTCCTGCGTGGGGGTGGTTCAGGTGCTGTTAAGGTCGCGCGCACCTGTACAAGGGGGGTAATTCACTTTGCGACACACAAACAGAAGAATCGTCACTGCGGCGCTCGTTCCGACGCTGGCCCTGGGGGGGATCGGCCTCGGAACCGCCGCAACCGCCGTCCTCGCGACGGCCGGAGTGGCTGCGGCGGCCCAGTCGGGGGCGTGGAGCACGCCCACGCCGATGCCGGGCATCGGTGACGGCATGATCATCAAGGACCTCGTGACGAGGGCGGACGGGTCCGCGGTGGCCGTCTGGTACCACCGGGCTCCCGGATCGTCGACAGCCGAGCTCCTGACCTCGATCCGGCCCGCCAAGAGCACCGTCTGGGACAAGCCCGTCCAGCTGGACATGGTCCGGGCCGAACTCGACAGCGTGCGGCTGTGGCCGGCATCGGACGGTTCGGTGTCCCTGACGTGGGTCGGCGGCCTGTCGTCCCCCACGACCACCGTCAACACGGCGATGCTCGCCAAGGGCGCGACGACCTGGTCCCAGCACGCCGACATCGCCTACGGTTCCGGTTTCTCCGAGGTCGGCTTCGCCCATGACCCGGCCTCGGGCAAGCGGGTGGCCGTGTGGCGACGCGCCGCGGACGACAGGCTCTACGTCTCCGAGAGCGCCGACGGCCGCGCATGGTCCGAGCCGGTCGCCGGCGCCACGACCACGAGCGGGCCCCAGGTGGCCGTGGCCCCGAACGGTACCTTCACCGTCGCCTGGTTGGGACGCGACGCCGATGGCCGTTCCGGCGTATTGGCCATGGACAAGGCGCCGGGGGCCGCCCGGTGGGGCAGCACGGTGTCGATCGCCCCGCCGGACGAGGGCGGTGCGCCCCTGCTCGCCGTCGGCGCTGACGGCACGGCGGCCCTGACCTGGACCACCTACGGGGGTGGGGACGACAGCTCGGGTGAGGATGCCGGCTACGTAGTCACCGCCGTCCGCCCTGCGGGCGCCACGGCATGGAGCGCCCTGGAGAAGTCCGGGTACGGCGGCCGGACTTATGTCCAGGCACCGCTGATCGGCGCGAACGGCGACGTCACTTTCGTGTGGTCCGCGCATTACAGCGACGGGGTGTCGGTCAGCTCCGTCACGCGGACGGCCGGCGGTGGCTGGAGCGCCATCCAGCCCCTCGGCCAGGGCTGGATCACCGACATCGACGCGAGCATGGGCGCGGACGGCACGATCCAGGTCGGCTGGGCGCAGAGCAGCGGCACCAGCGGCAGGGACTTCTTCACCGTGGCCCGGATCGACGGCGTCTGGGCCGCCGGGCCCAAGCGGCTCAGCACCGCCTCGACCTCGACGGCGCAGGGCGCCGTCGCCGTGGGCCCCGACGGCAATGTGACCGCGGTCTGGGCGCAGGGCGCGCAGCTGTACGCGGCCGGCACCGGGCTCGTTCCGGTGCCGCCCAGGTTCCGTGACTACGCGGGCTGGAGCGGCAACCCGGACCTGTACTCGCGGAGCACCCGGGGTGGGCTGGTGGTCCACCACGGGAACGCGAACCAGACCCTGTACGTGAGGTCCGACGGCGGGAGTTGGCCGACCTCGTCGCTCGTGCTCCCCTTCGGGGACCTGGACCGGGACGGGTGCAACGACACCCTCGTGCGCACCGGCGCGGGCGCGCTGTACCGCTACAGCCCGGCCTGCGGCCAGGCCGTCACCCCGACGTCGCCCGCCACGAAGATCGGCAGCAGCGGCTGGGGCGCGTTCGACGTGCTGACGTACTCCGGCGACTTCACCGGGGACCGGCTGCCGGACCTGGTCGCCCGTCAGGCCTCCACCGGAGACCTGTACCTGTACCAGGGCACGACGACCGGCCGCGTGTCCAAGGTCGGGAAGATCGCGACGGGCTGGAAGACCAGGACGGTCGTCGGCTCGGGCGACCTCAACGGCGACGGCCACGCCGACCTCGTGGCCCGTACGTCCACCGGCTCCCTGTACCGGTACTTCGGCACCGGCGCCGGGGCCATCGGCTCCGGTGTGAGGGTCGGTTCGGGCTGGGGCGGCATGGTGGACATCGTCGGCATCGGTGACCTGACCATGGACGGCAAGAACGACCTGGTCGCCCGCAACACCGCCGGTGACCTCTTCCGCTACGCCGGTACGGGCACCGGAGGCTTCGGCGCCGGAGTGAAGATCGGCACCGGTTGGCAGTACGAGGCGAGCATCCGCTAGCAGTCGGTCCGCGGTGGTTAAGGGGGCAGGGCGGTCCGCCCTGCCCCCTTTCCCGCGCCGTCACGCACCGAACCGATGCTCACCTTGCGCCGAGTCGTCTCAGCTCGGCGGCGAGTTCGGAAAGTCCGTTCTCCTCGGCCCCGGTGATCATGATGTCCAGATACGCACGGGGCACATCGGACGGAACCTCGGGCACGGTGGAAACGGGAACGTGGGTGTAAGCCTCTTTATGTATTCCGTCGAGCTTGATTCCCACACGTTCGGGTCTGTACCCGCCTTGCTCGATCGCATCAAGTCGTTGTTGGTCCGGTACGGTCATCTCGTACGCGACCCCGACCACGTGTGAACCGTCATTGTCGCTTCTCTGTATGCCGGCGGCGAGGCCGTCCAGATGAGGCGCCGGAACACAGAAGCTTCGCCGCCATCCATACAGGTGCGCGATTCCGAGCGGCCGTGCACTCGGGCACCGCTCTCGCATCTGTTCGCCGGACATGTTGGAGCCGTAGGCGAAATAGATCGGTGCATTGGCGAGCTTCCGCACCTCGTCGCCGGTCATCCGGTGGAGGATCCGCACGTGTTCCTCGAACTGCTGCTGCAGGCTTATCGCGAGAGCCGGCTGACTGCGCAGGAACAACGCGGCAGCGCCCCGATGGCGCGGGCCGCCCGCGGTGAGCTCGTGGGACTCAAAGAGCAGCTGGATCACGGGGGAGGAGCCGTACGCGTCGATGACCGCCACGTTGACCAGTGGATTCTCGCTGTAGCCGGCGAAGATCCTGAGGTGCTCGGGATAGCGCTCGGTCAGATCGGCGTACGCTTTCGACCATTTCTCGCTCGCCGAGGGACTCGATTGGATCCTCGTCACCTCGACGCCATTGCGCAGCGCCGTCTCCTCGGCGCGTATCAGGTCGTTGATCACTCTCTCGTGACGGGGCCGGGCGAAACCTCGCCCGGATCGGTAGATGCTCTCCTCCGCCGCGATGATGCTCTTCGTCAAGGCCTTGTAGAAGGAGTCCTCTCCCTCCGGGGACGACAGGTCGAATGTCTCCCACTGCTGAGTTTCGCGGCTGTTTCCCGGCGGGTCGTCCCTGCGTCTACGGCGGCGGACCTCCACGGCCACATAGATGGCGACCGCCGCCAGGCCCGCCAGAGCGCCGATCCCCTGCCACGCAGGGCTGGCCAGGATTCCTTCTGCGAACTCCTGCATGGCGCGCCCCCCATGTGCGTGTCTGCGTGGGTTCATGGTGGCAGCGTCGGGGCTGCCACGCCATAACCCGGCGGATCCCTGATCGGCGATGTGCCCCCCGCCCCCGGGTGGGCACGGGGCACGTACGCTTTCGGGCGGAGACACGACAGCGGGTGGGGGCGGAAGGATGTCCGACGTGGGCGGCGCGAAGGCCAAGCGGATGCCGCGGGCGGTGCGCGAGCGGCAGATGATGGACGCCGCCGTGCAGACGTTCGGGCAGCGGGGGTACCAGGCCGCCTCCATGGACGAGATCGCCGAGCTGGCCGGGGTCTCCAAGCCGCTGGTGTACCTGTATCTGAACTCCAAGGAGGAGCTGTTCGTCGCGTGCATCCGGCGCGAGGCGAAGGCGCTCCTGGACTCCGTGCGGGCCGCGGTCGAGCCGGGGCTGCCGGCCGACAAGCAGCTGTGGGCGGGACTGCTCGCCTTCTTCACGCACGCGGCCGAGAACCCGGACGGCTGGGCGGTGCTCAGCCGGCAGGCGCGCACGGAGCCGTTCGCGGCGGAGGCCGCGCTGATGCGGGACGAGATCGTCGCGTACGTGGCCACGCTGATCGGTGCCGCGGCGGAGGAGACGCACCGGCAGACCCAGCGCGACCCGGAACTCGCCGAGCGGGACGTGGCCGGCCTGTCCCAGGCCCTCGTCGGCGCGGCCGAGTCGCTGGCGATCTGGGCCAACGAGACGCCGGGGATGACGGCCTGGGAGTCTGCGGCGACGCTGATGAACTTCGCCTGGGCGGGGCTCGGCAACCTCATGCGGAACGAGCGCTGGTCTCCCCGATGAGGTGCACCCGGTCCCCGCTGCGCAGCTGGAACCGGCCGCTCGCACGGCCTGCGACGCCGCCGCCCGCGTCGCCGTCGGCCGCGGACGCGTAGGTCACGACGGCCGGCAGGAGGACGGGCGCGCGGAACTCTGCGCGGACGTGCGTGACCGCGCTCGCGCCCCGGTCCCTGTCCCGGTCCTGGTCCAGCTCGGCCAGGCATCGCGCGAACGTCCACATCCCGTGCGCGATGGCCCTCGGGAAGCCGAACGCGCGGGCGGTGAGCGGGTGGAGGTGGATCGGGTTGCGGTCCCCGGACACCGCCCCGTACCGCCGCCCCAGGTCGGCGGGCAACTGCCATTCGGCGACGGCGGGGAGGAGCGGGGCGGCAACGGGAGCCTCGGTGTCCGGGTACGGCTCCGGGCGCGCGTGCCGCGCCAGGTAGCCGCTGCGCGACTCCCACACCCGCTCGCCCGCGACCCGCGCCTTCGTCACCATCGTGACCTCGGTGCCGCGCCGGTGCGGCGCCAGGGACTCGGCGTACACCGTGATCTCCGGCCGGTCGTCGGACGTGAGCGGCGCGTACCGCTCGATCGTGATCCAGGTGTGCACCAGTCCGAGCAGCGGCAGCGGGAAGTCCCGCCGGCTCATGATCCGCATGGCGAGCGGGAAGCCGAGCAGGTGCGGGTACGGGAGCGGCAGTCGTGGGTCCGGCGCGAAGCCGCACAGTTCTCCGTACCGGGCCAGGCGGTCCCGGGGTATGTCCACCGGGCCGCGCGTCAGGCGTGCCTCGGGGAGGCCGGCCGCCGCGTGCGGGCGCTTGAAGGGTGAGGTGACGACGCCCTCCGCGAGGGCGAGCAGGGTGCGCATCGTGTCACGCGCCCAGGAGGCTCTGGCCGCAGACGCGGACGGTCTGGCCGTTGACCGGGGCGGAGGCCGGGTGGGCCAGCCAGGCGGTCGTCTCGGCGACGTCGACCGGGAGGCCGCCCTGCGCGAGGGAGTTCATCCGCCGGCCCGCCTCGCGGATGAAGAGCGGGACCGCGGCGGTCATCTTCGTCTCGATGAAGCCCGGTGCGACCGCGTTCACCGTCACCCCGTGCTCCGCGTACGCGCGCGGCGCCAGCGACCGGACCAGGCCGACGATGCCCGCCTTGCTCGCCGCGTAGTTCGTCTGCCCGTTGTTGCCCGCGAGGCCGGCGATGGACGCGGTCGCCACGATCCGCCCGCCGTGCCGCAGCGTGCCCGCCTTCAGGAGCGCGTCCGTCGTGTCGAGGACCGACGTCAGGTTGACGGCGATCACCGACGCCCAGCGGTCCGCCGGCATGTTGGCCAGCCGGCGGTCGCGGGTGATCCCCGCGTTGTGGATCAGGATGTCCAGCGCCCCGTCCGGCGCCGCCGCCGCGATGCGCTCCGCCGCGTCCGCTGCCGTGATGTCCAGGGCCAGCGCCTCGCCGCCCAGCCGCGCCGCCGTCCGCTCCAGGTCCTCGGCCGCCTGGGGGACGTCCAGGCAGATCAGCCGCGCCCCGTCCCGCGCGAGGGTCTCCGCGACGGCCGCGCCGATGCCCCGTGCAGAGCCGGTGACCAGCGCGGTGCGGCCGGCGAGCGGCCGGTCCCGGTCGCCGACGGCCTCGGGCTCCGCGTCGCCGACCGTCACGACCTGGCCGCTCACGTACGCCGACTTCGGGGACAGCAGGAACCGCAGCGTCGACTCCGCCGCAGCGGCGCCGCCTTCGAGGCGTACGAGGTTGACCGTGACGCCCTTGCCGACCTCCTTGCCCAGGGAACGGACGAAGCCCTCCAACCCCTGCTGCGCCGAAGCCTGGTGATGGTCCGTCGTCGAAGGGGGCGCGCCCAGCACCACGATCCGCCCGCTCGCCGCGACCGACCGTACGACCGGGTGCAGCGCCGCGTGCACCTCGGCGAGCCCGGCCGCGTCGGCGACGCCCGTCGCGTCCAGCACGACCGCCGCGACGGCGCCCGCCGCCGTATCCGTCGTACGCGTCAGTCCCGTCCGCGCGAGGACCGCGTCCAGCTCCTCCGTATGTGTCGACCGCCCCGCCGTCAGGTGCAGCAACGAGCCCTCCAGGCGCGGGCGCTCGGCCGACCAGCGGTGCAGCGCGGCCGGCTGCGGCAGGCCGAGCCGGCGGGTGAGGAAGCGGCCGGCGGAGGTGCCGGTGAAGTGCAGATAGCGGTCGGCCATTGTCCAGACTCCCTGCGCGGTCGTAGATTTACCCTTGAGTAAGGTTACTCATGGGTCAGGAGCTGGTCGAGATGCCGCAGAAGCCGTTCACGCCGATCGCCCCGCGCGCCGTGCGTCGCGTCGCCGTCCTCGGTGGCAGCCGTGTCCCGTTCGCCCGCTCCGACGGCCCCTACGCCACCGCCTCCAACCAGGAGATGCTCACCGCCGCGCTCGACGGCCTCGTCGAGCGGTACGCGCTGCGCGATCCGGGCGCGGTCGGCGAGTTCGTGGCCGGCGCCGTCCTCAAGCACGCCCGCGACTTCAATCTGGCCCGCGAGACCGTCCTCGGCTCCGCGCTCGACCCGCGCACACCCGCCTACGACATGCAGCAGGCATGTGGCACCGGACTCCAGGCCGTCGTCGCCGCCGCGAACAAGATCGCCCTCTGTGCGCTCGACTCCGCGGTCGCCGGCGGCGCGGACACCGCGAGCGACGCCCCGCTCGGCGTCAACGACGACCTCCGGCGGGTGCTCCTCGAGGCCCGCCGGGCCAGGTCCGCCGGCGCCCGGCTCAAGGCCCTCGTCCGGATCCGCCCCGGTCACCTCGTCCCCGACATCCCGCGCAACGCCGAGCCCCGTACCGGCCTGTCCATGGGCGAGCACGCCGCGATCACCGCCCGGAAGTGGGGCGTCTCCCGCGAGGACCAGGACCTGCTCGCCGCCACCAGCCACCAGCGGCTCGCCGCCGCGTACGAGCGCGGCTTCCTCGACGACCTCGTCGTCCCCTTCCGTGGCCTGGCCCGTGACCAGAACCTCCGCCCCGGCTCGACCGTCGAGAAACTCGCCACGCTGAAGCCCGTCTTCGGCACGGACCACCCCGGCGAGGCGACGATGACCGCGGGCAACTCCACCCCGCTCACGGACGGCGCGGCGACCGTCCTGCTCGCGAGCGAGGAGTGGGCCGAGGCGCGCGGCCTGCGCCCGCTGGCCTTCCTGAGCCTGTACGAGACCGCCGCCGTCGACCACGTCCACGGCGACGTCGCCGACGGCGAGGACGGGCTGCTCATGGCCCCCGCGCACGCCGTGCCGAGGCTCCTGGAGCGGGCCGGGCTCGGCATCGAGGACTTCGACCTCTTCGAGATCCACGAGGCGTTCGCGTCCCAGGTGCTCGCGACCATGGCGGCGTGGGAGAAGCAGGGCCTGGCGCCTGTGCCGCGGCACAGTCTCAACGTCGCGGGTTCGTCTCTCGCGACAGGACACCCCTTCGCGGCCACCGGGGCCCGTATCGTGGCAACGCTCGCCAAGCTGCTCTCGGAGCGGGACACTCCGGGCCGCGGCCTGATCTCCATCTGCGCGGCGGGCGGCCAGGGCGTGACAGCGATCCTCGAACGCCCGTAATCCCCAGGCTGTGGGCAGCCGTTCCGCAGGGGCGGCGCCCTCCCCGCCCATGCGCCCCACCCCGGCGCGCCCCGCACCCCCGCGCACTGCGCCCCGCGCCCCGCACCCCCGCACCAGGAGCCCGCCCGCCCCAAGCCCCCCCGACGAGGAGCCGCTCGTGTCCGACGCCCGCCGCGCCACCGACCCGCCCGCCCCCGTCCCGCCCCGCACCGTCTCCCTCGACGGCCGCGTCCGCGAGGCGTACGTGCCACCGCTCGTCCCCCGCGCCCCGCGCGGCTCGCTCGCCGACCTCCCGTACGAGAACGCCCACCAGGCCCCCGACGACGTCGCCTTCTCCCGCAAGCGCCCCGACGGCGTCTGGGAGGACGTCACGGCCGGCCGGTTCGCCGCCGAGGTGCACTCCGTCGCGAAGGGCCTCATCGCCGAGGGGCTGCAGCCCGGCGACCGGATCGCGATCATGGCGCGCACGACGTACGAGTGGACCCTGCTCGACTTCGCCGCGTGGGCCGCCGGCCTGGTCACCGTCCCGGTCTACCCGACCTCCTCCGCCTTCCAGACCCGCTGGATCCTCCAGGACTCCGGGGCCGTGGCCTGCGCCGTCGAGGGCATGGACGAGGCCCGCGTGGTCTCCGCCGAGCGCCGCCAGATACCGGGCCTCGCCCACCTGTGGGTCTTCGGCACCGGCGCGATCGACAAACTCCGCCGGGCCGGCGCGCACGTTCCCGACGAGGCCGTCACCGCCCGCCGCGGCCTGCTGACCCCCGACACGATCGCCACCCTGATCTACACCTCCGGCACCACCGGCCGCCCCAAGGGCTGCGCCCTCACCCACGCCAACTTCTTCGCCGAGGTCGACAACGCGGTCGAGTTCCTGCATCCGGTCTTCCGGTCCCTCATCAAGGAGCCGACCTCCACGCTCCTCTTCCTGCCGCTGTCGCACGTCTTCGGCCGGATGGTCGCCATCGGCTGCATCCGCGCCCGGGTGCGGATCGGCCACGCGCCCTCGATCGAGGACGACGACCTCCTCACCGACCTCGCCGGGTTCCGTCCGACGTTCCTGCTCGCCATCCCGTACGTCCTGGAGAAGGTCTTCAACTCCGCCCGCGCCACCGCCGAACGCATGGGCCGGGCAGCGTCCTTCGACCGCGCGTCGAAGGTGGCTCAGCGCTACGGCGAGGCCCGCGAGGCGGCCACGCCTTCGCTGTCCCTGAAGGCCGCGCGGGCCGTGTACGACCAGCTGGTCTACCGCCGCATCCGGGCCGCGCTCGGCGGGCACGTCCGGCACGTCGTCTGCGGCGGATCGCCGCTCGGGCAGCGGCTCTCGGCGTTCTACGCGGGCGCGGGCATCGAGGTGTACGAGGGGTACGGCCTGACGGAGACCACCGCGGCCGCCACCGTCACCCCGCCGCAGCGCCCCCGGGCCGGCACGGTCGGCTGGCCGTTGCCCGGCACGGCGGTGCGGATCGCCGACGACGGCGAGATCTGGCTCAAGGGCGGCATCGTCTTCGCCGGCTACTGGGACGCGCAGCACGGCCAGGCCGTGCCGTACACGGCCGACGGCTGGTTCCCCACCGGGGACCTGGGGTCCCTCGACGAGGACGGCTACCTGCGGATCACCGGCCGCAAGAAGGAGATCATCGTCACCTCGGCCGGCAAGAACGTCGCCCCGGCGCCGCTGGAGGACTGGCTGCGCGCCCATCCGCTGGTCGCCCAGTGCCTGGTCGTCGGCGACAACCGCCCGTACGTGACCGCCCTGGTCACCCTCGACCAGGACGGCCTGGCGCACTGGCGCCGCATGCGGCAGAAGGACCACGTCTCGCTCGCCGACCTCACCCGGGACCCGGACCTGCTGGCCGGTCTCCAGCGCGCCGTGGACGAGGCCAACCGCCTGGTCTCGCGCGCCGAGTCGATCCGCCGCTTCCACGTCCTGCCCGGAGAGTTCTCCGAGCGCGGCGGCCACCTCACGCCGTCGCTGAAGCTGAAGCGTCGGGCGATCGCCCGGGACTTCTCCCGCGAGATCGACGCGATGTACCGGGACTGACGGCGGCCCCCGGTCAGGCGCCGCTGAACGCCAGGATCTCCGGGGCCGCCGCGGCCAGCGTCGGGAAGTGTCGGTGCGAGTCGGGGGTCGGGCCCGGGGAGTTGACCGTCCACACCGTCATGCCCGCCGCGCGCCCGGCCCGCGCGCCCGAGGGCGCGTCCTCGACGACCAGGCAGCGCTCCGGGCGAGCGCCGAGGAGCGAGGCGGCGCGCAGGTACGGGGCGGGGGAGGGCTTGCCCTCGGCGACGGCGGTCGCGTCCACCACGAGCGGCGGCACCGGCAGTCCGGTCCGCGCGAACCGTCCGCGCACCCGGTGCTCGTAGTTCGAGGTGACCAGCGCCCACGACCCGGGCCGCAGCGCGCGCAGCAGCTCCGCCGCGCCCGCGAAGGCGTCGTACGTGCCGATTTGCACGTCCTCGTCCTCCAGCGCGTGCAGCAGCGCCAGGCATTCGTCCGGGTCGGCGTCCGGGGCGACCTCGGCGAAGGTGTCCACCGGCCGTGTCCGCAGGGCCACTTCGTATACCGCGTCCCCGTCGAGGCCGTACCGCCCGGCCCAAGTCGCCCACATGCGTCGCTGGTTGGCGATGGCGTTCATCAGGGTGCCGTCGACGTCGAAGAGGACGAAGTCCGCGGATTCATGTCCGGTCATGGCCGAGATCGTACGTGAGGCCGAATTTGGGCCCAGGGGCCCAAGACTGCGGCGTCCGGTCACCGTAACGTAGGCAGGCTTGAACTCTTGTACGGATACGGAACGTTGAGGGGGCCCGCATGTCGTCCGTGGGCGGAGGCATGTTCGCCGGTGGAGGTGCCGTGTACGCGGGGCCGGGAGCGGCCGGGAGGCGCGACCTTCCCCGGGTCCTCGTCGTCACCCGTGTCCTGCTCACCGTACTTCTCGTGGCGACCGTCGTCGGCGGGCTCGGCCTCTTCGGCTCCGCGCTCGCGGCGGACGCCGTCGAGGCGTCCCTCTTCGGCCTGCTCGCCTGGGGCGCCGTCCCCGGCGTCGCCGGATGGTGGCTCGGCCGGCGGATGTGGACCGGCGGCGACCGGATCCGGTACGGGCTCCTCGGCGTCCAGGCCTGGTTGATCCTCGGCGGCATCGGGAACATAGCCGCAGGCTCGCTCCACGGTTTCACCGAGCTCTTCCTGCCGGCGCTGATCGTCTACTTCCTGAGCCGCCCGGAGGGCCGGGAGTGGTTCCGGCTCGCCGAGAACGAGCGACAGCCCGCGCCCGAGCGGCTGTTCCGGCCGAACCGCGACCGCGGTCAGGGCGCGCTCGAGTACACCGGGCTGATCATCCTGGTCGTCGCGATCGTCGTAGCGCTGCTGATGAGCGGGGTCGGCGGACAGGTCTCCGAGGGCTTCCGGTCGGCGGTCTGCGAGGTCGTCGGAACGTCCTGCCCGGCCGGCGACGGCGACACGTCGACGCAGGCGGGCCAGGGCGAGGACGGCACCGGCGACAGCGCGGGCGCGTCGGGCGGCAGCGGCGGTACGGGCGGCACCGGGGGCACGGGCGGCACCGGGGGCACGGGCGGCCCCACCCTGCCGGGGCAGAACAACGGCAACGGCCCCGACGGCCCGACCACCTCCCCCGACACCTACCCCGAGACCAGCGAGGAACCCGAGGCCAAGTACGACGAGATCGACGTCTCGGGCGGGGACGACTCGAAGGGCGGCGACGACAAGGGCGGCGAAGAGGAGGACTGCAGCGGCTGGGGCTTCCTCGGCTGTGCCTGGGACCGTACGTACCAGGTCGGCGCGGGCCTTCTTGTCGACGGCGTCTGGGGCGATGTCAGCGGCATCATCGACCTGTTCAAGCCGGAGACCTGGTCCGGACTGAAGGACTACGGCGTTCAGCTCGGCGACCAGTGGGTGAAGGACTCCAAGGACGCCGGCGAGAAGTGGAAGAACGGCGACTACCTCGACGCGTTGACCGACTGGGGCGGGGCGTCGGTCAACACCGTCATCAAGGTCGGCGACGACATGTTCGTCGGCGACGAGGTCCGGGAGCGCTGGAACAACGGCGAGAAGACGCGCGCCGTCACCGACGTCGTCTGGAACGTCGGATCGATGTTCATCCCCGGCTACAACGGCGCCAAGGTCGTCGGAAAGCTCAGCAAGCTCGGCAAGCTCGGCAAGGCGGCCGCCAAGGTCGCCGAGGCCGCGAACAAGGCCGGGGACGCGGCCAAGCGGGCCAGGAAGGCCGCCGAGGCCGGCGACGTACCGGGTGCGCAGAAGGCCGCGAAGGAGGCCGACGAGGCGGCCGACGAGGCCGAGGACGCGGCCCGCAAGACGGGCTGCACCATCGCCTCCGGACCTCTGACCCCCCGTCCCTTCACCGGAGTTCCCGGCTCCGGCACGGGCGTCCTCGCCGCCGGCGCTCCGAAGTACGTCGTCCTCGCCGAGGAAGAGTGCGACGCGGAGGCCCAGGAGAACGCCCGAAAGGCCCGCGAGGAGGCCAACAAGGCGTGGGTGGCGAAGAAGGCCGCGGAAGAGCCGGAGCGCGCCCGCAAGGCCGCCGAGGACTTCAAGCAGCACCCGGAGCCGCAGCGCAACGACGACTCGGACCCCCGCAACTACAATCCGCCGTCCTGGGCCAAGGACCTCAAGGATCACGAGCTCGGCGAACTGGACAACGGTGACGGCTTCTGGTCCAGCCGCGACCGCAACCCGCAGCCCAACTGGAAGAACGAGTCCTGGCTGCAGTACCAGGAACAGATCACCGGCAGCACCCGCGGCAAGGAGTACACCGTCCCGCACCCGGACCCGGACAAGCCGGCGGTCGACTACGACGGCTGGGACTCCTCCCGCCAGACCTACCTGGAGGCCAAGAACGGCTACGACAGCTACCTGGCCAAGCCGGGCAAGAAGGAGCTGACGCCGTCCGGCAAGGAGAAGTTCCTCTACGAGGCGAGGCGCCAGGTCGAGGCGGCCAACGGCAAGGCCATCGAATGGCACTTCTCCGACCCCGAGGTGGCCAAGGCTGCCCGCAAGGCGTTCCGGGACGCGGAACTGCCGATCAAGGTCTTCCACACCAAGCAGTTCCCGAAGGAGAAGGGCCTCAAGAAGCCCGAGCAGTTCGACTAGCGAGGGGTAGGGTCGGGCGCATGGAGCGTTTGGTACGGGTGGCCTGGGGGCCGCGTCAGGAGTCCGTAGAGGCCGTGGCCGGACGGTGGAAGCAGACCTTGGACGGTCTTGCCGCGCTGCTCCCGGACGCGGGTTCCGGCACGGAGACGAACGGCCTGTGGACGTGGCAGCACGTCCATGTCTCCGGGCCCGCGACCGAACTGCGCCCCGACGGGGAGTCGCTCCTCACCGCGCTGCGTGCGGAGCAGGAGGCGGACGGCTGGTCGGACCGGACGGGCTACGGTCTCGCGCTCGTCATCGAGGGCAAGCCGGGCTGGAAGATCGACATCACCAGCCGGGCGGGCGGTTCACCGGAGTTCCTGCTCCAGACCATGGGGATCCGCATCACCTCACCGGACGAGGTGGCGACCCCGGACGCCGAGCTCCTCACGGCTCTCGTCGAGGCGTGGGACCCGGACTACGGCGGCGCGTTCGACGACGACCTCCTGGACGCGCTGGAGGACGACGCCGGGTTCGTCGTCGGCGAGCCCTCCGTCGGCTGGATCGGCCACCTGTCCGCCCGCCGCGCGGCTCTCGTCCCGGACGACCTCCCGGCGGCACGCCGCGAGCTGCCCGGCGGCGGTGTCGTCCTCGGCATCGCCCCGCAGGACGACACGGAAGCCGTGGTCCAGGCCTACGTACGCCTCCGGGACGCCGGGGCTCTGGCCCCCCTGCCCCGCCCGATGGACCGGCCGCACCTGTGACGGAGCTGGACGCGCTCCTGGAGGGTCCGCTCCCGCCCGAGGGCTTCGCGATCCTCCAACTGTGGGAGGGCCCGAGCCTGATCGGGGTGTACGAGCAGGAGTGGGCGGAGGCCGAGGCGACGGCCGAGGCCCGCCTCGCTGCCGTCCGGGACGCCCTCGACGCCCGCTGGGGCCCGCACCGGAAGGTCGGCATGCGGGTTCCGATCTTCCGGGCGAGCCGTGACACGCTGATGCCGCCGTTCTTCCAGGCTCTGGTCGACCGTTACCTTCTGGGCGACCTGGCGGTGTGGGGCCCGGTCGGCGACCAGGCTCGTTACGTCGGCGTCTCGCTCAACCAGTCCGACGGCGATGCCCCGATGATCGTCGCAGCGGCCGTCTCCGAGCACCCGATCGTCGAACTCGAGGACGAGGATGACTGACCGCCGGCCCGACCTGCCGGTCTCGGAGCGGCTCCGATGCTGTGTGTGCGGCGGCGGGACGGCCGGCGCGGCGGACTACGTTCAGGGCGGGCAGCGCTGACCGGGGCGCAAACGACTGTGGGGCGGTTCTTCTTCATCCACCGGGCCGAGGCGTACCGGGACGAGGGGAGTGGGCGGACCGAGCTTTCGCGGCGTTGCGCAACCGCAGCGGCGACGACGCGTACGAACGCCTGATGGCGGAGCTGCCGCCCGGGCCCGGCGCTGCGTGACCGGTTCCGTGACCGAGGCCGGTCGCGAGGGGCGCGACACTGACGTCACTCTCGCGGGCCCAGGTCGCCCTCGACGACGGTTCGGGTGAGTGGGGGGCGGTTCCAGAGGGCGAGGATCTCGTCGGTCAGGTCGGCGATCTCCAGCAGGTGGTCGCGGTGGGAGCGGGTTTCGACGGCGGCGGCCTTGAGGGTGGGCGGGACCGCTTCGGCGTCCAGGAGGGTGCGCCAGTCGGACGGGCAGAGTTCGAGGAACTCCAGTCCGGTGAGGCGGGCGATCTCCAGGGGGTCGGCGAGTGTGCCGGGGTAGGCGGTGAGGGTGCGGAGGCGGGGGAGTTCCATGACGGGCTCCAGGCTCAGCGGCTCTCCTTTGTGGACGCCGAGGCACAGGACTTCCAGGGCCGGGTGGGCGGCGGCCTCCACGTCGGGCAGGGAGGCGTGGTTCACGTGGGCCACGGCCGGACGGTCCCAGGGGCGGCCGACGCGCCGTTCCGGGGTCCGGTCGAGCACCAGGTCGGTGAGGGAGTCGGCGACCAGGGCGGCTCCGATGGAGCCCTCGTGGCCGATCACGATGATCTGCCCGACGTGACCGCGCGGGCCCGGCGTCAGGTCGACGGCTATCGCGTCGCCGCCGCCGGTGTCGCCGAAGACGATCCAGCCGGCCGAACCCACCAGGTCCTGCACCGCGTCGTCGGGCGTCGGCTCGGCCGCCCTGGTGGCCGCGTGCCGCCACGAGCACGGGCGGGTCGCGGGCTCGGCGGCGTACAGCCGGTCGAGGTCGAGCAGCTCGCAGCCGACCTGGGTGAAGACGTGCATGGCGTTGTCGTAGTCGTCGTCCCAGTCCTCCCAGTGCGCCCGCACCACCCGGTAGAGCGTCCTGAGCTCCTCGGGGAGCGTGATGCCGAGGCGCGCCTCCGCGGCGGCGATCTCCTGCTCGGTCGCGCCGACGGCGTCGGGGAGCCGCTCGCGGAGCGTCCGCTCGAGGAGGGCGGGGTCGGCCGTCGGGGCCGGTACGGCTCCGGGGACCGGCTCCGGCAGCCGGCGCCACGGCTCGGCCACGGCGCCCTCGACCAGGAGCAGCGCCTCCGGGAACGGCCCGCCGATGCCGGGCTCCACGGAGGAACCGCCGAGCAGGTGGAGTCGGGCCCGGCCGTCCGGCGCGAACTCCGCGGCGAAGGCGACGTCCTCCGTGCCGTCCTCCGCGAGCGCCTCCCTCACGCGCTTGACCGCCGCGGTCTCGTCCATCCAGTCGTCCGCGAGCGAGGCCCGCCCGCGGTCCCGGCCCGGCACGCTCCAGCTGCCCCGGCCGATCCGGCCGGCCGTCCGCCCGCCCGGTCCGCCGGCGCCGCGGGCGCGCATCAGCCTCAGCAGTGGTTCCCAGGTCGCGAAGTCGTGCAGCGAGGACAACAGGGGCCTCCGGTCTTGCCGTCGTCGGACGTGACGGAGGCGAGTATGTCGGGCCCCTGTGACAGCCGGCCGACAGTCAGCCCCGTCGCTCCGCCAGCCCCCGCACGTACGCCGCCTGCCCCGCGTGCTGGAGGTCGTCCGCGATGACGCTGATCAGGCGGACGCCGAGGGTGACCGGCGGGTTCCAGGAGGTGTCGACGATCCGCTCCAGCTCGGCGTTCGTCAGGCCGGAGACCTGTTCCAGCGTGCGGGCGTGGACCGCGTCGTAGTAGCCGAGGAGCAGGTCGCCGGGGGCGCGGACGGCCGCCACCTGCTTGCTCGTGAAGCCGAAGCCGGTCGCGGCGGGGGCGAAGGGGAGGTCGAAGCGGTCCGCCCAGCCTTCCGTGGTCCACAGCTGGGCGTCGAGGCCGAAGGCGTCGGTGATGTGATCGTCCTGGATGCGGGTGAGGTGCCAGACCAGCCAGGCGATCGAGTTCGCGTCGCCGTCCGGCCGGTAGGCCAGTTCCTCGTCCAGCAGGCCTTCCACCGCTTCGTGGACGGCTTCCTGCACGCGGCCGAAGGCGTCGGCGAGCAGCTCGGGGGTCCTCATGACCGGTGCTCCTTCCAGGCGGCGACCTCGGCCTCGACGTCGAAGGGCCGGAGGTTCAGCGGCGGGCCCTCGGGGGGCCGGCGCAGGGCCGCCTCGATCTTCTCGTTGATCTCGTCGAGGATGCGCCGCACCTGCTGTTCCGAGACCGCCGCGGCGGCCTTCTCCGCCGCGTCCTCGGCCTCCTTGCGCAGCGCGAGCGAGGGCGGCAGGACGGTCAGGCCCTCGCGGTGCATCTTGCCCTTGACCCACCACAGCGCGTCGTAGGGCGCCGTGTCGTCGGGCAGTGGTTTTCCGAATCCGGCCAGTCTGCTGAAGTCGCCGCGTCGCTCGGCGTCACGGATCTGACGGTCCACGAAGGACTCGAAGTCGACCCCCGGCGGTTTGCGCTCGGTCATGGGTCCAGCGTAGGCAAAAGGCAGGAGCCCCGCTGCCGCACCGGAAGGTGCGGGAGCGAGGCTCCTTGGGTACTGCTCTAGCCGTGCGCGATCGCCGACCCGGGCAACTTAGGCCGGGGTGACGTTCTCCGCCTGCGGGCCCTTCGGGCCCTGGGTGACGTCGAAGTTCACGACCTGGTTCTCCTCGAGGGAGCGGAAGCCAGACGCGTTGATCGCGGAGTAGTGGACGAAGACATCCGGGCCGCCGCCGTCCTGGGCGATGAAGCCGAAGCCCTTTTCAGCGTTGAACCACTTGACGGTTCCGGTAGCCATAAGCCCTCCTTGGGCCAAAGGGTTGCCCTGCTCCAGAACCTGCAAACAAGTCTGAAAACTACAAAAGCCTGCGGGTCACATGCTCCGCAGGCTCTGTACTGCAAGGGAAACCAAACTGCAACTTGCGTTGAGCGTAGCACGCAGAGTGCACATCACGGTAGAGGGAAAGATCACGTCACTCTCATGTTTGACATGCTCCGTGCGCGCCGACGGCCCACCCGGCGATGTCCGTCGTACGAGACAGGTCTAGCCTCGCGCTGTGGACAATGCAACCGACGACCACCAGCGCAACCGCCCCCGGGTCGGTCACATCCAGTTCCTGAACTGTCTGCCGCTCTACTGGGGGCTGGCGCGGACCGGAACGCTCCTGGATCTCGAGCTCACCAAGGACACCCCGGAGAAGCTCAGCGAACAGCTGGTCCGCGGCGACCTGGATATCGGCCCCGTGACGCTCGTCGAATATCTCCGCAACGCCGGTGATCTCGTCGCACTGCCGGACATCGCGGTCGGCTGCGACGGCCCGGTGATGTCCTGCGTGATCGTCTCGCAGCGGCCGCTGGCCGAGCTGGACGGGGCGCGCGTCGCGCTCGGGTCCACCTCCCGCACCTCCGTGCGCCTGGCGCAGTTGCTGCTCGCCGAGCAGTTCGGGGTGACGCCCGACTACTACACGTGCCCGCCCGACCTCGGGCTGATGATGCAGGAGGCGGACGCGGCCGTGCTCATCGGCGACGCGGCGCTGCGCGCCTCGCTGCACGACGCGCCGCGGCTCGGGCTCCAGGTCCACGACCTGGGCACGATGTGGAAGGACTGGACGGGGCTGCCGTTCGTCTTCGCGGTGTGGGCCGCGCGAAAGGACTACCTGGCCCGCGAGCCGGAGACGGTCCGCGAGGTGCACGAGGCGTTCCTGGCCTCGCGCGACCTGTCGCTGGTGGAGGTCGCCAAGGTCGCCGAGCAGGCGGCCCGCTGGGAGACCTTCGACGCGGCGCTCCTGGAGCGGTACTTCACCACCCTGGACTTCCGCTTCGGACCCGAGCAGCTCGCCGGCGTCCGGGAGTTCGCCCGCCGCACCGGCCCGACGACCGGCTTCCCGGCGGACGTGAAGGTGGAGCTGCTGCCGCCCCGGCGACAGAGCTAGGCGACAGAGCTAGGGGGCGGACACCGGGCCCTGCATGTGCTCGCTGATCCACTGGATCGAGCCGTCGCCCATGCCCCGTACATACGTACGGGCGTTGTGTCCGCCGTCGGGTATGACCTGGAGGCGCGTCTTCACCGGACCCTTGGTGTACGTGTGGATGAACGCCTTCAGGTTCTTCAGGCCGGACTCCCGTGTGCCGATCTGGAACGCCAGGTAGACGTCGTTCGCCGGGCCGGCCGGCTTCGCTCCGTACAACTGGGCCAGGCGCTCGGGGTTGTTGGCCTGCCGCTCCTGCTCGTGGCCGGACCAGAGCGGGGAGTCGGGCTCGGTGTCGGGCCCGGAGGCGATGACCGCCTTGAACTTCTCCGGGTGCCGGAGAACGGACTTGAGGCCGACGAACCCGCCCGACGACGAACCCATGAACGCCCAGCCGTCGCGCGACGCGAACGTGCGGAAATTGGCCCGGACGAAATCCGGCACGTCCTCCGTCATCCAGGTGCCCATTTTCGGCCGCCCCGGAATATCGCTGCCGTCGTAGTAGAACCTGTCGTCCGGGTTGAGCACGGGCATCACGACGATGAACGGCAGGCTCTTTCCGGCGTCCGCCCACTTGCTGATGCTGCTCTGCAGTTTCAGGTCGGTGCCCATCCAATAATTGTTCGGGTAACCGTTTCCGCCCGGCAGTGCGATGAGGACCGGGAAGCCGCTGTTCGCGTACTTCGGGTCGAAATACTGCTTCGGCGCCCACACCCACACCTTGCCCGTGAAACCGGACTTCTCGCCCTGCAGGGTGGCCATGCCGATCTTGGTGCCGTCGTCGAGCGTGTTCTGGGTGGTGAACCGCGCCTTCGGCCCGGTCGGCAGGACCGTCCGCGGCCCGGAGGGCGGCGCGGACGTGCGCGCCGACGTGGGCGCGGGGGCCGGCCGGGAAGCCTCGGAGGCCGGGACGGACGGCCCGGCGCTCGGGCCGTCGAAGGAGACCGGCTCGCCCTCGTCGGAGCAGCCGGTCACCAGGGCGACCGAGGCGAGGGCGAGTGCGGCGGCGAGGGTCCGGGTGCGCTGGTTCACGCCACGGAAGAGGGGACGGGGCGGCGATCGGTTGCCCGAACCCCCTGGCGTAGGCTGGCTCGGTACGCCCACCCGCCTCCCACCACCACCCCGAACGAGGCGCTGCGCGCCACACCTCTTGATTCAACCCCTCCGAAAGGGACACCCGGTGACCGAGAAGGCCGACCTTCAGTCCGTCCTCGACCGTGCCGCCGCGGGTGGCCGGATCACCCCGGAGGAGGCGCTCGAGCTGTACCGCTCCGCGCCGCTGCACGCGCTGGGCGCGGCCGCCGACGCGGTGCGCCGCCGCCGGTACGCGGGTACCGAGCACATCGCGACGTACATCATCGAGCGCAACATCAACTACACGAACGTGTGCGTGACGGCGTGCAAGTTCTGCGCCTTCTACGCGCCGCCCAAGGACACCGCCAAGGGCTGGACCCGCGACCTCGACGACATCCTGCGCCGCTGCGCGGAGACCGTGGAGCTGGGCGGTACGCAGATCATGTTCCAGGGCGGGCACCACCCGGACTACGGCGTCGAGTACTACGAGAAGCACTTCGCCGCCATCAAGGCGGAGTTCCCGCAGCTGGTCATCCACTCCCTCGGCGCGTCCGAGGTCGAGCACATGGCCCGCATCTCCGGCGTCTCCGTCGAGGAGGCCATCACGCGGATCCACGCGGCCGGCCTCGACTCCTTCGCCGGCGCCGGCGCGGAGCTGCTGCCGGAGCGGCCGCGGAAGGCGATCGCCCCGCTGAAGGAGAGCGGCGAGCGCTGGCTGGAGATCATGGAGATCGCGCACGGGCTGGGCGTCGAGTCGACGTCCACGATGCTCATGGGCACCGGCGAGACCAACGCCGAGCGCATCGAGCACCTGCGGATGATCCGCGACGTGCAGGACCGGACGGGCGGCTTCCGGGCCTTCATCCCGTACACGTACCAGCCGGAGAACAACCACCTGAAGGGCCGGACGCAGGCCACGATCTTCGAGTACCTGCGCATGATCGCGATCGGTCGGCTCTTCATGGACAACATCGCCCACATCCAGGGCTCGTGGCTCACCACGGGCAAGGAGATCGGCCAGCTGACCCTGCACTACGGCGCGGACGACCTCGGCTCGATCATGCTGGAGGAGAACGTCGTCTCGTCCGCGGGCGCGAAGCACCGCTCCAACCTGCGCGAGATGATCGACATGATCCGCACCGCCGACCGTGTCCCGGCGCAGCGCACCACCACGTACGAGCACATCGTGGTGCACGACGACCCGGCGAACGACCCGGTCGACGAGCGCGTCGCCTCGCACATCTCGTCCACGGCGATCGAGGGCGGTACGGCGCACCCCGAGCTGAAGCTGCTCGACGCCAACTGACGCGCCGGTGCTGACACTCCACGTCGCCGAGGCGTCGCCCGAGACCGCCGTCCTGGTCGACGGCGCGTACGTCGCCGCCGTCGGCCCGTACGAGGAGCTGGCCGCCGTGTACGAGGACGCGCGGCTGCGGCGCTGGCCGGGCATCCTCACGTCCGGGCTGCTCAACCCGTACGGTCCCGAGCTGCTCGAAGGCATGTACCACCCTGATCCGCGCGAGGCCGACGAGTTCGGCACCGAGCCGATCACCGGCCCACGCGCGCAGGCGATCTTCCGGGCCGACCCCGCGCGGCTGGGCGCCAGCGCACGCCGCGGGGTGCAGCGATTGCTCGCGCACGGCACGGTCGCCGTCGCCGGGGAACTGCGCGGCCGGGCCGCCAAGGACGCGGTGCGCAGGGCCGGGCTCGCCGTGGGGCAGCGCCCTCAGGCGATGCCGGGGCCGCCGTCCTTCTCGCCGACCCCGCTGGTGCTGCTGCCCGCCCTGACGGTGGGCGGACCGGCGCGGTTCGCCGTGTTCGACGTCCCGGACCGGGCCGCGCTCGTCCGGCAGGGGGCGTCCACCTGCGTGGCGACGGTCCTCGCCGGCCGACTGGTGCACCGCCGGCGGTAGCGCGGCGTAGGGTGCCCGAATGGCTTACCTGGCGTGGGCGTCGGGCGTGATTCCGGTCGTCGCCGTCGATCCGATGATGGGGGTGCCCGCGCCCACCTGGTCCGATCAGCTCGACCGCGCGCTGCCCTCGCTCGCCGCCGCCGGCGCGGCCCTGGCGGCCGTGCTGTTCGGGGTACGGCTGGTCAGGGGACCGCGGGGCCGCCGAGATAGCGGCCGGCGTCGTCGTACGGCCAGGCGTTGGCGACGCAGCCCTTCAGGCCCTTGATCTGCTGCATCATCGCCGGGGCCGGGCGGCCGGGGCCCGGGCAGGTCGCGTGGCCGCGGCCCAGCCAGTGGCCGACCTCGTGGTTGACGATCAGCGCCCGGTACTCGGCGAGCGGCCCGTCGAACTGCGGCGAACCGCGTTGCCAGCGCTTGAGGTTGACCAGCACGAGCACTCCGTTGCGGCAGTTGAGCTCGCCGCCCGTGTCCTCGCCGCACTGCCGGTCCACGGTCGCCGGGGTGGCGATCCGGACGACCAACCCGGCGGTGCGGTCGTCGACCCTGCGGAAGGACCGGACGCCGCCGTGCGACCAGCCGCGCGGGTGCGCGAGGAAGCCGGCGATCTGCTCGGCCGCGGCGGCCGGGTCGACCCCGGAGCCGTCCTCCACCTCGACGCGGTAGCGCAGCGTCCCGTGGCTCCCGCCCGGGGGCGCGGTCGCGAAGGTGCCGGGCCCGGAGAGCGGGACCGGCGGTGGGGCGGGAGGCGGGGCCATGGTCCTCTCCGGCGGGGGAGCCAAGGGCGGCTCAGCTGTCGCTCCGGCCCGGGCCCGCGGGCCCGCGGAGCCGTCGGCGTGGCTCCCCGAGACCCGCAGGCCGGTCAGTACGGCGACCCCGGCCAGGAACACCGCGACGGCCGTCCGCCGCCGCGCGCTGCGCCGCCGTGCCCGGCGTGCGACGGCCCGCCCGCCCCGGCGCGCGCCGCCGCTGCCACGTCTGCGGTGCTCAGCCGCCACGGACCGGCGACCGGTAGGTCTCCACCGGGTTCTTCTCCGCGTCGGCGACGAGGTCGGTGAAGCCGCGGTCCTCGGCGAGGGCGGTCAGCTCCCGCGCCGTCACCGGCGACGACAGGCTCTTCTTGCCCGGCTCCTCCGAGGGGCTGATCTCGACCGTCACCCGGCTCTTGCCGTACGCGAAGGCGATCCGCGCGCCGAAGGTGTCCATCTCGTTGACCGGCGCCCGGTAGGCGTACGCCTCGCGGCCTCCGTCGAGCGCGACCTTCTCGCAGGTCCCCCCCTTCGCCGGGAATCCCGTGCAGGTGAGCGGGCCGTCGTCCGCCTGTACCGGCCGGATCGTCAGCTTCAGTGTGAAGTTCCGTCCCTGCGCCCGTACCTGGTACAGGTTCACCCGGCCGTCGACCGGCCGGACGTCGGTGACCACCGGCGGCAGCAGCTCGTCGAAGAGGCCGGCGGCCCGCTGCTGGAACCGGGCCTGCCGGTCGCGTTCCGCCTCGGGCACCGCCGGTCCGGACTCCTCGCCCGGCGTCGGGTCGATCTTCACCGGTGTGCGGTACGGGGTGGGCGGGGCCTCCGGGGCCGCTCCCACCCCGCCCACGGCCGGGCCGCCGCCCGCGTCGCCGGGCAGCAGCGTCAGTCCGAGCGCGGCGGCGGTCACCGTCGCGAACGCGCCGCCGACGACGGTCAGCCGGGCGCGGGCGCGCCGCCGGCGGCCCAGCCGGACCGCGACGGGCGCGAGGTCGGGGAGGGGCGGCAGCCCCTCGGTCGTGCGGTCCATGGCTTCGCGGATCATCGTGGTGTCGTCCGTCGTGTCGGTCACGGCGGCCTCCTCAGCTTCCGTTGGCGTGATGGGCGTACAGGTGCGCCTCGCCGAGCCGCTCGCGCAGCCGGGCCAGTGAGCGCGAGCACTGGCTCTTGACGGTGGACTCGCTGCACCGCAGCAGCCCTGCGACCGTCTCCACGCTGAGGTCCTCCCAGTAGCGCAGGACGACCATGGCGCGGGCCCGCGGCGGCAGCTCCCCGAGCGCGGCGAGCAGGGTGACCCGTACGTCCGCGTCGCCGGGCCCGGCCGTCGCGGCCGTGTCCGGCCGGCCGGCCCGGGTGTACGCGAGCAGGTCGCGCAGCCGGCGCCGCCGCTCGGCGAGGAAGCTGCGGGTCAGCACCGTCTTGGCGTACGCGTGCGGATGGTCGGCCGCGCCGGCCTTCCGCCAGTGCTGGAAGACCTTGGCCAGCGTGGTCTGGGTCAGGTCCCGGGCCTGCTCGGCGTCGCCGCAGAGCAGGTACGCCGTGCGGTACAGCCGCTGCTGCCCGGCCCGTGCGAACTCCTCGAACCCGCCGTCCGGGTCGTGTGCCGCGTCCATCGCACTCCCTTCGTCGCCGCGTCGCAGCGTGTCTGCGTGTCTTGTGTTCCGTCGTCCGTCCTTGAGTGCGCCCGCCCCGGAAAGGTTGAAAGGGTCCCAGGGAAATTTCCGGGCGGCTTCGGGGGGACGGGCCGAGGCTCGCGGGGAGGCGGCTGCGACAATGGCCGCGTGACGCGAGCAACCCTGGACAAGCAGCCGCACGAAGTCGCCACGATGTTCGACGACGTGGCGGCGAACTACGACCTGACCAACGACGTGCTCTCGCTGGGCCAGGACCGGCGCTGGCGCAAGGAGGTCGCCAAGGCGGTCGACGCCCGTCCCGCGCAGAAGGTCCTCGACCTGGCGGCGGGCACCGGCACGTCCTCGCTGCCGTTCGCGGCGACCGGCGCGTACGTCGTGCCCTGCGACTTCTCGCTCGGCATGCTCCGCGAGGGCAAGAAGAAGCACGGCTGGCTGCCGCTGACGGCCGGCGACGGCACGAAGCTGCCGTTCCGCGACGAGGTCTTCGACGCGGTCACGATCTCCTTCGGGCTGCGGAACATCCAGGACACCGAGGCCGCGCTGCGCGAGCTGTACCGGGTGACCAAGCCCGGCGGCCGGGTCGTGATCTGCGAGTTCTCGCACGCCACCTGGGCGCCGTTCCGCAAGGTGTACGAGGAGTACCTGATCCGGGCGCTGCCCCCGATCGCGCGCGCGGTGTCCTCGAACCCGGACGCGTACGTCTACCTCGCCGAGTCCATCCAGACCTGGCCGGACCAGCCCGCCCTCGCCGCGCTGATGCAGAAGGCCGGCTGGTCGAAGGTGGCCTGGCGCAACCTGTCCGGCGGCATCGTGGCGATGCACCGCGGCTTCAAGGCGTAACACCACGTCCGTGGTCCCGTGGCCCCCGCCGGGGCCGCGGGACCCGCGCAATACACTTCCAGACGACCAGCCCTCGACTCTTCGGGAGACCCCGCCGTGACCGAGCCGCTCTCCGAGCACAGCGCAGATGTGATCGTCGTCGGGGCGGGCCCGGCCGGTTCCACGACCGCGTACTACCTCGCCAAGGCCGGACTGGACGTCCTGCTCCTGGAGAAGACCGCGTTCCCGCGCGAGAAGGTCTGCGGCGACGGCCTCACCCCGCGCGCCACCAAGCAGCTCGTCTCCATGGGGATCGACATCTCCGAGGAGGCCGGCTGGCTGCGCAACAAGGGCCTGCGGATCATCGGCGGCGGCGTCCGGCTCCAGCTCGACTGGCCGGACCTCGCCTCGTACCCGGACTACGGACTCGTCCGCAAGCGCGACGACTTCGACGAGCAGCTCGCCCGGCAGGCGCAGAAGGCCGGCGCCCGGCTGTACGAGCGCTGCAACGTGGGCGCCCCGATCGTCGACGACCGCACCGGCCGGATCACCGGCGTGCACGCCAAGCTCGGCGAGGAGAAGCGCGAGGTCACCTTCCACGCGCCGCTCGTCGTCGCCGCCGACGGCAACTCGACCCGGCTGTCCCTGGCGATGGGCCTGCACCGGCGCGAGGACCGGCCGATGGGCGTCGCGGTACGGACGTACTTCACCTCGCCCCGGCACGACGACGACTACCTGGAGTCCTGGCTGGAGCTGTGGGACCGGCGCGGCCCGCAGGACCGCCTGCTGCCCGGCTACGGCTGGATCTTCGGCATGGGCGACGGCACGTCCAACGTCGGCCTCGGCATCCTCAACTCCTCGAAGGCCTTCCGCGAGCTGGACTGGCGCGAGGTGCTCAAGGCCTGGTGCGCCTCCATGCCGGAGGACTGGGGCTACACCCCGGAGAACATGACGATGCCGATCCGCGGGGCCGCCCTGCCGATGGCGTTCAACCGCCAGCCGCACTACACGAAGGGCCTGCTGCTCGTCGGCGACGCGGGCGGCCTGGTCAACCCGTTCAACGGCGAGGGCATCGCGTACGCGATGGAGTCCGGTCAGATCGCCGCGGACGTCATCGTCCAGGCGCACGCCCGGGCCACCCCGGCCCAGCGCGAACTGGCCCTGCACAACTACCCGAAGATCCTCAAGGACACCTACGGCGGGTACTACACGCTCGGCCGGGCGTTCGTGAAGATGATCGGCAACCCGAAGGTCATGAAGATCGCGACGCAGCGCGGTCTGACCCACCCGCTCCTGATGAAGTTCACGCTGAAGATGCTGGCCAACCTGACCGACCCGACGGGCGGCGACGCGATGGACCGCATCATCAACGGGCTCTCGAAGGTGGCCCCGAAGGCGTGAACGAGCGCCGGTAGGCGGTGGGGGAGACCCCGACGGTCCGGGTGAAGTGGCGGCGCAGGTTCGCCGCCGAGCCCAGGCCGCTCTCCTCCCCGATCCGCTCCACCGGCAGGTCGGTCGACTCCAGGAGCGTCTGCGCGCGCGCCACCCGCTGTTCGAGCAGCCACTGCAGCGGGGTGGTGCCGTGCGTCTCGCGCACCCGGCGGTGGAAGGTGCGCGCGCTCATCCGGGCCCGCCGGGCCAGACCGTCCACCGTCAGCGGCTCGTGGAGGTGCTCCAGGGCCCACTGGAGCGCCGGGCCGAGCGTGTCCGCCTCGTCGGCCGGAACCGGCGAGGCGACGAACTGGGGCCGGTCGCCGGGCCGGTGCGCCGGGACGACCAGGCGGTCGGCGAGCGCGCCCGCGACGGCCGCGCCGAGGTCCTTCCGTACGAGATGCAGGCACAGGTCCAGGCCGGCCGCGGCGCCCGCGCCGGTCAGCACCGTCCCGTCGTCGGTGTAGAGGACCGACGGGTCGACGTGCACACGGGGGTGACGGGCGGCCAGCTCGGCCGCGTACGCGCGGTGCAGGGTGGCCCGGCGGCCGTCGAGGACCCCCGCCGCGGCCAGCGCGAACGCGCCGCTGCACATCGACACCGTCCGCGCCCCGGAGTCCGCCGCCGCGCGCACCGCCGCGATCAGGTCCGCCGGCAGTTCCTGGCGCCCCTCGACCACCCCGTCCGGTACCGACGGCACGATCACCGTGTCCGCGCCGGCCAGCCCGTCGAACCCGGTCGTGCCGGGCGTCCCGTACGGGGCCGGGCCGCAGACCCGCAGCTCGTACCAGGGGTCCGCCAGATCCGTGTGCGGCATTCCGAACACCATGGAGACGGTGGAGAGTTCGTACAGGTCGTACGGCGAGATCCGCCCCTCCGCGTCGGGTACGAGGGCGACGGCGACGACTCCGGTGCTCATGTCCGCGACCCTATGGCAGGAATCGTGCGCCGGACGGCGGTCCTGGTCCTGTCGGCCGGTTCTCGCCGCTGCGAGCGTGATCCCCATGAGCAACACGAACAAGCAGAACGTCACCGTCATCGGGCTCGGCCGGATGGGCGCGGCTCTCGCCGCCGCCTTCCTCGACGCCGGGCACCCCACCACCGTCTTCAACCGCACCCCGGACAAGGCCGGTCCGCTCGTCGCCCGCGGCGCCCGCCACGCGGCCACCGTCGCCGAGGCGGTCACGGCGAGCGAGCTCGTCGTGGTCTGCGTCCTCGACTACCCGGCGGTCCGCGCCCTCCTCGAACCCGTCGCCGACGCGCTGCGCGGCCGGGTCCTGGTCAACCTGACCTCCGGCTCGCCCGAGCAGGCCCGCGAGGAGGCCGCCTGGGCCGCCGGGCACGGCATCGGCTACCTCGACGGCGGGATCATGACCACCCCGCCCGGCATCGGCGACAGCGCCAACATGATTCTCTACGCGGGCGGTCCGGGCCTCCTGCAGACGCACCGCCCGGCCCTGGAGGTCCTCGCCGATCCGGTGGACCTGGGCGCGGACGCGGGGCTCGCCTCGCTGTACGACGCGGGTCTCCTCGGACTGATGTGGTCGATGTTCGGCGGCTGGCTGCACTCCACCGCGCTGACCGGGGCCGACGGGGTGTCGGCCAAGGACTTCACGGCGGTCGTGGTGCGCTCGCTGGGCACGATGGCCTGGTTCATGACCACCTACGCCGAGCAGATCGACGCGGGGAAGTACCCGGGCGACGACGCGACGCTCGACGTGCACGTGGCCTCGATCGCCCATCTGCTGCACGCGGGGGAGAAGCGCGGGATCGACGCCCGACTGCCCGAGCTGCACCTGGAGATGATGCGGGAGGCGATCGAGGCCGGCCACGGCGGCGACAGCTACGCCCGGATCATCGAGGCGTTCCGCCCGGCGCCGCGGTAGCCCGGCCGCTCCCGGTGGCGGCGCGTGCGGGAGCATGGGCTCGGCGCGCGAACGTGATTCGGGGGATGACACAACATCATGACCACGCACATATCGGAGATCCGGCGGCTGCCGTGGACGGCGGTGACCGCCGGGATCGTGGCCATGACCGTCTCGTACGCGGGGCCGCTGGCGATCATCCTGGCCGCGGCCGACGCCGCCGGGCTGACCGCCGCGCAGAGCTCGTCGTGGGTCTGGGCCGTGTCCATCGGGGCCGGCCTGACCTGCCTCGGGCTGAGCTGGTGGAGCAGGGCGCCGATCATCACGGCGTTCTCGACGCCGGGCGCGGCGATCCTCGTCACGGCGCTGCCGCAGCACGGGTACGCCGAGGCGGTCGGCGCGTTCGTGGTGGCGGGCGTGGCGGCCACGGCCCTGACGGCGACCGGGGTGTTCACCCGCCTCCTCGCCCGGATCCCGGAGGGCGTCGTCTCGGCGATGCTGGCCGGGATCCTCTTCTCGTTCGGGACCGGGATCTTCACCTCGGTCCGCTCCGCGCCGCTGCTCGCCGGCGGGATGCTGCTCGGCTACCTGCTGGCGCGGCGGTTCCTGCCCACGTACGCGGTGGTGTGCGCGCTCGCCGTCGGCCTCGTCGTCGCCGGTGCGACCGGCGGCCTGGACGTGGCCGTGCCGGGCGCCGGGCTGGCCCTGCCGCACCTGACCGTGCCGGAGTTCTCCGTCGGGGCGCTCGTCGGCATCGGCGTGCCGATGCTCGTGGCGACCCTCGCCGGTCAGTACGCGCCGGGCATGGCCGTGCTGCGGGCCGACGGCTACACGCCCGACGAGCGGGTGGTGTGCGGGACGACGGGCGCGGTGTCGGTGCTGCTCGCGCCGTTCGGTTCGCACGCCGTCAACCCTGCGGCGATCACGGCCGCGATCTGCACCGGCCCGGACGCGCACCCGGACCCGGCGCGGCGCTGGGTCGCCGGGGTGAGCTGCGGGGTCGGCTATCTGGTGGTCGGCTGCTTCGGCTCGACACTGGTGGCGCTGTTCACCGGCCTGCCCGACGCGCTCGTCGCGACGCTGGCCGGGGTGGCGCTGCTCGGCGCCCTGTCGGGGAGCCTGGTGCGGACGGTCGCGGCCGAACGGGGCCGCGAGGCCGCGGTGGTGACCTTCCTGGCGACGGCCTCCGGGGTGACCATCGCCGGCGTCGGCTCCCCCTTCTGGGGGCTCCTCGCCGGCCTCCTCACGTACTTCCTGGCCGAGGCCCGCCGGGCCGACGGCGATCCGGCCGCCCTGGCGGGAACCCCCGGTCCGGCGTCCGAGCCGGCACCCGGGACGGCGGCCGAGACCACCGGCGCCGCGCGCTAGACCCCGCCGCCCGGCGCGATGAGCCCTGTCTCGTACGCCAGGATCACGGCCTGGACCCGGTCGCGCAGGTCCAGTTTCGACAGGATGCGGCCGATGTGGGTCTTGACCGTGGTCGGGCTGAGGACCAGGCGCTCGGCGAGTTCTGCGTTGCTGAGGCCCGTCGCGAGCAGGCGCAGCACCTCGAGCTCGCGCGGGGTCAGGCCGGACAGGTCCCGGTGCAGGGAGGCGGCCTTCACCTCGTCGGGCTGCGCGAAGCGCTCGATCAGCCGGCGGGTGATCGCCGGCGCGAGCAGCGCGTCGCCGGACTGCACCATGCGCACGGCGGCCACCAGATGCTCCGGGCTGACGTCCTTGAGCAGGAAGCCGCTGGCGCCGGCGGTCATCGCGGCGTACACGTAGTGGTCGAGGTCGTACGTCGTGAGGATGATGACCCGGGCGCCGTCCGGGCCGCCGTCGGCGAGGATGCGCCGGGTCGCCTCGATGCCGTCCATCTCCGGCATCCGGATGTCCATGAGGACGACGTCGGGCCGGGTCCGGCGGACCGCGGCGACGGCCTCCGCCCCGTCGGCCGCCTCGGCCGTCACCTCGATGCCGTCCGCGGCGAGGATCATGCCGAAGCCCGTGCGCACCAGGGCCTGGTCGTCGGCGATGACGGCGCGCAGCGGTGTCCCGCTCATGCGGTCCTCCACGGGACCCGCGCCGCGATCCGCCAGCCCCCGGAGAGGGTCGGCCCGGACGTCAGTTCGCCCCGGTAGACCGCCAGCCGCTCCCGCAGGCCGATGAGGCCCCGGCCGTTGCCGTCCGCCGGCGCGTCGTCCCGTACCCCGCCGGTGTTCGTCACCTCGATCTCCAGCCAGTGCTCCCGGTGGCCGATCACGACGGCGGCCTCGGCGCCCGGCGCGTGCTTGATGGTGTTCGTCAGCGCCTCCTGGACGACCCGGTACGCCGCGAGGTCCACCCCGGGCGGCAGCGGGTCCGGCGGCAGCGACACGGCGACCCGCACCGGCGTCCCCGCCGCGCGGACCCGGTCGGCCAGGGCGTCGAGCCGGCCGAGCCCCGGCTGGGGTTCGAAGCCGTCCGGGCGCTCGTGGTCCGGGGCCGCCAACAGGCCCATCACATGGCGCAGTTCGGCCATGGCAGCCCGTCCCCCCGCCTCGACCGCGAGCAGCGCCTGCTTCGACCGCTCGGGCGCCGTGTCCATCACCTTGCGTGCCGCACCCGCCTGGATGACCATCACGCTCACATTGTGGGTCACCACGTCGTGCAGTTCGGCGGCGATCCGGGACCTCTCCTCCTCGACGGCCCGGCGGGTGGCCTCGTCCTGGGCCTCCCGCAGTCGCGCGTACCGGTCTCTGCTCGCCACCAGCTGCCGCTGCCAGAACCGGACCAGAGCCGCCGACACCCCGGCGATCAGCAGCACGACCGCCGGGCTCGTCCAGCCCGGAAGAATCGGCTCCGTCTCCCGGAAGGCGAGGCCCGCGAGCACGGCGGCGACGACCAGTCCGGCCATCGCCCCCATCCGGTGACGGCTGTGGACGACGGCGCTGAAGGCGCCGATGACGCAGGTCAGCACGTTCATCCAGGTGGCGTCGTCGACCATGACCAACGTCGCGCCCAGCACCACCGCGAACACGGTGAGCGGATACCGGCGCCGGTACGCCAGCGGCAGCGCCGACAGCACGACGAGCGGCCAGATCGCCGACGAGGGCTCGGCCTCCCGCAGCGGGACGACCGGCGGCGGCTCCGGAGGCAGCGGGAACGGCGCGTCCCCCTTGATGCGGACCGGCCCGCTGTCGGGGTAGCGCACCGCGACGACCAGCGAGACGACGGTCAGCACGACCGCCAGCACCACGTCGAAGCGGAACGCCCGCCGCGACAGCGGTGCCGGCCTCGCCTCCGGGCGCAGCGCGTCGGGCAGTTGCCGGTGCCATTCGCGCCATCCGCGCCGCCCGCGCCATCCGCCCCACCCGCCCGTGTCCACGGGCTCATTGTGCGACCCGTCCGCTCAGGACCGCATCAGCCTGTGCGGCCGGGGACCTGCCCGTGAGGAGTACGCCGCAGGGATGACGCCGCGGCAGGATCCTTCGCGGGGAGGGCCCGATGTCGGTGCCGCGGCCGACGCGCCCGCCGCCCGCCCGCTCCTACCGACGCCTGGGCCACCGCCGCCCAGGTGCGCGCGCTGGCGTCGAAGAACAGCCCGGTCACCGGCCAGATGCTCTACCGCTTCGACTCCGCGGGGACCAAGGAGGAGATCGCCGCCCAGCGGAAGAAGCTCGCCGCCGCCGTCCCATCCGCAGCGCTGCTGGGCAGCGAGTCCTGGCTGGACACCAAGCGCGCCGCCGACCAGGGCGCGGCGCCGACCATCCCGTTCCTGATCGCGTTCGGTGTGCTCGGCATCGTGATGTCCGTGATCATCATCGGCAGTGTGATCAGCGGTGCGGTCGGCACCGGCCTGCGCAGAATCGGGGTGCTGAAGGCCATCGGCTTCACCCCGGCCGAGGTCGTACGGGCCTACGTCGCGCAGGCGCTCGTCCCGGCCGGAGCGGGCATCGCACTGGGGGTCGGCCTCGGCAACGTCCTGGCGGTGCCGCTGCTCGAGGACACCGAGTCGGTGTACGGCACCGCCTCGCTCACGGTGGCCTGGTGGGTGGACCTCGTCGTGCCGGCCGCCGCGCTGCTCGTCGTCGCGCTCGCGGCGCTGGTGCCCGCGCTGCGTGCCGGGAGGCTGCGTACGGTCGAGGCCATCGCCGTCGGCCGGGCGCCGCGTACCGGACGGGGCCGGTGGGCGCACCGCGCGGTGGGACGGCTGCCGCTGCCGCGGGCGGTGACCTACGGCCTCGCCAGTCCCTTCGCCCACCCGGTCCGCACGCTCGCGATGCTGCTGGCGGTGGCCTTCGGCACGATCGCGGCGACCTTCGCGCTGGGGCTGACCGGCTCGTTGAACGTGGTCGGCGAGATCCAGGACCCCGAGGAGCACGCCGCTGTCACCGTCCTCGGCGGCGTACCGGGCGCCAACGCGGGACCTTCGCCCGCGGGTCGGAGCCGGCAGCCCCAGCAGACCGGCCAGAAACCCGTCGGAGCCGACCCGGCGAAGATGCGCGCCGCGATCGACGCGCAGCCGGGCACCTCCTCGTACTACGGCAAGACCTTGGAGGACGCCACGGTCGCCGGGGTCTCCGTCCCGGTCAGGGCCGCCCTCTACCAGGGCGACGCGGGCTCCGGCGCCTACGCGATGATCTCCGGACACTGGATCACCGGCCGCGGCCAGCTCGTGGTGCCGTCGCGCTTCCTGGAGCGGACCGGCACCGAGATCGGCGACACGGTACGGGTGACACTCCGGCAGCACACGGCGTCGCTGCGGATCGTCGGCGAGGCCTTCGACACCTCGGACGAACAGCTGGAGATCCACGCGGACCTCGCCGACTTCCCGGCGCTCCGGCCCGACGTCTTCCTCGTCGACGTGAAGCCGGGTGTCCTGCCCGCCGAGTACGCCGAGAAGCTCGCCGCCGTGGTGCGGCCGCTGGGGGGCGAAGTCATGGCCAACTCCTCCTCGGAGGGGGAGAACACCATCCTGATCCTGGAGGCCATGGCGGTGCTGCTCACTCTCATGCTGGTCTCCGTGGCGGGCCTCGGCGTGCTCAACTCCGTCGTCCTCGACACCCGGGAACGCGTTCACGATCTCGGCGTCTGCAAGGCGATCGGCATGACGCCGCGGCAGACCGTGAGCCTCGTGCTCGCCTCGGTGGCGGGGATCGGCGTGGTCGGCGGACTGCTCGGCGCGCCGGCCGGGATCGCGCTGCACGGCTACGTGCTGCCGGTGATGGGGCACGCCTCGGACACGGAACTGCCGCCGTCGGTCCTCCAGGTGTACGACACTCCGGAGCTCGTCCTGCTGTGCCTGGCCGGGATCGTCATCGCCGTGCTGGGCGCCCTGCTCCCGGCGGGCTGGGCCGCCAGGGCCCGTACGGCCACGGCATTGCGGACGGAATGAAGCGAAACGGGCGAAGGGCCTCACTCCCCCGAGGAGTGAGGCCCTTCGCCCGTATGAAGAGCGGAGATCAGAGGATGCGCACCGCGCCGGACGGGCGGTCCCAGTCCAGGGAGCGCTCGACGACGCCGGTGGACGGGTTCTGCGCGCCGACCCACTGGCCGCCGCCGATGTAGATCGCCACGTGGTACGAGCCGCTGCGGCTGCCCCAGTAGAGGATGTCGCCGGGCTGCAGGCTGTCCAGGGAGACGGACCGGCCCATGCTCGACTGGTCGCTGGAGATGCGCGGCAGGTCGATGTTGGCCTGGCGGTAGGCGGCCTGGACCAGGCCGGAGCAGTCCCAGGAGTTGGGACCGGTGCTGCCCATGACGTACGAGTCGCCGATCTGCGCCTTGACGAAGGCGACGATCGCGGCCGCGGAGCCGGTCGCCTGCTGCGTGCCGTAGGACGAGCCGCCGGCGGAGAGCGAGGTGCGCGCGGAGGTGCGGGAGGCGCGCTCCTGGGACTCGCGGGCCTTCTCGGCGCGCTCGGCGTCCGCCTTGCGCTCCGCCTCGGCCTTGGCCTTCTTGGCGGCCTTGGCGGCCTGCACGTTGGCGGCGTTCTCCTGGACGCGGAGTTCCAGGTCGAGCGCCTCCTGCTGGGAGGCGTCGGCGGCGGCGGCGACGGCGGTCGACAGCTCCGTGTCGAGCGAGCCGATCGTGGGCATCTCGATGGTCTCGGTCACCGGCTCGGCATTCGCCGGCCCGGCAGCACCGGCCACCGCGATGGTGCTGAGGACGCCACCGGCAACTCCGGCCCGGAGCGCGAGCTTCGAGGCGCTGCGGCGGGGCTTCCGGTGGCTGGGTATGTGAGCGGTGTGGGACATGAGTACAACCGCTATCAGCCCCCACGGGTTCCCTTCAAGAAACGTGTGTTGCGCCACAGTTACGTTCGGAACCTCATAATCCGCTTCCCTCCCAGCCTTATTGACGGCACAACGGACAATACGGGCGCGACCCATCAGGGGCTTGATCAAGGGTTTTCATCGAAACGCCCGAATTGACCCGCGCTTACCACTCCTTCACGCCGGTGGCCAAGCCCCGCTTTTTTCGGGCTCTCGTGATGTGATGCAGGTCACACCTAAGGGTCGCCCGGGCGGTCTCGGGTACGCGAAGGCGCCCGCGTGTCCACTTCCGTACCGCCGGCCCCCCGACCGAGCGACGGCGGACCGCCTATATCACCGCGTCGCAGTCCACTGCCAATTTGCTTGTACTGCCCACGGCTTGGTAGTGCGGCACCCCTCCGACCAGCGATTTCCGGTGCGGATGTCACATCTGGTGATCACCTGCGTGCTTCGCGTGTCAAGATCACCGCTCATCCGACTTCATGATCCTTCGTCAGGTGGTGGAGATCACAAAGTCCTTGGTGTACCCCGTGTCGCAGATCACAGAGAGGCAGGCATAAGATGCGGGGCAGTCGGGCTTGTGAACTGCCTCACATGTGCACGATCTTCGCGAGGCGGCGAGACGGGATGCCCGGTGCGGTCCAACGGTCAAGGACGACTGGAAGGAGCGAGGAGCATGAATGCGTACGCGCCCATCCTCGTGCTCGGTGCCCTCGGCGCAGGGTTTGCGATCTTCTCCGTGGTCATGGCCACGCTTATCGGCCCAAAAAGGTACAACCGGGCCAAACTTGAGGCGTACGAGTGCGGTATCGAGCCGACGCCCACTCCGGCCGGAGGCGGCCGCTTCCCCATCAAGTACTACCTGACGGCGATGCTCTTCATCGTCTTCGACATCGAGATCGTCTTCCTCTACCCCTGGGCCGTCACCTTCGACGCCCTGGGGCTTTTCGGGCTCGTGGAGATGCTGCTCTTCGTGCTCACCGTCTTCGTCGCCTACGCCTACGTGTGGCGGCGCGGCGGCCTGGAATGGGACTGAGGGGCTGAGGAGCACCCATGGGACTCGAAGAGAAACTGCCGAGCGGCTTTCTGCTGACGACGGTCGAACAGGCCGCGGGCTGGGTGCGCAAGGCGTCCGTCTTCCCCGCCACCTTCGGCCTCGCCTGCTGCGCCATCGAGATGATGACCACCGGCGCCGGCCGCTACGACCTGGCGCGCTTCGGCATGGAGGTCTTCCGCGGCTCGCCGCGCCAGGCCGACCTGATGATCGTGGCCGGTCGGGTCAGCCAGAAGATGGCGCCCGTCCTGCGCCAGGTCTACGACCAGATGCCCAACCCCAAGTGGGTGATCTCCATGGGGGTTTGCGCTTCATCGGGCGGAATGTTCAATAATTACGCGATTGTGCAGGGTGTTGATCACATTGTTCCGGTTGACATCTATTTGCCGGGTTGCCCGCCGCGCCCGGAGATGCTGATGGACGCGATCCTCAAGCTCCACCAGAAGATCCAGACCTCCAAGCTCGGCGTGAACGCCGAGGAGGCCGCCCGCGAGGCGGAGGAGGCGGCGCTCAAGGCCCTGCCGACGATCGAGCTGAAGGGCCTGCTCCGGTGAGTGACGAGACCCCCAACCCCGAGAAGGACCTCAGCGCGCAGAACCTGCCGGGCCAGCGCGGCGAGCACGGCGAGGAGGTCCGCGTCCAGCGCGGCATGTTCGGCGCCAACAACGGCGGCGACACCTCCGGCTACGGCGGCCTCGTCCGCTCCGTACGTCTGCCGGGACCGGCCACCCGCCCGTACGGCGGCGACTGGTTCGACGAGGTGGCCGACGAGCTGGAGGGCGCCCTCGAAGAGCAGGGCCTCGTCCCCGAGAACGCGATCGAGAAGACCGTCGTCGACCGCGACGAGCTGACCTTCCACATCGCGCGCGAGCACCTCGTCCGCGTCGCCCGCACCCTGCGCGACGACCCCGCGCTCCGCTTCGAGCTCTGTACCGGCGTCTCCGGCGTCCACTACCCGGGCGACAAGGGACGCGAACTGCACGCGGTCTACCACCTGCGCTCGCTCACCCACGGCCGGCTGATCCGCCTGGAGGTCTCGGCGCCCGACGCCGACCCGCACATCCCGTCGCTCGTCCCGGTCTATCCGACGAACGACTGGCACGAGCGCGAGACGTACGACTTCTTCGGCATCGTCTTCGACGGCCACCCCGCCCTCACCCGGATCATGATGCCGGACGACTGGCAGGGCCACCCGCAGCGCAAGGACTACCCCCTCGGCGGCATCGCCGTCGAGTACAAGGGCGCCCAGATCCCGGCTCCGGACCAGCGGAGGTCGTACTCGTGACCAGCCCCAACGCGTCCTCTGCACGCGAGACCACCGAGGGGACCGTCTACACGGTCACCGGCGGCGACTGGGACGAGGTCGTCCGGTCCGCGGCCAAGGCCGACGACGAGCGGATCGTCGTCAACATGGGTCCCCAGCACCCGTCCACGCACGGCGTGCTCCGGCTCATCCTGGAGATCGACGGCGAGACCGTCACCGAGGCCCGCTGCGGCATCGGCTACCTCCACACCGGCATCGAGAAGAACCTCGAGTACCGGACCTGGACGCAGGGCACCACCTTCGTCACCCGCATGGACTACCTCACCTCGTTCTACAACGAGACGGCGTACTGCCTGGGCGTCGAGAAGCTGCTCGGCATCACCGACCAGATCCCGGACCGGGCGAGCATCATCCGCGTCCTGCTGATGGAGCTCAACCGGCTCTCCTCGCACCTGGTCTGCATCGCCACCGGCGGCATGGAGCTCGGCGCCACCACGATCATGATCTACGGCTTCCGGGACCGCGAGATGATCCTGGACCTGTACGAGCTGATCACCGGCCTGCGCATGAACCACGCGTTCATCCGCCCCGGCGGCCTCGCCCAGGACCTGCCGCCCGGCGCGGTCGACGCGGTGCGGGAGTTCGTGAAGACCATGAAGAAGAACCTGCCGGAGTACGACAAGCTCGCCACCGGCAACCCCATCTTCAAGGCCCGCATGCAGGACGTCGGCTACCTCGACCTCACCGGCTGCATGGCGCTGGGCGCCACCGGACCGATCCTGCGCTCCGCGGGCCTCCCGCACGACCTGCGCAAGACCGACCCGTACTGCGGCTACGAGACCTACGACTTCGAGGTGGCGACGGCCGACAGCTGCGACTCGTATGGCCGTTTCCTCGTCCGCCTGGAGGAGATGCGCCAGTCGCTGCGGATCGTCGAGCAGTGCCTCGACCGCCTGGAGCCCGGACCGGTCATGGTCGGCGACAAGAAGATCGCCTGGCCCGCGCAGCTGGCACTCGGCCCGGACGGCCTCGGCAACTCGCTCGACCACATCAAGAAGATCATGGGCACCTCCATGGAGTCCCTGATCCACCACTTCAAGCTGGTGACCGAGGGCTTCCGGGTCCCGGCCGGCCAGGCGTACGCGGCCGTCGAGTCCCCCAAGGGCGAGCTGGGCGTCCATGTCGTCTCCGACGGCGGAACCCGCCCGTTCCGGGTCCACTTCCGCGACCCGTCGTTCACCAACCTCCAGGCCATGGCCGCGATGTGCGAGGGCGGCCAGGTCGCCGACGTCATCGTGGCCGTCGCGTCCATCGACCCCGTGATGGGAGGCGTCGACCGATGACGGACGGACACACCAGTCTCGGGATGCCCCAGCTCCCCGCCCCCGACTACCCGGCCGACGTCCGGGCCCGCCTCGAGGCGGACGCGAGGGAGATCATCGCCCGCTATCCGGGGTCCCGCTCCGCCCTCCTGCCGATGCTGCACCTCGTGCAGGCGGAGGAGGGGTACGTGACCCGCACCGGCATGCGGTTCTGCGCCGACATGCTGGAGCTGACCACCGCCGAGGTCACCGCCGTCGCCACCTTCTACACGATGTACCGGCGCAAGGAGTCCGGCGACTACCAGGTCGGCGTCTGTACCAACACGCTCTGCGCGGTCATGGGCGGCGACGCCATCTTCGAGGAGCTGAAGGAGCACCTCGGCGTCGACAACAACGGGACCACCGAGGACGGCAAGGTCACGCTGGAGCACATCGAGTGCAACGCGGCCTGCGACTTCGCGCCCGTCGTGATGGTCAACTGGGAGTTCTTCGACAACCAGACGCCCGAGTCAGCCCGCCGGATGGTGGACGACCTCCGGGCCGGCCGGCCCGTCGCCCCGACCCGCGGCGCGCCGCTGTGCACCTTCAAGGAGACCGCGCGGATCCTGGCCGGCTTCCCCGACGCGCGCGAGGGCGCCGTCGAGGCCACCGGCGGAGCCGGCCCCGCTTCGCTCGTCGGGCTCCGCCTGGCCAAGGGCGAGACCCCGCACCACAAGATCGTCCACCCGCGTGGCGAAGCAGCCAGTGGGGAGGGGGAGTGATGACCTTGGCAGCCGAGCTCAACAACAGCAGCCCCGAGAAGCTTCTCGCGCCCGTCCTCTCGGCGTTCTGGGACCAGCCTGACTCCTGGACGCTGGAGACGTACAAGCGGCACGAGGGCTACGAGGGCCTCCGCAAGGCCCTCGCGATGTCGCCCGACGACCTCATCGCGTACGTAAAGGACTCGGGTCTGCGAGGCCGCGGCGGCGCGGGCTTCCCCACCGGGATGAAGTGGCAGTTCATCCCGCAGGGCGACGGCAAGCCGCACTACCTCGTCGTCAACGCGGACGAGTCCGAGCCGGGCACCTGCAAGGACATCCCGCTGCTCTTCGCCAACCCGCACTCCCTCATCGAGGGCATCGTGATCGCCTGCTACGCGATCCGCTCGAACCATGCCTTCATCTATCTGCGCGGCGAGGTCGTGCCCGTCCTGCGGCGGCTCCACGAGGCGGTCCGTGAGGCGTACGAGGCCGGGTACCTCGGCACGGACATCCTCGGCAGCGGACTCGACCTCGAACTCACCGTGCACGCGGGCGCGGGCGCGTACATCTGCGGCGAGGAGACCGCGCTGCTCGACTCGCTCGAAGGGCGCCGCGGCCAGCCCCGGCTGCGTCCCCCCTTCCCCGCGGTCGCCGGTCTGTACGCCTGCCCCACCGTGGTGAACAACGTCGAGTCCATCGCGTCCGTTCCCGCGATCATCAACCGGGGCAAGGACTGGTTCAAGTCGATGGGCAGCGAGAAGTCCCCCGGCTTCACGCTGTACTCGCTCAGCGGCCATGTCGCCTCGCCCGGCCAGTACGAGGCCCCGCTCGGGATCACGCTGCGCCAGCTGCTCGACATGAGCGGCGGGATGCGCCCCGGCCACCGGCTCAAGTTCTGGACGCCGGGCGGCTCCTCCACCCCGATGTTCACCGACGAGCACCTCGACGTCCCGCTGGACTACGAGGGCGTCGGCGCGGCCGGCTCGATGCTCGGCACCAAGGCGCTGCAGTGCTTCGACGAGACCACCTGCGTGGTCCGGGCGGTCACCCGGTGGACCGAGTTCTACGCGCACGAGTCCTGCGGCAAGTGCACGCCCTGCCGCGAGGGGACGTACTGGCTGGTCCAGCTGCTGCGTGACATCGAGGCCGGCAAGGGCGTGATGTCCGACCTCGACAAGCTGAACGACATCGCCGACAACATCAACGGCAAGTCGTTCTGCGCGCTCGGCGACGGCGCCGCGTCCCCGATCTTCTCCTCGCTCAAGTACTTCCGCGAGGAGTACGAGCAGCACATCACCGGCCGGGGCTGCCCCTTCGACCCGGCCAAGTCGACCGCCTGGGCGGACAACCACAAGGAGGTGACGGCATGACGGTCACCACGGCCGGCCCGTCCGGCGGAGGTTCGCCCGCGGTACCGCCGGAGGATCTCGTCACGCTGACCATCGACGGCGTCGAGATCTCCGTCCCCAAGGGGACCCTGGTCATCCGCGCGGCCGAGCAGCTCGGCATCGAGATCCCGCGGTTCTGCGACCACCCGCTCCTCGACCCGGCCGGCGCCTGCCGCCAGTGCATCGTCGAGGTCGAGGGCCAGCGCAAGCCGATGGCCTCCTGCACGATCACCTGCACCGACGGCATGGTGGTCCGGTCGCAGCTGACCTCGCCGGTCGCCGAGAAGGCCCAGCACGGCGTGATGGAGCTGCTGCTCATCAACCACCCGCTGGACTGCCCGGTCTGCGACAAGGGCGGCGAGTGCCCGCTGCAGAACCAGGCGATGTCGCACGGCCAGGCCGAGTCCCGCTTCGAGGGGAAGAAGCGGACCTACGAGAAGCCGGTGCCGATCTCCACGCAGGTGCTGCTCGACCGCGAGCGGTGCGTGCTGTGCGCGCGCTGCACCCGGTTCTCCAACCAGGTCGCCGGCGACCCGATGATCGAGCTGATCGAGCGCGGCGCGCTCCAGCAGGTCGGCACCGGCGAGGGCGACCCGTTCGAGTCGTACTTCTCCGGCAACACGATCCAGATCTGCCCGGTCGGCGCGCTGACCTCGGCGGCGTACCGGTTCCGCTCCCGCCCGTTCGACCTCGTGTCGTCGCCGGGCGTCTGCGAGCACTGCGCCGGCGGCTGCGCGACGCGCACCGACCACCGGCGCGGCAAGGTCATGCGGCGGCTCGCGGCAGAGGACCCCGAGGTCAACGAGGAGTGGATCTGCGACAAGGGGCGGTTCGGGTTCCGGTACGCGCAGCAGCGCGACCGGCTCACCACGCCCCTGGTGCGCAACCCCGACAGCGGCCGGCTGGAGTCCGCCTCCTGGCCGGAGGCCCTGGAGGCGGCGGCCCGCGGCCTGGTCCGCGGGCGCACCGGCGTCCTTGCCGGTGGCCGGCTGACCGTCGAGGACGCGTACGCGTACGCCAAGTTCGCCCGGGTCGCCCTCGACACCAACGACGTCGACTTCCGGTCCCGGATCCACTCCAGCGAGGAGGCCGACTTCCTGGCTTCCGCCGTCGCCGGACGCGGCCGGGACCTGGACGGGACGGGCGTCACGTACACCTCGCTCGAAGCCGCGCCGGCCGTGCTGCTGGCCGGCCTGGAGTCGGAGGAGGAGGCCCCCGGAGTCTTCCTGCGGCTGCGCAAGGCATGGCGGAAGAAGGGACAGAAGACGTACGGGCTCGCCGCGTTCGCGACCCGCGGCCTGGAGAAGGCGGGCGGCACGCTGCTGCCCGCGGCCCCCGGCACCGAGCCCGAGTGGCTGGACGCGCTCGCCGCCGGTACCGGCCTGGAGGGCACGGGCAGCGAGGCGGCCGAGGCGCTGCGCACCGAGGGGGCCGTGATCGCCGTCGGCGAGCGGCTCGCGGGCGTGCCCGGCGCTCTGACCGCGGCCGTCCGGCTCGCCGCGGCGACCGGCGCGCGGCTGGTGTGGATCCCGCGCCGGGCCGGTGAGCGGGGCGCGGTCGAGGCGGGCGCGATCCCGTCGCTGCTGCCCGGTGGCCGCCCGGCCACCGACCCGCGGGCCCGCGAGGAGGTCGCCGCGGCCTGGGGCGTACGGGAACTCCCGCACGGTTACGGCCGCGACACGGGCCAGATCGTCGAGGCCGCGGCCATCGGCGAACTGGGCGCGCTGCTCGTCGGCGCGGTCGAGGTCGGGGACCTGCCGGACCCGGCGCGGGCCCGCGAGGCGCTCGACGCGGCGTTCGTGGTCTCCCTGGAGCTGCGGCCGAGCGAGGTCACCGAGCGCGCCGACGTGGTCCTGCCGGTCGCCGCGGTCGCGGAGAAGTCCGGAACCTTCCTCAACTGGGAGGGCAGGGCCCGGCTGTTCGAGGCCGCGCTGAAGCCGGAGCAGATGACCCGGCCGCTCGCGCCGACCGACGCCCGGGTGCTGCACATGCTCGCCGACGCGCTCGACGCGCATCTGGCGCTGCCCGACCTGCGCTCTGCCCGGCGCGAGCTGGACCGGCTCGGCGGCTGGGACGGCGAGCGGGCCTCCGCGCCCGCGGAGCCGGCGCAGCCCGCGGCCCGGCCCGGCGACGGCGAGGCCGTCCTGGCCGGCCACCGGCTCCTGCTCGACCTGGGCAGGCTCCAGGAGGGCGACACGGCCCTGGCCGGCACCCGCCACGCGGCGCTCGCCCGGCTGTCGCCGGCGACGGCCGCGGACACCGGGGTGAAGGACGGTGACGTCGTCGCGGTCACCGGCCCGGCCGGCACCGTCGAACTCCCCCTCCAGGTCACGGACATGCCGGACCGCGTGGTCTGGCTCCCGCTGAACTCGCCCGGCTCCGCGGTCCTCTCCACCACCGGCGCCCACCCCGGCGACCTGGTCCGCATCGGCCCGGCGACGTCCAAGGAGGTGCAGGCATGAACACGCTGCTCGCCGCCGAGGACCTGTCCATGTTCGGGCAGGACCCCTGGTGGCTCGTGCTGATCAAGGCGGTCTTCTGCTTCGCCTTCCTGATGGTGACCGTGCTCTTCTCCATCGTGTGGGAGCGCAAGGTCGTCGCCTGGATGCAGCTGCGCATCGGACCCAACCGGCACGGCCCCTGGGGCATGCTCCAGTCGCTCGCCGACGGCATCAAGCTGATGCTGAAAGAGGACGTGATCGTCAAGAAGGCCGACAAGGTCGTCTACGTCCTGGCGCCGATCATCGCCGCGATCCCCGCCTTCATGGCGATCGCCGTGATCCCGTTCGGCCCCGCGGACAACGAGGTCTCGATCTTCGGCGTCCGCACCACGATGCAGCTGACCGACCTGCCGATCGCGATGCTCTACGTCCTCGCGATCGCCTCCGTCGGCATCTACGGCATCGTGCTCGCCGGCTGGTCGTCCGGCTCCACGTACCCGCTGCTCGGCGGCCTGCGCTCGTGCGCGCAGATGATCTCGTACGAGATCGCCATGGGCGCCGCGTTCGCCTCGGTGTTCCTCTACTCCGGGTCGATGTCGACCTCGGCGATCGTCGAGGCGCAGGCGGACCGCTGGTTCATCGTCCTGCTGCCGGTGTCGTTCATCATCTACGTCGTCACCATGGTCGGCGAGACGAACCGCGCCCCGTTCGACATGCCGGAGTCCGAGGGCGACCTGGTCGGCGGGTTCAACACCGAGTACTCGTCCATCAAGTTCGCGATGTTCATGCTCGCCGAGTACGTGAACATGGTGACGGTCTCCGCGGTCTCCGTGACGCTCTTCCTGGGCGGCTGGCGGGCCCCGTGGCCCGTCTCCACCTTCTGGGAGGGCGCGAACCACGGCTGGTGGCCGATGCTCTGGTTCGTCCTCAAGGTGCAGCTGCTGCTGTTCTTCTTCATCTGGCTGCGCGGCACGCTGCCCCGCGTCCGCTACGACCAGCTGATGAAGCTCGGCTGGAAGGTCCTCATCCCGGTCTCCGTCGTCTGGCTGATGCTGGTCGCCACCGTCCGGGCGCTCCGCAACGAGAACTACGACTTCCAGACGATCGTGCTGTACGTGGCGGGAGCCGTGCTCACCGTCCTGCTCCTGTCGTTCGTCGCCGACATGTTCCGCGACCGGCGCGGCGCGGCCGCGCAGGCCGAGCCCGAGGACGGGCGCCCGTTCGACCCGATGGCCGGCGGGTTCCCCGTACCGCCGCTGCCCGGACAGACCCTGCCGCCCGTGCCGCGCAGGCGGCCTCGCTCCGAGCGAGAACTGATTGTCAGTGGCGGACCCGATACTGCTACCGAGAGTGACGGAAAGGAGACGGACGGTGTCTGATTTCCAGAATCCGGTGGCCGGCTTCGGCGTGACCTTCAAGGCCATGTTCAAGAAGCGGCTGACCGAGCAGTACCCGGAGCAGCAGAAGACGACGGCGCCGCGCTTCCACGGCCGGCACCAGCTCAACCGTCACCCCGACGGTCTGGAGAAGTGCGTCGGCTGCGAGCTGTGCGCCTGGGCCTGTCCGGCCGACGCCATCTACGTGGAGGGCGCGGACAACACGGACGAGGAGCGCTACTCGCCCGGCGAGCGGTACGGCCGCGTCTACCAGATCAACTACGCCCGCTGCATCCTGTGCGGGCTCTGCATCGAGGCCTGCCCGACGCGGGCGCTGACGATGACCAACGAGTTCGAACTGGCCGACTCCTCCCGCGAGAACCTGATCTACACCAAGGAGCAGCTGCTCGCGGGTCTCGAAGAGGGCATGGTCGACACCCCGCACGCGATCTTCCCCGGCATGGACGAGCAGGACTACTACCGCGGCCTGGTCAGTGAGGCCGCGCCGGGTACGGTCCGTCAGGTCGCCGCCTCCGAGGGAGAGAAGGGCGAGCCGGAAGAGGTGGACGCATGAGCGCCGCCCTCGCCGCCGCCACGACCTCCACGGGCGAGGCCTTCCAGTTCTGGGTCCTCGGCACCGTCGCGGTGATCGGTGCCCTGTGCACCGTCCTGATGAGGAAGGCCGTGCACAGCGCGCTCTGCCTCGCCGGGACGATGATCATCCTCGCGGTCTTCTACCTGGCCAACGGCGCGTACTTCCTCGGCATCGTCCAGATCGTCGTCTACACCGGCGCGATCATGATGCTCTTCCTCTTCGTCGTCATGCTGGTCGGTGTCACGGCCGCCGACTCGCTGAAGGAGACGCTGAAGGGCCAGCGCTGGTGGGCCGCCGCCTGCGGCCTCGGCTTCGGGATCCTGCTCGTCGCCGGCATCGGGAACGCCTCGCTGACGGAGTTCGCCGGACTGGGCGCCGCCAACAGCGCCCAGGGCGGCAACGTCGAGGGCATCGCGGCCCTCATCTTCACCAAGTACGTCTTCGCCTTCGAGATCACCGGCGCGCTGCTCATCACCGCGGCCGTCGGCGCGATGGTGCTCACCCACCGGGAGCGTACCGAGAAGGCCCGCACCCAGCGCGAGCTGGCCGAGCAGCGCGTGCGCCGCGGCACCCAGGTGCCGCCGCTGCCCGCCCCCGGCGTCTACGCCCGGCACAACGCCGTGGACGTCGCCGGTCTGCTGCCGGACGGCACCCCGGCCGAGCTCTCCGTGATGCAGACCCTGCGCAAGCGCGGTCAGATCCGGGACGTGTCGAGCGAGGCGCTGGCCGATCTCAAGGCGCTGGAACAGCGCTCCGAGGAGCGGCTCGGCCGCGACCGGGACGAAGAGGAGGCCAACCGGTGAATCCGGTCAACTATCTCTATCTCGCCGCCCTGTTGTTCACCATCGGCGCGGCCGGCGTGCTGATCCGGCGGAACGCGATCGTGGTCTTCATGTGCGTCGAGCTGATGCTCAACGCCTGCAACCTCGCGTTCGTGACCTTCTCCCGGATGCACGGGAACCTCGACGGTCAGATCATCGCGTTCTTCACGATGGTCGTCGCCGCCGCCGAGGTCGTGGTCGGCCTCGCGATCATCGTGTCGTTGTTCCGTTCCCGCCACTCGGCCTCGGTCGACGACGCCAGCCTGATGAAGCTGTGAGGGGCTGAATCGTGGAGAACCTGATTGCGCTGCTCATCGCGGCGCCGCTGCTCGGAGCGGCCGTGCTGCTGTGCGGCGGGCGGCGGCTGGACCGGGCCGGGCACTGGCTCGGCACGCTGCTCGCGGCCTCCTCCTTCGTCATGGGCCTGGTGCTCTTCGCCGACATGCTCGGCAAGCCCGCCGAGGACCGCGCGCTGGACGCCACGCTCTACACCTGGATCCCGGTCGAGGGCTTCCAGGCGGACATCGCCTTCCAGCTCGACCAGCTGTCGATGACCTTCGTCCTGCTGATCACCGGCGTGGGCTCGCTGATCCACGTGTACTCGATCGGGTACATGGAGCACGACGAGCGCCGGCGCCGCTTCTTCGGCTATCTGAACCTGTTCCTCGCGGCCATGCTGATCCTGGTCCTCGCGGACAACTACCTGCTGCTGTACCTGGGCTGGGAGGGCGTCGGCCTCGCCTCGTACCTCCTGATCGGCTTCTGGCAGCACAAGCCGAGCGCGGCCACCGCCGCGAAGAAGGCCTTCCTGGTCAACCGGGTCGGCGACATGGGCCTGTCGATCGCGATCATGCTGATGTTCACCACTTTCGGGACCTTCGCCTTCGGGCCGGTCCTGGGGTCGGTGGACCAGGCGTCCGAGGGCAAGCTGACGGCGATCGCGCTGATGCTGCTCCTCGCCGCCTGCGGCAAGTCGGCCCAGGTGCCGCTGCAGTCCTGGCTCGGGGACGCGATGGAGGGCCCGACCCCGGTCTCGGCCCTGATCCACGCGGCCACCATGGTCACCGCCGGCGTCTACCTGATCGTCCGCTCCGCCGACATCTTCAACGCCGCCCCGGACGCGCAGCTCGCCGTCACCGTGGTCGGCGCGGTCACGCTCCTCTTCGGTGCGATCGTCGGTTGCGCGAAGGACGACATCAAGAAGGCCCTGGCCGGTTCGACGATGTCGCAGATCGGCTACATGATCCTCGCGGCCGGCCTCGGCCCGATCGGCTACGCCTTCGCGATCATGCACCTGGTGACGCACGGCTTCTTCAAGGCCGGGCTGTTCCTCGGCGCCGGATCAGTCATGCACGGCATGAACGACGAGGTGGACATGCGCCGTTACGGCGGCCTGCGGAAGTACATGCCGGTCACCTTCGTCACCTTCGGCCTCGGCTACCTCGCCATCATCGGCTTCCCGGGCCTGTCCGGCTTCTTCTCCAAGGACAAGATCATCGAGGCGGCCTTCGCCAAGGGCGGCACCGAGGGCTGGATCCTCGGCGCCTGCGCCCTGCTGGGCGCCGCCATCACCGCGTTCTACATGACCCGCGTGATGCTGATGACCTTCTTCGGCGAGAAGCGCTGGCAGCCCGACGAGAAGGGCGAGCCGCCGCACCCGCACGAGTCGCCGAAGTCCATGACCATCCCGATGGTCCTGCTGGCCTTCGGTTCGGTCGGCGCCGGCGCGCTCTTCGAGTACGCCGGGTTCGTCGAGTGGCTGGAGCCGGTCACCGGCTTCGAGCACGGGCACTCGCCGCTCAGCGCGGCGGCCGTCACCTCGGCCACCGTCGCGGTGATGCTGCTCGGTGTCGGCCTCGCCTATCTCCAGTACGGGCGCCGGCCGGTTCCGGTCACTGCCCCGCGCGGCTCGCTCCTCACCCGGGCCGCCCGCCGCGACCTGCTCCAGGACGACTTCAACCACGTCGTCTTCGTCCGCGGCGGCACGCACCTCACCCGCTCGCTCGTCTACGTCGACCACAGCCTCGTCGACGGGGTGGTCAACGGCACCGCGGCCTCGGTCGGCGGCCTCTCCGGCCGGCTGCGCAAGCTCCAGAACGGCTACGCCCGGTCGTACGCGGTCTCCATGTTCGGAGGTACGGCGGTGCTGATCGCCGCGACCCTGCTGATGAGGGCGGTGTGACTGCCATGTCCCAAGCGGTCAACGCGGGCTTCCCGCTCCTGACGGTGACGGCCGCCGTGCCGGCGGCCGGTGCGATCCTCACCGCCGCCGTCCCCGCGGCCCGGCGCAACGCCGCCAAGGTGCTGGCGTTGCTGGTCTCCCTGGTGACGCTGGTGCTCGCCGCGGTCGTCACGGTCCGCTTCGAGCCGGGCGGCGACCGGTACCAGCTCGTCGAGTCGTACGCCTGGATCAAGGACTTCGGGGTCCGCTACGAACTCGGTGTGGACGGCATCGGGGTGGCGCTGATCGCGCTCACCGCGCTGCTGGTCCCCTTCGTGATCCTGGCCGGCTGGCACGACGCCGACCCCCTGGAGACCAAGTCCACCCGGTGGCGGCCGACCCAGGGCTTCTTCGCCCTGATCCTGGCCGTCGAGGCGATGGTGATCCTCTCCTTCGAGGCCACCGACGTCTTCCTCTTCTACATCCTCTTCGAGGCCATGCTCATCCCGATGTACTTCCTCATCGGAGGCTTCGGGGACCGGGCCCACAGCGGTTCGGACGAGAACGCGGCGGCCCAGCGCTCGTACGCGGCGGTCAAGTTCCTGCTCTACAACCTGGTCGGCGGCCTGATCATGCTCGCCGCGGTCATCGGGCTCTACGTGGTGGCGGGGAACTTCTCGCTCACCGAGATCACGGCCGCCCGGGCCGAGGGCACGCTGGACATGGCCACGAACACCGAACGGCTGCTGTTCCTCGGCTTCTTCTTCGCCTTCGCGGTGAAGGCGCCGCTGTGGCCGCTGCACACCTGGCTGCCCAACGCGATGGGCGAGTCGACCGCCCCGGTCGCCGTGCTCATCACCGCCGTGGTCGACAAGGTCGGCACCTTCGCGATGCTCCGCTACTGCCTCGGGCTCTTCCCGGAGGCGAGCAAGTGGGCCACCCCGGCGATCGTCGTCCTGGCGCTGATCAGCATCGTGTACGGCGCGCTGGTCGCGGTCGGCCAGCGGGACATCAAGCGCCTGGTCGCGTACGCCTCGATCTCGCACTTCGGCTTCATCATCATGGGCATCTTCGCGATGACCAGCCAGGGCCAGAGCGGCGCGACGCTGTACATGGTCAACCACGGGATCTCGACGGCCGCGCTGATGCTGGTGGCCGGATTCCTGATCTCCCGGCGCGGCTCGCGGCTCATCGCCGACTACGGCGGTGTGCAGAAGGTCGCCCCGGTGCTGGCCGGCACCTTCCTGATCGGTGGTCTGGCCACGCTGTCGCTGCCGGGTCTCGCGCCGTTCGTCAGCGAGTTCCTGGTCCTGGTCGGCACCTTCAGCCGGTACCCCGTGGCGGGCATCGTCGCCACCACCGGCATCGTCCTCGCCGCGCTCTACACCCTCGTCCTCTACCAGCGGACGATGACGGGCCCGGTGAAGGAGGAGGTGCGGTCCATGCCCGACCTGCGGGTGCGTGAACTGGCGGTGGTCGCACCGCTGATCGCCCTGCTGATCTTCCTCGGTGTGTTCCCGAAGCCGCTGACGGACATCGTCAACCCGGCCGTGCAGTACACCATGTCCGACGTGCAGCAGAAGGACCCCGCGCCTGCTGTGCCCATCCAGAACGTGGAGGCGGCCAAGTGAGCACAACGGCTGTCCACAGCCTGTGGACGACGGCGGCCGAGCCGATCGGCAAGATCCCGTCCCCGGAGATCGAGTACGGGCAGCTCGCGCCCGTCCTGATCGTCGTCGGCGCGGCGATCGTCAGCGTCCTGGTCGAGGCCTTCGTGCCGCGCAAGGGGCGCTACCACACCCAGGTCTTCCTGACCGTGGTCGCCCTGGCCGCCTCGTTCGCCGCCGTCGTCGGCCTCGCGGCCGCGGGGCACGGCACCACCAAGGCGGGCATCGCGGCGATGGGCGCGATCGCCGTCGACGGGCCGGCGCTGTTCCTGCAGGGCACGATCCTGCTGGCGTCGGTCGTCGCGGTCTTCACCTTCGCCGAGCGCCGGCTCGATCCTGCCGACCACGGCCACAAGGTCGACTCGTTCGCCGCCGAGGCCGCCGCCGTGCCCGGCAGCGAGCAGGAGCAGGCGGCGGTCAAGGCCGGGTTCACCACCACCGAGGTGTTCCCGCTCGTGCTGTTCGCGATCGCCGGAATGCTGGTCTTCCCGGCGGCCAACGACCTGCTGACGCTCTTCGTCGCCCTGGAGGTCTTCTCCCTCCCGCTGTACCTGCTCTGCGCCGTCGCCCGCCGCAAGCGGCTGATGTCGCAGGAGGCGGCCGTGAAGTACTTCCTGCTCGGCGCGTTCTCCTCGGCGTTCCTGCTCTTCGGCATCGCCCTGCTCTACGGCTACGCGGGCTCCGTCTCGTACGCCACGATCGCGAGCGTCGTCGACGGCTCGGTCGGCTCGGTCGCCCCGGCCCTCGCCGACACCATGGGCAACGACGCGCTGCTGCTGATCGGCTTCGCCATGGTCCTGATGGGCCTGCTGTTCAAGGTCGGCGCGGTGCCGTTCCACATGTGGACGCCGGACGTCTACCAGGGCGCGCCGACCCCGGTCACCGGCTTCATGGCCGCGGCCACCAAGGTCGCCGCGTTCGGCGCGATGCTCCGCCTGCTGTACGTGGTGCTGCCCGGCCTCACCTGGGACTGGCGGCCGGTCATGTGGGCGGTCGCCATCGTGACCATGCTGGGCGGCGCGATCGTCGCGATCACCCAGACCGACATCAAGCGACTGCTCGCCTACTCCTCGATCGCGCACGCCGGGTTCATCCTGGCCGGTGTCATCGCGGCCACCCCGAGCGGCGTCTCGTCCGTGCTGTTCTACCTGCTGTCCTACTCCTTCGTGACGATCGGCGCGTTCGCGGTCGTCACGCTGGTCCGGGACGCGGGCGGCGAGGCCACCCACCTGTCCAAGTGGGCCGGTCTGGGCCGTCGGTCGCCGCTGGTCGCGGCGGTCTTCGCGGTGTTCCTGCTGGCCTTCGCCGGCATCCCGCTGACCTCCGGGTTCTCCGGGAAGTTCGCGGTGTTCACGGCGGCGGCGGAGGGCGGCGCGGGAGCGCTGGTCGTGGTCGGTGTGGTGTCCTCGGCGATCGCCGCGTTCTTCTACATCCGGGTGATCGTGCTGATGTTCTTCAGCGAGCCGAAGGCGGACGGCCCCACGGTCGCCGTGCCCTCGCCGCTGACGATGGCGACGATCGGTGTCGGGGTCGCGGTCACGCTGGTGCTGGGCGTCGCGCCGCAGTACTTCCTGGACCTGGCCGGCCAGGCGGGCGTGTTCGTCCGGTAGCCGGCCGCTGTACGGCGTCAGGGCCCGGTCCCCGCGAGTGCGGGGGCCGGGCCCTGACGTATGTCCGGGAGAGGTGGGGCCTAGCCCTCGCGGGCGGGCACGATCCGGCCCGTCACCTCGCCGAGGCCGACCCGGGTGCCGTCCGGGCCGGGGGCCCAGGCGGTCAGGGTGACCTCGTCGCCGTCCTCCAGGAAGGTCCGCTTGCCGGTGGGCAGCTCGATCGCGTCCCGGCCGTTCCAGGTCAGCTCCAGGAGCGAGCCGCGCTGGTGCACCTCGGGGCCGGAGACCGTGCCGGAGCCGTACAGGTCGCCGGTGCGCAGCGAGGCGCCGTTGACCGTCATGTGGGCGAGCTGCTGGGCGGCCGTCCAGTACATGGTGGCGAACGGCGGCTCGGAGACCACCTCGCCGTTGATCTCGACCGTGATCCGCAGGTCGTAGCCGCCGGGCTCCTCCTCCGCGGAGTCGTCCAGGTACGGCAGCAGGTCGAAGTCCCGGGCCGGCGGGGCGGTCCGGGCGGCGTCCAGCGCCTCCAGCGGCGTCACCCAGGCGGAGACGGAGGTGGCGAAGGACTTGCCGAGGAACGGGCCGAGCGGCACGTACTCCCAGGCCTGGATGTCCCGGGCCGACCAGTCGTTCAGCAGCGTCAGGCCGAAGACGTGGTCCCGGTAGTCGCCGAGCGCGACCGGGGAGCCCTGCTCGGACGGGGTGCCGACGACGAAGCCGACTTCCGCCTCGATGTCCAGCTTGACCGAGGGGCCGAAGACCGGCGCCGGGTCGGACGGGGCCTTGCGCTGCCCGGAGGGGCGTACGACGTCGGTGCCGGACACGACGACGGTGCCGGAGCGGCCGTGGTAACCGATCGGGAGGTGCTTCCAGTTGGGGGTGAGCGGTTCGCCGTCTGGTCGGAAGATGTGGCCGACGTTGGTGGCGTGGTGCTCGCTCGCGTAGAAGTCGACGTAGTCGGCGACCTCGTACGGGAGGTGCAGCGTGACCGCGCTCAGCGGGTGCAGCAGCGGCTCGATGTCGGCGCGGTGCGCGGGCACGGTCACCCAGGCGGTCAGCGCGCGGCGCACGTCGCGCCAGGCGGTGCGCCCGGCGGCGAGCAGCGGGTTGAGGCTGGGCTGCGCGAGCAGCGCCGCGTACGGGGAGCCCAGGGCGTGCGCCGCGGCCCCCGCGTCCAGCACCGAGTCGCCGATGCGGACGCCGACCCGGCGCCGGCCGGGCTCGTCGGGGGTGCTGAAGACGCCGTACGGAAGGTTGTGCGGGCCGAAGGGGTCGCCCTCGGCCAGATCGAGCGGGCTCTGCTCGGACATCGGTGCCTGCCTCGCTTTCCACGGGTGTGGGGGACACGTTACGTCGAGCGCCGGGGGCGGCGTCAGTGTCCGATGAGCCGGACCGGGTGTCCGACCCGGGGCCAGGGACATGACATGCGTCACACAAAAACCTGGGTGATCGTGGGCAACTGTCCCGGTTCTTCCCCTTCGTTGCCCCGGTCCGAAGAACGGTCGCGCGCAGGCCCCGAAAACCATCTCCTGAGCGTCATGTTCGGGCCATACGATCGCGGCACGCGTCGCCGCTGCGTGTCGATCTCCGCAGCGGCGAACCGCACCGAATCGTTGTGTCACCCGTCCTTTCCGACCCAGGAATAGGTTGCGTCTTGAAGATCCGTCGCATGCTCGCGACGGCCGTCGCCGCGGCCGTCACCACCCCCGTCGTCCTGCTCTCCGCCGCCCCCGCGTTCGCCGACACCAAGCCGGCCGCGCAGACGGGCCAGCAGGACCAGAAGCCGACCATCGAGGAGCTGGAGCGCCGCGTCGCGGCCGCTCAGAAGACCTACGACGCGGCCGTCGTCACCCTCGCGCAGGCCACCGCCGACCGCGAGGCCGCCCTGAAGGACGACAGCCCGCTCGCCAAGGCCGCCATCGAGGCGAAGACGGCCGCCGACACGGCCAACGCCAAGTGGAAGGCCGCCGAGGCCAAGCAGGCCGACGCCGAGGCCGCCCTGGCCGCGCTGCCCGACACGGCCACCGCCGAGGAGAAGGCCGCCGCGGAGAAGGCCGTCGCCGACGCCAAGACCGTCGCCACGGGCCTGGCCGGCGAGGCCGCCGCCGCCGACACCGCGTACAACACCGCGGTCAAGGAGCGCGACGACCAGCGGGTCGCCGCGGTCCGCGCCGAGGGGCTCGCCAAGACGGCCAAGGAGGACGCGTTCAAGGCCCTCAAGGCGGCCGAGAAGGAGCTCGCCGACGCCAAGGCCGAAGAGGGCGAGGGCGGCGAGGAGGGCGAGGACTGCGTCCCCGAGCCGAAGTTCACCACCGTCGTCACCGGTCTGCCGTCCAAGGTCGTCGGCGGCGCCACCGTGAACTTCACCCTGAAGGTCACCAACGGCACCGAGAAGAAGCTGGACGAGGTGTACCCGTACGCCTTCGTGTCCGCCTTCGACACCAAGGGCCTCAAGGAGCTCGACAAGTTCCTGGACCTCGAGTACTACGCCGACGGGACCTGGAAGGACGCGGACGACGAGTCCGAGGACGCCGAGGAGTTCGGCATCGGGAACGTGGGCCCGCTGAAGGCCAAGTCGTCCGTCGACGTCAAGCTCCGCCTGAAGGTCGACGCCAAGATCCCGGCGGGCCAGGGCGCGGCCTTCGTCGCCGGCGACTACTGGAACGAGGACGAGTCCTGCGGCGGCACGCCGGACCTCGACTACTACGAGTTCGAGATCCTCGCCAAGGGCAGCAACCCGGGCAAGGTCGACGACGCCAAGGGCAAGCCGGGCAAGAGCAACACCCCCGGCACCCAGGGCGGCGCCAACAACCCGGTGACCAACGGCAGCACGAACGGCTCGCTCGCGAAGACCGGTTCGAGCGACGTCGTCCCGCAGATCGCGATGGCGGGTGCCGCGGCCGTGGCGCTCGGCGCCGGCGCCGTGTTCCTGGTCCGTCGCCGCAAGGCCGGCTCGGACGCGTAACGGCGGCGCGTGACGCGCAGCAGTGAGGCGGGCCCGCATCCCCCGGAAGGGGGACGCGGGCCCGTCGCGCGTTCCCCGGGGCTCAGCCCGACCTGCGGGGGACGCGCCGCTCCCACGTACGGTGGAAGACGACCTCGGCGCCCTCCGTGCAGATGACCTCGTCCGATGCGGTGAACGCGTCGGCGTCGCAGGAGAGCTCCGAGCGGGCGGTCACCCGGACGTCCCAGGCGTCCTCCGGACGGTGGAGGCGGATCGCCCGTTCGGACGTCGTACGGGCGGACAGCGGGTCGTGCTCCACGATCGTGTAAGTCTCCAGGGCCTCCTCGGTGACCTCCAGGCCGTCCGGGTGGACCCGGGTGCCGCCGTGCCCCGGATCGGCCTCCAGACGCCACTCGCCCTTCGCGACGTCCCGCAGCACCAGGCGCTCCGGGCGGGGCTCCTCCAGCGTCGCCGGGATCACCACCGCCAGCGGCTCCGCGTGCTCCGGCGGCGCGAACTCGACCGCGTCCCGGGTGGCGGTGCGGACCGGGAGGGTGAGCGAGGAGCCGTCCGGGTCGAGGGTGAAGCCCGCCGCGTCCGGCTGCGGCCAGATCCACGGCCAGTACGCGGAGGAGACGGCGAGGCGGACCCGGTGGCCGGGCGCGAAGGCGTGCCCGGCGGCGTCCAGGTCGAGCACCACCTCCTCCGTCTCGCCGACCTGCGCCTCCACCGCGCGGTCGGACCCGTAGCGGGCGGACAGGTTCAGCACGCCCCGGGTGACCAGGGTCGACGAGCCGTCCGGGGCGACGTCGCAGAGCCGGGCGGCCACCTGGCCGGTCGGCGCGTGGCAGCGCAGCGCCAGGACCGCCCGCGGCCTGCCCAGGATCGTGACCGGCTCCCCGTCCGCCGGTACCGGGAAGTCGAAGCAGGCCGAACGGGCGTCGTCCTCGCGTTGGTCGGGCGGCAGATCGGCCTCGCGGCCCTGCGGCAGCAGCGGACCCGCGTCCAGGCCGGTGTGCTGCGGCGAACGGACCAGCACCGGGTCGCCCCCGAGGGCGTACGAGACGGGCGTGACGTGCGGCGACGGCCAGGCGGGGTCCGCCGCCCAGTGCCCCGGCAGCTCCTCGCGCACGGTGGCAGGGGCGTGGGACGCCGTGATCCAGGAGCGCAGCAGCGGCTCGGCCGCCACCCCGCTGTCGATGCCCTTGAGGTGGTGGTCCCACCAGCGCAGCGTCTCCTGCAGGAAGCCGATCGACGGGCCGGGCGGCAGCCCGCGGTCCGGGTACTGGTGGCACCAGGGTCCGAGGACGGCGCGCACCCGGTCCTGGGGGAGCTGCTCGACGAGCCGCAGCACGGCGTTGCGGTGCGGGTCCTGGAAACCGCCGAAGGCCAGGACGGCCGCTCTGACGGCCGCGAGGTCCTCCCGGACCGCCGCGGCCCGCCAGTGGTCGTCGAGGGTCTGGTGGGCCAGCCAGGTGTGCAGGAAGGGCCGTACGGCCTCCAGGCGGCGCAGCCACAGCGCGCGCCACTCCTCGCCCGCGTGGCGCGGGTCCGGCGGCCGGCAGACGTGCGCGAGCAGCCGCGCCGCCCGGGCGGGCAGGCCGGCCGCCAGCAGCGAGCCGCCCTTGTAGAGGAGGTCGTCCTCGTACGGGTCGTCGGTCGCGCAGACGGCGACCACGGCCTGCAGCGGCCCGGGGGCGAGAGCGGCGACCCGCAGCGCGGCCAGGCCGCCCCAGGCGGTGCCGAACATGCCGACCCGGCCGGTGCACCAGGGCTGGGCGGCGAGCCACTCCACGACCGCGACGGCGTCCGCGAGCTCGGTCGCGTCGTGGGCGTCGCCGGGCACGCCCTCGCTGTTGCCGTGGCCGCGCACGTCGACCCGTACGGAGGCGTAGCCGTGGCCCGCGTACCAGGGATGACGCTCCGCGTCGCGTGCCGCGGTGCCGTCCGTGAGCCGGTACGGCAGATACTCCAGGAGGGCGGGGACCGGCTCGTCGGTGACCGGCCGCCAGACGCGCGCGTACAAACGCGTAGTGTCCGGGAGGGGGATCCGGACGTCGTCGTGGACGGTCTCGTACGGGAAGTCGCTGCGGATGCTGATGCTTCTGGGCAAAGCGGACGCTCCAGGTCGTATGAGCTGATCACGAACATACCGGCGGTGGCGGGAAGGCGCCCACGGTGATCGAAAGGCGACCGGATACGCTGACTTGAGTGAATCCAGCGACACATCGACAATCCGTGTGATCCTCAGCAGGCGTCAGCAGACAGGAGACTCCCTCGTGACCGTCGTCGGGCCGTTCGGGCTGAGCGTGCGGGACCAGGCTCTTGAGGCCGATGTCCAGACCGGATTGGCTGCGGTGGAGGCCGGCCTCCTCGAAGCCACCAAGAGCGAGGTGCCGTTCATCACGGAGGCCGCGCAGCATCTGGTCAGGGCCGGCGGGAAGCGCTTCCGGCCGCTGCTGGTGATGCTGGCCGCGCAGTTCGGCGACCCGTTCGCGCCGGGCGTCGTGCCCGCGGCCGTCGTCGTCGAGCTCACCCACCTGGCCACGCTGTACCACGACGACGTCATGGACGAGGCGGACGTGCGCCGCGGTGTGGACAGCGCCAACAGCCGCTGGGGCAACTCGGTGGCCGTCCTCACGGGTGACTTCCTGTTCGCCCGTGCGTCGCACATCCTGGCCGACCTCGGTCCTGATGCCGTCCGTATCCAGGCGGAGGCGTTCGAGCGTCTGGTGACCGGCCAGATCCTGGAGACCGCCGGCCCCCGCGACGGCCGCGACCCGGTCGAGCACTACCTGGACGTCCTCGGTGGTAAGACCGGCTCGCTGGTCGCCGTCTCCTGCCGTCTCGGCGCCATAGAGTCCGGCGCGGACGAGGGTGTCATCGACATCCTCAGCCAGTACGGCGAGCGGCTCGGCGTCGCCTTCCAGCTCGCCGACGACGTCCTCGACATCGCGTCCGACTCGCACGAGTCCGGCAAGACCCCCGGCACCGACCTGCGCGAGGGCATCCCGACGCTGCCGGTGCTGCACCTGCGCGCCGAGGCCGCCGCGCACGGCCGTCCGGAGGACCTGGAGCTCGTCGCGCTGATCGACGGCGACCTCGCGGACGACACCGTGCTCGCGGAGGTGCTGCGCCGGCTGCGCGAGCACCCGGCTCTCGAGCAGGCCCGTCGCGACACCGTCCGCTTCGCGGAGGAGGCGCGGTCCATGCTGGCACCGCTCCCCGAGGGCTTCGCGAAGGCCGCGCTCGGCGAGCTGTGCGACGCGGTGGTCCACCGCGCGGGCTAGGGTCCGTCCGACGTAGATCCACCCCGTGGCCTAGGGGCTCTCGGGGTCGGGTCATCCCGGAGCAGTACGCCAGGTTGAGTCCGGAGGCTGACGATTCCCCACCGCCGTTTTGGTCAGATGGAGTCATCGACCACGGAGGTAGGACAGACCATGGCAACAACTCGTAAGGCGAGCCGTTACCTCGTGCCGGTCGCGGTGGCCGGTGTCGCCGCGGCGACGATCGGGCTCGTCCCGGCCCTGGCGGCGTCCGGGGACCCCGAGCTGCCGGAGATCACCGCCCAGCAGCTCATCGAGAAGATCGCCGCATCGGAGACCCAGACCCTCTCCGGCACGGTCAAGGTCGAGACCGACCTGGGCCTGCCGTCCTTCGCCGGGCTCGCGGGCCTCGCCGGATCCGATTCCGGCAAGTCCCCGGCCCCGTCGACGGATCCGACCGAGAAGCTGACCGAGCTGGCGTCCGGCTCGCACACCCTCAAGGTCGCCGCCGACGGCCCCGACAAGCAGCGCCTGACCGTCCTCGACGGCAAGGACGAGTACAGCCTGATCCACAACGGCGCCGACGTGTGGGCGTACGACAGCAGGTCCGGCGAGGCCGTCCACGAGAAGGACGCGGACGCCGGGCGCAAGGACGCGCCGCGCGAGAAGGAACTGCCGGGCACTCCGAAGGAGCTCGCGGACGAGGTCCTGAAGGCGGCCGGCGAGAGCACCTCGATCACCGTCGACGGCACCGCCCGGGTGGCCGGCCGGGACGCGTACCAGCTGGTGATCAAGCCGAAGCAGAGCGGCTCGACCGTCGAGTCGGTGAAGATCGCGGTGGACGCGCAGAACGGCGTGCCGCTGAAGTTCACGCTGGCGTCGACCTCGGGCGGCAAGGCCGTGGTGGACGCGGGCTTCACCAAGGTGGACTTCGGGACGCCGGCGGCCTCGACCTTCCAGGCCCCCAAGGGCGCGAAGGTGACGGAGGGCGCGGCGGACGAGGCGGAGCACGAGGCCCGGGGCAAGGCCCCGAAGGGGCTGGAGGGCCTCGTCGGAGCGAAGGGCGAGGGCGGCAAGGAGCCCGTCGTCATCGGCGAGGGCTGGACGACGATCGCCAAGCTCGACTCGGGTGCGCCCGCGCCGAAGACCGAGGACGCCCCGAAGGAGATGCAGGGCTTCCTGGACTCGCTGGGCGACAAGGTGAGCGGGAAGTTCGGCTCCGGCACGGTCTTCAAGACCAAGCTGGTCAACGCACTGATGACCGACGACGGCCGGGTGTACGTCGGCGCGGTGACTCCGGACGCCCTGGTGAAGGCGGCGAACGCGGACAAGTAGTCCGCGGGGCGGAGCAGTTGGGACCCCGGGTGGGGCGGGACCGCGCGTCACCGTCCCACCCGGGAGTTCTTGTGTGTCAGAACGTCAGCTTGAAGCTGTTGATGTAGCCGGTGTCGATCGCGGCCTTGTCCTGGACCCGCAGCTTCCAGACGCCGCCCGCGACCTCGCTGGAGGCGTTCACGGTGTAGGTCTGGACGATGTTGTCCGCGCTGCCGCCGGAGCGGTTGTGCAGGTTGTAGACCGAGCCGTCGGGGGCGATCAGGTCGACGACGAGGTCGCCGACGTAGGTGTGGACGATGTCCACGCCCACCTTGAGCGTGGCCGGCGCGTTCCCGGTGACGCCGGAGACGGTGACCGAGGAGGTCACCGCGGCCCCGTTGTCCGGGATGGAGACGTCGGCGGTGTTCTCGAAGACCGGGCCGGGCGGCGGCGTCGTGGCGGTGCCGAGGGTCCAGATCGCGTGGGCGATGGCGTCGCTGTTGCGGTCCAGGGCGGTGTCGTTGACGGCCGCCGTCGTGTCGCAGGACGAGTGGTAGCAGCTGTCGAAGGCGGTGGCCGTGCCGCCCCACTTCTGGACCTGGGCGCTGGTCTTGACGCGGCTGGCGCCGGTGAACAGGCCGCCGACGGGTATGCCCACGTTCTTGAACGAGGCGTGGTCGGAGCGGCCGTCGCCCTCGGTCTCTATCTCCGTCGGGACACCGATGCCCGCGAAGTAGTTCTTGAAGACTCCTTCGAGGGTCGGGTCGTCGTCGTAGACGAAGTAGCCGGCGTTCTTCGAGGCGATCATGTCGAAGTTCAGATAGCCGGTGATCTTCGAACGCTCGGTGCTGGGAAGGTTGTTGACGTAGTGCTTCGAGCCGACGAGGCCGAGTTCCTCGGCGCCCCACCAGCCGAACCGCAGGTGCTTGGTGGGCTGGAGGTTGGCACGGGAGACCGCGAGCGCGGTCTCCAGGATTCCGGCCGAGCCGGAGCCGTTGTCGTTGATCCCGGGCCCGGAGGTCACCGAGTCGAGGTGGGCCCCGGCCATCAGGACCTGGTTGGCGTCGCCGCCCGGCCAGTCGGCGATGAGGTTGTAGCCGGTGGTCCCGTTGTAGGTGAACTGCTGGACGGTGGTGGTGAAGCCGGCCGCGTCCAGCTTGGCCTTCACGAAGTCGATGGACGCCTTGTAGCCGGTGCGCCCGTGGGCCCGGTTGCCGCCGTTGGCGGTGGCGATCGACTGCAGGTCGGCGAGGTGCTGCTTGACGTTGGCGAGCGGGATGTCGGGCGCCGCGAGGGCGCCGGCCGGGGCGGCCGGCGCCGTCTGCGCGGAAGGCGGTGCCGCGGTCGCTGTGGTCCCGGCGAGGCCGGTGACGGCGAGGACGGTGAGCGCCGCGACCGCGGTGGCACGTCTGGGCACGGAGAGGTTCATGTGGGGGCTCCGGATTCCGAACGGGGATGGAACGGAAACGTGCGAGAGCTGTGCGTGGTGCGGGTGAATGTTCGACGAGAGTTTGATCCACCGTCAAGAGCGGAAACCGGTCAGGAGTGTTCGCTGACCGGACAATCCATCGCCCGCTGCCGCAGCGTCGAGAGCGCCCCGTCGATGGCGCTGGGCCGGCTCCATCGCATGAGGTTGATCGCGAACGAGAACTGCCGCCCGCCGTCCTCCCGAGTCATGGTGACCGTGCCGGCTCCCCAGACCGTGCCCTCGTTGCCCCAGAAGGTGCCGCAGCCAGGGACCTCGAGCTTGTGCAGCCCGAGTCCGTACTGGATCGTCGACCCGTCCAGGGCGACCACCGGGACCGTGCGCCGCATTTCCGCCAGCGACGACGGGGCGACGATCCGGCCCGCGAGCAGCTTGCCGTAGAACAGGTTCAGGTCCTCCATGGTGGACACGAGCCCGGCCCCGGCCATCACCCACGACATGTCGTAGACGCTGTAGTCGCGCGGCGGGTCGAGCACGCCCCACAGCGCCTCGTACATCTTCGAATGCGGCCCCTGGACGCGCGGTCCGGTCGGGAAGCCGGTGTGCCGGAGTCCGGCGGGCTCGATGACGTGCTCGGTGATGTAGTCCTCCACCGGGGCGCCGGAGACCCGCTCCAGGAGCTGTCCGAGCAGCAGGTAGTTGGTGTTGGAGTACACGCCGGTGGGGGTGCCGGGCTCGGCGGCAGGGGGCGCCGCGAGCCCCAGCGCGATCAGCTCGGCCGGGCGGAACCGCCGGAACCGGTTCTCGTCCAGGCTCCGGGCGGAGACGCCCGAAGGGCCGCCCTGGATGGACGGGAAGGCGTACGGGATGTACTCGGCGATGCCGCTGGTGTGGTTGAGCAGCATCCGTACCGTGACCTGCCGGCCGCGCTCGCCCGGCACCAGATCCGGCAGGTAGTCGCCGATCGGGGCGTCCAGCCGCACCCGGCCCGCCTCGACCTCCCGCATGACCGCGACGGCCACGAAGGTCTTGGTGATGCTGCCGACACGGTGCCGCATGTCCGGCCGGACGGGACGGTCGGTGTCGAGGTCGGCGACCCCGGAGGCGCCGCGCCAGGTCCGGCCGGCCTCGCGCACCTCGGCGAACACCCCCGGTATCCCGGCGCGGTGGACGCCGTCCAGGGCGGACTGGAGCCCGTCGCCGTTCAGGCGGGCCGGCGCGGAGCCCGTGCTCCCGGCGGGTGCGGGCGTACCTGCCCCGGCCCCGTCGGCCGCGGCGGCCGCGGTCACCGTGCCCGTGCCGATGGTCAGCGCGGCCATGCCGCCGCACAACACCTTGCGCATCTTCATGAGTTCGTCCTCTCGTCGCTTGTTCATCGGTGAAGGGTTCAGTCGGCCAGCGCGCGTCGCAGCACGGCGCCGAGCTCGGCGTTCTGCCGCTGCGAGACGTCGGCGGAGACGATCGCCTGGGAGCCGTGGAAGGTGCCGGGCCACTGGTGCAGCTCGACGGACACGCCCGCCTGCATCAGGCGCAGCGCGTACCGGATGTCCTCGTCGCGGTTCGGGCACAGCTCCGCCGTGGCGATGTAGGCGGGCGGCAGCCCGGACAGGTCCTCGGCCCGGGCGGGGGCCGCGTACGGGCCGGCCGGTCGCCCGCCGAGGTAGTGCCGCCACGACATCCCGACCTTGGCGCGGGTGATCCAGGGCGTGTCGGTGAAGTTCCGCTGGGACCAGGTCTCCTGGCGGTCGTCGAGCTGCGGCTGGTTGAGCAACTGGAAACGGATCGCGGGCCCGCCCTCGTCCCGGGTCCGCAGCGTCAGCGCCGCCGCGAGCCCGCCGCCGGCGCTGTGGCCGCCGACCGCGATCCGGTCCGGGGCGCCGCCGAGCGCCTGGGCGTGCTCGGCCGCCCATGCGAGTACGGCGCCGGCGTCGTCCAGGGCCGCCGGGTACGGGTTCTCGGGGGACAGCCGGTAGCCCACCGACACCACCACCGCGCCGGACCCGGAGGCGATCCGGGTCGCCCACGGGTGCTCGGTGCTCAGGTCGCCCGTGACGTACCCGCCGCCGTGCAGCCAGAGCACGATCCCCCGGGCGCCCTGCGGGCGGTACACGCGCACCGGCACGTCCGGGCCGGTGGCCGGCACCGCCACGTCCTCGATCGCCATGCCGTCCGTGTCCGGTGCCGGAGTGGCGGCGGCGATGCCGGCGAACCTCTCGCGGTCCCGGACCGGGTCGGTGAAGTCGGTGTCGGGGAACAGTGGGACGAATGCTTCGAGTTCGGGATCCATGAGGGTCATCCTCACGGCCGGACCCCGGCGGGATCATCCGCCGACCGTCGCGCATCGGACCGCGATCACGCGCCGAACGGCGCACCGCAGCGCGGCCGGTGCTTCTATCCTGGCCGGTATGGAGGCACTGGCCCTACGGGTGTCGGGACTCGACCCGTACGTCGACGGCGCGATCCGCGTCGTCGCGTTCTACGACACGCTGATGCGCCGCCGCGTGGATCTCCCGGCGCTCGCCCGCGCTTCGGCCGGCCTGGCCGAGTGCGTCACCGGGATACGGCTCCACGGCACCGGGCGGGCCGTTCGCGTCTCGCCGCTGGGCACGGAGGCCACCACCGCCCCGTTCCCCGCCTCGACCACTGTCGCGGTCACCCTCGACGAGGAGGAGATCGGCGAGGTGTGGCTGGAACGGACCGGCCCGCCGAACCCGCTCGACGACATCGTCCTCGACCGGCTCGCGATCGCCGTCGCGGCGGCCGTCGAGCGGTACGGCCCGGCCCGCACCACCATGGCCGACCCCGCCCTCGTCGAACTGGCCGTCGGAGCCGAGGGCGACGAGGTGGCCAGGGCGCGGGCGCTCAGGCTCCTGGGCTTCGCCGCGGGCGTACCCGTCCACGTCGTCGCCGTATGCTCCGAGCTGCCGCTCGACCAGGTCGGCGGCCGGATGTGCCCCACCGGACTGGTGAAGGCGGCCCCGCTCGACGACGTCGGCGTGGTCCTGGCCGCCGCCGTGGATCCCGCCGGTCTCCCGCCGGGCGTGCGCGCCGGTGTCGGCGGCCCCGGCAGCCCCGACCTGTCCTGGCGCCGGGCCCGTACCGCGCTGCGCTTCACCACCGCGCGCGAACCCGTCGTCCACCACGCCGACCTGGGCGCGCTGGCCCTCCTCGCCGACCTTCCCCCGGACGTCGCGCGCGCGAACCCCGACGTGGCCGCGCTCGCCCGGATCGCCGCCGTGCCGGAGGACCTGGAGACCCTGGACGCCTACTGCGCCACCGGCTCCCTGCGCCGCGCCGCCGACCTGCTCCACCTGCACCACAGCAGCGTCGCCCGCCGCCTCGACCAGCTCGGCAAGGTCCTGGGCCTCGACCTCACCGACCCGGCCGGCCTGACCCGAGCCCGACTGGCCCTCACCGTACGGCGGTTGCTCGACTCCTGAGGAAGGTCCGGGGCACGGGGCCTCAGTCGTCGGTGTGATCCGCGACGGCCTCGCGGACGCCGGGGTCCGGGTCGTTCGCCAACTCCCGCAGCAGCTCCGGCACTCCGGGTGTCTTCCAGTACGCCACGGCCTCGACGAGCGCGACCCGCACGGCCGGGTCGGGGTGCCGGGCCAGCCCGGTCAGCCGGGGGAGGGGACCGCGGCGGCGCAGACCGTACCAGCCCAGCGCCTCGCGCAGCGCCGCCGTGTCGCCCCGCGCCTCGGCGGCGTCGAGTCGCGCGAGCAGGACGCGCGGCGGGGGCGGCGGCCCGTCGAAGGGATGCGGCCGGCGCCGCCGCAGCCGCTGGGACCCGTACTCGCCGCGCACCCGGCAGCCGTAGCAGGTGCAGGGCGTGACCCCGTGCGCGTTCGGGAAGTACCGCCAGCCGGTGACCTGCCGCACCTCCCGGACCGTCCGCACCTCCCGTGCCGTGACGGTGCGCGGCAGGATCACCTCCCAGCCGCGCGGGTCCTCCATCGCCGCGATCCGCCGTACGGCGTCGGCCGCGGTGGTCAGGAGCGGCTCGCGGTCGTTGTACCGCCCCACCCGGACGGGCTCGGCGTCGTCCAACCGCACGTGTACGGCAACGAGTCGGCGCGGTCCGGGGCGCCGGGCCAGTTCGCGCAGCCACTGGTGGGTGAGCGTGTACGACGGCAGCACGGGGAAGAGGAACACCCCCCGCCGCTCCTCGCGCCCCTGGGCCCGGATGCCGCTCCGCCGGATCCGGGCGGCGTGGGCGGCGGGGGTGAGGTGAACGAACGTGGCCATGGGCGCCGATGGTGCCAGTGCACGCGCAACTCGTCGCCCCCGGGGTCCGGTCGGCGTCAGTGCACGCAGAACTCGTTGCCCTCGGGGTCCGTCATCACCACCCACGAGCCGCCCGGTTCGGCGACCCGGCGCAGGACCGCCGCGCCGAGGGACTCCAGGCGGGCGACCTCCGCGTCCCGCTCGCCGGGGGCGCTGTGGACATCGATGTGGAGCCGGTTCTTGACCGTCTTCGGCTCGGGGACGCGCTGGAAGAGCAGGCGCCTGCCCAGACCGGTGTCGCTGTCCGGGTCGAACGGGTCGTCCGGATGGCGGACGGCGGCGAGATCGCGCCAGGCGAGGCGGCCGGCATGCGTCGTCGTCGCGTCCGGCGGGGCGGCGCCGAGGTCCAGCAGCCGCTCGACGAGCGCGCTGTGGTCCTCCTGCCGGTACCGCAGGGCCTCGGCCCAGAAGGCGGCCTGCGTGTGCGGGTCGGCCGCGTCGATCACGAGCTTCCAATGGAGAGCTGTCATGTAACTGGTTATAGTGGTTACGTGAGTGAGTCCGCAAGCGCATCCGCCATGACACTCCGTCACCGCGACGGCCAGGTCTTCCGCTTCGACGCGGGCGCCCTGTGCCTGGAGCTCCTGCTCACCGGCGGCCCCGGACCCGTGGCCTCGCAGTACGAGGTGCTCGACCGCACCGAGGGGCTCCTCGACTGGGTCCGCGACTGCCGGCTCGCCCCGGGCCTCGCCCCCGTCGTCACGGCCGCCGAGCTCACCGCCGTACGGGCGACCCGCGACGCGCTCTGGCGGCTGGCGCTCGCCCGCGCCGGGGGCGAGCCGCTGCCGGCCGCCGATCTCGCCGTGCTCAACGCCGCCGCCGCCCACGCCCCGCTCGTCGCGACGGTCGCCGCCGACGGGACCCGCGCCTGGGCCCCCGGCGCCACCGGCACCGGGCTGCTCGCCACGGTCGCGCGGGACGCCGTCGACCTGCTCACCGGGCCGTACGCGGACCGCATCCGCGTCTGCGGCGCGGACGACTGTGCCCTGCTCTTCGCCGACACCTCCCGCCCCGGGCGCCGCCGCTGGTGCTCGATGGACAGGTGTGGCAACCGTCACAAGGTGCGGGCCCACCGAGCCCGTACTCCCACGGAAGGGGAGAAGTGATGCCCACAGGACTGACCCGCGACGCGGGCTGGGAGATCGGCGTCTCCAGGACGTTCCCGCTGCCGCCGTCCGCCGTCTGGGACTTCGTCGTGAGCCCCGAGGGTGTCGCCCTGTGGCTCGGGCCCGGCGTCGTCCTTCCGACGGAGAAGGGGGAGACGTACGAGACCGCCGACGGCGTCACGGGCGAGCTGCGCGGCTACCGCCCGGGGGACCGGGTCCGTCTCACGTACGGTCCGACGACCGTCCAGGTCGCCGTCTCCGCGACGGGCGAGGGCCGCGCCGTCCTCCGCTTCCATCAGGAGCGGATGGCCGACGAGGCCGAACGCGAGCGTCAGCGCGCCCACTGGCGGGCCGTGATGGCGGAGGTGGCGCGGACCCTCGCGCCTTGACCCGCGTGGCTGCGACCGAGCTCACGGTCCGAGCACCCCGCTGCGGGCCTAATCTGTAGGAATGAACGATTCGCCCGGCTGCCCGCTGGTGGGTGTCGCCGCCGCCTACATGTCCCGGCTCTCGGAGTTCTCCTTCGAGCCGGGACTCGTGGCTGCCGTCGACCAGCACGCGGCGGCCGTGCGCGACGCCCTCGTCGTCCCCGCGCAGCGGCGGCCGTCGGACGTGCCGGACGGTCGGTCGTCCGTGCGGCGCGAGGACCTCTCCGACTACGTCCTCGGGTTCACCGACCGGCTCTCCGCGGTCGACTGGGTCGAGCCGGTCGGCCACGACTTCGCGACCCTGAGGCTGACCGCGATCTGCTGGCTGATCCGGGAGTACGACCTGCTGGACGCGTGACGGGCACGAAAGAAGGGGCGGGACCGTGAACCGGCCCCGCCCCCTGGCGTCTCCGCTCAGCGGCCGGGCTGCGCCGACGGGGCGGCGGGAAGGTGTTCCGAGGCGGGCTCCGGCGTCGGGGCGGGCTCCTGCTCCGCGAGCCGCGCGGCCTCGGCCAGACGGGCCGCCTCGGCCCGCGTCCGGCGCGCCGTGCTCAGCGCGTCCCAGGTCAGGACCGTCAGCGCCAGCCACACCAGCGAGAAGCCGGCCCACCGCTCTGGCGGCATGGCCTCGTGGAAGTACACGACGCCGAGCCCGAACTGGAACACCGGCGCGAGGTACTGGAGCAGGCCGAGCGTCGACAGCGGCACCCGGATCGCGGCGGCGCCGAAGCAGACCAGCGGGGCGGCGGTGACGATGCCGGTCGCGGCGAGCAGGGCCATGTGGCCCCCGCCCTCGGCGCCGAAGGTGGCGTTCCCGGTCGAGCCCAGCCAGATCAGATAGCCGAGCGCCGGCAGGAACTGCAGGGCGGTCTCGGCGGCCAGCGACTCCAGGCCGCCGATGTTGACCTTCTTCTTGATGAGCCCGTAGATCGCGAAGGAGAAGGCCAGGGTGAGCGAGATCCAGGGCAGCCGCCCGTAGCCGACCGAGAGGACGAGGACGGCGGCGAAGCCGATGCCGACCGCCGCCCACTGCGCGGGCCGCAGCCGCTCCTTCAGGAGCAGTACGCCCATGGCGATGGTGACCAGCGGGTTGATGAAGTAGCCGAGGGACGCCTCGACGACCTGGCCGGAGTTCACCGCCCAGATGTAGAGGCCCCAGTTGACCGTGATCACGGCCGCGGCGAGGGCCAGCAGTCCGAGCTTGCGCGGGGCGCGCAACAGGTCGCGCACCCAGCCCCAGCGGCGCAGGACGAGCAGCGCGAGACCCACGACGACCAGCGACCACGTCATGCGGTGGGCGAGGATCTCGACCGCCCCGGCCGGCTTCAGGAGCGGCCAGAAGAGCGGGACCAGACCCCACATGCCGTAGGCGCCGATCCCGTACAAGAGCCCTGCCCGACTCTCGCTTCCCTCGACCTCTGTCTTCACCGAACCTCCTGCCGCTTGCCCCGTACTACGCCGTTCTGATGAAGGTAGCGCCGCACGGGGCACGCTGTCATGTCCGTAGCGGTAAACGGTCATGACTCTCCGGTCCGCGGGGGATCCCCGTCAGGCCCTGCGGAGCGCCTCGGCGATCGTGTCGGCGATCGGGGTGGTGGGCCGGCCGGTCAGTCGCGCCAGGTCGCCGGTGGTCGCGGCCAGCGCGCCCCGTCCGATGGCCTCGTCCACGTCCACGAGGATCGCGGCGAACGGCTCCGGGACGCCGACACCGGTGAGGATCTCCAGGTGCGAGGCGGCCGGGACCTCGCGGTAGGTGATCTCCCGGCCGGTCTGCCGGGCGATCTCGGCGGCGTACTCGGCGAGCGACCAGGCGGTGTCGCCGCTCAGCTCGTACGCGCGGTTCAGGTGCTCCTCGGCCGGGCCGGTGAGGACGGCGGCCGCGGCGGCGGCGTAGTCGGCGCGGGCGGCGGAGGCGATGCGGCCCTCGCCGGCGTTGGCGACGACGGCGCCGTGCGCGAGCACGGGGGCGAGGTTGCCGGTGTAGTTCTCCGTGTACCAGCCGTTGCGCAGGAAGGTGTACGGCAGGCCCGAGTCGAGGATCAGTCGCTCGGTCTCCTTGTGCTCGGCCGCCAGCCGGAAGTCGGCCTCGGGGCCGCCGAGGATCCCGGTGTACGCGAGCTGGGCGACGCCCGCCGCCTTGGCCGCGGAGATCACGGCGGTGTGCTGGGGGACGCGGCGGCCGACCTCGTTGCCGGAGATCAGCAGCACCCGGTCGCCCTCCTCGAACACGTCCGCCAGGCTCTCCGGGCGGTCGTAGTCGGCGATCCGCAGCTCCACACCGCGCTCGGCCAGGTCGGCGGCCTTCTCCTTGTCGCGGACGACGGCGGCGACCGACGCGGCGGGAACGGCGGTGAGCAGCTCGTCGATGACGAGGCGGCCCAGCTGTCCGGTGGCTCCGGTGACGACGATGCTCATGACGTGCTCCCTGCGGGTCGGGGTGTTTCGGGGTGTGCACTCACCGTACGAGGGGCGCGAACTTTTAGAAAGTACCCACTTTGAAGTAAGGTACTGGCATGGGAGTAAGTCCGGACGTCAACGATGCGATGTGCCCCTCGCGGCTGGTCCTGGAGCACGTGACGAGCCGCTGGGGCGTGCTGGTGCTGGCCGCGCTCCTGGAGCGCTCGTACCGCTTCAGCGAGCTGCGCCGCGAGATCGGCGGCGTCAGCGAGAAGATGCTCGCCCAGACCCTCCAGACCCTGGAGCGGGACGGGTTCGTGCACCGGGACGCCAAGCCGGTCATCCCGCCGCGGGTCGACTACAGCCTCACGGAGCTCGGTGCGGAGGCCGCCCGGCAGGTCTGGGAACTGGCCCGCTGGACCGAGCGCCGGGTGCCGGCCGTGGAGGCGGCGCGCGTGCGGTACGACGAGGCCCGCCGGGCCGCCACGGCATGACGAAGGGGCGCCCCCGCCCGTGCGGGAGGCGCCCCCTCAGTGTCCGTCCTAGCCGACGACCGTCCAGGTGTCGTTGCCGGTCAGCAGCGTGGTGAGGTCGCCCTTGCCGTTCTGCTCGATCGCCGTGTCCAGTTGCTCGGCCATGAGCGTGTCGTACACCGGCCGCTCCACCGACCGGAACACGCCGATCGGCGTCTGGTGCAGCGTGTCCGGATCCGCGAGCCGCGAGAGCGCGAAGGCGGTGGTCGGTGACGCGGCATGCGCGTCGTGGACCAGGATCTGGCCCTCGTTCTCCGGAGTCACCCGGACGACCCGCAGGTCACCGGTGGCCGGGTCGCGGACGACGCCCTTCGCCAGGTCCGTGCCGAAGCGGATCGGCTGCCCGTGCTCCAGCCGGATCACCGCCTCCTGGGCCTGGTCCTTGTCCTTCAGGACCTCGAACGCGCCGTCGTTGAAGATGTTGCAGTTCTGGTAGATCTCCACCAGCGCCGTGCCCGGGTGGTCGGCGGCCTGCCGGAGCACCTCGGTGAGGTGCTTGCGGTCCGAGTCGACCGTCCGCGCGACGAACGAGGCCTCCGCGCCGAGCGCCAGCGAGACCGGGTTGAAGGGCGCGTCCAGCGAGCCCATCGGCGTCGACTTGGTGATCTTGCCGAGTTCGGACGTCGGCGAGTACTGGCCCTTCGTGAGGCCGTAGATCCGGTTGTTGAACAGCAGGATCTTCAGGTTCACATTGCGCCGCAGCGCGTGGATCAGGTGGTTGCCGCCGATCGACAGCGCGTCGCCGTCACCGGTCACGACCCAGACCGACAGGTCGCGGCGCGAGGTGGCCAGACCGGTCGCGATGGCCGGGGCGCGGCCGTGGATGGAGTGCATCCCGTACGTGTTCATGTAGTACGGGAACCGGGACGAGCAGCCGATCCCGGAGACGAAGACGATGTTCTCCTTGGCCAGGCCGAGCTCCGGCATGAAGCCCTGCACGGCCGCGAGGACCGCGTAGTCGCCGCAGCCCGGACACCAGCGGACCTCCTGGTCCGACTTGAAGTCCTTCATGGACTGCTTGGCCTCTGCCCTGGGCACCAGGTTCAGGAGCGACTCAGTCATCGATGGCCTCCTTGAGTGCCGCGGCGAGCTGCTCGGCCTTGAACGGCATGCCGTTCACCTGTGTGTGGCTGCGCGCGTCGACGAGGTAGCGCGCGCGGACGAGGGTGGCCAGCTGTCCCAGGTTCATCTCGGGGACGACGACCTTCTCGTACCGCTTCAGGACCTCCCCGAGGTTCTTCGGGAAGGGGTTCAGGTGGCGCAGGTGCGCCTGGGCGATCGGACGGCCCTGGACGCGGAGCCGGCGCACGGCGGCCGTGATCGGCCCGTACGTCGAGCCCCAGCCGAGCACGAGGGTCTTCGCGCCGTCCGGGTCGTCGACCTCCACGTCCGGGACGTCGATGCCGTCGACCTTGGCCTGACGGGTGCGGACCATGAACTCGTGGTTCGCCGGGTCGTACGAGATGTTGCCCGTGCCGTCCTGCTTCTCGATGCCGCCGATGCGGTGCTCCAGGCCCGGCGTGCCCGGCAGCGCCCAGGGACGGGCGAGCGTCTCGGGGTCGCGCTTGTACGGCCAGAAGACCTCGGTGCCGTCGGCCAGCTCGTGGTTCGGGCCGGTGGCGAAGGTGACGCTCAGGTCGGGCAGGCTCTCGACGTCGGGGATCCGCCAGGGCTCGGAGCCGTTGGCGAGATAGCCGTCGGAGAGCAGGAGGACCGGCGTGCGGTACGTGAGCGCGATCCGGGCGGCCTCCAGGGCCGCGTCGAAGCAGTCCGCCGGGGTCTTCGGGGCGACGATCGGGACCGGGGCCTCGCCGTTGCGCCCGTACATGGCCTGGAGCAGGTCGGCCTGCTCCGTCTTGGTCGGCAGGCCCGTCGACGGGCCGCCGCGCTGGATGTCCACGATCAGCAGCGGCAGCTCCAGGGAGACCGCCAGGCCGATCGTCTCCGACTTCAACGCCACGCCGGGGCCGGAGGTGGTGGTGACGCCGAGCGCGCCACCGAAGGCCGCGCCGAGCGCGGCGCCGATGCCGGCGATCTCGTCCTCGGCCTGGAAGGTCCGCACGCCGAAGTTCTTGTGCCGGCTCAGCTCGTGCAGGATGTCCGAGGCCGGGGTGATCGGGTACGAGCCCAGGTAGAGCGGCAGGTCCGCCTGCCGGGCGGCCGCGATCAGGCCGTAGGAGAGGGCCAGGTTCCCGGAGATGTTGCGGTACGTGCCCGTCGGGAACGCCTTCGTGGCCGGCGCGACCTCGTAGCTGACCGCGAAGTCCTCGGTCGTCTCGCCGAAGTTCCAGCCGGCCCGGAAGGCGGCCACGTTCGCCTCGGCGATCTGCGGCTTCTTGGCGAACTTCTGGCGCAGGAAGGTCTCGGTGCCCTCGGTGGGGCGGTGGTACATCCAGGAGAGCAGTCCGAGCGCGAACATGTTCTTGGAGCGCTCGGCCTCCTTGCGGGAGAGCCCGAAGTCCTTCAGCGCCTCGACGGTCAGCGTGGTCAGCGGCACCGGGTGGACCCGGTAGCCGGCCAGTGAGCCGTCCTCCAGCGGGGAGCTGTCGTAGCCGACCTTGGCCATGGCCCGCTTGGCGAACTCGTCCGTGTTGACGATGATCTCGCCGCCGCGCGGCACGTCGCCGATGTTGGCCTTCAGGGCGGCCGGGTTCATCGCGACCAGCACGTTCGGCGCGTCGCCCGGGGTGAGGATGTCGTGGTCCGCGAAGTGCAGCTGGAACGAGGAGACGCCCGGCAGGGTCCCGGCAGGGGCCCTGATCTCCGCGGGGAAGTTCGGCAGCGTCGACAGGTCGTTGCCGAACGACGCCGTCTCCGAGGTGAACCTGTCACCCGTGAGCTGCATGCCGTCACCGGAGTCACCCGCGAACCGGATGATCACACGGTCCAGACGGCGTACTTCCTTCTCGGCGCCGTTCGTCGCCGGGGCGCTGCGCTGTTCCCCGACGACTGCCTCATTGGCCTCATCGGCCTCGTCGGCCTGCTCGGCCGGGCTACTGACCTGGCTGGTCACTGAACTGGACCTCCTTCGAGGCGGCTGGGCCGCGACCGGATCACCGGTCGCCCCAAGGCCAACCCTACGTCGGTAAGGGGCACGGTTCTTCGTTCTCCGTCCGTCGCCGTACGGCTGTGTTCGTCCGGCTGTGTTCGAGCGAAGTGTCTGACGGTGTGTCAGATATTGAGGATTCCAGGAATCTACGAATCGAGATAGGTCAGCACGGCCAGAACGCGGCGGTGGTCTCCGTCACTGGGGGAGAGCCCCAGCTTCAGGAAGATGTTGCTGACATGCTTCTCCACCGCGCCGTCGCTCACCACCAGCTGGCGTGCGATCGCCGAATTCGTCCGGCCCTCGGCCATCAGCCCCAGGACCTCGCGCTCGCGCGGCGTCAGGCCGGTCAGCACGTCCTGCTTGCGGCTGCGGCCGAGCAGCTGCTGGACGACCTCGGGATCCAGGGCCGTACCGCCCCGGGCCACCCGCACCACCGCGTCCACGAACTCCCGAACCTCGGCGACCCGGTCCTTCAGCAGATAGCCGACGCCGGTGCTGGAACCGGCCAGCAGTTCGGTGGCGTACTGCTCCTCCACGTACTGTGACAGGACGAGCACGCCTATCCCCGGGTGTTCCTTGCGCAGCTTCACCGCCGCGCGGACGCCCTCGTCGGTGTGCGTCGGCGGCATCCGCACGTCGGCCACCACCACGTCCGGCGCCGCCCCCTCGGCGGCGAGCTCCGCCACCGTCTTGACCAGTGCGTCCCCGTCGCCGACGCCCGCGACGACCTCGTGCCCCCGGTCGGTCAGCAACCGGGTCAGGCCCTCACGCAGCAGCACTGAATCCTCGGCGATGACCACCCGCACCCTGTCTTCCACGACCAGCTGCCCCCATGCTCGATGCGATGTGCGCGTTGCGCACCCAGCATCGCAGCTTTGTCGTGCAGACAGGGGGCAGGACCGATCGGAGTCGGTCAACCACGCGCGCGGCCGACCGTGCCTCGGTAGCTCGCGCGGGGTCAGCCGCGCCAGGGGAGCTCGGCGGTGACCGTCGTCGGGCCGCCCACCGGCGAGTCGACCGCCAGGACACCGTCGACCGCGTCCAGCCGCTCCGTGAGCCCGGCGAGCCCGCTGCCCGCCTCCGGGTCCGCGCCGCCCCGCCCGTCGTCCCTGACCTGGAGCAGCAGCCGGTCGCCCGTGCGCCACACGTCCACGAAGGCCCGGCGGGCCCGCGCGTGCTTCGACACGTTCTGCAGCAGCTCCGACACCGTGAAGTACGCGATGCCCTCGATCGCCGCGGCCGGCCGGGACGGCAGATCCACCTCGACCGTCACCGGGACCGTGCAGCGGGCCGCGACGGCGGAGAGCGCCGCGTCGAGACCGCGGTCGGTGAGGATCGCCGGGTGGATGCCGCGGGCCAGGTCGCGCAGCTCCTGCAGCGCCGTCTTCACCTCGACGTGCGCCTCCTCGACCATCACCGCCGCCGCCCGCGGGTCCTCGGCCAGCTTCTCCTTCGCCAGCCCCAGGTCCATGGCCAGGGCGACGAGCCGGGCCTGCGCGCCGTCGTGCAGGTCGCGCTCGATGCGGCGCAGGTCGGCGGCGGCGGTGTCGACGACCACGCCGCGGTCCGACTCCAGCTCCGAGACCCGGGTGGCCAGCCGCGACGGGCCGAGCAGCCCGACGACCATCACCCGGTCGACGGTGGCGAGCGACCGGATGATCCACGGCGTGACCAGGACCAGAGCCAGACCGAACAGGCTGGTCAGGGCGAGCTCCGTGGACGTGTCGAGTTCGACGCTGTGGCTGCGGTCGCCGTACAGCTGGATGCCGCCCCGGCCCACGAAGGTCGGGAAGATCCAGCTCCACAGCGGGTACGTGAACATGGCCCAGCCGGTCGTCCAGAACGTCACCGCGACCGAGAACGCGAAGATCGCCCACGGCATGTGCACCAGCGCGTACAGCAGGTGACGCCAGGAGGCGCCGCTCTTCAGGACCGCCCCGACCCAGGACATCACGCCGCCGCGCTCGCCGCGGGCGGGCTCCGGGTCGGCGATGTCCAGGCCGAGCAGCCCGCGGGCCCGGGCCCGCTCCAGGGCACCGAAGCCGCGGCACATGGCCAGGCCGCCGGCCAGGACGGGGATGCCGAGGAAGGTGATCAGCAGCCCGGCGCCCAGCGAGACGGCGGCGATGGAGAACGCGAAGTACACGACGCTCAGGGGCAGGCTGAGCAGCAGGTACCCGAACTCGCGCCAGGCGCGGGCCTCGATCGGCGCACGGAGCGCGGTCGGCAGGCGGTGGTGGGCCATCGGAGACGTCCGTTTCTTGGTCGGGATCGGGACCGGAGTCGGGGCCGGGCCGGTCGGCTTCGGCGTGGTTACAGGGTTCCGCGCAGAGGAGCCCCCGGACCATGAGGGCCGTGGGCGTCTTGGACGGGGGGTTATCCCCACCTGGGGCTGGGGCTGGGGCTGGGGCTGGGGCTGGGGCTGGGGCGGGTAGGGACCCGCCTGGTGGCGCGGGAGGCGCGGCAGGCGGGCGCCTGGGGCGCGCGGTCCGGGGGCTGCGGGCCGGGGCCGGGGGCCGGGCCGCGGCCAGGCGCGGCCCGAGGTCAGGTGCGGGCCGGGTGGCCAGGTGCGGCCCGAGGTCAGGTGCGGGCCGGGTGGCCAGGTGCGGCCCGAGGTCAGGTGCGGGCCGGGTGGCCAGGTGCGGCCCGGGGCAGGCGCGGGCCGGTCAGCCGCCGGCCTGGGCCAGCGCCTGGGGCGAGGCCGGGGCGGGGCCCGCGCGGGCTTGGGGCCCCGCGCAGGCCCGCGTGGGCCCGTCTGGTCGGTCAGGTGCGGGTCGTGGTCTGTCTCGGGCGCCAGGGCAGTTCCGCCGTCACCGTCGTCCCCTCGCCCTCCGGCGAGGCCACCACGAACACGCCGTCCACCGCGCCCAGCCGCTCCGCCAGGCCCCTCAGACCGGAGCCCGCGTCGAGCCGGGCGCCGCCGCGCCCGTCGTCCGAGACCTGCAGCAGCAGCCGGTCCGACGTCCGCCACACCTCCACGGACGCGCTGCGCGCCCGCGCGTGCTTGGAGACGTTCTGCAGCAGCTCCGAGACGGTGAAGTACGCGATCCCCTCGATCGCCTCCGCCGGCCGCACGTCCAGGTCGACGCTCACCTTGACCGGGACCGTGCACCGGGCCGCGACCGAGGACAGTGCCGCGTCGAGGCCGCGGTCCGTCAGGACCGCCGGGTGGATGCCGCGGGCCAGGTCGCGCAGCTCCTGGAGCGCCAGCTTCACCTCGCCGTGCGCCTCGTCCACCATCGTCGCGGCCGCCTCCGGGTCCTCCAGGAGCTTCTCCTTCGCGAGACCGAGACCCATCGCCAGGGCGACGAGCCGGGCCTGCGCGCCGTCGTGCAGGTCGCGCTCGATGCGGCGCAGGTCGGCGGCGGCGGTATCGACGACCACGCCCCGGTCCGACTCCAGCTCGGCTATCCGCCGCTCCAGCTCGTCGGACGGGGACAGCAGCCCGCGCACCAGCGCCCGGTCGACGTTCGACAGGGCGCGGGTGATCACCGGCAGCAGCGGCCAGAGCACCACCAGCGAGACCAGTGTGAGGGTGAACGTCAGGATCCCCCAGGGCAGCCGGATGAAGTCGTACAGCACCGTCCGCCAGGCCACCGGGTCCTTCACCCGCGCCCACATCGCCGCCAGCACGCCGCCCCGGCTGCGCGGCAGCGGGCTCGGCTCGTCCACCCGTACCCCGAGCAGCGCCCGGGCCCGGCGTCGCTCGGCACGGCCGAGCCCGCGCGCACCGGCGAGGCCCAGGGCCAGCCACGGCAGCCCGATCACCGTCACCGCGAGGCCGGCGCCGACGACCACGGTGACCACCACGTACACGAACCCGATCAGCGTGACCGGCAGGTTGGCCAGCAGGAACGCGACCTCGCGCCAGGTCACGCCGTCGAGTGCGGCGATCCGCGCGCGCGGCGGACGGTCGTCGGCCGGGCGGTCGTGGACGTCGTGGACGTCGGCCTCGACGTCAGTACGGGTGCTCATGTCGAACAGCCTGCCGGGCCGGTGATCCCGATGCCATGGGGTTCCTCGTACGAAGGGACTGGGGATAACCCCAGCCCCCTCGTGACGGGGCCGTTGTCCCGGGGGGCGTCCGGCATGCGGCACGGCTGCTTACTGTGTACTTATCAGGGCCTAGACTCCCGTGCGTACAGATCGTCGAACGGGCAGGGAGCGAGGGGCGGACGTGCCGGAGACGACCGTGTCGACCGTACTCGCGGCGGACTACTTCGAAAGCTATTCGGTCGTGGGACTGCTCGCCGTGCTCGGCGTGCTGTTCGTCGCGATCGCCTTTGGCGCGGGGCGGTTGCTGCGGCCGGTCGTGCCGACACCCGAGAAGCTGCTCACGTACGAGTGCGGCGTCGACCCGGTGGGCGAGGGCTGGGCGCACACCCAGGTCCGCTACTACGTCTACGCGTTCCTCTACGTGATCTTCGCCGTCGACTCGATCTTCCTGTTCCCCTGGGCGACGGTGTTCGCCGCGGCGGGATACGGCGCGACGACGCTCGTCGAGATGTTCATCTTCCTCGGCTTCCTGGCCGTGGGACTGCTCTACGCGTACAAGAAGGGCGTCCTGACATGGACGTGAGCCCCGCACCCGTGGACCTGCCCGAGCCGAAGCGGCTGGGCGTCCTCTCCCGTCTCGCACCCGAGCCGATGAAGGTGGTCCTGAACTGGGGCCGCCGGTACAGCCTCTGGGTGTTCAACTTCGGGCTGGCCTGCTGCGCGATCGAGTTCATCGCCGCGTCGATGGCCCGGCACGACTTCATCCGGCTCGGCGTGATCCCGTTCGCGCCGGGACCCCGGCAGGCCGACCTGATGATCGTCTCCGGCACGGTGACGGACAAGATGGCGCCGGCCGTGAAGCGGCTGTACGAGCAGATGCCGGAGCCGAAGTACGTCATCTCCTTCGGCGCGTGTTCGAACTGCGGCGGTCCTTATTGGGACTCGTACTCGGTGACGAAGGGCGTCGACCAGATCATCCCGGTGGACGTGTACGTCCCCGGCTGCCCGCCGCGGCCCGAGGCGCTGCTGCAGGGCATCCTCAAGCTCCAGGAGAAGATCGCCCGCGAGAGCCTCGGCGAGCGGTACGCGACGCCGTCGGTGACCCAGCTGACGAGCGGCCTGGTGACGCCGCCGAAGCCGGGAGGCACGGCGTGAACGCGACTGCGACCCCGACCCCGAACCCGAACCCGTACGACACGCTCCCCGACGCCGTCACCGACGTCTTCGGCCCGGACGCGACGGCGGAGCAGGCGTACGACCTGCTGACCGTCGACGTGTCGGCCGACGCGTGGATCACGGCGCTGACGACCGCGCGGGACCAACTCGGCTGCACGTTCTTCGACTGGCTGAGCGCGGTCGACGAGCCCGGCGTCGGCTTCCGGATCTGCGCGCACGTGGCCGCGCTGGAGGGCGGCCGGGTGCGGCGGCTGCTCGTGCGTACGACGGTGCCGCACGACGCGGCGGTGCTGCCGACGGCGGTGGACGTGTACGCGGGCGCGGCCTGGCACGAGCGCGAGACGTACGAGATGTTCGGCGTGACCTTCACGGACCACCCGAACCTCGTGCACCTGCTGCTGCCGGAGAACTTCGAGGGCCACCCGCTGCGGAAGGACTTCGTCCTGGCCGCGCGGGTGGCGAAGGCGTGGCCGGGCGCGAAGGAGCCGGGCGAATCCGAGCACGGCGGCCCCAAGCGCCGCCAGATGCTCCCGCCGGGCGTCCCCGACCCCAACGAATGGGGCCCCCTCAAGGGCCAGCTCCCCCCTGCCCCCGAACGCCCGGCCCGCGCCGCCCGCGCGGCAGGCGACCGCCCGGTCCGCCGCGCCCGCACGGCGGGCGAGGGCTCGGCCAGCCAGGCGGCGGAGACCCCGGCGGCGGAGGGGGCAGCACCCCCGGCCCGCCGTGCCCGCACGGCGGCCGGCGGCTCGGCGAGCCAGACATCGGAGGGCTCGGCGGCTCCGGCGCGCCGTTCCCGTACCGCGGCGGACGGCTCGGCGAGCCAGGCGGCCCCGGCGGCGGACGGCACGGCCGATGCCGCCGGTACCACGCCCGCGTCTCCGGCCGGCCCGGGCCGCAGCCGCTCCGCGAGCCGGCGGGACGCGGACGCGCCCGCGGCGAGCGAAGCCCCGGCCCCGGCGGCGGAGCCCGCTGCGGCCGCGCCGCGCACCCGCAGCTCCGACGCGCCCTGGCACCACGCCCGCCCGGCCTTCGACGAGCCGGCGGGCAAGCCGAAGCCCGACGCGGCCGGAGCCCCGACGCCGACCCCGGGCGCCGAGCCTGCGGCCGCGCCTCCCACGCCGGACAGCGCTCCCAGCGCCGCACCCGCCCCGGCGGCGAAGCAGGCGCCCGACACGGACGCAGCACCCGAGCCGACGCCGGAGACTCCGGCGGCCCCGGCCGCCGAACCCGCGCCCGAGGCGGTGCCCGCGCCCGACGCGGCCCCGGTGGCCCCCGCCGCCGAGCCGGAAGCCGAGCCCGCGCCGGCTCCCGAGCCCGCGCCCGAGCCCGACGCCGACGAACCCCCGTCCACCACCCCACCCCCCGCCGGAGGCGAACCCGCGTGAATGACGCACTCGACGTCGCGCTTCGGCTGCTTGTCGTCTTCGCCGTGTTCCTCGTGCTGCCGCTGGTCGTCGGGCAGACCGAGCACAAGGTGATGGCGCACATGCAGGGCCGGCTCGGGCCCATGTACGCGGGCGGGTTCCACGGGTGGGCGCAGCTCGTCGCGGACGGCGTGAAGTTCGCGCAGAAGGAGGACGTGGTCCCGAAGGACGCGGACCGCCGCATCTTCCAGCTCGCGCCGGCCGTCGCCCTGCTCCCGTACCTCCTCGTCCTCGTCGCGATCCCGATCGGCCCGAGCGAGGGCGCCGTCGGCCAGATCGTCGACGCGGGCATCTTCTTCGTGCTCGCCGTGATGGGCGTCGGCGTGCTCGGCAGCCTCATGGCCGGCTGGGCGTCCGCCAACAAGTTCTCGCTGCTCGGCGCCCTCCGCAGCGCCGCCCAGCTGCTCGCGTACGAGCTGCCGATGCTGCTCGCCGCCGCGTCCGTCGCGATGGCCGCCGGCACCGTCAGCCTGCCCGGCATCCTGAACGCCTTCGAGTGGTGGTGGCTGCCCTGGCAGATCACCGGCGCGCTGGTGTTCTTCGTGGCCGGCCTCGCCGAGCTCCAGCGGCCGCCGTTCGACATGCCCGTCGCCGACTCGGAGATCATCTTCGGCGCGTACACCGAGTACACCGGTCTGCGCTTCGCGCTGTTCCTGCTCGCCGAGTACGCCGGCATCGTCGTCCTGTGCGGTCTGACCACCGTCCTGTTCCTCGGCGGCTGGCACAGTCCGTTCGGGGACGACGGCCTCGGCTGGCTCTGGACCCTGCTGAAGACCGCCGTCCTCGCGTTCGTCGTGATCTGGCTGCGGGTGTCCTACCCGCGACTCCGCGAGGACCAGCTGCAGAAGCTCGCCTGGACGACCCTCGTCCCGCTCGCCCTCGCGCAGATCGCGCTCACCGGCATCGTGAAGGTGGCGATCCAGTAATGCCCAACCCGTCGCCCGACCACCGCTCCTCAACGACGCCCTCCGGGCGGCCCCGTTCGTTCCCCGGCTCCGGCCTCGCCAAGGGCCTCGCCGTCACCCTGCGGACGATGACGAAGAAGACCGTCACCGCGCAGTACCCGGACGTCCAGCCCGAACTCCCGCCGCGCACCCGCGGCGTGATCGGGCTGTTCGAGGAGAACTGCACGGTCTGCATGCTCTGCGCCCGCGAGTGCCCGGACTGGTGCATCTACATCGACTCCCACAAGGAGACGGTGCCGCCCGCGGCCCCCGGCGGCCGCGAGCGCAGCCGCAACGTCCTCGACCGCTTCGCCATCGACTTCTCGCTCTGCATGTACTGCGGTATCTGCATCGAGGTCTGTCCCTTCGACGCGCTGTTCTGGTCGCCGGAGTTCGAGTACGCGGAGACGGACATCCACGAGCTCACCCACGAGCGCGACAAGCTGCGCGAGTGGATGTGGACCGTCCCGGAGCCGCCCGCGCTCGACCCGCGCGCGGAGGAGCCCAAGGAGATCGCCGCCGCCCGCAAGGCCGTCGAGAAGGCGGCAGCGGCCCAGGCCGCCGCCGAGACCTCGGCCGAGGGGGACGCGCAGTGATCCTCGCCGCCGCCCACCCCGGCTTCATGTCGCCCACCGGCGTCGAGATCGCCTTCGTCCTCGTCGGCCTCGCCACCCTCGGCGCGGCCCTCGTCACCGTCACCACCCGCCAGCTCGTGCACGCCGCGCTCTGGCTGGTCGTGGCGCTCGGCGGGCTCGCCGTCGAGTACCTGCTGCTCACCGCGGAGTTCATCGCCTGGGTCCAGGTGCTGATCTACGTCGGTTCCGTCGTCGTGCTCCTCCTGTTCGGTCTGATGCTCACCAAGGCGCCGATCGGCCGCTCCCCGGACGCCGACTCCGGCAACCGCCCGGCCGCCCTCGCGGTCGCGGTCGCCGCCGCGGGCGCCCTGGTCTGGGTGGTCGTCGACGCGTTCCGCACCACCTGGATCGACCTGGACGGCCCCGCCCAGGGCTCCACCAAGGTGTCTGGCGAATTCCTCTTCCGGCACTGGGTGCTGCCCTTCGAGGCGCTCTCCGTCCTGCTCCTCGCCGCCCTGGTCGGCGCGATCGTGCTGTCCCGCAAGGGCGACAAGGAGGACTCGCGCTGATGCACCTCGCCTACCCCGCCGTCCTGGCCGCCCTGCTCTTCTCCGTCGGCCTCTACGGCGTCCTCGCCCGGCGCAACGCGATCCTGGTCCTGATGTCCGTCGAGCTGATGCTCAACGCCGTCAACCTCAACCTGGTCGCCTTCGACGTCTGGCTCCGCGACACCCTGCACGCCGGCCAGGCCCTCACTCTGTTCACCATCGCCATCGCCGCCGCGGAGATCGGCATCGGTCTCGCGATCGTCCTGATGGTGTACCGCAACCGCGGCACCTCGGACGTCGACCGGCTCCGTGACAACGCCGAGACCGACCAGGCCCCCGCGGCCGGTGACGAGAAGGCGGAGGCCGCCGCGTGACCACGACGACCCTCGCCGTCCTCGTCCCCCTGCTTCCCTTCCTCGGCGCCGTCGCCGGCCTGCTCCTCGGCCGGACCGCGCCCGGAATGGTCCGGCCCCTCGCCGTCCTCCCGACGTTCGCCGCGTTCGTCCTCGCCGCCGTCGTCGCGGGACGCCAGGGCGGTGGGAGGCCCATCGTCGCGTCCACCGAACTCACCCCGACCGGCTCCGTCCCGATCGACCTGGCCCTGTACATCGACGGCTTCGCCGCCCTGGTTGCGGTACTCGTCGGCCTCGTCGCGACCTGCGTGCAGGTCTACTCGACCGGCTACCTCCGTCACGACCCGCGCTACCCGTCGTACGCGGCGCTCGTCTCGCTCTTCACCTCCGCGATGCTGCTGGTCGTCTACTCCGGCGACCTGATGGTGCTCCTGGTCGGCTGGGAGATCATGGGCATCTGCTCGTACTTCCTCGTCGGCCACTACTGGGAGACCCCCGAGGCGCGCTCCGCGTCCCTGAAGGCCTTCCTGGTCACCAAGCTCGGCGACGTCCCCTTCCTGATCGGCCTGTTCGCGCTCGCCACGGACGCCGGCACGTTCCGGATCACCGGGATCCTCGGCTCCGTCGCCACCGGCGGGCTCGACCACCCGACCCTGGTCGCGCTGCTCCTGCTGGCCGGCGTGGCCGGCAAGTCGGCGCAGTTCCCGCTGCACACCTGGCTCCCCGACGCGATGGCCGGCCCCACCCCCGTCTCGGCGCTCATCCACGCCGCGACGATGGTCGCCGCCGGTATCTATTTCGTGGCCCGGCTGCTGCCGGTCTTCGCCGCCTCCGCCGCCGCGCTGACCGTGCTCGCCGTGATGGCCGCCGTGACGATGACCGGCTCGGCGCTCGCCGCGCTCGCCCAGGACGACATCAAGCGCGTCCTCGCCTACTCGACCATCGGCCAGCTCGGCTACATGGCTGGCGCACTGGCCGTCGGGGACCGCGGAGCGGCCGTCTTCCACCTCCTCTCGCACGGCGCGTTCAAGGCCCTGCTGTTCCTCGCCGCCGGTGTGGTCATCCACGCGGCCGGCACGAACTCGCTCGCGGCGATGTCCCGGATGGACGGGCTGGCCAAGCGGATCCCGGACGCGTACTGGACGATGACCGTCGCCCTGCTCGCGCTCGCCGCGATCCCGCCGTTCGCCGGCTTCTTCTCCAAGGAAGCCGTCCTGGTGGCCGCCGAGCACACCGCGCTCGGCGACCGCACCGTCGCCCCCGCCGGGGCCGGCTGGATCGTCCTGATCGCCGCCCTCGTCACCGCCCTCCTCACCGCCGCCTACGCGATGCGCCTCTGGCTGCTCGCCTTCCGCGGCCGCGGCGCCGAGGCCCCGGATCACGGCCGCCAGCCGATCACCATGAACGCCGTCCTGTGGGTGCTGGCCGTCCCGTCCCTCGGGTTCGGGCTGACCGTCGCGTACCTCGACGACTGGTTCGACGGGCACGCGCTCACCCCGACCGTCACCACCGCGGTGCTCGGCACCGGCGTCGCCCTCGTCGGCGCGGTGATCACGTACGCGGTGTGGAACACCCTCCGGGCCAAGGCGCCCGCCCCCGCGCTCGCCGCGACCGTCGCGCACCCCGACGCCGAGGCCGGTCAGGTCGAGGCCGAGGCCCTGCACCTGCCGCACCCGTCCGAGGACCCCGCCGACCCCGGCCGGCTGCTCCTCGGCCCGCTGCACCGCCACGCCGCCGCCGGCTTCCACCTCGACGCCGTGTACGACCGCCTGTTCGTCCGCCCCGTCGTCGCCGCGGCCGGCCTGGTCCGCTTCCTGGACCGCGAGGTCGTCGACACGTACGTCAGCGGCGCGGGCAGCGGCACCAAGGGCCTGGGGTGGCTGGTCCGCCGCGCCCAGACCGGAAACGTGCAGACCTACCTGAGCGTCCTGCTCGCCGGTTCCGTGGTCCTGGCGATCACCGCCGTCGTCCTTGCCAACGTCAACGCCGGATCGTGAGCCGTGATCGATATCAGCGAATCCGTGATGCAGTTCCTTCTCGCATTGATCGTCGCCGGCCCGCTCCTCGGCGCCGCCGCGGCTCTCCTGCCGGCCCCGCCCGGGCTGAAGGGGAAGTCCCCGGACCAGGCCGTGCTCCGCCACGGCGTGACGGTCACCGCCGTGATCCTGGCCGCCGCGATCGTCCTCGCGCTCGGCTTCGACCACGACCAGCCGTCGAGGATGCAGGCCACGACGGACATCAAGTGGATCCCCGCACTCGACGTGCGGATCCACCTCGGTGTCGACGGCATCTCCCTCCCCCTGCTGGTCATGACCGCGCTGCTGACGTTCCTCTGCGCGCTCTACAGCTACTTCAAGATGCCCGCGGGCCCGTCCCCCAGGGGCTTCGTCGCGCTGCTCCTCGTCCTCGAGTCCGGCACGCTGGCGACCTTCGCCGTCCTCGATCTCGTGCTGTTCTTCCTGGCCTTCGAGATGGTGCTCGTCCCGATGTACTTCCTGATCGCCCGCTGGGGCGGTGCGGGGCGGCAGGCCGCCGCCTGGAAGTTCATCCTCTTCACGCTGCTCGGTTCGGTCGTGATGCTGCTCGGCCTGCTCCTCATCGGACTGAAGGCGGGCACGTTCGACATGGTGGCACTGGCCACTGACAACGGCCGTGGGCTGACCACGTCCGTGCAGGTCATCGCCGTTCTGGCGATCGGGATCGGGCTCGCCGTGAAGACCCCGATGTGGCCGCTGCACAGCTGGCTCCCGGACGCCCACACCGCCGCCCCGACCGTCGGCTCCGTGCTCCTCGCCGGCGTGCTGCTGAAGATGGGTACGTACGGGTTCGTCCGGATCGTCCTCCCGATCGCCCCGGACGGCATGCGGGTCTTCGCCCCGTACCTCGCCGCCTTCGCCGTCGCCGGCATCGTCTACGGATCGCTCGCCTGCCTCGCCCTCGCGAAGCCCGGCAACAAGGGCGACCTCAAGCGCCTCATCGCGTACTCGTCCGTCGGCCACATGGGCTTCGTACTCCTCGGCATCGCGACCATGACCCCCACCGGCGTCAACGGCGCGCTGTTCGCGAACATCGCCCACGGCCTCATCACCGGCCTGCTGTTCTTCCTGGTCGGCGCGTTGAAGGACCGCTACGGCACGGCCGACCTCGACACCCTCGCCGGCGCCACCGGCGCCGCCCTCTACGGCCGCGCCCCGCGCCTCGGCGGACTGCTCGCCTTCGCCGCCGTCGCCTCCCTCGGACTGCCCGGCCTGGCCGGCTTCTGGGGCGAGATGCTGGCGCTGTTCGGCGCCTTCGAACCGGCCGCGGGCCTCAGCCGCCCCGCGTTCCTCACGTTCATGGCGATCGGCGCCTTCGGCACCCTGCTCACCGCCGCGTACCTCCTCCTCGTCGTCCGCCGCGTCTGCATGGGCGGCGCGCGGCCCGCGGGCGAGGCGCGGATCGCCGACGTCCAGGGGTACGAGTTCGCCGCCTGGACGCCCCTCGTCGCCCTCACCGTCGTCGCCGGCCTCTGGCCCGCGGTCCTCCTCGGCCTCACCGACCCGGCCGTGCAGCAGCTCCTCGCCGGAGGCAAGCAGTGACCCCAACCGCCGCGACCCAGTCCGCCGCAGGCCTCACGCAGGCGGCCGACGCGAGCCTCGTCCAGTCCGTCGACTGGCTCGCGATCGCGCCGCCGACCCTGGTCGCCCTCGTCGCCCTGGTCGTCCTCGTCGCCGACCTGTTCGTCCCGGCGGCGCGCAAGCAGCTGCTCGGCTGGACCGCGATCGCCGGCCTGGCCGCCTCGATCGTGCTCCTGCTGCCGCTGCGCGCGGCGGACCGCTCGACCTTCTGCCTCACCACCGACGTGCAGGCGTGCAGCTACACCGCCGACCGGTTCACCCTGGTCATCCAGTTCCTGGTGCTCGGCGGCGCGTTCGTCACCGCCCTGCTCTCGCTCCCCGACACGAAGGCCTCCGACGCGAAGGGTTCGGAGGCGAGGCTGCCGGCCGGCGAGTACTGGTTCCTGCTGCTGTCCTCGGCCGCCGGCGCGGCGCTGCTGCCCGCCTCCCGCGACCTCGCCACCCTCGTCGTCGCCCTCGAAGTGGCCTCGCTGCCTGCCTTCGCGCTGGTCGGCCTGCGGCGCGGGGACCGGATGTCGAGCGAGGCGGCGCTGAAGTTCTTCCTCTCCTCGGTCACCGCCACCGCCGTCACCCTGCTCGGCGTCAGCTTCGTGTACGCCGCGACCGGCACCCTGCACCTGACCGAGCTGGCCCACCGGCTCGACGACGTCCCCGGGCAGCTGGACGTCCTCGCCCAGACCGGCGTCGTGCTGACCCTGGTCGGCTTCGCCTTCAAGACAGCGGCCGTACCGTTCCACTTCTGGGTCCCGGACACCTACGTCGGCGCCCCGCTGCCGGTCGCCGCGTACCTCTCCGTGGTCGGCAAGGCGGTCGGCTTCACCGGCCTGATCCTGGTCACCGTCGTCGCCTTCCCGACGTACGCCGACGTGTGGGGCCCGGCCCTGGCCGTGCTTGCCGCGCTGACCATGACGGTCGGCAACGTGGGCGCGCTGCGCCAGGCGGCCGACCGGCCGGGGAGCGCGGTGCGGCTGCTCGCCTGGTCCTCCGTCGCCCAGGCGGGCTACCTGCTGGTGCCGATCGCGGCCGCCGCGTACACCAGCGACGACCAGATCGGCGCGACCGTCGCGTACGCCGTGATGTACGCCGTCGTGAACCTCGGCGCGTTCGCCGTCGTCGCCCTGGTCGGCCGCACGCACCCGGAGAACCGGATCGCGGACTACCGCGGTCTGTACGCCGCCGCCCCGGTCGTCGCGCTCGTGCTCGGCTTCTTCCTGCTCAATCTGGCGGGTCTGCCGCCCGGTATCATCGGCCTCTTCGCCAAGGTGACGGTCTTCTCCGCGGCGGTGGACGCGGGCCTCGGCTGGCTGGCGGTCGTCATGGGCGTCAACGTCGTGATCGGCCTGTACTACTACCTGCGGTGGACGGCCGTCCTGTTCCGGGCGCCCGAGGGCGAGCCGGTCCGGCACCGGGTCCCGGCCCCCGTGACCCTGGCGATCGTGCTGACGGCCCTGGCGGGCGTCGTCCTGTCGGGCTACCCGCAGTTCGCGCTCCGCTTCGCGGCGATCGGCCTCTTCTGATCCCCCACACAGAAAAGCATCGAGGAGCAGCGCCGTGCTGAACGGTTTCAAGGACTTCATACTTCGCGGGAACGTCGTCTCGATGGCCATCGGTCTGGCCGTCGGTTCGGCTTTCACGGCTGTCGTCACCGGCTTCAGCAAGGCGTTCATCACCCCGCTCATCGGTCTCGCGACCGGCTCGGTCGGCGACTTCAGCGAGGCGAAGTTTCATGTCGGCAAGACGATCTTCCCGTACGGTCTGGCGATCTCCGCGGCCATAGCGTTCGTCATCACCGCCGCCGTCCTCTACTTCTGCATCGTCGTCCCCATGACGAAGGTCCAGGAGAGGTTCGCCAAGGAGGAGGCGAAGGACGTCAAGTCGGAGAAGCGCGACTGCCCGGCCTGCTTCAGCGAGATCCCGGCGATCGCCACCCGCTGCGCCCACTGCACCAGTGAGGTCGAGCCGGTCGCGTCGGCCCTGGAGGCCGTCGGCCTGGAGAAGACCCCGGTCCCGGCCCAGCGCTAGTCACCCGTACGGCCCAGAGCACGCCCCGGCACGCCCCGTGCGGCCAGGGGAACCCGCGCCTCCCGCCTGGCGTTGACCTGTACGGGAGGGTCCACTGGACGGGTGGACCAGCACCCAGCAAAGGGTTCCCCTGCCGTACCACTTGGAGGGCGTACCGTGCACCGCCGGCACAACGGGCTGAGGACCGCCGTACTTCTCGGAGGGCTCTCGGCCCTCATCATCCTCATCGGCAGCTTCTTCGGGCGTACCGGCCTGATCGTCGCGGTGGTCGTGGCGCTCGGTACCAACGCGTACGCGTACTGGAACAGCGACAAGCTGGCGCTGCGGGCCATGCGGGCCCGGCCGGTGAGCGAGTTCGAGGCGCCCGCCCTGTACCGGATGGTGCGCGAGCTCTCCACGCAGGCCCGCCAGCCCATGCCCCGGCTCTACATCTCGCCGACCCAGGCCCCCAACGCCTTCGCGACCGGCCGGAACCCGCGCAACGCGGCGGTGTGCTGCACGGAGGGAATCCTCCAGATCCTGGACGAGCGCGAGCTGCGCGGTGTCCTCGGCCACGAGTTGAGCCATGTCTACAACCGGGACATCCTGATCTCGTCGGTGGCGGGCGCGCTCGCCTCCGTGATCATGTTCCTGGTCAACTTCGCCTGGCTGATCCCGGTCGGCCGGTCGGAGGACGACGAGGGCCCGGGCCTGCTCGGCATGCTGCTGGTCGCGATCCTCGGCCCGATCGCCGCCTCGGTGATCCAGCTCGCCATCAGCAGGTCCCGGGAGTACGAGGCGGACGCCTCCGGCGCCCAGCTGACCGGTGACCCGCTCGCCCTGGCCAGTGCGCTGCGCAAGCTCGAAGCGGGCACGAAACAGCTGCCGCTGCCCCCCGAGCCCAAGATCGAGACCGCCAGCCACATGATGATCGCGAACCCGTTCAGGCCGGGCCGGGGGCTCACGAAGATGTTCTCGACGCACCCGCCGATGGCGGAGCGCATCGCCCGACTCGAGCAAATGGCAGGTCGTCGCCCATGAAGACACTCCTCAACGTCATTTGGCTGATCCTCTGCGGATTCTGGATGTTCCTCGGCTACCTGCTGGCGGGCGTCCTGCTCTGCATCACGATCATCGGCATCCCCTTCGGCCTGGCCGCCTTCCGGATCGGCGTCTACGCCCTCTGGCCCTTCGGGTACACGGTCGTCGACCGGCGGGACGCGGGCGCGCCGTCCTGCGTGGGCAACGTGCTGTGGCTCGTCCTGGCGGGCTGGTGGCTCGCGCTCGGCCACATCACCACCGGCATCGTGCTGTGCATCACGATCATCGGCATCCCGCTCGGCATCGCGAACTTCAAGCTGATCCCGGTCTCCCTGCTCCCGCTGGGCAAGGAGATCGTCCGTACGGACCAGCCGTTCGCGAGCCGCTGATGGACTCTCCGAAGTACGCCCTGGAGACCGACCCGAGGGCCCCGGCGTCCGCCTACGGCGACGGGGTTCTGGCGCTGTGCAAGGACGTCGACGGCCTGTTCGCCGAGCCCGGCCCGTCCCACCGCGCCCGCTTCGAGCTGCGCGGCTGCGCCGAGCCGCGCGGCGAACTCGCCCGCGCCGTCGCCGAGGCGACCGTGGCGGGCACCGCGCCGCTGGGCGAGCTGCTCGTACGCACCGCCGACGAGCAGCTGCGACTGCTGGAGGACGTACGGGTCCTCGCCCGGACGGGGGACGTGGTCACGGTGGAGGCGGTGACGTGGCCGCATCCCGAGTACGCCGACGACGGCGAGGACGGACCGGCGGCCGCCGAGACCCGTTGCGTCAATCTGGTGCGCGTCTCGCCGGACGAACCGGAGGAGCGCACGCACACCGAGGTCACGTTCCTCGGCTGCTCCCCACGGGGCCCGCTGCGCGACGCGCTGGAGACCGGGACGGAGGACCTGCCGGCCGCCGTCATGTTCCAGCGCCTGGCGTACATGGGCGTCGTCGCGCACTTCGAGGGGCGCGCCCGCCTGGTGGACCTGAAGCCGTCCCGGCGCCATTACGGCCTGTTCGACCTCACCGTCCTCGTCGACCGCTGCGACCTGCGCGTCCCCGGGATCGGCGGCATCTGGGACCTGTGGTGGTGGCAGCGCCCGGAGGAGCCGGGCACCTGGGCGCGGTTCCCGTCGGGCACCCGCCGCGAGTGGCTGGTCCAGGCCGAGCGCCGCGCCTGGGACCTGCCCGGTTACGGCGCCGGCGTCGCCACGTACCACCTGGACGGCCGACACGTCGTCGACGCGGACTCCTTCCACTGCGCGCTGGGCGAGGCGGTCCTGGGCCCCGGCGGCTATGTCGCCGACAACCTCCACGGGCTCGCGAAGAACCTGGTCGTGGGCGTGGGCGACACCCTGGTCTGGCACGACGCCGACACGGCCCGCGCGTGCCTGGGCGTCCGCCCGCTCGCCCGGCACCAGCCGCCCACGTTCGACCGGATCGTCACGACGCTGGAGGCGACGGGCCTCACGGTCGTCCTCGCCTGACCACACTCCTGCCGTCCGACGACACCCCGCAGCCTGACCACACCCCCGCAGCCTGAAGGCACCCCCGCCCTCGGCCCGCCTCAGCGCCGTCCCTCCCGCACCGCGTACGCGACCACCCCCGCCGCCAGCACCCCCGCGCCCGCCGCGACGGACGTCCACGGCAGCGCGAACGCCAGCGCCCCGCAGCCGGCCAGCCCCACGCCCGCCAGGACCCGCGCGCGCGGCCCCAGCGTCCAGGCGGCGGCGTTCGCGATCCCGTAGTAGACCAGCACCCCGAACGACGAGAACCCGATCGCGCCCCGCACGTCCGCCGTCGCCGCCACCACGGCCACCACCGCGCCCACGACCAGCTCCGCCCGCTGCGGCACCTGGAAGCGGGGGTGCACGGCCGCCAGCGGGGTCGGCAGGTGCCCGTCGCGGGCCATCGCCAGCGTCGTACGGGAGACACCGAGGATCAGCGAGAGCAGCGAGCCCAGCGCCGCCACCGCCGCGCCCACTCGGACCACCGGCACCAGCCGGTCCGCGCCCGCCGCCCGTGCCGCGTCCGACAGCGGCGCCCCCGAGGCGGCGAGCCCGTCCGTGCCCAGGACCGCCAGGACGGCCACGGCGACCGCCGCGTACACCGCCAGCGCGATGCCGAGCGCGATCGGCACCGCCCGGGGGATCGTGCGCGCCGGGTCCCGCACCTCCTCGCCGAGCGTGGCGATCCGCGCGTACCCGGCGAAGGCGAAGAACAGCAGCCCGGCCGCCTGGAGCAGCCCGCCGGCCGAGGCGTCCGCGCCCACCGAGAGCCGCCCCGCCTCACCGGCGCCGAAGGACACCACCACGACCGCCGCCAGGACCGCGAGGACCAACGCCACGATCACCCGCGCGGCCAGCGCCGACTTCTGTACGCCGGTGCAGTTCAGGGCCGTCAGTGCGACGACAGCGGCGACCGCTACCGCGTGCGCCTGGTCCGGCCAGGCGTACGCGCCGACCGTGAGCGCCATCGCCGCGCACGAGGCCGTCTTGCCGACGACGAACGCCCAGCCCGCGAGGTACCCCCAGAAGGGCCCGAGGCGTTCGCGCCCGTACACGTACGTGCCGCCCGAGGCCGGGTAGAGGGCCGCCAGCCGGGCCGAGGCCATGGCGTTGCAGTACGCGACGAGCCCGGCGAGGCCCAGCGCGGGCAGCAGCGCGGAACCGGCCGCGCCGGCCGCGGGCCCGAGCGCCACGAAGATCCCCGCCCCGACCATCGCGCCGAGCCCGATGACGACGGCGTCGAAGACCCCGAGCGTGCGCCGCAGTTCGTGTGTCATGCGCGGCAGGTTACGGCCCGCGGCAACCGCGGCGTCCGGCCGGGCGTCCTACCGGACATGAACATTGTCAGCTGGATCGTCCTGGGCCTGCTCGCCGGCGTCGCCGCCAAGATCCTGCTGCCCGGCCGCGACCCGGGCGGCATCGTCGGCACGACCGTCATCGGCATCGTCGGTGCCTTCATCGGCGGCTGGCTCTCCGCCCGTTTCCTGGACCGCCCGATCACCGCGGACTTCTACGACGGCGCGACCTGGCTGTCCGCGATAGGCGGCTCGTTGGTGCTGCTGATCGCGTACCGGATCTTCTTCGGCCACTCCCGCGAACGCTAGAGCCCGGTCTCGCGCAGGGTGATGTTCAGCCGCCCCGAGAGCCCGAGGGACGGGGGAGCGGTGTGGGGCATCACCTTGGGCACCCCGTGGTACGCGAACCGCGAGGCCAAGCCGAACACGAACAGATCCCCGGAGGCCAACTCCACGTCGGTGTACGGCTTTCCGCGCGTCTCGGTGTTCCCGAACCGGAACACGCACCGGTCGCCCAGGCTCAGCGACACGACCGGCGCGCCGGAGCGCTCGTCCTTGTCCTGGTGCATGCCCATCTTCGCGCCGGCGCCCGCGTCGTAGTAGTTCACGAACGCGGTGTCGGGCGCGTAGCCGCCGTCCTCCCCGTACGCCTCGGCGACGGCTTCCCGCCCCAACGCGGCGAGCCAGTCGGGCAGTTCGACGGCGACGTCGTCCACGTACCGATACGGCACCCAGCGCCGCCCGAGGCCCAGCGACTGCACGGACATCACCCCGCCGCCCGGCAGCACGATGTGCCGGTACGGGACGGGCCCGCGCCCCCACTCCCGGCACGCGGCCACCAACTCCCGCTGCCGCGCGGCCGGAAGCCACCCGGGCACGTGCACGGCACCGGGCGCGACGACGGCCCGCTCGCGGGGGAACAGGGTGTCCACGGCTACGCAGCGCCCTCCAGCGCGAGGAGGCTCTCCTTGCGCTCCAGGCCGGCCGCGTACCCGCGCAGGGCACCGTCCGCCCCGATCACCCGGTGGCAGGGCCGCACCACGAGCAGCGGGTTGCGCCCGATCGCGGTCCCGACGGCCCGTACCCCGGCACCGGACGAACCCACCTTCCGGGCGATGTCCCCGTACGTGACGGTCGTCCCGTACGGAATCTCCTCCAGGGCCTCCCAGACGCGCCGCTGGAAGTCCGTCCCGCTGTGCGCGACGGCGACGTCGAACCGCTCCCGCCGCCCGGCGAAGTACTCGCCGAGCTGCGCCGCGATCTCGGTGAACGCCTCCGGCGCGAGCCGCCACCCGTCACGGACGGCGACGGCCCCCTTCTGACCGGGCAGCGACAGCGAGGCGAGCGCGGTCCGCCCGTCCTCGCCGACCCGCCCGACCAGCAGCATCCGGCCGAGCGGCCCGTCGACGTATGCGTACACGTCGTCCATGACGTCTCCTCTCCTCGCCTGCCAGTCTGCGCGCGGGCAGGCGGAGGAGCTGGCGGTTTTCGGACGCGGCAGTCCGGGGACTACCGGTAGTTCACGAACTGCAGGGCGAAGTCGAAGTCCTTGCCCTTGAGCAGCGCCTGCACGGCCTGCAGGTCGTCCCGGCTCTTCGAGCTGACCCGCAGCTCGTCGCCCTGCACCTGCGCCTTGACGCCCTTGGGGCCCTCGTCGCGGATGGCCTTCGCGACCTTCTTGGCGTTCTCCTGGGAGATGCCCTCCTGGACGGAGGCGAAGAGCTTGTACTCCTTGCCGGACAGCTGCGGCTCACCCTCGACGTCCAGCGACTTCAGCGAGATCCCGCGCTTGATCAGCTTGGACTGGAAGATGTCGAGGATCGCGTTGACCCGCTCCTCGCCGTTCGCCTGCATCAGGATCTTCTCTCCCGACCAGGAGATGGAGGCGTTGGTGCCCTTGAAGTCGTAGCGCTGCGAGATCTCCTTGGCGGCCTGGTTGAGGGCGTTGTCGACCTCCTGCCGCTCGACCTTGGAGACGATGTCGAAACTGGAGTCGGCCATGACGTGTGGCTCCTTGCGTCGAATGCCTTCGCGCGTGCGCGGCGGATGCGTGTGGTTACAGCCCAAAGCCTAGCCACCCGCCCCCGCCCGAACCGCTGATCAATCCGGTGGCGAAGCACCCCCGCACATCGGGTATCGTTTACGTCGTTGCCCCGGAGCACCGCCGAAAAAGCGGCTCCACCGGCGACATCCCATGGCGGTGTGCCCGAGTGGCCAATGGGAGCGGACTGTAAATCCGTCGGCTTAGCCTACCCAGGTTCGAATCCTGGCGCCGCCACGCGATGGAACGGCCCCTGATCTGCGGAAACGCGATCAGGGGCCGTTCTGCTGTGCAAGTGGCGCAGGGCGGGACTGTCTCACGCTGTCTCGCTCGATCACGCTCTCTATCAGCGTGTCTGGACGGAGTGTGGACGGGACCTGCCGGCGCGCGGCCGTCGCTGCTGAGGGCATGCCGCGCCTGGCGGGCTGCTGCGCTGTAGTTGAGTGAGGATCTTGCCCTCCGCGGCCCGAGGGTCGTGTGCGCGTTCATCCCATCGGCCGCAGTGGCGCTGCCTGTACTGCGTATTGCAGTGATGCTGAACAGGAGCAGTCCCTGGAAGATGCGGGCCTCAAGGGAGTCGAGATGAAGCTGTCTGATTTGACGTCGAGTGAAGGCGTGACCCTCGTCTCGAAAGATGGCCAATTGATCGGCCAGGTCATTGCTGTTCACGTTAACAGGGAAGATGCTAGGCCGGTCCTAGCGCAAGTTCGGGCAGGGAAGAAAAATCGACGCCTCTTGGTCCCTCTTCTTCGAGGTGAAGTCTCTGGAGGGGAATTGAGAGTTCCCTATTCCGCAAAAGAGATCTCTTCCAGTCTTACCGTTTCCGAAGGGTCAGTGCTTCCTCGGAAGGAAATCGCTGCGGCACTGGATCGCTACGGAATTGAGTTGGGAAAGGCGTCATCGGGGGGTAAGAGGGTCGGTCGAACAGTCGGTTATGGGCGTTACGGTCCGGCATTTGAACGAAAGAGGAGGGAGTTGCCTGGGAGAGGCCGAAATCCTATCGTCATCCCGATTAGGCCCCCGGTTATCCTCAAGCCTTCCATCGTCGAGTGAGGTATTCATGGTCGGACAAAGCTTGGATGAAGCCACTCCTCCCGATGATTCTTCCTCGGAATTCGCTGCGCTGAACAAGGCGAACGACAAGATCCGCGAAGCGGCGAAGTGGATGATCGCGAGCTCGGCCGCCGTGGGTGCAGCATTGCTGGCGGGCAGCCAGCTCTCCAACATCGGCAAGTTGGAGTGGAGCTGGCGGCTGGGGGTTGCCATCGGCGGCGCTGTCGTAGGGCTGGCGGCCGTGGTGGCAGCGATCTGGCTTGCGGTCCGCCTGCTGGTTCCTGTGGTAGTCACGATTGACCAACTCGCTCGAGAGTGGGAACACCCGACCGACAGCGTTAAGGCTGCGGTTGAGTTCTTTAACGCAACACCAAGTCAACTGGGAATCTGGGATACTCCCCAGTCGCTCATGGATGACTTGGCTCAGACGGAGGCGCGGCGAGATGCAGCCGCAAAAAAGAGAAAACGAGCGGAAGTTAGGCAAGAGGAGGATCGCATCGGTCAAATCGAAGTGTGGATCGAGTCGATCCAACAGGTCGCCCAGAATCGGGTGCTAGAAGCAAGATTCAAGGGGACTTTGAAACTGTTGCTCCTCGCGACATCTCTAGCTGCTGTCGGAATTGTTGCATTCGCGTGGGCCTCGAACCCGCCGCCGAAGCCGCCCCCATCCGCAAGCCTTGAGAACTCCAGCTTGCTCAATGCGGATCTTCGTGACGCCGATCTGAGGGGTGCCAATCTGGACGAGGCTGACCTGACAGGTGCCGATCTGACTGGTGCGGACCTCACTGGAGCATCCATCGCAGGGGTCAAATGGAAGAACACTACCTGCCCAGACGGGCGGAATAGCGACCGCGTTGGCGGTACGTGTGCTGGGCATTTGAATCCCGAATGAACAGTCTGCGCCTAAATCAGAGACAGTACGCTGATGGTGGGAATTGGCGCTGGCGGCGCCACGCGATAGAGCTGGCCCCTGACCCGCTGCGCGCAGATCAGGGGCCGATGTCTTGGTCAGGGATGGCGAGCACGGACCAGCGGCTGGGTTGCGGCTAGACCGACTTGGGCAAAGGCGCGCTCCGCTCGCGAAGGCGGGCCGAGATCTTGGCGTTCGCTGCCTCGTCGCCGCCCTTCAGGAACTTCGCGTACACCCGGAAGAGGACGCCCGTACTGTGGCCGGCGCGCTGCGCCACGAGCTGTGGTTCTACCCCCGAACTGAGCCACGTCGAGACGGCCGCGTGACGAAGGTCATAAGGCCGCTTGGCCAGCTTCGTCGTGCGTTCGGCAGGCGTGAGCGCGTCCTCGCGAGCGTTCGCCCAGACCTCGCCATAGCCACTCTCCTGCACCATGCCGCCTCGGGCCGTACGGAAGAGCCGGCCGTCGGCGTGGGCGCCGTAGAGGGTGACGTGCCACCGGAGCATCGCCACCAGCTCGGGCGGGATCGGCACGTACCGCACCGTCTTCCGCGCCCGGTGCTTGAGCCCGCGCCGGTCGTGCGCCTCGCCCGTGTCCGTCCAGGAGCTCCCGGAGCGCGCCCGGCTCTCCCGGAGGCGAAGCACACCCCAGCCGCGGCGGGGGAGGTCGCAGTCCTGGAGCTGGAGCCCCACCAGCTCGCCGGGGCGGGCGGCGGAGTAGTAGATGCACCCGAAGAACGCCTCCAAGTGCTTTCCGCGGCTTCCCTGCTTCCGTACGGCCGCCAGAAGCGCGGCTGCCCGCTCGGGGTCCGGAACGCACTCCGGGTCCACCTGTTCCTCCACCCGCTCGGGTGCCTTCCACTTCACGGTGGCGAGCGGGTTCTCTGCCAGCAGCTCGGCGTCGACGGCGAAGCCGAGGGCCTGGTGGAAGATGGCGCGCTTCCGGGCGATGACCGATCCCGACGACGTTTTGCCGTCCAGTCGGCGTGAGCAGGCGTCCAGAGCCTTGCGCACGAGCATCCGGTCGGAGAGAGCAGAGGTGGCCACGGATTTCCGCTCCACCCACGTGAGCAGCTCGGCGACGTCGGCCGGCGGCTCTTCCTTCCAGCGGTGCACGTTGAATCCCCAGGTGTAGAGCGCGCGGCGCACGGCCTTGTGGTCGCTCATGCCCTTGGTGTCCTTCACCAGGGCGAGAGCCACCGTGGCCATGGCCTCGGCGAGATTCCGGCGGGTGGAAGCGGGGGAGTGGTTCCACTTCAGTTCCACGTAGTTCCTGGCGTGCTGGTACCAAGAGATGTCCTTAGCCTTCTGCACCATCGACTTCGGCAGCCCGCTGTCGACGTCCCACGGCTCGCCCTCGCGCGCGGCCGTGACGAACTGAGCGCGCCTGCTCTCGGCGAGCCCGCGGGTCAGGAAGGACTCGGAATGGGGTCGAGTGCCCACCTGCCAGCGGAGCTGGAACGGCTTGCGGTACGGCCGCTTGCGGATGCTCCAGATCCGCACGGTGTAGCTCCACTCGGTCACGCGGTCTCCAGTTCATCCATGAACGCGTCCAAGACGCTCCGGCGGATATGCAGCCGTCCGTTGGGGTAGCGCTTGGCCTCCGGGCCATATCCGCGGTTGCGCCAGCGGTACCAGGTGGCGCGCGTGATCTTCATTTCCACAAGTGCGTCGCTCAGTGGCAGCCACTCGTCGACTGGGGGCTGGCGGCGGCGGGTGGTGGATGTCATCGGCTGACCTCCTGCTGGTCTGACGCGGAGCCGGACAGCCCGGACAGTTCCAGTGACGACTGTCCGGAGCATTCGGGCTGGTCGGGTGCGGTGTCGGGACAGTCGGACGGCTCGGACGCCCCTCCGGCGGCCTGCGTGCGGCTCTGGGTGTCCGGGTAGTACCGGCCGCCGGGGTCCTTGGTGAGCTGGCCGTCGGCGGCCATGCGGGAGCAGGTGCGGCGGACCGTGTCGGCGTCGAGGTGCGGCATCGCCGCGGCGATGTCCTTCGGCTTCGCCCCTGGGTTGGCCCGGACGAACTTGATGACGGCGGCGCGGGTGTCGCCGACGGTGTGGTCTGAGACGGGGCCGTCCAGCAACTGCCAGGCGCCGGAGGCGGCCTGGAACTGGAGCGCGTACTCGGCCTCGTCGACATCGCGCCCAGTGACGTGGAGGATGCCGTCTGCCTTGCCGCGGGCGCGTTTCAGTACGAGCGTGGCGTCGGCGGCGCCCGCGATGCCGTTGGTCCCCGAGACCTCCGCGAGGAAGTCATCAGAGCCCGCCTTGCGGACGTGGTGGACCAGGACGACGGCGATGCCGTAATGGTCAGCGAGCCGCTTGGCGTAGCCCACGGCGACGTAGTCCGCGTCGTACGCGGAGACGCCTTGCGGGGACTGTCCGCGCATCTTGGCGAACACGTCGATGACGACCATCCGGGCGTCCGGGTTGCGGTCGAGCCACTGGGCGATCGCCTCGGAGCCGCCCTGCGGGAAGGGCGGGCACTCGGTCACGAGGGTGAGCCCGGCCGGCGCTTTCTGGCCTCCGAGGACCTTCCCCATGCGCGTCTGGAGGCGTCGCGGAGTGTCCTCCAGGGCAAGGTAGAGCACCGGGCCGCCCTGGACGGGCACGGAGTCGAACGCGCGGCCGCCGGCCGCCACGGCGAGCCCGAGCCCGAGGGACAGCCAGGACTTGCCCACCTTCGGCGGTCCGGCCAGCAGGCTGACACCCTCCGCGAGGATGCCCGGCACGGCCCACTTTGGCTCGGGGAAGTCCGCGGCCATGAGCTGATCGGCTGTCCACGCGGTCCGCGGCCGCTCACGCTTCGGCGGTGCCACCGGAGCCGCGGGCGGGTCGCTCGGGACCGAGTACAGGTGCAGCGGCGGAATCGGGTTGGCGCTCATGCCGCGAGCCTCCGGGGTCGACGGGCGCCGGCCTTAAGACCAGACGCAATGGTGCGCCGCGCCTCGCGGTCGCCCTGCCCCACCTGAAGCGCCGCCGCGGCGAGCCACGCGGTCACCTCGCCCTCGCCCAGCTCGCCGCCCTCCACGAGCTGTCCGAGGGCGACGGCGGCGATGTAGAGCGCGTTGTTGTGCTCGTGTGCCTGGGAGTTGGCGACGCGCTGAAGCTCGCCGTCGACGGCGGCGCGCAGCCACTTGCCCCGCCGGTCGGAGGAGAGCTCCACGGCAATGGGTTCCTGCGGCGGCAGGGGCGCGGGTCGCAGGAGTTCGAGCAGCCAGCCCGGGAGCGGGGCGGGCGTCATGTCGACGACGGCCCGGTACCCGGTCGCCTGGCGCGTGAGCGAGCTTCCCGCGCCCACGATGTATCCGCCATGGGCGCGGGTGTCGATCTTCCACCCGAGCTTGCCCGCGGTGTTCCGGAGCTCGACGTCCCCGGGCGCGGCGAAGTAGAGGTGCGTCCCGCCGCTCGCGGTTCGAACGGTGTGGCTCGCCAGGGTGAGTTCCGCGTCCCCGGCCACGTCCTCACACAGCGCCACGAGTACGTCGTGCCCGTCCTGGATGCCGGGGCGGTCCCACTTGGCCGGCGGCCGGTCCTGCGAGCTCTTGGCGGTGTCCAGGTCGACGATGACCAGCCCGGACGGTCCGGTGGCAATGCCGATGTTGTAGGGCGCGTGCGCCCAACAGCGGCGGATGCGCTCCGGGTCAGTGGTGGCGCGGTTCTCCCAGTTGGCGACGGCGGGGCGCTTGTCGCCAGGGATGAGGGGGAAGACGTGCCAGCCGCGGGCGGCGGCCGCGAGTGCCGCGTCCAGTAGCGGCCGACGGCCGTCTCGCTGGACGGGGGTCGGATAGGTCATGCTGGTGGTTCTCCTGTTTCTGTCGAAGGGACGGAGAAGCCGAGGCGGTCGCGGTCTTTGGAGAGAGGCGACCGCCTCGGGCGTAGCTAGTCGTGGTTGGCGCTGGGTAGTTCGGGGAGGCCCGCGTCTGCGAGGGCCTTGGGGTCGAAGCCGGGCAGGGCCGCGCGGGTGAGCAGTGCGGTGGCGAGCTGCTCGGCGTAGGCGGCGCCGCTCCGGGCGACCTCGATCTGTGCTCCGGCGCGGAGGGCTTCCACGCGCTCGACGTGAGCGTGCTCCTCGCGCCGCTCGCCCGTGTGCCGCTCGTGTGCGATGGCGGCCCGGCGGTCCGTCCGCCAGTAGCGGGCGGCGAGACCGTAGGCGACGGCGGTGGCGAGCGACCAGAGCAGTAGCGGCAGGGACAACCCGTCGGCGTACCCGGCGACTCCGGCGAGCGCGAGCCCGCCCGAGGCGGCGAATGCGGTTGCGGCGAGCACCCCATCCCCGTTGCGACCGGCTGCGGCGAACGCGCCGGCCGTCGCGGCGCCCGCGGCGAGGACGACGATCAGGGCGGCGTTGCCGACGGAGTGCTCGGCGCCGTTGGCGTTCCAGATCCGGCCGAGGATCAGCACCGTGGAGGTGGCGATGCCCGGGGCGGCCTTGGGGAGGGCGTGGGCGAGCCAGTGGCGGTGGATGAGGGGTTCGTTCATGGCCGGGTCCTCCTAGTCGGCGATGTCGGAGACGAACGTGGCGGTGGACTTCACGAGGTTCGTGATGGGCTCGTACGCGCCGGTCCCGGCGGCGAAGAAGCCGAAGAGGAACAGGACGGTGGCGGCGGCGGCTCCGGCGGCCTTGGTCTTGACGGCGAAGGCGGAGGCGACGGCGAAGAGGAGTAGGGCGGAGATCTCGAAGTTCACGGCAGGGCTCCAGTCGTTGTGGTCAGCGGGTGCCGTCGCGGTGGATGCGGGCGGCGCGGTTGTAGAGCCAGCGGCCGGCGCGTATGCGGATGCCGTGTCCCTTGCAGCGGCGGCAGGGCTTGCCGCGCTTGGGCTTGCCCTTGCGGTCGTGCTTGAGGGCGAAGCCGAGGCCGGTGCATTTGCGGCAGGTGCCGAAAGGGCTGGCCGCACACAAAGTTGCGTAACAGAGTGTTACGAGAGTCAGGCAGGCGATAGCAAGGGCGATGGGGGTCATCGGGGGCCTCCGGGGCGGGTTTCAGGGGTTTCCGCAGGTAGGCCGCTATCGACTAACGGCCTGATCAAGGTGGGAATGGGCCGCTAGCGGAGCCGCTAACGTTAGCGGGGTGTGCCGCTAGCGCTAGCGGCTCCGGGGGGTCAGCTTGCGTCCCGCTTTCCGTCACGCTCCGCAATCGCGGTCGTGATGTGGGAGCGGTCGATGCCGCGCCGGTTGACGACCTTGCCGTCCACGCGGCGCCCGACCTGGATGGTGGAGATACCGTGCGGCTTGAGTGCCGCGGTGAGCGAGTCGGGCTCCCAGCCGTCGTAGACGTCGGGGCGGAGTTCGGCGAGCCGGGCCACGACCGTCTCGGACCATGCCTTGGTCTCGGCGGCGGGGACGACGGCGAGGATGTCGGCGAGCAAGTCGTAGGCCGGGCCGGTCACCGCCTCGGAGGCTTCGCCAGCCGCGTAGCCGGTGAGCAGTCCGGCCTTCTCGCGGGCGGCGCGGGCGCGGGCGCCGATGGTCTCGGCACCGGGCGCGTCCACGTAGACCGAGGCGACGATCCGGGCGTCGGATCCTTCGCCGACGAAGTAGTGGATGCCCTTGTCGCCCCAGGCGAACATGGTGGCCCGCACGCCGCGCTTGTAGGCGGAGGTGCCGAGCACCATGTCGTTCTCGGTCTGGCCCATGACCTTCAGGCACCAACGGGCGCCCGCGTTGGCGGAGATGCCGGTCGGCAGGGACTTGGCGTCGGGGCGCTGCGTGGCGAGCAGCATCACGATGCCGGTGGCCGGACCGCGCTTGACCAGGTCGGTCGCGATTTCCTCGAACTCCTTGCCGTGCTCGGGGTGCTCGAACAGCACCTGGCACTCGTCCACGCCGACCACGATCGGGTGCAGGCCCAAGGAGCGCTTGTCGGCGAGCTGGCTGGTCACCTTCGACTCGGGGCAGATGTCCCGCGGGAGCGAGCGGATCACCTTGGTCCGGCGCCGGAGTTCCTCGCGCAGTGCTCGCCAGTCGGCGAGCGCGTAGAGGATCGACTCGTCGTCGTCGCCGGCGGCGTGCCGGTGGGAGACCGCGTTGCCGACCGGGTCGAGGTCGCCGGTGCCCTTCATGTCGTAGGTGTGCAGCTCGGCGCGCGGGTCGAGAGCGGCGATGAGCAGGAGCAGGCGGAGCAGGAATGTCTTGCCCATGCGGGGGATCGCGCCGATGACACCGGCGATGTACATGAGGGTGACGTCGACCCAGCGTCCGCGCTGGTCGGTGCCGTAGGCGACCGGCTTGAACAGGTCGACGCTGCCCGAGGTGAGCAGCGGCCACTTGGGCTTCTTCGCCTTGTTCATGTCCTGGTCGCCCACCCACAGCACCAGGTGCCCGGTGTGCTCGTCCGGCACCGCCTCCGGCCACACGCACCCCAGCGGCCGACGAAGACCGGAGGCGAGCCGCTCGCGGCGCTCGATCACGTCCGTGACGGTCACGCCGTAGGGGAGGTCGCCCTCGGCGCGCCAGCCGGGCCCGTCGCGGGTGATCGGCGCGGTGAACGTGAACCCGTCCCGGCCCTTGCCCTGCGCCTGATTGATCGCGGGGATGCCGAGGGCGCCGAGCGCGCGCAGCACGATGTCGGACGTGAGCTTGGGGGCCTTGGTGACCTCCACGGCCCGGTTGACGACCGGCGTGTCCGCCGCGCTGCCGGCCGCGCCAAGCGCGAGCAGCAGCGCACTGACGGAGACGGCCTGCAACCAGCCCGGCGCGAGTACGTACAGCGCGAGCGCGGTTCCCGTCCCGACCAGCGTGGCGAGGGTGGCGACCAGGGTGCGCAGTCGGACCCGCCTGTCGCGCTGCCGCGAGAGCTTCAGGTACTCGCCGGCGTCCTCGCGCCTCACGGCGGCGAGTCGGACGGGCTCGCCCTCGCGGTCGGCAACCCACCGCATCGCGCCGCCCGCGAACCTGGCGGCGCCGCGAGGGGCCTGGAGCGCGAGACGCCCGGCGTAGACCGGGGAGCGCAGCGCGTGGTACCCGGCCAGGTGGGCGTAGTGGCTCGCGACCCAGGTGGCGGCGGTCTTGAGTTCGGCCGTGGAGCGCAGCCACGCCGGGACGATCGCCCGCCGCTTCGCGCCCATCAAGCGGCCGAGGTATCCGGGCCCGGCGACGTCCGGACCGTCGACCAACCGTCGGGCCGACGGGTCGCCCGACCCGTGGCCCGACTCGCCGTCACGGGAGTCGGACGACTCGTCGGCGTCGGGTCGGGTGTGCGGGTCGGCCGACTCAGTGCGGGCGGAGCGGGCCTTGTCGAGGTCGACCACGTCGGCCCCGGCGTCGGCCGACCGGTCGGCGGCCATGTCGGCTTCGAGTCGGTTGAAGAACTCGTTCTCTTCCTCGGGGTGCTTCACTGAAACTTCCTTCTCTCGGGAGGGAAAGGCGGGCCCGGCCGGCGCTGTGAGAGGTAGGCGGCCGGGCCCGTGCTGTGAATCGTCAGCCAGTTGCGGCTGGAGAAGGGGCAGGGTTCCTACCCCCTTGCTGAGGGGCAGGGTTTCTGCCCCTTTGGCGGTCAAGCAGCGCGCTGTTCGTCGGGGTGGGCGCAGAGGACGCACATCCCGAGTGAGGTCGGGATGCAGTAGCTGTAGGTGATCCGGCACTTGGGGCAGGTGCGGCGGGCGAGCATCGCGAGGGCGAGAGCTCCCCACTTGCGGGACGTCATCGGCCGGACGGGCTTGGCGAGGTCGAGCCGGTAGAGGTAGCCGACCTGGACGCCGGACTTGCGGCCGCGGTTGTGGCGCATGACCTGAGCGGCGACCGGCTGCCCACCCGGACGCAGGCCGCGGGCGCGGAGTTGGCGGCGGGTGGCGTAGCCGTCGGGGGCGTACCGCCACGGGAACGTCGGTATCCCGAACTCCGCCCCGGTCGGGTCGAAGCACTTCCCGAACGCGGCGGACATCAGGCAGCCGCCACGATCGCCGGGGCGTCGGTGCGGGCGCCGCGCCGTCCGGAGCGTCGGCCGGCCACCGTGGCGAACAGCCGCCCCAGCCCAGCCCGCTTGATACCCGCGCGGCCCTGCTTTGCCGCATACATCGCCTCATCCGCGCGACCCAGGAGCGCGGACAGGTCGTCGCCGGGATGGTCGATGGCGCGGACCCAGCCGAGGGACACCGTGGTGGCGATATGGGGGGTGGTGGGGTCGGCGGGGCGGGCGAGCACGCCGTGGAGGACCGTGAGGAGGTCGCCGACGGTGCCGTGGGTGTCGAGGACGACGGCAGCGAACTCATCGCCCCCGAGGCGTCCGGCGACCCCGTGCGGGCCGACGTAGTGCGCGAGCCGCTCGGCGGTGGCCTTGAGCAGCGTGTCGCCGGCGGCGTGGCCGTGGCGGTCGTTGATCTGCTTGAACCGGTCGACGTCCGCGAGGATCACCACCGCCCGCTCATCGCGCAGCAGCGCGGTGGCGCGGCGGGTGAAACCGTCGCGGGTCCGCAGACCGGTGAGCGGGTCGCGGCGGGCGGTACGGAGCCGCTTGCGCAGCCACAGCACGTGCCCGGACCAGCCGGCCGCGAGCGGCGTGGCGGCGGCGAGGGCGGTTAAGAGCGTGTTCATGCCGCGACCTCCTCGGCCGTCTCGTCGGCGTGCGTGTCGATGGAGTGCAGCGGCAGACGCTCGGCTCGCTCGGCGAGCAGCGCGTCCCGCAGGGTGCGGGAGTTCGCTGCGGAGCAGTGCAGCTCGGTCCGGATCGCCTCCGCGTTGATCGCCGCGTCGGCCCAGTCGGCGGTGATCTCCCGTGCCGCGGCCAGCAGCTCCGCCGCGGTGCGTACGGTCTTGGTCGCGGGCTTCTTGGGGCGCGCGGTCCGCTTGCGGGGCTTCGGCTCGCTCGGCTCCTGCGGCGGGACGGTCGGCGCCGGAGGCTCGGGCGCGGCCTCCTCCTCGGCTCCCTCGGGGGCGAGTTCGCCGAGGCGGAGCAGGACGCGTTCGCGGCGTGGGGTCTTCGATCGCCACCGCCATCCGTAGGTCTCGCGGAGCTCGGCGCGGGCGAGCTGGCGCTCCTTTTCGCGGGCGAGGGCGTCGGCGTAGGAGGTGATCTCCCACAGCGTCATCCGCCGCCACAGCGAGAACGTGGACGGGAACGCGAGCAGCCACCGCGACGCGCGGATCTTGTCCATCCGCCGGCCGGTCGCCGCTCCGATCCGCACCGCGTAGATGTGGGCCCCGATCTCGGAGAACACCACCCACAGCAGCGGCATCGTGCCGTGGGCGACCTTCGCCCACATCCCGTGTCCGGCGGCGACGTTCAGGCCGCAGGTCACCAGGGTGAGGATCCAGGGAACGAACCTGACCCAGGCGAGGGCCATGTCCATCCGGATCAGCAGCAGGTTGGCCACGGTGAACACCGGGATCGCCACATCGATACCGACCGGCAGCATCCACGGCTCACCGAACCCCCACCGAGCAGCCGCAGCCGAGACCGCGTCGAAGGAAGAGATCAGCCCCAGCGCTCCGACACCGGCCGCGGCAAGCGCGCCGACCCCGGCGAGCCCCATCTCCGGGCGCGTCAGCGGCGGAACCGCCGGCCGCTCGACGGCTACCAGGGCGCTCACGCCGCGGCTCCCTTCCGGGAGCGGTTCCGCCGGGCCGGCCGGACCAGCGGGACGACGTTGAACAGTTCCGGCGCGTACGCCTCGATCGCCTCGGCGGCGACCCGCGACACGTCGTCCGGCAGGCTCGGGTTGTCAGCGAGGATGTCGCGCGCCGCGTCCAGGCGGGCCGCGCGCTCCTTCTCGGTCTCGCCCTCCACGCCGAGCCACAGCTCAACCGGCGTGCCGAGGGCTAGTTCCACGAAATCAATGCTGCTGACGGCCTGATGGCCGCCCACGTACATGCGCTGCATGGGAGCTCTCTTCCGTGTCGAAGGGAAACCGGGCCGTCGCGGTCTTTGGAGAGAGGCGACCGGCCCAGCAAGGGGCCCGTGCGGCGAGTGCCGGATGGGCCAGTGCCCCGGCCAGGAGTCGAACCCGGCCTACGACCATCGGGGCGTTGCGCTGTTCATCACGCGGAGACCGCGTGGCCGCCTACTTGGCCGAGGAGAGGCGGCGTGATCCCCATTCAGTTGTCAATGAACTGGCGCTTCCTTCGAGCCCGTTTCACGGGGCCCTCGGGGCGACGGAACGGCCCTCACGGGCACTCCGGCCGATCGAGACCGCAGTCGACTGGCCGCGAACTCCATGCGGTACCTCTATTACAGGTACCGCATGGAGTTCCGTCAAGCGTGCTGGCGGACCCTCCTGGCTTTGCGCCGGGACTTCTTGGCGCACCATCAGAATCGGTGCAGGTGAGGGGCGTTGGTTACCCCGTCCGTGGACAGCTCGGGGACTTCTGGCTACCGTCAAGAGCTCCCAAGACGTCCCACCGGGGGTGGACATGTCCAACGAGCGCTTACGGTCGGCACTGCTTGCCCAGGGCAAGTCGATTCACGACCTTGCCGAGGCGATCGAGGTCAACCCGAAGACGGTGGAGCGCTGGATCACTCAGGGGAAGGTGCCGTACCGGCGTCACCAGTACGCGACTGCGGCCTTCCTGAAGGTCGACGCGACGACGCTCTGGGACGACTCGCGTGGCGTGGAGAGTGCGGCCGACCTGAGCAAGGCGGAGATCGTCACCGTCTACCCGCACCGACACATGGTCCCCGCGAACCTCTGGCGGGACATGTACGAGCGGGCGGAGCGACACCTCGATGTGCTCGTGTACGCCGGCCTGTGGCTTTCGGAGGATCCCGTCTTCCTCGACATCCTCAAGGCCAAGGTGGAGGGAACCGCGCAGGTGCGCGTACTCCTCGGCGATCCGGGCTGCGAGGCCGTGAAGCAGCGCGGCATAGACGAAGGTCACCGCGTCATGGACGGGAAGATCCGCAACGCACTGATGAACTACCGCCCGCTCTTCACGAGCCACCCGGACATCGGCTTCCGGCTGCACGACGCGACGCTCTACAACAGCCTGTACCGGGCCGATGACGAGATGCTGGTGAACACCCACGTCTACGGCATCGGCGCGTACATGGCGCCGGTCCTGCACCTGCGGCGCCTGCCGGGCGGCGGCCTCTTCGACACATACGCGAATAGCATCGAACAGACCTGGGGAGGCGCGCGCCAGGTGATGGATCACGACCTGACGGGAGCCTGACCATGGGACGCATCGACTACCTGCACGACCCTGCCGCGCCGCCGGCCAACTCTGTCGTGCCCTCTGTCGTGGCGTTCGTCCAGGACGAGGCCGGGCGGGTGCTGATGATCCAGCGGTCCGACAACGGCCGGTGGGCCCTTCCCGGCGGCGGCCACGACGTCGGCGAGTCCATCAGTGACACCGTCGTGCGCGAGGTGTGGGAAGAGACCGGCATCAAGGCCGAAGTCGTCGACATGTCGGGGATCTACACCGACCCGGGGCACGTGATGCTGTACGACGACGGCGAGGCCAGGCAGCAGTTCTCCATCTGCTTCCGTGCGCGGCCGGTCGGAGGCGACCTCCGTACGAGCAGCGAGACGACGCAGGTCCGCTGGGTTGCCCCAACGGACCTGTCCGAACTCGATGTTCACCCGACCATGCGCATGCGCATCGAGCACGCCATGGACCGGGGCCGAACGGCTCCCTACATCGGCTGACGCTTCACCGCGGCAAGCCGCTCCAGGACGCGGGCCGTACAGCCCAGGATCTCCGGCTCCGCCCGGCGGATGAACATCCCGATCAGGCTGTCCGGGCCATACCGTCCCGCGATCTCGTTGACCCGGTCCACGGGATTCGTGGGCGTCCCGTCCGGAGTCGTGTTCATGTCGCAGAAGCAGAGCGCGTCGGCGAGGTGCGGCTCTTCCCTCGGGAATTCGCTCTCCAGCTCATCGCGTAGACCGCGGGCCTCCGCCTCCATCCACGCGCAGGAGTGGTGCGCGACAAGCCGGATAACCCGCAGGTCGGCGTCGGCCACGTCCCGGAGGTACCGAGCGCCGTCCAGCGGGTGGAAGCCGGTCTTGGCGAGGTCGGGCGAGTAGCCGATGTCGTGAAGGACGGCCGCGGCCTCCAGCAGTTCGGCGTCCTCGCCCAGGATCGGCGCGAGAAGCCGGGCCCGCTCAGCGACCCCGAGCGAGTGAGCCCACCGCCGCGGCAGCGGCTCGGCGAGCAACGACTTCGCAAGCGGGTAAGCCCACTCCGTCAGTCCTGTGGTGGCCACGCTACGAACGCTCCTCTCCGCCCGGCAGGGCAAGTACAGTCCGCGCCTTCCCCTGGCGGCTCTCGGAGAGCAACCCGGCGGCCTCCAGCTCGGCCAGAGCCTTCGCCACGGTAGGGCGCGCGACCCCGAGGCGTTCAGCGAGCTTGGAAGCGCTCAGGAAGGGCTTCCCCACGGCGACACTGTCATCCGTGAGCATCACGTCGGAGATCCGTTCCGTTAGCGACCTCCGGCCGGCACCATGGTCGCCCCTGATGACGCGCCAACGGCCGCCGGGCACAGGTTCGGCCACCCCGTCCGCACGCAGGACGCGAAAGGCCCGGAGAGCGAGCCCTCGCGAGACCCCGAACCGGTCCATGACCTCCGCAAGGGTCGGCAACTCCGTCGCCTTCAGATCGGACTCGATGTCCGTCCTCAGGGCATCCGCAATCTTCAGGAACGTCCCCCGAGGGCTGGCCTGTTGCGTCACTCCCTCTCCCCTCTGAGTCAGTCGTCCTGCTCTAGCCTCGCATGCTGTCATCACTCTCCAGAGTGTCCGAGCTGTCCAGCTGTCCGGATGGCTCCCTGACCAGCGCAAACGCTTGGGATCGTCGCCAGTGATGCTGTCCGGACTGTCCGATGCGAACCAGGCTGTAACACCCGGGTGTTACAGCCCTGCGGTGAAGCTGGCCGGGCAGACTCTAAGTCGGAGTTCATTCGCGGCACGCGTTACTTATTGGGCTGCCATTCGCCGTCTGAGGGATTCGATCTTTGTCCTGAGTGTGGCGTCGTCCCGTTCGCTCACCCAATGCGCGACCTCGAAGGGGCATGGTGCGTGTTGGCGAACTTCCTCAATCTCCAGTTCAAGGTTCTTGGAAATGTGGCGACTAGTCACGAGTAGAGCGGCGTCAGTCAGTGAGCTGGGGTTGAAAATGGCTGCCTCTATGTCGGCCATGCGAAGTCTCCCTTCTCCGGCTTTGACTGATACCGCGATCAGCCCTTCCCGGGATTTGGAGATTGCGTCTGCTCCCAAGTCTCCTGGCCCGTCTGTGATGTAGACGGAGTCATTCACGCGACGGAGCGCATCGAAGACCCGGTGGCTGTATACAAGCGCGTATCGAGCGTCGAGATTGCGGGAGTCGAATTGCTCGCGTTGGAGTCTCCGAGAGATGGCTAGTCTCCTAGGGTCATCAGAGGCGTCCTCGTCATCGATAGTGCTTTGATACTCTTCTTGGGTCATTTCCTCTTCGAAGGAAAGGAGATCCCTGGACAGACTATCCTTCAGCTCGCCGTCGAGTTCATCCAGAGTGATTGGTGCGATGCGCCCGCCTCTCAAGAGGGAAATGGGGGCCGTGTCACCCTCAGGGAAGAGGATGGAGGTATCCCATTCCATCATCAACGGGTCGAGGTGGCGGCGCTGGAGTACGTACAGTTGCCACTTGACCTTGGACCAGTACCACACGGAGCTCCCGATGCGCCGGCACTCAACCGGCTCTATAGAGTCGAAGGAAACTCTCACTTTCGGGGGTGCATCTCCGCCCTTCATTCGGAAGTGGCTCCGCCCTACCCTCCTCCATGCCTCCCGTGCCATGGTTGCGGTCGACTCGCGGCTGGAGAGACGCGCGGTCAGAGCCTCCTGAATTCCTTCCGGGGCCTCTGCCTCCTCAGTGAATTCTTTCAGGGCGTCTTCGAAGTTTAGGAGGTGTGTGATTCGATGGACACTCTCGCCGAGGTCTAGATTTAGAGGGAATGGCCACTTGTCCGGTTCCCCGAAATCGGTTGTATTGTTCGAGACGAAATAGACCTTCGCTTCCGGGTTCTCGCCCAGGTGTTCTAGGATTGAGAACCACACGGCCACGTCGCGGCCGCCTGATTTCTTGCTTTTGTCAACCTTCGCAGGCTTTATGCAGGCGGATTCACGTAGTACCGCAGTGCGCAAGGCGCTCTGAGATGTGGGTAGTACGGCAAAGATGTCAGAGTACTGATTTCGCCAGTGGTCAGCGAAACGTTCTCCTCGGAATGTTGGCGGGAGGCCCGCAAGATTGGGTTCAAGTCTCGCCAGTTCCTGGTGTTGGCGAAGCATCAGGTCGAAGTGGCGCTGGTACTCGTAGAGCTTGTGTGCCGTGAGCTCTTCAATCACGACCCATGGAGCGGCGACCTCAAGTCCGGCCTTTCTTAGGAGGCGGATGAGATCCGCCTTGCTCCCGTGTGGATCGAGTTCATTCACTGCATTAGTGTCGAAAATGATCATAATTCTCCCCCAGTCGGCTGAAACCGCCACATCTTGATGCCTTGGGCTGAGCGCAGTCAGTTTCGCAGCGAGGGCTATCCGGTGGAGGGGATTCCAGAAAGCCGCTCGCTAGAGGCTCAACGGCGGCGAGGAGTCGCCTCTGGCGAGCGTCGGCTCCAAGATCAGGACGGGGCGTGGACGAGGCGTACAAGTCCAGTGCTACGTCTGGGCGTTGCCGCTGGTCAGGGCAGCGGGAGATTGCCAGCGCCAGAAGTCTGTAAATCCGTCGGCTTAGCCTACCCAGGTTCGAATCCTGGCGCCGCCACGCGATGGAACGGCCCCTGATCTGCGGAAACGCGATCGGGGGCCGTTCTGCGTATGCCGGCGAGGAATGGCTGGTCCGGCGGCCGAACGCGTCTTCTCGTGCGTACAACTCTCCCCCACCTTCGAAGGTCTCATCGGGCGGCGCGCACCCGTTCCACGCCGTTCGATCCATGGGGGATCTCCTTGACGTCACGCACCACCCGACGGCACCTCGCGGCTTCGGTCGCTGTCGCTCTCGCGCTCACCGTCGGGGCCGGCGGCCTCGCCGCCCCTGTTGCCGTCGCTGCACCGGTTGCCGCGGGGGAGGGGCAGAGCGCTGCCTTCGTTCCGGTGGGCTCCTCGTTGATGGGCATCGGGTCGTCCGGCGTCCTCACCGCGACCAAGGACGCGACGGAGACGTACCACTACCGCTGGACACGTCTCGCGGACGGTGCCGTGACGGAGCTGCCGGGCCAGGTGTACGGCTCTGGCACCGACACCGTCCTCCTGGTCGAGAGCGACGCCTACGTCCTGCGCGACATGACAGGAAGCAGCGCGCCGGTCCGCATCCCGCGTGACGCGCTGAACAGCGGTTACAGGTTGCTCCGGCCCCTCGGCTCCACGCTCCTCATGAGCGCTGCCAACCCGGCGGGCGGTACCGAGCTGCACCTGGTCTCCCGGAGGAACGGCACGCTGTTCGACCGGACGGTGACCGGTCTGCCCTCGAATGCCTCGAGCCTGAGCGTGGACGTCGACTCACCTCCGGGGACCGCCCTTCTCCGCTACGACGTGTACCCCGAGCCGCGCGTCGCCCTGGTCGATCTGGCCTCGGCGGCCGTCGTCGAGACCCGTGCACCCGCGTACACGTCCAGAGGGGTGACGGACGTCGCCGCTTCCGCGACCCACATCGCCTGGGGCGACCTCGACAGCGTCACGGGGGCGGGAGTGTCGACCGCTTCCCGCGGCTCCGGAGAGGTCGAGCGCACCTTCGTGGGGGGCGGCGGGGTTCAGCTCCACGTGGATCTCCTGGGTGACTGGGTGCTGTACTCGGGCAAGGGAGCCGAGACCGCCACCACGCCGCACCCCCTGTTCGCGCTCACCGCGCGCAACATGAAGACCGGCGCGACCCTCGAGCTGCTGGACCACTCCGAGAGCATCGGCCCCACGCCCGACGGAGCCCTGGTGGCGGAAGGCGGAAGCGTCGAGCACGGCGAGGGCTTGTACCGGATCGAACTGGGGGCCGACGGCGCGCCCGTCACCACGCTCGTCGCGAGCACCGGGGTGCCGACCGCGGTCAACCTGCTCGGGTACGTCGCACCAAGCGGCGTGATCGACCTGGACAAGACGCCTCTCGTGCCCGTGGAGGCGACGTTCAGCCGGAGCAACGTACGTCTGGAGATCGAGTTCACGCATGTCGCGTCACAGCGGCGGCACCTTCTCGTCCGGCTTCCGGAGAGGCCAGGGGCGGAGGGTCCCGTCACGGTCAAGGGCAGCTGGGACGGGCGTCTGGACCGGCAGCAGGGCGAGGTGGGCTCGTTCCTCACCGCCTACAACGGTGACTACACCTGGCGGCTCAGAGCCGTTCCGATGAACGGCGTCGGCCCGGCGGCGGAGCGGACCGGGTCGTTCAGGGTGCTCCGCACACCCAAGCCTCACGACTTCAGCGACAACGGCTCACCCGACGCCCTGGGCGTCGACTCCGCGGGGCGGCTGACCCGCTACGACTCCTCCACCACCGAGAACGGCTCGACCTCCTTGATCGGCCGTTCCGGGATCGGTACCGGCTGGCAGATCTACGACCGCCTGGTCGCACCCGGAAACGTCGGTGGCACCGCACAGGCCGATGTCGTGGCGCGGGACCGGAGCGGCGTCCTCTGGCTCTACGAGGGGACCGGCAAGTTGGAGCGGCCGTTCGAGCTCCGGAAGAAGGTCGGCGCGGGCTGGCAGATCTACAACAAGATCACCGCCGGCAGCGATCTCACCGGCGACGGCAGGACCGACCTGCTGGCCACGGACGCCGCCGGCGTCCTGTGGCTCTACAAGGGGACCGGCAGCGCCACCGCTCCCTTCGCGCCCCGGGTGAAGGCCGGGAACGGTGGTTGGGGGATCTACAACAAGATCGTCGCGACCGGGAACATCGCCGGCGGCGCCGCGGGCGATCTCGTCGCCCGCGACGCATCCGGTGTCCTCTGGCTCTACCCCGGCAACGGGAACGGCACCTTCGCCACCCGCATCAGGGTCGGCAGCGGCTGGAACGCGTTCGCCCATGTGCTCGCCGTCGGCGACGCCAACCACGACCGGCGCCCCGAGGTCTTCGCGTACAAGCCGGACGGCCGCATGTTCGTCTACGAGTCCACCGGCGACGCGAACGCGCCCTTCAAGCCCGGTCGCGCGACGTACTACGCGCTCACCGTCGCCCCCGGAGAGTTCACCCAACTCTTCTGACGCGGACGCGTTCCTGAGGTGTGCTCAGTTCCCCGCCACGTCCCGCACCGCCACCGCCACCGGGACCGAGCCCGAGACGAGTTCGAGGGTGAGGCCAGCGGTGGCGGGGGTGTCGACGAGTTCGGCGAGGACGGCGGCGACGTCGTCGCGGGGGACCGGGCCGCGGCCGGTGTGGGCCTCCAGGCGGACCAGGCCGGTGCCGGCGTCGTCCGTGAGGAGGCCGGGGCGGAGGATCGTCCAGTCGAGGTCCTCGCGGGAGCGGACGTACGCGTCGGCCGCGCCCTTCGCCCGCTGGTAGGCGTCGAAGACGTCGTCGCCCGGGCGGTCCGGGTCCGCGCCCATGGACGAGACGACGACGTACCGCCGCACACCCGCGCGTTCCGCCGCGTCCGCGAACAGAACCGCGGCGCCCCGGTCCACCGTGTCCTTCCGGGCCGCGCCGCTGCCCGGGCCCGCGCCGGCCGCGAAGACCGCCGCGTCGGCGCCCTGCAGGGCCGCCGCGACCATCTCCACCGACGCCGACTCCAGGTCCAGGACGACGGGTTCGGCGCCCGCCGCGCGCAGGTCGTCCGCCTGTTCCGGCTTGCGGATGATGCCCGCGACCTCGTGTCCGCCCGCCGAGAGCAACCGCTCCAGGCGCAGCGCGATCCGACCGTGTCCTCCTGCGATGACAATGCGCATACTCACGACCGTACGTCGCCGCCGCCCGGAGGGCTTCCCGTGTCCGGCCGGGTCTGGCGCGGCAGGTCCAGCGCCGCCGCCGAGTCGCAGTACTCGCGGACCGCGCTGGTACGGGCCACCACCCGGCCGCGGTGGATCACGATCCGGCTGTAGGCGAGCGAGAGGACGCCCTCCAGACGGTCGCCGCGTACCGCCAGCAGCTCCGCGGGAAAGCCGGCCTCCACCCGCACCTCCGGCAGCCCCATCGCCGCCCGGGCGGCCGAACTCACCGCCCCGTACGCGTCCTGCGGCCCCAGCCCGCCCTGCGAGGCCAGCAGGTACGCCGCCTCCAGCGGGTCGCCGCGCCCCACCGGGTTAGACACGTCCCGCAGCGCCCCGCTGCCCGCCGCGAGCCGTACGCCCGCCGCGCGCAGCAGCCGCGCGGGCGCCGCGCCGCGCGCCTCCGCGCCCGCGCAGGCGCCCTGCGGCAGCGTCACCACCGTCACCCCGGCCGCCGCCAGCCGGTCCGCCGTCCGCCGCGCCACGTCGGCCGGCAGCCGGCCGAGCCCGGCGCACGGGCCGATCGTGACGCCGGCCCGCAGCCCGCCCGCCATCGCGGCGAGCCGGGCGAGCCGGGCCGGGTCGTCGCCGTCCGTGTGCAGGTCCACCGGGCAGCCGTGCTCGGCGGCGACCTCCAGGACCGCCTCCACGTACCCCGTCGGGTCGGGATCCAGGTCCGGGCAACCGCCCACCACGCCGGCGCCCATCTTCACCGCGTCCCGCAGCATCGCCAGGCCGTCCGCGCCCGCGACCCCGGTCAGCAGCCGTGGCACCGCCACCGTCGTGAGGTCCGCGAGGCCGCGCAGCGAGCGCCGTGCCTGGAGCACCGCTTCCAGCGGGCCGAGCCCGTGCACGTCCCCGATCCGCACCTGGGCGCGCAGCGCGGTCGCCCCGTGCCCGAGCTGGAGCAGCGCCGCCTCGGTGGCCCGGCGCTGCACCTCGTCGGCGGCGTACGAGACCGGTCCCGGGACGTCGGCGCTGAGCGCGGTGTCGGCGTGCGCGTGCGGCTCGGCGGGGGCGGGCAGCAGCAGGTAGCCGGCGAGGTCGACGCGGGAGCCGGTGGCGGTGAGGCTGCCCGCCGTGCCGACGGCCTCGATCCGGCCGCCGCCCAGCCGTACGTCGACGGTCCGCCCGTCCGTGAGCCGGGCGCCGGACAGGAGCAGCGAGGTGGCGTCGGCGGTGGCGGCCCCCCAGTCGTCGGACGGCGGTGGCTGGGGCTGCTTGCTGTCGGCTGACATGGGGCTCCTCGGGGCTCCTCAAGATCAAGATCACGCAGCGTGGGCCCGAGCCTAGAGGCGGCCCGGCCGCACTTGGAGGAGGAGCGCAATAGTCGTACCGACGAGTCCACGAGTGGCCTACGGGGCACCTGTGAGAGAGCCCGGCAGGGAGCCCCGGAGGGCCGTCGGGGTGGGGCGGGGAAACGGATTTGGGGGAACGGCGGCCGACCGTGTAATGTCTTCATCGCTCGCCCCAATAGCTCAGTCGGTAGAGCGTCTCCATGGTAAGGAGAAGGTCTACGGTTCGATTCCGTATTGGGGCTCTGGTGGAAGGGAACCCGTCTTCGGACGGGAACCCGATCATCAAAGCGGTGTAGCTCAGTCGGTAGAGCAAGCGGCTCATAATCGCTGTGTCACCGGTTCAAGTCCGGTCACCGCTACACACGGTAGCCGATTGTGGGGTCGGTCCTTCGATCGGCTACTCTTTTTTGCGTTCATCCGTCCATCCGTCCGTCAAGGAGCACTCACGTGGCTGCCACCGACGTCCGCCCGAAGATCACGCTGGCCTGCGTGGAGTGCAAGGAGCGGAACTACATCACCAAGAAGAACCGGCGCAACAACCCGGACCGTCTTGAGATGAAGAAGCACTGCCCGCGCTGCAACGCGCACACTGCGCACCGCGAGACGCGCTAATCAGGCTCGTTCACGAGGCCGTCCCCACTTCGGGGGCGGCCTCGTGGCGTTTGTGTCGACAACACGTCCAGTAGCAGCAGTCCAGGAGGGAACGAGTCCATGGCGCTCGACCAGTCCTTCGTGGGGCGGACCTATCCGCCCACCGCGCCGTACGAGGTCGGCCGGGAAAAGATCCGCGAGTTCGCCGAGGCGATCGGTGACGCGAATCCCGCGTACACCGATCAGGAAGCCGCGAAAGAACTCGGTCACCCCGATGTGATCGCCCCGCCGACCTTTGTGTTCGCGATCACATTCAAGGCCGCCGGACAGATCGTCCAGGACCCGCAGCTCGGGCTCGACTACAGCCGCGTGGTGCACGGCGACCAGAAGTTCGCCTACAAGCGCCCGGTCCGGGCCGGCGACCGGCTCGCGGTCACCTCGACCATCGAGGCCATCAAGTCCCTCGCGGGCAACGACATCCTGGACATCCGCGGCGAGGTCCACGACGAGAGCGGCGAGCACGTCGTGACCACGTGGATCAAGCTCGTGGCGCGCGCGGCCGAGGAGGGCTGACCATGGCGGCGAAGATCGCTTACGACGAGGTCGAGGTCGGCACGGAGCTGCCGGCGCAGTCCTTCCCGGTGACCCGCGCCACACTGGTGCAGTACGCCGGCGCCTCGGGGGACTTCAACCCGATCCACTGGAACGAGAAGTTCGCGGTCGAGGTCGGCCTGCCGGACGTCATCGCGCACGGCATGTTCACCATGGCCGAGGCGATCCGCGTGGTGACCGACTGGGTCGGCGACCCGGGCGCGGTCGTCGAGTACGGCGTCCGCTTCACCAAGCCGGTCGTCGTGCCGAACGACGACACCGGCGCGCTCATCGAGGTCAGCGCGAAGGTCGCGGCGAAGCTGGACGACGGGCAGGTCCGGGTGGACCTGACCGCGATGTCGGCCGGCCAGAAGGTCCTGGGCATGAGCCGGGCCGTGGTCAAGCTCGCCTGACAGCGGCATGAGCCGGGCTGTGGTCAAGCTCGCCCGGCACCGAGACGTCACGGGCCCCTCCCGCGCGGGAGGGGCCCGTACTCTTGAGCCCGTGCAGGAACTCCACGACGCTCCCCTCGCCCCCCTGACCACCTTCCGGCTCGGCGGCCCCGCCCGGCGGCTCGTCACGGCGACCACCGACGACGAGGTCGTCGCCGCGGTCCGCGAGGCCGACGAGACCGGCACTCCGCTGCTGATCATCGGCGGTGGCTCCAACCTGGTCATCGGCGACAAGGGCTTCGACGGGACCGCCCTGCGCATCGCCACCGAGGGCTTCGCCCTGGACGGCACGCGCCTGGAGCTGGCGGCCGGCGAGGTCTGGACGGACGCGGTCGCGCGCAGCGTCGAGGCCGGGCTCGCGGGCATCGAGTGCCTCGCCGGCATCCCCGGCTCCGCGGGCGCCACCCCGATCCAGAACGTGGGGGCGTACGGCCAGGAGGTCTCCGCCACCATCACCGAGGTCGTCGCGTACGACCGCCGGGCGGGGGAGACGGTCACGCTCACCAACGCCGAGTGCGCCTTCTCGTACCGGCACAGCCGCTTCAAGGAGCACCCGGACCGTTATGTGGTGCTCCGGGTCCGCTTCGCGCTGGAGGACGCCGGCGGGCTCTCCGCGCCGGTCAAGTACCCGGAGACCGCCCGTGTGCTCGGCGTCGAGGCCGGCGACCGGGTGGCGCTGACGACGGCCCGTGAGACGGTCCTGAAGCTGCGCGCGGGCAAGGGAATGGTCCTGGACCCGGCGGATCACGACACCTGGTCGGCCGGCTCGTTCTTCACCAACCCGATCCTCGCCCGGGAGCAGTACGAGGACTTCCTCGGCCGGGTGCACGACCGGCTCGGCCCCGAGGTCGCCCCGCCCGCCTTCCCCGCCGGCGAGGACGGCGAGCGGATCAAGACCTCCGCCGCCTGGCTGATCGACAAGGCCGGCTTCACCAAGGGGTACGGCTCCGGCCCCGCCCGCATCTCCACCAAGCACACCCTCGCCCTCACCAACCGCGGCGAGGCCACCACCGAGGACCTGCTGGCGCTCGCCCGCGAGGTGGTCGCCGGGGTGCGGGACGCCTTCGGGGTCACGCTGGTCAACGAGCCGGTGACGGTCGGCGTCGAGCTCTGAGCGCCGAGCTCCAGGGCCTCACCACCTCAGTACGCCACGCCCACCGGCTGCTTCACCGTGGCCGGGTCGGACACCATCGCGAGCATCGCGTGCGCCACGTCCGCCCGGCCGATGTTCCGGCCCGAGCGCGGGTTCGCGCCGACGACCTTCCGGTACGTCCCCGTCAGCGGCCTGTCGCCGAGCTTGGGCGGCCGGACCGACGTCCAGTCGGTCGCGCTGCGCTCCAGCTCCGCCTCCATGACCCGCAGGTCCGCGTAGACGTCCTTCAGGGCGGCCCGGACCACCGAGACGACGACCTTGTCGAGCAGCGGCTCGTCCGGGGGAGTGGTGGCGAGCGGGGCCGCGCTGACCACGACCAGCCGCCGCGTCCCCTCCGCCTCCATCGCGGCGAGCACGACGCGGGTGAGCCGTGCGGCGACGCCGGCGTCCGCGCGGCTGCGGGCGCCCAGACCCGACAGGACCGCGTCCCGGCCGGCCACGGCGGGGCGCAGCGCCTCCGGGTCGGTGAGGTCCGCGCGGAAGACCTCCAGGTTCTCGCCGGTGACGGTGAACCGCGCGGGGTCCCGTACGACCGCCGTCACGTGATGGCCGGCCGCGAGGGCCTGGCCGACGATCTCGCGGCCGATGCCGCCGGTCGCGCCGAAGACTGTGAGCTTCATGTCGCACCCTCCTTGGGGGTGAGTGAGCATTCACTTACCTCTAGAGTGGGTGGGTACTCACTCACCCGTCAAGCGTGATCGGAGAATTCGAGCCTTCATGGACCAGAAGCCGACTCGCGTCCGCATCGTCGACGCGGCCCGCCACCTCATGCTGACCGCCGGCCTCGCCCGCACCACCACCAAGGAGATCGCGAAGGCCGCGGGCTGCTCCGAGGCCGCGCTCTACAAGTACTTCAGCAGCAAGGAAGAGCTGTTCGTGACGGTGCTCAACGAGCGGCTGCCCGGGCTCGGCGCACTGCTCGGCACCCTCGCCGCCGACCCCGGCGGCCGCTCGGTCGAGGAGAACCTCACCGAGATCGCCCGCAGCGCGGCCCTGTTCTACGAGCAGACCTTCCCGATGGCCGCCTCCCTCTACGCCGAACCGCAGCTCAAACACCGTCACGAGGAGGTCATGCGGGACCTCGGCGCGGGCCCCCACAAGCCCATCGAAGGGCTCGACGCGTACCTCCGCGCCGAACAGCAGCACGGCCGCGTCGCGCCCGACGCCGACACGCACGCCGCCGCGTCCCTGCTCCTGGGCGCCTGCGTGCACCGCGCCTTCGCGTACGAGATGGCCCCCGAGCGCCGTCCGCCCCGGCCGCTCGACGAGTTCGCCGCCGCCCTCGCCCGCACCCTCATGGCCGGGATCGCCCCGAGGAAATGACGTTGCGGGCGCCTCCGCGCCCCCGCCACGCTGGGCACCATGCCTCCGAAAGCACGGCCATGCGCCTGAAAGTACGTGAGTTCAGGATCCGTACCGGACCTCACGCGTACCGGATCGTCCAGCCGTGGCAGCCGCTGCGGCACACCACCGTCAACGACCCCGTGGGGCAGCACTGGGGCTATCTGCTCGGCGACCACGAGGGGCTCAACGCCCTCGCCGCACTCTTCTCCTTCGCCGCCTTCTCCCGGCACACGATCGTGCACGTCCCGCTGCGACACAGCATCCCGCGCACGTTCTTCACCGTGGACCCGGTCGACCTGGTCCTCGCCCACCGCTCACCCGGCCTGCGTCCCTCCGCCTGGCCCGGGCTGCGTGGGCGCCTGCGCGACGGCACCCCGCTGACCGTCCGTACGAACGAGCAGCGCACCGCCGCCCACGCCGCCGACTGGGAGCGGGAGCGCGAGCGCCGTCACGAGCGGGCCGTCGAATGGCTGCACCCTGCCGTCCACGCGGGCACCCTGTTCCTGCACGGCGGCCGGGACGTGTTCTCCGCCGCGTCCGTCGCCTTCTCGCTCGCTGCCGGCTTCGGGCCGCTGGAGAAACGCGCCCGCAAGGGCCACGACGCGCTGATCGCCTCGCTCACGCCCTACCTGGCCCCGTCTCGCGCCGGACACCGGACCGAGCTCGACATCGGCTTCCAGGCCCGGCCCCCGCTGCACCGCTTCAGGCCGCCGGGGCGGCCAGCCAGTCGTCGACCCCGGACAGCAGCTTCCGCCTGACGTCCTCCGGCGCCGCCGAGGCGCGCACCGACTGCCGGGCCAGCTCCGCCAGCTCCGCGTCCGTGAAGCCGTGGTACCGGCGGGCGATCTCGTACTGGGCGGCCAGCCGCGACCCGAAGAGCAGTGGGTCGTCCGCGCCCAGGGCCATCGGCACCCCCGCCTCGAACAGCGTGCGCAGCGGGACGTCCTCGGGCTTCTCGTACACGCCGAGCGCAACGTTGGACGCCGGGCAGACCTCGCAGGTCACGCCCTTCTCGGCGAGCTTGCGCAGCAGCCGCGGGTCCTCCGCGGCGCGCACGCCGTGGCCGATGCGGGAGGCGTGCAGGTCGTCCAGGCAGTCCCGGACCGACGCCGGTCCGGTGAGCTCGCCGCCGTGCGGCGCGGCCAGCAGACCGCCCTCGCGGGCGATCGCGAAGGCCCGGTCGAAGTCGCGGGCCATGCCGCGCCGCTCGTCGTTGGACAGGCCGAAGCCGACGATCCCCCGGTCGGCGTAACGGACCGCGAGCCGGGCGAGCGTACGGGCGTCCAGCGGGTGCTTCATCCGGTTGGCGGCCACCAGGACCCTCATCCCGAGCCCGGTGTCCCGGGAGGCCGTCTCCACGGCGTCCAGGATGATCTCCAGGGCCGGGATCAGCCCGCCGAGCCGGGGTGCGTACGAGGTGGGGTCGACCTGGATCTCCAGCCAGCCGGAGCCGTCCCGGACGTCCTCCTGCGCGGCCTCCCGCACGAGGCGCTGGATGTCCTCCGGGGCGCGCAGGCAGGAGCGGGCCATGTCGTACAGCCGCTGGAAACGGAACCAGCCCCGCTCGTCGGTGGCGCGCAGCTTCGGCGGTTCACCGCCGGTCAGCGCCTCGGGGAGGTGGACGCCGTACTTGTCGGCCAGCTCGATCAGCGTCGTGGGCCGCATCGAGCCGGTGAAGTGCAGATGCAGGTGGGCCTTCGGGAGAAGCGTCAGATCGCGTACGTGCTCCATCGCCCGATCTTGCCCCACCCGAATGGACTACGGGAGTCCCTTTCCCCGATCGGGACCTTGCTCGAACGTGAAAACGGGCCCCCGGCGCAGCGCCGGGGGCCCGTCACGGGCTCATCGCAGAAGCGGACGTCAGTCGCGCGCCTCGGCGAGCAGCTTCTGGATCCGGGACACGCCCTCGACCAGGTCCTCGTCGCCCAGCGCGTACGACAGGCGCAGGTAGCCCGGCGTGCCGAACGCCTCGCCCGGGACGACCGCGACCTCGGCCTCGTCCAGGATCAGTGCCGCGAGCTCCACGGAGGTCGCCGGGCGCTTGCCGCGGATCTCCTTGCCCAGCAGGGCCTTCACCGACGGGTACGCGTAGAACGCGCCCTCGGGGGTCGGGCAGACCACGCCGTCGATCTCGTTGAGCATCCGCACGATGGTCTGGCGGCGGCGGTCGAACGCCTCGCGCATCTCCGCGACCGCGTCCAGGTCGCCGGAGACGGCGGCGAGTGCGGCCACCTGGGCCACGTTGCTCACGTTGGAGGTGGCGTGCGACTGCAGGTTGGTCGCGGCCTTCACCACGTCCTTCGGGCCCACGATCCACCCGACGCGCCAGCCGGTCATCGCGTACGTCTTGGCGACGCCGTTGACGATGATGCACTTGTCGCGCAGTGCCGGGACCAGCTTCGGCAGCGAGGTGAACGTGGCGTCGCCGTAGACCAGGTGCTCGTAGATCTCGTCGGTCAGCACCCACAGGCCGTGCTCGGCGGCCCACTCGCCGATCGCGCGCGCGTCCTCCTCGCTGTAGACCGCGCCGGTCGGGTTCGACGGGGAGACGAAGAGCAGGACCTTCGTGTTCTCCGTGCGCGCCGCCTCCAGCTGCTCGACGGAGACCCGGTAGCCGGTGGTCTCGTCGGCCACGACCTCCACCGGGACACCGCCCGCCAGCCGGATCGACTCCGGGTACGTGGTCCAGTACGGCGCCGGGACGATGACCTCGTCGCCCGGGTCGAGGATCGCGGCGAAGGCCTCGTAGATGGCCTGCTTGCCACCGTTGGTCACCAGGACCTCGGCCGGGTCGACCTCGAGACCGGAGTCCCGCAGGGTCTTCTCGGCGATGGCCTTCTTCAGCTCGGGCAGACCGCCGGCCGGCGTGTAGCGGTGGTACTTGGGGTTCTTGCAGGCCTCGACGGCCGCCTCGACGATGTAGTCCGGGGTCGGGAAGTCGGGCTCACCGGCGCCGAAGCCGATCACCGGACGGCCGGCGGCCTTGAGGGCCTTGGCCTTGGCGTCGACGGCGAGGGTGGCGGACTCGGAGATCGCGCCGATGCGGGCGGAGACCCGGCGCTCGGTCGGAGGGGTAGCAGCGCTCATGCGGCCATGGTCCCAGACCGTCTCCGGACCGGGCACACAGGTTTCGAAGGGCGGACAGGACCGGTCATTACCGGTCACGCAGAGGGCTCGGCAGGGCTCCGACGTGCTTTCTGTTCGACGCGGCGCTCATGAACACGTACACTCACTGCTCGTTGGCCCTCACCGACCACATCTCACGATGCGGTAGGTTGGGGACACCGCAAAGGGTCGTAGCTCAATTGGTAGAGCACCGGTCTCCAAAACCGAAGGTTGGGGGTTCAAGTCCCTCCGGCCCTGCTACACACACCGCCAGGTTGTGTGCGCATGTACGTCTTGCTATTGCACCGCCGTGCGGCTCCACCCGGGCGCGGCACGGCCACGACCCGGAATCAGGTGAGAGATCGTGACGGACGCCGTGGGCTCCATCGACATGCCTGATGCCCAGGACGAGGCTCCGGACTCGAAGAAGAAGTCCCGCAAGGGCGGCAAGCGCGGCAAGAAGGGCCCTCTGGGCCGTCTCGCGGTCTTCTACCGCCAGATCATCGCGGAGCTCCGCAAGGTCGTCTGGCCCACGCGCAGCCAGCTGACGTCCTACACCACTGTGGTGATCGTCTTCGTTGTCATCATGATCGGTCTCGTAACCGTGATTGACTATGGCTTCCAGGAAGCAGTCAAGTACGTCTTCGGCTGATTCCCGCGGAGGGCGCCTCCTGGCGCCCCTTTTCGCATGTTCCACCCCATCTGTATCGCAGGAAGAAGCAGCCACCGTGTCTGACCCGAACCTGAACGTTGAGGACGAGCTCGACATCGTCGAGGCGGCCGACGAGGACCAGGCCGAGGCTGCTGACGCCGCTGCGGGCGAGGCAGCCGAAGAGGCCGCTCTCCACATCGAGGACGAGAGCGACGAGGCCGAGGCCGAGGACGCCGACGAGACCGACGCCGACGACGAGGCCGAGGACGCCGACGAGTCCGAGGACGAGGACGCCGAAGAGGCCGAGGTCGTCGCCGAGGACGAGGAGGAGGCCGAGCCGGCCGCCCCCGTCGACCCGATCCAGGCCCTGCGCGACGAGCTCCGCGGCCTGCCCGGCGAGTGGTACGTCATCCACACCTACGCGGGCTACGAGAAGCGCGTGAAGGCCAACCTGGAGCAGCGTGCCGTCTCGCTGAACGTCGAGGACTTCATCTACCAGGCCGAGGTCCCCGAGGAAGAGATCGTCCAGATCAAGAACGGCGAGCGCAAGAACGTCCGGCAGAACAAGCTGCCCGGCTACGTGCTCGTCCGCATGGACCTGACGAACGAGTCCTGGGGCGTCGTCCGCAACACCCCCGGCGTCACCGGCTTCGTGGGCAACGCCTACGACCCGTACCCGCTGACCCTGGACGAGATCGTCAAGATGCTCGCCCCGGAGGCCGAGGAGAAGGCCGCCCGCGAGGCCGCCGAGGCCGAGGGCAAGCCGGCTCCGGCCCGCAAGGTCACCGTCGAGGTGCTGGACTTCGAGGTCGGCGACTCGGTCACCGTCACCGACGGCCCCTTCGCCACGCTGCAGGCCACGATCAACGAGATCAACGCCGACTCGAAGAAGGTCAAGGGCCTCGTCGAGATCTTCGGTCGCGAGACCCCGGTCGAGCTCAGCTTCGACCAGATCCAGAAGAACTAGCAGCACCAGCTCTTCACAGATTTCCGACCAGGTCAGAGAGGCTCTCGTAGCCCCTCTGACCTGCTCGGTTTTTGGCCGCGCAGCTATACCCGTTATCGTTGTGCGGTATGCCTCCATCCGGATGACCGGATGGATCGGCTGAAAACTCTCACTAGGACCCGGAGAGAGCTATGCCTCCCAAGAAGAAGAAGGTCACGGGGCTTATCAAGCTCCAGATCAACGCCGGTGCGGCGAACCCGGCCCCGCCGGTCGGCCCCGCGCTCGGTCAGCACGGCGTCAACATCATGGAGTTCTGCAAGGCCTACAACGCCGCGACCGAGTCGCAGCGTGGCATGGTCGTGCCGGTGGAGATCACGGTCTACGAGGACCGTTCCTTCACCTTCATCACCAAGACTCCGCCGGCCGCCAAGCTGATCCTCAAGGCCGCGGGTGTGGACAAGGGCTCCGGCGAGCCGCACAAGACCAAGGTCGCCAAGCTCACGGCCGCCCAGGTCCGCGAGATCGCCACGGTCAAGCTGCCCGACCTGAACGCCAACGACCTGGACGCCGCGTCGAAGATCATCGCCGGCACCGCCCGTTCCATGGGCATCACGGTCGAGGGCTGATCAGCCCCCTTGTGACCTCAGTGGTAGGGCCTGCGCCGGCCCGCACCACGACTCCATACCTGAACCAACAGGAGAAGAAGTGAAGCGCAGCAAGGCTCTCCGCTCCGCGGACGCCAAGGTCGACCGCGAGCGGAACTACGCTCCCCTCGAGGCCGTCCGTCTCGCCAAGGACACCGCCACCACGAAGTTCGACGGCACCGTCGAGGTCGCCTTCCGCCTGGGCGTCGACCCGCGCAAGGCCGACCAGATGGTCCGTGGCACCGTGAACCTTCCGCACGGCACCGGTAAGACCGCCCGGGTCCTGGTCTTCGCGACCGGTGACCGTGCCGAGGCCGCGATCGCCGCGGGCGCCGACATCGTCGGCTCCGACGAGCTCATCGACGAGATCTCCAAGGGCCAGCGCCTGAACGAGTTCGACGCCGTGGTGGCCACCCCGGACCTCATGGGCAAGGTCGGCCGCCTCGGCCGCGTCCTCGGCCCGCGTGGTCTCATGCCGAACCCGAAGACCGGCACCGTCACCCCCGATGTCGCGAAGGCTGTCAACGACATCAAGGGCGGCAAGATCGAGTTCCGCGTCGACAAGCACTCGAACCTGCACTTCATCATCGGCAAGGTCTCCTTCGACGAGACGAAGCTGGTCGAGAACTACGCCGCGGCTCTGGAGGAGATCCTCCGTCTGAAGCCGTCCGCCGCCAAGGGCCGCTACATCAAGAAGGCGACCCTGACGACGACGATGGGCCCCGGCATCCCGCTGGACTCCAACCGCACCCGTAACCTCCTCGTCGAGGAGGACCCGGCCGCGGTCTGAGCCCTCTGAAAGGCCCCTCGGGGCCGGCTCGCAGCGCCTCGGGCCCCGCACCTCTCCGGAGGAGCGGGGCCCGATTTGCTTGCCGCGTACCGGTTCGCGTATGGTCTTCCAGAAGCCAAAGACCGCTGGTCGTTGCTGTGCCCGCGAGGGTGCGGTGGCCGAAGGATTCGCTGATTGATGCGAACGACCCGCGCAGGTGATCGTGGAAGAGTTCCCGGATCGTACGATTCGGTCGAGCTGAGCCCCGTGCGCCTGCGCCCGGGGCGTTTTGTTTTGTTCAGCCCCTTCTGAGCGGTCCTCATCACCCGGAAGGAGGCCGACGCACTATGCCGACGCCCAACAAGGCTGCATCGGTGGCCGAGCTCAAGGACGCGTTCCAGAGCTCCAACGCCGCCGTGCTGACCGAGTACCGGGGTCTCACCGTCGCGCAGCTCAAGACGCTGCGTCGCTCTCTCGGTGAGAACGCCCAGTACGCCGTGGTGAAGAACACGCTGACCAAGATCGCGGCCAACGAGGCCGGGATCACCGCACTGGACGAGCACTTCGCTGGTCCGACCGCGGTCGCCTTCGTCACCGGTGACCCGGTGGAGTCGGCGAAGGCTCTGCGTGACTTCGCCAAGGAGAACCCGAACCTCATCATCAAGGCCGGTGTCCTTGACGGTAAGGCTCTCTCCGCCGACGACATCAAGAAGCTTGCGGACCTCGAGTCCCGCGAGGTTCTGCTCAGCAAGCTGGCCGGCGCGTTCAAGGGCAAGCAGTCTCAGGCTGCTCAGCTCTTCCAGGCGCTGCCGTCGAAGCTCGTCCGCACCGTGGACGCGCTCCGTGCCAAGCAGGCCGAGCAGGGCGGTGCCGAGTAATTCGGCTCGCGCATTGATCCGCGCCGCCTAGCGCGCGGGTCGTAGCGGGCCGATACGCCCGCCTCTCTATACAACCGGCACCTGCCGATTTAGTGGAAGGATCGCCCATCATGGCGAAGCTCTCTCAGGAAGACCTCCTCGCCCAGTTCGAGGAGATGACCCTCATCGAGCTCTCCGAGTTCGTGAAGGCGTTCGAGGACAAGTTCGACGTCACCGCCGCCGCGGCCGTCGCCGTTGCCGCCCCGGGTGCCCCGGGCGCCCCGGTCGAGGCTGCTGAGGAGAAGGACGAGTTCGACGTCATCCTCACCGGCGCCGGCGACAAGAAGATCCAGGTCATCAAGGTCGTGCGTGAGCTGACCTCCCTGGGTCTGAAGGAGGCCAAGGACCTCGTCGACGGCACCCCGAAGCCGGTCCTCGAGAAGGTCAACAAGGAGGCCGCTGACAAGGCTGCCGAGGCCCTCAAGGGCGCCGGTGCGGCCGTCGAGGTCAAGTAACACCTCGTCGCGTCAGCGACTCTTCTGTTGAGCGTGTAACGCTCGCAGCGTGAAGGGCGATCACCCATCTGGGTGGTCGCCCTTCGGCGTTCCCCGGACGGCGCGTGGCGGCGGTCTTGTGCCTGGCCGGGGGCGGAGTATGGTGATCTTCGCCGTGCGCCCCGCAGGCCCGGGGGCCTTGACGAACCGCACGCAGCGCGCAATTCTCAGGACGCGTCGTCACAACGATCCGAATCCGAGGCATGGATCGACGACCGAAGGGGCAGTATCGAGGTGCGCCGCACGGCGCGAGGTACCGCGGAGATGAGAACAACGAGGGTCGCGAAGAACTCGCCCTGGACATCAGTGGGCCAAGTGGCTACACTGACCCTTTGCGCTGCCTGTTAGCTGCCCCCTGCCCGTCACCAGGGGCATGCCCTCCTAAGACCATCGTCGACCAAACGCCCTGACCAGGGATTTTAGTTCGATGGCCTGCTGGGGACCGGTACGCGCGTAGTGAGTCCGAGCCCTCGGAAGGACCCCCTCTTGGCCGCCTCGCGCAACGCCTCGACCAATACGAACAACGGCGCCAGCACCGCCCCGCTGCGCATCTCCTTTGCAAAGATCAAGGAGCCCCTCGAGGTTCCGAACCTCCTCGCGCTGCAGACCGAGAGCTTTGACTGGCTGCTCGGCAACGCCGCGTGGAAGGCTCGCGTCGAGGCAGCCCTTGAGTCGGGACAGGACGTCCCCACGAAGTCCGGTCTGGAGGAGATCTTCGAGGAGATCTCCCCGATCGAGGACTTCTCCGGGTCGATGTCGCTGACGTTCCGAGACCACCGGTTCGAGCCGCCGAAGAACTCGATCGACGAGTGCAAGGACCGTGACTTCACGTACGGCGCCCCGCTCTTCGTCACCGCGGAATTCACCAACAACGAGACCGGCGAGATCAAGTCCCAGACTGTCTTCATGGGCGACTTCCCGCTCATGACGAACAAGGGCACCTTCGTCATCAACGGCACCGAGCGTGTCGTGGTGTCGCAGCTCGTCCGCTCGCCGGGTGTGTACTTCGACTCCTCCATCGACAAGACGTCCGACAAGGACATCTTCTCCGCCAAGATCATCCCGTCCCGGGGTGCCTGGCTGGAGATGGAGATCGACAAGCGCGACATGGTCGGTGTCCGCATCGACCGCAAGCGCAAGCAGTCCGTCACCGTGCTGCTGAAGGCGCTCGGCTGGACCACCGAGCAGATCCTGCAGGAGTTCGGCGAGTACGAGTCCATGCGCGCCACCCTGGAGAAGGACCACACCCAGGGCCAGGACGACGCGCTGCTCGACATCTACCGCAAGCTGCGCCCGGGCGAGCCGCCGACGCGTGAGGCCGCGCAGACGCTGCTCGAGAACCTGTACTTCAACCCGAAGCGCTACGACCTGGCCAAGGTCGGCCGCTACAAGGTCAACAAGAAGCTCGGCGCGGACGAGCCGCTGGACGCGGGCGTCCTCACCACCGACGACGTCATCGCCACCATCAAGTACCTGGTGAAGCTGCACGCCGGCGAGACCGAGACGATCGGCGAGTCGGGCCGGGAGATCGTCGTCGAGACCGACGACATCGACCACTTCGGCAACCGTCGTCTGCGCAACGTCGGCGAGCTCATCCAGAACCAGGTCCGTACGGGTCTGGCTCGTATGGAGCGCGTCGTGCGCGAGCGCATGACCACCCAGGACGTCGAGGCGATCACGCCGCAGACCCTGATCAACATCCGGCCGGTCGTCGCCTCCATCAAGGAGTTCTTCGGCACCAGCCAGCTGTCGCAGTTCATGGACCAGAACAACCCGCTGTCGGGTCTCACCCACAAGCGCCGTCTGTCGGCTCTTGGCCCGGGTGGTCTGTCCCGTGAGCGGGCCGGCTTCGAGGTCCGAGACGTGCACCCGTCCCACTACGGACGCATGTGCCCGATCGAGACCCCCGAAGGCCCGAACATCGGTCTGATCGGTTCGCTCGCCTCGTACGGCCGCGTCAACGCGTTCGGCTTCATCGAGACGCCGTACCGCAAGGTCGTCGACGGTCAGGTCACCGACGAGGTCGACTACATCACCGCCGACGAGGAGGACCGCTTCGTCATCGCCCAGGCGAACGCGACCCTGAACGACGAGCTCCAGTTCACCGAGCCCCGCGTTCTGGTCCGCCGCCGTGGTGGCGAGGTCGACTACGTCCCGCCGACCGACGTCGACTACATGGACGTCTCGCCGCGCCAGATGGTGTCGGTCGCGACCGCCATGATCCCGTTCCTCGAGCACGACGACGCCAACCGTGCCCTCATGGGCGCGAACATGATGCGTCAGGCGGTGCCGCTGATTAAGTCGGAGGCCCCGCTCGTCGGCACCGGCATGGAGTACCGCTGTGCCACCGACGCCGGCGACGTGCTCAAGGCCGAGAAGGACGGTGTGGTCCAGGAGCTCTCCGCCGACTACATCACGGTCGCCAACGACGACGGCACGTACAACACGTACCGCCTGCACAAGTTCTCCCGCTCGAACCAGGGCACCTCGGTCAACCAGAAGGTCGTCGTCGACGAGGGCGACCGCGTGATCGAGGGCCAGGTCCTCGCCGACGGTCCCGCCACCGAAGACGGCGAGATGGCGCTCGGCAAGAACCTGCTCGTGGCGTTCATGCCGTGGGAGGGTCACAACTACGAGGACGCGATCATCCTGTCGCAGCGCCTCGTGCAGGACGACGTCCTCTCCTCGATCCACATCGAGGAGCACGAGGTCGACGCCCGTGACACCAAGCTCGGCCCGGAGGAGATCACCCGGGACATCCCGAACGTCTCCGAGGAGGTCCTCGCCGACCTCGACGAGCGCGGCATCATCCGGATCGGTGCCGAGGTCGTCGCCGGCGACATCCTGGTCGGCAAGGTCACCCCGAAGGGTGAGACCGAGCTGACCCCGGAGGAGCGCCTGCTCCGCGCGATCTTCGGTGAGAAGGCCCGTGAGGTCCGTGACACCTCGCTGAAGGTCCCGCACGGCGAGACCGGCAAGGTCATCGGCGTCCGCGTCTTCGACCGCGAGGAGGGCGACGAGCTTCCCCCCGGCGTGAACCAGCTGGTCCGCGTCTACGTCGCCCAGAAGCGCAAGATCACCGACGGTGACAAGCTCGCCGGCCGTCACGGCAACAAGGGTGTCATCTCCAAGATCCTTCCGATCGAGGACATGCCGTTCCTCGAGGACGGCACCCCGGTCGACATCATCCTCAACCCGCTGGGTGTCCCGTCCCGAATGAACCCGGGGCAGGTCCTGGAGATCCACCTCGGCTGGCTCGCCAGCCGCGGCTGGGACGTCTCCGGCCTCGCGGACGAGTGGGCGCAGCGCCTCCAGGCGATCGGCGCCGACCAGGTCGCGCCGGGCACCAATGTCGCGACCCCGGTCTTCGACGGTGCGCGTGAGGACGAGCTCGCGGGTCTGCTCCAGCACACCATCCCGAACCGCGACGGCGAGCGCATGGTGCTCCCGTCCGGCAAGGCGCGTCTGTTCGACGGCCGTTCCGGCGAGCCGTTCCCGGACCCGATCTCGGTCGGGTACATGTACATCCTCAAGCTCCACCACCTGGTCGACGACAAGCTGCACGCCCGGTCGACCGGTCCGTACTCGATGATCACCCAGCAGCCGCTGGGTGGTAAGGCCCAGTTCGGTGGCCAGCGGTTCGGCGAGATGGAGGTGTGGGCGCTGGAGGCGTACGGCGCCGCGTACGCCCTCCAGGAGCTGCTGACGATCAAGTCCGACGACGTGACCGGCCGCGTGAAGGTCTACGAGGCCATCGTCAAGGGCGAGAACATCCCTGAGCCCGGCATCCCCGAGTCCTTCAAGGTGCTCATCAAGGAGATGCAGTCCCTGTGCCTCAACGTGGAGGTGCTGTCCTCGGACGGCATGTCCATCGAGATGCGCGACACCGACGAGGACGTCTTCCGCGCTGCGGAGGAGCTCGGTATCGACCTGTCCCGGCGCGAGCCGAGCAGCGTCGAAGAGGTCTGACGGGAGTCCGGTACGGGGACTCGGTGCAATCCGCTGAGTCCCCGGCCGGCCCCAGGACCCCCGTTTCAGACCCCAAGACTTACAACCCTGAGAGGGATTGACGCATAGTGCTCGACGTCAACTTCTTCGACGAGCTCCGGATCGGTCTGGCCACCGCTGACGACATCCGCCAGTGGAGCCACGGCGAGGTCAAGAAGCCGGAGACCATCAACTACCGCACCCTGAAGCCCGAGAAGGACGGACTCTTCTGCGAGAAGATCTTCGGTCCGACCCGGGACTGGGAGTGCTACTGCGGCAAGTACAAGCGCGTCCGCTTCAAGGGCATCATCTGTGAGCGGTGTGGCGTCGAGGTCACCCGCGCCAAGGTGCGCCGTGAGCGGATGGGCCACATCGAGCTGGCCGCTCCCGTCACCCACATCTGGTACTTCAAGGGCGTTCCGTCGCGCTTGGGCTACCTGCTGGACCTCGCGCCGAAGGACCTCGAGAAGGTCATCTACTTCGCCGCGTACATGATCACGTTCGTGGACGAGGAGCGTCGTACCCGCGACCTGCCGTCCCTGGAGGCCCACGTCTCCGTCGAGCGTCAGCAGATCGAGAACCGTCGCGACGCGGACCTCGAGGCCCGCGCCAAGAAGCTCGAGACCGACCTGGCCGAGCTCGAGGCCGAGGGTGCCAAGGCCGACGTGCGCCGCAAGGTGCGCGAGGGCGCCGAGCGTGAGATGAAGCAGCTGCGCGACCGCGCGCAGCGCGAGATCGACCGTCTCGACGAGGTCTGGAACCGCTTCAAGAACCTCAAGGTCCAGGACCTGGAGGGCGACGAGCTCCTCTACCGCGAGCTGCGTGACCGCTTCGGCACGTACTTCGACGGCTCGATGGGTGCCGCGGCGCTGCAGAAGCGCCTGGAGTCCTTCGACCTGGAGGAGGAGGCCGAGCGCCTCCGCGAGATCATCCGTACCGGCAAGGGCCAGAAGAAGACCCGTGCGCTCAAGCGCCTCAAGGTCGTCTCCGCGTTCCTGCAGACCGCGAACAGCCCCAAGGGCATGGTTCTCGACTGCGTGCCGGTGATCCCGCCGGACCTGCGTCCGATGGTGCAGCTGGACGGTGGCCGCTTCGCGACCTCCGACCTGAACGACCTGTACCGCCGCGTGATCAACCGCAACAACCGTCTGAAGCGTCTGCTCGACCTCGGTGCCCCCGAGATCATCGTGAACAACGAGAAGCGGATGCTCCAGGAGGCGGTCGACGCCCTCTTCGACAACGGCCGTCGTGGTCGCCCGGTCACGGGCCCCGGCAACCGTCCGCTGAAGTCCCTCAGCGACATGCTGAAGGGTAAGCAGGGTCGATTCCGTCAGAACCTGCTCGGCAAGCGTGTGGACTACTCCGCGCGTTCCGTCATCGTCGTCGGTCCGCAGCTGAAGCTGCACCAGTGCGGTCTGCCCAAGGCCATGGCCCTTGAGCTCTTCAAGCCGTTCGTGATGAAGCGCCTGGTCGACCTGAACCACGCGCAGAACATCAAGAGCGCCAAGCGGATGGTCGAGCGCGGCCGCACGGTCGTGTACGACGTTCTCGAAGAGGTCATCGCCGAGCACCCGGTTCTGCTGAACCGTGCGCCCACGCTGCACCGCCTCGGCATCCAGGCCTTCGAGCCGCAGCTGGTCGAGGGCAAGGCCATCCAGATCCACCCGCTCGTCTGCACCGCCTTCAACGCGGACTTCGACGGTGACCAGATGGCCGTGCACCTGCCGCTCTCCGCGGAGGCGCAGGCCGAGGCCCGCATCCTGATGCTGTCCTCGAACAACATCCTCAAGCCGGCCGACGGCCGTCCGGTGACGATGCCGACCCAGGACATGGTCCTCGGTCTGTTCTTCCTCACCACCGACGGTGAGCTCCGTGACACCAAGGGCGAGGGCCGCGCGTTCGGCTCCACGGCCGAGGCGATCATGGCGTTCGACGCCGGCGAGCTCGCTCTGCAGTCGCAGATCGACATCCGCTTCCCGATCGGCACCGTTCCGCCGCGCGGCTGGGTTCCCCCGGTCGCCGAGGAGGGCGAGCCGGAGTGGCAGCAGGGTGACTCGTTCCGTCTGCGGACCTCGCTGGGCCGCGCGCTCTTCAACGAGCTGCTGCCCGAGGACTACCCGTTCGTCGACTACTCGGTGGGCAAGAAGCAGCTCTCCGAGATCGTCAACGACCTGGCCGAGCGCTACCCCAAGGTCATCGTGGCGGCGACGCTCGACAACCTGAAGGCGGCCGGCTTCTACTGGGCGACCCGTTCCGGTGTCACCGTGGCCATCTCCGACGTCGTCGTTCCCGAGGCGAAGAAGGAGATCGTCGCGGGCTACGAGGCGCAGGACGAGAAGGTCCAGAAGCAGTACGAGCGCGGTCTGATCACCAAGGAAGAGCGCACGCAGGAGCTCATCGCGATCTGGACCAAGGCGACCAACGAGGTCGCCGAGGCGATGAACGCGAACTTCCCGAAGACGAACCCCATCTTCATGATGGTTGACTCGGGTGCCCGAGGAAACATGATGCAGATGCGTCAGATCGCCGGTATGCGTGGTCTGGTGTCGAACGCGAAGAACGAGACCATCCCGCGTCCCATCAAGGCGTCCTTCCGCGAGGGTCTGTCCGTCCTCGAGTACTTCATCTCGACGCACGGTGCCCGTAAGGGTCTCGCCGACACCGCCCTGCGTACCGCCGACTCGGGTTACCTGACCCGTCGTCTGGTGGACGTCTCGCAGGACGTCATCATCCGCGAGGAGGACTGCGGCACCGAGCGCGGTCTGAAGCTGCGGATCGCCGAGAAGGACGAGGCCGGCGTCCTGCGCAAGACGGACGACGTCGAGACGTCCGTGTACGCGCGGATGCTCGCCGAGGACGTCGTCGTGGACGGCAAGGTCATCGCGCCGGCCAACGTCGACCTCGGTGACGTGCTCATCGACGCCCTCGTCAACGCGGGCGTCGAGGAGGTCAAGACCCGCTCGGTCCTGACCTGTGAGTCCGCCGTCGGTACCTGTGCGTTCTGCTACGGCCGTTCGCTCGCCACCGGCAAGCTGGTGGACATCGGTGAGGCGGTCGGCATCATCGCCGCCCAGTCCATCGGTGAGCCCGGTACCCAGCTGACGATGCGTACCTTCCACACCGGTGGTGTGGCCGGTGACGACATCACCCAGGGTCTGCCCCGTGTCGTCGAGCTCTTCGAGGCCCGGCAGCCGAAGGGTGTCGCCCCGATCTCGGAGGCGGCCGGCCGCGTCCGTATCGAGGAGACCGAGAAGACCAAGAAGATCGTCGTCACCCCGGACGACGGCAGCGACGAGACGGCGTTCCCGATCTCGAAGCGTGCCCGTCTGCTGGTGGGCGAGGGCGACCACGTCGAGGTGGGCCAGAAGCTCACCGTGGGTGCCACCAACCCGCACGACGTGCTGCGGATCCTCGGCCAGCGTGCCGTCCAGGTCCACCTGGTCGGCGAGGTCCAGAAGGTCTACAACTCGCAGGGTGTGTCGATCCACGACAAGCACATCGAGATCATCATCCGGCAGATGCTGCGCCGCGTGACGATCATCGAGTCCGGCGACGCGGAGCTGCTGCCGGGCGAGCTCGTCGAGCGCTCGAAGTTCGAGACCGAGAACCGTCGTGTGGTCACCGAGGGCGGTCACCCCGCCTCCGGCCGTCCGCAGCTGATGGGTATCACCAAGGCCTCGCTGGCGACGGAATCCTGGCTGTCGGCCGCCTCCTTCCAGGAGACGACCCGAGTCCTGACGGACGCGGCGATCAACGCCAAGTCCGACAGCCTCATCGGCCTCAAGGAGAACGTCATCATCGGTAAGCTCATCCCGGCCGGTACGGGTCTGTCCCGCTACCGCAACATCCGGGTCGAGCCGACCGAGGAGGCCAAGGCCGCGATGTACTCGGCCGTCGGCTACGACGACATCGACTACTCGCCGTTCGGCACCGGCTCCGGCCAGGCCGTCCCGCTGGAGGACTACGACTACGGTCCGTACAACCAGTAAGCGAGTCGCTTGACCGAAGGGCGGCACCCCATGACGGGGTGCCGCCCTTCGGGGTTCTCCGAGCCGTCCGGGACGCGGTGCTGCCGCAGGAGCCTCTGTGCGCCGAGGACCGGCCGGAGGCCCCACCGGCCCGGCATGCGCGACGGCACGGCCACGAGGACGACGTGGTGGACGACCCGGCCGCGGTGGCCGAGGGCACGCCGGCGCCGACGGCGCCGCCGAAGTGCGGTCCGCGTCGTCCTGTGATAGACGAGGCCCTCTCCGGTAGAACCGCAGGTCGCGGGCGTCCGGGCGGCTCTGCGCTCTGCCGCGTTCCTTTTGTTTTGACCGGAGTCTGTGCGGTAGGTACGCTCAGACCTTGTGCCTGGGGTGTGCCCTGGCTCGTGTGCGTGCTGTCAACCGCACGGCGAGCCGGTACTGGCCACTGAAATCTGCGCCCTTTTCGCCTTGCGCGAGGGTTTGCAGGGTTCGACACACCCGACCGCGTGGGTCGGCAACGTTCCAGGTTAGCTTTACTACACGGCACACAGAAACCGGAGAAGTAGTGCCTACGATCCAGCAGCTGGTCCGTAAGGGCCGGCAGGACAAGGTCGAGAAGAACAAGACGCCCGCACTCGAGGGTTCCCCTCAGCGCCGCGGCGTCTGCACGCGTGTGTTCACGACCACCCCGAAGAAGCCGAACTCGGCCCTCCGTAAGGTCGCGCGTGTGCGTCTGACCTCGGGCATCGAGGTCACGGCCTACATCCCGGGTGAGGGACACAACCTGCAGGAGCACTCCATCGTGCTCGTGCGTGGTGGCCGTGTGAAGGACCTGCCGGGTGTTCGCTACAAGATCATCCGCGGCTCCCTTGACACCCAGGGCGTCAAGAACCGCAAGCAGGCCCGCAGCCGCTACGGCGCCAAGAAGGAGAAGTAAGAATGCCTCGTAAGGGCCCCGCCCCGAAGCGCCCGGTCATCATCGACCCGGTCTACGGTTCTCCTCTTGTCACCTCGCTGATCAACAAGATCCTGCTCAACGGCAAGCGCTCCACCGCCGAGCGGATCGTGTACGGCGCCATGGAAGGCCTCCGCGAGAAGACCGGCGCTGACCCGGTCATCACGCTGAAGCGCGCCCTCGAGAACGTCAAGCCGTCTCTCGAGGTCAAGTCCCGCCGTGTCGGTGGCGCCACCTACCAGGTGCCGATCGAGGTCAAGCCCGGTCGCGCCTCCACCCTCGCGCTCCGCTGGGTCGTGGGTTACTCCCGCGCCCGTCGCGAGAAGACCATGACCGAGCGCCTCATGAACGAGCTGCTGGACGCCTCGAACGGCCTCGGCGCTGCGGTCAAGAAGCGCGAGGACACGCACAAGATGGCCGAGTCCAACAAGGCCTTCGCGCACTACCGCTGGTAGTCGCAACCCACATCGAGACCGAGAGAAGACTGAAGCCTTATGGCTACCACTTCGCTTGACCTGGCCAAGGTGCGCAACATCGGCATCATGGCCCACATCGACGCGGGCAAGACGACCACCACCGAGCGGATCCTGTTCTACACCGGCGTTTCGTACAAGATCGGTGAGGTCCACGACGGCGCCGCCACGATGGACTGGATGGAGCAGGAGCAGGAGCGTGGCATCACGATCACCTCTGCTGCCACCACCTGTCACTGGCCGCTCGAAGACGTCGACCACACGATCAACATCATCGACACGCCGGGCCACGTCGACTTCACCGTCGAGGTGGAGCGTTCGCTGCGCGTGCTCGACGGTGCGGTCACCGTGTTCGACGGTGTGGCCGGCGTCGAGCCCCAGTCCGAGACTGTCTGGCGTCAGGCGGACCGCTACGGCGTTCCGCGTATCTGCTTCGTCAACAAGCTCGACCGTACGGGTGCCGAGTTCCACCGCTGCGTCGACATGATCGTGGACCGCCTCGGCGCCGTCCCGATCGTCATGCAGCTCCCCATCGGTTCCGAGATGGACTTCCAGGGTGTCGTGGACCTCGTCCGCATGAAGGCCCTGGTCTGGTCCGCGGAAGCGACCAAGGGCGAGATGTACGACGTCGTCGACATCCCGGCCACGCACACCGAGGCCGCTGAAGAGTGGCGCGGCAAGCTGGTCGAGACCGTCGCCGAGAACGACGAAGAGATCATGGAACTCTTCCTCGAGGGCCAGGAGCCCACCGAGGAGCAGCTCTACGCCGCCATCCGTCGTATCACCATTGCCTCCGGCAAGGGTGGCGGCGAGAAGACGATCACCCCCGTCTTCTGTGGCACCGCGTTCAAGAACAAGGGTGTTCAGCCCCTGCTCGACGCGGTCGTGCGCTACCTCCCGTCGCCCCTGGACGTCGAGGCCATCGAGGGCCACGACGTCAAGGACGCCGAGGTCGTCGTGAAGCGCAAGCCGTCCGACGACGAGCCGCTGTCGGCGCTCGCCTTCAAGATCGCGAGCGACCCGCACCTCGGCAAGCTCACCTTCGTCCGGATCTACTCCGGTCGCCTGGAGGCCGGCACCTCGGTGCTGAACTCCGTCAAGGGCAAGCGTGAGCGCATCGGCAAGATCTACCGCATGCACGCGAACAAGCGTGAGGAGATCGACTCGGTGGGCGCCGGCGACATCGTCGCCGTCATGGGCCTCAAGCAGACCACCACCGGTGAGACGCTGTGCGACGAGAAGAACCCGGTCATCCTGGAGTCCATGGACTTCCCGGCGCCGGTCATTCAGGTCGCCATCGAGCCCAAGTCCAAGGGTGACCAGGAGAAGCTGGGTGTCGCCATCCAGCGTCTCGCGGAGGAGGACCCCTCCTTCCAGGTGCACTCGGACGAGGAGACCGGCCAGACCATCATCGGTGGTATGGGCGAGCTTCACCTCGACATCCTCGTCGACCGTATGCGTCGCGAGTTCAAGGTCGAGGCGAACGTCGGCAAGCCGCAGGTCGCGTACCGCGAGACGATCCGCAAGACCGTCGAGCGCGTGGACTACACCCACAAGAAGCAGACCGGTGGTACCGGTCAGTTCGCCAAGGTGCAGATCGCGATCGAGCCGATCGAGGGCGGCGACTCCTCGTACGAGTTCGTGAACAAGGTCACCGGTGGCCGCATCCCGAAGGAGTACATCCCTTCGGTCGACGCCGGTGCGCAGGAGGCCATGCAGTTCGGCATCCTGGCCGGCTACGAGATGACTGGCGTCCGCGTCATCCTTCTCGACGGTGGCTACCACGAGGTCGACTCCTCCGAGCTCGCGTTCAAGATCGCCGGTTCGCAGGCCTTCAAGGAGGCCGCGCGCAAGGCTTCGCCGGTCATCCTCGAGCCGATGATGTCCGTCGAGGTCACCACGCCCGAGGACTACATGGGCGAGGTCATCGGTGACATCAACTCCCGCCGTGGCCAGATCCAGGCCATGGAGGAGCGCAGCGGCGCTCGCGTCGTGAAGGGCCTCGTGCCCCTCTCGGAGATGTTCGGCTACGTCGGAGACCTCCGCAGCAAGACCTCGGGTCGCGCAAGCTACTCGATGCAGTTCGACTCCTACGCCGAGGTTCCGCGGAACGTCGCCGAGGAGATCATCGCGAAGGCCAAGGGCGAGTAACGCACCGCGTTCCACGCTTTAGGCTTGACCCGACCGCCGGGGTGACGACCCCGAACCCGGAGCACCGGACCCCGGCGGCCGGCATCCCAGCAAAGATCACCTGGCGCCGATGAGTAAGGCGTACAGAACCACTCCCCAGGAGGACCCCAGTGGCGAAGGCGAAGTTCGAGCGGACTAAGCCGCACGTCAACATCGGCACCATCGGTCACATCGACCACGGTAAGACGACCCTCACGGCCGCCATTACCAAGGTGCTGCACGACGCGTACCCGGACCTGAACGAGGCCTCGGCCTTCGACCAGATCGACAAGGCTCCCGAGGAGCGCCAGCGCGGTATCACGATCTCGATCGCGCACGTCGAGTACCAGACCGAGTCGCGTCACTACGCGCACGTCGACTGCCCCGGTCACGCGGACTACATCAAGAACATGATCACGGGTGCCGCGCAGATGGACGGCGCCATCCTCGTGGTCGCCGCCACCGACGGCCCGATGCCGCAGACCAAGGAGCACGTGCTCCTGGCCCGCCAGGTCGGCGTTCCGTACATCGTCGTCGCCCTGAACAAGGCCGACATGGTGGACGACGAGGAGATCCTGGAGCTCGTCGAGCTCGAGGTGCGTGAGCTCCTCTCCGAGTACGAGTTCCCGGGCGACGACCTGCCGGTCGTCAAGGTCTCGGCGCTCAAGGCGCTCGAGGGCGACAAGGAGTGGGGCCAGTCGGTCCTGAACCTGATGGCCGCCGTCGACGAGGCGATCCCGCAGCCCGAGCGTGACGTCGACAAGCCGTTCCTGATGCCGATCGAGGACGTCTTCACGATCACCGGTCGCGGTACGGTCGTCACCGGCCGTATCGAGCGTGGTGTCCTGAAGGTCAACGAGACCGTCGACATCGTCGGTATCCGTCCGGAGAAGACCACCACCACGGTCACCGGCATCGAGATGTTCCGCAAGCTGCTCGACGAGGGCCAGGCCGGTGAGAACGTCGGTCTGCTCCTCCGTGGCATCAAGCGCGAGGACGTCGAGCGCGGCCAGGTCATCATCAAGCCGGGCTCGGTCACGCCGCACACCAACTTCGAGGCCCAGGCCTACATCCTGTCGAAGGACGAGGGTGGTCGTCACACCCCGTTCTTCAACAACTACCGCCCGCAGTTCTACTTCCGTACCACGGACGTGACCGGCGTCGTGACCCTCCCCGAGGGCACCGAGATGGTCATGCCGGGCGACAACACCGCCATGTCCGTCGAGCTGATCCAGCCCGTCGCCATGGAGGAGGGCCTCAAGTTCGCCATCCGTGAGGGTGGCCGGACCGTCGGCGCCGGCCAGGTCGTCAAGATCACGAAGTAATTCGTGTTCTGACCTGGTAGCTCGCTGAGCTCCAACGCAAGGGCCCCGCACCGAGAGGTGCGGGGCCCTTCGCGTTGTCCGCAGCCGGCGGTGTCCGGGGCCAGGGGTCCGGGGGCCGGTGGGGGAGCCGCTCAGCCCGTGGCCGGGTGCTCCGGCCGCCAGGTCCAGGGATGCGCGTCCGCCCCTATGCCGACGGCGACCGCACCCTGGGGCGTCAGCCGCAGGGCGGAGTCCCCGAGGGCCACGACTCCCTGCGTACGGGTGTGCAGCGACCCGCCCCGGCGCAGCTGCACCCGGCCGCGCAGGTCCCGCCCGAGCAGGACCGTGCCGCGGACGTCCGCGGCCGCGGTCACCGCGCCGTACCCGTCGAACGCGGCGGTACGGGCCCGGCCGCCGGTCGCCGGCACCGTCAGCAGCTCCTTCGTCGCCGGGGCCCGGAAGTACAGCTCCACGGCCGCGGCCGTGGCGACCGCCCCGACCGGGTCGCCCGCCCCCGGCAGCGGCGCCGCCGCGACCCCGTCCACCCAGTGCCGGATCTCCTCGCGGCCCGCGGCGAACAGGTGCACCCGCCCCCGCCCGTCCACGAGCGCCCGCAGCCCGTCCTGGACCTCCTCGTCCCCGGGCAGGGTCCGCCACCGCTCCCAGGAGCCGTCGGCCCGCCGCACCCGCGTCGAGACGCCCTTGTCCGCGTTGCGCACGAAGAGGTGGACGCGGCCGTCCGGCGCCGCCACCGCGACCGGGACACCGATGCGCCGGCCGCGGTCGTCGCCGCGCTCCGGGTTGTCCAGTCCCTTCCAGGCGAGGAACGGGCCGCCGGGGGAGCGCTGCTCCAGCAGCACGATCTCGCGGCGGTTCGGCCCGCCGTGCCCGCCGAGCGCGGCGAACCGCAGTCCGAACAGGAGCACCCGTCCGTCGGCGAGCGTCGCGGAGCCCAGGGCGGGCGCCAGCGGCCCGCCGCCGAGGTCCTCCGGCTCGCCCCACAGCCCGCCGCCGGGCGCGTTCTCGCGCCAGCGCACCGCCCGCAGGCCGAGCACGCCGTACGCGGTGAGCCGGCCGTCCTCCTCGGCGACGACGGCCGGGCCGGTGCCGGGGTAGCGGTAGTGGGTGGCCCGCACCCAGCCCTTGACGTTCTTCAGCGGGCGGTCGCCGCCGACGCTGTAGTCGCCGCAGCCGGACGGGTTGCCGCACTTCCAGGAGGCGTCGCCGCCGTACGGGACGAGGCGCGCGGCCTTCTCCCGGAGCACCTGCGGCGGGAGGTTCTTCGGCCAGTGGCGGTTGTAGTAGCCGCGGAAGGCGGTGGCCGCGAAGGCCGGGACGGTGCCGCCTGCCTTGGTGGCCTCGGCGACCCGGCGGACCATCGCGGCCCAGCTGAAGGAGGCGACGGCGGTGTGGTCGCCGTGGTCGGAGTAGCCGGGCTGCTCGCTGTCGAACTTCCGGGTCTTCTCGTCGCTGTGCTGGATGTCCGGGTCCGGGTCCAGGGTGTGGATCACGGTGGGCCGGTAGGTCTCCATCAGCCCGGCGAGGACGTCGACGAGCTTGTCGTAGTCGTACGTCTCGGCCTTCAGGACGGGGGAGTCGGTGGCGATCACCGTCCGCAGCTCCAGCTTGCGGTCGCTCCACAGCGCCGGCAGCGCCATCCAGCGGCGCGGCGTGTGCATCGGCAGGTTGAGGAAGACCAGGTCGACCCGGCGGGCGCCGTTGGTGAGCGTGTTGATCTCGGCGCGCCGGCCGCCGCGGAGGGTGACGAGGTCCTTCCGCCAGGGCGTGAAGCGGCCCAGGCCGATGGCCTCGGCGTAGGACTGGCGCAGGCCCTGGTGGCGGGCGGAGGAGTACGCGGGCGGGTCGGCGGGGGTGTCCGTCCGGCCGCGGCCGGGGATGTGGTTCCTGCCGTCGTGCTCGCCCGCGGTGACGTAGACGCAGAGCAGCGGGATGCCCGCGTCGATCATCCGGCGGGCGTCGGGGTTCATGAAGTACAGGTCGTCGTCCGGGTGGGCGGCGATCTGCATCAGCTGCGTGTGGCGGGAGCCGGCGATGGCCAGGCCCGGCGCGGGGTCGGCGGCGGGGGCCTTGCGGCGTGGCCGGGGGACGGAGCAGCCGGCGAGGGCGGCCAGCGAGAGGGCGGCGGCGGACGCGACGACGCTGCGCCGCCGGACGCGGGTGGGCTCGGGTATGACTGCGTCCACTGTCCTGCTCCGTCCGCTTCCCCCGCAGCGGTCCGGCGCGTGGCGGTGCCCCCGTACTGCGTACTGCTGACCTCGGTGTCTGCCGGCAGGGCCGGTCGAAGCCGAGTGCCGCGTCTGACTAGACGGTGCCGGGCGGTCCGGGGTTGCCCGGAACCGCCGGATTCTCCTGGGGAGGGGCCTGCGGGCGGGCCGCGGGGCGGACCTCGCCGGTGCCGAGGTGGACGCGGGCGCGTACCTCCATCGGTCCGTCGTCGCGGCGGGAGAGCAGGACGAGCTCGTCGACACGGGCGGTCATGGGGCCGAGCAGGGACTCCGCCGTGCGGACGAGGGGGTGCGGGTCGGGGCTGCGGCCGAGGGAGAGGTGCGGGGTGTAGCCGTGCGAGCGGCCGCCGCAGAGCGGGAAGCGGAGCTCCAGGGATTCACGCAGCCGGGCCCAGGGCTCCTCGCCGGCGGCGGCCGGGTCGAGCCAGACGGTGGCGTCCTCGCGGTGCCCGAACCAGTGCACGCCCTCCAGGCGGGCGGTGAACGGCGGGGTCTCCGCGACAGCCGCCGCGACCAGCGGAGCGGCCCGTACGAACTCCGCCTCGGGGACGAAGCCGAACAGCACGTTGACGTGCGGCGGCCAGCGGCGGATCTGCCGGTCGTGCGTCCGGCGGATGTGCTGGATCGGCGGCCACAGCTCGGCGGGCGGCAGCCAGGCGACGGCGGTGCGGTGCGAGGGCGGCACGGCGAGGACGTCGGAGGGGGAGGGGTCGGGGCCGACGAGGCCACGGACGGTCTCGTCGAGCCGGTCGACGCCGGTGGCCCGGTCCCAGACGACCCGCCCGTCCGCCTCGAAGAACACCACCCGGTGCCAGGGGATCTCCCCGCCCGGTACGAAGTCCGGCAGCGCGACCCGCTTCGGCGGCGCCCCACGCTCGGCGATCCCCATGACGAACCGCTCGGGATCGAACCGCGGGTCCCACAGCACCCGGTGGTAGATCTCGTCGCTGGTGTGCATGGCCGGCACCTGCCCCGCTCGGCTGTTCGTGCCCCGCGTGTACCCCGACGTGACGTGGGGTACAGTCTTCCGCCCCGATTGGCGGCGGCTATGGCCGGTATGGCAGACTGTCGGGGTTGCTCGGTTGAGTGCCGATGCTGCGCGCCTCCCGCCGGGAGGACCGGAAGCGAGTCCCACAGTACTCGTCGCCCCTGCTCAGGAGCGGACGTACGGGAATCTTCCGGGAAGTGTCAGCGGGGCGCCGACCAGGCACCCGGTGGGTGTTCGTACCCCTGGCTTCGCGGGTTTCTGGGCCCGTACCCCCTTGGTTGGGAAATCTCTAGGGATTTCTACGTAGAGGGAGTGCGACACGCCCGACCGCGTGGGTCGGAGGTCGAGTCGGTAGATCCCCCGGGTTCCAGAGCGTTGACGAGACAAAGGACTACTGAGTAGCCATGGCGGGACAGAAGATCCGCATCCGGCTCAAGGCCTACGACCACGAGGTCATCGACTCCTCGGCGAAGAAGATCGTCGAGACGGTGACGCGTACTGGTGCGTCGGTCGCGGGCCCGGTGCCGCTGCCCACTGAGAAGAACGTGTACTGCGTCATCAAGTCGCCGCACAAGTACAAGGACTCGCGCGAGCACTTCGAGATGCGCACGCACAAGCGCCTGATCGACATTCTCGACCCGACGCCGAAGACCGTTGACTCCCTGATGCGACTCGACCTCCCGGCCGGTGTCGACATCGAGATCAAGCTCTGAAGGCCGGTGATCTGAGAATGGCTAAGCAGATCAAGGGCATCCTGGGCGAGAAGCTCGGCATGACGCAGGTCTGGGACGAGAACAACCGCGTTGTTCCCGTGACCGTCGTCAAGGCCGGCCCGAACGTCGTGACCCAGGTCCGTACGAACGACATCGACGGCTACGAGTCGGTCCAGATCGCCTTCGGCGAGATCGACCCGCGCAAGGTGAACAAGCCCCTCAAGGGTCACTTCGCCAAGGCCGACGTCACCCCGCGCCGCCACCTGGTGGAGCTCCGCACCGCTGACGCCTCCGAGTACACGCTCGGCCAGGAGATCACCGCCGAGGTCTTCGAGGCCGGCGTGAAGGTCGACGTCACCGGTAAGAGCAAGGGCAAGGGCTTCGCCGGTGTCATGAAGCGCCACAACTTCCGTGGTGGCAAGGCCTCCCACGGTGCCCACCGCGTGCACCGCAAGCCCGGTTCGATCGGTGGCTGCGCCACTCCGGGCCGCGTCTTCAAGGGCATGCGCATGGCCGGCCGCATGGGCAACGAGCGCGTGACCACCCAGAACCTGACCGTTCACGCCGTTGACGCGGAGAAGGGCCTGCTCCTGATCAAGGGTGCGGTTCCTGGTCCGAACGGCGGCCTCGTCCTGGTCCGCACCGCGGCCAAGGGGGCCTGAGGATATGAGCACCATTGACATTCTGTCGCCCTCCGGCGACAAGACCGGGACCGTCGAGCTCCCGGCCGAGATCTTCGAGGCCAAGGTCAGCATCCCGCTGATCCACCAGGTCGTCGTCGCGCAGCTGGCCGCCGCCCGTCAGGGCACGCACAAGGTCAAGACGCGTGGCGAGGTCCGTGGTGGTGGCAAGAAGCCTTACCGCCAGAAGGGCACCGGCCGCGCCCGTCAGGGTTCGACCCGCGCCCCGCAGTTCGCCGGTGGTGGCGTCGTGCACGGTCCCGTGCCGCGTGACTACTCGCAGCGCACCCCCAAGAAGATGAAGGCCGCCGCCCTCCGCGGTGCCCTCTCCGACCGGGCGACCCACTCCCGCATCCACGTCGTCACCGGCGTGGTCGAGGGTGGCATCTCCACCAAGGCCGCCAAGACGCTGTTCGGCAAGATCTCGGAGCGCAAGAACGTGCTCCTGATCGCCGAGCGCTCCGACGAGGCCGCGTGGCTGTCCGCCCGCAACCTGCCCCAGGTCCACATCCTGGAGCCGGGCCAGCTGAACACGTACGACGTGATGCGATCCGACGACGTGGTCTTCACCCAGGCCGCCCTCGAGTCCTTCGTGTCTGGCCCCAAGGCCGCTGACAACGAAGGGAGCGAGGCCTGATGTCCGAGGCCACGATCACCAGCAAGACCTTCACGGACCCGCGCGACGTCCTCGTCAAGCCGGTTGTCTCCGAGAAGAGCTACGCGCTGCTGGACGAGAACAAGTACACGTTCATCGTCGCGCCCGGCGCCAACAAGACCCAGATCAAGCAGGCCGTCGAGGCGGTCTTCTCGGTCAAGGTCACCGGGGTCAACACGATCAACCGCCAGGGCAAGCGCAAGCGCACCCGCACCGGTTTCGGCAAGCGCAAGGACACCAAGCGCGCCATCGTGACCCTCGCTGAGGGCAACCGTATCGACATCTTCGGCGGTCCGACCGCCTAAGGGCGGTCTGGATCGTCCGGAATCGGACGAGGACTGAGAAATGGGAATCCGCAAGTACAAGCCGACTACGCCGGGCCGTCGTGGCTCCTCCGTAGCCGACTTCGTCGAGATCACGCGGTCCACGCCGGAGAAGTCGCTGGTCCGCCCGCTGCACAGCAAGGGTGGCCGTAACAACACCGGTCGTGTGACCGTCCGTCACCAGGGCGGTGGCCACAAGCGCGCCTACCGTGTGATCGACTTCCGTCGTCACGACAAGGACGGCGTGCCGGCCAAGGTCGCTCACATCGAGTACGACCCGAACCGCACCGCTCGCATCGCGCTGCTCCACTACGCGGACGGCGAGAAGCGCTACATCATCGCCCCGCGTGGCCTCACGCAGGGTGACCGGATTGAGAACGGCCCTGGCGCCGACATCAAGCCCGGCAACAACCTGGCCCTCCGTAACATCCCGGTCGGTACCACGATCCACGCGATCGAGCTCCGTCCCGGCGGTGGCGCCAAGTTCGCCCGTTCCGCGGGTGCCTCCGTGCAGCTGCTGGCGAAGGAGGGCACGATGGCCCACCTTCGTATGCCGTCCGGTGAGATCCGTCTCGTCGACGCCCGCTGCCGCGCCACGATCGGCGAGGTCGGCAACGCCGAGCAGTCGAACATCAACTGGGGCAAGGCCGGCCGCAAGCGCTGGCTGGGCGTCCGCCCGACCGTTCGCGGTGTGGCGATGAACCCGGTTGACCACCCGCACGGTGGTGGTGAGGGCAAGACCTCCGGTGGTCGCCACCCGGTCTCCCCGTGGGGTCAGAAGGAGGGTCGTACTCGTTCGCCCAAGAAGGCGTCGAACAAGTACATCGTCCGCCGCCGCAAGACGAACAAGAAGCGCTAGGAGCGGGTTTAGATGCCGCGCAGTCTCAAGAAGGGGCCCTTCGTCGACGACCACCTCATCAAGAAGGTGGACGCCCAGAACGAAGCCGGCACCAAGAACGTCATCAAGACCTGGTCCCGTCGCTCCATGATCGTGCCGGCCATGCTCGGCCACACGCTCGCGGTGCACAACGGCAAGACCCACATCCCGGTGTTCGTCACCGAGTCGATGGTCGGCCACAAGCTCGGCGAGTTCTCGCCGACGCGCACCTTCCGGGGTCACGTCAAGGATGACCGGAAGTCGAAGCGCCGCTAGTAGCGGATCGCATTCAGACACGTAAGTAACTGAGAGGGACAACCATGGAAGCCAGGGCCCAGGCGCGGTACATCCGCGTTACGCCCATGAAGGCCCGCCGCGTGGTGGACCTGATCCGTGGCATGGATGCCACGGAGGCTCAGGCTGTTCTGCGATTCGCTCCGCAGGCAGCCTCTGTGCCGGTCGGCAAGGTGCTCGACAGCGCCATCGCCAACGCCGCGCACAACTACGACCACACGGACGCCTCTTCGCTGGTCATCAGCGAGGCGTACGTCGACGAGGGTCCGACCCTGAAGCGGTTCCGTCCGCGTGCCCAGGGCCGTGCCTACCGGATCCGCAAGCGGACCAGCCACATCACCGTGGTCGTCAGCAGCAAGGAAGGAACCCGGTAATGGGCCAGAAGGTTAACCCGCATGGGTTCCGGCTCGGCATCACCACGGACTTCAAGTCCCGGTGGTACGCCGACAAGCTGTACAAGGACTACGTCAAGGAAGACGTCGCCATCCGTCGGATGATGACGTCCGGCATGGAGCGCGCCGGCATCTCGAAGGTTGAGATCGAGCGCACCCGTGACCGTGTGCGGGTGGACATCCACACCGCGCGTCCCGGCATCGTCATCGGCCGCCGTGGCGCCGAGGCCGACCGCATCCGCGGCGACCTCGAGAAGCTCACCGGCAAGCAGGTCCAGCTGAACATCCTCGAGGTCAAGAACCCCGAGGTCGACGCTCAGCTCGTGGCCCAGGCCGTTGCCGAGCAGCTGTCCTCCCGCGTCTCCTTCCGTCGGGCCATGCGCAAGAGCATGCAGTCCGCCATGAAGGCCGGCGCCAAGGGCATCAAGATCCAGTGTGGTGGCCGTCTCGGCGGCGCCGAGATGTCCCGCTCGGAGTTCTACCGCGAGGGTCGTGTGCCGCTGCACACGCTGCGCGCGAACGTCGAGTACGGCTTCTTCGAGGCCAAGACGACCTTCGGCCGCATCGGCGTGAAGGTCTGGATCTACAAGGGCGACGTCAAGAACATCGCCGAGGTCCGCGCCGAGAACGCTGCTGCCCGCGCGGGCAACCGCCCGGCCCGTGGCGGCGCTGACCGTCCGGCCGGCCGCGGTGGCCGCGGTGGCGAGCGTGGCGGTCGCGGTCGCAAGCCGCAGCAGGCTGCTGCCGAGGCCCCCAAGGCCGAGGCTCCCGCCGCCGCTCCGGCTGCTGAGAGCACCGGAACGGAGGCCTGACCGAAATGCTGATCCCCCGTAGGGTCAAGCACCGCAAGCAGCACCACCCGAAGCGCAGCGGTATGTCCAAGGGTGGTACGCAGGTTGCGTTCGGCGAGTACGGCATCCAGGCCCTCACTCCGGCGTACGTGACCAACCGCCAGATCGAGGCGGCGCGTATCGCGATGACCCGCCACATCAAGCGTGGCGGCAAGGTCTGGATCAACATCTACCCGGACCGTCCCCTCACCAAGAAGCCGGCCGAGACCCGCATGGGTTCCGGTAAGGGTTCCCCCGAGTGGTGGATCGCGAACGTCAAGCCCGGTCGGGTGATGTTCGAGCTGTCCTACCCGAACGAGAAGATCGCACGTGAGGCTCTGACTCGCGCGGCCCACAAGCTGCCGATGAAGTGCCGGATCGTCAAGCGCGAGGCAGGTGAAGCGTGATGTCGGCCGGTACCAAGGCGTCCGAGCTGCGCGAGCTGGGCAACGAGGAGCTTGTTGCCAAGCTCCGCGAGGCCAAGGAAGAGCTGTTCAACCTCCGCTTCCAGGCGGCGACCGGTCAGCTCGAGAACCACGGCCGTCTCAAGGCGGTCCGTAAGGACATCGCCCGGATCTACACCCTGATGCGGGAGCGCGAGCTCGGCATCGAGACGGTGGAGAACGCCTGATGAGCGAGAGCAACGTGACTGAGAACAAGACCGAGCGCGGTTTCCGCAAGACCCGCGAGGGTCTGGTCGTCAGCGACAAGATGGACAAGACCGTCGTCGTCGCCGTCGAGGACCGTGTGAAGCACGCGCTGTACGGCAAGGTCATCCGCCGTACGAACAAGCTCAAGGCGCACGACGAGCAGAACGCCGCGGGTGTCGGCGACCGTGTCCTCATCATGGAGACCCGGCCGCTGTCCGCCACGAAGCGCTGGCGCATCGTCGAGATCCTCGAGAAGGCCAAGTAATCCCTCCTAGGGGGACCCCCTAGGAACAGTTCCGCCAGGCTCGGCCGGGGCTTCCTCGTGAAGCCCCGGCCGGGAACCGGCAGACAAATCAGGAGATAGACGTGATCCAGCAGGAGTCGCGACTGCGTGTCGCCGACAACACTGGTGCCAAGGAGATCCTTTGCATCCGTGTTCTCGGTGGCTCGGGTCGCCGCTACGCGGGCATCGGTGACGTCATCGTCGCCACCGTCAAGGACGCGATCCCCGGTGGCAACGTGAAGAAGGGTGACGTCGTCAAGGCGGTCATCGTTCGCACCGTCAAGGAGCGCCGCCGCCAGGACGGCTCGTACATCCGCTTCGACGAGAACGCCGCTGTCATTCTCAAGAACGACGGCGACCCTCGTGGCACCCGTATCTTCGGCCCGGTCGGCCGTGAGCTGCGCGAGAAGAAGTTCATGAAGATCATCTCGCTCGCGCCGGAGGTGCTGTAAGCATGAAGATCAAGAAGGGCGACCTGGTCCAGGTCATCACCGGTAAGGACAAGGGCAAGCAGGGCAAGGTCATCTCGGCCTTCCCCCGCGAGAACCGCGTCCTGGTCGAGGGTGTCAACCGGGTCAAGAAGCACACCAAGGCCGGCCCGTCGCAGGCCGGTGGCATCGTCACGACCGAGGCTCCGGTCCACGTCTCCAACGTCCAGCTGGTCGTGGAGAAGGACGGCAAGAAGGTCGTCACGCGTGTCGGTTACCGCTTCGACGACGAGGGCAACAAGATCCGCGTTGCCAAGCGGACGGGTGAGGACATCTGATGGCTACCACCACTCCGCGTCTCAAGACGAAGTACCGCGAGGAGATCGCGGGCAAGCTGCGTGAGGAGTTCTCCTACGAGAACGTCATGCAGATCCCCGGCCTCGTGAAGATCGTGGTGAACATGGGTGTCGGCGACGCCGCCCGTGACTCCAAGCTGATCGACGGTGCGATCCGCGATCTCACCACGATCACCGGTCAGAAGCCGGCCGTCACCAAGGCCCGCAAGTCCATCGCGCAGTTCAAGCTGCGTGAGGGTCAGCCGATCGGTGCCCACGTCACGCTCCGTGGCGACCGCATGTGGGAGTTCCTGGACCGCACCCTGTCGCTCGCGCTGCCGCGCATCCGCGACTTCCGTGGCCTGTCCCCCAAGCAGTTCGACGGCCGTGGCAACTACACCTTCGGTCTCACGGAGCAGGTCATGTTCCACGAGATCGACCAGGACAAGATCGACCGTGTCCGGGGTATGGACATCACCGTGGTCACCACGGCGACCAACGACGACGAGGGCCGTGCCCTTCTGCGTCACCTCGGCTTCCCGTTCAAGGAGGCGTAAGCGAGATGGCGAAGAAGGCTCTCATCGCGAAGGCTGCTCGCAAGCCCAAGTTCGGTGTGCGTGGCTACACGCGCTGCCAGCGCTGTGGTCGTCCCCACTCCGTGTACCGCAAGTTCGGCCTGTGCCGCGTGTGCCTTCGTGAGATGGCTCACCGTGGCGAGCTGCCGGGCGTGACCAAGAGCTCCTGGTAGTCCCTGCTTTTCAGGGATGACCGGAGTCTCTCGGTAAGTATTGGGTTGGCGGTTGCCCATCCCTCCATGGCTTAGGCTAGGAGGGTTGGGCGTCCGCCGCCCTACCGACTTACTACGCCGTAGGTCCCCGCGCCGCACCCGTCCCGCCCCTGTGTGGGGAGAGGGATGGCGCATACAGGAAACCCCGGCGAGAGAGGCCGAAGGCCAATTCATGACCATGACTGATCCGATCGCGGACATGCTGACTCGTCTGCGTAACGCGAACTCGGCGTACCACGACACCGTGGCGATGCCGCACAGCAAGATCAAGTCTCACATCGCGGAAATCCTCCAGCAGGAGGGCTTCATCACGGGCTGGAAGGTCGAGGACGCCGAGGTCGGCAAGAACCTCGTCCTCGAGCTCAAGTTCGGTCCGAACCGTGAGCGCTCCATCGCGGGCATCAAGCGGATCTCGAAGCCCGGCCTCCGGGTTTACGCGAAGTCCACCAACCTGCCGAAGGTTCTCGGCGGCCTGGGCGTGGCGATCATCTCCACGTCCCACGGTCTCCTGACCGGCCAGCAGGCGCAGAAGAAGGGCGTGGGTGGGGAAGTCCTCGCCTACGTCTGGTAGTCGGGAACGGAGGAATAGCTAATGTCGCGTATTGGCAAGCTCCCCATCACGGTTCCCGCCGGCGTGGACGTCACCATCGAGGGCCGCACGGTCACGGTCAAGGGTTCCAAGGGCACCCTGACCCACACCGTCGCCGCGCCGATCGAGATCGTTAAGGGCGAGGAGGGCGTTCTCAACGTCACCCGTCCGAACGACGAGCGTCAGAACAAGGCCCTTCACGGCCTGTCCCGCACGCTGGTGGCCAACATGATCACCGGTGTGACCCAGGGGTACACGAAGGCGCTCGAGATCAGCGGTGTCGGTTACCGCGTCGCCGCGAAGGGCTCCAACCTGGAGTTCCAGCTCGGTTACAGCCACTCGATCCTGGTGGAGGCGCCCGAGGGCATCTCCTTCAAGGTCGAGTCGCCGACCAAGTTCTCGGTCGAGGGCATCGACAAGCAGAAGGTCGGCGAGGTCGCCGCCAACATCCGCAAGCTTCGCAAGCCCGACCCGTACAAGGCCAAGGGCGTGAAGTACGCGGGCGAGGTCATCCGCCGCAAGGTCGGAAAGGCTGGTAAGTAAGCCATGGCATACGGTGTGAAGATCGCCAAGGGCGACGCTTACAAGCGCGCTGCCAAGGCGCGTCGCCACATGCGCATCCGCAAGCACGTGTCGGGTACGGCGGAGCGTCCGCGCCTCGTCGTGACGCGTTCCAACCGCGGTATCACCGCTCAGGTCATCGACGACCTCAAGGGCCACACCCTTGCGTCCGCGTCGAACCTGGACGCGTCGATCCGCGGTGGCGAGGGTGACAAGTCCGCGCAGGCCAAGCAGGTCGGAGCCCTGGTCGCCGAGCGCGCCAAGGCCGCCGGCGTCGAGGCCGTCGTGTTCGACCGTGGTGGCAACAGGTACGCCGGGCGCATTGCCGCTCTGGCTGACGCCGCCCGCGAAGCCGGGCTGAAGTTCTAAGCCCCGGTTCCGGGACTAACGGACGTAACAGAGAGAGGTAATCCAATGGCTGGACCCCAGCGCCGCGGCAGCGGTGCCGGTGGCGGCGAGCGGCGGGACCGGAAGGGTCGCGACGGTGGCGCTGCCGCCGAGAAGACCGCGTACGTTGAGCGCGTTGTCGCGATCAACCGCGTCGCCAAGGTTGTCAAGGGTGGTCGCCGCTTCAGCTTCACCGCGCTGGTCGTGGTGGGCGACGGTGACGGCACCGTAGGTGTCGGTTACGGCAAGGCCAAGGAAGTTCCCGCGGCCATCGCCAAGGGCGTGGAAGAGGCCAAGAAGAACTTCTTCAAGGTCCCCCGCATCCAGGGCACCATCCCGCACCCGATCCAGGGCGAGAAGGCCGCGGGCGTCGTCCTGCTCAAGCCGGCTTCCCCCGGTACCGGTGTTATCGCCGGTGGCCCGGTGCGCGCCGTGCTCGAGTGCGCCGGCGTTCACGACATCCTGTCGAAGTCGCTCGGCTCCGACAACGCGATCAACATCGTGCACGCGACCGTGGAGGCCCTGAAGGGCCTGCAGCGTCCCGAGGAGATCGCGGCTCGCCGTGGTCTGCCGCTCGAGGACGTCGCCCCCGCGGCTCTGCTTCGTGCACGTGCGGGAGCGGGTGCGTAATGGCCCGTCTCAAGATCACGCAGACGAAGTCGTACATCGGCAGCAAGCAGAACCACCGCGACACCCTGCGTTCGCTCGGGCTCAAGCGCCTGAACGACGTGGTCGTCAAGGAGGACCGCCCCGAGTTCCGCGGAATGGTGCACACCGTCCGCCACCTCGTGACGGTCGAGGAGGTCGACTGACATGGCGGAGCAGAACCCGCTGAAGGTCCACAACCTCCGTCCCGCCCCGGGCGCCAAGACCGCCAAGACCCGTGTGGGTCGTGGTGAGGCGTCGAAGGGTAAGACGGCCGGTCGTGGTACGAAGGGCACGAAGGCCCGCTACCAGGTTCCGGAGCGCTTCGAGGGTGGGCAGATGCCCCTCCACATGCGCCTCCCGAAGCTGAAGGGCTTCAAGAACCCCTTCCGCACCGAGTACCAGGTCGTGAACCTGGACAAGCTCGGCGCTCTCTACCCCGAGGGTGGAGAGGTCACGGTGGCCGACCTGGTCGCCAAGGGCGCGGTGCGCAAGAACAGCCTCGTCAAGGTGCTCGGCACCGGCGAGATCACCGTGGCGCTGCAGGTGACGGTCGACGCCGTCTCCGGCTCCGCCAAGGAGAAGATCGCCGCCGCCGGCGGCACCGTCACCGAGCTCGTCTGAGCCTCGGCACGACAGCACTGAGCCTGGCCGGTTCCCCCTCGGGGGAGCCGGCCAGGCTTGTTTGCGATGCATGCCGGGTCCCGGCTCCTCGGCGGACGTTTCCCGCTCGCCGTGGGGGCGGGTATGGTAGCCGCTGTTAGCTTGCCCGGCAGTCTGCGCTCAGAGCGTGGGACTGCCGTGTTCTGTACCCCGCTCACTTACAAACCGTCACCTCACGCGCTCTCACGCGGGGGTCGCAGGAGGCACCGTGCTCACCGCGTTCGCCCGGGCGTTCAAGACGCCCGACCTGCGCAAGAAGCTGCTCTTCACGCTCGGCATCATCGTGCTGTACCGGCTCGGAGCACACATCCCGGTGCCCGGCGTCGACTACTCCTCGGTCCAGCAGTGCGTGGACGAGGCGAGCCAGGGCAACAACAGCCTGTTCGGCCTGGTGAACATGTTCAGCGGCGGCGCGCTGCTGCAGATCACCATCTTCGCGCTCGGCATCATGCCGTACATCACGGCGAGCATCATCCTTCAGCTGCTGACCGTCGTCATCCCGCGTCTGGAGGCCCTCAAGAAGGAGGGTCAGTCCGGCACCGCCAAGATCACGCAGTACACGCGTTATCTGACGGTCGCCCTGGCGATCCTCCAGGGCACCGGTCTGGTCGCGACGGCCCGTACCGGCGCGCTCTTCAGCGGCTGCTCCGTCGCCGGGCAGGTCGTGCCGGACCAGTCGATCTTCACCACTGTGACAATGGTCATCACGATGACCGCGGGCACCGCCTTCGTCATGTGGCTCGGCGAGCTGATCACCGACCGCGGCATCGGCAACGGCATGTCGATCCTGATGTTCATCTCGATCGCGGCCGGTTTCCCCGGCGCGCTCTGGAAGATCAAGGTCGAGGGCGACCTGGCCGACGGCTGGATCGAATTCGGCACCGTGATCCTCGTCGGATTCGCGATGGTCGGTCTCGTGGTCTTCGTCGAGCAGGCCCAGCGCCGTATCCCGGTGCAGTACGCGAAGCGGATGATCGGCCGCAGGTCCTACGGCGGAACGTCCACTTATATCCCTCTCAAGGTGAACCAGGCGGGTGTGATTCCTGTCATCTTCGCCTCGTCGCTGCTCTACATCCCGGCCTTGATCGCGCAGTTCTCGAACTCGACGGCGGGCTGGAAAACCTGGATCGAAGCCCACTTCGTCAAGGGTGACCACCCCTACTACATCGCCGCGTACTTCCTTCTGATCGTGTTCTTCGCCTTCTTCTATGTGGCGATCTCGTTCAACCCCGAGGAAGTCGCGGACAACATGAAGAAGTATGGTGGCTTCATCCCGGGTATCCGGGCTGGTCGACCTACTGCCGAGTACCTGAGCTACGTGCTCAACCGGATCACTTGGCCGGGCTCGCTGTATCTGGGTCTGATCGCTCTTGTGCCGACGATGGCGTTGGCAGGCTTCGGTGGCGCCAATGCCAACTTCCCGTTCGGCGGGACGAGCATCCTCATCATCGTGGGTGTGGGGCTGGAGACCGTGAAGCAGATCGAGAGCCAGCTCCAGCAGCGCAATTACGAAGGGTTCCTCCGCTGATGCGAATCGTCCTCGTCGGACCGCCCGGGGCCGGTAAGGGTACGCAGGCCGCGTTCCTTGCCAAGAACCTGGACATCCCGCACATCTCCACGGGCGACCTGTTCCGCGCCAACATCTCGCAGGGCACGGAGCTGGGTCTGAAGGCCAAGGCGTTCATGGACGCCGGCGACCTGGTGCCCGACGAGGTGACCATCGGGATGGCCAAGGACCGCATGGAGCAGCCGGACGCCGCGAACGGCTTCCTGCTCGACGGGTTCCCGCGGAACGTGGCCCAGGCCGAGGCGCTCGACGTGGTGCTCAAGGCCGAGGACATGCAGCTGGACGCGGTCCTGGACCTGGAGGTCCCCGAGGACGAGGTCGTGAAGCGGATCGCGGGTCGCCGCATCTGCCGCAACGACAGTGCGCACGTGTTCCACGTGACGTACAACGCACCGAAGACCGAGGGCGTCTGCGACGTCTGTGGCGGTGAGCTCTTCCAGCGCAGCGACGACTCCGAGGAGACCGTCCGCAAGCGCCTGGAGGTCTACCACACGCAGACCGAGCCGATCATCGACTACTACCGGGCGCAGAACCTGGTCGTGACGATCTCGGCGCTCGGCAAGGTGGACGAGGTCACGGCGAAGGCCATGGCCGCGCTCAAGAAGTAACCCTGGTTCGTGCGATACGGCCGCGGTGCCCCTCGGGGATGCCGCGGCCGTATCGTTGTTCTGTCCCCGGTACGCGTAAGGAAAGGCCCCCGTCACGATGGTGCAGATCAAGACCCCCGAGCAGATCGCGAAGATGCGCGAGGCGGGGCTGGTCGTCGCCGCCATCCACGCGGCCACGCGTGAGGCGGCCGTGCCGGGCGCCACGACGAAGGACCTGGACGAGGTCGCCCGCAAGGTGATCGCGGACCACGGCGCGAAGTCGAACTTCCTCGGGTACGGCGGGTTCCCCGCGACCATCTGCACCTCGGTGAACGAGGTCGTGGTCCACGGCATCCCGGACGGGAAGACCGTCCTCAAGGACGGCGACATCATCTCCATCGACGCCGGCGCGATCGTCGACGGCTGGCACGGCGACGCCGCGTACACCGCCTTCGTCGGCACCGGTCACGCGCCGGAGCTGGTCGAGCTCTCCCGGGTGACCGAGGAGTCGATGTGGGCCGGCATCGCGGCCATGAAGCTCGGCGGCCGGCTGGTCGACATCTCCAAGGCGATCGAGTCGTACATCAAGCGCCAGCCGCGTCCGCCGGTCGGCGACCACAGCCTCGGCAAGTACGGGATCGTCGAGGACTACGGCGGCCACGGCATCGGCACCGAGATGCACATGGACCCGCACCTGCTGAACTACGTCTCCCGCAAGCGCGGCAAGGGCCCGAAGCTGGTCCCCGGCTTCTGCCTGGCCATCGAGCCGATGGTCTCGCTCGGCACCCCGCGCACCGAGGTCCTCGCGGACGACTGGACCGTCATCACGACGGACGGCACCTGGTCCTCGCACTGGGAGCACTCCGTCGCCCTCACGGAGGAGGGCCCGCTGGTCCTCACGGCCGTCGACGGCGGCAAGGCGAAGCTGGCGGAGCTGGGCGTCGTAGCCGCTCCCGACCCGCTGGGCTAGCCGCGCCGGTTTTGCGGACCTGGCCCACTTCGTGGGCCGCCGGTCGGAGGCCGGCGCAGCGGCCCGAAGCTTGTGAGGCGCCCCAGGGCGCCGATCCCGCGAGGGGCGCGTCGTGGATGGGTCGGCGGCAAGGCGAAGCTGGCGGAGCTGGGCGTCGTAGCCGCTCCCGACCCGCTGGGCTAGCCGCGCCGGTTTGCGGACCTGGCCCACTTCGTGGGCCGCCGGTCGGAGGCCGGCGCAGCGGCCCGAAGCTTGTGAGGCGCCCCAGGGCGCCGATCCCGCGAGGGGCGCGTCGGGGATGGGTCGGCGGCAAGGCGAAGCTGGCGGAGCTGGGCGTCGTAGCCGCTCCCGACCCGCTGGGCTAGCCGCGCCGGTTTTGCGGACCTGGCCCACTCCGTGGGCCGCCGGTCGGAGGCCGGCGCAGCGGCCCGAAGCTTGTGAGGCGCCCCAGGGCGCCGATCCCGCGAGGGGCGCGTCGTGGATGGGTCGGCGGCAAGGCGAAGCTGGCGGAGCTGGGCGTCGTAGCTGCTCCCGACCCGCTGGGCTAGCCGCGCCGGTTTGCGGACCTGGCCCACTTCGTGGGCCGCCGGTCGGAGGCCGGCGCAGCGGCCCGAAGCTTGTGAGGCGCCCCAGGGCGCCGATCCCGCGAGGGGCGCGGCGGGGATGGGTCGGCGGCAAGGCGAAGCTGGCGGAGCTGGGCGTCGTAGCTGCTCCCGACCCGCTGGGCTAGCCGCGCCGGTTTGCGGACCTGGCCCACTCCGTGGACCGCCGGTCGGAGGCCGGCGCAGCGGCCCGAAGCTTGTGAGGCGCCCCAGGGCGCCGATCCCGCGAGGGGCGCGGCGGGGATGGGTCGGCGGCAAGGCGAAGCTGGCGGAGCTGGGCGTCGTAGCCGCTCCCGACCCGCTGGGCTAGCCGCGCCGGTTTGCGGACCTGGCCCACTCCGTGGACCGCCGGTCGGAGGCCGGCGCAGCGGCCCGAAGCTTGTGAGGCGCCCCAGGGCGCCGATCCCGCGAGGGGCGCGTCGGGGATGGGTCGGCGGCAAGGCGAAGCTGGCGGAGCTGGGCGTCGTAGCTGCTCCCGACCCCCTCGCGTAACGATCTTCCGCGTTGGGCAGACTGGACGGATTCGTCTTTTCCAGGGGCCTGACGTAGACTGATGCGTCGGCTCTCGTGTACCCGTGTGTCCGCATACGAAGGCGAGAGTCGATCAAGGTAGCCGATTCGAAGGGCGAAGCGTGGCCAAGAAGCAAGGTGCCATCGAAATCGAGGGCACCGTGATCGAGTCCCTGCCGAACGCCATGTTCAAGGTAGAGCTCCAGAACGGTCACAAGGTCCTCGCGCACATCTCCGGCAAGATGCGGATGCACTACATCCGAATCCTTCCGGACGACCGGGTCGTCGTGGAGCTCTCTCCGTACGACCTGACGCGTGGCCGGATCGTCTACCGGTACAAGTAGATCTTGCCCGCACCCCGCCTTCGTGCGCGGGTGGTGGCACTGACCCGGAGAACCTCACATCCCATGAAGGTCAAGCCGAGCGTCAAGAAGATCTGCGACAAGTGCAAGGTGATCCGCCGTCACGGCCGGGTCATGGTCATCTGCGACAACCTGCGCCACAAGCAGCGCCAGGGCTGACGCACGCCGACCGACCTGCATTTCAGCAGTTCTTCGCGCGACGCATAGCAATTCGTACATACGCAGAGCCCGTCGGGCCGTGATCCACGGCTGACGGCACCTCCGGCGGGGGCCGGGGACCCGATTCGTACCTCGTACGGCGGTCGGGAGCGGTTCTGCAGCAGACCCCCGAGTACACAGGAGCCATTGAATGGCACGCGTTTCCGGTGTCGACATCCCGCGTGAAAAGCGTGTGGTGGTCGCACTCACCTACGTCTTCGGTATCGGGCGCACCCGGTCCGAGGAGATCCTCGCCTCCACCGGCGTGAACCCGTCCACCCGTGTCCGCGACCTTGCCGAGGAAGACCTCGTCAAGATCCGCGAGTACGTGGACGCCAACCTTCAGACCGAGGGTGACCTCCGCCGCGAGATCGCCGCCGACATCCGCCGCAAGGTCGAGATCGGCTGCTACCAGGGTCTGCGTCACCGCCGTGGCCTGCCGGTCCGCGGTCAGCGCACCAGCACGAACGCTCGTACCCGCAAGGGCCCGCGTCGCGCCATCGCCGGCAAGAAGAAGCCGGGCAAGAAGTAGTCCGCAGCGGACTCGCTCTCCAGCGGTCTTGCGCTGTAGGACCGACCACCTCCCCGTAGGAGTTATAGATGCCCCCCAAGGGTCGTCAGGGCGCTGCCAAGAAGGTGCGCCGCAAGGAAAAGAAGAACGTCGCTCACGGCCACGCGCACATCAAGAGCACGTTCAACAACACGATCGTCTCGATCACGGACCCGTCCGGCAACGTGATCTCCTGGGCCTCCGCCGGCCACGTCGGCTTCAAGGGCTCGCGCAAGTCCACCCCGTTCGCCGCGCAGATGGCCGCCGAGTCGGCCGCGCGTCGCGCGCAGGAGCACGGCATGCGCAAGGTCGACGTCTTCGTCAAGGGTCCCGGCTCCGGCCGTGAGACCGCGATCCGCTCCCTCCAGGCCACCGGCCTCGAGGTCGGCTCGATCCAGGACGTCACCCCCACCCCGCACAACGGCTGCCGCCCGCCGAAGCGCCGCCGCGTCTGACGCACGGCTCAGGCACGGACCGGCAGCCTGCTGGGGGTCCGGGGGTTGTCCCCCGGGACATCGCAGTACGGCTGCCGCCCGCCGAAGCGCCGCCGCGTCTGACGCAGCGACGCCTGTGCGTCTTTGAGTGGCCGGGCGGTACGTCCCCGTAGGGGGCGTGCCGCCCGTACCCTTGCAGTACCTGTCGGACGTCAAATAGTGGGCGTCCACAAACGAAGGAATCACAGACATGCTTATCGCTCAGCGTCCTTCGCTGACCGAAGAGGTCGTCGACGAGTTCCGCTCCCGGTTCGTCATCGAGCCGCTGGAGCCGGGCTTCGGCTACACCCTCGGCAACTCCCTCCGCCGCACCCTCCTCTCGTCGATCCCCGGCGCTGCTGTCACCAGCATCCGCATCGACGGTGTCCTGCACGAGTTCACCACCGTGCCGGGTGTCAAGGAGGACGTCACCGACCTCATCCTGAACATCAAGCAGCTGGTCGTCTCCTCGGAGCACGACGAGCCGGTCGTGATGTACCTGCGCAAGCAGGGCCCGGGTCTGGTCACCGCCGCCGACATCGCGCCCCCGGCCGGTGTCGAGGTGCACAACCCCGACCTGGTCCTCGCCACCCTCAACGGCAAGGGCAAGCTGGAGATGGAGCTGACCGTCGAGCGCGGTCGCGGCTACGTCTCCGCCGTGCAGAACAAGCAGGTGGGCCAGGAGATCGGCCGTATCCCGGTCGACTCCATCTACTCGCCGGTGCTCAAGGTCACGTACAAGGTCGAGGCGACCCGTGTCGAGCAGCGCACCGACTTCGACAAGCTGATCGTCGACGTCGAGACCAAGCAGGCCATGCGCCCGCGTGACGCCATGGCGTCCGCCGGCAAGACCCTGGTCGAGCTGTTCGGTCTGGCGCGCGAGCTCAACATCGACGCCGAGGGCATCGACATGGGCCCGTCCCCGACGGACGCCGCCCTGGCCGCCGACCTGGCGCTGCCGATCGAGGAGCTGGAGCTCACCGTTCGGTCGTACAACTGCCTCAAGCGCGAGGGCATCCACTCCGTGGGTGAGCTCGTGGCGCGTTCCGAGGCCGACCTGCTCGACATCCGCAACTTCGGTGCGAAGTCGATCGACGAGGTCAAGGCGAAGCTGGCCGGCATGGGCCTGGCCCTCAAGGACAGCCCGCCCGGATTCGACCCGACCGCCGCCGCCGACGCCTTCGGCGCCGACGACGACGCGGACGCGGGCTTCGTCGAGACCGAGCAGTACTGAAAGCTCGGGCCACACGGTCCGTACCCTCCGGGAGCGCCCTTCGGGGCCGCTCCCGGATCTCCGACAGGCGACCGCCTGCTCGGATACTGACCCCGGTACCTCATACGGCCGGGGCAGACACCAAGGAGAAACACCATGCCGCGTCCCGCGAAGGGTGCCCGCCTCGGCGGTTCCGCCGCGCACGAGAAGCTGCTCCTCGCCAACCTGGCGAAGTCGCTCTTCGAGCACGGCCGCATCACCACGACCGAGGCCAAGGCCCGTCGCCTGCGTCCGGTCGCCGAGCGCCTGATCACCAAGGCGAAGAAGGGCGACATCCACAACCGTCGCCTGGTGCTGCAGTCGATCACGGACAAGGGCGTCGTCCACACGCTCTTCACCGAGATCGCCCCGCGCTACTCCGAGCGCCCGGGTGGCTACACCCGCATCACCAAGATCGGCAACCGTCGTGGCGACAACGCCCCGATGGCCGTGATCGAGCTGGTCGAGGGTGAGATCGCCAAGAAGGCGACCGTCGCCGAGGCCGAGGCCGCTGCCAAGCGCGCCGTCAAGGAGGCCGACGAGGCCGCCAAGGCCGAGGAGACCACCGAGGACGCGCAGGACGCCTGAGCGTTCTGACGATCTCGTGGGCGGGCCCGCACCCCTCGGGGAGCGGGCCCGTTCCGCATGTACAGAGGTTTTGAGAGGATTTTCGGCGTGAGCGACGACGTGCAGCCCGGGTTCGTCCGCGTACGGCTCGATCTTTCGTACGACGGCAAGGACTTCTCCGGCTGGGCCAAGCAGGCCCGCGGGCAGCGAACCGTCCAGGGCGACATCGAGGACGCCCTGCGCACGGTGACCCGGTCCAAGGAGACGTACGAGCTGACCGTCGCCGGCCGCACCGACGCCGGCGTGCACGCGCGCGGCCAGGTCGCCCACGTCGACCTTCCCGTCGAGCTGTGGGCGGAGCACCGCGAGAAGCTGCTCCGGCGGCTCGCCGGGCGGCTCTCGCACGACGTACGGATCTGGAAGGTGGCGGAGGCCCCCAGCGGCTTCAACGCGCGTTTCTCGGCCGTCTGGCGCCGCTACGCCTACCGCGTCACCGACAACCCCGGCGGCGTCGACCCGCTGCTGCGCGGGCACGTCCTGTGGCACGACTGGCCGCTCGACATGGACGCCATGAACGAGGCCGCGACCGCCCTCGTCGGCGAGCACGACTTCGCCGCGTACTGCAAGAAGCGCGAGGGCGCGACGACCATCCGGACGCTCCAGGAGCTGCGCTGGGAGCGCCGCCCGGACGGCGTCCTGGAGGCCACGGTGAAGGCCGACGCCTTCTGCCACAACATGGTCCGCTCGCTGGTCGGCGCCCTGCTGTTCGTCGGGGACGGACACCGTCCCGTGGACTGGCCGGGCAAGGTCCTGGCGGCCGGTGTGCGGGACTCCGCGGTGCACGTCGTCCGCCCGCACGGCCTCACGCTCGAAGAGGTCGGCTACCCGGCCGACGAGCTCCTGGCCGCCCGCAATCTGGAGGCCAGGAACCGGCGGTCACTGCCCGGCGGGGGCGGTGGCTGCTGCTGACGCCTGCTGGCGGCCGCGGGCGTAGATCTGGTTGAAGGTGAAGTTCCCCAGGTCGTCGCTGGCCTTGAAGATCGGGGTGTCCTTCATCGTGACCTTCTTGCCGTTGGTGAAGCCGGCCTGGGTGAAGTACGCGTAGCGGCCGACCGCGTTCGCGCGGCGCAGGCAGACCGTGGAGCGGCAGAACTCCTTGACGCCGGCGCCGGCCAGCGGGGCGATGCCGCCCTTGGCCTGGGCCTTCGCCTTCAGGGCCTCGGCCTCGGTGGAGAAGATCGCGACGCCGACGGTGATCGCGACGCCGTCCTTGACGTACGTGGCGCGGATCACGCGGTCGCAGCCGTTCCGCTTCAGGATCTCGCCCAGGCCCGCCTGGCCCACGGAGGCGCAGTTCGTCGTGGAGGCCGTGGCGCCCTTCTGGTACGCCCGGCCGCTCATCGTCAGCTTCTTGCCGGGGAAGAGGCTGTCGGGGCTGATGGGCGCCTTGTCCTTGGCCTCGTTCGAGATGAAGTCCTTCGGGTTCGGCGGGGGCGGCGGGGCCACCGACGAGAAGGACGGCTGGGGCTCGGGGGAGTCCGTGGGGGAGGCCGGGGTCGTCGGGCCGTCGTTCTTGCCGTTCGCGACCGGGTCGTCGCCACCGGCCACGACCGCCGTGGCGACGATCGCGCCGACCACCAGGGTGGCCAGCGCGCCGCCGCCGATCATTATCCAGCGCTTACGGCGCGCCCGGGCGGCCGAGGCGTCGGCGAGCGCCCCCCAGTCCGGCGTCTGCCCGCCGGAGCCGAACGGCTGCTGCGGCTGCGACGGCGGCTGCGGCGATCCGAAGGGCGGCTGCCCGCCGAACGGTTGCTGCTGATTCTGCGGCTGCTGCGGCCACTGCGGTCCCCCAAAGCTCATGCCGCGCATCCTAATCCGGTTGGGATACGGGCGCTCCGGCGGCGACAATGCCGCTCATGGGACATGTCGAGGCCGCACATCTGGAGTACTACCTTCCCGACGGGAGGGTCCTCCTCGGGGACGCCTCCTTCCGGGTGGGGGAGGGCGCGGTCGTCGCGCTGGTCGGGGCCAACGGGGCCGGCAAGACGACGCTGCTCCGGATGATCTCCGGTGAGCTGCAGCCGCACGGCGGCACCGTCACCGTCAGCGGCGGCCTGGGCGTGATGCCGCAGTTCGTCGGCTCGGTGCGGGACGCGTCCACCGTCCGTGACCTGCTGGTCTCGGTGGCGCCCGCGCGGATCAAGGCCGCCGCGAAGGCGGTCGACGAGGCCGAGCACCTCATCATGACCGTCGACGACGAGGCCGCGCAGATGGCGTACGCGCAGGCCCTCAGCGACTGGGCGGAGGTCCAGGGGTACGAGTTCGAGACCCTCTGGGACATCTGCACGACCGCCGCGATGGGCGTGCCGTACGAGAAGGCCCAGTTCCGCGAGGTGCGCACGCTCAGCGGCGGCGAGCAGAAGCGGCTGGTCCTGGAGTACCTGCTGCGCGGCAACGACGAGGTGCTCCTGCTCGACGAGCCGGACAACTATCTGGACGTCCCCGGCAAGCGCTGGCTGGAGGAGCGGCTGCGGGAGACCCGCAAGACCGTGCTCTTCATCTCCCATGACCGGGAGCTGCTGTCCCGGGGCGCGCAGAAGATCGTGGCCGTCGAGCCGGGCCCGACCGGGTCCGACGTGTGGGTGCACGGCGGCGGCTTCGACACCTTCCACGAGGCGCGGCGGGAGCGGTTCGCGCGCTTCGAGGAGCTGAAGCGGCGCTGGGAGGAGAAGCACGCGCAGCTGAAGAAGCTGGTGATCAACCTGCGGCAGGCCGCCGCGGTCAGCCACGAGATGGCGTCCCGGTACGCCGCCGCGCAGACCCGGCTGAAGAAGTTCGAGGAGGCCGGCCCGCCGCCGGAGCCGCCGCGCGAGCAGGACATCCGGATGCGGCTGCGCGGCGGCCGCACCGGGGTACGGGCCTTCACGGCCGAGAACCTGGAGCTCACCGGCCTGATGAAGCCCTTCTCGCTGGAGATCTTCTACGGCGAGCGGGTCGCCGTCCTCGGCTCGAACGGCTCCGGCAAGTCGCACTTCCTGCGGCTGCTGGCGGGCGACCCGTCGGTGGCGCACACGGGGACGTGGAAGCTGGGCGCGCGGGTCGTGCCGGGCCACTTCGCGCAGACCCACGCCCACCCGGAGCTCTTCGGCCGCTCGCTCGTCGACATCCTGTGGGCGGACCACGCCAAGGACCGGGGCGCCGCGATGTCGATGCTGCGCCGCTACGAGCTGGAGCGCCAGGGCGACCAGCCCTTCGACAAGCTCTCCGGCGGCCAGCAGGCCCGCTTCCAGATCCTGCTCCTGGAGCTGGCGGGTACCACGGCGCTGCTCCTGGACGAGCCGACGGACAACCTGGACCTGGAGTCGGCGGAGGCGTTGCAGGACGGCCTTGAGTCCTACGAGGGGACCGTGATGGCGGTCACGCACGACCGCTGGTTCGCGAAGAGCTTCGATCGCTACCTGGTCTTCGGCTCGGACGGCGTCGTACGGGAGACGTCGGAGCCCGTGTGGGACGAGCGGCGGGTGGAGCGGGCGCGGTAGGGAGTGCGCGGCGGGGCCCGGGAGGGCCGCGGGGGGCCGCCGCGTTTTGACCCGCCGGGGGTGGCGCGGGTACCGTTGCGCTTTGTTGTGCGTATTGGCTTCGTCGTTCTCACGCGAAGGGCCGTTACGCCAAGTTCCCTGGAGCAGTTACCAGTGGCTCGCATACGGGCGGTGTTCCCGGCAGTGCAGGCCCCAGCTGCATGATCGCTTCAGGTGTGTCTGGATTCCATCCACTGAAGAAGCGAAGGCTACGAAGTGCGTACGTTTAGCCCCAAGCCCGGCGATGTCACTCGCCAGTGGCACATCATCGACGCGCAGGACGTTGTCCTGGGTCGTCTGGCGACCACGGCTGCGAACCTCCTCCGAGGCAAGCACAAGCCCGTCTACGCCCCCCACATGGACATGGGCGACTTTGTCATCATCATCAACGCTGACAAGGTGCACCTGTCCGGCAACAAGAAGACCCAGAAGCTGGCGTACCGCCACTCCGGCTTCCCGGGTGGTCTCCGCTCCGTCCGTTACGACGAGCTGCTGGACAAGAACCCCGAGAAGGCCGTCGAGAAGGCCATCAAGGGCATGATCCCCAAGAACTCCCTGGGCCGTCAGATGCTCTCGAAGCTGAAGGTCTACGCGGGCGAGAACCACCCGCACGCTGCTCAGCAGCCGGTCCCGTTCGAGATCACCCAGGTCGCGCAGTAGTTCCGGCCACACCCCCAAAGAACGAAAGAAATCTGAGGAGCATCGTGGCCGAGACCACCCCCGAGACCCCTGTCGACGAGTTCGAGGGCGTCGAGGAGTACACCACCGAGACCGAGACCGTCGAGGGTGAATACACCTCCGAGTCCCTCGCGTCCCGCTTCGGCGACCCGCAGCCGGCTGCCGGCCTGGGCCGTCGCAAGAACGCCATCGCCCGCGTCCGGATCGTTCCGGGCACCGGCAAGTGGAAGATCAACGGGCGTACGCTCGAGGACTACTTCCCGAACAAGGTCCACCAGCAGGAAGTCAACGAGCCCTTCAAGGTGCTCGAGCTCGACGACCGCTACGACGTCATCGCCCGCATCTCGGGTGGCGGCGTCTCCGGCCAGGCCGGCGCCCTGCGCCTCGGCGTGGCCCGCGCCCTCAACGAGGCCGACGTGGACAACAACCGCGGCCCGCTGAAGAAGGCCGGCTTCCTCTCCCGTGACGACCGTGCGGTCGAGCGGAAGAAGGCCGGTCTCAAGAAGGCCCGCAAGGCCCCGCAGTACAGCAAGCGCTAATCGCCTGCTCGGACTGCTTGTACGTACGCCCCGGCGGCACTGCTCGTGCTGCCGGGGCGTACGTCTTTTCTTCACTCTGGGCGTTTTCGGCCGTACAACGGACATGAGGCGCTCGGAGGATTGCATTTTCGGAGCATTTTCGGAGGACAGCTGTGGGACGACTCTTCGGCACGGACGGCGTGCGTGGTGTGGCCAATGCGGATCTGACGGCGGAGCTCGCGCTCGGCCTGTCGGTCGCGGCGGCCCACGTGCTCGCCGAGGCGGGGACCTTCGAGGGGCATCGGCCGACCGCGGTGGTCGGCCGTGACCCGCGTGCGTCGGGAGAGTTCCTGGAGGCCGCCGTCGTGGCGGGTCTCGCCTCCGCGGGCGTGGACGTCCTGCGCGTCGGCGTGCTGCCGACCCCGGCCGTGGCGTACCTCACCGGCGCGCTCGGCGCCGACCTCGGCGTCATGCTGTCCGCCAGCCACAACGCCATGCCCGACAACGGCATCAAGTTCTTCGCCCGCGGCGGCCACAAGCTCGCCGACGAGCTGGAGGACCGGATCGAGACCGTCTACGAGGAGCACCGCACCGGCGCCCCGTGGGACCGGCCGACCGGCGCGGGCGTGGGCCGGGTCCGCGACTACGACGAGGGCTTCGACAAGTACGTCGCCCACCTCATCGCGGTCCTCCCGAACCGCCTGGACGGTCTGAAGATCGTCCTGGACGAGGCGCACGGCGCCGCCGCCCGGGTCTCGCCCGAGGCGTTCGCGCGGGCCGGCGCCCAGATCGTCACCATCGGCGCGGAGCCCGACGGCCTCAACATCAACGACGGCTGCGGTTCCACCCACCTCGGCCTGCTCAAGGCCGCCGTCGTCGAGCACGGCGCCCACCTCGGCATCGCGCACGACGGCGACGCCGACCGCTGCCTCGCCGTGGACGCCGACGGCAACGAGATCGACGGCGACCAGATCCTCGCGGTGCTCGCCCTGGCGATGCGCGAGGCGGGCACGCTGCGTGGCGACACCGTCGTCGCGACCGTGATGTCGAACCTGGGCTTCAAGCTGGCGATGGAGCGGGAGGGTCTCTCGCTGGTGCAGACCGCGGTCGGCGACCGGTACGTCCTGGAGTCGATGAAGGAGCACGGGTACGCGCTCGGCGGCGAGCAGTCCGGCCACGTCATCGTTCTCGACCACGCGACGACCGGCGACGGCACACTGACCGGTCTGATGCTGGCCGCCCGAATTGCCGCGACCGGCCGCTCGCTGGCCGAGCTGGCGGGCGTGATGGAGCGGCTGCCGCAGGTCCTCGTCAATGTGCCGGACGTCGACAAGACCCGGGTCAAGACCTCCGCCGAGCTGGCGAGCGCGGTCTCCGACGCGGAGCGCGAGCTGGGTACGACGGGCCGGGTGCTGCTGCGCCCGTCCGGCACCGAGCCGCTCGTACGGGTGATGGTCGAGGCCGCGGACATCGAGCAGGCCCGTTCGGTGGCCGGCCGGCTCGCGGACGTCGTGAAGTCCGCCCTGGGCTAGTCCTTCTGACGGAGTGTGCGTACGGCCCCGCCGCCCGGTGTCCCGGGTGGCGGGGCCGTACGTCTTTCGGGGGACCGGGGTCGGCCTCAGCGTTTCGAGGGACGGGTCCATTGGCCGCGCTGGGTGCGCCAGAGGGCCTTCTGCGCGTACAGCGTGAGCACCCCCGCGAGCATGATGCCGAACAGGTTCAGCCCCAACTGCTCGACGGAGCCCCACATCTGGCCGAAGTCGCCGTAGCTGAGCGCCACGGCGGCGTTCGCGCCCGCCGGGACCGTCGTCACCGAGATGGCGACGCCCACCAGCGCCCCGGACTTCGACGAGGTCAGCGAGAGCACGCCCGCGATGCCGGCGAGGATCGCCACGACGAACGAGAACGGGTCGGGCTGCCAGATGAAGCTGGTGTTGGGCCGGTCGGCGTCGAGCTGGCTCTTGCTGAACAGGTCCAGCGCGTCCATCCCGAGACTGAAGACGGTGGTGGCGACGATCGCCGCGGCGAAGCCGACGACGAGCGCGATCAGGGACCGTACGGCGAGCTTCGGCGCGCGCTGCACCACCGCCGTGCAGACGCCCGCGAGCGGGCCGAACTCCGGGCCGACCGCCATCGCGCCCACGATCAGGATCGCGTTGTCGAGGACGACTCCGCAGGCCGCGATCATCGTCGCGAGGATCATGAACGCGCAGTAGGTGATGGTGAGGGTGGACTCCTCGTGCGTCGCGCCGGACAGCTGCTCCCAGATCACCGCGTCCGCGGCCTCGCCGGGCGCCTCCTCCTCGGCCGCGTCCGCGCGGGTCGACAGCGAGAAGTCGATGTTCTCGACGGCGATCGAGCCGTCCTGATCGATCCTCAGCTCCCGCATCCCGTGCAGCAGTTCGTCAACCGCCTCGCGGGCGACGTCGCACATCACCAGGTCACCGGCCGGTTCACGGGCCGCGCCCGGCAGCACCACCACGTGCGTGGTGCCCACGGTCGACTCGATGAGCCGGACCGCTTCCTCCGTCCGGTCGGGAGGGACGATCATCCGCAGATGCAGCATCCTCAGAGCTTACGGAGGCTCGGAGCTTACGGAGGCTCGGAGCTTACGGAGACTCAGAGCTTACGGAGACTCAGCCGCTGCACCTTGTGATCCGGTCCCTTGCGCAGCACCAGTGTCGCCCGGCCGCGGGTCGGTGCCACGTTCTCGAGCAGGTTGACCTTGTTGATGGTCCGCCACATCGTGCGGGCGTAGTCCAGCGCCTCCTCCTCGGGGACCTGGGTCCACCGTCGGAAGTAGGACGTCGGGTCCTGGAACGCGGTCTGACGCAGCTTCCGGAACCGGTTGAGGTACCACTGCTCGATGTCCTCGGCGCGGGCGTCCACGTACACCGAGAAGTCGAAGTAGTCCGCGAGACCGACGCGGGTCCGGCCGTCCTTCCCGGGCAGGGCCGGCTGGAGCACGTTCAGCCCCTCCACGATGAGGATGTCCGGGCGGCGGACGAGGAGCTGCTCGCCGGGGACGCGGTCGTAGATGAGGTGCGAGTAGACGGGGGCGGCGACCTCGTCCTTGCCGGCCTTGATGTCGGCGACGAAGCGGGTGAGGGCCCGCCGGTCGTACGACTCGGGGAAGCCCTTGCGGGACATCAGGCCGCGGGCCTTCAGCTCCTCCATCGGGTAGAGGAAGCCGTCGGTGGTGATGCGCTCGACGCGCGGGTGCTCGGGCCAGCGCGCGAGGAGCGCCTCGAGCAGCCGGGCGACGGTGGACTTGCCGACGGCGACCGAGCCGGCGACCCCTATGACGAAGGGGGTGCCGCGCTGTTCGGCCCGCTCGCCGAGGAAGGTGTTGAGGGCGCCGCGCAGACCGCTGGTGGCCTGGACGTACAGGTTGAGCAGCCGGGACAGCGGCAGGTAGACGTCGCGTACCTCGTCGAGGTCGATGACGTCGCCGAGTCCGCGCAGCCGCTCGACCTCGTCGGCGGTGAGGGGCAGCGGCGTCTTGTCCCGCAGTGCGCTCCATTCGGCGCGGGTGAGGTCCACGTACGGCGTGGCCTCGGCCCGCGGCCGGGGCCCGGCGCCATTGCCGTGGCCGTTGCCGTTCGAGCGCGGTGGCGGCGTTGTGATCACCCCGCCATTGTCCGGGGTCCGGCGGGATCGTGGGCCGTGTGCTAGGTCACGTGGGTGCCGGGGGCGCCCTGTGTGTGCGGCGTGGGGGCGTGGACAGACGAAGGGGCGGCGTACTTCGACCGGTGTCGATGTACGCCGCCCTCGGGTGGATCTCGGGTGGGACGCGTCGCGGTTGCGGGAGTGGCCCGCGCTGTCACGGTGGTTACTTCGGGTCGGCGTTGAACTTCGAGGTCGACCAGAAGTAGCCGAGGACCGCGAGGCCCACGCACCAGCCGACGGCGATCCATCCGTTGTTGCCGATCTCGGTGCCGAGCAGGAGGCCGCGCAGGGTCTCGATGGCCGGGGTGAAGGGCTGGTACTCGGCGATCGGCTGGAACCAGCCCGGCATCGCGGAGACCGGGACGAACGTGCTTGAGATCAGCGGCAGAAAGATCAGCGGCATCGCGTTGTTGCTGGCGGCCTCGGCGTTCGGGCTGATCAGGCCCATGCCGACGGCGATCCAGGTGAGCGCCGTGGCGAACAGGACCAGCAGTCCGAAGGCCGCGAACCACTCCAGGACGGAGGCGTCGTGGGAGCGGAAGCCGATGGCCACGCCGACCACGCCGACCAGGACCACGCTGGCGACCGACTGCAGCACGCTGCCGACGACGTGCCCGACGAGCACCGAGCCGCGGTGGATCGCCATGGTGCGGAAGCGGGCGATGATGCCCTCGGTCATGTCGTTGGAGACGGAGACCGCGGTCCCGATCGTGGTGCTGCCGATGGTCATCAGGAGCAGGCCGGGGACGAGGTAGGCGATGTACTCGGCGCGGTCGGCGCCGCCGCCGCCGATGCCGGCGCTCATGGTGTCGCCGAAGATGTAGACGAACAGCAGGAGCAGCATGATCGGCGTGAGCAGCAGGTTCAGCGTGAGCGACGGGTAGCGCCGGGCGTGCAGGAGGTTGCGGCGCAGCATGGTGCCGGAGTCGCGGACGGCGAGGGCGAGGGAGCTCATCGGACAACCTCCGTGGACGGGGCGGACGGGGCGGACTGGTTCGGGAGGGCGGCGGCGCCGGTGAGGGCGAAGAAGACGTCGTCGAGGTCGGGGGTGTGCACGGTCAGCTCGTCGGCCTCGACGCCGGCCGCGTGCAGCCGGTCCAGGAGCTCGCGCAGTGCGCGCTGGCTGCCGTCGCTGGGCTGCTGAAGCACCAGGGCTTCGTCGGTGGGGGTGCCCCCTGCTCGAGCGGAGCCGAGAGCTTGGGGGAGGGCCGCCTCGCCGAGGGCGGCGGCGGCACTGCGGTACGTGGCCGGGTCGGTGAAGCGGAGCCGTACGTGCCCGCCGGGGACGATCCGCTTCAGCTCCTCGGCGGTGCCCTCGGCGGCGATCTTCCCGTCGTGGAGGACGGCGATGCGGTCGGCGAGCTGGTCGGCCTCCTCCAGGTACTGGGTGGTGAGGAAGACGGTGACGCCGCCGGTCACCAGCTCGCGGATGATGCCCCACATGTTGTGGCGGCTGCGCGGGTCGAGGCCGGTGGTGGGCTCGTCGAGGAAGATGATCCGCGGGTCGCCGACCAGGGTCATGGCGATGTCGAGGCGGCGCTTCATTCCTCCGGAGTAGGTGGACGCGGGCTTCTTGGCGGCGTCGGCGAGGTCGAACCGTTCGAGCAGCTCGGCGGTGACGCGACGCCCCTCGGCCTTGGACAGGTGGTGCAGGTCCGCCATCAGGAGCATGTTCTCCTCGCCGGTGATCAGGCCGTCGACGGCGGAGAACTGACCGGTGACGCCGATCGCGGCGCGCACCGCCTGCGGGTCCTTGGCGAGGTCGTGGCCCCCGACGCGGATCGGGCCGCTGCCGGCGCCGGGGGAGATGAGGGTGGACAGGATCTTCACGGCGGTGGTCTTGCCGGCGCCGTTCGGTCCGAGGAGGGAGAAGATCGTCCCCTCCGGGACGGCCAGGTCGACTCCGTCGAGGACGGTCTTGTCGCCGTAGGACTTGCGCAGCCCGGTGGCCGCGATGGCGAACTCGGTCATGAGAGGTACCCCCTGTGGATGACTGCGTGGGTGAGGTGTCAGAGGCTGCGGGCGGAGATGTCGCCGTACGAGGTGGTGGCGCGGATGGCGAGGGCGGCGTCGCCGCTGTTCACGAGGGCGTTGCTGACGCGGCCGTAGGAGGTGCCGGCGTCGAGGGTGGCGGAGACGCCGCGGGCGGCGACGACGGTGATGTCGCCCTTCTGGGTGCTGAGGGTGACGTTGCCGCCGTGGGCCTCGAGGACCTCGACGTCGCCGAGCTGGGTGGTGATGTCGGCCGGGCCGGTGAGGCGGCCGACGACGACGTTCCCGTCGTGGGAGGAGAGGCGGGCGCTCGCGGCCTCGTCGAGCTTGACCGAGCGGTGGCCGCCCTCGAAGACGACGTCACCGAGCCGACCCACGCCGCGGAACTCGGCGGCGGCGGCCTTCGCCTCGACGCTGGAGCCGGCGGGCAGCTGGACGGTGACCTCGACCGCCCCGGAGTGCCCGAACACCGCGTTCCTCGCCTCCGGCGTCTCGATCCGCAGCACGCCGTTGTCGTAACCGATCACGGTCTGCTCGGCGACCTTCACGTCCTTGCTCTTGCCGGCGTTCTCGGGGCGGACCTCGACGGTGGTGTCGGCGCGGTCTGCGGCGATGAACCGGATGTGTCCGGCGGGGATGTCGAGGACGACGGAGATCGCGGCGGTGGTGGCGAACTTCTGCATGATGAGCTCCTTGGTTTTCCTGCTGTCGGCGTTTCCGACAAGGGAAAAGCTACGTTGCGTTCGAAGTCTCGGCAACGCCTTCGTTGCGAAGATTCCCCATCATTGCAGGTGAGGGTATGAATTTCATTGCAACGATCCTGTGGGGTAATGCAACGCGAGCAGTGCGTTCATTGCAATGAACTGAAGCTGAACGCTATGGTGGGGCTGCCACGGACACGAAGGAGGCCGCGATGCCGGGAGGCAGGCTCACTCAGCAGGAACGGCAGCAGATCGCCCTGGGGCTGGCCGACGGCCTCGCTTACGCGGAGATCGCCCGCCGTCTCGACCGCCCCACCTCGACGGTCACCCGCGAGGTCATGCGCAACGGCGGCCCCACCGCCTACCGCGCCGACCTCGCCCAGCGCGCCACCGGCCACCGCGCCCAGCGCCGCCGGCAGCCCGCGGCGCCGGGCCCGCAGACACCCGAGCAGCCGTACGGGCGCGACGCGGCGGCCGTGCAGGCGTACGAGGAGGTGTTCACCACCGTCCTGATGGCCTCGGGCATCCCCAGGATGACGGCCAGGGTCCTGGCCCTGCTCCTCACCAGCGACACCGGCAGCCTCACGGCCGCGGACCTCGTCCAGCGCCTTCAGGTCAGCCCGGCGTCCGTCTCCAAGTCGATCGCGTTCCTCGAGAGTCAGGACCTGATCCGCCGCGAACGCGACGAACGCCGCCGTGACCTCTACGTCGTCGACGACGACGTCTGGTACCAGTCGATGATGGCCAGCGCACGCTCCACCGCCCACATCATGGAGACCGCCCGCCAGGGCGTCGGCGTCCTGGGCGCCGCCACCCCGGCCGGCGCCCGCATGGAGAACATCGCCCGCTTCCTCGACTTCGTCTCCGAGAGCATCGCCCGCGCGGCGGAGCAGGCCCGCGAGATCCTCCACACCAAGCCGGAGCCGCCGGCGGACCCCACGGCGCGCGGCAACGACGCCTGAGCCACCCGCGCGGCCCGGGTCGGTCGTAGGCTGCCGACATGTGCGGAATCGTGGGGTACGTCGGCGGGCAGTCGGCGCTTGATGTGGTCATCGCGGGGCTCAAGCGGCTGGAGTACCGGGGGTACGACTCCGCCGGGGTCGCCGTGCTCGCCGACGGAGGGCTCGCCGCCGCCAAGAAGGCGGGCAAGCTCGTCAATCTGGAGAAGGAGCTGGTGGACCGGCCGCTGCCGAGCGGCTCCACCGGCATCGGACACACCCGCTGGGCCACCCACGGCGGGCCGACCGACGCCAACGCGCACCCGCATCTCGACAACGCGGGCCGGGTCGCCGTCGTCCACAACGGGATCATCGAGAACTTCGCCGGGCTCCGGGCCGAACTCGAGGAGCGCGGGCACGATCTCGCCTCCGAGACGGACACCGAGGTCGTGGCCCACCTCCTCGCCGAGGAGTTCTCCTCCTGCGGGGACCTCGCGGACGCGATGCGCCTGGTCTGCCGGCGGCTCGACGGCGCGTTCACGCTGGTCGCGGTGCACGCAGACCAGCCCGACGTGGTCGTCGGCGCCCGCCGCAACTCGCCGCTGGTCGTGGGCGTCGGCGAGGGCGAGCACTTCCTCGCCTCCGACGTCTCCGCCTTCATCGCCCACACCCGCTCCGCCATCGAACTCGGCCAGGACCAGGTCGTGGAGCTGACCCGCGAGGGCGTGACCGTCACCGACTTCGACGGCGTGCCGGCCGAGGTGCACGCGTACCACATCGACTGGGACGCCTCCGCCGCCGAGAAGGGCGGCTACGACTACTTCATGCTCAAGGAGATCGCCGAGCAGCCGAAGGCCGTCGCCGACACCCTCCTCGGTCGGATCGACGCGTCCGGTTCGCTGTCCCTGGACGAACTGCGGATCCCGGACGCCGAACTGCGCGAGGCCGAGAAGGTCGTCATCGTCGCCTGCGGCACCGCCTTCCACGCCGGACTCATCGCCAAGTACGCCATCGAGCACTGGACCCGCATCCCCTGCGAGGTGGAGCTGGCCAGCGAGTTCCGCTACCGGGACCCGATCCTCGACGCGCGGACGCTCGTCGTCGCGATCTCCCAGTCCGGCGAGACGATGGACACCCTGATGGCGCTCCGGCACGCCCGCGAGCAGGGCGCGAAGGTGCTCGCCATCTGCAACACGAACGGGTCGACCATCCCTCGTGAGTCTGACGCCGTGCTGTACACGCATGCCGGTCCTGAGGTCGCGGTCGCGTCGACGAAGGCGTTCCTGACCCAGCTCGTCGCCTGCTACCTGGTCGCGCTGTACCTGGGGCAGGTGCGCGGCACCAAGTGGGGCGACGAGATCCACGCCGTCGTCCGGGAACTGGCCCGCAGCGCCGAGAAGGTGGAGCAGGTCCTGGAGACGATGGAGCCGGTGCGGGCCCTCGCCCGGTCGCTCGCGGACAAGAACACGGTGCTCTTCCTCGGTCGGCACGTGGGCTACCCGGTGGCCCTGGAGGGCGCGCTCAAGCTGAAGGAACTCGCGTACATGCACGCCGAGGGCTTCGCGGCGGGCGAGCTGAAGCACGGGCCGATCGCGCTGATCGAGGAGGACCTGCCGGTGGTGGTCGTCGTGCCGTCGCCGCGCGGGCGCTCGGTGCTGCACGACAAGATCGTCTCCAACATCCAGGAGATCCGGGCCCGCGGGGCGCGGACCATCGTGATCGCGGAGGAGGGCGACGAGTCGGTCGCGCCGTACGCGGACCACCTGATCCGCATCCCGGCCACGCCGACGCTGCTCCAGCCGCTGGTCGCTACCGTTCCGTTGCAGGTGTTCGCCTGCGAGCTGGCGACGGCGCGCGGCAACGAGGTGGACCAGCCGCGCAATCTGGCCAAGTCCGTGACGGTGGAGTGACGTTTCGAGTGAGGGTTCGATGATCATCGGGGTGGGGATCGACGTCGCGGAGGTGGACCGTTTCGCCACGTCGCTGGAACGGACGCCCGGGCTGCTGCAGCGGCTCTTCGTCGAGGGCGAGCTGTACCTGCGCAGCGGCGAGCGGCGCGGGCCGGCCTCGCTCGCGGTGCGGTTCGCCGCGAAGGAGGCGGTCGCCAAGGCGCTCGGCGCGCCCGCCGGCCTGCACTGGACCGACGCCGAGGTGTACCTGGAGGAGAGCGGGCAGCCGCGGCTGCGGGTGCGCGGGACGGTGGCGGCGCGCGCCGCGGAACTCGGCGTGAAGAGCTGGCACGTGTCGCTCAGTCACGATGCCGGGGTGGCGTCGGCGGTGGTGATCGCGGAGGGTTGAGCCCATGCGTACCGCTCACCGCGTGGAGACCGTACGGGCCGCCGAGGCCGAACTGATGGCGCGGCTGCCGGAGGGCACGCTGATGCAGCGCGCCGCCGCCGGCCTCGCCGCCGCCTGCTGCTCGCTGCTGGGCAAGGGGCGGGTGTACGGGGCGAGGGTCGTGCTGCTGGTCGGCAGCGGCGACAACGGCGGCGACACGCTGTACGCGGGGGCCAGGCTGGCCCGGCGCGGGGCGGGCGTGACGGCGGTGCTGCTCGGCGCGCGGGTGCACGAGGCCGGCCTCGCGGCGCTGCGGGCCGCCGGGGGACGGGTGAGTGACGACCCGTTCGAGGCGCTGGCCGTCGCGGACCTGGTCCTGGACGGGATCACCGGCATCGGCGGACAGGGCGGGCTGCGGCCGGACGCGGTGCCCGTCGCGCGGGCGGCGCGCGGCTCGGACGCGGTGGTGGTGGCGGTGGACCTGCCGAGCGGGGTGTCGGCGGACACCGGGGAGGTCGGCGGGGAGGCGCTGGCGGCGGACGCGACGGTGACGTTCGGGACGTACAAGCCGGGGCTGCTGATCGACCCGGCGCGGGAGTACGCGGGCGCGGTACGGCTGGTCGACATCGGGCTCGACGCGACGCTGCCCTCGGTGCCGGACCTGGAGGCGCTGCAGCACGAGGACGTGGCGTGGCTGCTGCCGGCGCCGGCGGCGGAGAGCGACAAGTACCGGCGGGGCGTGGTCGGTGTCGTCGCCGGGTCGGCGCGGTATCCCGGCGCTGCGGTGCTCGCGGTGGCGGGGGCGCTGCGGGGCGGCGCGGGCGCGGTGCGGTACGTGGGTCCCGCGGCGGACGCGGTGATCGCCCGGCACCCGGAGACGCTGGTGCACGAGGGGCCGCCGGGGAAGGCGGGGCGGGTGCAGGCGTGGGTGGTGGGCCCGGGGCTGGGCGACGACCCGGGTGTGGCGGAGGTACTGGCCTCGGACGTACCGGTGCTGGTGGACGCGGACGGGCTGCGGGACCTGAGCCCGGCGGCGGTACGGCGCCGGGCGGCCCCGACCCTGCTGACCCCGCACGCCGGGGAGGCGGCGGCGCTGCTCGGCGTCGCGCGCGAGGAGGTCGAGGACGGGCGGCTGGCAGCGGTTCGGGAGCTGGCGGCGCGGTTCGGGGCGACGGTGCTGCTGAAGGGCTCGACGACGCTGGTGGCGGACGCGGAGGGGCACGCGGACGGGGTGTCGACGCCGATGTCGCCGGTCCGGGTGAACCCGACGGGCACGTCGTGGCTGGCGACGGCGGGGAGCGGCGACGTCCTGTCGGGCCTGGCGGGCTCGCTCCTGGCCGCGGGCCTGCGCCCCCGCGACGCGGCGTCCTGCGCGGCCTACCTCCACGGCCTCGCAGCCCGCCTCGCCTCGAACGGCGCCCCGATCGCCGCGTCGGACGTGGCCACGGCTCTGCCGAGGGCGTGGGCGGACGTGGTGGGGTAGGGCTCGGATCCGGCACCCCACCCCTCACCGGAACTCTGCCGAGACCGGGGGCTCCGCCCCCAACCCCCGGCGACAGCTGCGCGCCGCGAGACTCGCGGCAGCTTCGGGCCGCGCCCGTCCTCGGCGGCTTCGCGCCGCGAGGGAGCCCCGGGGCCACCGCCCCCGACCCTGCGGCAGCCGCGCGCCGCGCCACACGCGAGAGCTGCGCGCCGCGCCCGCACGCGGCGGCTTCGGTCGCGTGTGGCCGGGGCGGGGCGGTTCTGGAGGGATGGCGTGATCTGGGCTACACCGGAGGTCGGACGTCTGGGGGCGGACACCTGAGAGACTGGGCGCGATGAGTCAGACACCGCCGCCCCGCCGAGCCCGTGCCGAGATCGACCTCGGTGCGCTGCGCGCCAATGTCCGCGCGCTGCGCGCCCGTGTCGCGCCCCACTCCCAGGTGATGGCCGTCGTGAAGGCGGACGCGTACGGACACGGGGCCGTGCCCTGTGCCCGGGCCGCGCTCGAAGCCGGGGCGACCTGGCTCGGGACCGCCACGCCGCACGAGGCGCTCGCGCTGCGCGCCGCCGGGATCGCGGACGCGCGCATCCTGTGCTGGCTGTGGACCCCGGGCGACCCGTGGGACCAGGGCATCGAGGCGGATCTCGACATGACGGTCAGCGGGACGTGGGCCCTCGACGAGGTCCGCGAGGCCGCCCGTCGCGTCGGCCGCCCCGCCAGGATCCAGCTCAAGGCGGACACCGGCCTCGGCCGCAACGGCTGCCAGCCCGCCGACTGGCCCCAGCTCGTCGGCGAGGCCCTCCGCGCCCAGGAGGAGGGGCTCCTCCGCGTCACCGGACTCTGGTCGCACTTCGCCTGCGCCGACGAGCCCGGTCATCCGTCCATCACCCGCCAGCTGGAGCTCTTCCACACCATGCTGGAGCACGCCGAGAAGGCCGGCGTCGCCCCCGAGGTCCGGCACATCGCCAACTCGCCGGCCACCCTCACCCTCCCCGAGACCCATTTCGATCTCGTGCGGCCCGGCATCGCCATGTACGGCGTCTCGCCCAGCCCCGAGCTCGGCACGCCCGCCGACTTCGGCCTCCGGCCCGTGATGTCCCTGGCCGCGAGCGTCGCCCTGGTCAAGAACGCCCCGGCCGGACACGGCGTCTCCTACGGCCACCACTACGTCACCGAGCACGAGACCACCCTCGGTCTCGTCCCCCTCGGGTACGCCGACGGCGTCCCGCGCCACGCCTCCGGTCGCGGCCCGGTCCTCGTCGGCGGCAAGGTCCGCACCGTCGCCGGCCGCGTCGCGATGGACCAGTTCGTCGTCGATCTCGGGGGGGACGTCGTGGAACCCGGCACCGAGGCCCTGCTCTTCGGGCCCGGCGACCGCGGCGAGCCGACCGCCCAGGACTGGGCCGACGCCGCCGACACCATCGCGTACGAGATCGTCACCCGCATCGGCGCGCGCGTCCCGCGCGTCTACATCGACGAGAGCCCGGACGCCCGGGACCACTAGGGGAGCGGTTGTGAGCGAGAGCAGCACGGGGGAGATCGTCACCGCCGCCGGTACGTGGCGGCGCGGCGCGGGCCTCGCAGGCGCCGCGATAGGCGTGCTCGCCGCCGGCGCGGCGGCCGGCGTCGCCGTCGAACGGCTCACCGTCGGGCGCGGCATGCGCAAGAAGGCCCGGCTCGCCCTCGACGCCTCCGCCCCGTACGGCTCCCTGCGCGGCGCCCCGGGCCGCGCGCTCGCCGACGACTCCACCGCGCTGTACTACGAGGTCGACGAGATCGACCCGGAGGCGGGGCCGCCCGGCGCCCAGCGCCGCCGCCGGCTCTTCGGCCGCCGCGCGCCCGCCCCCGTCACCGTCGTCTTCAGCCACGGCTTCTGCCTCAACCAGGACTCCTGGCACTTCCAGCGCGCCGCCCTGCGCGGCCTGGTCCGCACCGTCCACTGGGACCAGCGCAGCCACGGCCGCTCGGCCCGCGGCGTCGCCCAGTCCGGCCCGGACGGCGCGCCGGTCTCGATCGAGCGGCTCGGCCGCGACCTGAAGGCCGTCATCGACGCCGCCGCCCCCGAGGGCCCGCTGGTCCTCGTCGGCCATTCGATGGGCGGCATGACGATGATGGCGCTGGCCGACCGGTACCCGGAGCTGATCCGCGAGCGCGTCGTCGGGGCCGCCTTCGTGGGTACGTCCTGCGGCGGACTCGGCGAGCTCACGTACGGGCTGCCCAGCGCCGGCGTCAACGCGGTGCGCCGGGTGCTGCCCGGGGTTCTCAAGGCCCTCGGCTCGCAGGCCGAGCTGGTCGAGCGCGGCCGCCGGGCGACCGCCGACCTGTTCGCCGGGATGATCAAGAGGTACTCGTTCTCCTCGCGGGACGTGGACCCGGCGGTCGCCCGGTTCGCCGAGCGGATGATCGAGTCGACGCCGATCGACGTGGTCGCGGAGTTCTACCCGGCCTTCGCCGAGCACGACAAGGCCGAGGCCCTGCCGGTCTTCGCCGAGGTGCCGGTGCTCGCCCTGGCCGGCGACAACGACCTGGTGACGCCCAGCTCGCACACCGAGGCGATCGCCGGTCTGCTGCCGGACGCCGAGCTGGTCATCGTGCCCGACGCCGGCCATCTGGTGATGCTGGAGCACCCCGAGGCGGTCACCGACCGGCTGGCCGACCTGCTGGTACGGGTCGGAGCGGTGCCGGCAGCGGCTAACGTTGGCGGGCATGGAAGCTCCGCAGATTCCGGCCGCTGAGGCCACGCTCGCCGTCGACTCCCCCGAGCAGATGCAGGAGATCGGGCGCCGGCTCGCGAAACTGCTGCGCCCCGGTGACCTGGTCATGCTCACCGGCGAACTCGGCGCGGGGAAGACGACCCTGACCCGCGGGCTCGGCGAGGGCCTGGGCGTGCGCGGCGCCGTCACCTCGCCGACCTTCGTCATCGCCCGCGTCCACCCGTCCCTCACCGGCGGTCCGGCGCTGGTGCACGTCGACGCCTACCGGCTCGGCGGCGGTCTGGACGAGATGGAGGACCTGGACCTCGACGTCTCGCTGCCCGACTCGGTGGTCGTCGTGGAGTGGGGCGACGGCAAGGTCGAGGACCTGACGGACGACCGGCTGCACGTGCTCATCCACCGGGTCGTCGGCGACACCGACGACGACCGGCGCACCGTCGTCCTGCGCGGCATCGGCGCCCGCTGGGCGGACGAGGACCTGCGGCTGGGCTGAGGCCGTCCGCCGTCCGCCGTCCGCCGTCCGCCGCGCGTCGTCCGTCGCGCGTCTTACGCCGTGCGTACGTAGGTTCCGACAAGGTGTCGGGAAGATGTTGCGTCGGCCGTACGAGCCGTGGTGACATGGAGGGACGAGCTGGTTAGGTGTACCTAACCTACGGGAGGCCTTCATGTCGACGCCAGAGCGCGAGACCCGTGCGACCGAGGGCCGGCGCGGCGCCGTGACGATGGTCGACCTGCTGGCCTCCTGTGCCGCGGCCGACGCGGTGTCGACTCCGCCCCGGGAGGTCGAACGGGAGACGGAGTCCGAGGCTCAGGGCGTGGCGGAGCCGGTGGTACGGCAGGAAGCCGCCTGACGACGGGTCCCTCGTACGGACGACAGTCTCCTGCGCGACGGCGACGTCCTGGACGACGGCGTCCTACGCGACGACGACGACCTTCGAACCGACCGTGGCGAACAGCCACATCGCGTTCCCGTCCGCCTTCTTCATGCGGATGCCGCCCGTCTTGCGCGCCGGGTCCGGCGACGGGAGCGTGCCGTCCACCGCGGCACTGAAACCGATCGCGGTGTCGTCGACGCTCGTGAACCGGACCACGTGCTCGATCTGGATCCCGTCCGAGCCGCGCACCGTGCCCGAGCGCGAGGTGACGTGGTACGCGCCCGGCGCCGGGTGGACCGTGCTGGGCATCACCGAGAACGTGCTGGTGGCCTGCCCTTTCGCGTCCACCAGCCAGACCCGCTTCTCGCCGAGCGCGTAGACGACGCGCTGACCGGAGCCCGAGGAGGCCGGGATGGCGAGCGGGTCCTTCGGCTTCTGTGTGGGACCGGCCGGCGAGGTCGCGGAGGCGGAGGCCGAGGCGCCGGGGGACTTCGGCGTCGCCGACAGGTCCGACGGGGCGCTGGCCGACGCCTGGTAGGCGAGGAATCCGACCACGGCGAGTGCGGCCGCGGTCAGCCCGGCCACGAATCCCGAGCTGCGACCTGCCACGCTGCCCACCTCTCAGACGTATGTACCCGTGGTGACGTTAGCAGCCGTGCGGCGACGGGACGGGACGCCGTGCCTCGGCCGCCGGAGCCGTAGGCTGTCCGCGTGCTCTTGCTCGCCCTTGATACCGCCACCCCCGCCGTCACCGCCGCCCTCCACGACGGCAGGTCCGTCGTCGCCGAGTCGAGCCGGGTGGACGCCCGGCGCCACGGGGAGCTGCTGCTGCCCGCCGTCGACGAGGTCCTGAAGGAGGCCGGTCGCACGCTCGCCGACGTCACCGGCATCGTCGTCGGTGTCGGGCCCGGGCCGTACACGGGCCTGCGCGTCGGCCTGGTCACCGCGTCGACCTTCGCCTCGGCGCTCGGCGTCCCCGTGCACGGCCTGTGCACCCTGGACGGACTCGCGTACGCCTCCGGGCTGACGGAGCCGTTCGTCGTCGCGACGGACGCCCGCCGCAAGGAGGTCTACTGGGCGCGGTACGACGACTTCCGCACCCGGGCCACCGAGCCCTCGGTCGACCGGCCCGCCGACATCGCCGAGCAGACCGCCGGGCTCCCGGTGGTCGGCGCGGGCGCGCTGCTCTACCCCGAGGCGTTCCCTGACGGCCGCGGCCCCGAGCACCAGTCGGCGGCGGCCCTCGCGGCCCGCGCGGCCGAGGTGCTGGAGGAGGGCGGCACGTTCCTCGACCCGCTGCCGCTCTATCTGCGCCGCCCCGACGCGCAGGTGCCGAAGAACTACAAGGTGGTCACCCCCAAGTGACCGGCGTGGTGCTGCGCGAGATGCGCTGGTGGGACATAGAACCGGTGCTGGCGCTCGAACACGACCTCTTCCCGGAGGACGCCTGGTCCGCCGGGATGTTCTGGTCCGAACTCGCGCACGCCCGCGGCCCGCAGGCCACCCGCCGCTACGTCGTCGCGGAGGACGCCGACGGCCGGCTGGTCGGCTACGCCGGCCTCGCCGCGGCCGGCGGGCTCGGCGACGTGCAGACCATCGCCGCCGCCCGCGACCAGTGGGGGACGGGCCTGGGCGCCCGTCTCCTGACCGACCTGCTCCAGCACGCCACCGCCTTCGAGTGCGACGAGGTGCTGCTGGAGGTACGGGTGGACAACACCCGCGCCCAGAAGTTGTACGAGCGCTTCGGCTTCGAGCCCATCGGCTTCCGGCGCGGCTACTACCAGCCGGGCAATGTCGACGCCCTCGTGATGCGACTGACCGTTCAAGGAACTGAGACTGATTCTGATGGCTGCTGACGAACCGCTCGTACTCGGTATCGAGACCTCCTGCGACGAGACCGGTGTCGGCATCGTCCGGGGGACGACGCTGCTCGCGGACGCGATCGCGTCGAGCGTGGACACGCACGCCCGGTTCGGCGGCGTCGTCCCGGAGATCGCCTCGCGCGCGCACCTGGAGGCCATGGTCCCCACGATCGAGCGCGCCCTGAAGACGGCCGGCGTCTCCGCGAAGGACCTCGACGGCATCGCTGTCACCGCCGGTCCCGGGCTCGCGGGCGCGCTGCTCGTGGGCGTCTCGGCGGCGAAGGCCTACGCGTACGCGCTGGGCAAGCCGCTGTACGGCGTGAACCACCTGGCCTCGCACATCTGCGTCGACCAGCTGGAGCACGGTCCGCTGCCCGAGCCGACGATGGCGCTGCTGGTCTCCGGCGGCCATTCGTCCCTCCTCCTCGCGCCGGACATCACCTCCGACGTCCGGCCGATGGGCGCCACGATCGACGACGCGGCCGGCGAGGCCTTCGACAAGATCGCCCGGGTCCTGGAGCTGGGCTTCCCCGGCGGCCCGGTGATCGACCGGCTCGCCCGTGAGGGCGACCCGGACGCGATCGCCTTCCCGCGCGGTCTGACGGGCGCGAAGGACCCGGCGTACGACTTCTCCTTCTCCGGCCTCAAGACGGCCGTCGCCCGCTGGATCGAGGCGAAGCGGGCGGCCGGCGAGGAGGTGCCGGTACGCGACGTGGCGGCGTCCTTCCAGGAGGCAGTGGTTGACGTGCTCACCCGCAAGGCCGTGCGGGCCTGCAAGGACGAGGGCGTCGACCACCTGATGATCGGCGGCGGCGTGGCCGCCAACTCGCGGCTGCGGGCGCTGGCCCAGGAGCGCTGCGAGCGGGCCGGGATCCGGCTGCGGGTGCCGCGGCCGGGTCTGTGCACGGACAACGGCGCGATGGTGGCGGCGCTGGGCGCGGAGATGGTGGCCAGGAACCGGCCGGCCTCCGACCTGGAGCTGTCCGCGGACTCCTCGCTGCCGGTGACGGACCCGCACGTCCCGGGCGCGCACGACCACGGCCACGACCACGGCCACGACCACGTGCACGAGATCAGCGGGAAGAACCTGTACGCATGAGGGTCACGCTGATGTGGGAGGCGCGCGCGGTCCAGGGCCGCGGCGCCGAACTCCTGGAGTGGACGCGGGCGCAGGAGCTGCCGTACGAGCCGCTGCGCCGCGAGACCTTCCGGGCCGCGCAGGACAGGGTGCTGGTCCTGACCTGGTGGGAGGCGGACGCGCTCGACGCGGAGCTGCCCGAGCTGCCCGAACCGGCCGCGGACCTCATCACCCGTCCGGTGCACCGCTGGCGATTCGAGTCGGTCGACACGATCACGGAGCCCGGGGCAACCTGAGCACCCGTTTCCGCATCAAACACATCGACGTAGGTCGTGTGTTCGGGTGTGGGGGATCGGGTGGACAGGAAAATCGTGGCGTGGGCGGCGCTGACCGTCGTCGCCCTGCTCGTGACGGGGTGCTCCCAGCCGGCGGACGCGGACGCCCCGCCGCCGGCGGCCCTGTCCTCGAAGCCCGCCGGGTCCCCCACGTCCCCCGCGGACGCGAAGCCCTCGACGGCTCCCGACACGGCCGCCGCGTACCGCAAGTGGGGCCTGAAGCCCTTCGCCGCGCCGCCGGCCCCGCCGAAGGTCAAGCCGGTGAAGCGGACGCCGGGCGGGCCCGTCCCGGTCATCAGCGACATCCCGACGAACGAGAAGATCGTCTTCATCACGATCGACGACGGCGCGGAGAAGGACCCCGCGTTCGTCCGGATGATGAAGGACCTCAAGATCCCGGTGACGATGTTCCTCACCGACTCGGCGATACGCACGGACTACGCGTACTTCGAGCCGCTGGCCGGACTCGGCAACGGCGTCGCCAACCACACCCTCACCCACCCGAACCTGCGCACGCTCGGCGCGGACGCCCAGCGCCGGGAGATATGCGGCCAACAGACGAAGCTGAAGGAGCGCTTCGGCAAGACCCCCCGCCTGTTCCGCCCGCCGTACGGCAACTGGAACGAGGCCACCCGGGCCGCGGTGGGGCAGTGCGGCGCCGAAGCGATCGTGCTGTGGCGCGAGTCCATGCAGATCAAGAACATGCAGTACCAGCGCGGCGACAAGAAGCTGCATCCCGGCGACATCGTGCTGGCCCACTTCCGGGGCCCGGCGGAGCTCAAGGGCACCACGATGACGCAGATGACGGCGAACATGCTCCGCCACATCCAGGAGCAGGGCTTCACCGTGGCCCGCCTGGAGGACTACGTCTGAGATTTCCTCTCCCGGTGTGTCGATGTGCGTCGCGGCCGATCGACGTAAGAGTGAGAGGCGGGGAACGGCCCCGCTCGTCACACCGAGGAGAACACCGTGCCGCGCTATCTGACTCTGGTCCGCATCGAAGAGGGCGCCTTCCAGATGGAGGACGCCGACGAAGGCTTCGAGGCGCGCATGGGCGCGCTGTTCGAGGAGATCACCAAGGCCGGGGTGATGCTGGAGACCGCCGGGCTCAAGCCCACCTCCGACTCCACCCGGATCCACTGGTCCGGCGGCAAGATCAGCTACACCGACGGGCCGTTCACCGAGACCAAGGAGGTCGTCGGCGGCTACTCCATCACCCAGTGCAAGGACAAGGCCGAGGCCATGGAGTGGGCCAAGCGCTTCCTGGAGGTCCACCCGCCGTACTGGGACGTCAGCGTCGAGGTCCGCGAGATCGAAGAGATGTGACGCACAGGCACGGGGGTGCTGTGCTGTCATGGTGAGCCGTGACAGCACAGAGCCCGGCCGCGACCGTCGAGACGGTCTTCCGGATGGAGTCCGCCCGGATCATCGCCACCGTGGCGAGGATCGTCAGGGACGTCGGCATCGCCGAGGAGATCGCGCAGGACGCGCTCGTCGCCGCCCTCGAACAATGGCCCCGGACGGGCGTCCCGGACCGTCCGGGCGCCTGGCTGACGGCCACCGCCAAGCACCGCGCCGTCGACCTCGTACGACGCCGCGAGACGTACGCCCGCAAGCTGGCGGAGGCGGGGCGCGAGCTCACCGAGGAGACGTACGACCCCGAGCCGTCCGGGCCGGGGGACATCGACGACGACCTGCTGCGGCTGATCTTCACCGCCTGCCACCCGGTGCTGTCCGCCGAGGCGCGCACCGCGCTGACGCTGAGGCTGGTCGGCGGACTGCGCACGGACGAGATCGCCCGCGCGTTCCTCGTCCCGGAACCGACCGTCGCGCAGCGCATCGTGCGCGCGAAGCGGACGCTGGCGAAGGCCGGGGTGGAGTTCGAGACGCCGTACGGGGAGGAGCGCGCGGCCCGGCTCGGCTCGGTCCTGGAGGTCATCTACCTGATTTTCAACGAGGGGTACGCGGCCACGGCCGGCGACGACCTGCTGCGGCCGGGGCTGTGCGAGGACGCGCTGCGCCTGGTCCGGGTGCTGCAGGGGCTCGTCCCCCAGGAGGGCGAGGTCCACGGGCTGGCCGCGCTGCTGGAGATCCAGGCGTCCCGGACGGCGGCCAGGACCGGGCCCGACGGGGAGCCGGTGCTGCTCGCCGAGCAGAACCGGCGGCGGTGGAACCGGCTGCTGATCCGGCGCGGCTTCGCGGCCCTCGAGCGGGCGGGCACCGGGCCGTACGCGCTCCAGGCCGCGATCGCTGCCTGCCACGCGCGGGCGGTCCGGTACGAGGACACCGACTGGCGGACGATCGCCGCGCTCTACGAGCGGCTGGCCGTCGCCGCGCCGTCCCCGGTGGTCGAGCTGAACCGGGCGGTCGCCGTGTCGATGGCGTACGGCCCGGAGACCGCGCTGGACATGGTCGACCGGCTGGCCGCCGCCGAACCCGGTCTGGGGGACTACCACTTGCTGCCGAGCGTGCGCGGCGATCTGCTGGCCCGGCTCGGTCGCGGGGAGGAGGCGCGGGCCGAGTTCGAGCGGGCCGCGGCGCTGACCCGCAACGAACGGGAGCGGGCGCTGCTGCGGGCCCGCGCGGCGGGGAGCGCCGGACCCGGCCGGTAATGTCGTGGCCATGGCTCGTCGTACCCCCCTGCCGCCGCCTCCGCCGCCCGCCGAGATCCGCGCCTGGCCCGACCGGTCGGCGCTGCTCGCCGACCGGGCGTACGCCATGGGTGAATTGACGAAGCGCCAACTCGGTGCCGGGCGGCTGACGTTCTTCCTGCTCGTGATGGCGCTCGTGCAGCTCGGCTGGGGCTTCGTGGGCGCGGCGCTCATCGGCATCTTCGACGACGGCCTGTTCGACCCGCTGACCGCGATCTTCGCCGCCTTCATGGCCGCGATCGGCGGCGCGGTCATGGTCCCGTCGGTGTGGCTGGTGGTGCGGGGCGTCCGCAACGACATCGCCTGCCGCGAACGCCTCGCGCAGTGGACCGGCCTGGACCACGACCCGGCCCACGACGCGAAGGTCCGCGAGCCGGTGCGCAGCGTCGTCTGGGGGCTGCTCTCCTTCGCGCTCTGCGCGCTGGGCCTGTGGGTGTCCTTCGCGGTGCCGAACATGTTCGTCGGTCCGACGCGCGGCGGATACGGCACCGTCGCGTACTTCCTGGGGGCGGCGCTCATCCTCTGGGTGCACGGGCTGATCGGGCTGACCAAGGCGTACCACCACTACCGGCTGGCGATCCGCCTCGGGAAGTAGCCGGACTACTTCGCCGGGTGGCCGAGCAGCATCGTCGGGGCCCCGGCGACGCGGGTGAGGAACACCGTCGTCGCGTTCTTCCCCTTGAGCTTCACCTTCCGGCGCAGCTCCTCCGGCTCCACGGCCGAACCGCGCTTCTTCACGGTCAGCGTGCCGATCTCGCGCTCCCGCAGCAGCGCCTTCAACCTCTTCAGGTTGAAGGGCAGTTCGTCGGTGATCTCGTACGCGGTGGCGAACGGGGTGGGGCGCTGCTCGTCGGCGGTCACGTACGCGATCGTCTCGTCGACCAGTCCGCCGTCGAGCTCCGCGGCGACCTCGGCGACCAGATGGGCCCGGATGACGGCGCCGTCCGGCTCGTACAGATAGCGGCCCACCTTGCGGACCGCCGGGTCCGGCAGCCCGCGGCCGGTCAGCGAGGCGCCGGACGGCAGCAGGGTGGCGCGGCGCGCGCCCGGTGCGGTGCCGAACCAGAGCACGGCCTCCTTCACGTCGCCGCCGTCCGAGATCCACTCGGCCTCGGCCTCTCCCGGCACCGCCTCGTGCGGCACCCCGGGGGCGATCTTCAGCGCCGCGTGCGGAGCCCGGCGGGCCGCCTCGATCGCCCAGGACAGCGGCGGCGAGTACGCCTCGGGGTCGAAGATCCTGCCCCGCCCGCCGCGCCGCGCCGGGTCGACGAAGACGGCGTCGTACGGGCTCGTGTCGATCTCCGTGACGTCCGCGCAGCGCACCTCGATCAGGTCCGCCAGACCGAGTGCGTCGGCGTTCGCCCGGGCCGCCTCGACGGTCAGCGGATCGCGGTCCACCGCGAGCACCGCGATCCCGGCGCGGGCCAGCGCGATCGCGTCGCCGCCGATCCCGGAGCAGAGGTCCGCCACGCTCCGCACCCCGAGCGCGCGCATCCGGCCGGCCCGGTACGCGCCCACCGTCGCCCGCGTCGACTGCTCGACGCCGTGCGGCGTGAAGTACATCCGGTACGCGTCCTCCGGGCCGAACTTGGCCGCCGCGCGCTGCCGTAGCCGGGCCTGCCCCAGTGCCGCGGTGACCAGTTCCGCCGGGTGCTCGCGGCGCAGCCGGGAGGCGACCGCGAGCTCCTGGGCCGGGTCGTAGTCGCGCAGGGCGGCGAGCAGGTCCTGGCCCTCGGGGGTGAGCAGGGAGCGGAAGGCGGCGAGATCGGTCACCTGCCCCATTGTGGGCCAGCCGGGGGACCGCGCACGCCGGGCGGCGGTGTCGACGCGGGGGAGGGGCTCGGCGCTGACAGGATGCGGCCCCATGCAGCCAGTACGACAAAAGGAAGAAATCGGGATGAAGGGTACGGGTGCCGGAAGGGTGGGGGCGGCGGGCGGGACGGAAGGGGCCGGTGAGGCCGGCAGGGCCCGCGTGACCAGGGCGGGGGCCGGGCGGCGGACCGGCGTGGTGCGGGCGCGCATCGCGCTCGCCGCCGTGCTCACCGCGGCGCTCGCCTCGGCCTGCTCCGGGCCCTCCTCATCCGACGCCGACGGCGCCGCCGCGAAGCGCCCGGCCGAACCGGCGCACGGGAAGCAGGCCCACGGGAAGCCGGCCCCCGCGAACGCCGCACCGGGCAAGCCCGCCCAGGGGCAGCCGAAGGCCGCCGGGGCGCGGGCCGGTGAGAAGGGCACGGCCGGCGCCCTCGCCGCGTACGTGGAGAGGGTCCGCAAGAGCCAGGCCGCCCGCGTCGCCGCGGCGAAGAAGTGGGGGCTCGCCAAGACCCCGTTGCCCGCGCCCCCGCCGCCGACCGTCAAGCCGAAGATCAACACCCGCAAGGGCTTCGAGACGGACGGCGAGGGCCTGCCGCCGGTCTTCACCACCGTGCCGACCAAGGAGAAGATCGTCTTCCTGACGATCGACGACGGCGCGGAGAAGGACCCCGAACTGCTGCGGATGATGTCCGACCTGCAGATCCCGTACAGCGCCTTCCTGAGCGACTACCTCGTCAAGGAGGACTACGGCTACTTCAAGAAGATGCAGGACTCCGGGGTCTCGCTGCACAACCACACCCTGAACCACCGCTACATGCCCGGTCTTTCGTACGCCCAGCAGAAGCACGAGATCTGCGACCAGCAGGCCAACCTCGAGAAGCGGTACGGCAAGCGCCCGCCGCTCTTCCGGCCGCCGTACGGCAACTACAACGAGGACACCCTGCGCGCCGCCCAGTCCTGTGGCGTCAAGGCCGTGCCGCTGTGGGCCGCCGAGGCGTTCCCCGACCGGATGGAGTGGCGCGAGTGGGACCGCGACCTGCACCCCGGAGACATCGTGCTCACGCATTTCCGCGGCAAGGAGGACTGGAAGGGCACGATGCCGGACATGATCCGTCGGGTGATGAAGACGATCACGGACAAGGGCTACGCGGTGGCGAAGCTGGAGGACTACGTATGAGTCCGGCGGTACGGCGGCTGCTCGCCGGACTGCTGGCGGCCGGCGCGCTCTCCACCGCGCCGGGATGCGCGTCCTCCGGGGACGCGGTGGACCCGATCGAGCGGCTCGGCCGGAAGGCCGTCCGCAAGGTGGCGCCCCTGTCGGCCGGGGCCGCGCAGTCGCGGCACGCCGTCGTGAATTGGCACTCCGCTTGACCGAGTGCTAATCGCGGTCATAGTCTCGGCTCTGGCACTCCCCACTGGAGAGTGCCAACACAGCGACGGGCAGGTCCGGCACCCGCGACGACGGATCCACCTGGTCGCCACCTCAGACAGTTAACCCCGTGAGATCTCCGAAGGGGGAGGTCGGATCGTGACGACCACCAGCTCCAAGGTTGCCATCAAGCCGCTCGAGGACCGCATTGTGGTCCAGCCGCTCGACGCCGAGCAGACCACGGCCTCTGGCCTGGTCATCCCGGACACCGCCAAGGAGAAGCCCCAGGAGGGCGTCGTCCTGGCCGTCGGCCCGGGCCGCTTCGAGAACGGCGAGCGCCTGCCGCTCGACGTCAAGACCGGCGACATCGTGCTGTACAGCAAGTACGGCGGCACCGAGGTGAAGTACAACGGCGAGGAGTACCTCGTCCTCTCGGCTCGCGACGTGCTCGCGATCGTCGAGAAGTAATTCGCCGAAGCCAGATGCTTTGAGCTGCGCCCCTCGACCCCGCATTGGGCGTCCTGGGGCGCAGTTCGTTTTCACCACGAGTCACCACATTCGAGAGGGCTGAATCGCTCCCATGGCGAAGATCCTGAAGTTCGACGAGGACGCCCGTCGCGCCCTTGAGCGCGGCGTCAACAAGCTTGCCGACACGGTCAAGGTGACGATCGGCCCCAAGGGTCGCAACGTCGTCATCGACAAGAAGTTCGGCGCCCCCACCATCACCAACGACGGTGTCACGATCGCCCGCGAGGTCGAGATCGAGGACCCGTACGAGAACCTCGGCGCGCAGCTGGTGAAGGAGGTGGCGACCAAGACCAACGACATCGCGGGTGACGGCACCACCACCGCCACCGTGCTGGCCCAGGCGCTGGTCCGCGAGGGTCTGCGCAACGTCGCCGCCGGCGCCTCCCCGGCCGCCCTCAAGAAGGGCATCGACGCCGCGGTCAAGGCCGTGTCCGAGGAGCTCCTCGCGACCGCCCGCCCGATCGAGGACAAGTCCGACATCGCCGCCGTCGCCGCGCTCTCCGCGCAGGACCAGCAGGTCGGCGAGCTCATCGCCGAGGCGATGGACAAGGTCGGCAAGGACGGTGTCATCACCGTCGAGGAGTCCAACACCTTCGGTCTGGAGCTCGACTTCACCGAGGGCATGGCCTTCGACAAGGGCTACCTGTCCCCGTACATGGTGACCGACCAGGAGCGTATGGAGGCCGTCCTCGACGACCCGTACATCCTGATCCACCAGGGCAAGATCTCGTCCATCCAGGACCTGCTGCCGATCCTGGAGAAGATCATCCAGGCCGGCGCCAGCAAGCCGCTGCTGATCATCGCCGAGGACGTCGAGGGCGAGGCCCTGTCGACCCTGGTCGTCAACAAGATCCGCGGCACCTTCAACGCGGTGGCCGTCAAGGCCCCCGGCTTCGGCGACCGCCGCAAGGCGATGCTCGGCGACATGGCCACCCTCACCGGTGCCACCGTCATCGCCGAGGAGGTCGGCCTCAAGCTCGACCAGGCCGGTCTGGACGTGCTGGGCACCGCCCGCCGCGTGACGATCTCCAAGGACGACACCGTCATCGTCGACGGCGGCGGAAGCTCCGACGAGGTCGTCGGCCGCGTCAACCAGATCAAGGCCGAGATCGAGTCCACCGACTCCGACTGGGACCGCGAGAAGCTGCAGGAGCGCCTGGCGAAGCTCGCCGGCGGCGTGTGCGTCATCAAGGTCGGCGCCGCCACCGAGGTGGAGCTCAAGGAGAAGAAGCACCGTCTCGAGGACGCCATCTCCGCGACCCGCGCCGCGGTCGAGGAGGGCATCGTCTCCGGCGGTGGCTCCGCTCTGGTCCACGCCGTCAAGGTCCTCGAGGGCAACCTCGACAAGACCGGCGACGAGGCCACGGGTGTCGCGGTCGTCCGCCGCGCCGCCGTCGAGCCGCTGCGCTGGATCGCCGAGAACGCCGGCCTCGAGGGCTACGTCATCACCTCCAAGGTGGCGGAGCTGGACAAGGGCCAGGGCTTCAACGCCGCGACCGGCGAGTACGGCGACCTGGTCAAGGCCGGCGTCATCGACCCGGTGAAGGTGACGCGCTCCGCGCTGGAGAACGCCGCCTCGATCGCCTCCCTCCTTCTCACGACCGAGACCCTGGTCGTCGAGAAGAAGGAGGAGGAGCCGGCGGACGCGGGCCACGGCCACGGCCACGGTCACTCCCACTGAGCTCCGTAACCGGTAGCTGAGGAGGCCCCCGTTCCCGGGAAGGGAGCGGGGGCCTCGTCGCGTACGGCGCGGGGGCCTCGCCGCGCACGGGAGCACGCGAGGGCGGCTACGCCTCCACGGCGCCGAGCTGACCCATCAGGCCGAGCAGGTCGTACTGCCACCAGCCCTCCACCAGCTTGCCGTCCTCCCGGCAGCGGTGGACGGTCGTGCCGGTCATGGTGACCTGCATGCCGGTGGGCTGGAGGCCCATGAAGTCGCCGGTGTGCGTGGCGTTCCAGGTCCAGCGGGTGCAGACCCGGTCGCCCTCGGCGATCTGGTCGTCGATGGTGAACGCGAAGTCGAAGCCGCCCCGCCACATCTCCACCTCGCGGCGGACGGCGTCCATGCCGATGACGTCCTGCTCGTTGGTCGGGTCGTGGTCGTGGTACCCCTCGGCCAGGACCTGGTCGAGCAGCGCGGTGTCCTCCTCGGTCGCGATCATCTCGAAGAGCCGCCGGGCGTTCGTCTTGTACAGCGCCTCGTCCCGGACCACGTCCAGGTCCGTGAAGGTCGGCATCTCGTCACAGAGCGCGACCATCTCGCGGAAGATCCGATCGGTCTCGGGCAGCTGCGAGTTGCGCATCGCCACGTCGTACGAGGGGAACTCGACGATCTCCACGACGTGCGAGGCGTCCGAGCGGTCCTTGCCGACGATGCTGTGGGTGGCGGTGCGCTTGCCCTCGGTCTGTTCGACCCACTCGTCCATGAGCCGGTTCAGGTCGTCGACCCGGCTGGTCTTGCAGTCGATTATCTGCACGAATGTCATGACGCCTCCCGACCCGGTGGGAACCCCTCCATTTTAGGCGTCGGCCGACATTACGCCGACCTGGTCAGATCGCCCGGCCGTACCGCCTCCGCGAACGGCTCGCCCTGCCCGTACCGGGCCAGCTCGTCCAGCGCGTGGTCCGCCATCCGGTGCAGCTCGTTGCCCAGCGAGCCGGCGATGTGCGGGGTGAGCAGCACGTTGGGCAGCTCGTACAGCGATGAGTCCGGCGCAGGCACCTCGGGGTCGGTGACGTCGAGCACGGCGTGCAGCCGGCCGGAGACGAGGTGCGGCAGGAGGGCGTCCTCGTCGACGAGGGAGCCGCGCGCCGTGTTGATCAGCGTGCCGCCGTCCGGCACCAGGGCGAGCTGACGGGCACCGATCATGGCGTGCGTGGAGGGGAGTTGGGGCGCGTGGACGGAGACGATCGAGCTGCGCGCGCACAGGGTGTCGAGGTCGGTGGCCTCGACGCCGAGGGCCGCCGCCTCGCCCGGGGTGACGTACGGGTCGTACAGCAGGATCTCGAAGTCGAACGGGCGCAGCAGCTCGATCACCCGGCGGCCGATCCGGGAAGCGCCGACCAGGCCCACCGTCCGGCGGTAGTTGCCCCAGCGGGCGGACTCCTCCAGCCAGTCGTGCGGGGCGCGGACCTCCGCGTACCGGCGCGCCGCGTGCAGGGCCCGCTTCCCGGCGAGCAGGATCGCGGCGAGCGTGTACTCGGCGACCGGCAGGGCGTTGGCCGAGGCTGCCGAGGTGACGGCGAGCCCGCGCTCCCAGCAGGCGTCGGTGACGTGGTGCTTGACCGAGCCGGCCGCGTGCACGACGGCCCGCAGGCGCGGGGCGCGGGCCAGGACCTCGGCGGTGAGCGGGGTCGCCCCCCAGCAGGTGAGCAGGACCTCCGCCTCGGCGAGCGCGGCGGCCACCCGGGGGCTCGGGGCGACGAGGTCGTGGGCCACGAGGTGCGGGTCGGTGCGGGCGAGGGCGGTGAGCCGGTTCCGGTGGGCGGGGCCGAGGAGGCGTTCGGCGACGCCGGGGCCCATGGCGAGCAGCAGGGCCGGTCGGTTGTCAGTCGTGTGGTGCATCGTGGAACGCGGGCTCCTCACTTGACGCTGCCGGCGGTGAGGCCGGCCTTCCAGTGGCGCTGCAGGGAGACGAAGGCGACGACGAGGGGGACGACGGCGAGCAGGGATCCGGTGACGACGAGGGGGTAGTACCCGGGTTCGGCGTGGGCGTTGCTGTTCCACGCGTACAGGCCGAGGCTCAGCGGGAAGAGGTTCTGGTCCGAGAGCATCACCAGCGGGAGGAAGAAGTTGTTCCAGATGGCGGTGAACTGGAAGAGGAAGATCGTCACGAACCCCGGCATGACCATGCGCAGACCGATGGACCAGAAGGTGCGCAGTTCGCCGGCCCCGTCGATACGCGCGGCCTCCAGGGCCTCGTCGGGGATGTAGCCGGCGCAGAAGACCCGGGCGAGGTACACGCCGAACGGGTTGACGAGCACGGGGATCAGGACGGCCCAGGCGGTGTTGACCGCGCCGATCTCGCTGGCCAACAGGTACATGGGCAGGGCGAGTGCGGTGCTGGGCACGAGCACGCCGAGCAGCACGACGCCGAAGAGCTTCTCCTTCGCCCGGAAGTCGTAGCTGTGGAAGGCGTATCCGGCGGCGACGCTGATCAGCGCGCAGCCGGCGGCGCCCACGCCCGCGTACAGCAGGCTGTTGAGGTACCAGCGGAAGTAGACGCCGTCGCCCTGTTCGGCGAGGCGGGACAGATTGCCGGCGAGGTCGAAGCCCTCGAAGGAGAAGGCGTCGCCGGCGAGCAGCCCGCCCGCGTCCTTGGTGGCGGCGGTGACCAGCCAGGCGAGGGGGAAGAGCATGTAGCCGACGGCCAGCAGCAGCGCGCCGTTGACGGCGGTCCTCGACAGCCAGACGTTCGGGGTGCGGTTGCGGCGGCTCATGCCGTGCGCTCCTTCCTGCGGCCGGTCAGGCGGGTGACGCCGAAGGAGAGCAGCGCGGCGGTGAGGGCGAGCAGGACGGACGCGGCGGCGGCCAGCCCGTAGTCGTTGCGGTCGAAGGCCGCGGTGTACGCGTACATGTTCGGCGTCCAGGTGGAGGTGACGGCGGATCCGGTGCCCTTGTTGAGGATCAGCGGCTCGGTGAACAGCTGCAGCGAGCCGATGACGGTGAACAGTCCGACCATCACGAGCGAGGCGCGGATCAGGGGGAGCTTGATGCCGAAGGCGATCCGCCAGGCCCCGGCCCCGTCGACCGTGGCCGCCTCCAGGACGGAGCGGTCGATGGCCTGCAGGGCCGCGTAGAAGATGACCATGTTGTAGCCGAGCCACTCCCACAGCGCGATGTTGACCACGGACGGGAGGGAGCCCTCCGGCGAGAAGAAGTCGAAGCCGATCCCGCCGGCCTCCATCGCCTCGACGACCGGGCTGAGTTGCGGGGTGTACAGGTACACCCAGATCAGCGCGGCGATGATGCCGGGGACGGCGTGCGGCAGGAAGAGCGCGAGCTGGAAGAAGCGGCGGGCGCGGGCGAGCGTCGAGTCGAGGAGCAGGGCGAGGCCGAGGGCCCCGGCGAGCAGCAGCGGGATGTAGAGCAGGCAGTATCCGAGCAGCACGCCGAAGCCCTCGCGGAAGGCCCGGTCACCCAGCGCCGCGGTGTAGTTCCCGAGCCCGTTGAACACGGACTCGCTGCCGCCGAAGCCCAGTCCGGACTGCTTCTCGGTGAACAGGCTGAGCCAGACCGCGTATCCGATCGGGATGGCCGTCACCGCGGTGAACAGGACGAAGAACGGGGTCAGCAGGCATATCGCGGCGCGGGTGCGGGCCTTCACCGGATCAGCCCTCGACCTTCAGGCCGCGCTTCTTCAGCTCGGCGACCGTGGCGTCGTGACCGGCCTTGATCCCGTCGGCGAGGGTCGGACCGCCCTTGGCGACCTTGCCGAAGGCGTCCTTGATGGTGGTGTTGGTGGTGCCGGTCGTCGGACCCCAGGCCCACTCCTGGCCGATGGAGGTGCCGGACTGCTCGAAGAGGGCGTAGATGTCCTGGCCGCCGTAGAAGCCCGCGTCGAAGACCGACTTGGCGACCGGGCGCAGTGCGGTGGCGGCGGGGAAGGCACTCGACGTGCCGGAGGCGATGCGGGCCTTCACGCCCTCCTCGGTGGTGGCCATCCACTCGGCGAACTCGACGGCGGCGTCCTTCTTCTTGCTGTCCTTGGTCACCGCGAAGGTGGAGCCGCCGAGCATGCCGCTGGCGGGCTTGCCGTCCCAGGTCGGCACCGGGGCGACGGCCCACTTGCCGCTCTGCTCGGGCAGGGTGCCCTTGAGGACGCCCGCGCCCCAGGACGCGCCGAGGTAGCCGACGGTCGTGCCGTTCTTCAGCGAGCCGGTCCACTCGGGGCTGAACGAGGCGTTCTTGTGGACGAGATCGGCGTCGAGCAGGCCCTGCCAGTAGGTGGCGACCTTGGTGGTGGCCGGGTCGGTGGTGTTCACCTTCCAGGTGTCGTTCTCGGCCTTGAACCACTGGGCGCCGGCCTGCCAGGCCATGGCCTCGAAGGTGGTCGGGTCGTCCGGGAAGAAGGTGGCGATGCGGGCCTTGGAGTCCGCCTTCTTCACCTTCTCCGCCGCGGACTTGAAGGCGTCCCAGGTGGTGGGCACCTCGATGCCGTGCTTCGTGAACAGGTCCTTGCGGTAGTAGAAGGCCTGCGGGGCGGCGTCGAAGGGGACGGCCCAGGTCTTGCCCCCGAGGGTGGTGAGGTCGACGGCCTGCGGCAGCAGCTTCTTGCGGTCCTCGTCGGTGAACTGGTCGCCGATGTCCTGGAGGGCGCCCGAGCTGACGAACTCGGGGAGCGAGGGGTACTCGATGGAGACCAGGTCGGGGGCGTTCCCGGCCTTCACGGCGTTGGAGATCTTGGCGTAGCCGCCGGCGTTGCCGGAGGGGATCTCCTCGAAGTCCACCTGGATGTTCTTGTGCGAGGCGTTGAACGCGTCGACCACGTCCTTGGAGCCCTTGGCCCAGCCCCAGAAGGTGATGGTCACGGGTTCGTTCGACGCGGTGTCGTCGCCGCTTCCGCCGCAGGCCGTGAGGACGGCGAGGGCGGTGGCGGCGCAGGCTATGACACGGGACGTTCTGCTCCAACTAGGGCTCACGGCACGGCTCCTGGGACGGCGGCACGGGGTGTGTGGCGTGATCCTGTGACCGTTCATGACCGAAGTCAAGAGCGAAAGATTGATTGATCGAAAAATAGATCAGATCGATCAGGGATGGCTCATCCGCCCTGCGCCCCGCACGAGGCCCGCACCCGCAGCCGCGGCAGCACGCTCAGATGCCGCCGCGCGGCCGCCTCCTCGTCGGGGCCGGCCGAGCCCTCCGTCAGCCGCTCCACCAGCAGTTCCGCGGCGTGCCGGCCCACCTGGCGCTTGGGCGGGGCGACCGCGGTCAGCGGAATGTCGGCGAGCGCGGCGACCTCGTCGTCGTACGCGATGAGGGCCAGGTCCTCCGGGACCCGTACGCCCGACTCGGCGAGCCGCTGGACGATCTGGATCGCGTCCACGTCGTTGTGCACCAGGGCGGCGGTGGCCCCCGCTCCGACCGCCTCGCGCAGCGCCCGCACCGCCCGCTCGAAGCCCTCCGGGTCCGCCTCCGCCGGCACCGAGTCGATCACCGGACGGGGCGCCTCCAGGCCCAGCACGCGCAGCGCGTCGTCGTATCCGGCGCGCACCGCCAGCGCGGTCGGGCTGTCCGCGCGGGCCACCAGGACCGGGGTGGTGCGGCCCAGGCCCAGCAGGTGCCGCAGGGCGAGCAGGACCCCGTGACCGTGGTCGGAGACCACCCGGTCCAAGCCGTCGAGCGGGGTGCCCGGGTCGGCCCGGCGCTCCAGGAGCACGGCGGGTACGGGCAGTTCGGCGAGCCAGTCCCCGTACGCGAGCCGGTCCTGCGGGCCGCGCCAGCCCGGCGCGACGAGCACGCCCTGCGCGCCCGCGGCCAGCAGGCCCTCCGTGCGGGCCCGGTCCTCGTCCGGCCGGTAGTCCGAGATCCGCAGGATCAGCCGGGCCCCGAACCGTGCCGCGGCCTCGTGCGCACCCCGGATGACCTCGGCGAAGTAGTACGTGGCCGAGGGCGCGAGCAGGCCGAGCACCAGCCCCTCGGCGGCCCCCGGAGCGCCCGGCGCACCCTGCCCGCGGGGCCAGGAGACCTGGCCGTGCACCCGGTCGAGCAGGCCCTTCCCGGCCAGTGTCTCGACGTCCCGGCGGGCGGTGACGGGGGAGACCCCGAGCAGGCCGGCCAGGTCGGAGACGCGGGCCGTGCCGCGCTCGCGCACCAGGGCCAGCAGTCGGTCGTGTCGTTCGGCAGCACTCTCGCGCACGGTGCAGTTCCCCCTCGCGGTGGTGGTGGTCCCTGGAGAGACCTTAGATCAGAATGATCGAACGGCGGGAGTTTCGATCATTCGCTCCGATTGCCTTGACGTTCGATCGGAGCGTGTTCAGGATTCCGGGCGACGCCGACGTCCGCCTCAGGGAGCATCATGCCCACGCCGCCCGAGAACCGTGAGCTCAGCCCGTACACCGGATGGACCCGAGCGCACTGGGAGAACGCGGCCGACGAACTCCTGCTGGCCGTACGCCCCTACGCCTCACCCCGGCACGGCCTGATCGACCTGCCCGGACCCCGCCCCAGCTGGTCCGGCGCACGCTCCGACGGCCTGGAGGGATACGCCCGCACGTTCCTGCTCGCCGCGCTCCGCGTCGCCGGCGCCCACGGCGACGACCCGCAAGGCCACCTCGCCCGCTACGCCGCCGGCCTCGCCGCCGGCACCGAAGCGCCCGGCACGCACCCCGACACCGACCCCGACGCCTGGCCGCAGCCCACCGACGTCCGCCAGGCGATCGTCGAGTCCGCGTCCGTCGCCCTCGGACTGCGCCTCACCCGCCCCTGGCTCTGGGACGCCCTCGACGACCGCACCCGGCAGCGCGCCGTCGACTGGCTGCTCCCCGCCCTCGACCCGTCCCCCGTCGACAACAACTGGTGGCTCTTCGGCCTCACCGTCGCCGGCTTCCTCCAGGACGCCGGCATCGAGACCGACCGTGCCGCCGCCACGATCGAGCGCTCCCTGGACCGGATCGAGCAGTGGTACCTCGGCGACGGCTGGTACTCCGACGGCGACAACCGGGCCTTCGACCACTACAACGCCTGGGCCCTGCACTTCTACCCCGTCCTCCACGCCCACCTCGCCGGCGACAAGGCCCTCCTCGACCGCTACGGCCCCCGCCTGAACGCCCAACTCGACGCCTGCACCCGCCTCTTCGACGCCAACGGCGCCCCCCTTCCGTACGGCCGCTCCCTCACCTACCGCTTCGCCGCGGCCGCCGCCCCCTGGCTGGGCACCCTCACCGGCCACACCCCGCTCACCCCCGGCGCCACCCGCCGCCTCGCCTCCGGCAGCCTCCGGTACTTCCTCGACCGCGGCGCCACCGACGAGCGCGGCCTGCTCACCCTCGGCTGGCACGGCCCGTACGAGCCGGTCCTGCAGAGCTACTCCGGCCCCGGCTCCCCGTACTGGGCCTCGAAGGGCTTCCTCGGCCTGCTGCTCCCGGCCTCCCACCCGGCCTGGACCGATCCCGAGGAACCGCTGCCCGCCGAGACCATCGACGCCGTCACCCCCCTCGCCCCGCCCGGACTGCTCGTCCAGTCCACCGCCGCCGACGGACTCGTCCGCCTCCACAACCACGGCAGCAACCACGTCGGCAGCCACCGGGCCGGCGAGGACGACCCCGGCTACGCCCGCCACGCCTACTCCACCCGCACCGGCCCCACATCCCCGCCCGAACCCGCCGACAACCACTTCGCGCTGCTCCTCGACGGCCGCCTCACCCGCCGCGGCCCCGCCGCCCCGGCCGGCACCGGCCCCGGCTGGGCCGCCTCCCGCCACACCCCGCTCCCCGGCGTCCAGGTCCTTTCCGCGACCCTCGCCCACGGCCGCGCCGAGGTCCGCGCCCATCTCGTCACCGGAGCCCCCGAAGGCACCGCCGTCCGCCAGACCGGCTGGGCCACCACCCCCGGCGGCCCCACCGCCCAACTGCACGCCGTCCACGGCTACCCGCCGGACACCGAGACGGTCGAACTCCCCACCGGCGCCACCCTCCAGGGCCCGCACTCCCGCACCGCCGCCCTGCACGGCACCACCACCGGCCCCGAGACGCTCTTCGTCGCCCTCGCCTCCCTGACCGCCGAACCCGCCCCGGACCCCGTCACCACCCTCGCGACCGTCCAGGTCACCGGCCGCACCATTCACGTGACCTGGGACAACGGCACCACGGCCCAGCTCGCCCTCGCCCCGGAGGACCTGTGAGTGTCCGCGGTACGCACCCCGTCGCGCTCGCCACCGCGACCGCCCTCGCGATCCCGCTGCCCTCCCTCGCCCCCGCCCCCGCCGCCGTACGAGTCAGTTCGGCCCGTACGAGCGGCCTGCCTTGGCGGACACCCCGCCGAGCAGGCCGCGCGGCGCCAGCTTCACGATCCCCATCAGCGCCTTGTACCGCGGGTCCGGGATGGACAGCGACTTCCCGCGGTTCAGGTCGGCCAGCGCCGACGCCACCAGCTTGTCCGCGTCCAGCCACATCCAGCCCGGGATGTTGTCCGTCCCCATCCCGGCCCGCTCGTGGAACTCGGTCCGTACGAACCCCGGGCAGAGCGCCATCAGCCGCACCCCGCTCCCGGCCAGGTCCCGCGCCGCGCCCTGGGTGAACTGCACGACCCACGCCTTCGAAGCGCCGTACGTGCCGCGCGGCACGAACGCGGCCACCGACGCCACGTTCACCACGCCCCCGCGACCGCGCGTCCGCATCCCCGCGACGGCCGCCGAGGTCAGCCGCAGCACCGCCTCGCAGTGCACCGTGAGCATCTTCAGCTCGTCGGCCATGGAGACTTCGAGGAAGCGCCCCTTGTTCCCGAACCCGGCGTTGTTCACCAGCACGTCGACCGGGTTCTTCGGGTCCGACAGCCGCGCCTCCACGGCCGCGATGCCGTCCTCGTCCGACAGGTCCGCGGCGAGCACCTCCGCCTCGACGCCGTGCTTGTCGTGCAGTTCGGTCGCCTGCTCCCGCAGCCGCTTCAGATCGCGCGCCACCAGCACCACGTCGTGACCGTCGGCGGCCAGCCGGCGCGCGAACGCGGCGCCGATGCCCGCCGTCGCACCCGTAATCAATGCAGTCGTCATACGCGGCACGTTAGTGCCCCCGCGAGGACCCCTACGCGCCGCCGTACTTGGCGGTGTACGACTGCGCGGTCTCCAGGAGTCCCGCCTCCATCCACTCCGCCGCGACCAGCGTGCCCGGCAGCAGCGTCCGCTCGACGGTGACGGCCCGGTGCAGCACCGCGACCGTGATGTCGTGGTCGGGGCGGTGCACGACGGCCACCGCGTCGCCGGCCCGGATCTCGCCCGGCTCGATCACCCGCAGCAGCGCGCCCGGACCGGCCTGCGACTGCGTGAAGCGGCGCACCCAGCCGTCCTCCTCGACGAAGCCCGCGAAGGTGCGGCACGGGATGCGGCCGCCGGTGACCTCGACGACCAGGTCGGCGCCGATCCGCCAGCGCTCGCCGATCAGCGCGCCGTTCACGTCCAGACCGAGGGTGGTGAGGTTCTCGCCGAAGGAGCCGTTGGCCAGCGGCCGGCCCAGCTCCCGCTCCCACCGGTCGAGGTCCTCGCGGGCGAAGGCGTACGCGGCGCGGTCCTCGCCGCCGTGGAAGCGCAGGTCGCACACCGCGTCGCCGGCCACCCCGCTGCCCGAGACACCGCGCGCCCCCGGCGACTCGACCCGTACGGGTCCCTCGACCGGACGCTTGTCGATGCCGGTCATGCCCGAGGCGGAGTCGGTGTACTCGACGGTGCGGGCCCGGCCGGCGTTCACGCTCAGAAGCTTCATATCGGCACCCTAGGCCAGACCCCTCAAAGCATCACGGCGATATTCGCTCCCGATCCCAAGACTCGCTTATGCTCGAAGAATGATCGAGGCTCGTCACCTCCGTGTCCTGCGCGCCGTCGCCGCCACGGGATCCTTCTCCGCCGCCGCCCGTGAACTGGGCTGCACCCAGCCCGCGGTGAGCCAGCAGATGAAGGCCCTGGAGACCTCGGCCGGCACCCCGCTGCTGGTCCGCACCGGCCGCGAGATGCGGCTGACCCAGGCCGGCGAGGCCCTCGTCCGGCACGCCTCCGGCATCCTCGCCGGGCTCACCGCCGCCGAGGAGGAGGTCGCCGCGATCGCCGGGCTGCGGGCCGGCCGGGTCCGTCTCGTCTCGTTCCCCAGCGGCAGCTCCACGCTCGTGCCGACCGCGCTCGCCGCGCTGCGCGCCGCCCACCCGGGCACCCGGGTCTCTCTGGTCGAGGCCGAGCCGCCGCGCTCGGTGGAGATGCTTCGCGAGGGCGACTGCGACGTCGCGCTGGCGTTCCGGTACGGCGTGAACGCGACCGAGTGGGACGACCTGGTCGTCCGACCGCTGCTCGCCGACCGCCTGGTCGGCCTGGTTCCGGAGGGCCACCCGCTCGCCGCCGCGGAGTCGGTGGGGATCGCCGAACTCGCCGACGAGTCCTGGATCGCGGGCTGCCCGCGCTGCCGCCGGCAGCTCGTGGACGTCTGCGAGAAGGCTGGTTTCACCCCGCGCATCGACTTCGCCACCGACGACTACCCGGCGGTGGTGGGCCTGGTCGGCGCAGGCCTGGGCGTCGCCGTGCTGCCGGAGCTGGCCATCGAGTCCGTACGGCCCAAGGGGGCCCGGACGGTGGCCGTCGAGCCGGCCGTGGAGCGCGAGATCGTGGCCCTCACGCTCCCGGACCTGGCGCAGGTGCCGGCGGTCGCCGCGACGCTGGACGAGCTGACCCGCGCCGCCGCGCGCTGACGAGCCGGCCCGCGCCGTCGTCACGGGCCTCGGCCCGCGCCGTCGCGCTCCGACGGGGCCGCCTGCCGCGACACGAGCGGGCGCGCCGTGTCGTCGTACGACCCGAATGGGCGTACGGCCATGGCGCCCCGCCCGCCCCGGCGTTGCCTCGGACGGCCGAGCGCGGCCGGCTGCGCCGCACGCCCCCGGGCCGCGTGCGGTGCGGCTCGGCGGGGCCGGTCGGGCGGGTCGCGGCCCTGGCCCCGGGCGCCGTCGGACCGCCTCCGCGCCGGCTCCGGATCGGCTCGGGTTCGACCTCGGAGATCAGCCCGGAATCAGCCCGGAATCAGCTCGGCACGGGCTCGGGACCCGCTCGGGATCCGCTCGGGATCGGTCCGGATCGGTCTGGATCCATCTGAAGAAACGTTCCTTCAGGTGCGCGCCGCGCCTGCCGTGCTCGATGCCGTGGCCGGCGCCGATGCGGTGATGAGGCGGTTGCGGGCCCGCCCCATGAGTTCTTCGCGTTCGTCCTCGGTGAGGCCGCCCCATACGCCGTAGGGCTCTCGTACGGCGAGTGCGTGCGCCGCGCACTCAGCGCGGACAGGGCACCGCATGCAGACCTCTTTCGCCGAGTTCTCACGCGCACTCCGTGCCGCGCCGCGCTCTCCCTCGGGGTGGAAGAAGAGGGAGCTGTCCACCCCGCGGCAGGCCGCGAGGAGTTGCCAGTCCCACAGATCGGCGTTGGGTCCGGGAAGCCGGGAGAAATCTGCCATTGCGCTTGTCCCCTTGTAACCGTGTCGAAAACGGATAGGTGGGCGGGTGGATGGCTGATGGACGGGGGCCGCTGAGGGCCGGCTGCTGTCGGGCGTCCGCTCTCGCGGGCACGCCCCGACGGTACAACTACTGTCGCAGTAGATGTAAATATGACTCATTGCGAATCTAGCCACAGACACTGCAAAAAGGGAAGAAAAGCCGCTGAATGGGGCATAGCTCCAAACGGGGGACGGACGGTGTGCGCCGCTCTGCTCCGCACACGCTCGCTCACGTAGAGTGCCGATCGTCTCTGTCCGACCCGTAACTCTTTCGGGTGACCATCGTTGAGAGTGCGGAGCGGTTGAAGGAACAAGCGATCGGGCAGGTGTCCGAGAGCGTCAACCGCACAGGTGACGATACGTACCAGCCCTGGAGGCTCTAGGTGACGCGCATCAGCTCCGGAGGGCGGCCATGACATCCGTCCTCGTCTGCGACGACTCCCCGCTTGCCCGAGAGGCGCTCCGCCGCGCGGTCGCGACCGTGCCCGGTGTCGAGCGCGTGACCACCGCGGCCAACGGCGAGGAAGTCCTCCGCCGCTGGGGCGCGGACCGCTCGGACCTGATTCTGATGGACGTGCGCATGCCCGGTCTGGGCGGCGTGGAAACCGTCCGTCGGCTGCTCTCCGCGGACCCCGGCGCCCGCATCATCATGCTCACGGTCGCCGAGGACCTGGACGGCGTCGCCCTCGCCGTCGCCGCCGGCGCCCGGGGGTACCTGCACAAGGACGCCTCGCGCGCCGAACTGCGGGCCACCGTCACCCAGGCACTCGCCGACCCGACCTGGCGGCTCGCCCCGCGCCGGCTCCGTTCGGCCGAGATGGGCGCCGCGCCCACGCTCACCGCGCGCGAGATCCAGGTGCTCGAGGGCATGAGCCACGGCCGGTCCAACGCGGAGATCGGCCGTGAGCTGTTCCTCTCCGAGGACACGGTCAAGACCCACGCCAGGCGACTGTTCAAGAAGCTGGGCGCATCGGACCGGGCGCACGCGGTCGCGCTCGGCTTCCGCTGGGGCCTGGTCCGCTAGCGAGTGGCCGGTCGCATCCCCGTCCGCTGTCAGGTGGACGGGGTGGGCCCGGTTCCTCGCCGGGAGCACGGCTTGTGTCACTTCCCCGCGCGATGCCGCATCCTTGAGGTGTGGAGTTCCTCGGGGACGAGTCGATCGAGCGCAAGCGGAAGGGGAGGGCGCAGGAGATGAGTTCCGGCGCACCTGCTCATAACGCTTCGGTGCACAACTACGGACGCGATGCCGCGAACCGCCGCGCGTCGGGGCACGATGGACCGATGCGCGACGACGAGACCGTGGGGTCCCCCACGCCCGCCGGGCCGGGGGAGATCGGAGCACTCGTCCACCGTGCCGTCGAGGGCGACGAGCAGGCCACTCATGACCTGCTCGCCCGTGTGCACCCGCTGGCGCTGCGCTACTGCCGCACGCGGCTGAACCGGCTGCCCGGCGACGCCCGGCACTTCGTCGAGGACCTCGCGCAGGAAGTCTGTGTCGCCGTCCTCATGGCGCTGCCGCGTTACAAGGACACCGGCCGGCCCTTCGAGGCCTTCGTCTTCGCCATCGCCGGGCACAAGGTCGCCGACCTCCAGCGCGCCGCCATGCGGCACCCCGGGTCCACCGCCGTGCCGTCCGACGAGATGCCCGAGCGGCCCGACGACTCGCTCGGCCCCGAGGAGCGGGCGCTGCTCAGCGACGACGCCGAGTGGGCGAAGAAGCTGCTGGCCAACCTCCCGGAGAACCAGCGCGAGCTGCTGGTGCTGCGGGTCGCGGTCGGTCTCACGGCCGAGGAGACCGGGCAGATGCTCGGGATGTCCCCCGGAGCCGTACGGGTGGCGCAGCACCGCGCCCTGAGCCGACTGCGGGCGCTGGCCGAGCAGTAAGTGTTGCCGAGGCTCGGCATCCCTTTCGTACACGTACGAAAGTCCAAAGATTCCCGCTGATCTTGATCGTGGAATGAGACACCGCTCCGGCCCGTTAGCATGGACATCCGCACCGATCAAGGCCATTTGGGGAAGGTGTCATGACTGCCAACGTCGACGGAGTGCCCGAGAAATTCGCGACACTCGGGCTGACCTACGACGACGTGCTGCTGCTGCCGGGCGCATCCGAAGTGCTCCCCAACGCGGTCGACACCTCGTCCCGCATCTCCCGTAACGTCCGGGTCAACATCCCGCTGCTCTCGGCGGCGATGGACAAGGTGACCGAGTCCCGCATGGCGATCGCCATGGCCCGCCTGGGCGGCGTCGGCGTGCTGCACCGGAACCTGTCCGTCGAGGACCAGGTCAACCAGGTCGACCTCGTGAAGCGCTCCGAGTCCGGCATGGTGACCGACCCGATCACCGTGCACCCGGACGCGACGCTGGCCGAGGCCGACGCGCTGTGCGCCAAGTTCCGCATCAGCGGTGTCCCGGTCACCGACCCGGCCGGCAAGCTGCTCGGCATCGTCACCAACCGCGACATGGCCTTCGAGTCGGACCGCAGCCGCCAGGTGCGCGAGGTCATGACCCCGATGCCGCTGGTCACCGGCCACGTGGGCATCTCCGGCGTGGACGCCATGGAGCTGCTGCGCCGGCACAAGATCGAGAAGCTGCCGCTGGTCGACGACAAGGGCGTGCTCAAGGGCCTGATCACGGTCAAGGACTTCGTCAAGGCGGAGAAGTACCCGAACGCCGCCAAGGACTCCGAGGGCCGTCTGCTCGTCGGTGCCGCAGTGGGCGCCAGCCCGGAGTCCCTGGAGCGCGCCCAGGCGCTCGCCGCGGCCGGGGCGGACTTCCTGGTCGTGGACACCTCCCACGGGCACAACAGCAACGCGCTGGCCTGGATGGCGAAGATCAAGTCGGCCGTGAACGTGGACGTGATCGGCGGCAACGTCGCCACGCGTGACGGCGCGCAGGCGATGATCGACGCCGGTGTCGACGGCATCAAGGTGGGCGTGGGCCCGGGTTCGATCTGCACCACCCGCGTGGTCGCCGGCATCGGCGTTCCGCAGGTCAGCGCCATCTACGAGGCCTCCCTCGCGGCGCGCGCCGCGGGCGTCCCGCTGATCGGCGACGGCGGTCTGCAGTACTCCGGCGACATCGGCAAGGCGCTGGCCGCCGGCGCCGACACCGTGATGCTCGGCAGCCTTCTCGCGGGCTGCGAGGAGTCGCCCGGCGAGCTGCTCTTCATCAACGGCAAGCAGTTCAAGTCGTACCGCGGCATGGGCTCGCTCGGCGCCATGCAGTCCCGGGGCCAGGGCCGGTCGTACTCGAAGGACCGCTACTTCCAGGCGGAGGTCGCCTCCGACGACAAGCTCGTGCCCGAGGGCATCGAGGGTCAGGTGCCGTACCGCGGCCCGCTGGCCAACGTCCTGCACCAGCTCGTCGGCGGTCTGCGCCAGACGATGGGCTATGTGGGTGCGGCCACCATCGAGGAGATGGAGTCGAAGGGCCGCTTCGTCCGGATCACGTCCGCGGGCCTCAAGGAGAGCCACCCGCACGACATCCAGATGACGGTCGAGGCGCCGAACTACAGCAGGAAGTAACACCGCGCGACGGGAAGGGGCGGTTCCGGCATGTGGCCGGAGCCGCCCCTCCCGCGTGTGTCGGGGATACTGGTAGGCGCATACGTAGAGGGAAAGGCCACACATCGTGACTGAGATCGAGATCGGGCGCGGCAAGCGCGGCCGCAGGGCGTACGCGTTCGACGACATCGCCGTCGTACCGAGCCGGCGCACCCGGGATCCGAAGGAGGTCTCGATCGCCTGGCAGATCGACGCCTACCGCTTCGAGCTGCCCTTCCTGGCCGCCCCGATGGACTCGGTCGTGTCGCCGCAGACCGCCATCCGCATCGGCGAGATGGGCGGCCTCGGCGTCCTGAACCTCGAAGGCCTGTGGACCCGGTACGAGGACCCGCAGCCGCTGCTCGACGAGATCGCGGAGCTGGACGAGGCCACCGCGACCCGCCGCCTCCAGGAGATCTACGCCGCGCCGATCAAGGAGGAGCTGATCGGGCAGCGCATCAAGGAGGTGCGCGACTCGGGCGTGGTCACCGCCGCCGCGCTCTCCCCGCAGCGCACCGCGCAGTTCTCCAAGGCCGTCGTCGACGCCGGCGTGGACATCTTCGTCATCCGCGGCACGACCGTCTCCGCCGAGCACGTCTCCGGCGCGGCCGAGCCGCTGAACCTGAAGCAGTTCATCTACGAGCTGGACGTCCCGGTCATCGTCGGCGGCTGCGCCACGTACACCGCCGCCCTGCACCTGATGCGCACCGGCGCGGCGGGCGTCCTGGTCGGCTTCGGCGGCGGCGCCGCGCACACCACCCGCAACGTGCTGGGCATCCAGGTCCCGATGGCGACCGCGGTCGCCGACGTGGCCGCGGCTCGCCGCGACTACATGGACGAGTCCGGTGGCCGGTACGTGCACGTCATCGCCGACGGCGGCGTGGGCTGGTCGGGCGACCTGCCGAAGGCGATCGCCTGCGGCGCGGACGCCGTCATGATCGGCTCCCCGCTGGCGCGCGCCACGGACGCCCCCGGCAAGGGGCACCACTGGGGCATGGAGGCCGTCCACGAGGACGTGCCGCGCGGCAAGCTGGTCGACCTGGGCATCGTCGGCACGACCGAGGAGATCCTGGCCGGTCCGTCGCACACCCCGGACGGGTCGATGAACTTCTTCGGCGCGCTGCGCCGGGCCATGGCGACGACGGGCTACAGCGAGCTCAAGGAGTTCCAGCGCGTCGAGGTCACCGTGGCGGACTCGCAGCACCGCCGCTGACCGCCGTCCCGAGCACGCGAAGGGCCCCGCACCGTCACGGTGCGGGGCCCTTCGGGCGTCTGTGCCGTCGGCTACTGGGCGGCCTTGCGGGCGCCACCGAACGCGCCGACGCCGGCCAGCACGAAGAACAGGAACGTCATCGGGTCCTTGGACTCGTTCCAGGCCTGGGTCAGCAGGTCGAAGTGCTGGAAGAACATCTCGGCGAACGGGACGTTCAGCTCCTCGCTGCCGATGACCGCGATGCCGACGAGCTGGCCGAGGTAGACGGCGCCGAGCGAGAACACGGCGGCCGCGACCGCCAGGATCCGGTTCGGGCCGCCGACCTTGCTCGCCGCGAAGCCCGCGAGGAAGCCGACGCCGATGGCGGCCCAGCCTATCTCCCGCTCGATCGACCCGGCGACCACGCCGTAGACGATGCCGCCGACGAGCGCGGCGACCAGCGCCGCCAGGACGCCGAGCGCCACGTTGTCCCGCACGGGTGCGGGCTGGGGAGCGGCGGGGTAGGCGCCGTCGGCGAACGGGTTGCCGGGCGGCGGAACGGGCTGAGACATGCTGCGGATCCCCCCTGGGACGGTTGAGCGCGAACGCACGAACGTGCGATCGAGAAGGCCCGGAGACTAGCACTCCGTTCCGACACTCGTCCTGTGCTAATCCGCGGAGGCCTTCCTGGCGCCCGCGACCGCGCCGACGGCGGCGAGCGCGAAGAACAGCAGCGTCCAGGTGTCCTTGAAGATCTGCTCCCAGGTCTCGGTCACCGGCTCGGAGTGAGAGAGGAACAACTCGGTGACGGGGATGTTCAGTTCCTCGCTGTTGATGACGGCGGCGACGATGAGTTCCCCGAGGTACACGCCCCCGATCGAGAACACCGCGGCGACCGCCGTCAGGAACGGGTTCGGGCCCCCGGTGGCCTTGCTCGCCGAGTAGCCGGTGAGGAAGCCGACGCCGATGGCGGCCCAGCCGATCTCGTACCGGATCTCGCCCGCGACCAGGCCGTAGACGGTCCCGCCGATGAGGGCGACGACCAGCGCCGTCAGGATGCCGAGCCCGGCACTGTCCCGTTCCGGCTCGGGCGGGCCGGGGTAGCCGCCGGGGAACGGGCTGCCGGGCGGCGGGACGTGCAGAGACATGCTGCGGATCCCCCTGGAGCGGTTGCGCACGGATGTGCGGGCGAGACGGGCCCGGACATTAGCAGCCGGGTCCGTCGACCGCCCATGGGATTCCGGTCGGCGACGCCCCTGGTTCCGTCGGTAACCGCCCCTGGGATTACGCCCGTTGTCAGAGCCGGTGCGCCGCGCCCGCGGGGGTGGCACCGCGGGTGTCGAGGAGGAGCTGGGCCTTGACCGCCAGGCCCTGGAGGTCGTACGTGCGGTGGTGCTGGAGCAGCACCGTCAGGTCGGCTTCGGCCGCGGCCTCGTAGAGGGAGTCGGCGCGCGGGACGGGCCGCTCGCGCACCCGCCAGTCCAGGACGTGCGGGTCGTGGTAGCTGACCGCGGCGCCCAGGTCCATCAGGCGGCAGGCGATCTCGGTGGCGGGGGAGCCCTGCCGGTCGGCGAGATCGGGTTTGTACGTGATGCCGAGCAGAAGGACCCGCGCGCCGCGGGCGGACTTGCCGTGCTCGTTGAGGAGGGTGGCGCAGCGCTGGATCACGTACTGCGGCATGCGCTCGTTGACCTGGGTCGCCAGCTCGACCATGCGCAGCGGGCGGTGGGTGCCGAGGGTGTCGACGGGGACGCCGTGGCCGCCGACGCCGGGGCCGGGGCGGAAGGCCTGGAAGCCGAACGGCTTGGTCTCGGCGCAGCGGATGACGTCCCACAGGTCGACGCCGAGTTCGTGGCAGAGCACCGCCATCTCGTTCACCAGCGCGATGTTGACGTGCCGGAAGTTCGTCTCCAGGAGCTTGACCGTCTCCGCCTCGCGCGGGCCGCGGGCGCGGACGACCTTGTCGGTGAGGCGTCCGTAGAACGCGGCGGCGGATTCGGTGCAGGCCGGGGTGAGGCCGCCGATGACCTTGGGGGTGCCGGTGAAGCCGCGGGTGCGGCTGCCGGGGTCGAGGCGGTCGGGGGAGTACGCGAGGTGGAAGTCGCGTCCGGCGCGCAGGCCCGAGCCCGCTTCGAGCAGATCGCGCAGCAGGCCCTCGGTGGTTCCGGGCGGGACGGGGGACTCCAGCAGGACCGTGGTGTGCGGGCGCAGCCGGGCGGCGAGCGCGCGGGCGGCGTCGGTGACGGCGGTCAGGTCGAGGGAGCGGTCGGCGCCGAGCGACGTGGGGGCGCAGATGACGGCGGTGCGGACGCGGCCGAGTTCGGCCGGGTTGGTGGTCGGCCGGAAGCCCCCCGAGAGCATCCGGCGGATCTCCGAGGCGCTGAGCGAGCCGTCGACCGGAGGGCGGCCCGCGGCGAGTTCGGCGACCGGGCGGGGGTCGGTGTCGAAGCCGATGGTGTCGATGCCGGCGGCGGTGGCGGCCTGGGCGAGAGGGAGTCCGTGGTGGCCGAGGCCGATGACGGCGAGATCAGCGGGCATGAAGGTGGGCCGTCCTTCCCAGTAGCCGGAGGGAACGCGACGCGCAAGCCCCGTGGACAGAACGGGGCGAGTGCAATGTCAGACTAGGCGTAAATATGACCGATATGCGGCATTGTGGTGCCGAAGTTCGCCGAGTGTTATCCACAGAACGTGACGGGCGGTGGCTGAAGTCGGAGGGCCGGGCCAGAATCGTGTGTGTGAGCCGGACCACACGGGTGCTCACGCGGGGGACGACGGGAGGCAGCGGTGAGGACAGCGACACTGGGGCCGACGGAGCGCGTCGAGGCGCTCGCGGCGATGGCCGAGCAGGAGCTGGACGTGCTGGTCGTGGGCGCGGGCGTGGTCGGCGCCGGGACCGCGTTGGACGCGGCCACGCGGGGGCTGGCGACCGGGCTCGTCGAGGCCCGCGACTGGGCGTCGGGCACGTCCAGCCGGTCGAGCAAGCTGATCCACGGCGGACTGCGCTACCTCGAGATGCTCGACTTCGCGCTGGTGAGAGAGGCGTTGAAGGAGCGCGGCCTGCTCCTCGAACGGCTCGCCCCGCACCTCGTCAAACCCGTGCCCTTCCTCTATCCGCTGCAGCACAAGGGATGGGAGCGGTTCTACGCGGGCTCGGGTGTCGCGCTGTACGACGCGATGTCGGTCTCGTCCGGGCACGGCCGCGGCCTGCCCGTGCACCGCCACCTGAGCCGCCGGAACGCCCTGCGCGTCGCGCCCTGCCTGAAGAAGGACGCCCTGGTCGGGGCGTTGCAGTACTACGACGCCCAGATGGACGACGCGCGCTTCGTCGCCACGCTCGTGCGCACCGCCGCGAGCTACGGCGCGAAGGTGGCCAGCCGGGCCAGGGTGATCGGCTTCCTGCGCGAGGGCGAGCGGGTGGTCGGTGCCCGCGTGCAGGACGTGGAGGCGGGCGCCGAGTACGAGATCCGCGCCCGGCAGATCGTCAACGCGACCGGGGTGTGGACGGACGACACCCAGGCGCTCATCGGCGAGCGGGGGCAGTTCCACGTCCGCGCCTCCAAGGGCATCCACCTCGTGGTGCCCAAGGACCGGATCCATTCCAGCACCGGTCTGATCCTGCGGACCGAGAAGTCCGTGCTCTTCGTGATCCCGTGGGGGCGGCACTGGATCGTCGGCACCACGGACACCGACTGGGACCTCGACAAGGCCCATCCGGCGGCCTCCAGCGCCGACATCGACTACCTGCTCGAACACGTGAACACCGTGCTCGCGGTGCCGCTCACCCGGGACGACGTCCAGGGCGTCTACGCGGGCCTGCGGCCGCTGCTCGCCGGGGAGTCGGACGCCACCAGCATGCTCTCGCGCGAGCACATCGTCGCCCATCCCGTGCCCGGGCTCGTGGTCGTCGCCGGCGGCAAGTACACGACGTACCGGGTGATGGCGAAGGACGCCGTGGACGAAGCGGTGCACGGGCTGGACATGCGCGTCGCCGCCTGCGTCACGGAGGACGTGCCGCTGCTCGGCGCGGAGGGCTACCAAGCGCTGTGGAACGCGCGGGCGAGAATCGCCGCCCGAACCGGGCTGCACGTCGTACGGGTCGAGCATCTGCTCAACCGGTACGGGTCCCTGACGGAGGAACTGCTCGACCTGATCGCCGCCGACCCGGGGCTCGGCCGGCCGCTCGCCGCGGCGGACGACTACCTGCGGGCGGAGGTCGTGTACGCCGCCTCCCACGAGGGCGCGCGCCATCTGGACGACGTGCTGACCCGGCGCACCCGGATCTCCATCGAGACCTTCGACCGGGGCACGCGCAGCGCCCGGGAGTGCGCCGAGCTGATGGCGCCGGTGCTGGGCTGGGACAAGACCCAGATCGAGAAGGAGATCGAGCACTACGAGAAGCGGGTGGAGGCCGAACGGGAGTCGCAGCGGCAGCCGGACGACCTGACGGCGGACGCCGCGAGACTCGGGGCGCCGGACATCGTGCCCATCTGAGCCGGCGCGGGGTGCGGTAGCCGGCGCGGGGGCGGCCGGTGGCTCAGGGGCAGAACGCGGATTCCAGCAGGGCCCGTTGGAGACCGCGGTCGGCCTGGCGGTCGGTGGTTACCCGGAACACGAGGGTGCGGCGGCCGTCCGCGGTGGTGGCGGCCCGGACGGCGCTGCCGGTGATCCGGCCGTTGTGCCCCCACACGGTGAGCCCGCACGAGAGCCGTTCGGGAAACACGGCCATCCCGTACCGGCCGCCGGTGGCCGAGGTGTCGAGCAGTTCGCGCATCTGCTCGGCGGGCAGCAGCCGTCCGCCGAGCAGGGCGGAGTAGAAGCGGGTGAGGTCGTCGAGCGTCGACACCAGCTCGCCGGCCGCGCCCGCGACGCGGGGGTCGACGTCGGGTTCACCAGGGCGGTGCGGGGTGGGCAGGGCGCGGCGCGCGCCGGGGAAGGAGGTGCCGGTCAGGGCGAGGGGGGTGAGGATGCGGCGTTCGGCCTCGACGGCGTACGGGTGGCCGGTGACACGCTCGACGAGCATGCCGAGCACGACGTAGTTGGTGTTGGAGTACGCGAACGAGCCCACCGGGCGCGGGACGTGGGTCAGGGCGGTCCGCAGCGCGGCGCGGGGTGAGGTGGGCGCGGGGGAGGTGGTGACGCGGACGTAGTCGTACAGGCCGCTGGTGTGGGTGAGCAGCGTGCGGACGGTGACGCGGTCGTCGAGCCGGTGGCCGGGGACGGGGTCACCGAGTCGGGCGCGGACCGGTTCGTCCAGGCTCAGCCGGCCCTCGGCGACGAGCTGGAGGACCACGGTCGCGACGAAGGTCTTCGTGACGCTGCCGGCCCGGAAGTGCTCGTTCCGGCGGACGGTGGGCCCGCCGGCCGTCGTGTACCGGTCCGGTGAGCCTGGGGCGGTGGTCAGCAGGGCCGCGGCGGGGGCGCCGCCCTGGGTGACGAACCGGGCCAGGACGGGAGGAGACGGTTCGCCGGCGAGGGACGCCGGGGTCAGCGCGAGGAGCGCCGCGACCAGGAGTGCGGCGATTCGGGTGCGGGCCGGTGGCATGGTGGGAGTCCCTTTCTCCGTGGCCATCCTCCCGGAGTGCGGACCCGGGAGCAGCGCCGGTCCCGGAGTGAGGGACAATGGGCTCTCTTCCAGGGCGGGTTACCGCATCAGGTGGGGAAGCGGCTGACGCGGGCGAAGACGAGGGATCGCAGAGGGGACGCATGTCGGAGGCGGAGCAGTCGCGGGACATGGCACCAGAGGTCGCCGGGACCGACGACAACCGGGGTGTGGTTCCCGCGGCGCGCGAGGCGGAGCGCGCCGACGGCGGGACGTCCGACGAGGCCGCCGGCCCCGCCGCGGCGTCGCCGGAGGCGTCGGACACGACGGACGCGGCCGACACGCCGGACGCGAACGAAGCGAAGGACAGAGCGGCGGCGGCCGACCTCGCCGACGCCGCGCCCGAGAAGCCGGCGCCGGCTCCGGCGGCTGCCGCGCGGAAGGGCGGCTCCTACGGGAAGGTTCCCGCGCCGACCGTCGAGGGGCGCTTGCTGGCGGGCCGGTACCGGCTGGGCAAGGTGCTCGGGCGGGGCGGCATGGGCACCGTGTGGCGCGCCGTCGACGAGACGCTGGGCCGGACCGTCGCCGTCAAGGAGCTGCGGTTCCCCAACAGCATCGACGAGGAGGAGAAGCGCCGCCTCATCACCCGCACCCTGCGGGAGGCGAAGGCGATCGCCCGCATCCGCAACAACGGCGCGGTGACCGTCTTCGACGTCGTCGACGAGGACGACCGGCCGTGGATCGTGATGGAGCTGGTCGAGGGCAAGTCCCTCGCCGAAGCCATCCGTGAGGACGGCACGCTCACTCCGCGCCGCGCCGCCGAGGTCGGCCTCGCCATCCTCGACGTGCTGCGCTCCGCGCACCGCGAGGGCATCCTGCACCGCGACGTGAAGCCGTCCAACGTGCTGATCGCCGAGGACGGCCGGGTCGTCCTCACCGACTTCGGCATCGCCCAGGTCGAGGGCGACCCGTCGATCACCTCCACCGGCATGCTCGTCGGCGCACCCTCGTACATCTCGCCCGAGCGCGCCCGCGGCCACAAGCCCGGGCCCGCCGCCGACATGTGGTCGCTCGGCGGCCTGCTGTACGCGAGCGTCGAGGGCAGCCCGCCGTACGACAAGGGCTCCGCCATCGCGACGCTCACCGCCGTGATGACCGAGCCGGTCGACCCGCCCAAGAACGCGGGGCCCGAGCTGGAGAAGGTCATCTACGGCCTGCTCGCCAAGGACCCCGAGCAGCGCCTCGACAACGCCGGCGCCCGCGCGCTGCTCGACGCCGTGCTCGCCGCGCCCGACGCGGCGGCCGTCGCCGAGCCGTCCCCGGAGGCGACCCGCGTCGTCCCGCTGCCCCCCGTCCCGCCGGCCGACGCGCCCGCGACGTCCCGCACGGAGGAGCCCGCCGCCGCCGAGCGGATGCGCGGCGCGCTGAAGTCCGTACGGGACGCGGCGGCCGCGGCCGCCGCACAGCAGAAGCAGCAGCGGCAGCAGAAGCAGCAGCAGAAGCAGCAAAAGCCGGAGCCGGTGCAGGGCGGCGGTCGGCCCGCGCCGGTCCGCGCGCCGTTGACCGACGTCGTCCCGCGCCGCACGCTCGTGATCATCGCCGTGGTCGTGGCCCTCGCCGTGCTCGCCACCGTCCTCGCCATCGTGCTCAGCGGTGGCGACAAGGGGAATGCGGGTAAGGGGACGGGTTCCGGCAAGGGCGGCGACAAGGTCGCCTCCTCCGGGGCGACCACCGGTGACGCCGGGACGGGGACGGACCGGTCGTCCGGCGGCCCCGGTCAGCAGGGCGGCGAGAAGGGGTCCGGCGACTCCGGCACCGGCGGCACCAAGCAGCCGTCCGGCACCCCGTCGACCGGCGGCAACGGCGCCGGAAGCAGCACCGGCGGCGCCGGGGCCCAGCTGCCCGCGGGCTACGCGCAGGTGACCAACGACCGATTCCACTTCACCATGGCCATGCCGTCCACCTTCAAGCTCACCGGCATAGCCGGCCAGAACTCCGGCGGGATATTCAGCGCCTCCGGCGGCTTCCCGCGAGTCCAGGTGGACTTCAACGACAGCCCCAAGGACGACGCCGCCGCGGCCTGGGCCGGCGCGGTCTCCGCGGTCTCCGCGTCGAGCAACGGCTACAAGCACTTCGGCATCAAGAAGGTCGCCTACAAGGGGTACCCGACCGTCGCGGACTGGGAGTTCGAGCGCAACCAGGGCGGCATGCGCGTCCACGTCCTCAACCGCGGCTTCAAGGTGGACGCCGACCACGGCTACTCCATCATGGTCAGCTGCAAGGCGAGTGAGTGGAACGGCCCCGAGTGCCGGACGCTGCGGGAGACCGCGTTCGCGACATTCAGCCCCAAGGACTGACCGACGCCACGTATCGTGAGAGGCAGCGGACCGTACGCAGCCGAGCCGAGCCCTCAAATGTACGGGACCTGACCGGATTTGACGGTTTCGCACGATCTGTAGGGCCGGGGGGACAGCACGCTGCTGGGGAGGCGTCGTGGACGACTACGCGGGAAGGGTGCTCGCCGACCGTTACCGCCTGCCGTTGCCGCCCTCGGACGAGTACGAACTCGTCGAGACCCGCGCCTTCGACACGTACAGCGGTCAGGAGGTCCTGCTCCGCCAGGTGCCGTTGCCGGAGGTCGTCGACGCCGAGGTGCTGGACGCCGACGGCAGCGCGTACGGGTACGGTGGCGCGCCGCGCCGCGCGCAGGGGCGGGCGACCCGGCGGCCGAACGACCCTGCCGTCCGGCGGGCGATGGAGGCGGCGCAGGCCGCCGCGCAGATCCCCGACCACCCGAGCCTCGACCAGGTCTTCGACGTGTTCGCGGAGGCCGGTTCGCTGTGGATAGCGAGCGAACTCGTCGCGGCCCGCCCGCTCGCCGCGCTGCTCGCCGAGCGCCCGCTGAACCCGTACCGCGCCGCCGAGATCGCCTCCGACCTGCTCACCGCGCTGCGCGCGCTGCACGCGCACGGCTGGACGCACCGGAACATCACCACCCGCACGGTCCTGGTCTGCGACGACGGCCGTGTCGTGCTCACCGGGCTCGCGGCGGGCGCGGCCGAAGAGGCTCTGTGCGGCTACGTACCGGTGCCGTCGCCGGAGCCCGAGTACGAGCACGACCACATGCCCGACCACGAGTACGAGTACGAGCCCGCGCCGGAGCCGGGGCGCGAGCCCGAGGGCGCGGGGTCCCTGCTCCCCGCCGCGCGGGAGGCGGGCGCGGAGACGGTGCCCGTACGGGCCGAGCTGCCGGCCGCCCCGCCGAGCTCCGCCGCCGACGTACGGGCCGCCCGTGCCGGGGCGATCGCCGCGTACCGGGCCGGTGCCCGCGCCGCCGCGCGGATCTCCGAGACCGGCACCCTGCCCCTCCAGCCCGGCCCCGGCCGGCCGGAGCCCACGGAGCCGACCGCCGAACCGACCGCCGAACCGAGCGCCGAACCGAGCGTCGAGCCGACCGCCGCCCCGGTCGCAGCCCCCGCCCCCGTCCCGGCCGACGGCGCGCCCGAGCCGCAGTGGTGGAGCCGGGACGCGGACGACGAGGACGACGAAACCGACGACGGCGACGACTTCGGCCAAGGCCAAGGCCAAGGCCAAGGCCAAGGCCAAGGCCAAGGCCAAGGCCGAAGCCAGGCCCAGGGCCATCGTCCCGACGCCGGTGGCAACTCGCGCGCGCTCCTCGCCGGGACCTGGAGCGACGGCCCGCACGTCTCCCGCGACGGGGCGGCGCCCGTCCCCGCCGGCGGCACCAGGGCGCGCCCCGCGCTCCCGGCCCCGGCTCCCCGCCGCGCCCCCGAGTCGTCCGACGCCCCCGAGGGCCGCGGCGCGCTCGTGCCCGCGTCCGGTCGCTGGGACGAGGTCGTCGCCGCGGGCGGCCCCGCCCCCGCGTACCGCGGGCCCGCCACTCCGCTCGCCGCCGAGCGCGCCCGGCAGGCCCGGATCGCCGTCGTCGGTCCGGTCACCGAGCGCTGGGCGCCGGAGCAGGCCGGGCCGGTCCACGAGAACTGGCAGCTCGCGCCGCCCATCGGCCCGGCCACCGACCTGTGGGCCCTCGGCGCGCTGCTCTACCGCGCCGTGCAGGGCCACGCCCCGTACCCCGAGGACAGCGCGGTCGAGCTGGTCCAGCTCGTGTGCGCCGAGCCGCCCGCGTTCGCCGAGGAGTGCGGGCCGCTGCGCCCCGTCGTCGAGTCCCTGCTGCGCCAGGACCCCACCGAGCGCCCGGACTTCGAGGAGCTGCGCGGCTGGCTGCGCTCGCTCGTCAGGTCCGCCCCCGAGCCGGAGGCGGGCACCACGGTCGTGCCGCTGCTGTCCGAGGACCCGTCGCGGCTGCCCATCGTCCGCCGCCGCGGCGAACTGGTCCGCAAGCGCCGGGGCCGCGGGGCCGCCGCGCAGGGCCGGCACCGGCACAAGAAGGTCAAGGAGTCCCGTCGTACTCAGGCGCGGGCCGACCGGCAGGACCACCAGGACCACCACGATCACCAGGAGTTCCGCGAGGAGCTCCCCCAGCGCGCAGCCAAGGCGCCCAAGGCCCCGAAGGCTCCGAGGGTCCCCAAGGCCGCCCGGACCCAGAAGGCCCCCCGCGCCCTCGGCCGCACCCTCCTGGTCCTCATCCTGCTCCTGCTCGCCGGAGCGGTGGCGTACGCGATGCTGTTCCTGCCCAAGAGCGGCACGGAGGGCGACGGCGGCGACGCCGCCGAGAACCCGCAGCAGTCACAACAGCCCCAGCAGCCCCAACAGTCGCCCCAGTCCCCGCAGTCGACCCCCAAGGCCTCCGAGGCCCCCAAGCCCACGCCCACGCCCACCAAGCCCCCCGCTGTCTCCCTCGCCCCCGGCTACACGCTGCGCCAGGACCCCGAGGGGTTCCAGATCGCGGTCGCGAAGGGCTGGAAGCGTTCGGGGAAGAACGAATCCGGGCAAATCCGCTACACCAGCGGAGACTTCACGCTGCTGGTCGTCCCCGGCCGGGACACTGTGCAGGCCGAGGGCTCCGACCCGATGGCGTACCAGCGCACCAAGGAGCGCGAGCTGCAGCCCTGGCGGGACTCCTCCTGGTCCGGCGCGACCGGGCTGCGCCGCGTCGACGTGGGCCGGCAGGCCATGGCCGAGGGCCAGTTCACCTGGCAGGACGGCGACGGCCGCGACCTGTACGTGCGCAACCTCGCGCTGATCGTCGGCGGCCGGTACCACGTCGTCCAGGTGATCGGTCCTGACGGCCAGCGCGACAAGGTCACCGAGGTATACCAACAGGCCGTCAAGGCCTACCGGTCCACTCGCTGAGGCCCGTCTCCGGTCACGGTGCGGTTCCTATGACCGCCCCGAGGTTCCGCCCCCCGTACCCCGCTCCGTAACCTGGCATCCGAAGGATCGGGGCGGGGGACAGTGGAACATTCTCAGAGCACAGGAACCGGGCTCCTGCTCGCCGGTCGGTACCGGCTGAGCGAGTCCATCGGGCGCGGCGGCATGGGCAAGGTCTGGCGCGCGCAGGACGAGGTCCTGCACCGCACGGTCGCGGTGAAGGAGCTGACGGCGGGTCGGTTCGTCTCCGAGGCCGACCGGGTCGTCCTGCACGCCCGGACGCAGAAGGAGGCGCGGGCCGCCGCGCGGATCTCGCACCCGGGTGTCGTCACCGTGCACGACGTGCTGGAGCACGACGACCGGCCGTGGATCGTCATGCAGTACGTCGACGGGCCCTCGCTCGCGGACGCGATGAAGGAGGCGTCGCCCGACGCCCGCGAGGCGGCCCGGATCGGCCTGCACGTCCTCGGCGCGCTGCGCGCCGCGCACGCGGCCGGGGTGCTGCACCGGGACGTAAAGCCCGGCAACGTGCTGCTGGCCCGCGACGGCCGGGTGCTGCTCACCGACTTCGGCATCGCGGCCATCGAGGGCGACTCCACCATCACGCGGACCGGTGAACTCGTCGGCTCCATCGACTATCTGGCACCCGAGCGGGTACGGGGCGGGGCGCCCGGCCCGGCCTCCGACCTCTGGTCGCTCGGCGCGACGCTGTACGCGGCGGTGGAGGGGACGAGCCCGTTCCGCCGCGACTCGCCGATCACCACCATGCAGGCCGTCGTGACCGAGGAGCCGGACGCCCCGCGCAAGGCGGGCCCGCTCGCGCCGGTGATCACCGCACTGCTGCGCAAGGACCCGGAGGGCCGTCCGTCGGCCGACGAGGCCGAGCGGATGCTCCTGGAGGCCATGGAGGGGCGTACCCCGAAGGCTGCGCAGGCGTTCGTGCCGACCCAGCGGGTCGACCCGGCCCAGCTCGGCTCGGTCGCCACCCTGCAGCAGCCCGTCCCGCCCGCCTCCGAGCTCCCGGCCGCGACCCCGACCGTCCCGTCCGTCCCGGCGTCCGGCGGCGGTCGGTGGCGCACGGCGGTCCTCGCGGCGGTCGTCGCCGGTCTGGTCGCGGGCGCCGCGGTGTTCGCCGTGATGCAGTACGGGGGCGGTCAGGGCGGCGGCGACCAGGGGCGCGGCACCGGCCCGACGGCCGACAGCACCGCCGAGCCCGGCAAGGACAAGAGCAAGGGCAAGGTCGACCCCGTCCTCGACCCCGCCGGCTGGCACCGTGTGCAGGACCCGGAGGGCTTCAGCATCCTCGTGCCCAAGGGCTGGGAGCGGCAGATCAACACCCAGGGCAGCATCGACTACACGCCCGACGACGGCCGGCACCTCATCCGGATCAGCATCGACACGTCACCCGACTTCGAGACGCCGCTGGTGCATGCCGAGGACCTGGAGAAGCAGCTGAAGAAGCGGGCGCGCTACGAGCGGGTGCGGCTGACCCAGAACCTCTTCCGGGACCAGCAGTACGCCTGCCTGCTCGAGTTCACCTGGACGGAGCGGCGGAACAACCCGGGGCCGCGGCACGCCATCGACCAGCTCTACTACGGCGACGACGGCACGGAGTACGCGCTGTACATGTCCTCGCCCGAGAAGGACTGGGACACCACGCGCCGGCAGTTCGATCACCTCCTGAAAAGCTGGCGACCGCCGGCCGAAGCGCAGTGAGGTTCGACAGGATGGTGGCATGAACGACTACGGGGGACCGATGAACGAGCCCACCAGCTACGGACTTCAGCCGCCGAGGTCGCCGCAGCACGGACCCGTCCCGCCCCAGCACGGACCCGTGCCCACGCAGCACGTACCCGTCCCGCCGCAGGCCGCGCCCGGCGCCGGTCCGCTGGTCGGCGGCCGGTACCGGCTGCTGTCCCGGCTCGGGCACGGCGGCATGGGTACGGTGTGGCGCGCCCGGGACGAGGTCGTGGACCGCGACGTGGCCGTCAAGGAGCCGCGCGTGCCGGACCACCTGTCCGAGCAGGAGCGCGCCAACATCCACCTGCGGATGCAGCGGGAGGCCCGCGCGGCCGCCAGGATCGAGCACCCGTCCGTGGTCACCGTGCACGACGTCGTCGTCGAGGCCGGGCGGCCGTGGGTCGTGATGGAGCTGGTCAGTGGGCAGTCGCTGGGCGACCGGCTCCAGGAGGGCACGCTCGATCCGCGGGAGGCGGCGCGGATCGGGTTCGACGTGCTCGCCGCGCTGACCGCCGCCCACGAGGCGGGCGTGCTGCACCGCGACGTGAAGCCGGACAACGTCCTGCTCGGCCGCGGCGACCGGGTCGTGCTCACCGACTTCGGCATCGCGCAGATCGAGGGCGAGCAGCGGCTGACCGAGACCGGCGCGTTCGTCGGCTCGCCGGAGTTCGTCGCCCCGGAGCGGCTGCTCGGGCAGCGGCCGGGGCCCGCGTCGGACCTGTGGTCGCTCGGTGTGGTGCTGTACGCGGCCGTGGAGGGCATGTCGCCGTTCCGCCGGACCAACACCCCGGCCACCCTCCAGGCGGTGCTCTCGGCGGAGCCGCAGAGCCCGGCGCGCGGCTCGGGCGCGTTCGGCGCCCTGGTGATGCGGCTGCTGAGCAAGGACCCGGCGGCCCGGCCGGGGCCGACGGAGATCCGTGCGGCGCTGGAGGCGGTGGCCCGTCCGGTGCCGTCGTCCGCCCCCACGCAGACGGCCGGGCCGGCCGCCGCGGGGACCGTGGCCCCGCAGAACCGGTGGCTGCCGCCCGTCCTGGCGCAGAGCCGGGGCGCGCGGTACGGGCTGCTCGCCGGCCTCCTCGCGATCGCGGTCGCCACGACGCTGCTGGTCACCGACCCCTTCGGCGGGGACGAGCCGCTGCCCGGCTGGCAGGTGCGCCCGGAGCGGGAGTTGCTGGGCGCGGAGGTGACCGTGCCGCAGGACTACAAGCGGTCCCAGGAGGACGGCGACGGGGTGGTCTGGTTCTCCGACCCCAGCGGCGTCTTCGAGATCGACTTCTGGCGCACGGAGGCCGGCGGCGACGACCTCGGCCCGGGCGCCGCGGCGCGGAAGGCGAAGTACGAGCGCGGTGGCAACAACGGCCTGGAGATGAAGGACCCGAAGGTCACGGTCAAGGAGACGCAGCACCAGGGGCGGAAGGCCTCCGAGCTGGTCGTGGACTACACGCCGTACTCGTCGAGCGGCGACGACCCGGTCCGGTACCGCTACCACGAGCTGCTGATTCCGGGGGAGGGCAAGACGTACTGGCATCTGCGGGTGAAGATGCCGGCCGCGGGCAAGGCTGCGGGAGATGGTGAGGGGATCTACACCGAGGTTGTGAAGGGACTGCGGATCGAGGATTTCTCAGCGGCCTCGAAGCAGGGCTAAGCCCCTGATCAGGGCTTATCTGCCAGTGATCGCTGGCGTGGTTGTGCGCGGGCGGTGAAAACTGTTACCGACGGGTACCCAAAGTCCGGAATGACGCCTACCCTCGCCCTCATGACGGACTCGCAGGCCATCACCTCCACCGCCCCGGACACCGAGGCCCCCGCGGCCCGCGCCGGCGCCGGCACCAACCCGATCGCCCCCGCGCCGACCGGTGTGCGCACCGCCGCCGACGTCGTGACGCCGGACCTGGTCGCCCGGCTCACCAAGGGCGTCGTCGGGTCCGGTCGTACCGCCAACCACACCCCCTTCACCGGGGACAAGCTGGCGGACCTGCCCGAGTCCACCCCCGAGGACGTCGCCGAGGCGTTCGTGCGCGCCCGCGCCGCCCAGGGCGCCTGGGCGGCCACGCCGGTCCGCCGCCGCGCCGCCGTTCTGCTCCGCTTCCACGACCTGGTCCTGGAGCGGCAGGGCGAGATCCTCGACCTGATCCAGCTGGAGACCGGCAAGGCCCGGCTGCACGCCCACGAGGAGGTCCAGGCGGTCGCCGTCGCCGCCCGGCACTACGGCCGCAAGGCCTCCTCGTACCTGAAGCCCAAGCGGCACACCGGCGTCGTCCCGACCCTGACCAAGGTCACCGAGCTGCGCCAGCCGCGCGGCGTCGTCGGCCAGATCGCCCCCTGGAACTACCCGCTGGAGCTGTCGGTCGGCGACGCGCTGCCCGCGTTCGTCTCCGGCAACGCGGTGGTCATGAAGCCGGACACCGAGACCGCGCTGACCGCACTGTGGGCCCGCGACCTGCTGATCGAGGCGGGCCTTCCGGCCGCCGTCTTCCAGGTCGTCCTCGGCGAGGGCCCGGTCGTCGGCCCCGCCGTCGTCGAGCACGCCGACTACGTGTCCTTCACCGGCTCCACCCGCACCGGCCGCGAGGTCGCCCAGGGTGCCGCGGCCCGCCTCGTCGGCGTCTCCCTGGAGCTCGGCGGCAAGAACGCCATGCTGGTCCTGAAGGACGCCGACGTGGAGAAGGCCGCCGCCGGCGCCGTCCGCGCCTGCTTCTCCTCCGCCGGACAGCTCTGCATCTCCATCGAGCGGCTCTACGTCCACGAGTCGGTCGCCGACGACTTCGTCGCCCGGTTCGCGGCCCGGACGAAGGCGATGCGGCTGGGCAACGCCCTCGCGTACGGGGCCGACATGGGCTCCCTGGTCGGCGAGCGGCAGCTGGAGACGGTGTCCCGGCACGTCGAGGAGGCCGTCGCCAAGGGTGCGAAGCTGGTCGCCGGCGGCGTCGCCCGGCCCGACATCGGCCCGCTGTTCTACGAGCCGACCATCCTCGACGGCGTCGAGACGCCGATGGCGGTCTGCTCCGAGGAGACCTTCGGCCCGGTCGTCTCGATCTACCGCTTCAAGGACGAGGACGAGGTCGTCGAGCTGGCCAACGCCACCCCGTACGGCCTGAACTCCTCCGTCTGGACGAAGGACTCCCGGCGCGGCCACGCCGTCGCGGCCCGGCTGCGCACCGGCACCGTCAACATCAACGAGGGCTACGCCCCGGCCTACGGCAGCGTCCAGTCCCCGATGGGCGGCATGAAGGACTCCGGCCTGGGCCGCCGGCACGGCTCCGAGGGCATCCTCAAGTACACCGAGGCCCAGACCGTCGCCCAGCAGCGGCTGATCCCGCTCGCGCCGTCCTTCGGCATGGACGACGAGAAGTACGCGGCGTTCATGAGCGTGTCCCTGAAGGCGATGAAGGCCCTGCGCCTGCGCTGACCTGCCCGTCCCACCTGACCCGTTGCCCAAGAGGAGAGCCATGACCGCGGTAACCCCTGCCCAGAATCAGGACGAGGACGGTTCGTACGACTACGACGTCGTCGTCGTCGGCTCCGGCTTCGGCGGCTCGGTCACCGCGCTGCGGCTCACCGAGAAGGGCTACCGGGTCGGCGTCCTCGAGGCGGGCCGCCGGTTCGCCCGCGAGGAGCTGCCCCGGAACTCCTGGGACCTGAAGAACTTCCTCTGGGCGCCGGCCCTCGGCCTGTACGGCATCCAGCGCATCCACCTGCTGGGCAACGTCATGGTCCTGGCGGGCGCCGGCGTCGGCGGCGGTTCGCTGAACTACGCCAACACCCTCTACGAGCCGCTCGCGCCGTTCTTCGATGACCCGCAGTGGAAGGACATCACGGACTGGCGCGAGGAGCTGGGCCCGTACTACGACCAGGCCAAGCGGATGCTGGGGGTCCGGCTCAACCCGACCATGACCCCCTCGGACGTCCACCTGAAGGCGACCGCGCAGGCCATGGGCATCGGCGACACCTTCCACATGGCGCCGGTGGGTGTGTTCTTCGGGGACGGCAAGGACGCCGTCGGCGAGGACGGGGCAGGGACCGCGAAGGTGAAGCCGGGCGGCGAGGTCGCCGATCCGTTCTTCGGCGGCGCGGGCCCGTCCCGCAAGGCCTGCACCGAGTGCGGCGAGTGCATGACCGGCTGTCGGCACGGCGCGAAGAACACCCTCAACGAGAACTACCTCCACCTCGCGGAGAAGGCGGGCGCGACCGTCCACCCGATGACCTCGGTCGTCGCCGTCACCGAGGACTCCCGGGGCGGCTACGCGGTCAAGACCCTGCCCACCGACAACCGGAAGAAGGGCAAGGGCCGCACCTTCACGGCCCGCAAGGTCGTCATCGCCGCCGGTACGTACGGCACCCAGACGCTGCTGCACCGGATGAAGGACACCGGCCTGCTGCCCCGGATCTCGGCCCGGCTCGGCGAGCTGACCCGCACCAACTCCGAGGGCCTGGTGGGCTCGCAGACCACCGACCGCCGCTACCGGAAGAAGCACGGCAAGGACAAGGTCGACTTCACCCGCGGCGTCGCCATCACCTCGTCCGTCCACCCGGACGAGAACACCCACATCGAGCCGGTCCGCTACGGCAAGGGCTCCAACTCGATGGGCGCGCTGACCGTCCTCCAGGTGCCGTACGGCGCGCACCGGGTGCGCAGGTGGCTGGTCGAGCTGGTCAAGCACCCCACGCTGGCGGTCCGTTCGCTGTCCAACCGGCGCTGGTCGGAGCGGACCATCATCGGTCTGGTCATGCAGTCCCTGGACAACTCCCTGACGACGTACCGCAAGCCGGGCGGCATCGGGAAGGGTCTGCTCACCGCCCGCCAGGGCCACGGCGCGCCGAACCCGACGCAGATCGAGGCGGCGACGCAGGCGGCGAGCCTGCTCGCCGAGGAGATCAACGGCTTCGCCGGCTCCAACGTCGGCGAGCTGATGGGCACTCCGCTGACCGCGCACTTCCTCGGCGGCTGCCCGATCGGCGCGGACGCCGAGTCCGGCGTCATCGACCCCTACCACCGGCTGTACGGTCACCCCGGCATCTCGGTCGTGGACGGCGCGGCGGTCTCCGCGAACCTGGGCGTCAACCCCTCGCTGACGATCACGGCGCAGGCGGAGCGGGCGATGTCGTTCTGGCCGAACAAGAACGAGGAGGACGCCCGCCCGGCCCAGGGCGCGGCGTACGTGCGCCTGGCCCCCGTCGAGCCGAAGTCCCCGGCGGTCCCCGCGGACGCCTTCGGCGCCCTGAGGCTCCCGTTCCTCGGCATCCCGACGGTCCCGCCGAAGAAGTCCTGATTCCCCCACGCAACAAGAAAGGCGCTGCGCCCCCCTCCGAGCGCAGCGCCTTCCCAGTTTTGGGTGGTGCTGCATACATGACCTGTGACCAGGGGGATTGGTTGCACGCGAATATGCGGATCGGCATGTGACACGCGTCACTCACAACCCTCGCGGGGGCACGACGGTCATAAGGGGCGCCATCTCTTCTTGATCAAAGGTTCATGCATGAGACGCCTGTTCTCCGCCCTCGCTTCAGTGGGCCTCGCCGCCACGGCCGCCGGCCTCGCCGTGACCCCGGCGCAGGCCGAGCCGAACGAGTTCGAGCTCCTCGGCCCGGCCGAGGTCAGTGTCTGGCCGCAGACCCCGGGCGGCACGCCGAAGCCCTCCGAGTCGGACATCATGCTGCACTGGGACACGGGGGGTGACGAGGGCATGGAGAGCGGTCAGGCCACGATCACCTACGACTTCAGCGCCCTCGCCGGAGTCGCCACCGCCGAGGTCCAGAACGCGCCCGCCTTCCCGTGCACCGTCACCGGCGCCAAGGTGGTCTGCGAGCGGGACGTCGTCTGGGGCGGGTACGAGAAGGTCGCCCGGCTGAAGCTCACCGCGGCCGACGGCGCCGCCGTCGGCGCCACCGCCGACGTCAAGGTGACCGGACAGCTCGTCACCGCGCACGCGACGGAGACCTTCGCGCCGCTGACGACCAAGGTGACCGTGGGCGGCCCCGACCTCGCGCTGAAGGAGCTGCCGCTGAAGTCCGGCCTCAAGCCGGGTGCGAGCCAGGCGCTCCCCGTGACGTTCGCCAACGTGGGCACCACCAAGGTCGACGGCGCGCTGCTGACCATGTTCCGCACGCCGGGCCTGGAGATCCCCGAGCGGTACTCCAACTGTGAGTACGGCAAGGCCCCCGAAGCGGTCTGGCAGGGCTTCGAGAAGGTGCTGTGCACCCTCGACGGCCCGTACGAGCCGGGCGCGGAGTACACCCTGGAGCAGCCGCTCAGCCTCAAGGCGGCGGCGGACGGGCTCTACGAGCGCTTCACCTACCGGATCGGCATCGACGACCCGGCCGAGCGGGCCGAGCAGCGCGGCGCGGGCACCTTCACCAAGGGCACCGGACCGGCGCTCACCGTGAAGAAGAAGTCCGTCGCCCCGCTCGCCGCGGAACTCGACCTGCGGAACAACCAGTACTCGGCGGACCTGGACGTCGACAGCACGGCCGACTTCGTGGCGCGCGGCGCGAGCGTCGAGAAGGCAGCGGCCGGCGAGAAGCTCACGCTCGCGGTCGGCTTCCGCAACGAGGGCCCGGCCCGGGTCGACCGCCGTCGCGGCGTCGAGGGCATCGCCAAGGTCGACGTCGAGATGCCGCGGGGCGTCAAGGTCACGGCGGTGCCCGCGCAGTGCGTCGCCACGGAGGCCAACCGCCGCTACGTCTGCGACGTCCCCCCGGTCGTCGAGAACGGCGCGGAGCGCACGCTGCCGTTCGAGGTGAAGGTCACGAAGGTGATCGAGGACGCGACCGGCAAGATCACCGTCCGGCACGCCGACGGGGCCGGCAAGAAGCCCGCCTTCGACCCCGACCCGGCCGACAACACCGCCGCGATCGTGCTCAACGGCACCGCCCCTGCCGCCACGACCGGCGGCGGTGTCGTCACCGGCGGCGTCCCGGGCGGTGACACGGGCGCCGCCACCGCCGGCGGTGCGGGCGGGAACGCCGCCACCACCGGCGGTTCGGCCGGCGGCGACGCCTCCGCGCAGGGCGGCCTGGCCTCGACCGGCGCCGCGGTGTGGACCGCCGCCGGCCTGGCGGCCGCCGCGCTCGCGGCCGGCGCCGGGTTCGTGGTCGTCACCCGCCGCCGCGCGGCGGCCGGCCGGAACTGACCGGCGACGACCTGACCGGCAGGCGAACGAGGGCCCCGCTCGCGGCGATGGTCGCGCGGGCGGGGCCCTCGGCGTCGGCGCCGTGGGGAAGGCGGCGCTCGGGGGACTCGTACGGGACGGTGCAGACGGCACAGGTACGGGCGGATGCGGTCGGCCCCGGGCGTCCCCGGGACCGACCGTCCTTTCTGGGTGACCGGGCTGCTGTCCCCTGCCGTCCGGTCACGAGCGCCGGGGCGCGGTCCCACGACGCACCTGCGGTGCGTCACACGCCCCAGCGAAGCCACGCGTGGGTTCTTCTGGCCCGCCCCTGGCTGGCACGGACAACGGGACCAACGAACCGCCGGCGCGGCCGGTCACGCGCCGTACGGGTGAGAGAGGAACCGTACGGGCGTTCACGGGCAACCGGTCAGGCGGTTCCCCGGCAGTCGTTCGGCGTGCTCCCCGGCAGCCCGCCCGGCGGTCAGATGCGGCCCCGGCACAGCTCCAGCATCGTCATCGCCAGGGCCGTGCCCGGCTTGCCCAGCGCGTCGCGGTAGTGGCCGAGGACCTCCATCTCGCGGGCCAGGTTCACCCGGCGGCCGCCCGAGGAGATCCGGGCCTCCTGGATGACGGCCGAGACGGCCATCCGTTCCTGGATCAGTCCGATGATCCGGTCGTCGAGCGCGTCGATGCGCTCGCGGGCGTCGCCGATCAGCGCCGCCGCCTCGTTCGTGCGGGCGCCGGTCTTCTCGGTCTGGGTCGGGACGGTCATGGGGCTCCTCGTCGGTTCGGTGCGGGAGGCCCCGGAGCGGTTCGGCCCGGAGAAACGCAGAACGCCCCGGGCCTTGTCGGCCCGGGGCGCCTGGGAAGTCGCTTGTCAGTTGCTCAAGCAGCACGACCATGGCAGCCGGTGGGCCGGTTGCCATAGGTAAAGGAGAAGATCGTGAGCTTGCGCATGGGGGACAGTATGGCCCCGTTTGCAACGGCCCGGTCAACCGGGTTCGGATGGTGAGACGAAAGGGACTACCGGCGCGCCGGTAGAATCGACAAATAGAGACCCCTCCCAACCCCCGCCGGAAGGCCGCCGTAGTGTCCTCAGCGCACCCCGCTGCCGCGCCCCACTCCAACCCGGACGTAGTCCTCGTTGTCGATTTCGGCGCCCAGTACGCCCAGCTCATCGCCCGCCGTGTCCGTGAGGCGCGGGTCTATAGCGAGATCGTCCCGTCCACCATGCCGGTGGCCGAGATGCTCGCGAAGAACCCGAAGGCGATCATCCTCTCCGGCGGCCCCTCCTCCGTGTACGCCGAGGGCGCCCCGCGGCTGGACCGCGCGATCTTCGAGGCCGGCGTCCCGGTCTTCGGCATGTGCTACGGCTTCCAGCTGATGGCGACCACGCTCGGCGGCACCGTCGACAACACGGGCGCCCGCGAGTACGGCCGTACCCCGCTGCACGTCTCCAAGGCCGGCTCGACGCTGTTCGAGGGCACGCCGGTCGAGCAGTCCGTGTGGATGTCGCACGGCGACGCCTGCTCCGCCGCCCCCGAGGGCTTCACCGTCACCGCGTCCACCGACGTCGTGCCGGTCGCCGCCTTCGAGAACGACGAGAAGAAGCTGTACGGCGTCCAGTACCACCCCGAGGTGCTGCACTCCACGCACGGCCAGCAGATCCTGGAGCACTTCCTCTACCGCGGCGCCGGCATCGAGCCGAGCTGGACCACCGGCAACGTCATCGAGGAGCAGGTCGCGGCGATCCGTGCCCAGGTCGGCGACAAGCGCGCCATCTGCGGTCTCTCCGGCGGCGTCGACTCGGCCGTGGCCGCCGCGCTGGTGCAGAAGGCCATCGGCTCGCAGCTCACCTGCGTGTACGTCGACCACGGTCTGATGCGCAAGGGCGAGACCGAGCAGGTCGAGAAGGACTTCGTGGCCGCCACCGGCGCCAACCTGAAGGTCGTCGACGCGCAGCAGCGCTTCCTCGACGCGCTGGCCGGCGTCTCCGACCCGGAGACCAAGCGCAAGATCATCGGCCGCGAGTTCATCCGCGTGTTCGAGCAGGCGCAGCTGGAGATCCTCCAGGAGGAGGGCCCCGAGGTCGCGTTCCTGGTCCAGGGCACGCTCTACCCGGACATCGTCGAGTCCGGCGGCGGCACCGGCACCGCCAACATCAAGTCCCACCACAACGTGGGCGGCCTCCCCGACGACATCGAGTTCGAGCTCGTCGAGCCGCTGCGCCAGCTGTTCAAGGACGAGGTCCGTATGGTCGGCCAGGAGCTCGGCCTGCCGGACGAGATCGTCCAGCGCCAGCCGTTCCCCGGCCCCGGTCTCGGCATCCGCATCGTCGGCGAGGTCACCAAGGACCGCCTCGACCTGCTCCGCGAGGCCGACGCGATCGCCCGCGAGGAGCTGACGGCCGCCGGTCTCGACCGCGAGATCTGGCAGTGCCCGGTGGTGCTGCTCGCCGACGTCCGCTCCGTGGGCGTCCAGGGCGACGGCCGCACCTACGGCCACCCGATCGTGCTGCGCCCCGTGTCGTCCGAGGACGCCATGACCGCGGACTGGTCGCGCCTGCCGTACGACGTGCTCGCGCGGATCTCCACCCGGATCACCAACGAGGTCGCCGACGTGAACCGCGTCGTCCTCGACGTGACCAGCAAGCCGCCGGGCACCATCGAGTGGGAGTAGTCCCACCGCGTTCCACCGTCGGAGCCGCCGCCCCCTCGCGCAGGGGCGGCGGCTCCGCCGCTTTCGGCGTGTGATCTCTCTGGTCAGTTCGACGGCCCGGCGTTACCTTCCCGCCCATGAGCGAGACACCGGCCCCCATACCCGCGGATCGGCTCCACTTCGCGACGCCCCCCGTCCACGCGACCGCCGACGAGGAGCGGACGTACCGCAGGCAGCGGCTCGCGGGCGCGCTCCGGCTCTTCGGACGGTTCGGATACGAGGACGGCGTCTCCGGTCACCTCACCGCCCGGGACCCCGAGTACGACGACTGCTACTGGGTGAACCCGTTCGCCGTGCCGTTCGCCGAGATGACCGCGAGCGACCTGCTCCTCGTCGACGGGGACGGCCGGGTCCGGCACGGCGCGCACCGCGTCAACCAGGCGGCCTTCGGGGTGCACGCCGCCGTGCACCGCGCCCGGCCCGAGGTGGTCGCCGTCGCCCACGCCCACACCGTCCACGGCCGCGCGCTGTCCGCGCTCGGCGAGCTGATCGAGCCGATCACCCAGGAGTCCTGCGACTTCTACCGCGACCACGCCCTCTTCGACGCGTTCACCGGCGCGGCCGTCGACCAGGACGAGGGGCCGGCGATCGCCGCCGCCCTCGGCCCGTACAAGGCGCTCGTGCTGCGCAACCACGGACTGCTCACCGTCGGCGGCTCCGTCGACGCGGCGGCCTGGTGGTTCATCCAGATGGAGCGCGCCTGCCGGATCCAGCTCGCCGCGCGGGCCGCGGGCAAGCCGGTCCTCATCGGGCACAAGGACGCGCTCGCCTCCCGGTCCCAGACCGGCAACGACCTGGTGGCCTGGTTCAGCTATCAGCCGCTGTGGAACCGGATCAGTCGTGCGGAGCCCGAACTGCTGTCGTAGCCAAGTCGGATATGAGCGACTGACTCGTCAATACGATCAGGCGGCAATCACTCTCCGGCGGGGCGCGCGGAGCACCGGAAGGACTCCCTCCGTGCGGCACAATTCCGTGTACTCGGACGGCAGTTGACGGTCGGCCCGGGAACATCGACCAAACCGGCAGGGGAGTGCGCCGTGGCGCTGCAGGAGGCGGAACAGTGCGCCGACCGGACGGCGTGCGCGCACGGCGGGCGCGAGGCACACCGCCGCGCCGTCGCCGCCTTCCTCGCCCGCCGGGAGGAACTGGCAGCCGGACGCGGCGTGCCCGCCGCGCTGGCCCACTCGCCCGTCGCGTCCAGGCAGTGGGTCTCCGACGAACTCGCCCAGTCCGCCCGCGCCGTCACCGCGCGCGGGCGCGCCGCCGGCGAGGAGTGGACCGCCCGGGTCCGCCGGGCCAGCCTGCTCGGCGTCGGCGGGGGACTGGTGGCGCTGCTGCTCGCCCAGGCGTTCACCGCGATCGGCGCCGGCTGGACCACCGCCCGGACCTGCGCCCTGCTCGCCGCCGTCCTCACCGCCGCCGCGCTGCTCGCCGCCGCGCTCGCGCACCGCGCCCGCGGCGGCCTCCTCGCCCCGCTGCTCGGCGAGGACAACCGGCTCTCCACCTCCCGTACCGTCGCGGCGGCCTGGCTGTTGTTCGCCGGCCACACCGTGCTGCTGCTTGCGCTGTGCCGGGTCGCCGGCGCGGGGCCGGTGGACCTCGGGCTCAACCGGGGCGCCGGCCTCCTCACCGTGTTCGCGCTGGTGTCGGTGACCGCCGTCGCCGTGCGCCGGATCGTGCTCGTACGGGTCCTGGGGCGGCGGCTGCAGAAGGTGCGCGCGGACCGGCCGCGCGCCGCCGACCTGCTCTGCGACGACGGCGGCCGGGCCTGCCTCGCCGACGTCCAGTACGTCCTGGTCTCCGCCGTGGCCCTCGTGTACGCAGCGGCCGAACTGGCCGGCGCGCCTGCCCGGCTGCCGCAGCTCCCGTGGTCGCTCGTCGTCCTGGTGGGGGTGTCGACGGCCGGGTACCTCGCCGGGAAGGGCGCGGAGGGCGGCCGGCCGGTGGTCCTCTCGGTGGTCCGGGCCCGCGAGGCGGGTGACCTGGACGCGCCGATCCGGATCGGTGACGACATCGAGATCCGCGGCGCGGGCTTCGTGCCCCCGGGCGCCGCCGGGCCCGAGGCGCTGACTCGGCTGGTCGTGCGGATCGGGCCGGTGCACACGCACGTGCCGCTGGTCCCGGTGCCGGGCGGCTTCGCCAACCCGACCGACGGCGTGCTCACCGTCCCGCTGCCGGCGGACGTGGAGCCCGGCCGGGTGGAGGTGTCGGTGGTCACCGCCGCCGGCCTGGAGACCGACCGGGTCACGATCGACGTCGCCGACTGAGCCTTGTGGCCCCCTCCCACGTACCTCCTGGCAGGGGGTCCGAGGACAATCGGTTCTGCGGACAGTGGCGTGGGAGAGGCGGACCGGCGATGACGAACCTGCACCGGGCGACGGCGGACGACGGGATCGACGGCTGGAGGGCGACGGCGTCGCGGTACGCCCTGCTGCCGCTGCGCGTCTTCCTCGGCGTCACCTTCATCTACGCCGGGCTCGACAAGCTCACCGACCCGGCGTTCCTCTCCGACACCGGCAGCGGCTCGATCGGCGAGATGATGCGCGGCGTCCGCGACGGCGCCGCGATCCCCGCGATGGTCGACCTGGCCCTGAAGAGCCCCAGCGGGTTCGGCTACGCGATCGCCGTCGGCGAGCTGGCCGTCGGCCTCGGCACCCTGGCCGGGCTGTTCGCCCGGGTCGCCGCCCTCGGCGGGGCGCTGATCTCGCTGAGCCTGTGGCTGACCGTGAGCTGGCAGGTGAAGCCGTACTACTACGGCAACGACCTCGCCTACCTGATGGCCTGGCTGCCGCTGGTGCTCGCCGGGGCGTCGGTGTTCTCGCTGGACGCGCTGATCGCCGAACGACGGCGTCGCAACCGGTAGGCGACCAGGGCCGCGAGGCCCGCGAGAGCCAGGCCGCCGCAGGTCACCGGGAACACCAGGTACCAGGGGGTGACCCAGGCGCCCGCGGCGTCGCCGCCGTACAGCACCGCCAGGGTCAGCGCGGTCGCGCCCGCGAGCAGTCGGCCGGGACGGAACTCATGCAGCAGCACGGTCGACCTCCACCTGTCCGTATCCCAGATCCAGACGCAGTTCCAGCGTGCCGCCGGGCTTCACGCCGGCCGGCGGGGCGAGCGTGCGGCGTTCCGTGAAGTCGCCCCGCACCCGGATGTCGTCGGAGCGCTCGCCGGGCATCCGCAGGTCGGCGAAGCGGGTCCTGGCGACCAGGTGCACGGTCACGTTCCTCGGCACGATCACCTTCAGCCTGCCCGCGTCGCCCTCGGCGCCGGTGCGGACGGTCGTCCCGGCCGGGATCGCCAGACGGGACAGGTCGAGCGTGCCGACGCCGGTGCCCATCTCGTACCGCGGCTGCACCGCGGCGACGGTCGCGGGCTGCCACGTCGTGCGGACCCAGTGCGTGCCGATGTCGGAGGGCAGCGCGGCGGAGACCGCGAGCAGGCCACTGGCGACGAGTGTGACGAAGACGGTGCCGGAGCCGGTACGGCCCAGGAAGCTGCTCAGCATCATGCCCAGGCCGAGCACGCCCAGAGCGCAGACCAGGCCGATCTGGACGGCCGTGCCCAGGGGCTGGGCCTCCCACGACAGGCCGGTGCCCAGTCCCCCGGCGACCAGCGCGAGGAGGACCACCCGGCCGCCGATGGACCGCGCTCCGCGTGCCGCGCGCGGCACGGCGGCCGGGCCGCCCCACGGCGTACGGGCCTCGGCGGCGGCTTCCTGGTCCTCGTCGAGCGGGCCCCACAGGTAGCCGACCGGCACCGGGCCGGTCGACCCGTCCTTGACGATCGGGTCCCGCCACCACGACGGCGCGTCCGCGAGGGGCGGGGCCTTGGTCTCCGGCGGCGCGGCGTCGGCCACGGCCTGCGCGGCCGTGGCGTCCCGGCGCACCCGGCCGTCCGGCTCGCCCGTCCCTGCCTGGCGGCGGCGCTGGGACCAGATGGCCGCGCCGCACACCGCGATCGACAGCATCATCGCGAAGGAGAGGGTGCTGCCGTTGCCGCTCATGGTGAGGAAGAGCCCGCTGCCGACCAGCGCCGTCATCACGGCGGTCAGCGAGGCCCCGTCGACCCGGCCGGTGAGCAGCCGGCGCGCCTCGTTCTCCTCCTCCCCCTCCAGGGGGAGCGCCAGCCAGGCGAAGCCGTAGAAGATCAGTCCGACGCCGCCGGCCGCCGACAGGACGCCGACCGCGATCCGGAAGATCACCGGGTCCAGGTCGAAGTGCCGTGCCAGGCCGCCGCAGACCCCGGCCACGACCTTCTGCCGTCGTGCCCGGCGCAGTGGCGGGGCGTCGACGGCCGGCGGCGGGGCCTTCTCGGTGGTGGTCGAACGTGTCATGCGTCCATGGTGGGGGGCCGCGTCCGGCCGCGGCACCGGGGACGACCCTGGCACGTCCCTGATATTCACGACCGGCGCGTACATGCGCGCCGTACGTGCCCGCCGGCCGTCTCCGGGTGCATCTCAGGGCCGACCCTGATGTCCACGGCCCCGCCCGCATGTGACGATCGGGGCATGCCCGTTGCCGCCCATCCGACCGAGACCGACGAACCGCCGCTGCGCAAGCTCTACCGGAGTGCCGACGGCCGGATGCTCGGCGGTGTCGCGCGCGGCCTCGCCGGCCACCTCGGACTGCCCGTCGTGTGGGTGCGGTTCGTGTTCCTCGCGCTGTTCTTCGCCGACGGGCTCGGCTCGCTGCTGTACGCGGTGTTCTGGATCGTGGTCCCGCTCGGCGTCGGTGGCCGGGCTCCCGAGCCGCGGTCGCTCTTCGAGACGGCCCCCGACGGCCGGCGGCGGCTGCGCAAGCCGGACCGGGGCCAGGTCTTCGCGCTGATCGCGCTGGCGATCGGGGCCGCCGTGTTCGTGAGCAACATCGACCTCGGCGGCAGCGCCAACCGCTACATCTGGCCCACCCTGCTCATCGGGCTCGGCGTCATCCTGGTCTGGCGGCAGGCGGACAACGCCCGCCGGGCCAGCTGGACCGAGGAGGGCCGCCGCCGGCGCACGCTGCAGATCGCCCGCGGCCTCGCCGGGGTCGGCCTGGTCGGCCTCGGCCTGACCGCCTTCGTCGTGGTCCGCGGCTCCGCCGCGCAGCTCGGCACCGCGGTCACCGCCGCCATCGCGGTCCTCGGCGGCATCGCGCTGCTCGCCGGACCCTGGCTGATCAGGATGTCGCAGGACCTCTCCGAGGAGCGGACGATGCGCATCCGCGCCCAGGAGCGTGCCGAGGTGGCCGCCCACGTCCACGACTCCGTGCTGCACACCCTCACCCTGATCCAGCGGAACGCGGAGGATCCGGGGGAGGTGCGCAGGCTGGCCCGCGCGCAGGAGCGGGAGCTGCGGAACTGGCTGTACAAGCCCGAGGGCACCGGCAAGGACGAGGACGAGACACCGGACACGCTCGCCGAGGCGGTGAAGAAGGCGGCGGCCGAGGTGGAGGACAAGCACGGCGTGCCGCTGGAGGTCGTGGTGGTCGGCGACTGCCCGCTCGACGACGGGCTCGTGGCCCAGATGCAGGCCGCGCGCGAGGCCATGGTGAACGCCGCGAAGTACGGTGGCGAGGGCGGGGCCGTCCAGGTCTACGCGGAGGTCGAGGGCCGGCGGGTGTTCGTGTCCGTACGGGACCGGGGGCCGGGCTTCGACCTGGACGCGGTGCCCGGCGACCGGATGGGCGTCCGGGAGTCGATCATCGGCAGGATGCAGCGCAACGGCGGCACCGCCCGGCTGAAGTCGGCGCCGGGGGACGGCACCGAAGTGGAACTCGAGATGGAGAGGGCGGACGGATGACCGAGGAGACCACCGGGGGCGCGGGCGGGGACGCGGGCTCTCAGGCGCGTCGCGTACGGGTCGTGCTGGTCGACGACCACCGGATGTTCCGGGCCGGCGTGCAGGCCGAGATCGGGCGGACCGAGGAGACGGGCGTCGAGGTGGTCGGCGAGGCCGCCGACGTCGACCAGGCGGTCACGGTGATCACCGCGACCCGCCCGGAGGTGGTGCTGCTCGACGTGCACCTGCCCGGCGGCGGCGGGGTCGAGGTGCTGCGGCGCTGCGCGAACCTGATGGGGGCGGCCGAGAACCCGGTCCGCTTCCTCGCGCTGTCCGTGTCGGACGCGGCCGAGGACGTGATCGGCGTGATCCGCGGGGGCGCCCGCGGCTATGTGACCAAGACGATCACCGGGACGGACCTGGTCGCCTCGGTCTTCCGGGTGCAGGAGGGCGACGCGGTGTTCTCGCCGCGGCTCGCCGGCTTCGTCCTGGACGCGTTCGCGTCGACGGACGCGCCGCCGGTGGACGAGGACCTGGACCGGCTGACCCAGCGGGAGCGCGAGGTGCTGCGGCTGATCGCCCGCGGCTACGCGTACAAGGAGATCGCCAAGCAGCTCTTCATCTCGGTGAAGACGGTCGAGTCGCACGTCTCGGCGGTGCTGCGCAAGCTCCAGCTCTCCAACCGGCACGAGCTGACCCGCTGGGCGACGGCGCGCCGGCTGGTCTGACGCCGTCGGGCCCGAAGCCGCGTCAGCTCGACGTCTGCGCCGCGTCGAGGCGGCGGTGGGCGTCGTCCCAGCTGATCGGGAGCTGCTCGACGGGCGCCTCCCAGAAGGTGAACGTCGAGTCGCGCATGGTGGAGCGGAGCCCGGTCATGATGCTCCGGTGCGGCTCGGCGCGCGCGTACGCGTAGAGGGCGTCGCGGTCCTCCCAGGCCGAGAGGGTCAGGAAGGTGCGCCGCAGCGGTCGCGCGACCAGCGAGGCGCCGAGGGCTCCGGGCGCGGTGCGGACCTGGCGCCAGGCGGCCAGGGACTTGAGGAAGAACCGCGGTACGTCCTTCAGCGAGCGGACCTCGAAGCGCGAGGCCATCACGTACGCGTGGGTGGTGCTGGGGCTGGGCGGGTTCGGGGTGGTCCAGGGGAGCGTGGGCATGACACGTACCTCTTCCGGCGTCGCGCTTATTGGCTAGCGGCACTATCCATAGTGGAGAGTGCCGCTATCCATGTCAATCCCCGTAGCCCCGTGGTCCCCGTTCGGGCCGGCCCTCAGCCCACCCGGGTCGCCCCGGCGAACGGCATCTCGTCGATCGGCGCGATCCGCACCGGCGCGCCCGGCCGGGGCGCGTGGATCATCTGTCCGCCGCCGATGTAGAGCCCGACGTGGCTGATGCCCGAGTAGAAGAACACCAGGTCGCCCGGGGCCAGTTCGGAGCGCGAGACCCGCTGCCCGGCGTTGATCTGCGTGTACGTGGTGCGCGGCAGCGAGACGCCCGCGGAGCGCCAGGCGGCCTGCGTCAGCCCCGAGCAGTCGTACGCGTTCGGCCCCGTCGCACCCCACACGTACGGCTTGCCGATCGCCCCGTACGCGAACGCCACGGCCTGCGCCGCCCGCGGGTTGGGCGCGCTCACCGGGCCGCGGGCCTGTGCGCGGTCGGCCCGCGTCCCGGCCGGGGCCGCCCCGTCCTGGCGCCCGGCGCCCTGCGCCTCGTACGCCCGGCGCTGCTCTGCGGTGAGGCGGGCCAGCAGGGCCCGCGCGTCGGCGAGCTTGTCCTGCACCGTCGTCTTGTGGCGCTTCAGCGCGGCCTCGCTGCTCCTGAGGTCCGCCAGCTTCCCCGTCGACTCGGCGCGCAGTCGTCCGATCTCGGCGAGTTCGCGCCGTACCGACGCGATGGTGACGGCCTGCCGCTCGCCGGCCCGGTCGGCGAGCGCGGCCCGCTCCAGGTACTGGTCCGGGTCCGAGGTGAGCGCGAGCTGCACAGCCGGGTCGAGCCCGCCGGAGCGGTACTGCGCGGTGGCGGCGGAACCGAGCGCCGTACGCGCCTCGTTGAGCCGGGCGGTCCGCCGGGCGGACTCGTCGCGCAGGCCGTCGAGCGCCGTACGGGCCTCGTCGGCCCTCTCCTTCGCGCCGTTGTACCGCTCCGTGGCCTCCTCGGCCTCCCGGTACAGCCGGTCCACCTTCGCCTTGACCTGGGCGGGCGTGAGGCGGGGGTCGGCGTGCCCCGCGCCCTCGAAGGCGGTCGCGGTCGCCGCGCCGGCGAGGGCCAGCGTGGCGGCGGTGCGGGCGGCGGAGCCGCCGAGGGGGCGCTGCTTGGGCTTTCGGTGTGCTGCCACGAGGGCGGGTCACATCCTTTCCCTGCGGGGGAGTTCGCTGCTCGGCTCCCGGCTGCGATGGACGCTAAACCTGGGGGACACGGACGAACGGGGAGATGACCGCTATTGGTTGCGGATGTCGGCACGGGACCGTTCGGGAACGTTCCGGGTGCCGTACGGGCCGCGCAAATGCCCGGATAGGCTCCGGGCCATGGACGTACTCATCAATGTCTTCGTGGCCCTGCACATCATCGGCATCGCCTCCCTGCTGGGCGGGTTCCTCACCCAGATGAAGGCGATGGGCGCGGGAACGGCGCGCTTCGTCCCGGGCATGCTGCACGGCGCGCTGACCATGCTGGTCACCGGTGTGATCCTGGTCGGCCTGAACCAGGCCGACGACCAGCCGGTCAACAACCTGAAGATCATCATCAAGCTGGCGATCCTGGTCGCCGTCCTCGGCCTGGTCTACGTCAAGCGCGACGAGGAGTCCGTGGACAAGGGCCCCTTCATCGCGGTCGGCGCCCTCACGACCGCCAACATCTTCATCGCGACGCTCTGGACGTGATTCGGCCGGGGGTCCGGGGGTTGTCCCCGGGAAGGTGCAGCATCGCGACGCTCTGGACGTGATTCGGCCGGGGGTCCGGGGGTTGTCCCCGGGAAGGTGCAGCATCGCGACGCTCTGGACGTGATTCGGCCGGGGGTCCGGGGGTTGTCCCCGGGAAGGTGCAGCATCGCGACGCTCTGGACCTGATCCGGCCGGGACCTTGACCCGCCCCACCCGGCCGGGATCGGCCGCTACGCCGGGCGGACGCTGCCGTAGATCGGCATGTAGTAGATCGACTCCTCGCGGACGAACGCGCCCGGCTTCGGGGCGTGGATCATCTTGCCGCCGCCGATGTAGATGCCGACGTGGCTGATGTCGTCGTAGAAGAAGACCAGGTCGCCGGGGAGCAGGTCGCCCGTGGCGACCCGGGTGCCCACCTTCACCTGGTCCCAGGTGGTGCGCGGCAGGTCCACGCCGGCCGCCTTCCAGGCGGCCTGGGTCAGGCCGGAGCAGTCGTACGAGCTGGGGCCGGTGGCGCCCCACACGTAGGGCTTGCCGATCTGCGCGCGGGCGAAGTCCAGGACCTTCGCCGCCTTCGCCGCGTACGTGTCGCCGCCGCTCGTCGGCGGCTCCGGGGTGGGCGTCGTCGGCTGCTGCGTCTCCTGCTGCCGCTCCCGCGCGGCCTGCTCCTGGCGGAGCCGCTCGGCCTCCGCGGCCTCCGCGCGGGCCTGCTCCTCGGCCTTGCGGCGGGCCTCGGCGGCGCGCTTGCGCTCCAGCTCGGCGAGCCGGGCCTTCTCCTCGGCGGTCAGCCGCGACAGCAGGCCCCGGGCCTCGGCCAGCTTGTCCTGGACCGCCTTCTTGCTCTTCTGCAGGGCCTTCTGCGACTCGGTGAGCGTCGCCAGGCTCTTCGTCGCCTCGGCGCGCTGCTTCGCCGCCGCGGCCCGCTCGCCCTCGTACTCGGCGACCGCCCCGCGCTGCCGGGCGGTCATGCGGTTCATCAGCTGCGTCTGGTCGAAGTACGCCTGCGGGCTGTCCGCGAAGATCAGCGCGGCGGTCGGGCTCACCGCGCCGGTCCGGTACTGGGCCGCGGCGTAGGCGCCCAGCGCCCGCCGGGTCTCGTTGATCGACTCGGTGCGCTCCGCGGCCTCGTCGAGCATCGTCTGCACCTTGCGGCGCTGCTTGTCCGTGCTCTCCTTGGCGCGGTTGTACTCCTGCGTCGCCGTGCCGGCCTGCCGGTAGAGGTCGTCGACCTTCTTCTGCACCTCCTCCACCGTCGGCTTCGGCGGCGCCGCGGGCGCGGCCTCGGCGCTCTGCGTGGAGAGCAGGGTGACCGACGCGAGCGCGGCCGTCGTGACGCCGACGGCCGGAGAATGCGGGCGGGTGCTGCGCGGCTTGCGGTGGGATGCCAAGGCCGGCATCTCCTTCCCGTGGGGGAACGGAGGAGCCCCGGTGGAGAAACGCGGGGCGCGGGCTGTTGGGCGTGCACGCTAGCCAAGTCCCGGTGCCCCTGGGAAGGTTGCCGGGCGTTATGTCCGATACATTTTCGTGACCTGATGCGGACTGTCACCCTCCGTATGTCGCCGGTGACGTGCTGGTCCCCGCTCCCTGCCGGAAGGCGGGGCGGGTTGTCGGTGCGGCGGCCTAGACTCGTTGAGCGATGAGCAGCCTCTTTGACGACAGCTTCCTGGCGAGCCTCCAGAACCACTCCTCGGAGGAGCCCCCGCCCCCGCCCGAGGACCACGAGCACGGCGCCCCGGTTCAGGAGGAGGTCCCGCACGACCTCTTCGGGGACCACTTCGACGTGCCCGCGGCCCGCGACGCCCATTACCGCGACGGCGCCCCGCGCCCGGTCGTGGACGCCGCCGCGCTCCTCGACGGGCTGAACGAGCAGCAGCGCGCCGCCGTCGTCCACACCGGCTCCCCGCTGCTCATCGTCGCGGGCGCCGGCTCCGGCAAGACGAGGGTGCTCACCCACCGCATCGCCCACCTCCTGGCCACCCGGCACGTCCATCCCGGCCAGATACTGGCGATCACCTTCACCAACAAGGCCGCCGGCGAGATGAAGGAGCGCGTCGAGCAGCTCGTCGGCCCGCGCGCCAACGCGATGTGGGTCATGACGTTCCACAGCGCGTGCGTGCGCATCCTGCGCCGCGAGAGCAAGAAGCTCGGCTTCACGTCCTCGTTCTCGATCTACGACGCCGCCGACTCCAAGCGCCTGATGGCACTGGTCTGCCGCGACCTGGACCTGGACCCGAAGAAGTTCCCGCCGAAGTCCTTCACGGCCAAGATCTCGAACCTCAAGAACGAGCTGATCGACGAGGAGACCTTCGCCGACCAGGCCGCCGACGGCTTCGAGAAGACCCTCGCCGAGGCGTACCGGATGTACCAGGCGCGGCTGCGCGAGGCCAACGCGCTGGACTTCGACGACATCATCATGACGACGGTCCACCTGCTCCAGGCGTTCCCGGACGTCGCCGAGCACTACCGCCGCCGCTTCCGCCACGTCCTCGTCGACGAGTACCAGGACACCAACCACGCCCAGTACACGCTGGTGCGCGAGCTGGTCGGCGAGGGGTACGAGGACCTGGCACCGGCCGAGCTGTGCGTCGTCGGTGACGCGGACCAGTCGATCTACGCCTTCCGCGGCGCGACGATCCGCAACATCCTCCAGTTCGAGGAGGACTACCCGGACGCGACGACGATCCTGCTGGAGCAGAACTACCGCTCGACGCAGACGATCCTCTCCGCCGCCAACGCGGTCATCGAGCGCAACGAGTCCCGCCGCCCCAAGAACCTGTGGACCAACGCGGGCGCGGGCGCGCAGATCACCGGCTACGTCGCGGACACCGAGCACGACGAGGCGCAGTTCGTCGCCGACGAGATCGACCGGCTCACCGACGCGGGCGACGCGAAGGCGGGCGACGTCGCAGTCTTCTACCGGACCAACGCGCAGTCCCGTGTCTTCGAGGAGATCTTCATCCGCGTCGGCCTGCCGTACAAGGTCGTCGGCGGCGTGCGCTTCTACGAGCGCAAGGAGGTCCGGGACGTCCTGGCCTACCTGCGCGTCCTCGCCAACCCCGAGGACAACGTCCCGCTGCGCCGCATCCTCAACGTGCCCAAGCGGGGCATCGGCGAGCGCGCCGAGGCGATGATCGACGCCCTCTCGCTGCGCGAGAAGATCACCTTCCCGCAGGCCCTCAAGCGGGTCGACGAGGCGTACGGCATGGCCGCGCGGTCGGCGAACGCCGTCAAGCGGTTCAACACGCTCATGGAGGAGCTGCGGACGGTCGTCGAGTCCGGCGCCGGACCGGCCGTCGTCCTGGAGGCCGTCCTGGAGCGGACCGGCTACCTCGCCGAGCTCCAGGCCTCCACCGACCCGCAGGACGAGACCCGGATCGAGAACCTGCAGGAACTCGCGGCGGTGGCCCTGGAGTTCGAGCAGGAGCGTGGGGAGGAGGAAGGGGCCGGCACGCTCGCCGAGTTCCTGGAGAAGGTCGCGCTCGTCGCCGACTCCGACCAGATCCCCGACGAGGACGAGGACGGCTCCGGCGTCATCACGCTGATGACGCTGCACACCGCCAAGGGCCTGGAGTTCCCGGTGGTCTTCCTCACCGGCATGGAGGACGGCGTCTTCCCGCACATGCGGGCGCTCGGCCAGACCAAGGAGCTGGAGGAGGAGCGCCGGCTGGCGTACGTGGGCATCACGCGCGCCCGCGAGCGGCTCTACCTGACCCGCTCGGCCATGCGCAGCGCCTGGGGCCAGCCCTCGTACAACCCGGCCTCCCGGTTCCTGGAGGAGATCCCGGCGACGTACCTGGAGTGGAAGCGGACCGGCCCGATGTCCAAGCCGGCCGGGCCGACCGCCGGGATCACGTCCTCGCTCTCCTCGTCCCGGGCCCGCTCCGGCCCGTCGGGCTTCGCGACCCGCCGGACGACCGAGAAGCCGGTGGTCACGCTCCAGGTCGGCGACCGCGTCACGCACGACCAGTTCGGCCTGGGCACGGTCATGGCGGTGACCGGCGCGGGCGCGGACGCGCAGGCGACGATCGACTTCGGCGACGAGAAGCCCAAGCGGCTGCTGATGCGGTACGCACCGGTCGAGAAGCTGTAGCCGCTCGGCACGGACACGAGAAGGGCCCCGGCCGCTGTGGCCGGGGCCCTTCTCGTACGCGCGGTGTGTGCTCCGGGGGCTCAGCCCACCGGGTTGAGGCCGTGCTGCAGCAGCCAGGGCAGCGGGTCGATGGCCGAGCCGCCGCCGGGCCGGACCTCGAAGTGCAGGTGCGGGCCGGTGGAGTTGCCGGAGTTGCCGGAGTACGCGATCACGTCGCCGGCCTTGACCTTGCCGGAGCGGATCTTGGTGCTGCTGAGGTGGCAGTACCAGGTCTCCGTGCCGTCCTTGGTGGTCACGATCGCCATGTTGCCGTAGGCGTTGTTCCACTGGGTGCGCACGGTGCCGTCGGTCGCGGCCATCACGGGCGTGCCGTACTGGACCGGGAAGTCGATGCCGGTGTGCAGGGACATCCAGTTGACGCCGGACTGGCCGTAGCGGGCGCTGAGCTGGTGCAGCTTGACCGGCAGCACGAACTTGGGGCGCAGGGCCTCCTTGCGGGCCGCCTCCTCCTCGCGCTTCTTCTTCTCCGCGTCCTGCCGCGCCTTGAGGTCGATGCGCTCCTGGGTGCGGCTGGCGCGGTCGCCGAAGTCGCGGGCGTCGGCGCTGAGCGCGGCGAGCTGCGTGTCGAGCTCGGTGTTCGCGGCGACCGGCTTCACGGAGGAGGGGTCGGCCGCGGCCATCGAGGTCGTGTCGTCCGCCTTGTCGGCGTCGGTGAGTCCACTGACCGAGGCGGCGGCGATGCCGGCGACGCCCATGACGCAGGCCGAGGGGACGGCGACGGTGAGGAGCGCGGAGCGCTTCGCCGGGGTACGGCGGCGGCCGCGGCTGCCGCCGGAGGCGCGGCGCACGGGGCGGGCCTCGACGCGGGACTCGGGGAGCTCGACGCGCGGGGCGATCATGGTCTCGGCGGAGTGCAGCGAGGCGTCCTCGCCGTCCGCGTCGGCGTAGTCGTCGTACGCGTCGTGACCCTCGGCCGGATAGTCGGCGTACGCGTCGTGGGCGTCCGTGGCGACGGGCTCGGGCGTGGCGAAGTCCAGCACCTCGAACTCGGCCGTCATGTCGGCCTGCGGCGCGGCCTGCGGCTCCGGCGCGGCGTCGTAGGTGCTGTAGCCGTCCTGGTACCCGTAGCCGTAGCCCGGTGCGGTGTCGTGCTCGGGCGTGTACTGCTCCGGGACGACCGGCTCCGCGTGCGCGGTCCCGTCCGGCGCGTAGTTCCAGGCGGTGGCGTCGTACGCGCCGGTGTCGTAGTGCTGGGCACCCGTCCACTGGGCGGTGGCGTCGTAGGAGGCGAACTGCGAGGCGTCCCACTGGCCGGTCTGCTGCTGGGCGGCCTGGGCCTGGTTCCAGGCGGTGGCGTCCCACTGGCCCGTGGTGTCGTACTGCTGGGCACCCGGCTGTTGCGCGACGTAGGCGTCGTACGCGGGGGCGTCCCACTGCTGACCGCCACCGGTCCACCGGGTGCTGTCGTACTGGCCGCTCTGTCCGGCGTCGTAGCCGCCCGGCATAGCGCCGAACAGCGGGTCGGTGGCGAAGCTGCCGGTCATGTGGGCGTCGTCTCCGACGTACCCGGCGTGGGGGTGCTGGTCGTTCACCAACTTCTCTCTCGCCTCGGCAGCAGGACCAGTCCGGGACGGGCGACCTGAAGGGGGTGTCCCGGGGGCAATCAGTGGCGCGACTGTACCCGGCGGTACGCACGGCCGACAATCTTCGGCAGGTTTTGGCCGCGCGGGAAACGGGCAATCGGCCGCGTTTTGGCGCTCTGTGGGCAGAGCCTTGGCCTTGTGTTCGAGGAACGTTCGAAGAACAGTCGCCGGATGACGGGCTGTCAGACCGGAACTGTCGGGCTCAGGCGACCGAGACGGCGCCCGTCGCGTCGGCCGCGCCGTCGGCGCCGACCGACAGTCCGTCGGAGCCGAGCGCCTGCCGGATGCCCGCGGCGACGGTCGGGTGGACCGGCAGCGCGAGATGGCCGATGCCGCTCACCCGGACGTTGTGCACCTGGAGGTCGGGGTGGTCGAGCCGGGCCGTCTCCACCGGGACCATGATCTGGTCCAGATCGCTCCAGAAGCTGACGAACCGCGTCCGGCAGCCCCCGCTCGGCCCGGCCAGCTCCCGCAGCACCTCGGAGCCCGGCCGCATCTGCCGGATCAGAGGGTGCGCGTCCGCCAGCGGGGCGACGGTGGTCCCCGCGTGCGGGGTGCCGAGCGTGACGAGGGTGCGGACCCGTGCGTCACCGCCCAGGCGCTGTACGTAATAGCGGGCGATCAGCCCGCCCAGGCTGTGTCCGACGACGTCCACCTCGTCATGGCCGGTCCGGGCGCGGATCGCCTCGACGTGCCGGCCGAGCAGCTCGGCGGCGGCGCGCAGGTCGCAGGTGAGCGGCGAGTAGTTGAGCGCCTCCACGTGCCGCCAGCCGTGCCGGGCCAGGGAACGGCGCAGCAGGACGAAGACGGAACGGTTGTCGACGAAACCGTGCAGCAGGGCGACGGGGCGGCGCGGCGGGGCGAGCGCGGTGGCGGCCTCGGCGCCGGGCGCGGTCGCGTCGGCGGGGCGGGGGCGCTCCGGGACGAGTCCGGAGGGGTAGAGGAGGACGTGGCCGGTGAGGATGGCCAGCTCCAGAGCGGTGGCCTTGAGCAGAGGTGTGAACCGGGTCAACTCCGTGAGTTCCATCGCCTACCTCCCGACCGGCACGCCGGGGAGCCGGCCGAGGAAGCGGGCGTACGCGACCTCGAAGCGGCTCCCTTGCGACCGACCCGGGTGCGGCTCACGCTGGGTACGGCGCAGAGCGAACATGTCCCACGTGTGATTTCCCCCTCGCTCTCCACCGTGAAACGGTTGCTTGCGGGATGCTGTCGATAACGTTCGTTCACCTCCCCGGCGAGTCGCGCTCGGGGGTCGCATGTGGAGGCAGTGATGGGTGTGACCGGTCCGATCCGCGTGGTGGTGGCCAAGCCGGGTCTCGACGGCCACGATCGCGGGGCCAAGGTCATCGCGCGGGCGCTGCGCGACGCGGGTATGGAGGTCATCTACACCGGGCTGCACCAGACGCCGGAGCAGATCGTCGACACCGCGATCCAGGAGGACGCCGACGCGATCGGTCTGTCGATCCTCTCGGGCGCGCACAACACGCTCTTCGTGAAGGTGCTGGAGCTTCTGAAGGAGCGCGACGCGGAGGACATCAAGGTCTTCGGCGGCGGCATCATCCCCGACGCGGACATCCCGCCGCTGAAGGAGAAGGGCGTCGCGGAGATCTTCACGCCCGGCGCGACGACGGCGTCGATCGTGGACTGGGTCAACGCGAACGTCCGCGTCGCGGCCGCGTAACGGCTGCTCCGAAGGCGTTCTGGCCCGGGTTTCCGCACTGCGGAAGCCCGGGCCCGACCCGTTCTACGGGGCCGCCAGCTCCGCGTGCATCGCCGCGCGCAGGCGCAGCGTGGACACCAGGCGCTGGAAGGCCTCCGACCAGTAGCCCGCCGCGCCCGGTGACGCGTCCTCGCTCTCCGTCGCGAGCGTCGTCAGCGCCTCCAGCTGCGGCGCCGCGGCCGGGTCGAGGCAGCGCTCGGCGAGGCCCATCACGCCGCTGAAGCTCCACGGGTAGCTGCCCGCGTCCCGCGCGATGTCCAGCGCGTCCACCACCGCCCGGCCCAGCGGACCGGCCCACGGCACCGCGCACACCCCCAGCAGCTGGAACGCCTCCGACAGGCCGTGCGCCGAGACGAAACCGGCCACCCAGTCCGCCCGCTCGTCCTCCTCCAGCGTCGCCAGCAGCTTCGCCCGCTCGGCCAGCGACGACGTGCTCGGCGAGCCGAGGAGCGCCCGGGACCAGGCCGCGTCGCCCTGCCTCACCGCCGCCCGGCACCACGCCGCGTGCAGCTCGGGCTGCCAGTCGTCGGCGACCGGCAGCGCGACGATCTCCGCAGGCGAGCGACCGCCGAGCCGGGCCGGCCAGCAGGACAGCGGCGCGGACTCGACGAGCTGGCCCAGCCACCAGGAGCGCTCGCCGCGGCCCGGCGGCGGGGTCGGCACCATTCCGTCCCGCTGCATCGCCGCGTCGCACTCGTGCGGTGCCTCGACGACGAGCGCCGACCGGTCGCCCGTACGGTCCCCCGTGCGGTCGAGGGCGATGCAGGACGCCGCCCGGTCCGCCATCCGCGCGGCCAGCGCGGACGCGGGCAGCGCGGAGAGCAGCCCGGCCGCCGTCGCGCGCACGTTGCGGCTCCGGTCGGTCAGGGCCGTCTCCAGGAAGTCCTCGTCCGCGTCCGACAGGCCGGCCCGCAGCGAGTCCAGGAACATCAGCCGGTCCTCGGCCCGCTCCGTCGCCCAGGTCGAGGCGAGCAGCTCCCGCGCGGCGCCGGGCGCCTCGGCGCGTACGGCGGCGAGCAGCGCGACGCGCTCCGCGAAGAGCCCCTCGTCCCACAGACGGCGCACCTGCTCGGTGTCGTCGGTGGGCGGCAGTGCCGCGCCGCCCGCGGCGCCGCGCAGGGCGAACCGCCACTCCGGGTTCTGCCGGGCCAGCCACAGCCCGCGCGGCCCGGCGAAGGCGAGCGCGAGCGGCCGCAGGTCGGTCCGGGCCCGGGCGGCGTCGAGCAGGGCGGGCAGGGCCGAGGCGGGCGCCTTGTAGCCGTGCCGGCCGGCCGCCGCGAGCCACTGCGGCAGCAGCTCGGCGACGTCGGGAGCGGCCCCCCGCCGCCCCCCGGCCGGCGCGGGCGCGGCCCGCCCCGCGAGCAGCTGCCCCAGCCGCCGCCGGGCGGGCTCTGGCAGCCGCGCCCGCTCGTCCGGCGGCGCGGCCTCGGGCGGCTCCGCGACGGCCCCGGCCCGCAGCCCGGCGCGACGCCGCACGGTGTGCACGGCCGCCGCGTCGAGCACCGCCTCGGGCGCCGCCCCGCCCCGCCGGTCGGTACCGAGCAGCGCGGCGGGGACGAGGTCTTCCCAGGGCATCGCGCCGGCCGTGTGGGCGGTGTTCGCCGGGTCCATCCGGTCCATCGGGTTCCTCCGGTCCATCGGCTGCTCCGGGCGGGTGCGTCGGTCGGGTCGGGGGTCAGACGAGGGGGACGGTTTCGGTCGGGTCCTCGGGGGACCAGCAGGTCAGTGGCGTGAAGCCCTGGTGGCCGCATTCACCGAAGACCGTCACCGGTGCGCCGCCGGACAGGGCGACCAGGCGCCACAGGCCCGGACGGTTGGCTGCGGCGGGGGTGAGCGGGAGCGCGCCCGCCGCGTCCTGGAGCTGCCGGCCCGTGTCCGTCCGGACCGGGACGACGCCGGTCAGCGTCGCCGGGCGGGCGTCCAGCCAGGGGTCGTCCCGCAGGGCCCCGCCGTACGCGGCTATCGCCTCCGCCGTCGTCCCGCCCGGCGGAGGGCCCGCCGCCGGGACGGGCGCGGAGAACTGCTCCACCAGCTCCGCGCGGACCTGGCCCGCCCCCGGGTAGGCGCTGAGCGCGGCATCCAGGACCGCACCGACCGGCAGGGCGAGCTGCGGGGCCCGGCCGGCCGCGCCGAACGACAGCAGCAGCGCCGTGCGGCCGGTCTCCGTGCCGTGCAGCCAGATCCGGCGCGTGGTCAGCTTCGCGTCCCCTGTGTCGTACTGCGCGAGCACCTGCCAGTGGTCCCGGACCGCCGGACCGGACGCGGGCGCGGTCAGCCCGACCCGCGTACGGACCGTCGCCGCGAGCGGCTCCGGCAGGCGGTCCAGCGAGAGCCAGGCCCGGTCGAGCAGGTGCGTGAGCGCGATCTCCTCCAGGAGCCGCAGCGGCCAGCCCGCCCCGGAGCCGGGTATCGCCCCCAACTCCCGCACACGGGCCGCCAGTCCCGGTGCCTGCGCGTCGACCATCCGGGCGGCCGTCTCCTCCCACACCCCGTACCCGGGCTGCTCGGCCGAGGCGAGGCCGCCGCGCACCAGGTCGGCGAGGCGCTGCTCCAACTCCCGCGCGCCCGCGGTGATCCGGGCAGCCCGCCGCTCGGCGCGCCGCCGGGCCGCCTCCGGATCGGCGGGCCCGGCGGCGGTGGCGGTGCCGCCCCCCGTGACGGCACCGCCCTCCGCCGCCGGCTCCCGACGCCCCGTCAGCCACCGCTCCGCCCAGTCCGGCACGGCCTCCCCCTCCGAGACCGTCCCGTCGTCCCCCGCCCAGAGCAGCAGCAGGCCCAGCGTGTGCTTGCAGGGGAACTTCGGGCTCGGGCAGTCGCACGACGCCGCCGGCCCGCCGGTCAGGTCCACGACCGTCCGGTACGGCGTGCTGCCGCTGCCCTTGCACCGCCCCCACACGGCTTCCCCGGACGCCGAGCAGCCCGTCTCCGACCAGGGCCCGGCCACCCCGAGCCGACTCCCCGCGCTCGATGACGCTTCGTCAGGAGCCAGTGCCAGCACCTGTTCCGGCGTCCATCGTGCTCGCGCCCCCATGCGAACCCCCGTCCGACTCATGGAACGACCGTACGCCGCCCCACTGACAATCGCCCCGGCCTGCGACGACGGCCGAACGCCCGCGAAGTGTCAGTGGCGTGGTGCACGGTGGAGGCGTAACGGGTCGAACGATCTGGAGGGGGAACCCATGACCGTGCCCGGAACCGAGACCGAGGTACTGCGCCCGCACGCGGAGCACGCCTTCGCTGGCGAGCTGCGCGCCCTGGCCGCCCACGACGACCGCCCGCGCCCGCCCCGCTGGCGGCTCTCGCCGTGGGCCGTCGCCCGCTATCTCCTCGGCGGCACGCTCCCGGACGGGACGGTGATCACCCCGAAGTACGTGGGCCCGCGCCGGATCGTCGAGGTCGCCGTCACCACGCTCGCCACCGACCGCGCGCTCCTGCTGCTCGGCGTCCCCGGCACCGCGAAGACCTGGCTGTCCGAGCATCTCGCCGCGGCCGTCAGCGGCGACTCCACGCTGCTCGTCCAGGGCACCGCCGGCACGCCCGAGGAGGCGATCCGGTACGGCTGGAACTACGCCCAGCTCCTCGCGCACGGCCCGAGCCGGGACGCGCTCGTGCCCAGTCCCGTGATGCGGGCCATGACGGACGGCATGACCGCGCGGGTCGAGGAACTCACCCGCATCCCCGCGGACGTGCAGGACTCGCTCATCACGATCCTGTCCGAGAAGACGCTGCCCGTTCCCGAGCTGGGGCAGGAGGTGCAGGCCGTCCGCGGGTTCAACGTGATCGCCACCGCCAACGACCGGGACCGCGGGGTCAACGAGCTCTCCAGCGCGCTGCGGCGCCGCTTCAACACGGTCGTGCTGCCGCTGCCCGCCACGGCGGAGGCCGAGGTCGACATCGTCTCCCGGCGGGTCGACCAGATCGGCCGCTCGCTGGACCTGCCGGCCGTCCCCGACGGCGTGGACGAGATCCGGCGTGTCGTCACCGTCTTCCGCGAACTGCGCGACGGGGTCACGGCCGACGGCCGCACCAAGCTCAAGTCCCCCTCGGGGACGCTGTCGACGGCCGAGGCGATATCGGTGGTCACGGGCGGCCTGGCGCTCGCCGCCCACTTCGGCGACGGCGTGCTCCGCCCCGCCGACGTCGCCGCCGGCATCCTCGGCGCGGTCGTCCGCGACCCGGCGGCGGACCGGGTGGTGTGGCAGGAGTACCTGGAGACGGTGGTCCGCGAACGCGACGGCTGGAAGGACTTCTACCGCGCCTGCCGCGAGGTGACGGCGTGACCGCCCGGCGCGCGCGCCGCGCGCGGGACACCGCGGGCCCCGGCGGGCCCGGCGCCGCCACGCGGCACCCCCGACCCGGCCTCGTACCGGCCGGCGTGGCCCGGGCGGCCGGCGGCGGAGTCGGGCCGGACCGGCCCGCAGGCACCCCGAGTGCCGTCGGCCTCGGGCCACTTGCCGGCGCGGCGCGGGAACTCGGGGGCGCGGTCGGGCCGACCGCGGGCGCCACCGGCGGCTCCGGCGCCGATGGGACCTCCGGGCCCCTCGGGCCCACCGGTCCCGCCGGGGCCTCCCGTTCGGGCCGCGGCGACCCCGGGGCGGCCGGTGGGCCCGTCACGGTGCGGCGGGGGGACTCGGACGCCCGAGTGGGTGGCGACGTCACCCCGGGGCCGCTGCTGCTCGGGGTGCGGCACCACGGGCCCGGGTCGGCCCGGGCGGTGCGGGCCGCGCTGGATGCCGAGCGGCCGGCCGCGGTGCTGATCGAGGGGCCGCCGGAGGGGGACGCGCTGCTGGGGCTCGCCGCCGATCCCGGGATGCGGCCACCCGTCGCGCTGCTCGCGCACGCCGTGGACGACCCCGGCCGGGCCTCGTTCTGGCCTATGGCCACGTTCTCGCCGGAATGGGTCGCGCTGCGCTGGGCCCTGGACAACGGCGCGGCCGTCCGCTTCGTGGACCTGCCCGCCGCGCACACCCTCGCCCTCAACTCCGACCCGACCTGGGGCGACGGGGACGACGAGGAGCCCCAGCAGTCCGACCCCGCGGTCGGGCTGCGGATCGACCCGATCGCGGTGCTCGCCCGGACCGCCGGGCACGACGACCCCGAGCGCTGGTGGGAGGACGTCATCGAGCACCGCGGCGACGGCGACCCGCGCGCCCCGTTCGCCGCCGTCGCCGAGGCGATGGGCGTGCTGCGCGAGACGTACGGAGCGGGCGGACACGGCCGCGACCTCGTCCGCGAGGCCCACATGCGGCTCAAACTGCGCGCCGCGCAGAAGGAGTTCGGGGACGACCGGGTCGCCGTCGTGTGCGGCGCCTGGCACGTCCCCGCGCTGCGCCGCCGGACCACGGTCGCCGCCGACCGGGCCCTGCTCAAGGGGCTGCCCAAGGTCAGGACCGAGACGACCTGGGTGCCCTGGACGCACCGCCGGCTCGCCCGGCGCTCCGGCTACGGCGCGGGCATCGACTCGCCCGGCTGGTACGGCCATCTCTTCGCCGCCCCCGACCGACCCGTCGAGCGCTGGCTGACCAAGGTCGCCGGGCTGCTGCGGGACGAGGACCGGTCGGTCTCTCCCGCGCACGTCATCGAGGCCGTCCGGCTCGCCGAGACCCTCGCCGCGCTGCGCGGCCGGCCGCTCGCCGGGCTCAGCGAGACCACCGACGCCGTGCGGGCCGTGATGTGCGAAGGCTCCGACGTGCCGCTCGCCCTCGTCCGCGACCGCCTGGTCGTCGGGGACGTGCTCGGCGAGGTCCCGGCCGGCGCCCCCGCCGTACCGCTGCAGCGCGACCTCGACCGGCTCCAGCGCAGCCTGCGGCTGAAGCCGGAGGCGCGGGAGCGGGACCTGGAGCTCGACCTGCGGAAGGAGAACGACACCGCGCGCAGCCGCCTGCTGCACCGGCTGCGGCTGCTCGGTGTCGACTGGGGCGAGCCGGTCGCCGGCCGGGCCGGCACCGGCACCTTCCGGGAGAGCTGGCGGCTGCGCTGGGAGCCGGAGCTGCACGTCCGCGTCGCCGAGGCGGGCGTGTGGGGCACCACGGTCGACGGCGCGGCGACGGCGCGGGCCGAGTCCCGTGCCCTGGCCGCCCGCACCCTCGCCGACATGACCGCGCTCGCCGAGCGGTGTCTGCTCGCCGGTCTCGCCGACGCGCTGCCCGTCGTGATGCGCGCGCTCGCCGACCGGGCCGCGCTCGACGCCGACGTGGGGCACCTCGCGCAGGCCCTGCCCGCGCTCGCCCGCGCACTGCGGTACGGCGACGTCCGCGCCACGGACACCGCCGCGCTCGGCGAGGTCGCGGCCGGGCTCGCGGAACGGATCTGCGTCGGCCTGCCGCCCGCCTGCGCCGGGCTCGACCGGGACGCCGCCGACGAGATGCGCGGCCATCTCGACGCGGTGCACGCCGCGCTCGGCCTGCTCCCCGACAGCGCGGACCGGGCCGACCGCTGGGCCGCGGTGCTGCACCGGCTCGCGACCCGCGAGGCCGTCGCGGGGCTGATCCGCGGTCGGGCGGTCCGGCTCCTCCTCGACGACGGTCGGCTCGGCGAGGACGAGACGGCGCGGCTGATGGGGCTCGCGCTCTCGCCCGGCACCCCACCGGCCGACGCGGCCACGTGGATCGAGGGCTTCGTCGGCGGCGGGACGGGAGGCGGCATGCTGCTCGTCCACGACGAGCGGCTGCTCGCCCTCGTCGACGCGTGGCTGACCGGGGTGCCGGAGGAGGCGTTCGCGGACGTACTGCCGCTGCTGCGGCGCACGTTCTCCGCGTACGAACCGGGCGTCCGGCGCACCATCGGCGAGCTGGTCGCCCGCGGCCCGTCCGCCGCCGCGGCCCGTGCCCAGGCCGGCGTACCCGGCTTCGCCGACGCCCTCGACGAGCACCGCGCGGAGGCCGTACTGCCGGTACTGCGCCTGCTGTTGGGGAACGACGAGATGACGGGGGCGGACCGATGAACCCGATGAGCCCCATGAACCCGACCGGAAGCGGCGACGAACGGTTGCGGCGGTGGCGGCTCGTGCTGGGCGGGGGAGAGGCGGACGGTACCGGGCGGGCGTTGAGCGGGCGGGACGCGGCCGTGGACGGGGCGCTCGCCTCGCTCTACGACGAGCGGCCCGACCCGGTGGCGCGCGGCGAGCGGGGGCGGACGGCCGGGCTCGGCGCGTCCGCGCCGTCGGTCGCCCGCTGGCTCGGCGACATCCGCCGGTACTTCCCCAGCTCCGTCGTCCAGGTCATGCAGCGCGACGCCATCGACCGGCTCGGACTGTCCACGCTGCTCCTGGAGCCGGAGATGCTGGAGGCCGTCGAGGCGGACGTGCACCTGGTCGGCACGCTCCTGTCGCTGAACAAGGCGATGCCCGAGACGACCCGGGAGACCGCCCGCGCGGTCGTCCGCAAGGTCGTCGAGGACCTGGAGAAGCGGCTCGCCGCCCGCACCCGCGCCACCCTCACCGGCGCGCTCGACCGCTCGGCCCGGATCAGTCGGCCCCGCCACCGGGACATCGACTGGGACGCCACGATCCGCGCCAACCTGAAGCACTACCTGCCCGAGCACCGCACGGTCGTGCCCGAGCGTCTCGTCGGCCACGGCCGGGCCGCGCGGTCGGCGAAGAAGGACGTCGTCCTCTGCATCGACCAGTCGGGCTCGATGGCCGCGTCCGTGGTGTACGCCTCCGTCTTCGGGGCCGTCCTCGCCTCGATGCGGTCGCTCGACACCCGGCTGGTCGTCTTCGACACGGCGGTCGTCGACCTGACGGACCGCCTGGACGACCCGGTCGACGTGCTGTTCGGTACCCAGCTCGGCGGCGGCACCGACATCAACCGGGCGCTCGCCCACTGCCAGAGCCGGATCACCCGCCCCGCCGACACCGTCGTCGTGCTGATCAGCGACCTGTACGAGGGCGGCATCCGTGACGAGATGCTCAAGCGGGTCGCGGCCATGAAGGCCTCGGGCGTGCAGTTCGTGGCGCTGCTCGCGCTCTCCGACGAGGGCGCCCCTGCCTACGACCGGGACCACGCGGCGGCGCTCGCGGCGCTCGGCGTCCCGGCGTTCGCCTGCACCCCGGACCTCTTCCCGGAGGTGATGGCGGCGGCCGTCGAGAAACGTCCACTGCCCATACCGGACATGGCGACTCATCAGTAACACGGGACTTGCGTGACCCGGGGAGGCTCGTGCGAGCATCGGGCCGCATGCGCGGAACCTGCTGTTCCGCGCCGTCCCTCCCCGTGCTTCCGGAAGGCCCCGTCCCGTGACCGCCGCAGCCGTCGTGCCGCCCGCCGTACCGCGCCCCGCGCGCGGTACGGCGCTCCGGCGCGTGCTGGGCACCCTGGTCTTCCTGGGCGGCCTGTTGCTCCTGGCCGTCGCGTACGGCGGGCGCGCCGAGGCCGCGGAACTCCCGCCGGCTGCGACCGCCGAGACCGGGCGACTCGTGGACAGGTCGGCCGGCACGGCCGACGAGCCCCTCAGGGCCGTCGAGCACGTCGCCGCCACCGCAACCGCAACCTCCACCGCAACTGCCGTCGAACCGGTCGTCCGGCCCGTGACGAACACCGTCCGGGAGACCGTGCGCCGCGTCGCGGGTGCTCCCGTGGTGCGGGACATCGTCGAGCCCGTGCACGAGGCTGTGCACCTAGCCGTCCAAGACGCTCGTGACCGCGTGCCACTCCCCGCGGCCGAGTCGGTCCCGGCCGCGCCGTCGGTCCCGTCCGACGGCGCCACGTTCGAGCAGCTTTCGACCGTCCTGGCCACGTCCGCCGCGTCCCCGGCGGACGTCGCCGAGGCCACCGTCGTGCACGTACCGGCCGCGGACCCGCTCCCCGTGGTCGTACGGGAGTTCCGCCGCGCCCACGCCCGTACCGAGGCGCCCGCCACCGCTCGTCCCGCCCTGCCCGCGCACGCCCCCGTCCCCGGCCGGCCCTGCGGGGCGCCCGCGGTGGGGCAGGCGAGCGCGCCCCGGGGCGGCGACCAGCAGGACGCGACCCTCACCCCCGGCACGCCGTGCGCCGGGCCCGTCCGGGGCGCGACGCTGCCCGCGACCGCCGCAGTACTCCTCGACCGCACGGACGACGTTCTCGAATTCCCCGGCTAGAGCAGGCCCTTCTCCCCGCCTGCTCCACCACCAGCCGAAGAATTCGAGAAAGCGATCTCCCCCGTGAACAAGAACCTCCGCCGTTCCCTCGCCGTCGCCGCCACCGCCACCGGCATGTGGGCCATCGGCACCGCCGCCGCGAGCGCGAGCGAGCTGCCCGTCGACGTCCCGCTCACCACCCCGGACGCGACGGCCGGCCTCACCGACGCGACCGACGGCCTCCAGGAGGCGGTGACCGGCGTGACGGACACCGTCAAGGACGCCGTCGAGCTCCCGAGCACCCCGTCCGTCCCGGCGAAGCCGGCCGCACACGCCCCCGCCGTCGAGGCCCCCGCCGCCCCCGCCGTCCAGGCTCCGACCGTCGACAAGGCCCAGGCAGCCGCCGAGGACGAGGTCGACTACCTCTTCGGCCCGCTGGCCGCCTTCGCCCCCGACCTGGAGCAGACCCGGGCCGAGGCCGCCCCGGTCGTGGCCGGTGCCTCGCAGGACGTGCTGCCGCCCCTCGCCGCCCGCGCCGTGGAGTCGCTGGCCCCGGTCATCGGCCTGGCCGTCAACGACGCGGGCCTGCTGGCCGACGGCGTCCTCGCCGAGGTCCCGGAGTTCGCGGGCGGTGTCACCGGCACCGTCGACGGCGCCGTCCGGCCGATCGTCGGCGCGGTGACCGACCAGGTCCGGCCGGTCGTCACGGGCGTCGGCGGCAGCGCCGCGGGCCTGGCCGGATCCGTCACGGACGGTGCCACGCCGCTCGCCGGCAACGCCGTCACCGGCGTCCGTAGCGTCACCGTCGCCGTGACCCCGGACTACCTCCCCGGCTACGGCGGCTGATCACCTCACCGGTACCCCGGCAACCCCCGGCGACGGATTCCGCACCGCTGCGGAATCCGTCGCCGGGGCGCCACCCGCCCGGCCGTCTCCGGGCCGACTGAGGCCCATATCACATCGGCGCCCGTTCGCACCTCACCCCGCGGTCGGGCGCGTCGTGAGGCCCCCAAGGCCCCTTCCCCGCCTGGCACAAGGGGTTGAGGGGGTCCCGCCGCACCCCCTACGCACCGCCCCGTCCCCCCTACGATCTGTGACCCGTATCACCGCCCTGAGGTGATCTGCGATTTAGGGACCCAGGTCCGGCAGGGATAACCTGCGAGACGGACATGCCGCGTCCACGGACACCGTGTACGCCTCCCTTGTGACAGCGCAGTCACGTTGCCCTCCGCGGCACGCCCACGCAGACAACGAACCGCGATCATCAGAAAAGGGACGGACGCGCGTGGACCTGTTCGAGTACCAGGCGAGGGACCTCTTCGCCAAGCACGGTGTACCGGTGCTGGCCGGTGAAGTCATCGACACGCCTGAGGCGGCGCGCGAGGCCACTGAGCGTCTCGGCGGCAAGTCGGTCGTCAAGGCGCAGGTGAAGGTCGGTGGCCGCGGCAAGGCCGGCGGCGTGAAGCTGGCCGCCACCCCCGACGAGGCCGTCGCCCGCGCGACGGACATCCTCGGGATGGACATCAAGGGCCACACGGTCCACAAGGTGATGATCGCGGAGACCGCTCCGGAGATCGTCGAGGAGTACTACGTCTCGTACCTCCTCGACCGCACCAACCGCACCTTCCTGGCCATGGCCTCGGTCGCCGGCGGCATGGACATCGAGGAGGTCGCCGCGACGACCCCCGAGAAGCTCGCCAAGGTCCCGGTCGACGCCGTCGAGGGCGTCTCGATCGAGAAGGCCCGCGAGATCGTCGCCCAGGCGCAGTTCCCGGCCGACGTCGCCGAGAAGGTCGCCGAGGTCCTCGTGACCCTGTGGGACACCTTCATCGCCGAGGACGCGCTCCTCGTCGAGGTCAACCCGCTGGCCAAGGTCGCCTCCGGCGACATCCTGGCGCTGGACGGCAAGGTGTCCCTGGACGCCAACGCCGACTTCCGTCAGCCCGAGCACGAGGCGCTCGAGGACAAGGACGCGGCCAACCCGCTCGAGGCCGCTGCCAAGGCCAAGGGCCTCAACTACGTCAAGCTGGACGGCGAGGTCGGCATCATCGGCAACGGCGCCGGCCTGGTCATGTCGACCCTGGACGTCGTCGCGTACGCCGGTGAGAACCACGGCGGCGTGAAGCCGGCCAACTTCCTCGACATCGGCGGCGGCGCGTCGGCCGAGGTCATGGCGAACGGCCTGGAGATCATCCTGGGCGACCCGGACGTCAAGTCCGTGTTCGTCAACGTCTTCGGCGGCATCACCGCCTGCGACGAGGTCGCCAACGGCATCGTCCAGGCCCTGGAGCTTCTCGCCTCGAAGGGCGAAGAGGTCACCAAGCCGCTGGTCGTGCGCCTCGACGGCAACAACGCGGAGCTGGGTCGCAAGATCCTGTCGGACGCGAACCACCCGCTCGTGCAGCGTGTGGACACCATGGACGGCGCGGCCGACAAGGCCGCCGAGCTCGCGGCTGCGAAGTAAAGGGACGAGGTCAAGCACACCATGGCTATCTTCCTCAACAAGGACAGCAAGGTCATCGTCCAGGGCATGACCGGTGCCACGGGCATGAAGCACACCAAGCTCATGCTGGGTGACGGCACCAACATCGTCGGTGGCGTGAACCCCCGCAAGGCCGGCACGACCGTCGACTTCGACGGCACCGAGGTCCCGGTCTTCGGCACCGTCGCCGAGGCGATGGAGAAGACGGGCGCCAACGTCTCCGTCCTCTTCGTGCCGCCGGCCTTCGCCAAGGCCGCCGTGGTCGAGGCGATCGACGCCGAGATCCCGCTCGCCGTCGTCATCACCGAGGGCATCGCCGTCCACGACTCCGCCGCCTTCTGGGCGTACGCGAAGTCGAAGGGCAACAAGACCCGCATCATCGGCCCGAACTGCCCCGGTCTCATCACCCCGGGCCAGTCCAACGCCGGCATCATCCCGGGCGACATCACCAAGCCGGGCCGTATCGGCTTGGTGTCGAAGTCCGGCACGCTGACGTACCAGATGATGTACGAGCTCCGTGACATCGGCTTCTCGTCGGCCGTCGGCATCGGTGGCGACCCGGTCATCGGCACCACGCACATCGACGCCCTCGAGGCGTTCGAGGCGGACCCCGACACCGACCTGATCGTCATGATCGGCGAGATCGGCGGCGACGCCGAGGAGCGTGCGGCGGACTACATCGCCAAGCACGTCACCAAGCCGGTCGTCGGCTACGTCGCGGGCTTCACCGCCCCCGAGGGCAAGACCATGGGCCACGCCGGCGCCATCGTCTCCGGCTCCTCCGGCACCGCCCAGGCGAAGAAGGAGGCCCTCGAGGCCGCCGGTGTCAAGGTCGGCAAGACGCCGACCGAGACCGCCAAGCTGGCGCGCGCCATCCTCGCGGGCTGAACGACCTGAAGGGCCCCCGGGCCTGACGGTTCTTCGAACCACTGCGTGACCGCACAGGTGGGCCCCGCTCCCGGATCTCCGGGGGCGGGGCCCACGCGCGTTCTCAGCCCGTTTCGGGCAGCAGCCGTTCCGGGCCGTGGTGCGGCCGAGAGTGGAGCAGCTCGCGCAGCTTCTCGTCCTCGGGGCCCAGCTTGGGCGGGCCGCCGCGCACCGGGACGCCGTCGACCGTCCGCCCCGGGGCGACCTCGGGCTGGTACTGGGTCGGCGCGGTGTGCAGCGTGAACGCCGTCGCGCCGATGAGCGTCGCGGTCAGCACGAACGTCGTCCGGGTCCACAGCCGGATGCGGCGCTCGCTGCCGCCCCGGACCGTGCGCGCGGGTGCGAGCGACACCGTCGGTGCCTCCGCGACCAGCGCCCGCAGCCGTTCGTGCAGGGCGTCCGGGTCCGCGAGTTCGGGGATCCGGGTGCCGATGAGCGTCCGGGCGTACAGGAGCCGGTTGCCCGCCGCCGGGGTGCTCGCCTCGGTCTCGGCGGCCGTCTCGGGCAGGTCGAGGCCCAGGCCGTCGTAGAGCAGCACGGTGCGGCGGTACGGCGGGGGCAGTTCGAGCAGCGCCGCGAGCAGGGCCCGGCGGCCCGCCTCGGTCGGTGGGGCGTCGGGGTGCCGGTGGGCGCGGCGCAGCCGGTGCCAGGGCGAGAGGGCGTACTCGTACGCCGCCGCCCGCACCCAGCCGACCGGGTCACGGTCGCGGGCGACCTCGGGCCAGTGCTGCCAGGCGTGGTGGAAGGCGCGCTCGACGGACTCGCGGGAGAGCCGGCGGCGGCCGGTGAGCAGGTAGGTCTGGTGGACGAGTCCGGGGGCGGCGTACGCGTAGAGCGCGTCGAACGCCCCCTCGGGGGTGAGCCCGGGCTCGGCGGCGACGGCGGGCTCGGCGGCGGGCTCCGGCCGCGCGGTGGCCTCGGCCGACTCGGGTTTCAGCCGCTCCAGGCGCGCCTGGGCCGCGGGCGCGGGTGCCTCCGGCGGTGGCGCCGCTGCCGCCGGCTCGGGCGACGGTGCCTCCGCAGGGCGGGCGGTGGTCTTCGGCCGGGGCGCGGGGCCTGTCGGCGGCTTCTGGACGCGCTTGGCGGCGGCCTTGGGCCGGGTGGTGTCGCGGCCCGGTTGAGGTGCGGAGGTCTTCGAGGGCGCGGGAGCCGCGTCGGGCGCCTCTCCGGACGGCGCGAACGCCGTGTCGTCGCCGCTGAGCAGCTTCACGTACGCCTCCAGCTTGCGCCCCCGAGGCTTCGAGCGCCCGGTCTCCCAGGAGCGGACGGTGGCCCGGGTGACGCCCAGCGCGTCGGCCACCTGCTCCTCGGTCAGGGCCCGCGCCTCGCGCAGCCTGCGGCGCTCCTTCGGGGAGGGCAGCGAGTCGGCGGGGACGGAGTGTCCGGTGCTCTGGCTCATGGACGACGACCTCCCGCAGAGCTGCTCTGGCCGGAAAAGCACATAAATGTATCTTGAACGACACAACGGAGGTTTGCCTGTTACGCCACAAAAGGGCGTGTCGTTGGCAGCATGGGCCGGGTGACCCACGTGACCGAGCAGGGCTCTCCGCTGTCGCCCGACCCCCTTGTCCGCAGCGGTCGTTCCGCCGTCCTGGCGGCGGCCTTCGCGCGCGGCGGCATCGCGGCCGGGCTCGGCCTCGGCGCGCTCGCGGTCCTCGTGACGGTCCTGTGGATCAGCTCGCCGTACCCGGACCGGGGCCCCGGCGGCGCGCTGCACGCCGCCGCGGGCCTGTGGCTCCTCGCGCACGGCGTCGACCTGGTGCGCACCGACACCCTCACCGGCGTGCCCGCGCCGCTCGGGGTCGTCCCCATGCTGCTCATGGTGCTGCCGGCCCGTCTGGCGCACCGGGCCGCGCGGGACGCCCTGGAGTCCGAGGACGGCCGCCCCCGGCTGTCGGCGGCCGGCGCGGTGGGCGCGGTCACCGGCGGGTACCTGCTGGCCGGCGCGGTGGTGGTGGCGTACGCGTCGGCCGGCCCGCTGCCCGCCGACCCGCTGGCGGCGGCCGTGTGGCTGCCCGGTACGACGGTCGCGGCGGCCACGGCGGGCGTCTGGACGGCGAGCGGCCACCCGCTCGGCGCCCTGGCGCGACGGGTGCCGCGAGCCGGGGTGGCGCTGCGGTCCGCGGCGGTCGGGGTGCTGACCCTGCTGGCCGGCGGGATCGTGCTGGTCGCGGTCTCGTTGGCGTGGCACGCGGGCGAGGTCGGAAAGGCGTACGGCGGGCTTGCGGCGGAGTGGTCGGGACGGCTCGCGGTGGCGTTGCTGATCCTGGCGCTGGTCCCGAACGCGGCGGTGTGGGGCGCGGCGTACGGCATGGGCCCGGGGGTCACGCTCGGCACCGGCTCCCTCGCGACCCCGCTCATGGTGACCGGCACCCCGGCGCTGCCCGCGTTCCCCCTGCTCGCGGCCCTCCCGGAGCCGGGTCGGGGAACATGGGTGCACTGGCTGTCCGCGGCGGTCCCGCTGGCGGCGGGCGTCGCGCTGGGCCGCCGTACGGGACGGGTCGCGACGACCTGGACCGCCCGCGCCACGACCTGGACGACCCTGCAGGCCGCGGGCCTGTGCGGCGTGGTCGCGGCGCTCCTGGCGGCGCCGGCCGGCGGCTCGCTGGGCGTGGGGCGGCTGGCCGCGTTCGGTCCGGTGTGGTGGGCGACGGGCGGGGCTGCGGCGCTGTGGACGGCGGTGATCGGTGTCCCGGTCGCCCTCGGCGTACGCGCCTGGGCCCGCCGCGCGGAGGCGTCCGCGGACCTGGACCCGGCCGCGGAATCGGCCCCGGACCTGCACCCGGGCCCGGCCCCGGACGCGAAGGCGGCCGGCGCGAGGACCGCGGGCGCGAAGGCCGCGGGCGCGGAGACCGCGGGCGCCGCCGCCCCCGTACCGTCGATGCCCCTGCCGGTGACCCTGCTGCCCGCCCCGGAACCCGAGCGCCTGGACGACGAGCCCTACGAGCCGTACGACCTCTTCCCGGCGGCCTGGGAGACCCCGCGTCCAGAGCAGCCCCCGCTGACCCCAGCGCCCTCGGAGCCCCCGGCCGAGTAGGCGCCGCCCCTGCTAGACGCGCGTGTCGTCGAAGAGCTTCCGCAGCGGCTCCGGCAGGTGCCGGTTGCAGGCCTGCTGCCCGGACTGGGTCAGCGAGTCCTCGACGCAGGTGAAGTAGTCGCTGTAGGCCAACCGGAACGTGAACCCCGCCGCCACGATCGAGAGCGCCAGCAGGCCCGTCACCAGACCGCTGATCGCCGCGGTGCGCTGCCGCTTGCGCGCCCCCTCGGTCGTGGCCACGGACACCGGGGTCGAGCCCGGCGTGCCCGGCTCGACCGGCTTCGGCTTGGCGCGCAGCGAGCTGATCGCCCAGTACAGCGCGAGGGCGCCGAGCAACAGGGCGATCTCGGACAGGTTGAAGATCGCGAAGAAGAACGCCCACATGCCCGCGAGCAGTGCGTACCGGGCCCGCCGCTGGGCCGGGTCCGTCGGGTCCCAGCGCAGGCCGGGGCCCTCCTGCGGCCCGTCGGGGCCGCCGCCCTGACCGCCCTGGCCGCCCTCCGAGCGGCGGCCCCAGCCTGCCGACGAGCGGCCCGGCTGGCGGCTGCTCCAGCGGCCCGGGGTGTCGTCGGAGTCCGCGGGCTGCGACGGTTCCGAGGCGCCGTCGTCGTCCGCGCCCTCCGGTCGCCGCGGCTGCCAGGGCTGGTCCGGCGCGCCCTCCGGCGGCGGCGCGAACGGATTGTTGTCGTCCGTGGACTGGCGTTCCGTACGGCGGCGGTCCGGCATGTGGTGAACGTCTTCTCTCTGTCGTCGCGTTGAGGCGCCCGGCGGGTGTGTCGTCCGGCGTCGTCCTCAGACGCTACCGCCCGGCCGTGCCCCCGTCCCGTGGGGGCCGTCCGGTGTGCCGGTATCGTTGCTGACGGTCGGACCCTTCGTAGGGTTCCCCGTATCGAGGGATGCGATTCGTTCGTACGACCGCACAAACACCACGGAAAGAGTGACCCAGTGGCTGCCGCCCGCCTTGTCGTCCTGGTCTCGGGGTCCGGTACCAATCTGCAGGCCCTGCTCGACGCCGTCGCCGCCGACCCCGAGGGGTACGGCGCCGAGATCGTCGCGGTCGGCGCGGACCGCTCGGACATCGTCGGCCTGGAGCGCGCGGAGCGCGCCGGGCTGCCGACGTTCGTGTGCCGGGTCAAGGATCACGGGACCCGTGAGGAATGGGACCGGGCGCTGACCGAGGCCACCGCCGCGTACGAGCCCGATCTCGTGGTGTCGGCCGGCTTCATGAAGATCGTCGGCAAGGAGTTCCTCGCCCGTTTCGGCGGCCGGGTCGTCAACACGCACCCCGCGCTGCTGCCCAGTTTCCCCGGAGCGCACGGCGTGCGCGACGCCCTCGCGTACGGCGCGAAGGTCACCGGGTGCACCGTCCACTTCGTCGACGACGGCGTCGACACCGGCCCGATCATCGCCCAGGGCGTGGTCGAGGTCCGGGACAGTGACGACGAAGCCGCTCTGCACGAGCGCATCAAGGAAGTCGAGCGCTCGCTGCTCGTCGAGGTCGTGGGGCGTCTCGCCCGCAACGGCTACCGCATTGAGGGACGAAAGGTTCATGTCGGTGAATAAGCCCATCCGTCGCGCGTTGATCAGTGTCTACGACAAGACGGGCCTGGAAGAGCTCGCGAAGGGCCTGCACGAGGCCGGCGTGGAGCTCGTGTCCACCGGCTCCACCGCCTCGAAGATCGCCGCGGCCGGCGTCCCGGTGACCAAGGTCGAGGAGCTGACCGGCTTCCCCGAGTGCCTGGACGGCCGGGTCAAGACCCTGCACCCGCGCGTGCACGCCGGCATCCTCGCCGACCTGCGTCTCGACTCGCACCGCGAGCAGCTCGCCGAGCTGGGCGTGGAGCCGTTCGACCTGGTGGTCGTGAACCTGTACCCGTTCCGCGAGACCGTCGCCTCCGGCGCGACCCCGGACGAGTGCGTCGAGCAGATCGACATCGGCGGTCCCTCGATGGTCCGCGCCGCCGCCAAGAACCACCCGTCGGTCGCCATCGTCACCAGCCCGGAGCGGTACGCCGACGTCCTCACCGCGGTCGCCGCCGGCGGCTTCGACCTCACCGCCCGCAAGCGCCTCGCGGCCGAGGCCTTCCAGCACACCGCCGCGTACGACGTGGCCGTGGCCTCCTGGTTCGCGGACGACTACGCCGCCGCCGACGAGTCCGGCTTCCCCGACTTCCTCGGCGCCACCTACGCCCGCAAGAACGTCCTGCGCTACGGCGAGAACCCGCACCAGGGCGCCGCGCTGTACGTGGACGGCACGGGCGGCCTCGCCGAGGCGGAGCAGCTGCACGGCAAGGAGATGTCGTACAACAACTACACGGACACCGACGCCGCGCGCCGGGCCGCGTACGACCACGCCGAGCCCTGCGTCGCGATCATCAAGCACGCCAACCCGTGCGGCATCGCGGTCGGCGCGGACGTCGCCGAGGCGCACCGCAAGGCGCACGCCTGTGACCCGCTGTCCGCGTTCGGCGGCGTGATCGCGGTCAACCGCCCGGTCTCCGTGGAGATGGCCAAGCAGGTCGCCGAGATCTTCACCGAGGTCATCGTGGCCCCGGGCTACGAGGACGGCGCGGTCGAGGTCCTCGCGAAGAAGAAGAACATCCGCGTGCTGAAGGCCGAGGGCGCCCCGAGCAACCCGGTCGAGGTCAAGCCGGTCGACGGCGGCGCGCTGCTCCAGGTCACCGACCGCCTCCAGGCGGACGGCGACGACCCGGCGAACTGGACCCTCGCGACCGGCGAGGCGTTGTCCGCCGAGGAGCTGGCCGAGCTGGCGTTCGCCTGGAAGGCGTGCCGCGCGGTCAAGTCCAACGCGATCCTGCTCGCCAAGGACGGCGCCTCGGTCGGCGTCGGCATGGGCCAGGTCAACCGCGTCGACTCCGCGAAGCTCGCGGTCGAGCGGGCGGGCGAGGAGCGGGCCCGTGACGCGTACGCCGCGTCCGACGCGTTCTTCCCGTTCCCGGACGGCCTGGAGATCCTCCTCGACGCCGGTGTGAAGGCCGTCGTGCAGCCGGGCGGCTCGGTCCGCGACGAGCTGGTGATCGAGGCGGCGAAGCAGGCCGGCGCGACGATGTACTTCACGGGCACGCGCCACTTCTTCCACTGATCCGCGGTACGCGCAGGGCCCGCCGGTACGGTCACCGGCGGGCCCTGCCGCGTTCTCGGCGCTACGTCAGCACTCGCCCCGCCAGGTCACCGACCCGATCGTGCGCCCGCCGGAGGGGAAGTTGCCGCGGCCTTCCGCCCAGCCGTAGTGGAGGCAGGCCCCGCCGCCCTCCTTGTACGTGACGCCGACGTGGTCGTAACCGGGCTGCGGACTGCCGTTGTTGAAGTACGACTTCCGCAGACCGCACGGGCTCGTCGGGGTGTTCACGTCCGTCTTGCAGACCGTGCCCGTTCCGTCGGCGCCCGAGTAGAAGCAGACGAACCCGGCCGGGCACTGCCAGGGCTGCGGGCTGCCCGAGCAGTTGTTCTGGCTGGTCACACTGAGCCATTGGGCGCCCGCCCCGCTGTACTCGACGCCGTTGAAGTGCACCGGCTTGCGGTGCGACTCGTCCGTGAAGTCGCCGGAGGCCAGGTAGCGCTGCTCGTAGTGCAGATGCGCCCACTCGGACGCGCCCGAGGTGCCGACCCGGCCGATCTGGGTGGCTCCGGTGACCGCCTGTCCCTTGCTCACGTACGCCGTCGGCGCGTCCTTCAGGTGGTAGTACGCGGTGAACCAGCCGTTGGCGTGCTTGATCTGGATGGTGTTGCCGGACCCCGAGTCGGTGTACACCGCCGAGACGGTCCCTGGCGCGGAGGCGTACACCGGCAGGCTGTCGGAGCCGGGGTTGCCCTCCTTCACGATGTCGAGGGCCGGGTTGTGGCCCCAGGTGTTCAGCTGCCACTTCGTGCCGCAGGCGAACGGCAGTTGGAAGTTCGGCTTCCCGGTGGGCGGCGCGGCCGCCTCCGCCCGGTCGGCCCCGGCGACGCCCACCCCGAGGGTGAGCGCCACCGCGGCGAGGAACGCGAGCAGCGCGGTGCGGAACTGTGCGAGGGACACGTTCGGGATCCTCCTCGGGTTCGGTTGACGCCTCCACGGTCGCGCGGGTGGAGGCGGGGGCCGTACTCGGAACTACGAGGGTGACGCGGCGCAGTTCGGCACCCACTCGTGCGAGCGGGGCTTGGGCGGATCGGAGAAGTTGGTGCGGCTGCCCCGCGTCAGGCAGTCCATCCGGTCGACGTACTGGGGCTTGGTGAACAGGGCGACGTCGACGAGCAGCGTCCCCATGTCGGGGCCGTAGCCGTTGTTGTACGCCGACTTGGCGCCCAGCTCGGACGCCCACGGGCAGGCCGCCCCGCCCTTGAGCCAGTCCTTCGAACCGCCCACCCAGGTGCACATCTCGCCGCGGCCGTCGCGTTCGGCGAAGAAGCAGATGCTGCCCGCGGCGCAGCGCTCCCAGCCCGGGGGGTCGTCCGGCAGCAGCATGCCGGCCGTGAGCGCGATTCCCATCGCGGTCGCGGCCAGCCCCGTGACGACCAGCCCGGGCCGCCGTCGCCGTCTGCGGCGCGGGACGCGCCCCTGCGCCGCCGCGCGGACGCGCTCCAGGGGTGCGGCCGCGTCCCGGCCCGCCCTCAGGGCGCGGTCCTCGTGGTTGCGGCTCAGGCAGGCCGTGACGATCTCCCGCCACGCGTCCGGGAGTTCGGGCGACAGGCGAAGTTCCTCGTCGCCGCGGGCGTAGCGGACCGCCGCGTCCCGGCGGGCCGACGGCGTGCCGCCGGGCAGCGGGAAGGTGTCGGTGAGGACCACGTGGGCCAGTACCCCGAAGGCCCACAGGTCCGCGGTGGGTCGGGTCCGCGTGCCGCGCTCGCCGAACTCGGACCAGAGCAGCTCGGGCGGCGTGTAGTCGGCCGTGGCGAACGCGGGGGAGTACGCGTGGGTGCCGTCCAGCTCGCTCGCCGTGCTGAAGTCCCCGAGCCGGGCCGAACCGTCCGCCATCAGCAGCACGTTGCCCGGCTTGAGGTCGCCGTGCACCCAGCCGGCCCCGTGCAGCTGGGCGAGCCCCTCGCAGACCTGCACCAGGACCTCGGCCCGCTCGCGCGGGGCGAGCCGCGGCAGCGCCGTGTGCAGCGAGTCGGCGGCCTCCTCCAGGACGAGCACGGTCGCGCCGTCCAGCTCGGGGCGCTCCGGGTCGTCGACGGTGAGCGTCTCGTACATCCGGATCAGGCGCGGCGCGCGCAGCCGCCCGAGGAGCTCCACCTCCCGCGCGGCGAGGTCCCGCAGATGTCGCAGCTGACGTGGGCCGCAGGTGCCGGTCGGCAGGAACTTCAGGGCCGCCCGGTCCGGCGTCCCGCCGGGGCCGGCCCGCCGGACCGCCGCGTACACGCTGCCGAACGCGCCCGCGCCCAGAGGTCGTTCGACGGTCCACGGGCCGACGCGGTAGCCCTCGGGGACGGTGATCGCGAAGCTTCCGGAACCGGTGGTCCCGGCGCTCACCGCAGCACCCCGCTCGGCACGGACAGCGCCGTCAGGTCGTCCTCGCGGACCAGGTCGAAGCGGAGCGCCAGGGACACCAGCGACTCCTTCTTGCCGTTGAGCCGCGGGCCGGTGTCCGCCGTCTCGGGGCCGGGCTTGAGCCGGAGCTTCACCGCCAGGTAGTCGATGTTCCACTGCACGGCGGCCCGGTTCACCGCCGGCCACACCGGCCGCAGTCGCGTGCAGACCTCCTCGACGGTGGGCAGCGGCGCGTGCGGCTCGCCGCGCAGCCGGGCCTCGCACAGGGCGGCGAGAACGAGGAAGTACCGCTTGCCGCGGTCCAACGGAAAGGCGAGCGCGGTCGGTTCGCCCCCGGGCGGGTCCCCGAGCACGTAGTCGTGGCGCGGCGCCCAGACGGAGAAGCTGAGCAGGTCACGGCCCGCGGGCAGCACGACCCGGGCGAACTCGAAGGGGATGGGGGCCTCGACCCGGCCCGGGGCGATCTTGACGTGCTCGCCCGCGCCCTCCGGGTTCTCCACGACGTAGGTCGAGGCGGCGCTGAAGTTGCTGATCGCCCAGAACGTTCCGGTGGCCGTGATCTCGCCGGCGGTGCGGGACACCCCGGGGTGCGGGATGTCCAGGTGCGGGCGGTCGGCCGCGGGGGTGGTGCGGCCGAAGTGGAGCCGGCCGCCCGGGGCCAGCCGCAGCTGGCCGGCCGGGGTGGTGGCGTGTGCGGGCACCACGATGATGCTGTACATGGCGCTTCCTTTCCCCGAGGTGTGGGCGTCAGGGTAGGGAGCGGCGATAAACGAACGCAGAACGCGCGAAGGCCCGCCGGTCCGGGGACCGGCGGGCCTTCGCGCGTGGAGCGGGGTTACTTCTTGATGACGATCGTGCCGGCGGCACGGTCGTGCCAGCCCTGCAGCTTGCCCGAGTTGTCGAAGAACGGCGACACGTAGACGAGCAGCTGGCCGATACCGCAGGCGATGCTGCCGACGATCGGGATGATCCAGCGGATGAAGCCGCCGCCGATGCCCGGGACCTGACCCGTGCTCTCCTTGACGACCCGCAGGCCGAGCGCCATCTTGCCGACGGTGGCGCCGACGAAGGAGACCATCAGCCACTCGTAGAGCAGGCCGATGAGGCCGAAGAGCAGGAAGACGCCGATGAAGCCGGCGAAGACGCCGGTGGCCGCGTCGGTGGCGTCGTTCATGCAGGAGTCGTACGCGGAGGACAGCGGGTCCATCGCGGCGCACTCCTGCGCCTTGCTGTTGATGTCGTCCGCCGCACCGGCCGCGCCCGCGAAGCCGATCGCCGACAGGATGAAGTACACGACGACGTAGATGACCGCGTCGATCAGGCGGGCGCCGAAGCGCGCGCCCATCGTGGCGACCTGGACGGTGCCGAGGACCGGCACGTTGATGTAGCCGTTGTTCGCCTGCAGCGTGCCCGGGGCCTGCGGAGCGGCACCGTACGGCTGCGCCGGCTGCTGCGGGTAGCCGTAGCCCTGCTGGGGCGGCACGCCCGGCTGCTGCGGCTGCTGCTGCGGGTAGCCGTAACCGGGCTGGCCCTGCGGGGGCTGCTGCTGCCCGTACGGGTTGTTCGGGTCGCCGAAGCTCATGTGGGGTCTTTCCTCCGTTGTGCGGGGACGACGCGGCCTGGCGGAGGAAACAGGAAAAACTGATGCGGTTGCGCCCCCCGGCAGTGCCCGCGGCACTGTTCGGCCCCCATCGTCATAAGTGCCGCGTAAGTTTGTCCAGCCGGAATGCAGATGTGTTGCAGGAGTGCAACCGCCGAACCGGTCGTCCCGGGCTCCTCGAACCCCTCCTGGACGCCTTACGGGCGCCCGGCCGCGGCGTCCGGATTGGAACAAGGACGGGGTCATCCGGGAGGATGGCGGCATGAGCGCGCAGATTCTCGACGGCAAGGCCACCGCGGCCGAGATCAAGTCCGATCTGGCCACCCGTGTGGCGGCCCTGAAGGAGCGGGGTGTCACGCCCGGACTCGGCACCATCCTCGTCGGCGACGACCCGGGCAGCCAGAAGTACGTCGCGGGCAAGCACCGCGACTGCGCCGAGGTCGGCCTCGCGTCCATCCAGCGCGAACTGCCCGCCACCGCCACGCAGGAGGAGATCGAGGCGGTCGTCCGCGAGCTGAACGAGGACCCGGCCTGCACCGGTTACATCGTCCAGCTGCCGCTCCCCAAGGGCATCGACGAGAACCGCGTCCTGGAGCTGATGGACCCGGCGAAGGACGCCGACGGTCTGCACCCGACGAACCTGGGCCGGCTGGTGCTCAACGAGCCCGCGCCCCTGCCCTGCACGCCGAACGGCATCATCGCGCTGCTGCGCCGGCACGGCGTGGAGATCAAGGGCGCGGAGGTCGTGGTCGTCGGCCGCGGCGTCACGATCGGCCGCCCGATGCCGCTGCTGCTCACCCGTCGTTCGGAGAACGCGACGGTGACGCAGTGCCACACCGGCACGAAGGACCTGGCCGCGCACCTGCGCCGGGCCGACATCATCATCGCGGCGGCGGGCGTCCCGCACCTGATCAAGCCGGAGGACGTGAAGCCGGGCGCGGCCGTGCTCGACGTCGGCGTCTCGCGCAACGACGAGGGCAAGATCCTCGGCGACGTGGACCCGGGCGTGGCCGAGGTCGCGGCCTGGATCTCCCCGAACCCGGGCGGAGTCGGCCCGATGACGCGCGCGCTGCTGCTCGTGAACGTGGTCGAGGCGGCGGAGCGCGCGGCCGCGGCCGCGGCGCACTGACGTGAAGGGCGCGAGCCCCATGCCGACCGACCGCGACCCGGAGACGCCGGAGACCCCCGAGGCTGCGGAGACCGCTGAGGCTCCGGAGGCTCTGGACGCCGCCGGCGCGGACGCCGAGGGCGACGACGCGGCCGCGGCGCACTCCGCGGCGCACCGGTCGCGTCGGCCGCCTTCCGTCACGCGGGACACCGCGCGGCCCGAGGGCGGTGGCCGGGCCGCGCCCGGCGACGCGCCCGCGCCCGCCCGGCAGTGGCCGCTGCTGACCGTGCTGGGGCTCGCCGCGCTCGGCCTGCTGATCGTGGGGACGGACCCGTTCGCGCAGTCCTTCCGGGTCGGGACGATCCTTGTCGGCGTCGCCCTGCTCACCGGAGCGGTGCTGCGCCGGATCCTGCCGTCCGTGGGCATGCTCGCCGTCCGGTCCCGGTTCACCGACATGGTCACGTACGGGATCATGGGCACGCTCATCGTGCTGCTCGCGCTCATGGTCGAGCCGAACCCGTGGCTGAAGATCCCGTTCCTGGAGGACGCCCTCCACCTGACGATCACGTAGGCGCGAACCGGCCACACGACGAACGGCGCCCGTCCTCTCCCCCGAGGGAGGACGGGCGCCGTTCGCGTTCCAGGGTCATGTACGCGCCAATGTTGGATCAAGGTCCGTAGGCGCCCTGTGGCACGGAGGTGACCATTCCGGTACGTCGGGGCGCGCGCCCGATTCGTATGCACCCGTGCGGACCTGCCCCGGAACTGCCATCCTGCCTCCGAGCATCCTTCTGGGGGAACAAAAGGGGCCGAGGGGGGAACCGCACATGCCTCGTTGGAAGGCACTGCCGGACGAACTGGACCCGCAGATCCGTGAGTTCGCGAGCCAGTTGCGCCGGCTCGTGGACCGCAGCGGACTGAGCGTCTCCGCCGTCGCGGACCGCACGGGCTACAGCAGGACCTCGTGGGAGCGGTACCTGAACGGGCGGCTGCTCGCGCCGAGAGGCGCGGTCGCCGCGCTCGCCGAGGTGACCGGCACCGACATCGACCATCTGACGACCATGTGGGAGCTGGCGGACCGCGCCTGGAGCCGCTCCGAGATGCGCCACGACCGGACGATGGAGGTGCGGCGCGTCTCCCGGGCGAGGGCGGCGCTCGGTACGGCGGAGGAGGCGGGCGCGGGGGCTGCGACCGAGGCCGGGGCGGCCGGGGCCGGTCCACGGGAGCCGGCCCCCGACGAGCCCACGGACCTGCTCCGCGACGAGCCCAGGGATCCGCCCCGCCACCCGCTCCCGGCCGCGCCGCCCGTGCGGCCCCTCGCCCCGCCGCCCGCGCCGCCGCCGGGCTCGCCGCCCGCGCCGCCGGCCCGCGCCGCCGGCGCTCCCGCCGGCGGCCGCGGGCGCCGCCGGGTCCTGACCGCCCTGGCCGCAGGCGTCGGTCTCCTGCTCGTCGCCGTCGCCGTCGTGCTGCTCGTCGATCCGGGCGGCGCGGGCGACGACGGCGACGGGCGGACCGCCCCGCCGTCGAGCCGGGCCCCCACCACCGCCCCCGGTACGCCGCTCCCCGCCGGGGTGAAGTGCGCGGGCGCGGGGTGCGCCGGGCGGGACCCGGAGACCATGGGCTGCGGGGGCGAGTTCGCGACGACCGTCTCCCGGGCGCGGGTCGGCCCCGCCCGGGTGGAGGTCCGGCACAGCGTCACCTGCCGGGCCGCCTGGGCCCGGCTCACCGGTGCGGCGCCGGGCGACACCGTCCGCGTGACCGCGAAGGGCATCGGCGGCCAGGAGGCCCTGGTGGACGCCGACGGAGACGCGTACACGCCCATGGTCGCGGTGGCCGCGGCGGACGACGCGAGGGCCTGCGCGACCCTGAAGGGCGGTGCGGTCGGCTGTACCGGTGGCTGACGCGGAGCACGGCACGGGGGTTCGGGCGCGCCCCGGACGGGTGGCAGTGAGCCGTCCCACAAGGGGGAGGGGGTTCGAGGGGACCGGGGTCGGATAGCCTGACCGCTGGATATCTCTTCACATCGAGACACCGATCGATCGCGTGATCGATCTTCGATCAGAGGAGGCGTCCGGATCAGGGGCAGGGACCCCCACCGCCAGCTGTCTTAACGGAGATCGCCATGACCCGCACTCCCGTGAATGTCACCGTGACCGGCGCCGCCGGTCAGATCGGCTACGCGCTGCTCTTCCGCATCGCCTCGGGCCACCTGCTCGGCGCGGACGTGCCGGTCAAGCTGCGCCTCCTCGAGATCCCGCAGGGCGTCAAGGCCGCCGAGGGCACCGCCATGGAGCTCGACGACTGCGCCTTCCCGCTGCTCAAGGGCATCGACATCTTCGACGACCCGAACCAGGGCTTCGAGGGCGCGAACGTGGCCCTGCTCGTCGGTGCGCGCCCGCGCACCAAGGGCATGGAGCGCGGCGACCTGCTCGCCGCCAACGGCGGCATCTTCAAGCCGCAGGGCAAGGCCATCAACGACCACGCCGCGGACGACATCAAGGTCCTCGTCGTCGGCAACCCGGCCAACACCAACGCCCTGATCGCCCAGGCCGCCGCCCCGGACGTGCCGGCCGAGCGCTTCACCGCGATGACCCGCCTGGACCACAACCGCGCGCTGACGCAGCTGGCCCAGAAGACCGGCGCCTCCGTCGAGGACATCAAGCGCCTCACCATCTGGGGCAACCACTCCGCGACCCAGTACCCGGACATCTTCCACGCGGAGATCGCCGGCAAGAACGCCGCCGAGGTCGTCAACGACGAGCAGTGGCTGGCCGACACGTTCATCCCGACCGTCGCCAAGCGCGGCGCCGCGATCATCGAGGCCCGTGGCGCGTCCTCCGCCGCCTCCGCCGCGAACGCCGCCATCGACCACGTCCACACCTGGGTCAACGGCACCCGTGAGGGTGACTGGACCTCCATGGGCATCCCGTCGGACGGCTCGTACGGCGTCCCGGAGGGCCTGATCTCCTCCTTCCCCGTCACCTGCAAGGACGGCAAGTACGAGATCGTCCAGGGCCTGGACATCAACGAGTTCTCCCGCACCCGCATCGACGCCTCGGTGCGCGAGCTCGCCGAGGAGCGCGACGCGGTCCGCGAGCTCGGCCTGATCTGAGCGTGATCCGGGCCTGAGCCCGAACACCGCCTGCGCCCCACCCCCCGGTCTCCTGAGACCGGGGGGTGGGGCGTTTTGCGGCTGGTGGCGACGAGGTCGACCGCCACTTCATGTTGTGTATCTGCGCTCGGATGTAGTACTTCTTATACATGAGCGAGCAGGTGCACAACAGGCTCTCGGCCGTCCGGGCCGAGCGGAAGGTGTCGCGGCAGGCACTCGCCGAGGCAGTGGGCGTCCACTACCAGACCATCGGCTACATCGAGCGCGGCCAGTACAACCCCAGCCTCGACCTGGCCCTGAAAGTGGCCCGGTTCTTCGAGCTCCCGGTGGAGGCGCTGTTCTCCCTGGAGCCGTTCCAGCCGCTCACCGCAGAGGTCTACGGGAGGAAGCAGTGATGACCGACGCCACGCGCTACGACCGGCGCATGTACGCCGTGATGAACGACCGCAGGGCCCAGTCCCTGTACGCCACGGCGGCCCGCCGCCGCGCGGTCGCCGGGGCGCACATCGCGCTGACGATCGCCGGGATCGCCGCCGCGGTGTTCTGGCCGGGGCTCTGGGGCGGGATCGCTCTCCTCGTCCTCCTGCTGCCGTGGGCGGTCGCCACCGGCGCGATCAACGGGGCCACCCGCGGGCTGTTCGAGCTGCGCGGCCGGATGCTCGACGAGCGGCAGCTCGTCGAGCGGGACCGGGTGCGGTCGATCGCCCACCGCGTCACGGGTGTGCTGCTGGCGGTGGGGACCCTCGTCGCCGTCGTGGCCCCCGGGTCCACCGGCGTACGGCCCGACCGGATGCTCGTTCCGTTGCTGGCGGCCGCCCTGGTGCTGCACTGGCTGACGCCGCTGTGGGTCGCGATGCTGCGGGTCGAGGACGAGCCCGCCGACGACGAGGCCTGACCGTCACATCACGCGCCGCGCAACTCCTCGGCCAGGTCCCGGACATGGCCGAGGGTGCGCTCCAGCAGGCCGCCCCCGAAGGTGATCCGGGTCGCCCCCAGCCGGCCCAGCTCCGCGAACGACGGTCCGCCGGGTCGCGCCAGGACGTTGACCGGCAGGCCGTCGCCGAGCCCGGCCCGCAGCGCCGGCAGGTCCTCCGGCGGACCGACGATCGGATAGACGCAGTCGGCGCCGGCCGCCGCGTACAGCAGGGCCCGCTCCAGCGCCGCGTCGGCCGGGTCGGGTACACCGCGCAGGTAGACGTCCACGCGGGCGTTGACGAAGAGGGCGTCCCCGGCCGCCGCCCGTACCGCGGCCAGCCGGTCGGCGTGCTCGTGCGGGTCCTTCAGGGCGCCGCCGTCCGAGTCCTCCAGGTTCACGCCGGCCGCGCCGGTCTCCAGGACCCGCTCGACGAGCTCCTCCGGGGCGAGCCCGTACCCGCCCTCCACGTCCGCGGTCACCGGGACGGACACCGCGCGGACGATCCGCGCGACCGCCGCGAACATCTCGTCGGCGGGCGTGCTCCCGTCCTCGTACCCCAGCGCGGCGGCGATCCCCGCGCTGGGCGTCGCGAGGGCCGGGAAGCCGGCCGCCTCGAAGGCGCGGGCGCTCGCCGCGTCCCACGGGCCGGGCAGAACCAGCGGGTCGTCCGTTGCACGGCCCAGGTGCAGTTCCCTCAACAGGTGTGCGGCGTCGCTCACTTCTTGTACATCCCCGGGGTGTAGTGACCCGGCACCATGCGGGTCGTGACGGCGATCCGGTTCCAGGCGTTGATCGTGACGATCGCGCCGATCACCCGGGCGAGCTCCGTCTCGTCGAAGTGCTCCGCGGTCCGTGCGTACACCTCGTCCGGGACGAAACCCTCCGTCAGGACAGTGACGGACTCGGTCAGTTCGAGCGCCGCCGCCTCCCGCTCGGTGTAGAAGTGTCGGGACTCCCGCCAGGCCGGGAGCTGGACGATCCGCTCGACGGTCTCCCCCTCGGCGAGCGCGTCCTTGGTGTGCATGTCGATGCAGAACGCGCAGTGGTTGACCTGCGAGGCGCGGATCTTGATCAGGTGGTAGAGCGTCGGGTCGATGTCCTTCGCCGCCGCCCGTTCCAGTCGGAACATCGCCTGGTAGAACTCGGGCGCCGCGTCGGCGAAGCCCATGCGCGGGGCGTGCTCGGGGGCGTATTCGTTCTTCGTGTCGTTCACCGCTGTCGTCGTCATGACCACCACCGTACGGAGCCGATGGCACACCGGTATGGTCCATTCACATGGCGAGTGACTGGGCCACTTTCGGGGCCGACCTCCACCTTGACCTGCACGGTACGACCGGACTGCGGACCGGCCTGATGGACGCGCTGCGCGACGCGGTGCGCACCGGCAGACTCGCGCCCGACACCCGGCTGCCGTCCTCCCGGCAGCTCGCATCCGACCTCGGGATCGCCCGGAACACCGTCGCCGACGCGTACGCCGACCTCGTCGCCGAGGGCTGGCTCACCGCGCGCCAGGGATCCGGCACCCGGGTCGCCCGGCGGGCCGAGCCGCGCCGCGCCGGGCCCGGCGCCGCGGCCCCGGCCGGCGCGCGCCGCCGGCGGCCGGGCGGGCCCGCGCACGACCTCACGCCCGGGACCCCCGACCTCGCCTCGTTCCCGCGCGCCGAGTGGCTCAAGGCGGCCCGCCGCGCGCTGACCGCCGCGCCGAACGAGGCCTTCGGGTACGGCGATCCGCGCGGCCGCGTCGAACTGCGCACCGCGCTCGCCGAGTACCTCGCACGGGCCCGCGGCGTGTACGCGAGCCCCGAACGGATCGTGGTCTGCTCCGGCTTCGCGCACGGACTGATGCTGCTCGGGAAGGTGCTGCGGGCGCGGAAGGTCCGGGAGATCGCGGTCGAGTCGTACGGGCTCGACGTGCACTGGGACCTGCTGACCGGCGCGGGACTGCGGCTGCCCGCCCTCGGCTCCGACGAACGGGGCACGCGGACCGGGGAGTTGGCGTCGCTGAAAGGCGTCGGAGCGGTGCTGATGACACCGGCCCACCAGTTCCCGCTCGGCGGGGCGCTGCACCCCGACCGGCGCGCGGCGGCGGTCGACTGGGCCCGCACGACCGGCGGGCTGGTCCTGGAGGACGACTACGACGGCGAGTTCCGCTACGACCGCCAGCAGGTGGGCGCCCTGCAGGGACTCGACCCGGAGCGGGTCGTCTACCTGGGCACGGCGAGCAAGTCGCTCGCCCCGGCGCTCCGGCTGGCCTGGATGGTCCTGCCTGAGGCGCTGGTCGGCGAGGTCGCTGCGGCCAAGGGCCCGGTCGACTGGCACTGCGGCGCCCTCGACCAGCTGACCTTCGCGGACTTCCTCGCCTCGGGGGCGTACGACCGGCACGTACGCGCGATGCGGCTGCGCTACCGGCGGCGGCGCGACCAGCTGGTGGCGGCGCTGGCCGAGCGGGCCCCGGACATCCGCGTGAGCGGCATCGCGGCCGGCCTGCACGCCGTGCTCCCGCTCCCGCCGGGCACCGAGCGGGCGGTGCTGCGCGCGGCGGCGTGGCAGGGCCTCTCGGTGCTCGGCGTCGACGCCTTCCGCCACCCCTCGACCCCGCACACCATGGACGGCCTGGTCGTCGGCTACGCCACCCCGACGGACAGCGCCTGGCCGGGCGCGCTGGAGGCACTGTGCCGGGTGCTGCCGGGGGAGTCGGGAGAGTCGGGGGAGTGACGGGCCGGGCGCCGTCCAGGAACCACGGCACCCGCCCCGCCCCGCTGCTCCCGACCGGACGTCAGTCCGACAGCACCGCCCGCAGCTGCTCCAGACCCCAGTCCAGGTCCTCCTTGCCGATCACCAGCGGCGGCGCGAGCCGGATCGTCGAGCCGTGGGTGTCCTTCACCAGGACGCCCCGCTCCATCAGCTTCTCCGAGATCTCCCGCCCGGTGCCGCGCGACGGGACGATGTCCACGCCCGCCCACAGCCCGCGACCGCGGACCGCCTCCACCGCGCCGCCGCCCACCAGCAGGTTCAGCTCGGCGTGCAGGTGCTCGCCCAGCTCCGCCGCGCGCTGCTGGTACTCGCCGGTGCGCAGCATCGCGATCACCTCCAGGGCCACCGCGCAGGCCAGCGGGTTCCCGCCGAACGTCGAGCCGTGCTCGCCCGGTGCGAAGACCCCGAGCACGTCCCGGTCCGCGACCACCGCCGAGACCGGCACGACGCCGCCGCCCAGCGCCTTCCCCAGGATGTACACGTCGGGCACGACGTCCTCGTGCTCGCACGCGAAGGTCCGCCCGGTACGGCCCAGACCCGACTGGATCTCGTCCGCCATGAACAGCACGTTCTTCCGGCGGGTCAGCTCCCGCACCCCGCGCAGATAGCCGGCCGGCGGCACCAGCACCCCGGCCTCGCCCTGGATCGGTTCGAGCAGCACGGCGACCGTGTGGGCGGTGACCGCGTTCGCCATCGCCGTCAGATCGCCGTACGGGACGATCTCGAAGCCCGGCGTGTACGGGCCGTAGTGGTCGCGCGCCTCGTGGTCCGTCGAGAAGCTCACGATCGTCGTCGTGCGGCCGTGGAAGTTGTTCGCCGCGACCACGATCTTCGCGTGCCCGTCTGGCACGCCCTTCACCTCGTAGCCCCACTTCCGGGCGGTCTTCACGGCCGTCTCGACCGCCTCCGCCCCGGTGTTCATCGGCAGCACCATCTCCTTGCCGCACAGCTCGGCCAGGCGCGTGCAGAACTCGGCGAACCGGTCGTGGTGGAACGCCCGCGAGGTGAGCGTCACCCGCTCCAGCTGCGCGCGCGCCGCGTCCAGCAGTCGCCGGTTGCCGTGCCCGAAGTTCAGCGCCGAGTACCCGGCGAGCATGTCGAGATAGCGGCGGCCCTCGACATCGGTCATCCACGCGCCTTCGGCCGTGGCGACGACCACGGGCAGCGGGTGGTAGTTGTGCGCGCTGTGCGCCTCCGCGGAAGCGATCGCGTCTTGCGTCCTCGACACGGGATCTCCGTTCGTCCTGCGGCCAGGGGCGGGTGTGAGCCCTGTTTCTATCGTCGCTCGGATGCTGGACGAAGAAACCTCGGTGACGGCGCGCCCGCTAGTCTGGAAACACGCACGGCGACTGGCGTACGGGGAAGCGACCCCGGGGGAGCCGTGCGCGGCAGACCGCACGAGGTGCCGCTCGCCTGGGCATCACGGGAGACCCGTCCCGTGTGGTGCCGCGAGCGCAGCGCCCCGGGATCCGCCGAACCGCCCGGAGGCACGCCATGACCACGCCCCATCCCGCACTCGCCGTCACCGACCCCGAACTCGCCGCCCTCGTCGGCGCCGAGGAACGGCTCCAGGCCGAGACGCTCCGGCTCATCCCCAGCGAGAACTACGTCTCCCAGGCCGTCCTGGAGGCGTCCGGGACCGTCCTGCAGAACAAGTACAGCGAGGGCTACCCCGGCCGCCGCTACTACGAGGGCCAGCAGAACATCGACCAGGTCGAGTCGCTGGCGATCGAGCGCGCCAGGAGCCTCTTCGGCGTCGACCACGCCAACGTCCAGCCCTACTCCGGCTCCCCGGCCAACCTCGCCGTCTACCTCGCCTTCGCCGAGCCCGGCGACACGGTCATGGGCATGGCCCTGCCGATGGGCGGCCACCTCACCCACGGCTGGGGCGTCTCCGCGACCGGCAAGTGGTTCCGGGGCGTGCAGTACGGCGTACGCCAGGACAACGGGCTCATCGACTTCGACCAGGTCCGCGAACTCGCCATGAAGGAACGCCCGAAGGTGATCTTCTGCGGCGGCACCGCGCTGCCCCGCACCATCGACTTCGCGGCCTTCGGCGAGATCGCCCAGGAGGCGGGCGCGGTCCTCGTCGCCGACGTCGCGCACATCGCCGGCCTGATCGCGGGCGGCGCCCACCCGTCGCCGGTGCCGTACGCCGACGTCATCTCGACGACCACCCACAAGACCCTGCGCGGCCCGCGCGGCGCCATGCTGATGTGCCGCGAGGAGCACGCCAAGGCCGTCGACAAGGCCGTCTTCCCGGGCCTCCAGGGAGGCCCGCACAACCAGACCACCGCCGCGATCGCGGTCGCCCTGCGCGAGGCGGCCCAGCCGTCCTTCCGGGCCTACGCCGAGGCCGTCGTCGCCAACGCCAAGGCCCTCGCCGAGGCGCTGCTCGCCCGCGGCTTCGACCTGGTCTCCGGCGGCACCGACAACCACCTGATCCTGATGGACCTCACGCCCAAGGAGGTCCCGGGCAAGGTCGCCGCGAAGGCGCTCGACCGGGCCGGGATCGTCGTGAACTACAACACGGTGCCGTACGACCCGCGCAAGCCCTTCGACCCGTCCGGCGTCCGCATCGGCACCCCGTCGCTGACCTCCCGCGGCCTGGGCACCGAGCACATGGCGCAGGTCGCCGAGTGGATCGACCGCGGCGTCGCCGCCGCGGCAACCGGCGACGAGGCCGCGCTGACCGCGATCCGCGCCGAGGTCGCCGAGCTGATGGCCGCCTACCCGGCCCCCGGTCTGCCGGTCTGATCACCGGGCCCGGGCGGACGTGCGTGCGTCCGCCCGGGTCTGTCCGGAGCGCGTCCCGCACCTGAGAGAATGATGAGCATGGCCTCTGACAGTCCTCGCGTGCTCTCCGGAATCCAGCCCACCGCAGGCTCGTTCCACCTCGGCAACTATCTCGGCGCGGTCCGCCAGTGGGTCGCCCTGCAGGAGACCCACGACGCCTTCTACATGGTCGTCGACCTGCATGCGATCACCGTTCCGCAGGACCCCGCGGAGCTGCGCGCCAACACCCGGCTGGCCGCGGCCCAGCTGCTGGCCGCCGGTCTCGACCCGGAACGCTGCACGCTCTTCGTCCAGAGCCACGTCCCCGAGCACGCGCAGCTCGCCTGGGTGATGAACTGCCTCACCGGCTTCGGCGAGGCCTCCCGCATGACGCAGTTCAAGGACAAGTCCGCCAAGCAGGGCGCCGACCGGGCGACCGTCGGCCTCTTCACGTACCCGATCCTCCAGGTCGCGGACATCCTGCTGTACCAGGCCAACGAGGTCCCGGTCGGCGAGGACCAGCGCCAGCACATCGAGCTGACCCGCGACCTCGCGGAGCGCTTCAACGGCCGCTTCGGGGACACGTTCACGATCCCGGCGCCGTACATCCTCAAGGAGACGGCGAAGATCTACGACCTCCAGGACCCGACGATCAAGATGAGCAAGTCGGCGTCCACGCCGAAGGGTCTGATCAACCTCCTCGACGAGCCGAAGACGACCGCGAAGAAGGTCAAGAGCGCGGTCACCGACACCGACACCGTGATCCGCTTCGACGCGGAGAACAAGCCGGGCGTCTCCAACCTGCTCAGCATCATGTCCACGCTCACCGGCACCGGGATCCCCGAGCTGGAGAAGAGCTACGAGGGCAAGATGTACGGCGCGCTGAAGACCGACCTCGCCGAGGTGATGGTGGACTTCGTCACTCCGTTCCGCAGCCGGACCCAGGAATACCTGGACGACCCGGAGACGCTGGACGCGGTCCTGGCCAAGGGAGCGGAGAAGGCCCGGGCGGTCGCCGCGGAGACGCTGGCGCAGACCTACGAGCGGGTGGGCTTCCTGCCCGCCAAGCACTGAGTCCAAGGACCCTGGCCCAGAGGGGGGTGCAGGCCGCACACTGGCGGCTGCACCACCGCACACCATTCGACCGACGACGGAGGAGAACGACGTGGGGACCGTAACGCTCGGCGTTTCGATCGCGGTCCCGGAGCCCTACGGCAGCCTGCTCCAGGAGCGGCGCGCGGGCTTCGGGGATCCCGCCGCGCACGGCATCCCCACGCACGTCACCCTCGTCCCGCCGACCGAGGCCGACCCCGAGCGGCTGCCCGCGATCGAGGCGCACCTCGCCGAGGTCGCGGCGGCCGCGCGGCCCTTCCCGATGCGGCTCAGCGGCACCGGAACGTTCCGTCCGCTGTCCCCGGTGGTCTTCGTCCGGCTCGCCGAGGGCACGTCCGCGTGCTCCTGGCTGCAGGAGCGGGCCCGTGACGCGTCCGGTCCGCTGGTGCGCGAGCTGCAGTTCCCGTACCACCCGCACGTCACCGTCGCGCACGGCATCTCCGAGGAGGCGATGGACCGGGCGTACGCGGAGCTGGCCGACTTCGAGGCGGCCTGGACCTGCGCGTCCTTCGCCCTGTACGAGCAGGGGCCGGACGGGGTCTGGCGCAAGCTGCGGGTGTACGAGTTCGGTGCCGGCCCCACCGCGCCGGCCGTCCCCGCGCAGAGCTCCCCGGTCGACGAGCCGGCCCCGACGCAGGCGTAGGCCCCCGGCCCAGGCCCGGGGCCCAGGGTTCGGGGCCCGACGTCCCGGGCCCGGCGGCTCACAGCGGCAGGCGGCGGAACAGCGGCCGCGGCACGTGCCGCAGCGCCGACATCACCACGCGCAGCGCCCCCGGCACCCACACCGTCTCGGCGCGCCGCCGAAGGCCCAGCTCGACCGCCAGGGCGACCGCCTCCGGGGTCGTCGCCAGCGGCGCCTCCGCGAGCCCCCGCGTCATCTTCGTCCGCACGAACCCCGGCCGGACCACCATCACGTGCACCCCGGTGCCGTGCAGCGCGTCCCCGAGGCCCTGCGCGAAGGCGTCCAGGCCGGCCTTCGACGAGCCGTAGATGAAGTTCGCCCGCCGGGCCCGCTCGCCGGCCACCGACGACAGCACGACCAGCGAGCCGTGCCCCTGCGACTGCAGCGCCTTCGCGCACACCAGTCCGGCGGAGACCGCGCCCGTGTAGTTGGTCTGCGCGACCCGGACGGCGGCGAGCGGCTCGTCCTCGTCGTGGGTCTGGTCGCCGAGGACACCGAAGGCGAGCAGCACCATGTCGATGTCCCCCTCCGTGAACAGCTTGCCGAGCCGCTCCTCGTGGGACGCGGTGTCCAGTGCGTCGAAGGGGACGGTGTGCACCTCCGCGCCGAGGTCGCGCAGCGACTGCGCGGCGGCGGTCAGCGCGGGGGAGGGCCGGCCGGCCAGCCAGACCGTACGGGTGCGGCGGGCGACGAGTCGGCGGGCGGTGGCCAGCCCGATCTCGGACGTGCCGCCGAGCACGAGCAGGGACTGCGGCGCACCGAAGGCGTCCTTCATGGGTTCACGCTCCTCAGAGGGGTCGCCGGGGCCGTCACAGGCCCAGGCGGCGGGACAGGTCCGACCTGAAGACGGACCGCGGGTCCAGCTCCGCACGCAGGGCGCGGAAGTCGGCGAGCCGGGGGTACATCGCGGCCAGCAGCTCGGGCCGCATCCGGGAGTCCTTCGCCAGGTACACCCGGCCGCCCGCCGACGCGACCACCTCGTCGAGCTCGTCGAGGAACACGCCGAGTCCGCTGAGGTTCGCCGGGATGTCGAGGGCGAGCGTCCAGCCGGGCATCGGGAACGACAGCCAGCCCGGGTCGCCCTCGCCGAACCGCTTCAGCACGGCGAGGAACGACGGGCAGCCGCGGCGCGCGATCCGCCGTACCACCTGGCGCAGGGCGTCCTCCTGCCCGTACCCGACGACGAACTGGTACTGGACGAAGCCGCTGCGGCCGTAGACCCGGTTCCAGTGCGGGACGCCGTCGAGCGGGTGGAAGAAGGCGGAGAGCCGCTGGAGCCGGCCGGTCGAGCGGCGCGGGGCCTTGCGGTACCAGAGCTCGTTGAACAGGCCGACCGTGGTGCGTCCGAGCAGCCCCTCGGGGACGTACGCCGGCGCGGCGGGAAGCTGCCCGGGCCGGAAGGCGAGCGGCGCGCGGCGGGCGCGGCGCGGCAGCGCGTCGTACGCGGCGTGGTCGCCGCGGGTGAGGACGGCCCGGCCGGTCGCGGCGCCGCGGGCGAGCAGGTCGATCCAGGCGACCGAGTAGCGGTACCGGTGGTCGGTGGCGGTGAGCCGGGTCATCAGGTCGTCGAGGTCGGTCGCCCGCTCGGTGTCGACGGACATCAGCGAGGTCTCGACCGGCAGCAGTTCGATCGTCGCGGACAGGATCACGCCGGTCAGGCCCATGCCGCCGGCGGTCGCGTCGAACAGCTCGGTGCCACGGGCCGCCGAGCGGACGCCACCGTCGGCGGTGAGCAGCCGCAGTGAGGTGACATGGCGGGAGAAGGAGCCCGAGACATGATGGTTCTTGCCGTGGATGTCCGCGCCGATCGCACCGCCGACGGTGACGTAGCGGGTCCCGGGGGTGACGGGCACGAACCAGCCGAGCGGCAGCAGGACCTCCATCAGCCGGTGCAGGCTGACGCCGGCGTCGCAGACCACGATGCCCCGGGTCGTGTCGATGGAGCGGATCCGGTCCAGGCCGGTCATGTCGAGGACCACGCCGCCGGCGTTCTGCGCGGCGTCCCCGTACGCGCGGCCCAGGCCGCGGGCGATCGAGCCGCGCGGTCCGCAGGAGCGGACCGTGGCTGCGGCCTCCTCGTACGAGCGGGGTCGGATCACACACGCGAGCGTCGGGGCGGTACGGCCCCAGCCGGTCATCGGTACGACGTCGGGGAAGTCGGTCGGGGCAGCCATGCCCGTGACCGTATCGCCCTACCTGTGAGGTTTGCGTGGTTTGTCACGAGGCTCGCCGAAATGGGTGATAAAACGAGTGTCAGGAAAGATTGCCGTGCCGTTCGGCGCCTCCTCGCGTCAGAGTCGCCCCCGGGCCGTTGAGAACCCGGAAGGCAGGGGAGGCAGGGCGGATGCGATACGGGGACTGTGCCGGCGCCGAGCGGCGACTGCTGGCCGTACTGCGCGGCTGCGGCCGTCGGCCGGCCGTGGCCGCGACGGCCAGGCTGCTGTCGTTCAGCGGCGAACACGCCGCGGTGTGGCTCGCCGCCGGACTCGCCGGCGCCGCCGCCGACCCGGACCGGCGCGCGCAGTGGCTGCGCGGCGCGGCCCTGATCGGCACGGCGCACCTGGCGAGCGTCGCCGTCAAGCGGGTGGTGCGCCGCCCACGGCCCGGACACGAGGAGTTCGCCCCACTGGTGCGCACCGCGGGCCGGCACTCCTTCCCCAGCTCGCACGCCACCTCCGCCGCCGCGGCCGCCGTCGCCTTCGGCGTCCTCCGCCCCGCCGCCCGCCACGCGGCAGCCTCCGCCGCGGCCGCGATGTGCCTGTCCCGGCTCGTCGCCGGCGTCCACTACCCGACGGACGTCGCGGCCGGCGCACTCCTCGGCGCGACGACGGCGACCCTGGGCCGCAACTGGCTACGGTCCGGCCCCGGGGCCACACGGCCGGGCCGCCCGGTCGCTGCCGCCGGACAGGCCCCGTTCCCCCGGACCTGGAGCGCCCGTGTCTGAACGTGCCGTCGGGACCGCCGTCCTGGAGAAACCCGGCCCCGCACCCCTCCCGCCCCGGCCCCGCGGGCCGCGGGCCGCGCTCGCGGTGCCGCTGGGGCTGGTGCGGACCGCCCGGCCGCGCCAATGGGTCAAGAACGTGCTCGTCGTCGCCGCGCCCGCCGCCGCCGGACGGCTCGGCTCCTGGGACGCGGCCGGCCGACTCGCCCTCGTCTTCGGCCTGTTCACCGCCGCAGCCGCCGCCGTCTACCTGGTCAACGACGCCCGCGACGCCCCCGCCGACCGCGCCCACCCCGTCAAACGCCGCCGCCCGGTGGCCGCCGGAACCGTCCCCGTACCCGTCGCGTACGCGGCCGGCACCGCCCTCGGACTCGGCGCCGCCGCTGCCGGCGCGGCACTGTGCAACCCCATGACGGCCGCGCTGCTCGCCGCGTACCTGCTCATGCAACTCGCCTACTGCGTCCGCCTCAAGCACGTCCTCGTCGTCGACCTCGCCGTCGTCACCACCGGCTTCCTCATGCGCGCCATGATCGGCGGGGTCGCCCTCGGCATCCCGCTGTCCCGCTGGTTCCTGATCACCACCGGCTTCGGCGCGCTGTTCATGGTCGCCGCGAAGCGGTACTCCGAGGCCCTCCGGATGGAGGGCGCGCACGGCGCGACCCGCGCGCTGCTCACCCAGTACACCCCCGGCTACCTGCGCTTCGTCTGGCAGTTGGCGGCCGGCGTCGCCGTCCTCGGCTACTGCCTGTGGGCCCTGGAGAGCGGCGGCGTCGCGGCCGGCGCGCTGCTGCCCTGGCGCCAGCTCTCCATGATCGCGTTCATCCTGGCGGTGCTGCGGTACGCCGTCTTCGCCGACCGCGGCGCCGCCGGTGAACCCGAGGACGTCGTGCTCGGCGACCGCCCGCTCGCCGTGATCGGCCTCGTGTGGGCGGCGATGTACGGGATGGCGGTCACAGACCTGTGAGGCGCCCGTGAGGCGCGAACTCGCCGGATTCGCCGCCGTCGGACTCGCCGCGTACGCCGCCGACCTCGTGCTCTTCGCCCTCCTCCGCGGCCCCTCCGGGCTCGGCCCGATCGCCGCGAAGTGCCTGTCCTTCCTGGCCGGCTGCACCGTCGCGTACCTGGGCAACGCGCTCGGCACGTACCGCCGCCGCACCGTGGGCCTGCGCGAGTACACCGTCTTCTTCACCGTCAACATCGCGGGCGCGGCGGTGCAGTTGGCCTGCCTGGGCGTCTCCCACTACGGCCTCGGACTCACCTCCGCCCGCGCCGACACCGTCTCCGGGCTCGGCATCGGGATGCTGCTCGCCACCTGTCTGCGCTTCTGGGGCACCCGGACACTTGTCTTCGGACCGGACCACCGGTCGACCGGACGATCAAGGGGTACGGGTACCACATGGACTGGCTGACCAAGCTCCCCGTCATCGGCCCCGCCGCCGAGCGGCTCATGCGCACGCACGCCTGGCGCTCGTACGAGACCCTCGACGCGGCCCACTGGACCCGCCTCGCCGCCGCGATCACCTTCATCAGCTTCATCGCGATCTTCCCGCTGATCACCGTCGCCGCAGCGATCGGCGCGGCCCTTCTCAGCGACGAACAACTCGACAAGATCGAGGAGAAGATCGCCGACCAGGTCCCCGGCATCTCCGACCAGCTCGACATCGGCGGCCTCGTCGCCAACGCTGGCACGATCGGCCTCGTCGCCGGCGTCGTGCTGCTGTTCGCCGGCATCAGCTGGATCGGCAACATGCGCGAGTGCCTGCGCGCCGTGTGGGGCCTCGACGAGACGGACGAGGGCAACCCGATCCGCCGCAAGGCCCTGGACGCCGTCGTCCTGCTCGGCCTCGGCGGCGTCGGCCTGTGCTCCCTGGCCGCCTCCTGGCTCGGCTCCACCGCCGTCGGCTGGACCACCGACCGGCTCGGCATCTCCCACGAGGGCGCCGGCGGCGTCCTCATCCAGATCGCCGCGGTCCTCGTCGCCGCCGCCGCCGACTTCCTGATCCTGCTCTACGTCCTCACCCTCCTCCCCGGCGTCCACCCCCCACGCCGCCGGCTGCTCGTCGCGGCGCTGATCGGCGCGATCGGCTTCGAGGCCCTGAAGCTGCTCCTGGGCGGCTACATGCGCGGAGTCGCGGCGAAGTCGATGTACGGCGCCTTCGGCGTCCCGGTGGCCCTGCTCCTGTGGATCAACCTCACCGCGAAACTCCTGCTGTTCTGCGCGGCCTGGACGTCTACGGGTTCACGTCCGGATCCGGACCCTGATCCGAGCCCCGCATCGAGCCCTGAGGGTGACGGCGGCGGACCAGCTCGGGCAGGGGCCAGCGGCGGTTGACCAGGTAGCCGGCAGCGGCCAGCAGGACCAGCGCGCCGCCCGCGACGGCCAGGGCGGTGCCGACGCCGCCGGGCTTGTCCGATCCGGCCGAGGCACGGACCGTGTCGCTCTGCTTGTTCTTTCCAGGGGCGGGCGCGGTGCCGTCGGTGGAGGAGTCGGTGCGGGCGGACTTCGGCGGGACCAGCTGGCCGACCGGGGTCACCTTGCCGGCCGCCGCGAAGCCCCAGTCGAACAGCCGCTGGGTCTCCTTGTAGACGGCGTGCGACTCGGTCCCGGCCGGGTTCATCACCGTCACCAGGAGCACCTTGCCGTTCCGTTCGGCGACACCCGTGAAGGTCGACCCGGCGTGCGTGGTGTTGCCGTTCTTGACGCCGGCGATGCCCTTGTACGGGGCGATGCCGTAGTCACCGGTCAGCAGCCGGTTGGTGTTCTGGATCTCGAAGGTCTCGCGCTTCTTGCCCTTCTTCTGCTCGCCGGGGAACTTTGCCCGGGCGGTCGCGCAGTACTCCCGGAACTCGGCCTTCTGCATGCCGCTGCGGGCGATCAGCGTGAGGTCGTACGCGGACGAGACCTGGCCGGGCGCGTCGTAGCCGTCCGGCGAGACGACGTACGTGTCGAGCGCCTGCAGCTCGGCGGCGTGCGCGTTCATGTCCTTCACGGTCTGCGGGACGCCGCCGTTCATCGCCGCCAGCACGTGCACCGCGTCGTTGCCGGAGCGCAGGAACACGCCCAGCCACAGGTCGTGCACCGAGTAGCTCTGCTTCTCCTTGATGCCGACCAGGCTCGACCCCTCGCCGACGCCCTTCAGGTCCTCGGGCGTGACGAGGTGGGCCTGCTCCTTGGGGAACTTCGGCAGCAAGGTGTCCGCGAACAGCATCTTCAGGGTGGACGCGGGCGCCAGCCGCCAGTGCGCGTTGTGCGAGGCCAGCACGTCACCCGACTCGGCGTCCGCCACGATCCACGACCGGCCCGACAGCTGCTTCGGCAGCACCGGCGCGCCCGCCCCGAGCTGCACCTGCGTCCCCGGCCGGCCCAGCAGCGACCCGCCGACGGTGGACATCACCGCGGGTGGCTTGGGCTGTTTGTCCTTCGTGTCCGCCACTGGTCGCGCGAGCGCGGGGGCGGCCGTGAGGAGCGGAAGGAGGGCGGCGACGGCGGTAGCCGTGGTGACCGTCAGAGCGGCCTTCTTCGAAGCAGACACGGACGAGAACGTACACGCGGACCTCGTCATTCCGTACCCCGCAAGGACCGTCCGCCCCAGCCGGCCACCCGGACGTGGCCGCCGTGGGGCCGCCGGTGATACTGGGGCCATGAAGCTCAGCCGGTCCGTCTCCTGGTTCCTGCTCGCGTTCGGCGTGTGGAGCTGGTTCATCTGGATCACTTTCGCTAAGAACCTGTGGAACGACGGGAGCGGTCTCGCGTTCGACGACGCGGGCGAACCGACGGCGTACTTCTGGGTTCATCTACTGCTCGCCATCACGTCCTTTGTCCTGGGGACGGTGATCGGCGTGATCGGGTTGCGTGGCGTGCGCGCGTCGCGTCGCGAACAGGGTTAGGGGATCCGGGCCGTGCTGCTCGTACTGCTGGTGATGATCGTGGTCGTGGCCCTGCTGGTCGGGGTTCACTGGTACGTGTGGCGGCGCCTGGTCCGGGATGTGACGCTTCCGGGCGGGCTCGCGCGGCGGATCGGGACCGTGGCCGCTGTCGCGCTGCCGGTGCTGTCCGTGGCGGCGCTCGTGTCGGGGCGCGCGGGCGCGCCGTTCTGGCTCCAGCAGGCGGTCGCCTGGCCCGGGTACCTGTGGCTGGCGGTGCTGCTGTACGTGACGCTGGCGCTGCTCGTCGGCGAGCTGGTCCGGCCCGTGCTGCGGCGGGTCCTGAGGAAGCGTGAGGCGGCCCCGGTGGCCGCGCCGGAGCCGGAGGCCGTGGCCGTCGGTGTGCCGCGGGCCGCGGGCCCGGAGGGCGGCGCGCTGCTGACCGAGGAGGAGGCGCCGGGCGAGGCTCCTGCCGCGGGGGCCACTCCGACCGGGGACTTCTCGCGGCGGCTGTTCGTGTCCCGGGTGGTCGGTGGGGCCGCGGCCGCCGCGGCCGTGGGGACCGTCGGGTACGGCACGTACGGCGTGCTGCGCGGGCCGAGCATCAAGCGGGTGACCGTGCCGCTGGCCAAGCTGCCGCGGGCGGTCCACGGCTACCGGATCGCGGTGGTCTCCGACATCCACCTCGGGCCGACTCTCGGCCGCGCCCACACCGAGCGGATCGTGCACGCGATCAACTCCACCCAGCCCGACCTGATCGCGGTGGTGGGCGACCTCGTCGACGGCACCGTCGAGAACCTCGGCCCGGCCGCCGAGCCGCTCGCGCGGCTCCGGGCCCGGCACGGTTCGTTCTTCGTGACGGGCAACCACGAGTACTTCTCCGGCGCGGACGCCTGGGTGGACCACGTCCGCGAGCTCGGCCTGCACCCGCTGCGGAACGCGCGCGTCGAGATCGACGGCTTCGACCTCGCGGGCGTCGACGACGTGGCCGGCGAGAGCGAGGGCCAGGGCCCGGACTTCGTCCGCGCGCTCGGCGACCGAGACCGGTCCCGCGCCGCCGTTCTGCTCGCGCACCAGCCGGTGGTCATCCACGACGCGGTCGAGCACGGTGTCGACCTCCAGTTGTCCGGCCACACCCACGGCGGCCAGCTCTGGCCCGGCAACCTCATCGCGGACCGGGCCAATCCGACCCTCGCCGGTCTCGAGCGGTACGGCGACACCCAGCTGTACGTGTCGCGCGGTGCGGGCGCCTGGGGTCCGCCGGTGCGGGTCGGGGCGCCCTCCGACATCACCGTCGTACAGCTCGCGTCGAAGCGGGCCTGAGCCGGCGGGCGGTCGGGCGAGGCGCCCTGACTTGCCCCGGAGTGACCGATTGCGAAGTGACCGATACGTACGGTTCAGCCCCGCGAATCTCATATCCCGGACATATGCGTGTGTGGTGAAGGTTTCCTCTTCCGCTTGTGAAACCGGTGTGATGGGATGAGCGCCATCGCGATCGGATAGGGGCCGTCGCGACAGGGGTGGGCTCGAAATAAAGGAAACACGGCAATGCAGTCGGTCCGTCTGCGGATCCTCATCACGTGTGGCGTCCTGGTGGCCGCCGGATTCGGAGGATGGCAGCTGCTGCCGTCCGACGAGGTCAGGAAGGATCCGATCACCGTCGGCACGACCGACGAAGTGACCTCACTGGACCCGGCCGGGGCGTACGACGCCGGCTCGTGGGCCATGTACAGCAACGTCTTCCAGTCGCTGTTGACGTTCAGCCCGGGCTCCACCACGCCGGTGCCGGACGCGGCGCGCAGCTGCAAGTTCGTCGGGATGAAGCTGCAGACGTACCAGTGCGAACTGCGGGACGATCTGACGTTCTCCAACGGGCGGAAGATCACCGGCGAGGACGTCAAGTACTCGTTCGAGCGGATGCTCGGCATCAAGACGGACGTCGGTCCGCAGCCGCTGTTCCCGACGCTGAAGTCGGTCGTCGCCGAGGGGCAGACGGTCACCTTCAACCTGAGCAGCCGCGACGCGACGTTCCCGCAGAAGCTCGCGACGGGCGCCGGTTCGATCGTGGACCGGACCCAGTACCCGTCGAAGTCGCTGCGCGAGGACGTCCGGGTGGACGGCTCGGGCCCGTACGTGCTCAAGGAGTACAAGCCGGGCGTCAGCGCCAGGCTGGAGCCGAACCCGAAGTACAAGGGCGCGATCAACCGGACCGGCGGCGCCGTGGTGATCAAGTACTTCAAGGAGTCGGAGCAGCTCGCGGAGGCGTGGGAGACCAAGAAGGTCGACGTGACGCACCGGCAGCTGCCGCCGCAGATGGTGTCGACGCTGGACGACACGAAGGGCGACATCCGGCTCACCGAGGCGGACAGCCCGGAGATCCGGAACCTGAACTTCAACGTGCGCTCGGGCTCGGTGATGTCCGACAAGGCGGTCCGGCGGGCCGTAGCGGCGGTCGTGGACCGGCCGGCGGTCGTCACGAACGTCTTCCACGGCACGGTCGCGCCGCTGTACTCGCTGCTCCCGCAGGGCTTCACCGGTCACAGCACGGCGTTCTTCGACGCGTACCCGAAGCCGGACGCGAAGGAGGCGGAGCGGATCCTGAAGGACGCGGACGTCAAGACGCCGGTCGCGTTCACCCTCGGTTTCCGCAAGGACGCCACGTACGCGGCCGAGGCCGCCGAGCTGAAGCGTCAGCTGGAGGCGACCAAGCTGTTCGAGGTGAAGGTCGTGCAGGCGGACTGGCAGAACTTCCAGAAGGGGTACGCGTCCGGTGCCTACGACGCGTACACGGTCGGCTGGCTGCCCGACTTCCCGGACTCCGACAGCTTCACCGCCCCGCTGGTCGGCACCGACAACACGCTGCACAACGGCTTCTCCAGCCGGCGCATCGACCAGCTGATCTCCTCCACCCAGCAGTACGGCGACCGGGGCCGCGCGGCCGGGGACTTCAAGGAGATCCAGCGCGAGGTGGCCAAGGACGTCCCGCTGGTCCCGCTGTGGCAGAAGAAGGACTACGTCCTGTCGACCCAGGCGGTCGGCGGCTCGCAGTACCTCTCGGACGGCACGGGCATCTGGCGCCTGTGGGAACTGGGCTGGATCTAGCCCTCCGACGGCTCCGGCCCCTGGCCGGGGCCGGTCCTGGGCCGGAGCCGGTTCGCGGGAGTGCCTACTCCGCGGCCGGCTTCTTGGCGCGGGTGGGCTTGCCGGAGGCGGCCATGCCGGCCGCGGTCGGCATGAAGTCGGCCAGCAGGTCGTGGGTCTCCTTGACCAGGGGCCGCAGGATGCGGAAGCGGGAGAGCGAGATCGCGCGGGCGGTGACCGGGGCGAGGCGCTCGACCAGTCGGCGGCTGTTGGCGGCGCCCTCGGAGCGGTCGTAGACCCAGAAGAGGACCAGTCCCATCTGCTGGAGCCAGAGCAACCGGGGGAGCGGCTCGGCGAGTTCGGGGTCGATCTTCACCGAGGCGCCGGAGATGACCCGGCGGTGCACCTCGATCACGGCCTCGCGGGGGCCCTCCGACTCGGGCGAGAAGGGGCTGAGCGGGCTGTCCGGGTCGGCGGCGTTCTTGAAGAACTGGGCCGCGAACTCGTGGTACGGCTCGGCGATGTCGAGCCAGGCGAGCAGGACCCCGCGGATGCGGGCCGTGAGGTCCTTCTCGCCGCCGTCCAGGATCTCCCGCACGGCCGTCTGGTGCTCCTCGGCGATCCGGTCGTAGAACCCCTGGACCAGGTGTTCCTTGGAGGAGAAGTAGTAGTACGCGTTGCCGACGGAGACGCCGGCCTCCTGGGCGATGGCCCGCATCGTCGTCTTGTCGTAGCCGCGCTCCCTGAACAGGCGGAGCGCGGTCTCGAGGATGAGGGTGCGGGTCTGCTCGCTCTTGGGGGCCTTGGCGGCAGGGGCTTTCTCGGCGGGCGCCTTGCCGGCGAGGGCCTTGCCGGCGGGGGCCTTGGCGGCCTCGGGGGGCCTCCCGGCTTCGGCGGCCTTCTCTTCCTTCACGTCCTTCACGGTGTCCGAGCCTAGCCGGGCGCGCGGGGCGGGAGAAAAGCCGAGGCGGGCGACGGCCCGGCTGCTTAGGGTCTGCGGGTGATCCTTGCTCATGACCTGGCCGGTGAAGGCCCCTCGACCGTCGTCCTGCTCCACTCCGGCGTCTGCGACCGGAGGATGTGGGACGTTTCCCTCGACGCCCTGGCCGAGGCCGGCCACCGGGTGGTCCGGTGCGATCTGCGCGGCTTCGGGGAGACCCCGATCGATGCCCCGCACACCCATGCCGAGGACGTCCGCGCGCTCCTCGACTCCCTCGGGGTCGAGCGCGCCGCCGTCGTCGGGTCCTCGTTCGGCGGCAAGGTCGCGCTCGAACTCGCCGTGCTCCACCCCGAGCGGGTCTCCGCCCTCGCGCTGCTGTGCGCCGGCGCTCCCGGGCACGAGCCGAGCGCCGACCTCCGCGCCTTCGGGACCGCCGAGGACGCGTTCCTGGAGGCCGGTGACGTCGCAGCGGCGGTGGACCTCAACGTCGACTTCTGGCTCGGCCCGGACGCCGACGAGGCCGCGCGCGAGCTGGTCCGGCTGATGCAGCGGCGCGCCTTCGACGTCCAGCTGGCGGTGCCGGAGGAGAACTGGCCGGTGGGCGCTGAGGTGGCCGCGGCCGACCTCGCGCGCATCTCCGTGCCCGTCCTGGCCGTGTCCGGGGCCCAGGACGTGGACGACTTCCGGCAGATCGCCGTCCGCCTCGCGGAGACGCTGCCGGACGCCCGTCACCTCGTCCTGGACTGGGCGGGGCATCTCCCGTCCCTGGAGCGCCCGGCGGAGACCGCCGAGCTGCTGACGCGGTTCCTGGCCGGCGTCACAGCCCCCGGCGCAGCTGGGCGGTGATGGTGGGGTCGGTGATCTTCGCGTCGTCGGCGAGCAGGAACGCCTTCGACAGGATCACGGACAGCAGCCCGCCGTCCTCCTCGAACGGCAGGAAGAGCCGGTCGCCCCGGGCCGCCGTGCCCCGGTCCGCGACGATGCACAGGTAGGAGTCGTCCGGCTCCATCAGGATGTTGCCCGAGCCCAGGTGGATCCGGTACGTACGCCGGTCGCCCCGGACGCGCAGGAAGCGGTCCGTCAGCTCGATCCGGTCGGCCACGCGGGTGCGCGGCAGGAGCCGCGCCAGGGCCTCCTTCCGCAGCTTCGCGGACTCGGTCAGCTCGCCGAAGGCGTACGTCTGCCAGTACGTGCCGTACGCCCGGTCCGCGCCGCGGTCCCGCCAGTCGGGGTGGGCGCCGATCGACGCCACGCCGGTGAACAGGTCGACGTCCCGCAGCGCCTCCGACAGCACCAGCGCCGGGACGTCGGTGAGCGGGGCGGTGTCCCAGGCCCCGCGCGGTCCGGCCGAGGCCGCGCGGCGCTCGATCCGCACCTGGTCGGTGGAGCACAGCTCGGCGACCCCGTCGCCCCGCGTCCCGGCGTCGACCAGTTCGACGAAGAACCGGGCCCGCCAGAACACGCCCTCGGACAGCGGGAGTTCGCCGGGACGGGGCAGCTCCTTGAGCATCTCGGCGGCGTAGTTGTCGCCGAAGTGGCCCAGGTGGTTGCCCGTCCAGCCGCGTTCGGTCATCAGCGACCGGGCCTGGCCGTAGCGCAGGACGTGGCCGGCGAAGCGGTTGGAGTAGGTGCCCGTCGTCGCCTCGGCGGGGGTGAGCGGGTACACCTCGCGGAACACCTGCTTGAAGGGCTGCCGCACCTCGCGTGCGGTCAGTTCCTCGCGCCACTCGGCGACCTCGTCGGCCCCGGCCCGCAGCGGATGCCACAGCCGCACCCGCGCCCCCGGGCCGACCGGGGTCGCGGTGCCGTCGGGTCCGGCCAGCGCCCAGCCGCCGCCGGTCCGCTCGGGCAGACCGGCCGTCCAGCGCTCGCCGTCCTCCGCGTCGGCGCGGACCTCCCACAGCAGGGCGCGGGCGACCGAACCGGTGATTGGGTGGTCGATGCCGTACCGCTGCCAGTCCGCCGCCGCCCAGGTCGTCCCGGCGGCCAGGTGTTCCTCCAGGCGGGCCCGCTCGCCGGCCAGCAGAGTCCGCAGCTCCTTCAGGGCGCGCCGGAGCGGCTTCAGGGCCTCGGCGTGCTCCTCACGGACTGCCTTGGGCGCGGACTTCAGCGCCTTGCCCCGGGGGCCCAGGAACGACAGCCCGGCCACGCCCGGAGCCGCGGCCGACAGCACCGCCGTGTACGCCCCGAGCGGCTCCTCCCTCATCCCGCGCGCGTCGAGCCCGTGGTCGGGTACGCCGCGCTCGCGCAGCATCGACGGGGTGAGCCCGGCCCGCGCGGAGACGGCCTCCACGGCTTTGGCGAGGCCCTTGAGCACCGTCCGGTTGCGGACCTTGGTCCTGACCCGGGCCAGCGCCTGGATCGCCTGTTCGCCGTGCGGCCCGTCGAACTCGCCGAGGACGGCGACGGCGGTCGTGGTCAGCGGCTGGCTGCGGCAGGAGCCGCCCGACCCGCCCATGCCCGTACCGGCGTTGATCGCGACCTCGCCGATCAGCGGGGCCGCCCAGTCGGTGTCCAGGTCGCGCGCCGCCCACAGCAGTCCGCGCACCAGGCAGGTGTTGGTGTCGGCGGCGATGCCGAACCAGTTCATGCCCCACGGGCTGAGGTCGGAGATGTGGTGCTCGGGCTGGGCGGCGATCCCCTCCAGCAGCCGCCGCACCAGCTCCGCGCCGGCCTCGGTCTCCGCGAGGAGTTCCGCGGCCCGTCCGCGCCAGGCCTTGGTGGCCCGGACCTGCCCGACCTGGAGGCAGTGCGCGAGGAACGCGGCCGTGCCCCGCCCGGCGAGCAGTTCCGGGTGTGCGGCGCGCATCGCGGGACCGTAGTCGTCCAGGCCGTCGAGGACGTGCCGGGGCAGTCCGTCCGGGCCGATCCGGGGCTCGCGGGCCAGCAGGGCAGTCACCCGCCGCTTCAATGGCGCGTACTCGTTGCTGTGGGAGAGCCATGCGCCGTCGGCCGCGAGGTGCAGCGCCCGCAGCCGGGGCCGGTCGAAGTCCTCGGCCCGCTCGGCCGCCGAGAGCGCGAGGGACATCAGCGTGATGAACTCCTGCTCCAGCTCGTACGGCGACACGAGGGAGTCCCTGCCCAGCAGCCGTGCGAGCAGCAGGTCCGACTCGGCGGTCGTCCAGGCGAGTTCCTGCTCCGCGAGGGCCGCGAGGGCCCGCCCGACGACGCGACGGGGTTCCGTGCACATGCGTCGGTGCAGGTGCAGTGCGGCGGCCCGCCGCCCCGCGTCGTCCAGCGATTGCAGCAGCGTGCCGATCCGCCCGCCGTCCGCCGCGGCGTCGGCCGCGGCGGCCTCGTCCAGCCTGCTCTCCAGGCTCGTGCTCCCCACCATGTGCACGACGGTAGGGGACTCCACCGACAACGTCTCAGTCGGCCCGCACGGTGGACCGTTCCTCCGCCCCGAAACGCCGTACGCCCGGCACCAGCGCCGTGCCCAGGCAGCACCCGCCGACCGCCACCGCCGCCACCAGCAGCGGTACTTCGGACCCCCAGGCCGCGGCGGCGAGCGGGGCCAGGACGTAGCCGAGGGGCATCGCGGCGAGCGAGAGCAGCCAGTCGTACGAGGTGACGCGCGCCAGCGCGTGGGCGGGGACGGCCCGTTGGACGGCGGTCTCCCACACCGGGGACAGGAACCCGAGGCCGGCCTGCGCGATCCCGTACGCGGCGATCGTCACCGGTGCCGGCGCGGGCAGGGCCAGCAGCACCAGCGGCAGCGCGTACGTCGCGAGGCCGAGGTTGGCGACGAGGACGGGGCGGCGGGGGCGGGCCCGGCCGGCGACGAGGGAGCCCAGCAGCAGACCGACCGAACCGACCCAGAGGAACACGACCCAGGTGGCCTCGCCGCCCAGCTGCGCGACCGCGATCGCCGGGCCGAGGGTCAGCAGGACGGCCGCGGCCCCGTTCCAGGCGCTGTGGCCGATCAGGCTGGTCCAGTACCAGTCCCGGGTCCTGACCTCCTGCCAGCCCTCGCGGAGGTCGGCGCGCAGGGTGCTGCGGGGGACGGGAACCCGTACGACGCGGACGGCGGTCAGCAGCGCGGCGCTGACGGCGAAGCTGGCCGCGTCGAGGACGAACGCCCAGCCGGCCCCGACGGTCAGCACCAGCGTGCCGCCGAGCAGCGGGCCGCCGAGGCGGGTGGCGCTCTGCGCGATGCCCAGGGCGGCGTTGGCGGCGTGCAGGGACGCGGTGGCCACCGTGCCCTTGACCAGGGGCGCGCCGGTCGGCATGGCGAACGCCCCAGCCGCGCCGCCGACGACCTCGGCGGCGGCGATGACCCAGAGCGTCGGATGGCCGCTCAGCAGCTGGGCGCCGACGAGGAGTTGGGTCGCGCAGCGGACGAGGTCGGTGGTCAGGGCGATCGTGCGGGCGTCGAACCGGTCGCCGGCCACGCCGCCCAGCGGCAGCAGGAGCAGCTTGGGGACCACCGCGCAGGCGAGGACGAGGGCGAGTGCCGAGGTGGAGCCGGTGGCCTTCAGGACGGCGAGGGCGAGCGCGGCGGGGATCGCCGCGTCGCCGAGCAGCGAGAGCGTGCGGCCGGCGAAGAACAGCCGGAAGTCGCGGGTGCGCAGCGGGTGGGGGAGGGGCACGGCGTCGGGTGCGACGACGGCGTCGCCGGGAGCGGCAGGCATGACCGCGAGAATATTTCGGTACCGAATAATTCGTCAACGAAATATTCGGGGGCGAAGGATCGTGGACATCGACGTACGATCGGTCCATGGAGCCGACGCAGCCCCCGACCCCGCCCGCGGAACCCCCGCGGCGCGACTGGACCGACGCGCACGTGGCCCGCTGGCAGCCCGTGCTGCCCGGCCTCGACCCGGCCGTCGAGGGCGCGGTCACCCGCATGAAGAAGCTCTCCGTGCACCTGCGCCGGGTGCGCGAGCAGTCGCTCGTCGACTTCGATCTGGAACGCCACGAGTTCGACACCCTGCACAAGCTGGCAGGCCGCGGCGGCAGCGCCGCGCCCTCCGAGCTCGCGCAGGACCTCGACCTCGCGCCCGCCTCCGTCACGGGCCGCCTCGACGCCCTGGAGAAGCGCGGCTTCGTCCGCCGTACGCAGTCGACGACCGACCGCCGTCGGGTCGTCGTCGAACTCACCGCCTCCGGGCGCGAGACCTGGGTCGGCGCGATGGACTTCCTCGGCCACGAGGAGGAGCGGCTGCTCGGCGTCCTCGACAAGGACGAACTGACGCGGCTCAACGACCTGCTCCGGCGCGTCATGCTGGTCGCCGAGGAGGGCGTCACCGACCACTGGCACGCCTGAGCCCGACGGTCTGCGCCCGCTCCCCTCCCGAGCCCGGCAGGGCCGTTGTCAGACGGCTCTCCTACGCTGCTCCGCATGGCAATGGTGAAGTTCGTCGACGAGACGACGTCAGGGGCGCGGACCGAGGCCGGGGGCCTGGCCGTCACCGAGGAACGCCTCGCGCTGCGCGAGCTGATCCGCCGCCGCGTGGCGCAGGAGGCCGCGCCCGAACAGGCCGAGCGCGAGTTCGCCCGCGCGGTCGAGGCGTTCGGCCGGAACGGCTTCCTGGTCCTGGTGGGGGACCGTCAGGTCGAGGACCTCGACGAGACGGTGGAACTGGGCCCGGGCGTCGAGGTCACGTTCCTCAAGCTGGTCCCGCTGGTGGGGGGATGATGAACGCGCAGGACGTACGCGACCGGGTCCAGGAGATCGTCGACCGGGACAACATGGGGGAGCTGGCCGAGACGCTGGTGCGGATCGGCACGATCGACAACAACCGGTGGTCGGGCGAGCGGGCCGAACTGCCCGCGCTCGTCCGCGGGCTGTCCGAGGAGCAGCGCGTGCGCCTCGTCGGCGCCTGGGTCGCCCGCTACCAGCGCGGCACGGACGCCGAGAACGTCCGCTCGGTCGTGCTCACCCTGGCCGGGATCGCGGGCCGGGACCTGCCCGGCGACCAGCTGTCCGTCGAGCGCCTGAAGCGCATCGAGGAGCTGCGGACCGCGTACGAGTTCTACGCCACCAACGAACTCGTCGCCCTCGCCCGCGGCGAGCTCGACGCCGGCCGGCCGCTGCCCGGCGGCTTCGTCGCGCTGCTGCGCCGCTGCCAGAACAGCACGTACCTGACGGACAAGACCCTCCAGAAGATCCTCGGCCGCATCGAGGACCCCGTCCTCAGCCCCGGCGAGCCCTGGGCCGAGCAGGCCATGGCCGACGCCCCGGCCCGGCTGCTCGCGCACCTGCTCACCGCCACCGCCGCCCGGCCGACCGTCGCCTGGGACAAGGAGGCGCTCGCGCTCGCCGCGGAGGCCGGCGGCCCCGAGGCCGTGCGCGACATGCTGGCGCGCTGGATCGGCCTCGTGGGCGCGCCGCGCACCATCGAGCTGTACGTGCGCGAGGGCTGGACCGACCACAACAAGACCTATGACCCGTACAACTCGGTCGCCCTCAAGGGCCTCGCCTGGCTGCTGTCCCTGCTCCCGGCCGACCCGGCCGCCGTGCGCGCCCTCGGCCGGCTCGTCGAGGTCTCCCTGCGCAAGGTCCCGGGCATCGGCCCGCACAGCCCCAAGGTCGCCAACGCGGCCGTGCTCGCCCTGGCCCGCACCGACGACGAGGCCGCACTCGGCGAACTGGCCCGGCTCTCCGCGAAGGTGACCTTCAAGGGCACTCTCAAGCAGCTCACCGCCGCCCTGGACGCCAAGGCGGCCGAACGGGGCGTCGGCCGCGCGGAGATCGAGGAGCTGGCCGTCCCCGCCTTCGGACTCACCGACGTCGGCCGCCGCGAGGTGCGGCTCGGCGACGCGCACGGGCTCCTGGAGGTGCAAGGCACCAAGGCGAGGCTCACCTGGACCAACGCCAAGGGCAGGCAGGTCGCGACCGTGCCCGCCGAGGTCCGCCGTGACCACGCCGACGCGCTCAAGGAACTCAAGGCGTCCCTCAAGGACATCGAGAAGATGCTGACCGCGCAGAGCGACCGCCTGGACCGGCAGTTCCTCGCCCGCCGCAGCTGGAACTTCTGGACCTGGCGCGAGCGGATCCTCGACCACCCGCTCGTCGGCACGCTCGCCCGCCGGCTGATCTGGGCCGTCGGCGGCGAGACCCCGGTCCTCTTCGACGGAACCGACCTGCGCACCCTCCGGGGCGACCCGGTGTGCCCGACGCGCACCGCGACCGTCACCCTCTGGCACCCCGTCGGCCGCCCCGCCGAGGAGATCAGCGCCTGCCGTGACCGACTCGAACAGCTCGGCGTCACGCAGCCGTTCAAGCAGGCGCACCGCGAGGTGTACCCGCTCACCGACGCCGAGCGCGCGACCGCCACGTACTCCAACCGCTTCGCCGGGCACGTCCTGCGCCAGTACCAGCTCAACGCCCTGGCCGTACAGCGCGGCTGGACGGCGAAGCTGCGGCTGGCCGTCGACGACTCGTACCCCCCGCTGTACCGCGAGCTGCCCGAGTGGGGTCTGCGCGCCGAGTACTGGGTGGAGGGGGTCGGCGGCGACCAGGACGGCGACCTCACGACCTCGTACGCCTACGACCGGGTCGCCACCGATCAGGTCCGCTTCCATCGACTGGACGCGGAGCACAACTGGGCCCACGCGGGCGGCGGTCGGTACACCACCGCGTCCGATCCGCTGCCGCTGGAGCGGATACCGGAGCAGGTGCTCACCGAAGTCCTGCGCGACGTCGACCTGTTCGTCGGCGTGGCCGGCGTCGGCAACGACCCGACGTGGCAGGACGGCGGCCCGGGAGGTCGGCACCGCGACTACTGGGAGCGGTACGGCTTCGGCGAGCTCTCGCAGAGCGCCGAGACCCGCCGCGAGCTGCTCGCCCGCCTGGTGCCCCGGCTCGCGATCGGCGAACGGTGCACCGTCGAGGGCCGGTTCCTGCACGTGCGCGGTGCGCTGCACACGTACCGGATCCACCTCGGCTCGGGCAACGTGCTGATCGCGCCGCACGACCGCTATCTGTGCATCGTCCCGAAGTCCACCGCCAAGGCGGCGGTCGCCGCGGGCCCGCTGCCGTACGAGGGCGACGGAATGCTCGCGATCGTCCTCAGCAAGGCGATGCTCCTCGCGGACGACACGTCGATCACCGACCCGACGATCCTCAGTCAGCTCGGATGAGACGAGGGGTCAGATGCTCAGCGTCCGGGCGTAGTTGATCTGACCCATCACCCAGAAGAAGGTGTCGGGCGTGGTGGCCGGGATCAGCGTGGAGTGGTGCCGGCCGCCGCTGGTCACGGTCACCTGGACGTAGCCGGTGGTCTGCTTCTCCTTCATCAGCAGGAACAACAGGCCCAGCAGGCAGAACAGGAAGAAGACCACGGCGAGCACGATAGCGACCGGCGGGATCCGCTCCTCCACCCGCGACATGTCCGCCGCGTTCCACACCGCGCCCTTGAGCGGCATCGGCCCGGCGGGCGTGATGATCTGGTCGCCGACGATCGCGATGTCACCCAGGCTCAGCGTCGGGCCGGTGCCGGGCGGCGCCATCGGCGGGTAGGGCGGCGGGACGGGCGCGCCGGGCATCGGCGTCTGCTGTGGATAGCCGTAACCGGGCACACCCGGCTGCTGGTCCGGCCCCCACTGGTACCCGCCGTCGTCCGACTTGTACGGGTTCGGCTCGCTCATGAGTCCCCGCTCTCCACAACGTAAAAGCCCGCTTCCGCACGCCGAAGCGTACAGAAGCGGGCCCTTGCGCCGGGCGACCGGTCAGAAGCGACGCGTGATCAGCGCGCGCTTCACTTCCTGGATCGCCTTGGTGACCTCGATGCCACGCGGGCAGGCGTCGGTGCAGTTGAACGTGGTGCGGCAGCGCCACACACCGTCCTTGTCGTTCAGGATCTCCAGGCGCTGCTCGCCCGCCTCGTCACGCGAGTCGAAGATGAAGCGGTGCGCGTTGACGATCGCGGCCGGACCGAAGTACTGGCCGTCGTTCCAGAAGACCGGGCAGGACGACGTGCACGCGGCGCACAGGATGCACTTGGTGGTGTCGTCGAAGCGCTCGCGGTTCTCGGCGGACTGCAGGCGCTCGCGGGTCGGCTCGTTGCCCTTGGTGACCAGGAACGGCATGACGTCCCGGTACGCCTGGAAGAACGGCTCCATGTCGACCACGAGGTCCTTCATCACCGTGAGGCCCTTGATGGCCTCGATGGTGATCGGCTTCTCGGGGTTGATGTCCTTGATCAGCGTCTTGCAGGCGAGCCTGTTCTTGCCGTTGATCCGCATCGCGTCCGAGCCGCAGATGCCGTGCGCGCACGAGCGACGGAAGGTCAGCGTGCCGTCCAGGTCCCACTTGATCTTGTGGAGACCGTCGAGCACACGCTCCTTCGGGTCGATCTCGAGCTGGAAGTCCTCCCAGACCGCCGCGTCCGAGACCTCGGGGTTGAAGCGGCGGATCCGGAAGGTGACCGTGATGTACGGGGAGGCGGCGGCCTCCGCCTCGACCTTGTCCAGTACGGGGGTAGCCATCAGTACTTACGCTCCATCGGCTGGTAGCGGGTCTGGACGACCGGCTTGTAGTCGAGACGCACGGTCTCGGAGCCGTCCTCGCCGACCTCGCGGTACGCCATCGTGTGGCGCATGAAGTTGACGTCGTCGCGGTTCGGGTAGTCCTCGCGGTAGTGACCGCCGCGGGACTCCTTGCGCGCCAGGGCCGAGACGGCCATGACCTCGGCCAGCTCGAGCAGGTTGCCCAGCTCGACGGCCTCCAGGAGGTCGGTGTTGAAGCGCTTGCCCTTGTCCTGGATGGACACGTTCTCGTAGCGCTCGCGCAGCTCGGCGATCTTCTCGACGGCCGTCTTGATGGTCTGCTCGGTACGGAACACCATCACGTTGGCGTCCATCGTCTCCTGCAGCTCACGACGGATGTCGGCCACCCGCTCGTTGCCGGTGGAGTTGCGGAGCTTCTCGATCGTCTCGACGACGAGCGACTCCGGGTTCTCCGGCAGCTCGACGAAGTCGTGCTTGGCGGCGTACTCGGCGGCGGCGATGCCGGAGCGCTTGCCGAACACGTTGATGTCGAGCAGCGAGTTGGTGCCGAGGCGGTTGGCACCGTGCACGGAGACACAGGCGACCTCGCCGGCCGCGTACAGGCCCGGGACGACGGTGGTGTTGTCGCTGAGAACCTCACCCTCGACGTTGGTCGGGATGCCGCCCATGGCGTAGTGCGCGGTGGGCTGGATCGGGATCGGGTCCGTGTAGGGCTCGATGCCGAGGTAGGTGCGCGCGAACTCGGTGATGTCCGGGAGCTTGGCGTCGAGCTGCTCCGGCGGGAGGTGCGTCAGGTCCAGGTAGACGTGGTCGCCCTCGGGACCGCAGCCGCGGCCCTCGCGGATCTCCGTGTAGATGGAGCGCGAGACGACGTCACGGGACGCGAGGTCCTTCATGACCGGCGCGTACTTCTCCATGAAGCGCTCGCCGTCCTTGTTGCGGAGGATGCCGCCCTCACCACGGGCGCCCTCCGTCAGCAGGATGCCCATGCGCCAGATGCCCGTCGGGTGGAACTGGAAGAACTCCATGTCCTCCAGCGGCAGCCCGCGCCGGTAGCAGGCCGCCTGGCCGTCGCCGGTCAGGGTGTGCGCGTTCGAGGTCACCTTGAAGAACTTGCCGGTGCCGCCGGACGCGTAGATCACGGCCTTGGCCTGGAAGATGTGGATCTCGCCGGTGGCCAGCTCGTACGCGACGACGCCGGCGGACTTCTTGACGCCGTCGACCTCGGTGATCAGCTGGTCCAGGACGTAGAACTCGTTGAAGAACTCCACGCCCTCCTTGACGCAGTTCTGGTACAGCGTCTGGAGGATCATGTGGCCGGTGCGGTCCGCGGCGTAGCAGGACCGGCGGACCGGGGCCTCGCCGTGGTTGCGCGAGTGACCGCCGAAGCGGCGCTGGTCGATGGTGCCGTTCGGGGTCCGGTTGAACGGCAGACCCATCTTCTCCAGGTCGAGGACGGCGTCGATGGCCTCCTTCGCCAGGATCTCGGCGGCGTCCTGGTCGACCAGGTAGTCACCACCCTTGACCGTGTCGAAGGTGTGCCACTCCCAGTTGTCCTCCTCCACGTTGGCCAGCGCGGCGGCCATGCCGCCCTGCGCGGCGCCCGTGTGGGAGCGGGTCGGGTACAGCTTCGTCAGCACGGCGGTGCGGCTGCGCTTCGTCGCCTCGATGGCGGCGCGCATGCCGGCGCCGCCGGCGCCGACGATGACGGTGTCGTACTTGTGGATCTTCATGACGTGGATTACCTCAGCCCCGTGCCTAGCGGATGTTCGGGTCGAAGGTGAAGATCACCAGCGTGCCCAGAAGGATGGTGAACACCGTGGCGGTGTACAGCAGGCCCTTGAGCCACAGGCGCGTGTTCGGGCGCTCCGCGTAGTCGTTGATGACGGTACGGAGGCCGTTGGCGCCGTGCAGCATGGCGAGCCACAGCATCAGCAGGTCCCAGGTCTGCCAGAACGGGGACGCCCAGCGGCCGGCCACGAAGGCGAAGCCGATCTTGGAGACGCCGCCGTCCAGGAAGAGCTGGATCAGCAGGTGGCCGAGAACCAGCACGACGAGGACGACGCCGGACAGGCGCATGAAGAGCCATGCGGCCATCTCGAAGTTGCCGCGGGTCGCGCGCGGGGTCTTGCCGGTGCGCTTGCGGGGGGCCTCGATGTACGGGGCCGGGTTCTCCACGTCGTAGGCGGCGGCGCCTTCGACGGGACCGATCGCGGAGGTGGTGTCAGCAGACATTTCTGGCGTCAGCTCCCGAACAGTTCACGTGCGGCGTGGCCGAGGACGGGGTACAGCGAGCCCGCCATCAGGACCACCCAGACGCCCACGACGGTCCAGAGCATCTGCTTCTGGTAGCGCGGGCCCTTGGACCAGAAGTCCACGGCGATGACCCGAAGGCCGTTCAGCGCGTGGAAGAGGATGGCGGCGACCAGGCCGTACTCCAGAAGAGCGACGATCGGCGTCTTGTAGGTCGCGACGACCTCGTCGTACGCCTCGGGGGAGACGCGGACGAGAGCGGTGTCCAGCACGTGTACGAACAGGAAGAAGAAGATGAGGACGCCGGTGACTCGATGAGCCACCCAGCTCCACATTCCTTCCCGGCCGCGGTACAGCGTTCCAGCCGGCACGGAAAAACCCTCCGGGAGCGGGGATCAGGGTCGGCCGGCTTCAGTGTCGGTCTGACCCGGCCGGGTACGGTCCACCGGCCCCGGTCATCGTAGCGACGACTTGTCGGTTCGCTCGCGCGGGGTCCGCCAGTGTGATCAAACAGGCACGGACGGGCTATCACTCGGCCCTGGAACGCCCGTATTCCGGACGAACTCACGGACCTGCGACCGAACGGGTGAGCCGGGCGCGGGCCAGCCGGCGCAGCTCGTCGGCGGCCACCGACCGCTCCTCGTCCCTTTCGTTGCCGAGACGTGACCGGATCCCGGCAAGGACCTGGTCGAGCCGCTCGTCCGGGAGCACTCCGTCCAGGCTGATGACGAACGCGTGTCCGAAGGTGCTCTCGTACGCGGCGTGCGCGGCGCGCAGCGCGGTCAGCGCGGCGGGCGGCGTGCCGAGGGCCGGCGCGGCCGTGGACTCGTGGGCCAGGGCCTCGTCGAGGTCGGGCGAGGAGAGGTCGTAGCCGGCCTCGTCGGCGGCGGCGAGCAGCGCGTCGACCGTCGGGTACGGGCGGTGGGCGGCGATCCGCTCGGCCCAGCGGCGGCTGCCGCAGCAGGCCAGCAGCGTGGCCGCGGCGGCGGCGTGCGGGGCGGCGTTGAAACCGGCGAGGCCGCCGGGGTGCCGTGTGTCGCCGTGCTGGGCAGGTATGGCGGGTGGGACCGGGTTCCTGGAGCAGGCATGGGTGTCGCTGGTCAGCGGAAGCTCCGAACGCGGGAGAGGTGAGGTGGATGTGGCGCAACGCTATCGACGGGTCGGGGGAACTGTCCGACGGATGCGCGAATTTCACCCGGAAGGGAGGGTTTCGGAACCTGGGGTGGACGTACGCGGCGCCGCGATGGAGTGAATTGCCGAAAATGCCCCGAATGGCCGGTAAGGGCCGTTCGGGGGAGGATGCCGAGTGATGCGGTATCTCATACGCGGCCGGCGGACCGGCCCGGTGCTGATGGCCGCCGTGCTGGCGACGGCCGGCGTGGCGGCCTGTTCGAACGGCGCGCCGGACGCCGGCGCCGGCGGGACGCCGACACCGACCGGCTCGGCGGCGTCGAGCCCGGCGACCTCCGCCGCGCCCTCGCCGACGCCCACGCCCACGCCGACCCGCACCTACCCGCTCTCCACGGCGCCGCGCACCATCCCCGCCGTGCAGGAGCACCGACCCGCCCGCGGCCCCGGCTGGAGTCCCGGCCCGGCGGCCGGAATCGTCGTCGCCGCCGGCAGCGAGGCGCTCACCGACGAGGGGAAGCTGCTCGCGGGCGAGCTGAAGGTCGCCTTCCGGGGGACGGTCGCGGCCGGACCCCACGACATCGAGCTGGCGCTCGGCGGGAGCGGCGCGCCGGAGTCGTACACCCTGACCGCCACCGGCGGAAACGTCCGGATCACCGGCCCGGACCAGGCCGGCGTCTTCTACGGCACCCGCACGGTGAAGCAGGCCGTACGGTCCGCCGGGGTGGTCCCCGAGGGCGTGATCCGCGACCGGCCCGCGAAGCCGCAGCGCGGCCTCCAGGTCGACATCGCCCGCAAGTTCTTCACCGCGGGCTGGATCGAGGCCCGGCTGCGCGAGATCGCGGACCTCAAGCTCAACCAGTTCGAGCTGCACTTCGCCGACGACCAGGGCTTCCGGATCGCCTCGGACAGCCACCCGGAGATCGTCTCCGCCGAGCACCTCACCAAGGCCGAGGTGCGGCGCATCATCGCCCTCGCGGCGAGCCTGCACATCACGGTCGTGCCGGAGGTCGACTCGCCCGGACACCTCGGCGCGGTCCTGAGGGCCCACCCCGACCTCCAGCTGCGCAACGTGCAGGGGGTGCCGCGGCAGGGCGCGATCGACATCTCGAAGCCCGAGTCGGCGGGGATCGTCGACGACCTGCTCCGCGAGTACGCGGCGCTGTTCCCCGGCGGCTGGTTCCACGTCGGCGCGGACGAGTACCAGGCGCTGACGGTGCGGGACCCGGCCGCCTCGTACCCGCAGCTGGCGAGCGCGGCGACGGCAAAGTACGGGGCGGGGGCGAGCGTCGCGGACCTGGCCGAGGGCTGGCTGAACGACCGGGCGGCGGTGGTGCGGGGCGCCGGCAAGACGGCGAAGGCGTGGAACGACGGGTTCTTCCGGGGCGGCCGGGTGAGCGCGGACCGGCGTATCGAGGTCGAGTACTGGACCGGCACGGAGATCGGCGCCCGCCCGCCGTCGGAGTACCTGGCGGAGGGCCGCAAGGTCGTGAACCTGAACGACAAGTACCTCTACTACGTCCTCGGCGAGCCCAATCAGTTCAAGTACCCCACCGGCCGGGCCATCTACGAGGAGTGGACCCCCCGCGTCCTGCGCGGCACGACGCCGGTCGCGGCCGGCTACGACCCCCTGATCCTCGGCGGCCGCTTCGCCGTCTGGTGCGACCGCGCCACCGCCCAGACCCAGACCCAGGTCGCGGCCGGCATCCGCCTCCCCGTGACGGCCACGGCCCAGAAACTCTGGGACGCCCGCCGCCCGACCATGGACTGGCCGACGTTCCGAGCGCTGGCGGCGGAGGTGCGGGGCTGAGCCGCGAGAAGTCGCTCGGGGTGTGATCCGTCGGCTGACCTCTATGCAGCACACCAGGGCCACGGGCATGATTCCAGCCACTCAGTGACGGAATCATCACGGTCGGCGCAGTAGAAGGAAGTACTGCGTCCGCGACGGGAGGCGTCTCATGACGTCGGCAACGAGCCGAAGCCTGCTGGAAATGATCGCCCTGGCCGACGAGCGGGGTCTGGCCGCCGCCGGGCTCGCGTGCCTGGATCGCTGCCTGCCGCTGCTCGACCCCGACGCGGCGGACGTGCTGCGGCCCGCGTGGGCCGCCGTGGCCCGTGGGGGCGGGGGCGCGGCCTGGGGCGAGGCGGTCGGCAAGGCCGGGGCCGAACTCGACGGCGCGGGCGGCGCCGCCCCGCACGCCGGGGACGTCCGCGCGATGCTCGGCGCCGCGCCCGCCGACTGGGCCGAGGAGCCGCTGCGCGCCTGGGCCGACGCCTGCTCGGCTGCCGCGCTCACCCTGCACGCGCGGTACGACGCGGGCGCGGAGAGCGAGCGCGCCGCGCTGGTGGAGCGCTGCCGGGCCGGCGAGACCGAGGGCGCCGGGCCGCTGCTGGCCGGCGAACTCCGCCGCCAGCAGGCCGTCCTCGAGTCCGCCGAGCACGGGCCGACCGGGCTGCGCCGCGCCCGGGACCTGTCGACGGAGGGCCGCCGCGTCCTGAAGGCCGTCGTCTCGCGCCGTGCGCGCACCGCCTGACGCGGCGGAAGAGCAAAAGGGGAGAGGCCCGCCGGACATCGTCCGGCGGGCCTCTCCTCGTTCACCTCGCCGCGTTACGGGACCAGCGGCATCATGCCGATGCGCGCGCCGGCCACCGTGCCCAGCTGCGTCATGCCGTAGTACAGACCGGACGCCCGCGCGACACCTGCGCTGCCGTTGTCGATCTGGACGATCGTGCCGTTGTTCGCGTCCTCGCCGTCCGCGCCGATCGCCAGGTCCGCCCGCACGTAGCCGGACAGGTCCTTCAGCGTGACGGCCGAGCCGAAGCGGTCGTTGGCCTCGGCCGCGCCCGGCAGGCCGCTGTAGCCCTGCGCGTACCCGGTCGAGCCGGTGCCGGTCGGGCCGGTGGACGTGCCGGGCAGGTAGATCGCCATGCCGGCGTTCGCCAGGACGGTGCCGTTCGCGGAGATGTCCTGGCCCGGCATGCCGACCAGCACGTCGCCGTACCCGTCGAGGTTGACGTCGCCGATCGAGACGGCCGCGCCGAAGTCGTCGCCGACCTCGCCCGTGCCGTACACGTTCGCCGAGTCCTGGCCGAGGGTCCGGCTGCCGGTGGCGGTCAGGCCGGTCGACGAGCCGAGCACCGCGGTGACGGCGCCGCCCTTGAGCGCGTGACCGGACTCCGTGGTGGCCGGCTGGCCGACCACGATGTCGTCGTAGCCGTCGCCGTTGAGGTCGCCCGCCGCGAGCGAACGCCCGCCCCGGGTGCTCAGCAGTCCGCCGCGCGTGAGGCCGGCCGAGGAGCCCTTCAGGACGAGGACCCGGCCGACCGAGGACGGGTCGCGGTAGTTGATCGCGACGTCCGCGTAGCCGTCCTTGTCGAAGTCGCCCGTGGCGGCCGCCACCGCGCCGACGGCCGCGGTGTACGCCGCCGTGTTCAGGTAGCCGGACTTCGCCGTGCCGGTCGCGCCGTCCCAGGCCCACCAGCGGCCGGGCGCGCCGGGCGCGACGGAGAGGATGTCGGCCTTGCCGTCGGCGTTGAAGTCGCCGGAGGTGACGACGGTGCCGACCTTCTCGCCCGCGGCGCGCGCCGCGGTCCAGTAGCTCTGGCCGCTGCTCAGGCCGGGGCCGTACAGGACCGAGACGGAGCCGGTGTCGGTCTGGCCGGTGACGCCGTCCTCGCCCGGCACGCCGACGACCAGGTCCGCGTTGCCGTCGCCGTTGACGTCGCCCCAGGCGCTGGCGTAGCCGAAGAGGTCACTGGCCTCGTTGGCGTCGGGCACACCCGCGCTGTTCTGGTCCAGGTTCTTCTTCGCGGTGTGGCTCGGGCCCGCGGTGGTGCCGGGCAGCACGCTCACGCGACCGGCGAAGCCGGCCTCCCGCGGCAGTCCGACGACCAGGTCGGTGATGCCGTCCCGGTTGAAGTCGGACGTCGGGATCGCGGAGTTGCGGCCGGGCTTGGCCGCGAAGTCCCGGATCGCGCCGAGCTTGGAGTAGAGGTTCGCGCCGGGGCACTCGGTGGCGAAGCCGTCGCGGTGGCCCGAGATGGTGTTGAACGTGACGTCGCCGGCGGGCGAGGTGCTGCCGTCCGGGTTGCTGACGAGACGGGTCAGCGTGACCTTGCCGGTGGGGCTGACCCCGTACTGCCCGAGCTTGTACGCGGCGATGCGCGCGGCGGACTCCAGCGCGGCCCGGGTGGGCTTGCCGGTCTCGAAGTTCCCGAGCAGTGCGATGCCGGTGGAGTACGAGTTGAAGCCGGAGGTGTGCGCGCCCTTGACGGGCAGGTCCGTGCCGCCGCCGCGGCCCTCGAAGATCCGGCCGCACTTGTCGACCAGGAAGTTGTAGCCGAGGTCGTTCCAGCCGTTGGACTGCACGTGGAAGAGGAAGATGCCGCGGACCAGGGCGGCGGACTCCGAGCAGCTGTAGTTGTTGCTGTCCACCGTGTGGTGGATGTACGCCGCCTGGATCTTCTCGATGTACTCCGGCGGGTCCTCGACCTTGGTCTCGTCGGCGCCCCACTGGGCGCGGGAGATGATCGGCGGCTTGGTGGTGTTCGACGGCGGGGCCACCGGCACGGTGGCGGTCGGCTCCGGCGTCGGCTCGGTGCTCGGCGTGCCGGAGGGGGACGCGGCGGGAGACTCCGGGGCCGAGGTGGCGGGCGTCGGCTCGGTGCTCGGCTCCGCACCGGTGCCGGCGTCCGTGCCCGTGCCCGGCTCCGTGGTCGGCGAGGTGGGGGCGGGCGGCTCGGGCGTCGCGCTCTCCTCGGCCACGAAGGCGGCGGGCTCGGCGAACGCCAGGTCCTGCGGCCCGGCCTGCAGGGCGCGGCCCTGGGCGGTGGCCTCCTGCGGGGTCACGCCCGGGTCGATCAGGTTCAGTTCGAGGCCGCCGGGCAGCGGGATCCGGCTGCCGTCCTGGTCGACCACGCGGGCCTGGGCGCCGTTGGACGCGCCGACCCAGAGCGGCTCGGTCGAGCCGCGGACACCGGCGAGGTCGGAGCCCTCGGGCTGGTCGGCGGACCGCTCCAGGTGCTGCCAGCCGGACCACTTCCCGGTCTCGACGGACCGGGTGCGGACCTCCACGGCGCCGTCGAACTTCGCCTTGGCGGAGTCCCAGCTGACGCCGACCATGGAGAAGGTCTTCGTGTCGGTGCTCGCCAGCTCGCGCTTGCCGACGGCCGTGGCCTCGAGGGCGTAGTCGAACACGCCGCCCTTGCGCGCCGACGGCGGCTTCGGCGGCTCGTCCGACGGGTTGGCCACCGCGACGGTGACCACCCCGGCCCCGCCGAGCACGACGGCCCCCAGGGTCAGCCAGGCTCGGCGCTTGGTGCTCAGAGGTCGGTACGCATGCGATCTGCGTGGGCTCAAGTGCCCCACTCCTCGGGTGAGTTACGTGCTCAGAAGTTCACGTCCGGCCCACGCGTCACAGCAGCGGGCACACCCACACAGCGCGGGCCGGGGTTCAAACGTCACGCCGGAGAGGAGTTCTGTGGCACGGATCACAGCCCCCGCCGCGCGGGCGGCGGGGGCTGTGGGTGGATATGTCCGTGCAAGGCGGCTGTGGCGGCCGTGGCGGCCGCGGTCGGGTCAGTCCTGCGGGGTCTCCGAGGCCGCGCCGGCCGCCGAGGTCACCAACTCGGCGATCTCGGTCTCCGCCGTCGCCTTGTCCAGGCCGAGTCCGGAGAGCAGGCCCTGCCCGTCCTCGTGCTCCAGGAGCGCCAACAGGATGTGCTCGGTGCCGACGTAGTTGTGCCCGAGCCGGAGCGCCTCGCGGAAGGTCAGCTCCAGGACCTTCTTGGCGTCCGGGCCGTACGGGATCAGCGGAGGCACCTCCGCGACGGCCGCGGGCAGCGTCGGCGTCACCGCGTCCCGTACCGCCTGCGGGGTCACGCCCCGGGTCTTCAGCCAGGTCATGGCGAGCGACTCGGTGTCGGCGAGCAGGCCGAGGGTCAGGTGGCCGGGAACCTGCTGGTCGTTCCCGGCCGCCCGCGCCTCCTCCTGGCCGGTCACGACCGCCTTCCGGGCGCGCGCGGTGAACCGGCTGAACCCGGCGCTCGCGTCCATCTGCGCGGTGTCCGGCTCCTTCGGCACGAAGCGCTTCTGGGCGGCCTGCCGGGTCACGCCCATGCTGCGGCCGATGTCCGTCCAGGACGCGCCGGAGCGCCGGGCCTGGTCGACGAAGTGGCCGATGAGGTGGTCGGCGAGGTCGCCGAGGTGGTCGGCCGCGAGGACCGCGTCGGTGAGCTGGTCGAGGGCGTCGGGGTGGACCTTCTTGATCGCGTCGATGAGGTCGTCGAGACGTACGGGGATGTTCGGTCCGCCAGGATTCGTCATGGAGGCAACCCTAGGTTGACAGTAGAGAGGTGTCAACCGGCAGTTGACATCTGATGTGACGACGAACACGTCCGCACCGCGTGACGATCTTGTGAGGGACGGCGCTTGATCCGGTGTGGATGAAGACTCTCTGAGCTTGCCGACGGCGGACGGGATGCGGCCCTACGTCACGCGCTTCGTCGCGGGACTGACCCGGCGCAACCGCCTGCCGCTCGACTACTCCGCGGCCAGCCTGCGCCTCGTGGACCTGGTCGTGGACGGGCTCCGGCGCGACCGGCCGGAGCGGGTGCGGGTCGACGCGATCCTGCAGGGCCTCGGCGCGTACACCGGCGAGGTGATCGTGCGCCGGGCCGGTGCGCGCTGGGTGGACTTCGACGCGGCGCAGCGCGCGTACTTCGGGCAGCCGGTCGGCGTCCGGATGCCCGACGGGCGCGCGTGGAACCCGCTCGGCAAGGTGGTCAACCGGTTCGAGAACGGCCCGGAGGACTCCGTCGAGCGGTTCTACCTGCTGCTCCACGGACGCGTGCGCACCCCGGTCCGCTGTCTGTGACCGGCGCCCCGAAGCTGTGACGTTTCTGTGCGCCGGGGCGCAGAGAGCAGGGGCGCACGTGCGGCGTCCACGGGGGCATGGGCACGGTGAACGGTGCGGAGTCGGTACGAAGAGGGAAGCGTGGGGGCGTACGACGCGGAGCTGGGCATCGCCGTGGAGCGGGCCCAGGGCGGGGACGAGGACGCCTTCGCCCGGGCGTACCGGATCGTGCATCCGGGACTGCTGGGGTACGTGAAAGGTCTGGTCGGGGAGGACGCCGAGGACGTCGCCTCCGACGCCTGGCTGGAGATCGCCCGGGACCTGGGGCGGTTCCGCGGCGACGGCGCGGGGTTCCGGGGGTGGACGGCGACGATCGCCCGCCACCGGGCGCTGGACCATCTGCGCAAGCAGCGGCGGCGGCCCCTGACGGCCTTACTCGAGCAGGACGTGCTGGAACTGCCGGGCGGCCACGACACGGCCGCCGCGGCGCTGGAGACCCTGTCCACCGGGCAGGCGCTCGACCTGATCCGTTCCCTGCCGAGGGAACAGGCCGAGGCGGTCCTGCTGCGCGTGGTCGTCGGTCTCGACGGCCCGGCGGCGGCACGCGTCCTGGGCAAGCGCCCGGGCGCGGTCCGCACCGCGGGACACCGGGGACTGAAGAAACTGGCCGGAATGCTGGCCGCCGAGCCGCCGCAGGGACAGAGGGACGGAACATGAGACGCCAGCGGGACCCGCGGGAGACCCCGGCGGGAACGGAACCGACCGGGCGGTCCGCAGCGGCCGGGCATTCCGTATCGTCCCGGGACAGGTCGTCCGACCCGTCCGAGGACCCCTTCCGCACGCCCTTCGCCGACCGGATCGCCGACGCGCTCGCCGTCCCCTCCGCCCGTCCGCCCAAGGGCGCGCCGTACGCCGCCCGGGCCGACGCCCGTCCGTCCGGCGAGCCCGCCGACCCCCGCGAGGCCGCGGCCGTCGACGCGTTCCGGCGGGCCCGGGACGCCGGCGAGCACCGGACCCGGCGCACCCGGCGGCGGGACGACTGGCGGCCCGTGACCGTACGGCGCCGCAGCGCCTTTCCCGTACGGGCCGCCGGCCTGGGCATCGCCGTCACCGTGCTGCTCGGCGGTGTGGCGGTGGCCGCCGGGACCGGCGTGCTGCCGACCCCCTTCGCCCCCCGTCCCGAGACGCCCTCGCCCTCGCCCGTGCCGTCCCGCTCCGCGGGCGGGCAGCCGGAGGACGGCGGGCCGGGCCGCGACGGGACCCCGCCCGGGCGGCTCGACCCCGAGCTCTCCCCGGCCGCCGGGCGGCCGAAGCCGCCCCGCCCGTCCGCCGCCCGGGACGAGGAGGGGCACTGCCGGAGCTACCTCGCGGCGCAGCGGCGCAAGGGCGAAGCCCCGGACGGGACGGCGTACGAACGGTTGGAGGAAGCGGCCGGCGGCCCGCGCCGGGTGGCGGCGTACTGCGCGCCGCTGCTCGCGGAGGCGGAGAAGGACCGCGGGAACCCGAGGAGCCGCAAGCCCTGAACGGGCGGCCGGGCCCGGAAGTAGAGGACGACCGGGGCCGCCACCCCCCACAGGAGAGGCCCCGGTCGTCATCGACGGGGCCGCAGCACGGCCCCGTACTCCACTCAGCGCCGGGCGTGCGTTTTCTGTCACACCGCACTGCGTCCGCCGACTGTTGCAGCTTGTACAAACACGCCGACGCACGTGGACGTGACACCCGGTAAGGACGTAGCGTGCTGCTGCGTGCGCTGGGCGGCGCGGCGGCGATGACCAGCCGCGATGACGGACAGGTGTGGGGATTGCTGGGGGACGACGCGGAGCTGACTGCCGCGGTGCTTGCCGCGCAGGGCGGGGACGAGCATGCCTTCCGCGCTGTGTACCGCACCGTGCATCCCCGGCTGCTCGGCTACATACGCTCCCTCGTCGGTGAGACCGACGCCGAGGACGTAGCCTCCGAGTCCTGGCTCCAGATAGCCCGTGACCTCGACCGATTCAGCGGTGACGCCGACCGTTTCCGGGGCTGGGCGGCCCGCATCGCCCGCAACCGCTCGCTCGACCACATACGGATGCGCGGCAGACGGCCCGCCGTGGGCGGCGACGAGACCGAGCTGACCGACAAGCCCGCCGAGTCCGACACCGCGGTCGAGGCGATGGAAGCCCTCTCCACCAGCCGCACGATGGACCTGATCGCCCGGCTCCCGCAGGACCAGGCCGAGGCCGTGGTGCTGCGCGTGGTCGTCGGCCTGGACGCGAAGAGCGCCGCCGACACGCTGGGCAAACGACCCGGAGCGGTCCGCACCGCGGCCCACCGGGGACTCAAACGACTGGCCGAACTCCTCGCCGCCGACGGATCCGGTGGAGACGGAACCGACGTGAACGGAACCTCCTCTTCCTTGGAGGGCGTGCCCCCGCAGCGCGGGCGTGGGTCGGGTTCGACCGCGCCGGGCGGTGTGACGCATTCACGCGCGCGGACGCAGAAGGACATGTGATGGCCGACGAGCGGTACCAGTGGCTCGACCTGGAGGCCGCGGAGCGACTGCTGCGCGGAGACCGGGTCGAGGCCGTCGACGATCACGCGCGCGCCGAGGCGGAGACGCTCGCCGAGGCCCTCGAATCCGCCCGCCCCGCCGCGCTGTCCGGAACGGCTCCGCTTCCGGGCGAGGAGGCGGCGATGGCCGCGTTCCGCGCGGCTGCGCACGCCCGCGCGACGGCGCCCGACGCGGTCTCCGCGCCCGCCCCTGCCTTCGCCACCGCCCCCGATCCGGCTCCCTCGCCGGTTCCGGTTCCCGCCTCCGCCGCTCTGGGCGACGTGCGGCTGGGCGCCCCCGCCGGGCGGCGGGCGAGGCGCCGCCGCTGGACGCGGTCCATGCGCTTCGGCCTCGCGGCCTCGGTCGCCGGCCTCGCCGTCGGCGGAGTGGCCGTCGCGGCCGGCACCGGGATGCTGCCGACGCCGTTCGGGCCCGTGCCCGCCAGCTCCGTGTCGGCCGCGGTCACGCCGGGCCCCGTCGAGTCCGGCTCGACCGCAGGCGGCGGCGAGTCCCGTACGCCCGGTCACGGGGACGCGTCGGGGCCGGTCCCGACCCCGACGGCCTCCGGCGGCCCGTCCGAGACGAGCCCGCCGCGGGTGGGCGGCACCGAGGGCCCGGAGCGGGGCACGCCCGACGCGACCCTGCCCGACAAGGACCGGGCCGGCATGCGGGCCAAGTACCTCACGGCCTGCCAGGACCTCCGGGCCGGGCGGATCGACGCCTCCGACCGGCGCCGCCTGGCCGAGGCGACGCGGGGCGGCAGCCAGACGGTGAAGGCCTTCTGCGACCGGCTGCTCGGCGACGAGGAGAAGGACGGCGGTTCCGGCGAGGGCGCCTCCGGCGGCAACGGCGACGACGACGGCCAGAACGGCCGCACCACCGGGTCGGAGGACGGCACCGGCTCGGGCTCCGACGAGAACGACGCCACCGGCGCCCGCACCGGCTCCGTCTCCGACCGCGCCTCCGGCGCGGACGCCGAGACCACCCCCGTCCCGGTGGTCTCGTTCCAGCCGCTCTTCCTGCAGCCGGCCGGCATGGACGACGAGGCCGCGTCGGCCCCGTCCCACTCCGCCTGAATTCCCTGCGTCCTCCGTAAAACCCCTCTGACCTGCGGTGATGCATGCATCGTGGCACCCGCGCGGTCCGTTACCGTTTCGTTTCCACGGAGGTGTGACGTTTTCGGGGGCGGTGACGCAGTACTGAATGAGCCGACTGGTCATCGGCGGCGCCATCGAGCCGGGGTTCCCCCCGTACCTACGGCTCGGCGCACATGGCGCGGGCGGGACACGTTCCCCCGGTCCCGCCCGCGCCCTCTCTCTTCTCCCGTCCCGGTCCTACCAGTGGACGACGACCTTGTCCCCGACCTTCACCTGGTCGAAGAGGGCCGAGATCTTCCCCCGGTCACGGACGTTCACGCAGCCGTGCGAGGCGCCGTTGTAGCCGCGCGCCGCGAAGTCCGCGGAGTAGTGCACCGCCTGGCCGCCGCTGAAGAACATCGCGAACGGCATCGGCGTGTGGTAGATCGTCGACACGTGGTCGCGGCTCTTGGAGTTGACCTTGAACGTGCCCTCGCGGGTCGGGGTGTTCTCCGAGCCGAAGCGGACGTCCATCGACGACTGGACCTTGCCGTCGATCATCCAGGCCAGCGTCCGGGTCTCCTTGCTGATGCACAGCACCCGGCCGGTCATGCAGCGCGGGTCCGGCTTGTCCAGCTTGTTGCTGGTCGACGGCCGCAGCTCGTCCTTGGTCGGCTTGTGGGTCATCCCGACCAGCCGCTGCCAGGTGACCTCGTCCACGGAGCCGGTCTGCGGCAGCTCCCGCTTCTTCTGGAAGGCCTTCACCGCACCGCCGGTCAGCGAGCCGTAGAAGCCGGTGGGGGCGCGGTCGAAGTAGCCGATCTGGCGCAGCCGGGCCTGGAGTTCGCGCACCTGGGCGCTCTCGTCGCCGTCGCCCATCAGGACCTTGGCCTTCGGCTTCTCGCTCGTCGGCGTGGCCGACGGCGACGGTGCCCCGGTCGAGGGGGAGGCAGAGGGCTTGTCGTCCGAGGGGGCCTCGGTCGTGGGCGCGCTCGACGAGGGCGCGGCCGGCGACTGCGAGACGGTGCCGGGGCCGTCGCCCGCGGCCGCCGGGTTGCAGCCGGCGACGAGTGCGACCGCCGCGGCGGCCAGGACTGCTCTGCGTATGACGGAACTGTGGCGCATGGTTTTGCCCCCCGGGACGAGTGTGTGTACGTAGTGATGCTTCCCGCGCCCACTTGGTTGCGCACTCGAGGGCATCCGGGAGCATCCTGTGAGGAAGGTCCCAACGTGCGGCCCTCCACCCGCCGCACGGCCGCCGCTACAGTCCGTCGCGAGGGTCGGTACCGCACAGTAGGTCTATCGAGAGGCACAGAGATGTCGCGCGAGTCGGAGTCGGGTCTTCCGATCGAACCGGTCTACGGGCCGGACGCCCTGACCGGGTGGGACCCCGACGAGAAGCTGGGCGAGCCGGGCTCGTACCCCTTCACGCGCGGTGTCTATCCGTCGATGTACACCGGCCGGCCGTGGACGATGCGGCAGTACGCGGGCTTCGGCACCGCGGTCGAGTCCAACGCCCGGTACAAGCAGCTGATCGCCAACGGCACGATGGGCCTGTCCGTGGCCTTCGACCTGCCGACGCAGATGGGGCACGACTCCGACGCCCCGATCGCGCACGGCGAGGTCGGCAAGGTCGGCGTGGCGATCGACTCGATCGACGACATGCGGGTGCTGTTCGACGGGATCCCGCTGGACAAGGTCTCGACGTCGATGACCATCAACGCTCCCGGCGCCCTCCTGCTGCTGCTGTACCAACTCGTCGGCGAGGAGCAGGGCGTCCCGGCGGACAAGCTGACCGGCACCATCCAGAACGACGTGCTCAAGGAGTACATCGCCCGCGGGACGTACATCTTCCCGCCGAAGCCGTCGCTGCGGCTGATCGCGGACATCTTCAAGTACTGCAAGGCCGAGATCCCGAAGTGGAACACGATCTCGATCTCCGGCTACCACATGGCCGAGGCCGGTGCCTCGCCCGCGCAGGAGATCGCGTTCACCCTCGCCGACGGCATCGAGTACGTCCGCACCGCGGTCGCCGCCGGCATGGACGTGGACGACTTCGCGCCCCGCCTGTCGTTCTTCTTCGTCGCGCGCACCACGATCCTGGAGGAGGTCGCCAAGTTCCGGGCGGCCCGCCGGATCTGGGCGCGGGTGATGAAGGAGGAGTTCGGCGCGAAGAACCCCAAGTCGCTGATGCTCCGCTTCCACACCCAGACCGCGGGCGTGCAGCTGACCGCCCAGCAGCCCGAGGTCAACCTGGTGCGCGTCGCCGTGCAGGGCCTGGCGGCGGTCCTCGGCGGCACCCAGTCGCTGCACACCAACTCCTTCGACGAGGCGATCGCGCTGCCGACGGACAAGTCCGCCCGGCTCGCGCTGCGCACCCAGCAGGTCCTCGCCTACGAGACCGACGTCACCGCGACCGTCGACCCGTTCGCCGGTTCGTACGTGGTCGAGAAGATGACGGACGACGTCGAGGCCGCGGCCCTGGAGCTGATGACCAAGGTCGAGGACATGGGCGGCGCGGTCAACGCGATCGAGCGCGGCTTCCAGAAGAACGAGATCGAGCGCTCCGCCTACCGGATCGCGCAGGAGACCGACAGCGGCGAGCGGGTCGTCGTCGGCGTCAACCGCTACACCATCGACGTCGAGGAGCCGTACGAGCCGCTGCGGGTCGACCCGGCGATCGAGGCCCAGCAGGCCGAGCGGCTCGCCAAGCTGCGCGCCGACCGCGACCAGGCGGCCGTCGACGCGGCGCTCGCCGAGCTGAAGAAGGCCGCCGAGGGCACCGACAACGTGCTCTTCCCGATGAAGGACGCGCTCAAGGCGCGCGCCACGGTCGGCGAGGTCTGCAACGCGCTGCGCGAGGTCTGGGGCACCTACGTCCCGACCGACGCCTTCTAAGACGCAGGTCACGGCGGAGTGTCGTACCGGTGTGCGACACTCCGCTTCATGCTGGGTGTCACCGATCTGCCGACCTATCTCGCGGGCCTCGTCCTCATCATCCTTCTGCCGGGGCCGAACTCGCTGTACGTGCTGTCCGTCGCCGCCCGCAAGGGCACCCGTACCGGGTACAAGGCGGCGGCCGGAGTGTTCACCGGGGACGCGATCCTCATGACGCTGGCCGCCCTCGGCGCGGCCTCGCTCCTCCAGACCACTCCGCTGCTCTTCATGATCGTCAAGTACGCGGGCGCGGGATATCTGACCTGGATGGCGATCGGCATGCTGCGGGCGGCCCGAGGCATGTGGCGGGCGCGCAGGGAGGCCGTCGCCGAGGCGGAGGCGGAGGGGCCGGCCGCGTCCCCGGGGGAGAACCCGTTCCGGCGGGCGCTGTTCATCAGCCTGTTCAACCCCAAGGCGATCCTCTTCCTGATCTCGTTCTTCGTACAGTTCGTGGATCCGGCGTACGCCTACCCGGCGCTCTCCTTCCTCGTCCTCGGCAGCCTGCTCCAGCTGGGCAGCTTCCTCTACCTGACGACCCTGATATTCGGCGGCACGCGCCTCGCGGGCGCCTTCCGCCGCCGCCGTCGTCTCTCCGCCGGCGCCACCTCCGCGGCCGGAGCCCTCTTCCTCGGCTTCGCCGCGAAACTCTCCCTCAGCAGCGCCGCTTGACCCTGACACCGTGTGAGGTCGTTCCGTAGGAGTCGCCATGTTCACCATCGGAGACTTCGCCCGGCACGGGCGGGTGTCGGTCCGGATGCTGCGTCATTACGACGCGATCGGACTGCTGCGCCCGGCCCGGGTCGACCCGCACAGCGGCTACCGCTTCTACGAGGCGGCCCAGCTCGCCCGGCTCAACCGCGTCATCGCGCTCAAGGACCTCGGCTTCACCCTCGAACAGGTGCAGACGATCCTCGACGAGCGGGTGGGCGCGGAGGAGCTGCGCGGGATGCTGCGGCTGCGGCAGGCCGAGCTGGAGACGGCCGCCGCGGAGGCGGCGGCCCGGCTCGCCCGGGTCGGCGCGCGGCTCCGAGCCATCGAGAGCGAGGGACGCATGTCCACCCAGGACGTCGTCGTGAAGAAGATCCCGGCCGCCCGGATCGCCGAGCTGAGCGCGCCCGCCGCGAGCTTCGGCCCCGGCGACATCTCGCCGGTCATCACTCCGCTGTACGAGGAGCTGTGCGCCCGCCTGGAGGCCGCCGGTGTCGCCTTCGGGCCGGGAATCGCGTACTACGAGGACGCGGGCGACGGGGACGGCTCGATCGTCGTGCACGCCGGGATGACCGTCCCCGAGGGCACCTCGGTCGAGGGCCTCGAAGTGCTCGTCCTGCCCGGCCTCGACGAGGCAGCGACCGCCGTCCACCACGGGTCGATGGACACCATCCTGTCCACCGCGCAGAACCTGGCGGCGTGGATCGACGACAACGGCTACCGCTCGACCGGCTACGCCCGCGAGCTGTACCTGGAGTGCCCCGAGGACCGCGGCCGGTGGGTCACCGAGATCCAGGAGCCGGTGGCCCGCGCGTAGTCGCGGGCCACCGGCGCGGCTACCGGCTCATCCGGCGCAGCGCCGCGCGCTTCAGCCGGCGGGCGCTGCGGGCCAGCCGGCGGACGGCCGCGTGCCGGGGGACCGGCAGGCCGCCGGGGAGGCCGAGGACCGTCAGCCTGCGGCGGGTGAAGTACCGCCAGGCCGCCGGGGACGGCCCGCCCGCCAGGTACGCCTCCGCGACCGGCCGCAGGTCCGCCCGGACCTGCGGCTGCATCGCGAAGCCCACCGCGCCGACCAGCCCGGCCAGTTCCCCGGCGACCGTCGCCGGGGACGGCGGGGCCCAGGCCGCCACGGCGGCCGGGTCCGCGAGGTCCGGCAGCAGGGCGTCCACGATCGTGACCGGGACGCGGTTGCTGTTCTCGTACGGGCTCAGCCGCTCCAGGAGCGTGTCCGTGCCGATCCGGGCCACCGGCAGCCCGTAGAACGTGCTCGCCGTCAGCAGCGCCGTCGAGAAGCAGCCCACCACCAGGGCGGGCCGCAGCTCCCGGTACAGCACCTCCGCGAGCACCGGCCGCTCCACCACGGTCAGTTCCGCACCCAGCCGCTCCGCCTCCTCGCGCAGCGCCCGCGTCCAGGACTGCGGGGCCGTCGGGTGCGGCTTGAAGGCCAGCCGGCGGTGGCCGAGGGCGACCGCGCCGCGCACCATCCGCAGGTGCAGCGACTCCTCCTCGGCGGGCGTGAGCAGGGACAGCGCGGCCAGGTACTGGCCGAGCAGCAGGACCGGCCCGGTCTCGTCCTGCGCCGCGGGCGGGCCCGCGAGCTCCGCGATCACCTTGGTGAACGCCTCCGCCGGCACCACCCGGGCCGCCGCGCCGAACTCGGCGAGCAGCAGCGGCGCGAGCCCGGGCACCAGGTCCAGGTGGAACAGCCGCCGCACCCGCTCGCCGACCAGCGGGTCGATCTTGTTGCGGGTGGGGCCGTAGCTCATCAGCCCGTCCGCGTACACGTCGAGCGCGGCGTCCGGGAACAGCTGCGCGATCGATAGCGCCGGGGTGACCTGAACGGATTCCACGGCCAGTTCGAGCCGGTCGTCGCCGAGGTCCCACAGCTTGCGCAGGTGCCGCTCCAGGAGCGGGACGTCGTCCGGGCGCGGGGTCCAGCCGGACGGGTGCAGCGGGGAGATCGCCTCGTTCCAGGAGAGCACCCGGTCGAAGCGGTCGCGCAGCCGCTCGAAGCCCTCCATGCCGTCCGGGGCGACCGCGGTCTCCGGCACGGCCGCGTTGTTCGCGAGCAGCAGCAGGCGCCGGTCGGCCGGGCCGAAGCAGCCGCTGTCCAGCGCGGCGGCCAGCGTGGCGACGCCGTACAGGGTGGAGGCGTAGAAGATCTGGGTGGTGCGCGCGGCGCCGGTGTTACGGGCCGTGCCGGTGGTACGGGTGCTCATGCCGCGGCCACCTCCGCGGAGACCGGACGGCGGCGCAGCTTGCGCAGCAGACCCGCGCGTTCGGCGTCCATGGAGTTCAGCGCCTCCTTCAGAACGCCCTGCGGCATTCTTTTCAGTGCGGCCGTGCTGAGCGACCGCAATTTCTTCGCGACCGCCGGTTCGAATCGGCCGGTCGACGCGTTGTGGTGGGCGATGATCGCGCAGTACGTGCGGACCGCTTTCGGCAGCAATCGGTCCGCGTCGGGATCGTTCGCTGTTTCGTCGATCACCTGGTCGAATGCGCGAATGAAATCGAGTTGGCGCACATCGCCGATCTGGGTGAGGGACGTCGCCACGCCGCGCCGGTAGAAGACGCCGAGCGTGCTCACCGCGGCGAAGGACTCCGCCTCGCGGTGCAGCCGCCAGATCCACGGCCGGTCCTCGGCGGTCCGCAGCCCGTCCGTGAAGTGCAGCAGCCCCCGGTCGAGCAGCCGCCGGTGGTAGATCCCGGCCCAGGCGTACGGATAGTCCACCGAGGTGGTGCGGTGCGCCGGCAGGATCGCGTCCCGGGGCCGCAGCACCTCGCCGCGCCGGCCGACCGGCGCCCGCTTGACCGAGCGGTTGCGGCCGGTGGCCACGACGTGGTCGGTGCGGACGAAGTCGCAGCCCAACTCCTCGGCTGCCGCGAGGAGTTGGGTGAAGTGGCCGGGGGCCGCCCAGTCGTCGCCGTCCAGGAAAGTCAGGTACGTGCCGCGGGCCGCGTCGAGCCCGGTGTTGCGCGCGGTGGCAAGACCGCCGTTCTCCTCGTGCCGGACGAGCACCGCCCCCGGCAGCTCCCGCGAGGCCCGTTCCAGGATCCGCGGCGTCCCGTCCGTCGAGCAGTCGTCGACGAGCACGAACTCGACGTCGTCCCGCGCGTTCGCGCGGAGACTTCTGAGGGTGTCGGGGGCGTATGTCTGCACGTTGTAGAACGGCACGACGACAGAGAGCTTGACCACGTCGCCGACGCTAGGCGGGCCCCCGGCATTCGCCCTTTCTGAAAGGGAGATGTTCGGTGAACGCGCGGCGACGGTCTGCTGAATCGGGTTGACCGGAAGGCAACGACACGAATTTCTGTGGCCTTTTCAGAACGTGTAATGCCGGTGTTCACCGTTTGTTGTGGCCGAGTTGGGCCATCGAGCCGGATGCCTTTCTAACGTCCTCGACGTGCCATCACCCAGCAAAGCGGCGGTACGCGTCGCCGTACTCGCCGACTCCGACACCCGGTGGAAATGGGGAGCGCTCACCGCGCGCCGCATCGCCCCCGGCGGTGCGGAGCTCACCGGCTTCCTCCTGCGCGGCCGGGCCACCCCCACCGCGCGTCAGCTCGCCGAGACGGGGGTCTCCGACGAGCCGCCGCGCGAGGTGACCGGGGCGGGATTCCTGCGGGCGCTGCGGGACGAGGAGTTCGACGTCGTCGTCCTCGCGCTGGTCGGTGGCACCGTACGCGCGGTCCTCGAGGGGATCTCCGGACTCGCCCTCGAACGACGGCCGGTGATCGTCACCGGCTACGTCGGCGTCGTGTACGAGAAGCTCACCGACGGCCTGCTGCTGCGGCACGGCGCGGACGTGGTCCTCGCCAACTCCCGGCACGACGCCGAGCGTTTCCGCGCCGTGTACGAGGGAGTGGGCGCCGACGCCTCCTCGGTCGTCGAGGCCGCGCTGCCCTTCCTCGGCGGCGCGCCGTACGCCCCCGAAGCAGGCCGCGACACGCTCGTGTTCGCCGCCCAGCCGTCGGTGCCGGTGACCCGCGCCGAGCGCGTGTACCTGCTGCGCCGGCTCGTCGGCCACGCCCGGGAGCACCCCGAGCGCGAGGTGCTCCTCAAGCTCCGCTCCAAGCCCGGCGAGCACACCACGCACCTGGAGGAGCTGCCGTACCAGAAGCTCGTCCGCGACCTGGCCGTGCCGCCCAACTTCCGCCTGGTGTACGGGCACATGGGCGAGGTCCTGGACCGCACCGACCTGCTGGTCACGGTCTCCTCGACGGCCGCCCTGGAGGCCCTGCACCGGCGGATCCCGACCGCGGTCCTCACCGACCTCGGTGTGCGCGAGGTGCTCGGCAACCACCACTTCACCGGCTCCGGCCTGCTCACCTCCTTCGACGCGCTGGACAAGGACGAGCGGCCCGTCCCGGACGAGGACTGGCTGGCCCGCCAGGGCGTGGCCTCCGACAGTTCGTACGAGACGGCGTTCGACGCCGCGCGCGCCCGCGTCGCGGAGCTGCTCGACGGTCCGCCGCCGCCCCCGATCGACCCCTACTACACGGCGGAGACCGCCCCCGGGTACCTGCCCGGCATCCTCGCCCGGCACCGCCTCGACGTGACCGCGCCGGAGACCCCCGAGAGCGGGCTGCGCCGCATCGTCCGCGAGGCCGCCCGGGGCGCGTACCGCCACGGCGTGCAGCGCGTGGCCCCCGTCATCCGCCGCCTTGGAGAACTCTGATGACGACCGAGACCACCGCGACCGTCCTCGCCGTGATCCCCGCCCGCGGCGGCTCCAAGGGGGTCCCCGCCAAGAACCTCGCCCCCGTCGGCGGCGTCCCGCTGGTCGCCCGCGCCGTGCGCGCCTGCCGGGGCGCGCGCCTGGTGACCGACGTGGTCGTCTCCACCGACGACCCCGCCATCGCGGACGCGGCCCGCGCCGCCGGCGCGGAGGCCGTGCACCGCCCGCCGTCGATCGCGGGCGACACCGCGTCGAGCGAGTCGGCCGTGCTGCACGCGATGGACGCCTTCGAGGCGACCCACGGGCGGCGCGCCGACGTGGTCCTCCTCGTCCAGTGCACGAGCCCGTTCCTCACCTCGGGGGACGTCGACGGCGTCACCGCCGAGGTGCTGCACGGCCCCGCGGACACGGCCCTGACCACCGCCCCGTCCCACGGCTTCCTGTGGCGGGCCCGTACGGCGGACCCGAGCGACGCCACCGGCGTCAACCACGACAAGGCATTCCGCCCGCGCCGCCAGGACCGCGAGCCGGAGTACCTGGAGACCGGCGCCGCGTACGCCATGGACGCCGAGGGCTTCCGCCGCCACGGCCACCGCTTCTTCGGTCGGACCGCCGCCGTCGTCACCGACCCGGCCCGGGTCCTGGAGATCGACGACCCGCACGACCTGGCCCGCGCCCGCGCCCTCGCGCCGCTGCTCGACCCGGTCGCCACACCGGGCCCGGCCGATGTCGACGCCGTCGTCCTCGACTTCGACGGCACCCAGACCGACGACCGGGTCCACCTGGACGCCGAGGGCCGCGAGTTCGTCTCCGCGCACCGCGGCGACGGGCTCGGCATCGCCGCGCTGCGCCGCGCCGGGCTGCCCGTCCTGATCCTGTCCACCGAGCAGAACCCTGTGGTCGCCGCCCGCGCCCGCAAGCTGAAGATCCCCGTCCTGCACGGCATCGACCGCAAGGACCGCGCCCTGAAGCAGTGGTGCGACGAGCAGGGGATCGACCCGCAGCGGGTGCTCTACGCCGGCAACGACGTCAACGACCTGCCCTGCTTCCACCTCGTCGGCTGGCCCGTCGCGGTCGCGAGCGCCCACGACTCCGTCAAGGCCTCGGCCCGCGCCGTCACCGAGACCGCCGGCGGCGCCGGCGCGGTCCGCGAGATCGCCGGCTGGCTGCTCGGTCCCGAACTCGACCGGATCCCCGCACAGCGCCCCACCCAGCTCCCCGCTCCGACCCCGAACGCGTAAGGAACCGCACGCCATGAGCATCGACACCCGTCTGCGCACCCTCGGCGGCAAGACCGCCGGCCCCGGCCAGTCCGTCTACGTCACCGGCGAGATCGGCATCAACCACAACGGCGACCTGAACAACGCCTTCGCGCTGATCGACGTGGCCGCCGAGGCCGGCTGCGACGCCGTGAAGTTCCAGAAGCGGACCCCGGAGATCTGCACCCCGCGCGACCAGTGGGACATCGAGCGCGACACCCCCTGGGGCCGGATGACCTACATCGACTACCGCCACCGCGTCGAGTTCGGCGAGGACGAGTACCGCGCCATCGACGAGCACTGCAGGAAGCGCGGCATCGACTGGTTCGCCTCCCCCTGGGACACCGAGGCCGTCGCCTTCCTGGAGAAGTTCGACGTCCCCGCGCACAAGGTGGCCTCCGCCTCCCTCACCGACGACGAGCTGCTGCGCGCCCTGCGCGCCACCGGCAAGACCGTCATCCTCTCCACCGGCATGTCGACCCCGGCCCAGATCCGGCACGCCGTCGAGGTCCTCGGCAGCGCGAACATCCTGCTCTGCCACGCCACCTCGACCTACCCGGCCAAGGCCGAGGAGCTCAACCTGCGCGTGATCAACACGCTGCAGCAGGAGTTCCCGAACGTCCCGATCGGCTACTCCGGCCACGAGACGGGCCTGCAGACCACGCTCGCCGCGGTCGCCCTCGGCGCCGCGTTCGTCGAGCGCCACATCACCCTCGACCGCGCGATGTGGGGCTCCGACCAGGCCGCCTCCGTCGAGCCGCAGGGCCTGCAGCGTCTCGTCCGCGACATCCGCACCATCGAGACCGCCCTCGGCGACGGGATCAAGAAGGTGTACGAGTCCGAGCTCGGCCCGATGAAGAAGCTCCGCCGGGTCCAGGGGCTCGTCGCCGCATGACCGGGCAGCTGGCGTTCGTCGAGAGCCCGGTCCAGCTCCTGAACGTCCTGGAGTGGGCGTACGTCCGTACGCCCGTTCCCGCGCAGCGCGGCTCCGAGGCCCCGCAGGGCTTCGGCGGAGGCGATCTCACGATCGTCGTCCTGCCGCCGGTCGACCCGATGTCGCGCGGCCAGCTCCGCCGGATGGCGCAGCTGGCCCGCGACGAGGGCGTCGCGGTCCGCTGGCAGGAGGCCCGCGGCGGCGCCGGGGCGGTGCTGCGCACACTCGCCGGGCTCGCCCCGGAACTGAACCGGGCGGACCGGATCGTCATAGGCGACCCGTTCTCCCGCTACGTCCAGCTGCTGCTCACCCTGGTGCGCGCCGACCGGCTCACGGTGGTCGACGACGGCACCGCGACGATGGAGTTCGCCGCCCAGCTGACCCGCGGCGAACGGCTGGTGCGCTGGCACCGGCGCGGCAGCCGGGGCCCGCGCGAACTCGCGCTCGCCCCGGTCTCCGCGCTGGCCCGGCACCGGCTGGCGCCCACCGACCGGCGCACGGTGGAGATCTTCAGCGCGCTGCCGGTGGACCCGCCGCCGGGCACCACGGTCACCCGCAACCGGTTCGCCTGGACCCGGGCCCGGTTCGGTCCGCCCCGGCGGACCGGCGGGGCCGACCTGGTCGGGACCTCGCTGGTGGAGACGGGCGTGGTCGACCCGGACCGGTACGCCCAGGCCGTCGGCAGCCTGTCCGCGGCGCACGGCGCGACCCGGTACTTCGCGCACCGCCGGGAGAGCGCCGAGAAGCTGCACCGGATCGCCGTCGAGACCGGGATGGAGATCGTCCGGCCCGACCTGCCGCTGGAAGTGATCGCGCGGCGCGGTCCGATCGGGCGGACGGTGGTGAGCTTCCCGTCCACGGTGGTGCATACGCTGCCGGCGGTGCTCGAGGGGACCGGGGTGCGGATCGCGGTCTGCGAGGTGGCGCCGGAGTGGCTGCGGGAGAACGCGTCGCCGCGGGCCCAGGGCTTCCTGTCCGGAGTGACGGGCACGGCACCGACCGTGATCGAACGGCTCGAATTCGGCTGAGGATACCCACATGGGGTGGCTCCCATGCCTTCGGGAATCGGCTTTCTTCCCCTAACGGGCTGAACTTTTGTTGATCGACGGGCAGTTGATCTTCCAGGGGGCCTACCCTTCAAAAGGTGAACCAGTTGAAGTCCCGTGAGACCGACTCCGTCGTCCTGCCCGGCCGCCTGCCCGAAGCCCTGCGCAACGAACTGATCGCGTTCCGCAGGGACTTGCACATGCACCCCGAGCTCGGCAACCAGGAGTTCCGTACCACCGCCCGGCTCAAGGCCCGCCTGGAGGCGGCCGGCCTGCGGCCGAAGGTGCTGGCCACGGGGACCGGGCTGATGTGTGACATCGGCTCCTGGGCCGGGGCGAAGCCCATGCTGGCGATCCGCGCCGACATCGACGCGCTGCCGATCCCGGACGTCAAGACCGACGTCCCGTACCGCTCGACCGTGCCCGACATGGCGCACGCCTGCGGCCACGACGTCCACACCACCGCCGTCCTCGGCGCCGGACTGGTCCTGGCGGACCTGGACCGGCAGGGGCTGCTGCCCGCCCCGGTCCGGCTGATCTTCCAGCCCGCCGAGGAGGTGCTGCCCGGCGGCGCGCCCGACGCCATCGAGTCAGGCGTCCTGGAGGGCGTCGGCCGGATCGTCGCCGTGCACTGCGACCCCCGGGTGGACGCCGGCCGGATCGGGCTGCGGCCCGGGCCCATCACCTCCGCCTGCGACCGGCTGGAGATCACCCTGGACGGCGCCGGCGGCCACACCGCCCGCCCGCACCTGACCACGGACCTGGTCACGGCCGCCGCGAAGGTCGCCACCGAGGTCCCGGCGCTGCTCTCCCGCCGCGTCGACGCCCGCTCCGGGCTCGCGGTGACCTGGGGCCGGATCGAGGCCGGGCACGCCTGCAACGTCATCCCGCAGCACGCCGAGCTGTCCGGCACCGTCCGCTGCCTGGACCTGCCGGGCTGGCGCGACGCGCCCGACCTGGTGCACGCCGCCGTCGACGAGATCGCGACGCTGCACCGGGCCAAGTCGACGATCAACTACATCCGGGGCGTCCCGCCGGTCGTCAACGACCCGGTGATCACCGAGCTGCTCCGGGACGCCATGGCCGCGCGCCGCGGACCGTATGCGATCGAGGACACCGAGCAGAGCCTCGGCGGCGAGGACTTCTCCTGGTACCTGGAGCACGTTCCCGGCGCGATGGCCCGGCTCGGCGTGCGCACCCCGGGGGACACGACACGCAGGGATCTGCACTGCGGCGACTTCGACGCCGACGAGCGGGCCATCGAGGTCGGCGTCGAGCTGTTCACGGCGACCGCGCTCCTCGACGCGGCCCGCTGATCGCCTCTCCGGCGTGTTCCGCGTGGCGGACGCGCCGGACCTGTGTCACGGTGTGGTCAAACCGCCTCTGCGCTGATTGACGTCGTGGCTTGTTCGCGTCGATCCGATAACGACTCATGAACGCGTCTTTAACTGACATCTACGCGCGTTACGATCGCGGCGAAACCAGCGCCGGAAGAGGCGCTTTCGGTCAGTCTTGAAGGGACCTCGTCGTGCGCCGGGTATCCAAGATCACCGCCGCGTGTGCTGTCACCGCGGCTCTCGCAATCACCGCCACCGCGTGCGGCGAGTCCTCCAACGGGGACTCCGGCTCCGATGGCACCATCAAGGTCGGCATGGCCTATGACGTCGGCGGCCGTGGCGACAACTCCTTCAACGACTCCGCCGCGCGCGGTCTCGACAAGGCCAAGGCCGACCTCGGCGTCGAGACCAAGGAGCTCACCGCCAAGAACGGTGAGACCCCGGCCGACCGTGAGCAGCGCCTCGCCTCCCTGGCCGAGGGCGGCTTCAACCCCGTCATCGGTGTCGGCTTCGCGTACAAGGACGCGATCGACAAGGTCTCCGCGAAGTACCCGAAGACCACCTTCGGTCTCGTGGACTCGGTCTCCGAGAACAAGAACGTCGACTCGATCGTCTTCACCGAGGAGCAGGGCTCGTACCTCGCCGGTGTCGCGGCCGCACTGAAGTCCAAGGACGGCAAGATCGGCTTCATCGGCGGTGTCGACACCCCGCTGATCAAGAAGTTCGCCGCCGGCTTCCAGCAGGGCGTCAAGGACACCAAGCCGAACGACACGGTCACGATCCAGTACCTGTCCACCGGTACGGACTTCTCCGGCTTCGGTGCCCCGGACAAGGGCAAGGCCGCCGCCAAGGGCATGCTCGACAAGGGCATCGACGTCATCTACGCCGCCGCGGGCGGCTCCGGCGCCGGCGCCATCGAGGCCGTCGCCGCGAAGCCGGGCACCTGGGCGATCGGCGTCGACTCGGACCAGGCCAAGGACCCGGCCCTGTCGAAGTACGCCGGCTCGATCATGACCTCGATGGTCAAGAACGTCGACACCGGTGTCTTCGAGCTGATCGACTCCGTCAAGGACGGCAAGCCGATGACCGGCACGCACGTCTACTCGCTCGCCGAGAACGGTGTCTCGCTGACCACCACGGGTGACCACCTCAAGGACATCCAGGCCCAGCTCGACGCGGCCAAGCAGAAGATCATCGACGGTCAGATCAAGGTCAAGACGACCCTCTGACATCCGTGTGACGGGGGCCCGGAGAGCGGCTTCGGCCGACACTCCGGGCCCCCCTTCTCGCGTCCGCCCGTGGGCAGTTGAACGATTTTCCGAACGCTACGCGCGTAGCGTCCGTCCCACAGGGTAATTTTCGCCACCGACAGCGCCTGCGTCCCCGTCTCGTCCTCCTCACGCTCCCTGCCTAGGAGAGTGCGTCATCAAAGCCTCCAGCCCCAGTAGTCCGAACGCCGTAGAACTCCGCGGCATCACCAAGCGTTTCCCCGGCGTCGTGGCCAACCACGACATCGACATCACCGTGCGCCGCGGCACCGTGCACGCCCTCGTGGGCGAGAACGGCGCGGGCAAGTCGACCCTGATGAAGATCCTCTACGGCATGCAGAAGCCGGACGAGGGCACCATCACGGTCGACGGCGAGCTGGTGACGTTCAACAACCCCGGAGACGCCATCGCCCGCGGTGTCGGCATGGTGCACCAGCACTTCATGCTCGCGGACAACCTCACCGTCCTCGAGAACGTCGTCCTCGGCTCCGAGAAGCTGTACGGCATCGGTGACAAGGCCCGCGCGAAGATCAAGGAGATCTCCGACGCGTACGGCCTCGGCATCCGCCCGAACGTCCTCATGGAGGACCTCGGCGTGGCCGACCGCCAGCGCGTGGAGATCCTCAAGGTCCTCTACCGCGGCGCCCGCACCCTGATCCTCGACGAGCCGACCGCCGTGCTCGTCCCGCAGGAGGTCGACGCGCTCTTCGACAACCTGCGCGAGCTCAAGGCCGAGGGCCTGACGGTCATCTTCATCTCGCACAAGCTGGGCGAGGTCCTGTCGGTCGCCGACGAGATCACCGTCATCCGGCGCGGCACCACGGTCGGCACCGCCGACCCGAAGCACACCACCACCAAGCAGCTCGCCGAGCTGATGGTCGGCGCCGAGCTGCCCTCCCCGGAGACCCGCGAGTCGACCGTCACCGACGTGGCGATGCTGACGGTCCAGGACCTGTCGCTGAGCGCCGTCGACCCCGACGGCGTGGTCCGCGCGGTCCTCGACGGCATCAGCCTGACCATCCACAAGGGCGAGGTCCTCGGCATCGCCGGCGTCGAGGGCAACGGCCAGTCCGAGCTCGTCGACACGATCATGGGCATGCGCACCGCCGACGGCGGTGTGGTGACCCTGGACGGCGCCGACATCTCCGCCGCGCCGACCCGCAAGCGGCGCGAGGACGGCATCGGCTGCATCCCCGAGGACCGCCACCGGCACGGTCTGCTCCTGGAAGCCCCCCTCTGGGAGAACCGCATCCTCGGTCACGTCACCGAGAAGCCGAACTCCAAGGGCGCGATCCTCGACCTGAAGGCCGCCCGCAAGGACACCGAGCGGATCGTCCGCGAGTACGACGTCCGCACCCCCGGCATCGAGGTCACCGCGGCCTCCCTCTCCGGCGGCAACCAGCAGAAGCTGATCGTCGGCCGCGAGATGAGCCACGACCCCAAGCTGCTGATCGCCGCCCACCCCACCCGGGGCGTGGACGTCGGCGCGCAGGCGCAGATCTGGGACCAGATCCGCGCCGCCCGCCGCGAGGGCCTGGCGGTGCTGCTGATCTCCGCCGACCTGGACGAGCTGATCGGCCTGTCCGACACCCTGCGGGTGATGTACCGCGGCCGGCTGGTCGCGGACGCCGACCCGGCGACCATCACCCCGGAGGAGCTCGGCTCGGCCATGACCGGCGCCGCCGCCGGTCACCTTGCGCACGATGAGAGCCCTGAGGGCACCGACGGCCCGGAGGACGAGGCCCGATGAAGAAGATCGACAAGGAGCGGCTGCTCCTGGGGATCGCGGCCCCCGTGCTCGCGATCGTCGCCGCCTTCCTGATCACCGCCCTGGTGCTCGGCGCCACCGGCAAGGAGCCGTTCAGCGCCTTCGGGATCATGTTCGACTACGGCATCAAGTCGGACAGCCAGGTCTACATCATCAACAAGGCGACGACGTACTACCTGGCGGGCATCGCGGTGGCCATCGGCTTCCGCATGAACCTGTTCAACATCGGTGTGGACGGCCAGTACCGGCTCGCGGCCTTCTTCGCCGCCGCCGTCGGTGGCGCGCTGACCCTGCCGGGCATCGTCCAGATCCCGCTGATCATCATCACCGCGATGATCGTCGGCGCCATGTGGGCGGGCATCGCCGGTGTCCTCAAGACCACCCGTGGCGTCAGCGAGGTCGTCTCGACGATCATGCTGAACTTCATCGCGACCGCGATCATCGGCTACCTGCTCCAGCCCGGCCGCCTCGGTCACCTGGACCCGGCCGGCACCAAGGTCGCCACCACGCCGCTGCCGGAGTCCTCGCACTTCTTCGAGTTCCCGACCACCCCGACCCCGATCTACGGCTTCGTCGTGGTCGCGGTCCTCGCGGGCGTCGCGTACTGGTTCACGCTCTCCCGCACCCGCTTCGGCTTCGACCTGCGCACCGTCGGCCAGTCCGACACCGCCGCCGCGGCCAGCGGTGTCGACGTCAAGAAGATGGTCGTCACCTCCATGCTGATCTCCGGCGCCATGGCCGGTCTGATCGGTATGCCGACGCTGCTCAACGACTCGTACGAGTTCGGCGGCGACTTCCCCGTCGGCATCGGTTTCACCGGCATCGCCATCGCCCTGCTCGGCCGCAACCACCCGATCGGCATCGCGCTCGCCGCGATCCTCTGGGCGTTCCTGGAGCGCGGCGGCCAGCAGCTGGAGTTCGAGGACTACGACCGCGAGATCGTCGGCGTCATGCAGGGCGTCATCGTCCTGTGCGTCGTCATCGCCTACGAGGTCGTCCGCCGTTACGGCATCAAGCGCCAGCAGCGCCAGGTCGGCGAGAAGCTCGCGGCCCAGGCCCGTTCCCACGACACGACGGAGGTGTCGGCGTGACCGCCACGGCGACTTCCACCCCGCCGCCCGCCGCCCCCAAGGTGACCGGCGGCAAGGGCGGCCGCTCCCGCCTCTCGCTCCCCTGGATCCTCCTGATCGTGGCGGGAGGGCTCATCGCCCTCTCCGCCGTCCGCGCCATCACCGGCGCGCAGGACCTCACCTCGGCCGGCCAGATCAACGCCGCGCTCTCGCTCGCCGTCCCGATCGGCCTCGCCGGTCTCGGCGGTCTGTGGTCCGAGCGCGCGGGCGTGGTCAACATCGGCCTCGAGGGCATGATGATCCTCGGCTCCTTCTTCGGCGCCTGGGCAGGCTGGCAGACCGACCCCTGGCTCGGCATCCTCGCCGGCATCCTGGGCGGCATGATCGGCGGTCTGCTGCACGCGGTCGCCACGGTCACCTTCGGCGTCGACCACATCATCTCCGGCATCGCGATCAACATCCTGGCGGTCGGTTTCACGACCTACTTCGCCAAGCTGTGGTTCAACTCCGGTGAGGCGGCGGCCAAGGGCGGCAGCCCGAAGCAGTCCCCGCCGTCCGAGGAGATCACCTCGGTCACGATCCCGGGCCTGTCCGACTGGCTGGCCGACATCGAGAAGCACCACTGGTTCCTGGTCTCGGACGTCGCAGGCATCCTCGGCGGCCTGGTCACCAACCTCTCGCTCGTCACGGTCCTCGCCGTGGTGCTGCTGATCGCCACGTTCTTCGTGCTCTGGAAGACCGCGTTCGGTCTGCGGCTGCGCTCCTGCGGCGAGAACCCGATCGCCGCCGAGTCGCTGGGCGTCAACGTCTACAAGTACAAGTACATCGCCGTGGTCGTCTCCGGCGGGCTCGCCGGACTCGGCGGCGCGTTCCTGTCGCTGGTCACCTCGCACATCTACAACGAGGGCCAGACCGGTGGCCGCGGCTACATCGGCCTCGCGGCGATGATCTTCGGCAACTGGCGTCCGGGCGGCCTCGCCATGGGCGCGGGCCTGTTCGGCTTCGCCGACGCGCTCCAGCTGCGCAGCGGCGGCGAGTCCGTGCACGCGCTGCTCCTGCTGCTGTTCGTGGCGCTCGTCGGCATCGCGGCCTGGAAGGCGTACAAGAAGCGCTGGATCACCTCCTCGATCGCCATCGTCATCGGCGTCGGCATCCTGATCTGGTACCTCGGCACGACCACGGTCCCGGTCGAGTTCGTCAGCGCCACGCCGTACGTGGTCACCCTGCTGGTGCTGTCGCTCTCCGCGCAGCGGCTGCGGATGCCCAAGGCGGACGGCATGCGGTACCGCAAGGGCGAGGGCAAGTGACCTCGCCCGGCTCCGCCGTCGACTGGGAGGCCCTGTGGGAGGCCGCGCGGGACGCCATGTCCCACGCGTACGCCCCGTACTCGGGCTTCCCGGTCGGCGCGGCCGCGCTGGTCGACGACGGGCGGGTGGTCTCCGGCTGCAACGTGGAGAACGCCTCGTACGGGCTCGCTCTGTGCGCCGAGTGCGGGCTCGTCTCGCAGCTCCAGGCGACCGGTGGCGGTCGGCTCACGCACTTCGTGTGCGTGGACGGCAAGGGCGAGGCCCTCGTCCCGTGCGGCCGGTGCCGGCAGCTCCTGTACGAGTTCGGCGGCCCGGCGCTCGTCCTGGAGACCCCGGCGGGCCGGCTGACCCTGGACGAGATGCTGCCGCAGGCCTTCGGCCCGGACCACCTCGCGAAGTAGTACCTCGGAGCGGCCCTTCCGGCACGATGGAAGGGCCGCTCCTCCCTTTCCTCCCCGCACCACCTCTATGCGCGTAGAAAGAGGCACCACATGGACGTCATCTCCGTCATCCGCACCAAGCGGGACAAGGGTGAGCTGACCCCCGAGCAGATCGACTGGGTCATCGACGCCTACACCCGCGGCGAGGTCGCCGACGAGCAGATGTCGGCCCTGGCCATGGCGATCCTGCTGAACGGCATGAACCGCGACGAGATCGCCCGCTGGACGGCGGCGATGATCGCGAGCGGCGAGCGCATGGACTTCTCGTCCCTCTCCCGTCCGACCGCCGACAAGCACTCCACCGGCGGCGTCGGCGACAAGATCACCCTGCCGCTCGCCCCGCTGGTCGCCGCCTGCGGCGCGGCCGTCCCGCAGCTGTCCGGCCGCGGCCTCGGCCACACCGGCGGCACGCTGGACAAGCTGGAGTCGATCCCCGGCTGGCGGGCGCTGCTCTCGAACGAGGAGATGCTGTCGGTGCTGGACGGCACGGGCGCGGTCATCTGCGCGGCCGGCGACGGCCTGGCGCCCGCGGACAAGAAGCTCTACGCCCTGCGCGACGTCACCGGCACGGTCGAGGCGATCCCGCTGATCGCCTCGTCGATCATGTCCAAGAAGATCGCCGAGGGCACCGGATCGCTGGTCCTGGACGTGAAGGTCGGCACCGGCGCGTTCATGAAGAACATCGACGACGCGCGGGAGCTCGCGCGGACGATGGTCGGCCTCGGCACCGACTCCGGCGTGAAGACGGTGGCCCTGCTCACCGACATGTCCACCCCGCTCGGCCTGGCCGCCGGCAACGCGCTGGAAGTCCGTGAGTCCGTCGAGGTCCTGGCCGGCGGCGGCCCGGCGGACGTCGTGGAACTCACCCTGGCCCTGGCCCGCGAGATGCTCGACGCGGCCGGCATCAAGGACGCCGACCCGGCGAAGGCCCTCGCGGACGGTTCGGCGATGGACGTCTGGCGCCGCATGATCGCCGCCCAGGGCGGCGACCCGGACGCGACCCTCCCGGTCGCCCGCGAGCAGCACGTCGTCACGGCACCCGCCTCGGGCGTCCTGACCCGCCTGGACGCGTACGACATCGGCATCGCCGCCTGGCGCCTCGGTGCGGGCCGCGCCCGCAAGGAGGACCCGGTCCAGGCGGGCGCGGGCGTCGAACTCCACGCCAAGCCCGGCGACACGGTCACCGCGGGCCAGCCCCTGCTGACCCTGCACACGGACACCCCGGAGAAGTTCGACTACGCGCTGAAGTCCCTCGAGGGCGCGTGGGACATCGCGGCGCCGGACGCGGAGTTCACGCCGACGCCGATCATCCTGGACCGCATCGCGTGATCATTTGATCGCCCTTGGCATGTGCCGCTGACACCTTCGGGTGAACGGGACCGGTGGACCGCCGCCGGTCCCGTTCGGCATGTTGGGATCCCTCCCATGAGTGCTGATGAGAGCTGGGCTGAACTGCTCGGCGTCTGGCAGCAGGTGGACGCGCCCAAGAACTGCAAGGTCGAGATCATCGACGGGATCATCACCGTCGCACCCCCGGTGCCGCTGTGGCACCACATGATCGCCGATACGGTGCATCGACCCCTGTACGGGGTGGTCCCGGAGGACTGGGGCGTGTACCAGAGGCAGGCCGTCACGACCCCCGCTCGCAGGGGCCTGTTCGTCCCGGACTTGCTGGTTGTCGGAAAGACGTCCGTGTGCGGATGCGACTACTGGCTTCCAGCCGACGACGCGGAACTCGTCGTCGAGATCACCTCGGACGCCACTGCGCACCACGACCGGTTCGCGAAGCCGCCCGGCTACGCAGTGGCAGGGGTGCCGCTCTACCTGCTCATCGACAGCGTCGCACCTGGGGGATCCACCGTCACCCTCTACGGCGAGCCGAAGGGCGACGTCTACCGCGTCCTGCGCGCGGTTCCGTTCGGCAAGGAGATCCACATTCCCGCCCCCTTCGACCTCACCCTCGGCACCGGCGATTTCCCGGTCAGCTGAGGCTCCACCACGCCTCCCGGTCGTCCGGCAGGTTCAGGCCCCGCAGGGTGATCTTCCGGTTGCCGTTGACCGGGGACCACAGGTCGTCCCTGGCCGCCATTTCCCGTGCAAGGTCGCGTTGTTCGGCCGTCGGCCGCTCGGGCCAGCCGCCCGCGAACAGGACCTCCAGGTACGGGCCCAGGTCCGGGCAGGGGGCCATGCGGAAGGCGTGGGGGAGGGCCGCTACGGCGGGCTCGTACAGGCGGGACGGGGCGACGGGCCTACGGGACAGGACCGCGATCAGCGTCCAGCGCGGGGGTTCGCCCTCGAAGCGGGGGACGCCCTGCAGGGCGTCGAACTCCGTCGGGGTCGCCGCCATTCGCAGCAGCTCCTCGTGCGCCGTCAGGTCGTCCGCCAGCGGGGGTGTCATCGCGGCGGCGCAGCGGACCAGCGGGCTCTCGTCCGCCAGGAAGGGCGTCGGGTCGCCGCCCAGTTGCCCCAGGTCCATCACGAGCGAGACCCGTTCCTCGACCGATTCCGCCGCCGCGGCCAGCCGCGTCAGACGGGGCAGCAGCTCCGGCGTCCGGGCCGCCACGGCCGGGTGGTTCACCAGCCGCGTGACCGCCGCCCACGCGGACGCCCGAACCTCAGGATCCGCGTCCTCCAGGAACTCCGCCACCGGGTCGAGCAGTTCCGGCAGCAGGTCCCAGCAGTCAAGGGCCGCGCCCAGGAGCACCAGATTGCCGGTGTCGTCGTCCCACATGTCGACCTGGTCGTCCTCGTCGGCCGCGACGTACGCGGCGGTCCACTCCGCCGTCGGAGCCGCCGCCACCCGCGCCCGCAGCGCCTCCGCCTCGGTCCCGGCGTTCACCGAGGACGCCACGTCCCGTACGAAGCGCAGGCCCAGTGAGGGCGCCTCGCGCAGCCGCCCGCCGACGACCCGCAGCACCTCCGGCGTCGCCGGCCAGACCGTGCCCTGGTGCAGGATCGCCGACCACAGGTGGTCGGCGGCCGCCTCCAGGGGGCCGTCCAGGATCTCGGCCGTGTCCGTCGCCGTGCCGTACGCGTGGAAGACCTTCGACCAGTCGTACCCGCTCACGCCGTCACCCCCTCCGCCAGCAGCGCCGGCAGCTCGTGCATCGCGCCGAAGACCCGCGTCCCCGGCCCCGCCAGTCGCTCTGCGGGGGTCAGGCCGCCCGCGTAGCCGAACGCCCGCATCCCCGCCGCGCGGGCCGCCCGCACGCCGTACGGGCTGTCCTCGACGACCGCGCACCGCTCCGGCGCCACGCCCATCGATGCCGCCGCGTGCAGGAACAGGTCCGGGGCGGGCTTGCCGTGGGCCACGTCGCGGGCGCTGAAGATCCGGCCGTCGTCGAACCGGTCCAGCAGGCCGGTCCGCGTCAGGTTGCGGCGGATCGATGTGTGGCTGCCGTTCGACGCCAGGCAGTACGGGACCTCCAGCGCGTCCAGGACGTCCGTGATCCCGGCGACCGCCCGCAGCTCGGCGTCGAGCGCCGCGTCGTACAGCGGCCGGTACGTCTCGTGCCAGCCCGCCTCCAGGGGCCGTCCGCGCCGCTCCTCGACGATCGCCGTCAGCCGGTCGTTCGACGAGCCCACGAAGTACTCGACGACCTCGGCCTCGGTGAACTCCGCGCCGAGCGAGGCGAGCACCTCACGGTCGATCCGGCAGTAGATCCGCTCGCTGTCGACCAGGACCCCGTCGCAGTCGAAGATCACCAGCTCCACCGGGGGCATCCCGCGCTCTCGATTCATGCAGCGCAGCCTAGGAGGGCGATGAGTTCCGACCGCCGCCCGGGTCTACTGGTTGTGGACACCACACAGCCGCTCGTCCTCTACGTATCCGGGCACATCACGCGCGCCGACGCGCCGGGTCTCTGCGCCGACCTGGAGCGCCGGCTCGTCGGGCTCGACCCCACCGACGTCGTGTGCGACGTCGGTGCGCTCGCGCAGGCCGACCTGGCCGTCGTCGACGCGCTCGCCCGGCTCCGGCTCACCGCCGGGCGGCTCGGTCACACCCTGCGTTTCCGGGGTGCCGGCCAGGAGCTGCGGCTGCTCCTGGCCCTCGTCGGCCTGGACGAGACCGTCGTCTGACTCAGGCCCCCAGCCGCGCCGGCAGCCCGAACAGCGGGAACCAGCGCTTGGTGTCCAGGAAGAACGACATCTCGTCGATCTTCCCGTCGGAGAGTTCGAGGACGATCAGCGCCCACGGGCTGAACCCGCCCTCCGGGTCCGGGTGGTAGTGCGCGAACGCCGGCGAGCCGTTCGCCACCGTCGGCACCAGCTTCGAGCCCCGGCACACCTCGCCGACCCCGAGCATCCAGCCGACGATGTCGTCGTGGCCGCGCAGCCACAGGTCGTACGGCGGCATGGACATCGTCGCGTCCTCGTGCAGCAGCGCGGTCAGCGCCTTCATGTCGTAGCCCTCGAAGGCCACCACGTACCGCTCCAGGAGCTGCTGCTGCTCCTCGTCCAGCGGGTTCGCCGTGTCCGAGGTGGCCGGGCTCTGCTCCGCGAGCGTCGCCCGGGCCCGCTGCAGCGCGCTGTTCACCGACGCGACCGTCGTGCCCAGCAGCTCCGCGACCTCGGCCGCCTTCCAGGCCAGCACCTCGCGCAGGATCAGCACCGCCCGCTGCTTCGGCGGCAGATGCTGCAGCGCCGCCACGAACGCCAGCCGGATCGACTCCCGCGCGACCGCCGTCTCCGCCGGGTCGGCGACGGACGGCAGCACCCGGCCGTCCGGCACCGGCTCCAGCCAGGTGATCTCCGGCCGCTCGTTGAGCCGGGCCTGCGCGACGGGGGTGGCGGCGGTCAGATCCATCGGCCGGGCCCGCTTGTTGCCCGCGTTCAGCGAGTCCAGGCAGACGTTGGTGGCGATCCGGTACAGCCAGGAACGGAGGCTGGAGCGGCCCTCGAAGGAGTCGATGCTCCGCCAGGCGCGGACCATCGTGTCCTGCACCGCGTCCTCCGCCTCGAAGGCGGAGCCGAGCATCCGGTAGCAGTAACCGGTCAGCTCCGTGCGGTACTTCTCCAGTCGGGAGTCCACGTCCCCGGTCGTCGCCAGATCACTCATCGAGTCCACCCCGCTCGCTCACCGGCGCCCGTACGACGCCGGTGAGCAGGAAGCTACCGCAGCCCGCTGACAGCCGGGGCAGGGTTTCCCGTTCGCGCCCCGCGTGCGCCCCCCTGGAGCCGTACGAGACGTTCCTCGGCCCGTGCCGCGTGCGTCCCGTACAGGGTGATCGACACGACACCGAGCACCGCCACCAGGCCCAGCAGGACCGTGCCGGACCAGCCGCCCAGGTGGAAGGCGACCGCGCCGAGCGTGCCGCCCACGCTGCTGCCCAGGTAGTAGGCGGACTGGTACAGTGCCGAGGCCTGCGCGCGGCCGGTCTTCGCGGTCCGGCTCACGGACGACGAGGCGACCGCGTGCCCGGCGAAGAAGCCCGCCGTGATGAGGACCAGGCCCGCCAGGACGGCGGCCAGGGCCTCGGACATCGACAGCAGCAGACCGGCCGTGGTCGTGCCCACCGCCAGGTACAGCGCGCCCCGCCGCCCCGTCCGGGCGACCAGCTTCCCGGCCGCCGCGGACGAGACCGTGCCGACCAGGTACACCAGGAAGATCGAGCCGACGACGCCCTGCGGCAGCGAGAAGGGCGCCTCGACGAGCCGGTAGCCGATCACGGTGTACACCGCGCCGAAGACCGTCATGAACAGCGCGCCGATCGCGTACAGCCGCATCAGGAGCGGATCGGCCAGATGCGTCCGCACCGTCCGCGCCAGCGCCTTCGGGTTCAGCGAACCCGGCGTGAAGTGCCGGGCCCTGGGCAGCAGCAGCCGGAACGCCACCGCGCACACCACGGCCATCACACCGACCGCGGCCAGCCCCGCGCGCCAGCCCCACAGCTGGGCCACCCAGCCGGTCACGATCCGGCCGCTCATGCCGCCGATCGAGTTGCCCGCGACGAACAGACCGATCGCGCCGATCAGCGCCTTCGGCCGTACCTCCTCCGCCAGGTACGCCATCGCCGACGCCGGCACGCCCGCCAGCGCCGCGCCCTGCACGGCGCGCAGTGCGACCAGCCACTCCAGGTTCGGCGCGAACGGGACCAGCAGGCCGACCACGACGGCCACGGCCAGCGAGACGGTCATCATGGGCCGCCGTCCGAACCGCTCGGACAGGGCGCTCAGCGGCAGCACGCACAGCGCGAGCGCGCCGGTGGCCGCGGACACCGTCCAGGAAGCGGCGGAGGCGGTGGCCCCGAACTCCGCGGAGACGGCGGGCAGCAGGGCCTGGGTGGAGTAGAGGAGGGCGAACGTGGCCACTCCCGCGGCGAACAGCGCGAGGCTCATCCGGCGGTGGCCGGGGGTGCCGGGGGAAAGGCGGGTGTCGGCGACCGCGTCGGTGGCGGCCGCCTTGGTACTGGCAGGAGGCATATGTCGACCGTAGGCATCCCCGTTTGATGCGTCCAATGCATGGAACGGCTTTAATCGTTCCCATGGTGCATGAGTACAGGTCACAGCCTTGTCTGTCACCGAACAGTAACGAAGAAGACATGGGACTGCTGCTCGCGCCGCGGCTCGCGTACTTCGCCGCCGTCGCCCGGCACGAGCACGTGACCCGCGCCGCGGCCGAACTCGGCGTACCGCAGTCCACGCTCTCCCGGGCCATGGTCCGGCTCGAAGAGGACCTCGGCGTCTCCCTGTTCGCCCGCAAGGGCCGCACCGTCGCGCTGACCCCGGCAGGCCGGACCTTCCTCGGCTCCGCCGAACGCGCCCTCGGCGAGGTGGAGAAGGCCGCCGACTCGGTCCGCGCGGACGCCGACCCCACCGCCGGAAAGGTCGCCTTCGGCTTCCTGCACACCATGGGCTCCGAGACCGTCCCCGGCCTCATCCGGGCCTTCCGGGTGGACCACCCCCGGATCCGCTTCACCCTCGTGCAGAACTACGGCGAGGCGATGATCGAGCGGCTGCGCGCAGGCGACCTCGACCTGTGCCTGACCTCCCCGGTCCCCGACGCCCCCGACCTGGTCGCCCGCCGCCTGGACGAGCAGCGGCTGCGCCTGGTGGTGCCGGACGACCACCGGCTCGCCGGCCGCAAGCGGGTCCGCCTCGCGGAGGCCGCCGACGAAACCTTCGTCACCCTGGAGCCCGGCTACGGGCTGCGCCGCATCACCGACGACCTGTGTGCCGAGGCGGGCTTCACACCCCGGATCGCGTTCGAGGGCGAGGAGGCCGAGACGCTGCGCGGCCTGGTCGCCGCGGGCCTCGGCGTCGCCCTGCTGCCGCCGCCGGCCGTGCCCCGCCCCGGCGTCGTCGAGCTCAATGTCACGGCCCCGCGCGCGGTCCGCGAGATCGGCGTCGCCTGGCTGGACGGCCACCCGGACACGCCCCCGGTGGCCGCCTTCAAGAAGTTCCTGCTGAGCAAGCGCGGCACCCTCCTCCCGGAGTGGGACCGCGGCCGGTAGCAGCCGGTCAGTGCCGCAGCGAGCGTCCGAAGCCCGCCGCCAGCGGCATCCGCAGTCCCAGCGGCGGCGGGGCGGCCAGCGCGTCCGCGACCGGCCGGGCGTACGGCCGGCCGAACATCGAGCCCAGCACGAAGTCGGAGGCCAGCGCGAGGACTTCACCGTGGTGCTGGCGCAGCGCGTGCCCGTCCGAGTGGACCTCGAACCGGCAGGTGTCGCGGTTCGCCTTCTTCGCGCGCTCCGCCAGCCGGTACGACAGTTCCGGGTCGCAGCGCGCGTCGTTGGTGCCGTGCACGACCAGCACCCGGCGCCCGACCAGCTGCCGGACCGGCTCCGGTTCCGCCGCCATGTCGTCCTCCGGCAGCCAAGGGGCCATCGCGAGAATCGAGTTGACCGCCGTGTGCCCGGCGGCCCGCAGCGCCGCCCGCGCTCCCATCCCGTGTCCGGCCAGACACACCGGCACGTCCCCGTACCGGCGCACCGCCTCCTCCACCGCCCATTCCGCGTCCTCGGCCAGCCGCGCGTCCGAGCCGTTCCACCCCCGCCCGCGGTACCCGACCACGTGCGCGACGAGCCCCTCGTCCCGCCCGGCCCGCGCCAGTCGCCGCCCCAGCGGCAGCGCCGCCGCGTGCGCCCGCACGGACGCCCGCCGCCCCGACGAGGCCTCTCCGTCCGGCAACAGCAGCACCACGCCGCCGACCGCCGATTCCGTGTCCGATGTGCCGACGGGCCGCCCGAGCCGGGGTCGCCGGCCGCCGGTCGTCCCTACGAGTGCGAACTGCGCCATGACGGAACAGTCTCAGAAGCCGAGGTGTACGCCATCCGTACGCGCGGTCACTGTTACGTATCGACGGGCGAGTTGAGGAGCAGGCGCTCTACGCGCGTAGGGGCTAGAGTGCGAAAATGACGAGCCAGACCCCCAACGTACCCACCGCGGACCAGATCCGCCGTGCCCCGAAGGTGCTGCTCCACGATCACCTCGACGGCGGACTGCGCCCCGGCACCATCATCGAGATCGCCCGGCAGACCGGCTACGACGGCCTGCCCGAGACCGAGCCCGACAAGCTCGGCATCTGGTTCCGCGAGGCCGCCGACTCCGGCTCACTGGAGCGGTACCTGGAGACCTTCGCGCACACCTGCGCCGTCATGCAGACCCGTGAGGCCCTGTTCCGCGTCGCCGCCGAGTGCGCCGAGGACCTCGCCGAGGACGGGGTCGTGTACGCGGAGGTCCGCTACGCCCCCGAGCAGCACCTGGAGGGCGGCCTCACTCTCGAAGAGGTCGTCGAGGCGGTGAACGAGGGCTTCCGGGAGGGCGAGCGGATCGCCCGCGCCAACGGCCACCGGATCCGCGTAGGCGCGCTGCTCACGGCCATGCGGCACGCGGCCCGCGCCCTGGAGATCGCCGAACTCGCCAACCGCTATCGCGACTCGGGCGTCGTCGGCTTCGACATCGCGGGCGCCGAGGCCGGCTACCCGCCCACCCGGCACCTCGACGCCTTCGAGTACCTCAAGCGGGAGAACAACCACTTCACCATCCACGCCGGCGAGGCCTTCGGCCTGCCGTCCATCTGGCAGGCCCTGCAGTGGTGCGGCGCCGACCGGCTGGGCCACGGCGTGCGCATCATCGACGACATCGAGGTCGGCCAGGACGGGACGGTACGGCTCGGCCGGCTCGCCGCGTACGTCCGCGACAAGCGGATCCCGCTGGAGATGTGCCCCACCTCCAACCTGCAGACCGGCGCCGCCGCCTCGTACGCGGAGCACCCCATCGGCCTGCTCCGCACCCTGCATTTCCGGGCCACTGTCAACACCGACAACCGGCTGATGAGCGGCACCAGCATGAGCCGCGAATTCGAGCACCTGGTCGACACATTCGGTTACACGCTCGACGACATGCAGTGGTTCACCGTCAATGCGATGAAATCAGCGTTCATTCCTTTCGATGAACGTCTCGCGATGATCAATGACGTCATCAAGCCCGGATATGCCGAGCTGAAATCCGAATGGCTGTTCCGGCAGACCGCTACGACCAGCGGTTCCACGCCCTCAGAGGGCTGAGTTCGAGCCGTACGACACGGGGGCGGGGCGGCCGGATGACACGAATTCCGGTCGCCCCGATATGTTTGCGGACGGCATCTTCCGGTGGCTAGGTTGCAGAGCCGCTCATCATTTCCCGGATTCCTCGAATCCCGGGATTCCTCGATCCCCCCAAGGATGATTTCTCGATGAAGCAGTCTGCCAAGACGCTCGGTGTCGCCGCTCTGGGCGCCGCTTTCGCCGCCGCTGCCGCCGGAACGGCCTCCGCCGCGCCCATGACCCACGACGCCGCGGGCGCGCTGGGGGCGGTGCAGGCCCTGCCGGTGGCGGACCAGCTCACCGAGCTGCCTGCCGGTGCCGCCGACTCGCTCACCGCGGGCGAGGCCGCCGTCACCGACGGCGCGGCGAACCTGCCGGCCGCGACCGACTCGGCGGGCAAGCAGGTCACGCAGACCGCCCCGAACGCGCTGGCGCAGTCGCCGGTCGGCGGCCTGCTCGGCGGTCTGCCGGTGAACGGCCTGGCCACCAACTCCCTCGTCCCGGGCGGCGGTCTGACGGGCGGTCTGCCCGGCGGTCTGCCGATCGGCTGACGCCCACCGCGTCCATCCGTGGGGCACACACCCGTTACCGGGCGTGTGCCCCACGGCTTTGTGTCACGATCCGGCCATGCACGCGAGAGCATCCCGGGGCGCGCGGGCCGCCCTGACGGCCCTGCTCCTGGCGGCCACGGCCGCCTGCGCCGGCGGCCCGCCCCGCGACACCGCCAAGTCCCCCGCCACCGGGGCGAGCCCGCTGGAACGTGCCGCGCTCGCCGACGGGGATCTCCCCGACTACCAGGTCTCCGCGGTGAAGACCGCCGGCGGCGCCTCCGGCCAGCCCACCTCCGACACCGCCCGCTGCCAGCCGCTCGCCGGGGTCATGGGCGACCGGCCCAGCCCCGAGGCGCTGGCCACGGTCAACCGCGGCCTCGGCTCGTCGCGGACGCCCGGCCTCGCCGTCTCCGCCTCCGTCAGCTCGTACGACCCCGCCGACGCACGCCGGCTCCTGGACGCCCTGCGCGCCGCCGTCGCCGACTGCGGCGAGGGCTTCACCGCGCGGGTCGAGGGGCGCAGCGGCCGCTACTCCGACGTGACCGCCGTCCCGTACGGGACCGGCGGCGACGAGACCGTGTCGTGGACGACCACCGGCACGACCCGCGGTCTCCGCGTTCCGCTCCACATGGTGGTGGTCCGCAAGGACGCCTTCGTACTCCGTTTCATGGCCCTCGACCTGGGCCGCGACGGCCCGCCGGCTCCCCGGGTGCCCCGGGAGATCGCGAACAGACAGCTGGCGAAACTGACCGCCCTCCGGGACTGACTCACCAGGCGGACGAGCCGGCCTTCTCCTGGGGCAGGAACACCCACAGCGCCAGATAGATCAGGAACTGCGGGCCGGGCAGCAGGCACGAGGCGAGGAAGATGACCCGCATCGTGGTGTCCGACGTGCCGAAGCGTCGCGCCAGCGCCGCGCACACTCCGCCGATCATGCGCCCTTCGCGAGGACGGACAAGTGCGGCCATGACGGTCTCCTTCCGGGGAGCCGCTCCGTCGGGCTCCCGATGACTCCATACTGGCCGCGAGCGGTGGACAAAGCGTCGGTCTACGGGGCGATCCCGACCCTGGGAATCGTCGGGGTCGGCCCCTGAGGAGCCTCCTCCCGCAGCAGGGTCCGCACCCGCGTCGTACCCGCGACTGACGGGCGGGCCGCCCGGCGGCGCAGCAGGGCGCGCCCGGCCGGCACGAACAGCAGATGCGCGACCGCGACCCCGGCGGCGTTCAGGAGCAGCGAGTCCACGTCGACGACCTGCCCGGGCACCCCGGTCTGCAGCAACTCGATGACCAGCGACACCAGGGCGCCGGCCATGGTGGTGCGGGTGAAGGACGCCCAAGTCGACACGGTGAGCCGGCCGTCGGCCAGCGGCAGCAGGACGCCGAGCGGCGCGAGCAGCAACAGCCCCTCGCCGATCCGCCGGGCCGCCTCGGCCGGGCCCAGCGCCAGGTCCGCCCGGATGCCGGCCAGCGGCTCCAGATTGGGCGCGGTCATCCACGGCACGTCCAGCGGGCGGAGCGTCAGCCACGCCACGAGCAGCAGATGCGCGAGGAGGAGGACGAACCCCGCCCCGCGGAACCGGATGGCGGCACTGCCGCCCGAGCCATGACGCTGCACGCCCCCCAAGACGCGACCACCACCGGAATCGGTTCCGACGGGTTGCGGGGGCATCCGGGGTAGTTGCCGCGGCCGACGACGGACGGGAGCGGGGGACGTGGAGGGGGTCGCTTCGGGACGTAAAGCGTGATTTGTGGCGCAAGGGAAACGTTCGACGCACAAGGCACCGGAACGCGCCGTAAATCATGCAGTCCCGAATGCGACCCCCGGAACGTCCCCCGTGGCAGCGACCCGTACCGAAGCCCGCAGGTCAGCTCGTCGGCGAGCCGGTCGGCGTGACGGTGGGGACCGCCATGTCCGGGCGGTCCTTGAGTTCGGCCGTGCAGCGGTACCGGTGGGCCGCGTAGTCGCCCGGGCCGCCCAGGACGACCGTGCCGCCGCCGCTTCCGGCGGCGCTCTCCGCGAAGGTGCAGACGATCTGCGCCAGCGCGGTCGGCGCGAGGTCCTCCGGCTGCCGGCTCAGCCGCAGCGCGCCCTTCGGGTCGTCCCGCCGCCCGCCGGTGACCACCAGTGGGCCCTTCACCGCGGTGGAGAACCCTGCCGTGCGCTCGGCGTCCGACGTCTCGCTCTGCAGCTCCATCAGCAGCGCTGAGGCCGTCTTGACCCTGTCCCCGGAGACCTTCTGCTCCGGCACGTTCGTCGTCCGGTCCACGGCCTCCAGCTGCGAGCCGCACACCAGGTACACCCGCAGCGGGATCCCCGGCCGCGGCTGCGCCGCAGTACCCGGCCCGTCCACGCTGCACGCCGCCCGTGACGGCGCCGCCCCGGCGTCCACCGGCACGGACGTGGTCCTGATCCCGCACCCGGCGAGCAGCGCGACACACGCCCCGGCGGCCGCGGCGATCGCCGCGCCCCGCCCCGTACCCGACCTCACTGACCCTGTCCTTCCTGGCCGTCCCGGTCGCCGCCGGTCCGCAGGCTGTCGGCGATGCCCGAGGCGTCGCGCGGGAGGCGCAGCACGAAGATCGCGCCGTCGCCGTCCGGCGAGTTCGCGGCGCTGATGTCGCCGCCGTGGATGTGCGCGTTCTCCATGGCGATGGAGAGCCCGAGACCGGAGCCCTCCGACCGCGGCCGCGAGGCGCTCGCCTTGTAGAAGCGGTCGAAGACGTGCGGCAGCACCTCTTCCGGGATGCCGGGCCCGTGGTCCCGCACCTCGATGACCAGCTCCTCGTCCTCGGTCCGCACCGAGACCCGTACCGGCGAGCCGCCGTGCTTGAGGGCGTTGCCGATCAGGTTCGCGAGGATCACGTCGAGCCGGCGCGGGTCGAGCCGCGCCATGATGCCGCGCTCGGCGTCCAGGTCGACCGCGTCCAGCCAGGCGCGCGCGTCGATGCAGGCGGTGACCTGGTCGGCGACGTCCACGTCGTCGAGGACGAGCCGCGCGGTGCCCGCGTCGAAGCGGGTCACCTCCATCAGGTTCTCCACCAGGTCGTTCAGCCGCCGGGTCTCGCTCACGACCAGCGCCACCGCGGGCGCGATCATCGGGTCGAGGCTGTCCTGCTCGTCCTCCAGGACCTCGGTCACGGCGGTCAGCGCGGTCAGCGGGGTGCGCAGTTCGTGCGACATGTCGGCGACGAACCGGCGGCTGGACTCCTCCCGCGCGCTCATGTCCGCGACCTTCTTCTGCAGCGACTCGGCCGTGTTGTTGAACGTCCGCGACAGTTCGGCCAGTTCGTCGGTGCCGGAGACCCGCAGCCGGGTGTCCAGTTTCCCCTCGCCGAGCCGCCGCGCCGCCTCGCCGAGCCGGTGCACCGGCCGCAGTACGGTCGTCGCCGCGGCCTGCGCGAGCAGTGCCGAGCCGACCAGGGCCAGGCCGGTCGCGATCCCCAGCGACCAGGCGAGCGAGTTGAGGTCGGCCCGTTCCGCGTCCAGGGACTTGAACATGTAGCCGGTCGGGCCGCCGCCGATGATCCGCGTCCCGCCGACCAGGTACGGCTTGCCGCCGCGCTGCGTCCGCTGCCAGAACAGGTGGTACGGGTACGCGTTGTTCTCGGTCACCTTGCGCTCGGTGTTCACCGCGTCCTGGAGCGAGGCGGGCACGTCGGCGAGGGTGAACCGGTCGGGGTCGGAGGCGCCGATGATCGGCTTGCCCGCGTCCCGCTCGCCGAGCAGCAGCACGCTGTACCCGGAGCCGCTGCCCGCCATCTGCTCCGCGGCGACCCGCAGATCGTCCTGCTCGGACTTGAGCGGCAGCCCGGCCGCCCGGTTCTGCATCTGCCGCCGGAAGTCGTTGAGCGCCCCGTCCTGGGTGCGGGTGAGCACCGCCTCGCGGTTGAGCCAGTACGCGATCCCCGACGCGGACACCGCGGCGGTCAGCGCGACGAGCGCGAAGACGACGACGAGCCGCAGCCGCAGACTGGTCAGACGGAGCCCGGCGAATATCCCTTTCCTCACGCAGGGACGTCCAGCCGGTAGCCCACACCGCGCACGGTACGGATCAGCGTCGGCGAGGACGGCACGTCCTCCACCTTGGCGCGCAGCCGCTGTACGCACGCGTCGACGAGACGCGAGTCGCCCAGGTAGTCGTGCTCCCAGACCAGACGCAGCAACTGCTGGCGCGACAGGGCCTGTCCGGGCCGCCGGCTCAGCTCCAGGAGCAGCCGCAGCTCGGTCGGCGTGAGCTGCAGGTCCTCCCCGTTCTTCGTCACGGTCATGGCGGAGCGGTCGATCACCAGCGAGCCGAAGGTCGCGGAGTCCGTGGACTCGCGCTCGCCTCGGCGCAGCACGGCCCGGATCCGGGCGTCCAGCACGCGGCCCTGCACCGGCTTGACGACATAGTCGTCGGCGCCGGACTCCAGGCCCACCACCACGTCGATGTCGTCGCTGCGCGCGGTCAGCAGGATGATCGGCAGCTGGTCGGTGCGCCGGATGCGACGGCACACCTCGAAGCCGTCGATGCCGGGCAGCATCACGTCCAGCACGACCAGGTCCGGCCGCTGCTCGCGCAGCAGCTGCAGACCGTCCTCGCCGGTCGCCGCGGTGGCCACGCGGTGGCCTTGGCGGGACAGCGAGAGTTCGAGGGCCGTGCGGATGGCGTCGTCGTCCTCGATCAGCAACAGGAAAGGCACGGCGTCATTCTGGCGCATGGGGCCGTCGAACTCGACCTCGTGCGTTCTCCTGTACGACACCTACCCCTGTGACACGCCTGTGACAGTCGACGGACACCGTCATGAAGTGACGAGGGCAAGCTCATTGGCACACGGACCGAAGCAGACTCCGACCGATGGGGGGCGCGAGATGAACGCACTGCACAGCACCACCTCAAGCGCAGTTGTCACGCGTCTCCACGACGTCCGGAGCGCGAAGGAGTCCGGCGCGGTGAACGGGCGGGGGTGCGTTCGCAGCGTCGGGCGTCAGCGCAAGGCGCCTTACATGGTGGCCGTGGCTGACGGGGGAGCGGCGTACGGGGAGGTCTCGGGGGAGACCGCGAGCCGGTCGGAGGCCGAATTCACGGCCTACGTCCAGGAGCGTCGCGCCTCCCTGTACGCCACCGCCTACCACCTGACCGGTGACCGCTTCGAGGCCGAGGACCTGCTCCAGAGCGCGCTGTTCTCCACGTACCGCGCCTGGGACCGGATCAGCGACAAGGCGGCCGTGGGCGGCTACCTGCGTCGCACGATGACCAACCTGCACATCAGCGCCTGGCGCCGGCGCAAGCTCAACGAGTACCCGACGGAGGAGCTGCCGGAGACGGTGGGCGAGACCGACGCGATGCGCGGCACGGAGCTGCGCACGGTGCTCTGGCAGGCGCTGGCCCGGCTGCCCGAACTGCAGCGGACCATGCTGGTCCTGCGGTACTACGAGGGCCGGACCGATCCGGAGATCGCGGAGATCCTGGACATCAGTGTCGGCACGGTGAAGTCGAGCATCTGGCGCTCGCTGCGGCGACTGCGCGAGGACGAGGTGCTGAGCTTCGGCCGTGACGAGGAGGAGTCCTTCGGCGAGCTGGTGGCCTGAAGGTCGGGGGAAACACGGGGGAGCAGTACAGGGGGAGCAGTAACAGGGGGGAACGGGGAAACACGGGGGGACGTACGGGGGACGTACGGGGTACGGAAACGCGGGGCGGACAGGGCCGGGGGCCTTGTCCGCCCCGCGTCTTTTCTGCGTGGGCGCGTACGGAGACGTGCTACCGGCGGCGCGTCAGCGCGTCAGCGCGTCGCGGGGGTGCGGCAGCGGCCCGCCGCCGCGGCGGCGAGCCGGCCGAGTGCCTCCTCCTTGGCGCACGGGTGCGCGCCGAGGGCGGCCTGGCGGGCGACGATCGAGCGCTCGGCGCGCATCAGCCGCCAGCCGCGGCGCAGCAGGAACGGGACCGACTTGCGGCCCTCCTTGAGATCTCGGAGCAGCCGGCGGCGGAACGTCGTCGAGGGGCGGCCGCGCAGGCAGAGCGCGTCGGCCAGCACGCCGAGTTCCTGGCAGCGGGTGACGATCTCGGCGGCGAAGATGCCCTCCGCGACGAACAGCGGGGTCCGCTCGATGTCCAGCCGTTCCCGGTCCACCCGCGAGCTGGTGGCGATGTCGTACACCGGGACCTCGGTGCGGCCGGTGCGGCAGAGATCCGTGATCGCGGCGATCGCCGCGTCGGCGTCCCAGGAGAGCGGGGAGTCCCAGTCGATGTCCGCGCTGTCCGCGACCAGCGGGAGGGTGGGGTCGTCGGCCTCCTTGTAGAAGTCGTCGAGGCGCAGTACCGGGAGGCCGGTGACGGCGGCGAGGGACGACTTGCCGGAGCCGGAGGGGCCCGCGAGCAGGACGACACGAGTCGGAATCGGTTGGGAACTCACGGGACACCAGTGTGAAGCATTAGCCCGTGCGGGGGACCACCCGAGACGGCCGTTGGTATCCAGCATCACACCGGAACTACGCTCGGTGCCCGTCCCGTTACCCGATCGACAGGGAATCCCATGGCACGCCACGCCGACACCACGCCACGCCGCTCCCTCCTCCGCACGGCCGGTCTGGCGGTCACCGCCGCCGGCGCGGTGCTCGGCCTCGGGTCCGGGGCTGCCGAGGCGGCCGCCTCGGCCCCGATCCCGCTGCCGGTGGGCACGCTGGCCGGGAGCGACGCCACCGAGGCGGCGCAGGGCGTCGTGAACGCCGTCCCGTACGCCGTCGCCCCGGTGAAGGACCTTCAGCTCGACCCGCTGGCCAACACCGGCGTCGACCCGCTCGCCAACGGCGCCGCCACCCAGGTCGCGGACTTCCAGCCGGTCGGCACGACCACGGCGACGGACCCGATCACGAGCGGCGGCACGCTCGGCACCCTCCCGGTCGTGGGGGAGGCGACCGACCTCCTGCCGGGCTAGGGCCTCTCGGTCGCGCGGTCCAGCGGGATCTCCCGTACCGACCAGGCGACGACGAAGGCGAGCGCCGCCAGCACGGCGACGCCCGCCGCGACCCCGTGCAGGCCGTGCGTCACGGCCGCCCGGAAGGCGTCCCGGGCCGGTCCGGGCAGCGCGTGCGCCTGCTCGGGGGTCAGGTTCGGGTCGGCGCCGCCGAGGCGGGCGGTGAAGACCGCGCCGAGGACGGCGACGCCGAGCGAGCCGCCGATCGTGCGGACCAGGGTGACCGTGCCGCTCGCCGCGCCCATGTCGCGCGGCGGCGCGCTGTACATCGTGATGAGCACCGTCGACTGCATCAGGAAGCCCATGCCCGCGCCCACGAGCACGGTGAGCGCGGACGCGACGGCGGTGGGCGTGTCCACGCGGAGCAGCAGCAGGGCGAGCGCGCCCACGGTCATCAGCGCCCCGCCGAGGATCGGGTAGATCCGGTAGCGGCCGGTACGGCCGATGATCCGGCCGGTGGTCACCTGGACGGCGACCATGGCGAGCATCATCGGGAGCAGCAGCAGACCGCTCGCCGTGGAGGACTGCCCGCGCACGAACTGCAGGTACTGCGGGAGGTAGTTCATCGCCGCGAGCATGCCCGCGCCGACCAGGAAGCTCAGGACCTGCGCCGCGGTGAAGTTGCGGCCGGCGAACAGCCGGGGCGGGAGCACCGGCTCCTCGGCGCGCCGCTCGACCGGTACCAGGGCCGCGAGGGCCGCCGTGGCGACCGCGCCCAGGGCGAGGATCCGCGGCGACGTCCAGGCGTACGAGGTGCCCGCCCAGCTCGCGAGCAGCGTCAGGGCGAGGATGCCGGTGGTGAGGAGCAGGGCGCCCGCCCAGTCGATCCGGGCGCGGACCCGCTGGGTGCGTACGCGCAGGGCGAGGGAGACGAGCAGCAGGGCGGCGAGGCCGACCGGCAGGTTCACGTAGAACGCCCAGCGCCAGCTGTAGTGGTCGGTGAGGAAGCCGCCGAGCAGCGGACCTCCGGCGAAGGCGACCGGCAGCATCGCCCCTGTGATCGCTTGGATCCTGGGGCTGTCCCGGGGCGACACCAGCGTGCCGATCAGGGCGAACGCGCCGACCATCAGCCCGCCCGCGCCGATGCCCTGCAGGGCGCGGAAGGCGATCAGCTGGTCCATGGTCGCGGCCAGGCCGGAGAGGACCGAGCCGGCGAGGAAGACGACGACGGCGGAGACATAGGCGCCCTTGCGCCCGTACAGGTCGCCGCACTTGCCCCACAGGGGCGTGGCGACGGCGGCGGTGAGCAGGTACGCGGTGACCACCCAGGACAGCCGGTCGAGGCCGCCGAGCTCGCCCGCGACGGTGGGCAGCGCGGTGCCGACGACGGTGCCGTCGAGGGCGCCGAGGACGAGGCCGAGCATGAGCCCGGACAGGCCCAGGTAGGGGATGCGGGCGGGTTCTCGAGAGGCCGCCGGGTCGGCGGCGGATGCGGTGGGGGCGGTCGGTGCCTGTGGCTGCGTCATCGTTCCGCCGCCGTCACGCCGCGTAGGGCTGCTTGGCGCGGGCGTCGCGCAGCGCCTCGCCCCACCAGGCGAGCTGGTCGAGCATCGACTTCGCGGCGGCGTCCACGGCCGGGTCGACGGCCTTGCCCTCGGCGTCGAACTGCGCCCAGACGCCCTGGAGTCCGACCGCCTCGCGGACGGTGACGGCGTGCAGCTCGGCGAAGACCCCGCGCAGGTGCTCCACGGCGCGCAGGCCGCCCGAGAAGCCGCCGTACGAGACGAAGGCGACGGGCTTGGCGTGCCACTCCTTGTTGTGCCAGTCGATCGCGTTCTTCAGGGACGCGGGGTAGCTGTGGTTGTACTCGGGGGTGACGACGACGAAGGCGTCGGCGTCGGCGATCCGCGGTGAGACGGCGCGCAGCAGGGCGCGGTCCGCCTCGTCGGCCGGCCCCTGTCCGAGCTGCGGGAAGACGGTGGGCAGCGGCGTCTCGGCGAGGTCGATCAGGTCGACGGTCATGTCCGGGCGGGCGGCGGCGTGGCCGCGCATCCAGTGCGCGACGACGGGGCCGAGGCGGCCGTCGCGGGTGGAGCCCTGGACGACGGCGAGTCGGAGCGGCGTGTTCATGGACATGGGTCCCCCTCGGGCGATGAGTGTGTACGGCGTACACCTACAGGTATACAACGTACACATCGATGTGTACGCCGTCCACTGGGGATACGCTGTACGCAATGAAGGGGAGGTTCTCGTGCCGAAGAAGACCGAGGTGGAGAAGGTCTCGCTGTGGGAACGCCTCGACCGGGCGCCCGCGCCGCGTGCGTCCCTGACGCCGCAGCGCATCGCGGCGGTCGCCGTCGAGCTCGCGGACGGCGAGGGCATCGGCGCCGTCACCATGCGGCGCATCGCGGCCGAACTGGGCGTCGCACCCATGGCCGCCTACCGGCACGTGGACGGCAAGGACGAGCTGTGGGCCCTCATGGTCGACCTGGTCTCGGCGGAGCTCGAGCCGCAGGAGGAGCCGGTGGGGTGGCGGGCGACCCTGCGCGCCCACGCGCTCCGCACCCGGGAGGCGATGCTGCGCCACCCCTGGCTGGCGCAGCTGCCGGCCCCGCTCTTCGCGCTGACCCCGAACCGGATGGCCGGGGCGGAGCGCCAACTCGCCTCGCTGGACGGCCTCGGGCTCGACGCCGACACGATGATGGCCGCGTTCCGCACGGTCGGCGCGTATGTGCACGGTGCGACGCAGACGGAGGTGTCCCTCGCCCAGTACATGCGCGAACAGGGCTGGGAGACCGGCGACGACACCCGCCGGGGGCTCGCCCCGCAGATGGTGTACCTGATGGAGACCGGGCGCTATCCCACGTACCGCGAGTACACCCGGACCGCCGCCCGGAAGGACGACGCGGCCTGGCAGTTCGAGACGGGCCTCGACTGCGTCCTCGACGGGGTCGCGGGCCTGGTGGAGCGGGGGCAGGCATGAGAGACGGCCCCCGGGTGGAACCCGGGGGCCGTTCCGTACGGCTCTGGCCGCTCCGGCCGCTCTAGTACGCCGAGCCGCTCGCGCCCAGCGAACCCGTCGGGTGCCAGACGGTCTTGGTCTCCAGGAAGGCCGTCATGCGGTCCGTGCCCGGGGCGTCGGCGAAGTCCACCGCGCGCGGGCGCAGGACGCGCTTCAGGTTGTCCGCCGCGGCGATCTCCAGCTCGCGCGCCAGATCCGCGTCCGCGCCCGTCAGGTCGATCGCGTTGACGTCCTGGTGGGCCGCCAGGTGCGGGCCCATCTCGGACGCCCTGCCGGACAGGATGTTGACCACGCCGCCGGGCAGGTCGGAGGTGGCCAGCACCTCGCCCAGGGACAGCGCCGGCAGCGGGGCCTTCTCGCTCGCCACGACCACGGCCGTGTTGCCGGTCGCGATCACCGGGGCGATCACGGAGACCAGGCCCAGGAACGACGACTCCTGGGGCGCCAGCACGGTCACCACGCCGGTCGGCTCCGGGGTCGACAGGTTGAAGAACGGGCCCGCGACCGGGTTCGCCCCGCCCACGACCTGGGCGATCTTGTCCGTCCAGCCCGCGTACCAGACCCAGCGGTCGATGGCCGCGTCGACGACCGCCGCCGCCTTGGACTTCGACAGGCCCTCGGCGTCCGCGACCTCGCGGGTGAACTGCTCGCGGCGGCCCTCCAGCATCTCGGCGATGCGGTAGAGGATCTGACCCCGGTTGTACGCCGTCGCGCCCGACCAGCCGCCGAACGCCTTGCGCGCCGCGAGGACCGCGTCACGGGCGTCCTTGCGGGACGACTGCGGGACGTTGGCCAGCCACTTGCCCTTCGGGTCCGTCACCTCGTACACCCGGCCGCTCTCGGAGCGGGGGAACTTGCCCCCGACGTACAGCTTGTAGGTCTTGAAGACGCTCAGCCGCGTCGACGACTCAGACATCGAGGTAGGCCTCCAGACCGTGACGGCCGCCCTCGCGGCCGAAGCCCGACTCCTTGTAGCCGCCGAACGGCGAGGTCGGGTCGAACTTGTTGAACGTGTTGGCCCAGACGACGCCCGCGCGGAGCTTGTTGGCGACCGCGAGGATCCGCGAGCCCTTCTCCGTCCAGATGCCCGCCGACAGGCCGTACTGGCTGTTGTTCGCCTTGGCGACCGCCTCGTCCGGCGTACGGAACGTCAGCACCGACAGCACCGGGCCGAAGATCTCGTCCCGGGCGATGGTGTGCGCCTGCGTGACGTTGGTGAACAGCGTCGGGGCGAACCAGTAGCCGGCCGTCGGGATGTCGCACGCCGCCGTCCAGCGCTCGGCGCCCTCCGCCTCGCCCTGGGCCACCAGCGAGGTGATCCGGGAGAGCTGCTCCTCGGAGTTGATCGCGCCGATGTCGGTGTTCTTGTCGAGCGGGTCGCCCAGGCGCAGGGTGCTCAGCCGGCGCTTCAGCGAGTCGAGCAGCTCCTCGTGGATCGACTCCTGGACCAGCAGGCGCGAGCCCGCGCAGCAGACCTGGCCCTGGTTGAAGAAGATGCCGCTGACGATGCCCTCGACGGCCTGGTCGATCGGCGCGTCGTCGAAGACGATGTTCGCGCCCTTGCCGCCCAGCTCCAGGGTGACCTTCTTGTCCGTGCCGGCGATCTGGCGCGCGATGGCCTTGCCGACGGCGGTGGAGCCGGTGAAGGCGACCTTGTTCACGTCCGGGTGCGCGACCAGCGCGGCGCCGGTGTCCCCGTACCCGGGAAGGATGTTGACGACGCCCTTCGGCAGCCCGGCCTGGCGGCAGATGTCCGCGAAGAACAGGGCGGTGAGCGGGGTCGTCTCGGCGGGCTTGAGCACCACCGTGTTGCCGGTGGCGAGCGCCGGCGCGATCTTCCACGCCAGCATCAGCAGCGGGAAGTTCCACGGGATGACCTGGCCGGCCACGCCGAGCGGCTTCGGGTTCGCGCCGAAGCCCGCGTGGTCGAGCTTGTCGGCCCAGCCCGCGTAGTAGAAGAAGTGCGCGGCGACCAGCGGGAGGTCCGCGTCGCGGGTCTCCTTGATCGGCTTGCCGTTGTCCAGGGTCTCCAGGACGGCCAGCTCGCGGCTGCGCTCCTGGATGATCCGGGCGATCCGGAAGAGGTACTTGGCGCGCTCGGAGCCGGGGAGCGCGGACCACTTCTCGAACGCCTTGCGGGCCGCCTTCACCGCGCGGTCGACATCCTCGGTGCCGGCCTGTGCGACCTCGGAGAGGACCTCCTCGGAGGAGGGGGAGACGGTCTTGAAGACCTTGCCGTCGGCCGCGTCGGTGAACTCGCCGTCGATGAACAGGCCGTAGTTCGGCGCGATGTCGACGAGCGAGCGCGACTCGGGCGCGGGTGCGTACTCGAAGGGGGAGGTCATGTCGATCAGTCCACCGTCACGTAGTCGGGGCCGGAGTAGCGGCCGGTCGCCAGCTTCTGACGCTGCATGAGCAGGTCGTTGAGCAGGCTGGAGGCGCCGAAGCGGAACCAGTGGTTGTCCAGCCAGTCCGTCCCGACGGTCTCGTTGACCAGGACCAGGAACTTGATGGCGTCCTTGGAGGTGCGGATGCCGCCGGCCGGCTTCACGCCGACCTGGATCCCGGTCTGCGCGCGGAAGTCGCGGACCGCCTCCAGCATCAGGAGCGTGTTCGCCGGGGTGGCGTTGACCGCGACCTTGCCGGTCGAGGTCTTGATGAAGTCGGCGCCCGCCATCATGCCGAGCCAGGAGGCGCGGCGGATGTTGTCGTACGTCGAGAGTTCGCCGGTCTCGAAGATCACCTTGAGCCGGGCCGGCCCGGAGGCCTCCTTCACGGCGCGGATCTCGTCGTAGACCTTGAGGTAGTCGCCGGCCAGGAAGGCGCCGCGGTCGATCACCATGTCGATCTCGTCGGCGCCCGCGGCGACGGCGTCGCGGGTGTCCGCGAGCTTCACCGGCAGGGCCGCGCGGCCGGCCGGGAAGGCGGTGGCGACCGAGGCGACCTTCACGTCGGAGCCCGCGAGGGCGGCCTTGGCGGTGGCCACCATGTCGGGGTAGACGCAGACCGCGGCGGTCGACGGGGTCGTCCGGTCGGTCGGATCGGGGTTGACGGCCTTGGCGGCGAGCGCCCGGACCTTGCCCGGGGTGTCCGCGCCTTCGAGCGTCGTGAGGTCGATCATCGAGATGGCCAGGTCGATGGCGTACGCCTTGGCCGTCGTCTTGATCGAGCGGGTACCGAGGGACGCGGCGCGCGCTTCGAGACCCACGGGGTCCACACCGGGGAGCCCGTGGAGGAAGCGACGCAGCGCGCCGGCGGACGCGGTTACGTCGGCGAAAGCGGAAGCTGCGGATGCAGTGGTGGGCATGGTCACCAGTCGAGCATATCTACGCGCGTAGCGGCGTGTACAGGGGGCCTCTTCTTCACGGTGGCGAGCATGCGCTTCGCGGGGGCGAACGCGCTGGTGGACACGTGTCGCCGTGACGGCTGTCACAGGCCCGTGACATGGAACGGACACGTCCCGCACACAAGATCAATAAATTCTTTCTCAGCAGCCAGCGGGAACTCAACGGCCCCACCCGGACGAGACGTCAGCGGCATGCGGCTCTTTCCTCCATCCACCTGTCTTCACAGGAGTCGTTATGCGCATCGCCCTTCGCACCGCCCTCGCCACCGCCGCCGTCGCCGGCGTGGCCCTCACCCCGGTCCTCACGGCCGGCGCGGCCCACGCCGCGGACGCGCCGGCCGCCGCCTCGGCCGCCGAGCCGAAGTCGAGCGAGATCCCGCTGGTCAACGCGCTCGTCGCCTACATCACCGAGACCGAGCCGAAGGTGTTCACCGCCCGGATCGTCAAGGACGGCGAGACCCTCGGCACGCTGCGGGCCGGCAGCGCCCCGGGCGCCCCGGCTGTCGACAGGAAGGTGTTCGCCGGCGTCGAGGTCACCCTGAAGGCGGACGGTGAGATCGGGGCGGTCGTCGTCGACGAGGAGAAGCCGCAGGGCGAGCTGGTCAAGCGGTACGAGTACGCCCACGGGTACGAGGCCGTCGTCTACAAGCAGGGCGACGGGGCCTTCTCCGCGCTGATCCGCAAGGACGGGTCGGTCATCGACACGCTCACGGTCGACAAGGCCAAGGGCAAGACGTACGACTCGGGCAACTACGGAGGGATGAGCGTCGAGCTCTTCTCGGACGGCAACCTGGTCTCCACGGGCGTCCCCGGCGGCCTCGACGACGACTCGAACCAGGAGAACCCGCTCGGCAAGTTCGCAAAGCAGGACCTCGGCCACGGTTACAAGGGCCTCGTCACCCTCAAGGAGGGCGGCAAGCTCACCGCGCGGATCCTCAAGGGGGACAAGGAGGTCGGCCGGCTCCACGTGAACCAGACCGGCAAGACCCGCGACGAGAAGGTCTTCGGCGGCGAGATCCGCGTGACGCTGCACTGGAACGGCGAGCTGCGCGCCGTCTGGCTCGGCGGCGACGCGCAGAAGCCGGGCAAGACCACGCAGACGGGGACCGCCCAGACCACCGTCGTCCCCAAGGGCGGTGTCGCGGCGGGCGCCGAGCTCGCGGACGGCGGCGACAGCACGGTGCTGATCGCGTCCGCCGCGGGCGCCACGGCCGCGGCCGCGGTCCTGGGCTTCGTGGTCGTGCGCCGGCGGGCCGGCGCGGGCGCCTGAGTCGTCGGGCGTGCCGGACCCGTACCTAGGGTCGGGCACGCCCACCCCGCCTGTGATCCCTTGACCCGAGCGCAGGCAGGCACGCATCACCCCACCCCACGGCGGGCTGTCGCATCCCTCGCGACAGCCCGCCGCACCCCTTCCCGGAGCCACCCATGAACCGCCGTCCCGCCGCCGCCCTCCTCGCCCTCGCCGCCACGGTCGCGCTCGCCGGCTGCGGGGCGACCGCACCGAAGGCCACCCCGGCCGCCACCGTCGCCCCGACCTCGGCCGCGCCGGCGCCCGCGGCGAAGAACGTCGCGCCGCTGTCCCGTTCCGAGCCGGTACGGGTCCAGGTGCCGTCCGCGGGCGTGGACACCGGCACCGGGAAGGTCCTGAAGCTGGGGCTCGCGAAGGACGGGACGGTCGAGGTGCCGTCCGTCGCCGACGCGGACAGGATCGGCTGGTACACCAAGGGCGTCACGCCCGGCGAGACCGGGCCGGCCGTCCTGATCGGCCACTTCGACACCGCGAACGGCCCGGCCGTGCTCAAGGACGTCGCCAAGGTGAAGGTCGGCGACCCGATCACCGTCACCCGCGCCGACGGCTCGCGCGCCGTCTTCACGGTCCGCGCGCTGGAGCAGGTCGACAAGAAGACCTTCCCGACACAGAAGGTCTACGGCAACACCGCCCGCCCCGAGCTGCGCCTGATCACCTGCGGCGGCGCGCTGGTCGACGGCCACCGCCCCGACAACATCATCGTGTACGCCGATCTCACCGCGACGCACACCGCCTGATCCGCCCGTACCGCCGGCCCCGGGGCCGACCGTGGCCGACGCCACCCGCGCCGCGCGGGGCGGGTGAGGCAGAATCGGCGACATGACGACCCAGCCCCCGTCCTCACAGCCGCCCGCCGAGCCCGCCTACGCCGACCGCGTCTTCCGGTCGTCCATGGCGATCGCCGGCGGCGTGCTGCTGCTCGCCCTCGGCGGCTGGCTCGGCGGCGATGCGATGGTGCGCGGCGAGGGCCGCACGCCCTGGCTGGCGCTCGCGGGCCTGCTGCTCGTCGTGCCGCTGGTAGTGGCCTTCACCTTCCGGCCGGCGGTCTTCGTCAACGACGACCGGCTGCGGATCCGCAACCCGTTCCGCACGATCGTGCTGCCCTGGGCGCAGGTCGCCGATGTGCGCGCCTCGTACTCCAGCGAGGTCATCACGCAGTCCGGCGCCAAGTACCAGCTGTGGGCCGTCCCGGTGTCGCTGCGCCAGCGCAAGAAGGCCGCGCGGCAGCAGGTCCGCAAGTCCCAGGACGACCCGCACGGCCGGACGTCCGTGACAGCCTCCGTCGACGACAAGGCGCGCGTCGCGCCCGCCGACCAGACCATCGCCGACCTCCGCGAACAGGCCGAGCGGTGCGGCCGGCTGCCCGGCGCGCAGGGCGAGGTCAAGATCCGCTGGGCGTACGAGATCCTCGCGCCGTCCCTCGCCGGCCTCGTGGTGATGATCGTGCTGCTGGCGACGGGCTGACGGTACTCCCGACGGCTGACGGGACTCGCCGCAGCGGTCCGCACGGCGCCCCTCACGGCGGTCCCGGCCAGACCAGGAGCATGTAGCCGCCCAGCCACGCCGACGACAGCGCGGCCCCGCCGAGGACCAGTGCGGCCACATGGCGCCGGGCCCGCGAGACCGCGACGGCGAGCGGCAGCAGGAGCGGGAAGCCCGGCAGCAGGAAGCGGGCGCGCGGGAAGTACACCCCGCCGCTGCCCAGCACCACGAGCAGCAGCGCCCCGGAGAACACCAGCAGCGCGGCCGGCTGCCGGTCCGCCAGACACAGCAGGTACAGGCCCGTCGACACCACCAGGACGACCGAGACGACGACCAGGAACAGGTACGGGTCCCGTGCGTACACGAGATGGTCGCGCAACTGGTCCAGGGTGACCGCGCCGCCGTCCCAGGTGTTGCGCCACAGCCGCTGCACCGCGAAGTAGCCGTCCGCGCGGCCCACCCGCAGCGCCACCCACCCCACGTACCCCAGCCAGCCCAGCGGAGCGGCGAGCGCGGCGAGCAGCGCCGCCCGTCCGGCCGGTCCGCCGCGCCGGGCCGCGAGCAGCCCGGCGACGGCCACCGCCGCGGCGACCGCGACGCCCGTGGGCCGGGTCAGCCCCGCCAGTACGGCCATGCCCGCCGCCCAGGCCCAGCGCCCGTCCAGGACTGCGTACAGCGCCCAGGCGGCGAGCGCGGTGAACAGCGACTCGGTGTAGCCCATCCACTGGACGGCGGCGACCGGCAGCGCGCCCCACAGCACCGCGAGCACCGTGCCGGCGCGCCGCCCGTGCAGCCGGTCGCCCACGGCGAAGATCCCCCACGCGGCGGCCATCGAGCAGACCACGGCGATCACCAGGCCGACGGAGGCGCGCGAGCCCGGGGTGACGGCCGCGAAGCCCTTGATCAGGGCCGGGTACAGCGGGAAGAACGCCAGGTTGTTGGCGTCCATGCGGGTCCCCAGGTCGTGCGCGTATCCCTCGTCGGCGATCTGGAGGTACCAGTCGGAGTCCCAGGACGTGGCGAGGGCGGGCCAGACGCCGTGGCCCTGGAGGTGCGCCCAGCGGGCGAGCACCAGCAGGCCCAGGAGCCGTACCGCCAGATAGCCGAGCAGCGCGGGCGCGGCGTGCCGCAGGGTGCCGCGTACCCGCTCCGGCACCCCGCCGCCGGCCGGCGACGGCGGCCTGCGGGAGGCGGGGACGGTGGGGCGGGCGGTCAGGACCGGGGGCACGGCGGCGGCTCCTGGGCTCGGCGGGCGCTCTCGGGGGCACCCTGGCCCGGACCACCTGTTCGGGTCACGGACCGCTACGTCGTCTGCCGCAGCGAATTCACCCGCACGGGAACGGCGGCGGGCCCGTACGGAACAACGTCCGTACGGGCCCGCGGCCCCGCCTCCCGGGGGCGTCCCGGGTCAGATGCCCGCGGCCGCCGCCAGGTCCTTCTTGATCGCGTCGAGCACCTCGGCGCCCGTGGCGCGGGCCGCGGCGAGTTCGGTCGGGCCGGCGACCGGGACGACGACCTCCAGGTAGCACTTGAGCTTGGGCTCGGTGCCGCTGGGGCGGACGATGACCCGGGCGTCGTACGCGCCCTCCAGGTAGTAGCGCAGGCCGTCCGTCGGCGGCAGCGCCTCGGAGCCCTTGGTGAGGTCCTCGGCGGTGACGACGGTCAGCCCGGCGAGCCGCGCCGGCGGGTTCTCGCGCAGCGCCGCCATGGCGTTCGCGATGATCGTCAGGTCCTCGACCCGCACCGACAACTGGTCGGTGGCGTGCAGCCCGTGCTCGACGGCCAGGTCGTCGAGCAGGTCCTGGAGCGTCCGGCCCTGCGCCTTGAGCTCCGAGACCAGCTCGGTCACCAGCAGCGCTGCCGTGATGCCGTCCTTGTCGCGGACGCCCTCGGGGTCGACGCAGTAGCCGAGCGCCTCCTCGTAGCCGTACCGCAGGCCCTCCACGCGGGCGATCCACTTGAAGCCGGTGAGGGTCTCCTCGTAGCCGAGGCGGGCCGCCTTCGCGATCCGGCCGAGCAGCGAGGACGACACGATCGACTCGGCGAACACGCTGTTCTTGTCACCGCGTGACACCCCCTTGTGCACGAGGTGCGCGGCGAGCAGTGCGCCGACCTCGTCGCCACGCAGCATCCGCCAGTCGCCGTTGTCCGGGACGGCGACGGCGCAGCGGTCGGCGTCCGGGTCGTTGGCGATCACGACGTCCGGCCGGACCTCGCGGGCCTTCGCGAACGCCAGGTCCATCGCGCCCGGCTCCTCCGGGTTGGGGAACGCGACGGTCGGGAACGCCGGGTCGGGCTCGGCCTGCTCGGCGACGAGCACCGGGGCGGGGAAGCCGGCCCGCTCGAAGGCGGCGATCACGACGTCCTTGCCGACGCCGTGCATGGCCGTGTAGACGACGTTCGCGGTGCGCGGGGAACCGTTCGTCAGGACCGCGTCCGTACGGGCCAGGTACGCCTGGAGGACCTCGTCCCCGAGCGTCTCCCAGCCCTCGGCCGGGCGCGGTACGTCGGCCAGCGAGCGGACCGCCGCGATCTCTGCGGCGATCTCCGCGTCGGCCGGCGGCACGATCTGCGAGCCGTCGCCGAGGTAGACCTTGTAGCCGTTGTCGCGCGGCGGGTTGTGGCTCGCGGTCACCTCGACGCCGGCGACGGCGCCCAGGTGCCTTATGGCGTACGCGAGGACCGGCGTCGGCAGCGGGCGCGGCAGCAGCGCGGCGCGCAGCCCGGCGCCGACCATGACGGCGGCGGTGTCACGGGCGAAGTCGGCCGACTTGTAGCGGGCGTCGTAGCCGATGACGACGAGGCCGCCGCTCTGGCCCTTCGCCTTCAGGTACGCGGCGAGGCCGGCGGCGGCGCGGATGACCACGGAGCGGTTCATCCGCATGGGGCCGGCGCCGAGCTCGCCGCGGAGGCCGGCGGTGCCGAACTGCAGCGTGCCGGCGAAGCGGACGGTGAGCTCGTCCCGGTCGCCGGCCTGGATGAGAGCGGCGAGCTCCTCGCGGGTCTCGCCGTCGGGGTCCTCGGCGAGCCACGCCTGGGCCCGGGCGAGGAGGTCGTCCTGCGTCGTCACGGTGATGCCTTTCAGGGATACGGGCGGGCGGGGGCTGCGGTCGGTGTGCGGGCGCGGGTGGGTGGGCCGCTGCGCGGAGCCTTCCCCCACCCGGCCCCTTCCCGAAACTGGGGGCGAGCCCCCAGACCCCGTACGGACTGCGGCCGTGCCCTCGAACGCCGGGCGGGCTGAAGTCTCCGCCCGACGGGCGGAAACCTCAGCCGGCCGGCCGGTCCTAGATGCGGTCGAGCACCCGGGTGAGCAGTTCACCCATGCGCGCCGCCGAGTCGCGGCCCGCCTGGAGGACCTCCTCGTGGTTCAGCGGCTCGCCCGAGAGGCCCGCCGCCAGGTTGGTGACGAGGGAGATGCCGAGGACCTCCGCGCCGGCCTCGCGGGCCGCGATGGCCTCCAGGGTCGTGGACATGCCGACCAGGTCGCCGCCCATGGCACGGACCATGTTGATCTCGGCCGGGGTCTCGTAGTGCGGGCCGGGGAACTGGACGTACACGCCCTCCTCCAGCGTCTCGTCCACCTCCTTGCACAGCGCGCGCAGCCGCGGCGAGTACAGGTCCGTCAGGTCCACGAAGTTCGCGCCGACGATCGGCGAGGCGCCCGTCAGGTTGATGTGGTCGCTGATCAGGACCGGCTGGCCCGGGCGCATGCCCTCGCGCAGACCGCCGCAGCCGTTCGTCAGCACGATGGTCTTGCAGCCGGCCGCGACCGCGGTGCGCACGCCGTGCGCGACCGCGGCGACGCCCCGGCCCTCGTAGAAGTGGGTGCGGCCCAGGAAGACCAGCGCGCGCTTCTCACCGATCTTGTACGAGCGGATCTTGCCGCCGTGGCCCTCGACGGCCGGCGGCGGGAAGCCGGGCAGCTCGGTGACCGGGAACTCGGCCTCGGGCGCGCCGAGCGCGTCGACGGCCGGGGCCCAGCCGGAGCCCATGACGAGCGCCACGTCGTGGTTCTCGACTCCGGTCAGCTCGCGCAGGCGCGCGGCGGCGGCCTCGGCGGCCTCGTACGGGGTGGCAGTTGCGTTCACTGAGTCTCTCGCCTCGGGGAGGGGGGTCCGAGGGGAACCCCGGACGGATTTGATACGCGAAGAAGCGTAGCCCGAGATGGCCTACGCGCGTAGATGACGATGCTGACGGACATGCGATCGTTGTCTTGTCGTTTCCGACGAGCGGAGTGTTCCGTTTCACCCGTCGGTCAGTACGTCACGGCGTCAGCACGGGCGCTTGCGCAGTTCCATCACGTAGTCGTGCGGCGCCCCCGCCGACTCCGCGGCGTCGGCGATCTCGCCGAGATAGCGGGCGGACGGCAGTCCGCCCTCGTACGCGTTCAGCACGTACAGCCAGGCCGGCTCCTCGCCGTCCAGCGTGTCGACCCGCACCCGCATGCGCCGGTAGATGTCGAGGCCGACACCCTCCCAGCGGTCCATGGAGTCCTCGTCCATCGGGGCGATGTCGTAGAGCGCGACGAACACCTGCTGGCGCGGGGCCTCCACGATCGTGGGCAGCGCGCCCTCCCAGCCCATGTGCTCGCCCCCGAACGTCAGCCGCCAGCCGTTCAGCCAGCCGGTGCCGCGCAGCGGGGAGTGCGGGGCGCGGCGGGTCATGAGCCGCGGGTCGAGGTTGCCGGCGTACGCGGCGTAGAGCGACATGGGGTCGAGGGTACGGGAGGGCCCGGGCTGCCCGGCGTACACCGCGGTGAGCACCGTGTACCCCGGGGGCGACACCGTATGGAGGCCCCGGCGCGAGCCGGACCCGCGCGTACGGGACAATGGGGTACGCACTTCAGCCGTGCGGGACAATGGCGTACGCACTGCAGCCCAGCGGGGGAATCCCCGGCAGAACGAGAGCGCGAGGCGTAGATCCCAGTGACCCGGATCGTGATCATCGGCGGCGGACCCGGCGGATACGAGGCGGCCCTGGTGGGCGCCCAACTCGGCGCGGAGGTGACCGTCGTGGACTGCGACGGCCTCGGCGGCGCGTCCGTCCTGACCGACTGCGTCCCCTCCAAGACCCTGATCGCGACCGCCGAGGTGATGACCACCTTCGACTCCTCGTACGAGGAGCTCGGCATCATCGTCGCGGACGACACCCCGCCGCTGGAGCAGGCCGCCCGCGTCGTCGGCGTGGACCTCGGCAAGGTCAACCGCCGGGTGAAGCGGCTCGCGCTCGCCCAGTCGCACGACATCACCGCCTCCGTGACCCGGGCCGGCGCCCGGGTGCTGCGCGGCCGCGGCCGGCTGTCGGGCCGCCAGGCGCTCGACGGCTCGCGCCAGGTGATCGTCACCGCCGCCGACGGCACCGAGGAGGCGCTGACCGCCGACGCCGTGCTGATCGCGACCGGCGGCCACCCGCGCGAGCTGCCCGACGCCCAGCCGGACGGCGAGCGCATCCTGAACTGGACGCAGGTCTACGACCTCAAGGAGCTCCCCGAGGAGCTCATCGTGGTCGGTTCCGGTGTCACCGGCGCCGAGTTCGCCGGCGCGTACCAGGCGCTCGGCTCCCGCGTCACCCTCGTCTCCTCCCGCGACCGCGTGCTGCCGGGCGAGGACCCGGACGCTGCCGCGGTCCTGGAGGACGTCTTCCGCCGCCGCGGGATGAACGTCATGGCCCGCTCCCGCGCCTCTGCCGCCAAGCGGGTCGGTGACCGGGTCGAGGTCACCCTCGACGACGGCCGGGTCATCTCCGGCACGCACTGCCTGATGGCCGTCGGCGCCATCCCGAACTCGGCCGGAATGGGTCTGGAGGAGGCCGGGGTCCGGCTGAAGGATTCGGGCCACATCTGGACCGACAAGGTCTCCCGTACCTCCGCGCCGGGCGTGTACGCCGCGGGCGACGTCACGGGCGTCTTCGCACTCGCATCCGTCGCCGCCATGCAGGGCCGGATCGCGATGTACCACTTCCTCGGCGACGCGGTGGCCCCGCTGAACCTGAAGACGGTCTCCTCGAACGTCTTCACCGACCCGGAGATCGCCACCGTCGGCTTCACCCAGGCCGACGTGGACGCGGGCAAGATCGACGCCCGTGTCGTGAAGCTGCCGCTGCTGAGGAACCCGCGGGCCAAGATGCAGGGCATCCGGGACGGCTTCGTGAAGCTCTTCTGCCGCCCCGGCACCGGGATCGTGGTCGGCGGCTGCGTCGTCGCCCCGCGCGCGAGTGAACTGATCCACCCGATCTCGATCGCGGTCGACAACAATCTGACGGTCGAACAGATCGCAAACGCTTTCACCGTGTACCCCTCCCTGTCGGGCTCGATCGCGGAAGTGGCACGTCAGCTCCACACCCGGAAGGCGACGGGCGAGGTCTGACCTGCGGAACCGATTCCGCGGCGACTGCGCGCTGGCGCGCAAACCCCGGCAAGTGCGTACAAGTGCGGGGCCTCCTATACCACTTGGAGGTCCCGCTTGTGCGCATCTTCTGCAATTCGGCGCATAGTGCTGAAAAGTATCGGCCGCGCAGGTTACTGTCAGTTTCGTGTTCGCTGCAGAACGTCGCCAACTGATCCTCGAAATGGTGCGAGCCAACGGGGCCGTGTCGCTCCGTGAGCTCGCCCGCGTCGTCCAGACCTCCGAAGTGACCGTACGACGTGACGTGCGGGCGCTGGAGGCAGAAGGACTCCTCGACCGCCGGCACGGCGGTGCGGTACTGCCGGGCGGATTCACGCGAGAGTCCGGCTTCCCGCAGAAATCCCATCTCGCGACGGCCGAGAAGACGGCCATCGCCGACCTCGCCGCCGGCCTCGTCGAAGAGGGCGAAGCGATCGTCGTCGGCGCGGGGACGACCACACAGGAACTGGCCCGCCGGCTCGCCCGGGTGCCCGGTCTCACCGTCGTCACCAACTCGCTGCTCGTCGCCCAGGCCCTGGCCCATGCCAACCGGGTCGAGGTCGTGATGACCGGCGGCACCCTGCGCGGCTCCAACTACGCGCTGGTGGGCAGCGGGGCCGAGCAGTCGCTCCAGGGGCTCCGGGTCTCCCGGGCCTTCCTGTCCGGGAGCGGGCTGACCGCGGAGCGCGGTCTGTCCACGTCCAACATGCTCTCCGCGAGCGTGGACCGGGCCCTGGTGCAGGCGGCGGCCGAAGTCGTGGTCCTCGCCGACCACACCAAGCTCGGCACCGACACCATGTTCCAGACGGTGCCGACGGACGTCATCACCCGCCTGGTCACCGACGAGCCCCCGCTGCACGACGACCGGGCGGCCACCGAGCTCCAGGCGCTCGCCGACCAGGGCGTGCAGATCACTGTCGCAGGTGCCTCCGGCGGCGATGCGGTGCCACCGGGGCGACCGCCCCGCCGGGACGTCCCCCTGCCGGGTCAGCGGGCGGGTGTCGCCCGACACCCGGGTGGTCAACTGCGCAGTGCGGCGGCGGTGTTGGGCGCGGAGCAGGCGCCGCAGGACCGGGCCCGGGTGGCCGACCTCCGCCGCCGCTGAGCAAGCCCTGAACAGGCCCTGACCGGGCCCCGGGTAGGCCCTGAGTGGGGCCACGGGGCGCGGGTCCTACGGGGCGGGCCTCAGGCCCTGCAGGGTGAGCGCCAGCAGCCGGTCCGCCAACTCCTCGTCCTCCGGCGACTGTTCGGCGGCCAGCGCGATCGCGTTGGTGAGCTGCATCAGGTCGCCGACCGAGACGTCGCGGCGTACCGAGCCCGCCTCCTGCGCCCGGACGAGCAAACGTTCGCCCGCCGCGTGCAGCGGCACGCTGCACTGCCCGAGCGCCGAACTCTCGTCGCGCGAGGCCGACATGAGTGCCCGAGCCAGCCCTCGGTACGCGCCCGCGTGCGCGACGACGGCCCGTAGCCACTCCACCAGCGCCCTGCACGGCTCGTCCGCCTCCGCCAGCTCGGCGGACCGGCGCAGCAGAGCCTCCAGAGCGTCCTGGAACACCGCGCCGAGCAGCGCCGGCCGGTTCGGGAAGTGCCGGTACAGCGTCCCGATGCCGACGCCCGCCCGGCGCGCCACGTCCTCCAGGGAGGCGTCCGCGCCGTGCTCGGCGAAGGCCGCGCGGGCGGCATCGAGCAGCCGGTCGTGGTTGCGACGCGCGTCGGCGCGCATGAGGGGTACTCCTAGGGTCGGCGAAGGGCCCGCAGACGAAGTCTGCGGGCCCTTCCCAGCGTACGTACGTCCGTACGGGCGCGGACGTCAGTCCTTGATCTCGCAGATCGGGGCGCCCGAGCTGACGGAGGCACCGACCTCCGCGGACAGGCCCTTGATCGTGCCGGAGCGGTGCGCGTTCAGCGGCTGCTCCATCTTCATGGCCTCCAGGACGACGATCAGGTCGCCCTCCTTGACCTCCTGGCCCTCCTCGACGGCCACCTTCACGATGGTGCCCTGCATCGGGGAGGCGAGGGTGTCGCCGGAGGCGGTCGGGCCGGACTTCTTCGCGGCACGGCGCTTCGGCTTCGCGCCGGCGGCCAGGCCGGTACGGGCCAGCGTCATGCCGAGCGAGGACGGCAGGGAGACCTCCAGGCGCTTGCCGCCGACCTCGACGACGATGGTCTCGCGACCCGCCTCGTCCTCGTCGGCCTCGGCGCCCGCCGGGGCGAACGGCTTGATCTCGTTGACGAACTCGGTCTCGATCCAGCGGGTGTGGACCTTGAACGGGTCTGCGGTGAACGCCGGGTCGACCACGACCGCCTGGTGGAACGGGATGGCCGTGGCCATGCCCTCCACCTTGAACTCGGCGAGCGCGCGGGCGGCGCGCTGCAGCGCCTGCTCACGGGTCGCGCCGGTGACGACCAGCTTGGCGAGCAGCGAGTCCCACGCCGGGCCGATGACCGAGCCGGTCTCGACGCCCGCGTCCAGCCGGACGCCCGGGCCGGTCGGCGCGGCGAACAGGGTGACGGTGCCGGGGGCCGGGAGGAAGTTGCGGCCCGGGTCCTCGCCGTTGATGCGGAACTCGAAGGAGTGGCCGCGGATCTCCGGGTCGCCGTAACCGAGCTCCTCGCCGTCGGCGATGCGGAACATCTCGCGGACCAGGTCGATGCCGGTGACCTCCTCGGTCACCGGGTGCTCGACCTGGAGGCGGGTGTTGACCTCCAGGAAGGAGATCGTCCCGTCGAGGCCGACCAGGAACTCGACCGTGCCGGCGCCGACGTAGCCGGCCTCCTTCAGGATCGCCTTCGAGGCGGCGTACAGCTGGGCGTTCTGCTCCTCGGAGAGGAACGGCGCCGGGGCCTCCTCGACGAGCTTCTGGTGGCGGCGCTGGAGCGAGCAGTCACGGGTGGAGACGACCACCACGTTGCCGTGCGAGTCGGCGAGGCACTGGGTCTCGACGTGCCGCGGCTTGTCCAGGTAGCGCTCGACGAAGCACTCGCCGCGACCGAAGGCGGCGACCGCCTCGCGGACGGCGGAGTCGTACAGCTCCGGCACCTCTTCGAGGGTGCGGGCGACCTTCAGGCCGCGACCGCCACCGCCGAAGGCGGCCTTGATCGCGATCGGCAGGCCGTGCTCCTCGGCGAACGCGACGACCTCGTCGGCGCCGGAGACCGGGTCCGGGGTGCCCGCGACGAGCGGGGCGCCCGCGCGCTGGGCGATGTGACGGGCCGCCACCTTGTCGCCGAGGTCGCGGATGGCCTGCGGCGGCGGGCCGATCCAGGTCAGGCCGGCGTCGAGCACGGCCTGGGCGAAGTCGGCGTTCTCGGAGAGGAAGCCGTAACCCGGGTGGATCGCGTCCGCGCCCGCGTCCTTCGCGGCCTGGAGCACCTTGGCCATGTCCAGGTAGCTGGCGGCCGGGGTGTCACCGCCCAGGGCGAACGCCTCGTCGGCCGCGCGGACGTGCAGAGCGTCCCGGTCCGGATCGGCGTAGACGGCTACGCTGGCGATCCCGGCGTCCCGGCAGGCCCGGGCGACGCGGACAGCGATTTCGCCTCGGTTGGCGATGAGCACCTTGCGCACGATGGCTCCCTCCTTGCTGTTTTCCCCGGGGACCACCCCCGGACCCCCGGCCGGATCCACCCGAGCCGGAGCGCTCGACGGGGCACCGTGCCGATGACTTCCCGAAACATGCTGAGTTTAGGGACTGCCGACACGGCACTTCGAGCCGTCCCCAATGGTGAGCTATCCCACACGGAGCGTCGCTCGAGGCTTGCTCGGGTCGTGAAATCCCTTGTCGCACCACGGTACGCACGGATCCTGTACGGCACAGTAGCTCCGAGGTGTGGCGCAGGTCTCTGTTCGGGCGACCAGTCGCCGATCGGGTTTCTTTGTGGAGTCCCTACGAATGGCCCAACGATTCTTTGCGGTTCTCCCGGACTGCACGAGGCCTTGTCCGACGGTTTACCGATCAGTAGCCTTCGCGCTGTCGTACGTACTGCAGGTAACAGTCGTAATTCAGGGGGTGGCGGGGTGGCCCGCAGACCGATAGCGATCGTGGCCGCGTTGGTGCTCCTGGTGGAGGCGGTGGGCATCGTGATCCTCAACGCGGTGATGGCCCGCCTCGTGGAGGCCCAGTCCATGTCCCTCGACGGCCTCGACCCGGACGCGATGGTGACGGGCACCTGGGCGCTGGGCATCGTCTCGGGCGTCCTGCTGGCCCTGTGCGCCGCGGTCGCCCTGATCGCCGCCGTCCGCGACCGCCGCCCCGGCCGCGCGGGCCGGGGCCTGCTCATCGGCTGCGCCGTGATCCACGGGCTGCTGGGCGCGGTGACCGTGGGCCTGATCGGCTGGGGCGCGTTCGCGGCCATGATGGTCGTGCTGGGCCTGGTGGTCCTGACGCTGGTCGCGTACGGCAAGGAGCCGGAGGCCCCGAAGACGGCTGCCCCGGAGGGCGAACCTACGCCCGCGTGAGGACGACGACCTCGTTGCGGAGCCCGAGGACGATGTCGTCGCCATGGACGGCGATGGCGTCGATGGGCAGCGGTGTGGCGAAGGCGTCCACGACCTCGGGTCGGTCACGGGAGAGGTCGCAGAACAGCAGGCAATGGTCCTGCCCACCGCTGAGGAGGTGCAGTCGGCCGTCGATCTCCATGAAGGCCAGGGCGTTCAGCCGGGCGAAGTGATGCTCGAGCCGGTGCCGCACCTGTCGGGTGGTCAGGTCCATCATGAGCACGGATCCGTCGCCGTTGCCGATGAAGGCGTGCGGCCGGCCGTCGACCTCCGCGCAGACGATCGGGGCGACAGGGCCCTCCTGAGTGGACAGTTGCGCGATGACGCTGGACGAGGTCAGGTCCCAAAGCTGAGTGACCCCGTTCACGTGGCCCGTCAGCAGATGCGGCCGGCCTTCGAGATCGACGCAGGCCAGGCTGCGGATCCGGTCGGACACGGGCAGTCGGCCGACGGTCGAGCGGGTGTTCAGGTCCCAGATCTCGACCTCGCGGTCGACCGCACGGGCGACGCGCGGCCGCCCCTCCAGGCTGAAGAGCGCGGCCCTTTCCGCGATGGAATCGCTCGCGCTCCCCTCCAGCGTGGCGACGCACGTCGCGGAGTCCAGGTTCCACAGGCGGAGCGTTCCGTCCATGGACGAGGTGAGCACCAGCGACCGCTGCTCGTCCGGCGTCACGATCAGGGAGTGGATCCAGCCCTCGTGGCCGGTCAGCACGGAGCGTACGGAGCCGTCGGCCAGTTCCCGGACGCACACCGTCCGGTCCGCGCCGGCCGTGACCACGTGCGGCCGTTCGCCCAAGGTGACGGTCACGATGCCCTGGACCCAGTCCGAGTGGCCGGGCAGCGCCGCGAACTCGGCGTCCTCCCGCGGATCCCAGAGCCGCAGGGTCCTGTCCCACCCGCCCGTGAGGACGTACGGCCTGCCCTCGATCACCGTGGCCGCTACCGCGTTCACCCCGTCGGTGTGCCCGGTGAACGAGGCCCTCCGCTGTCCGGCCACGAGGTCCCAGAGCTGGACCGTCTCGTCGTCCGAGACGGTCACCGCGTGCGGCTGACCGTCGACGTCGATGCACGTCAGGCCGTTGAAGCCGTCCTTGTGCTCGGCGAGCAGCGTTCTTTCCGTCCCGGTCGACACGTCCCATACGCTGATCCGGCCGAAGACGTCGTACCCGACGACGTGGGGCCGCCCGTCGAGAACGGCTGTGGACAGCCGGCTGGGAGCGATCGTCCGGGGTGCCACCGGCAACGTCCGGCGTTCCCGGCCGTCTGCCAGGTCCAGCACCCGGAGGTCACCCGCGCGCGCCGACATGACGACGTGCGGTCGCCCGTCGAGTTCGACGCAGGCCAGCGTCCACACCGGCTCCTCGTGTCCGGACGGCAGGGTTCTCCAGGAGTCGTCGACGAGATCCCAGAGCAGCAGGTCGGCACCGTCCGTCAGGACGGCGTGCGGCCGTCCGTCGATGTCGGTGCAGTCGACCGCGTCGAACGCCCGCAGAGCGTCCCCGGGGGCGCTTCGGCGTGTCTCGGTGACGAGATCCCATAGGTCGACGCCGACGTCGTACGCGACCACGACGCAGGGGTGCCCTTCGACGGTCGTCGCCGCCAGCGCCCGGACTTCCGAGGCCGACGCCTCGACCGGGAGCGTCGTGCGCAGTTGACCGGTGTTCAGGTCCCAGACCTCGATGGCCTGGGAGTGGGTGGAGATGGCGTGCGGCTGTCCTTCGACGAGGAGGCAGACCACGCGGTGCACCGCCCGATGCGTCCACATCGCCCGGTACAGCGCCGGATGCACGAGTGCCCCCGTCGCCCAGCGCGGCCGTAGCCACCCCGTGCCGGCCAGCTCGAGCGCCAGCTCGCGCTGCCCGTACCGTGCCGCGTCGACGGAGAGGACGTTGCGGCGGACCGCCGGGTCCGCCGAGGCATGCGCCTCCGCCGATGCCCGGTACACCGCTCTCCGCAGCCTCCCCGCTCCCGTCCGAACTTCCTCCAGCGCCCGCAGCAGCTCCGCCGGGGCCGCGTGGACCAGATACTCCGGGTCGTCGAGCAGGGCGTCCAGGCAGCCGCCCGCGGCCGCGTGGCTGGAGAGGTGGTCGAGGACGTACGGGTGGGCCGCCGGCCAGTCACGGACACCGGTACGGGAGTCCCACCGCACCGTCGCCGTCAGCGCCTCGGCGATCGAGCGGTGCGCCTCCTCGTCCGGGCCCTGTCCGCGCAGGTACTCCGCCATCGTCTCGTGGAAGAGGCGGAAGACGGACGCGCCGTCCGGGGTCGGCGTCTCGACCACGTACGCGCCCGCGTGTTCGTGCAGCCGGCGCAGGTCGTCCTGGGCACAGGGGATGCCCGAGAGAGCCTCCGCCAGCGGGGCCCAGAGCGTCGACCACGGCAGGCCCACGCCCTGCGCGTACGCGAGCGGGCGGAGCAGGCGTTCCACCGTGGGGCGCTCCGGGCCGAAGCGGGCCAGGTAGGCGGCGAAGGCCTCCTTCGCGTCGCCCGGCAGGGACGCCTCCCAGCCGGGCACAGCCGTGTCCACCTCGATCTGGCCCTGCACCAGCGCGCTCGCCGTCATCCGGGCCACCAGGAACGACCGCACCGCGCGCCGCGCGACGCCCTCCGCCACCGCACGCGCCTCCTCCGGGCGGTCCTTGTACGGCGAGAGCGAGTCCGGGTCACCCTCGCCGCGCAGCAGCTTCAGCGCGTACGCGGCGACGTCGTCCGGTGTCGTGTAGGCATCGGAGTCCAGGTCGATCACCTCCACCGCCCTTCCCAGAGCCCCGATCAACGGCCGCCGCGTGCCCACCACGAGCCGCACCGACGGCAGCGAGGCCAGCGGCTGCAGGAACTCGCGGGCGATGCGCAGTCCTTCGCCGGAGTCGCCCGCCGTGCCCGCCTCGTCGAGGGCGTCGACCAGGACGGTCACCGGCTCGACGCGCTGCCCGAGGGCGTCCAGCACCTCGTCCCGGTCCGCCTTCGGCAGCCGAAGCGCGGCGGCCAGGTCGGCGACCAGGTCCTCCAGGACGGCGCGGCGGGCGTGCAGCGGGACGATCGTGCGGCCCTCGGCGATCCGCAGCAGTCGCCCCAGGACCGCCGACTTGCCCGACCCGGGATCACCGGTGACCACCCGCGCCTTGCGGTCGTGCCGGTCGGCCGTCAGCCAGTCGGTCAGTGCGGACAGCGCGGCGGCCCGGCCGGTGAAGTGGTCGCCGCGCTCGCCCAGATGCTCCAGGCCCCGGCCGCGGGCCTCGAAGTGGCCGCGGGTCTCGCGGCGCAGCCGGGTCAGGGTCTCGACGTCGAGGTCGTCGACGGGGAGGCCGGGGATGTGGGCGGCGTTGCGGAAGAAGGGGGCGTGGCCGTCGCTGTCGACGGCGGAGTGGCGGGCGTGCTGGCGCGGGTGGTGCTTCGCGAAGTACTCGTTGATCCGCTCGGTGACCTCGCGGACGCCCAGGTACTCCTGCCGGCTGCCCGCCCGAGGCTGGGTGAGGACCTCGGCGAGAGCGTCCACGAAGGCGTTCTCGGCAGCGCGTTCCTTGCCGCGGGCGGCGGCGAGAACCCAGCGGCCCGCCGGGCCGCGCTGCGAGTGGGCCAGTTCGGCGGCCAGAACGGCGACGTCCTCGGATCCGGCGCCGGCGTAACAGGTGTCGAGCATGACGAGCAGGTGACCGACCGGGCTGAGCATCAGCGGTCGGCACAGGTCCTCGGTGGGCAGCGCGGTCGAGTAGCGGCCCGGCCGGGTCGTGGCGCACAACAGGTAGTGCCGGTCGACGGCCTTGACGCCGTGGCCGGCGAAGTAGACCGCCACGGTGTCCTGTTCGTCCAGGCCGACGGCGTGCGTCCACTCCTCGACGGCCTCCGCCAGATCCCGGGCGTCCGGGTCGGCCGCCAGCTCGGTGAGCACGTGCTCGTACCCCATCGGGAGCAGCAACTCCCTTATTCGGCGCACGTCCTGTGGGACCCCTGGCAGGTCCGCGATGCCCTCGTCGGCATACGCGGACACGCCGATCGTGATCAGGAACCGTCTGCCCGTCGCCTCGCTCACCGCAGCCCCCGCGCGACCGCCGCTCCCGTCTTCGGGGCGCTCAGGTACCGGGCCAGGTCGTGCATGCGGGTGCCGTTGTCGATGCGGTCGTCCGTGACGGTATCCCCGAAGCGCGGGGCCAGTCGGGCCGGCAGGGCCACGATGTCGCCGTGGTCGGCGAGGTTGGTCCAGCGGGTGACCGCGCCCGGCCAGCAGGCGCGGCCGTCCACCGGTAGCGGCGCGAGGCGGTCGAAGACGATGCGGCGCAGGCCCAGCGGGGAGCCGATTGTCACCAGGTCGGTGACGGGGAGGTCCGGGCGGGCGCACAGCGTCTCGTACGCGACGACCGAGCCGAGCGAGTGCGCGACGACGACCCGGGTGTCCGGGCCGATCCGGGAGGCGACCCGCTCCTGCGCGGCGGCGCGCAGGTCCGGTTCGGTGAGGTAGCGGCGGACCTGCTTGAGCGCGAGGATCAGCAGCCGGTCGGAGACCTTGCCGAAGTAGCGGGTGCCGGCCAGGGCGTCCAGGGCGGCCCGTACGCGCTCGGACAGGAGCGCTCGGGAGGCGGTGAAGCCCGCGAACCCTCGCGTGCCCTCCTCCGCGCCCCGCTCCGGGTCCGCCGCCGCCCACCAGGCGTCCAGCAGCTCGGTCTCCAGGCCGTCCTCGACGTCGAACTCGTCCCAGGGCGGCAGGTCGTCCGACCGGCTGCCCGGTTCGAGGTAGAGGTCGCCGTAGAAGGCGCAGTCGACGTCCTCGGCCGCCGGGGCCGCGTGGCCGGCCAGGTGCACGCCGTCCAGCAGGGCGGGCACCGCCGTCCCGCGCATCTGCTCAGGCCCCAGGAACTCCTGGCCGATACCGTGCACCACGACGACGCGCGCCACGCGCCCCACCCCCTGCGGATCCGACTGTGTCGGTCAACGGTACGCCGAAGGGACGCAGGGAGAGTGACGTACCGTCACCTCGGATCGGCCTCAGGTCCAGAGGTCGGTGATCGAGACGCCCAGCTTCTGGAGCAGGGTGCGGAGCAGCGGCAGCGACAGGCCGATGACGTTGCCCGGGTCGCCGTCGATGCCCTCGATGAAGGGGGCCGAGCGGCCGTCGAGGGTGAACGCTCCGGCCACGTGGAGGGGTTCGCCGGAGGCGACGTACGCGGCGATCTCGGCGTCCGTCGGCTCGCCGAAGCGGACCACGGTGGAGGCGGTGGCGGACTCGTAGCGCTTGGCGGCCGTGTCGTACACGCAGTGGCCGGTCTGGAGGATGCCGACCCGGCCCCGCATGTCCTTCCAGCGGGCCGTGGCCTCCTCGGCGTCGGCGGGCTTGCCGAGGGCCCGCTTGTCGAGCTCCAGAACGGAGTCGCAGCCGATCACCAGCGCCCCGAAGGCCTCCGGACGGGCGGCGACGTGGGCGGCCTTCGCCTCGGCCAGGGCGAGGGCGAGCTCGGCGGGCGTCGGCGCGGTCATCTTGTCCTCGTCGATGCCGCTGACGATCACTTCGGGGGAGAGCCCGGCCTGCTTCAACAGCCCGAGGCGGGCGGGGGACGCGGAGGCGAGCACGAGCCGGCGGCGATCAGCAGTCATGACAGCAGCCTAACGACCCGCCCACGCTCTGCCACGACGATCACCCGCGCCGGGCCGCCGGGCCTGGCCGCCGGGCCGGGCCGCCGACGCCGGGCCTGGCCGCCCGGCCCGAGTCAGCGCATGCCCGCCACGAGCATCGCCACCACCATCGCCAGGGCCAGCAGGAAGCCCGCGCGGCGCAGCATCACCTGCATCTCGCGCATTTCCTTCGGCGGCTCGTTCTTCGGGTCGGACCACAGCATGCCTTCGATCCTGCGGGCGGGACGCGCGGTGCGCCTGAGTACGGGTACTCAGGCGCACCGCGCGGAAGGACTAGTTCCCCGCCCGCCCGGCCGCGAAGACGCCCGCCCTCGCGGCCGCGAGGGCCGCGTTCACCGCGCGGTCCGCGACGTCCGGGCCCAGCGGCTCGCGGCTGATCATGAAGCGGTAGTACAGCGGTGCGGAGACCGCGCGCAGCACCTCCACGGCGTCCGTGTCCGCGTCCAGCTCGCCGCGCTCGGTCGCGCGGGCGACCACCGGGGCCCATTCCGTCAGCCGGGCCCGGTAGAAGCCGCGCAGCGCGTCCGCGCAGTCCTCGTCGCAGGCGGCCGCCGCGATCACGGCGCGGAAGACGGCCGCCATGCGCGGGTCGGTCAGGGTCTTCAGGACCAGCGCGGCGTTGGCCCGCAGATCGCCCTCCAAAGTGCCGGTGTCGGCGGACGGCAGTGACCGGTCCGCCATGTCCCGCAGCAGGTCGGTGACGAGCCCGACCGGCGTGCCCCAGCGGCGGTAGACCGTCGTCTTGCCGACCCCGGCCGCGGCCGCGACCTGATCCATGTTCAGCGCGTGGAAGCCGGTGGCGGCCAGCGCGTCCTCGGTGGCCTCCAGGACCGCGGCACGCACCTTCGCGGTGCGGCCGCCGGGGCGCACGGTGCCGGGCACGGCCGGCTGACTCTCGCTCAAACGGGTCTCCTGTTCCATTAGCGCGATTCAGTCTGCTACTGTCCGGGACATCTTAACGGAACCTCCATCCCATTAAGGAGTCCGCTGCTCATGGCTGCTCTCGACGTCGCCGCCGAAACCGCACCCGCCCCCGTGGACGCCCGCATGGACGCCCGCATGCGGCTCGTCCTCCTCGTCCTCCTCCTCGCCCAGTTCATGCTGGCCGTCGACTTCTCGATCCTGAACGTCGCCCTGCCCGTCATCGGCGAGGGACTCGGCTTCTCCCTGGCGAACCTCCAGTGGATCGCCACCGCCTTCGCCCTCGCCGCCGCCGGCTTCACGCTGCTCTTCGGCCGGGTCGCCGACATCCTCGGCCGCCGCCGGATCTTCCTCGGCGGCATGGCGCTGCTCGGCGTCTCCTCCCTCGCCGGCGGCCTCGCCACCGGCCCCGAGATGCTCATGGCCGCCCGCGTCGCGCAGGGCCTGGCCACCGCCGCCGTCACCCCCGCCGGGCTGTCCCTGCTCACCTCCGCCTTCCCCGAAGGCCCCCTGCGCGCCAAGGCCCTCGGCCTCAACGGGGCGCTGATGTCCGCCGGGTTCACCACCGGCGCGATCCTCGGCGGCGTCCTCACCGACCTGCTCTCCTGGCGCTGGGCGTTCTTCGTCAACGTGCCCGTCGCCCTCGCGGTCGTCCTCGTCGCCCCCGCCGTCCTCAAGGAGAGCCGCCCGGCCGTACGGCCCCGGCTCGACGTGCCCGGTGCCGTGACCGTCACCGGCGGCCTGCTCGCCCTCGTCTACGGCCTCACGGTCGCCGGTGAGCGCGGCTGGACCGACCCGGCCGCCCTGACCGCCCTCGCCGCCGGCGCGGCCCTCCTCGTCGCCTTCCTGTACGTCGAGCGGCGAGCCGGCTCTCCCCTCGTCCCGGTGCGGATCCTCACCCGCCGCACCGTCGTCCTGGGCAACCTCGCCGGGCTCGTCGCCTTCGTCACCGAGACCTCGCTGGTCTTCCTGATGACGCTGCACCTCCAGGACGTCCTCGGCTTCTCGCCGCTGGCCGCCGGGCTCTCCTTCGGCGTCCTCGGCGCCGGCACCGTCCTCGGCGGCGTGTACGCGCCCCGCTTCATCGGCCGCTTCTCGGCCCGTACCGCCCTGGTCGCGGGCGGACTGCTCCAGGCCGCCGCCACCGTCTCCCTCGCCGCCCTCGGCGACGACCGGAGCGGGCTGTGGCTGCTGCTCGCCGCCACCTTCGTCGGCGGCGTCGGCAACATGCTCGCCATCGTCGGCTTCATGGTCACCGCCACCTCCGGCCTGCCCGACGCCGAGCAGGGCATGGCCACCGGCCTCGCCACCATGACCCAGCAGATCGGCATCACCATGGGCACGCCGATCATGAGCGCCGTGGTCGTCACCTCCGCCGACCTGCACGTGGGGATCGGCCGTGCGGTCCTCGTCAACGCCGGGATCGTGCTGGCCGGCGCGCTCCTGTCCGGGGCGTTCCTGCGCCGGCGGACGTGACCCTCCGCGACGCCCGCGCACGCACAAGGCCGGACCCCCGCACAAGGGGCCCGGCCTTCGGTGTACGTGTCAGGCGGTGGCGTTTCTCGTCAGGCGGCGGCGCGTGTCACGCCGGCCAGTACGACCGGGCCCACGAGCGGGGGCCCGGGGTGCGGCGCACGCCGCGGGCGATGCGGGACGGGTCCGACCAGCCCTCGGGCGTCGCCGGGCCGTCGCCGTCGGCCATGGAGGCCGTCGCCGCGGCCCGGGCCTGGACCACCGCCAGTGCGGCGGCCAGCTCCTCCGGGGTCGGATTTCCTCGAACGACCTTGATCACAGCAGCAGCTCCTTCCAGGGCCTAGAGCGGGATGTTGCCGTGCTTCTTCGGAGGGAGGGATTCCCGCTTCGTCCGCAGCTGACGCAGCCCCTTGACGATCTGCGGGCGGGTGTCGGACGGCAGGATCACCCCGTCGATGTAACCGCGCTCGGCCGCGATGTACGGGTTGAGCAGGGTGTCCTCGTACTCCTGGATGAGCCGGGTGCGGACCGCCTCGACGTCCTCGCCGTTCGCCTCCGCCTCGGCGAGCGTCCGGCGGTGCAGGATGTTGACCGCGCCCTGCGCGCCCATGACGGCGATCTGCGCGGTCGGCCACGCCAGGTTCAGGTCCGCGCCCAGGTGCTTGGAGCCCATCACGTCGTACGCGCCGCCGAAGGCCTTGCGGGTGATGACCGTGATCAGCGGGACGGTCGCCTCGGCGTACGCGTAGATCAGCTTCGCGCCGCGCCGGATGATGCCGCCGTACTCCTGGTCCACGCCCGGCAGGAAGCCCGGCACGTCGACGAAGGTGATGACCGGCACGTTGAACGCGTCGCAGGTGCGGACGAACCGCGCCGCCTTCTCGCTCGCGTTGATGTCGAGGCAACCGGCGAACTGCATCGGCTGGTTGGCGACGATGCCGACCGGGAAGCCCTCCACCCGGCCGAAGCCGGTCACGATGTTCGGCGCGAACAGGGCCTGGGTCTCCAGGAATTCACCGTCGTCGAGGATGTGCTCGATGACCTTGTGCATGTCGTACGGCTGGTTCGCCGAGTCCGGGATCAGCGTGTCCAGCTCGCGGTCCTCGTCCGTCGCCTCGGTCTCGGCGACCTCCGGGAAGGCCGGCGGCTCGGAAAGGTTGTTCGAAGGCAGGTACGAGAGCAGCGACTTGACGTACTCGATCGCGTCCTTCTCGTCGCCCGACATGTGGTGCGCGACACCCGACGTGGTGTTGTGCGTCCGCGCGCCGCCGAGCTCCTCGAAGCCGACGTCCTCGCCGGTCACCGTCTTGATGACGTCCGGTCCCGTGATGAACATGTGCGAGGTCTGGTCGACCATCACCGTGAAGTCGGTGATCGCGGGGGAGTACACTGCACCGCCCGCGCACGGGCCGACGACCAGCGAGATCTGCGGGATGACGCCCGACGCGTGCGTGTTGCGGCGGAAGATCTCGCCGTACATGCCGAGCGCGCTGACGCCCTCCTGGATCCGCGCGCCGCCGGAGTCGTTGATGCCGACGACCGGGCAGCCGGTCTTCAGCGCGAAGTCCATCACCTTGATGATCTTCTGCCCGAAGACCTCGCCGAGGGCCCCGCCGAACACCGTGAAGTCCTGCGAGAACACCGCCACCGGACGGCCGTCGACCGTGCCGTAGCCGGTCACGACGCCGTCGCCGTACGGCCGGGTCTTCTCCAGGCCGAAGTTGGTGGAGCGGTGCTGCGCCAGCTCGTCCAGCTCGACGAAGGAGCCCTCGTCCAGGAGCAGGTCGATCCGCTCCCGGGCGGTCAACTTGCCCTTCGCGTGCTGCTTCTCGACGGCGCGTTCGGAGCCGGCGTGTGTGGCCTCGTGAATACGACGCTGCAGGTCCGCGATCTTTCCTGCGGTCGTGTGAATGTCGATCTCGTGGTGCGCTGCCGGCTCGGACATCGGGATGCGGCTCCCTGCCTGGTCACGGGGGGTTCGTTGACTACGAATGGGCTACTGCTGGCCTACTGACCCGTAGCGTAGTGGCGGCGATACGGTTCGGCAGTGCGGCGTTTGCCACACCTAGGCTGCCTTGCATGACGCCTCCTATTGGTTCAGGCGACGCGCCCGCGGGCGCGTCCGGCGGACGCTGGTCCGACCTCGAACGACCGCCGCTCAACGGCGCCGCGCTCAGCAAGGGCCTGGTGCATCCCGGCGGGCTGTGGACCGCCCTCGACGTCGTGGCCACGACCGGGTCCACGAACTCGGATCTGGCCGCGCGGGCCGACGAGCTGCCCGAGGGCGCCGTGCTCGTCGCCGAGGAGCAGACCGCCGGGCGCGGGCGCCTCGACCGGTCGTGGGTCGCGCCCGCGCGCTCCGGACTGTTCCTGTCCGTGCTGCTCAAGCCGGGCGTGCTGGTGGAGCGGTGGGGCTGGCTGCCGTTGCTCACCGGCGTCGCGGCGGCGACCGGGCTGTCCCGGGCCGGCGGTGTGGACGTCTCCCTCAAGTGGCCCAACGACCTGCTGGTGAAGGTCGGCGGCGAGGAGCGCAAGACCGGCGGGATCCTCGCCGAGCGGGCCGGGAACGACGCCGTCGTCGTCGGGCTCGGCATCAACGTCACGCTGCGCGACGAGGAGCTGCCGGTGCCCGCCGCCGGTTCGCTGCTGCTGGCCGACGCGGTCTCCACCGACCGGGACACCCTGCTGCGGGCCGTGCTGCGGTCCCTGGAGCAGTGGTACGGGGACTGGCGGTCCGCCGGCGGCGACCCGGAGGCATCAGGGCTGCGGGCCGCGTACGAGGCGAACTGCGCGACCCTGGGCCACCGCGTACGGGCGGAGCTGCCCGGCGAGCGGGCCCTGGAGGGCGACGCGGTCCGGCTGGACGAGCACGGCCGGCTGGTCGTCGAGACGGAGGGCGGCGGCACGGAGGCGGTCGGCGCGGGCGACATCGTCCACGTACGGGCCCAGGAGTAGGGCGCGCCGGGCCCAGGCGTAGGGCACCGGGGCCCGGGGCGTGGGGCGCCGACGCCTGCTTCGGGGTGTCGGGACGACGGCCGGTTCACCCGGCCGCAGGCATGCCCCCCTACCCACTCGTACGCGTTCCGACGACGGGATGCGGCGTGAGCCAGCACACACCTGTCGTATCGTGGAGCGCGATCCAGGCGACAGATCGGCAGGACAGTGGGCAGGGAACGGGCAGGAGGCGGCCGGTGACCGTCGACGACGCGAACTCAGGTGGCGGGGCCACCCATCACACCCCCCACCATGTCGTCGATCACACGGCCGAGCCGACCGACGACCCCTTGGCGATCCGCCTCGAGCAGCTCATCCTGGGCGCGGACCGGCGCTACACGCCCTTTCAGGCGGCCCGTACCGCCGGTGTCTCCATGGAGCTGGCCTCGCGTTTCTGGCGGGCGATGGGCTTCGCCGACATCGGGCAGGCCAAGGCGCTCACCGAGGCGGACGTCCTGGCGCTGCGCCGGCTCGCCGGTCTCGTCGAGGCCGGGCTGCTGAGCGAGCCGATGGCGGTGCAGGTCGCCCGGTCCACCGGGCAGACCACCGCCCGGCTGGCCGAATGGCAGATCGATTCCTTCCTGGAGGGCCTCACCGAGCCGCCCGAGCCGGGCATGACCCGGACCGAGGTGACGTACCCGCTGGTCGAGCTGCTCCTGCCCGAGCTGGAGGAGTTCCTGGTGTACGTGTGGCGGCGCCAGCTCGCCGCCGCGACCGGCCGCGTCGTGCAGGCCGCGGACGACGAGGAGATGGTCGACCGCCGCCTCGCCGTCGGCTTCGCCGACCTGGTCGGCTTCACCCGGCTGACCCGCCGCCTCGAGGAGGAGGAGCTGGGCGAGCTGGTCGAGGCCTTCGAGACGACCTGCGCCGACCTGGTCGCCGCGCACGGCGGCCGGCTGATCAAGACCCTCGGCGACGAGGTGCTGTACTGCGCCGACGACGCCGGCACCGCCGCGGAGATCGCGCTGCGGCTGATCGAGACCCTGACCCCGGACGAGACGATGCCCGCGCTGCGGGTCGGCATCGCGTTCGGCACGGTGACGACGCGGATGGGCGACGTCTTCGGCACGACCGTGAACCTGGCGAGCCGGCTCACGTCGATAGCGCCCAAGGACGCCGTGCTCGTCGACGGCGCGCTCGCCGAGGAGCTGACCCGGACCGGGGAGGCCCCCGTCTCGGAGACGCAGGCGGCGGAGGAGGCGGCCCGCGCGGAGAAGGAGGGCGAGGAGCCCCCGTCGTACCGCTTCGCGCTGCAGCCGATGTGGCAGCGGCCGGTACGCGGACTCGGAGTCGTGGAGCCCTGGCAGCTGAGCCGCCGTCCCACCTAGGATCCCGGTGAACAGTCGTTAACCGGGAGGTCTGCGGTCATGTCCGAGCAGCGTTTTGGGGAGTTCGTCGCCGTACGTCGGCACGACCAGGGGTACGTCGCCGAGCTCGTCCTCGACCGGCCCAAGGCGATGAACGCGGTCTCGTCCGAGATGGCGCGGTCCATCGGGGCGGCCTGCGACGCGCTCGCCGCGGACCCGTCGGTGCGGGTGACGGTGCTGACCTCGTCGAACGAGAAGGCGTTCTGCGTCGGCGCGGACCTCAAGGAGCGGAACTCCTTCACGGACGCGGAGCTGGTCCGGCAGCGGCCGACGGCCCGCGGCGCGTACACCGGCGTGCTGGAGCTGCCGATGCCGACCGTCGCCGCGGTGCACGGCTTCGCGCTGGGCGGCGGCTTCGAGCTGGCGCTGGCCTGTGACGTGATCGTCGCGGACGCGACGGCCGTGGTCGGGCTGCCGGAGGTCTCGGTGGGCGTCATCCCGGGCGGCGGCGGTACGCAGCTGCTGCCGCGCCGGGTCGGTGCCGCGCGGGCGGCCGAGCTGGTGTTCACGGCGCGCCGGGTGAAGGCGGTGGAGGCCCGTGAGCTGGGCCTCGTCGATCTCCTGGAGGAGGACGCGCGGACCGCGGCGCTGGAGCTGGCCGGCCGGATCGCGGCGAACTCGCCGGTCGGGCTGCGGGCGGCGAAGCGCGCGATGCGGCTGGGGCAGGGTCTCGACCTGCGGGCGGGCCTGGAGGTCGAGGACGCGGCGTGGCGCTCGGTGGCCTTCTCCGGGGACCGCGCGGAGGGTGTGGCGGCGTTCAACGAGAAGCGGAAGCCGAACTGGCCGGGTGAGTGAGCGGGTGGGTGAACGCCCCCGTCGATGAGCTGCCGTGGGCAGTCGGGCGGGTGACGTGCGTGACGCTTCGTGATCTTCCGTGACGCCTCGCGAGTGAAAACGGACGAAACCTCCCTAAGCTGGAGGAATGGGAGATGATGTGCGGCTGCGGGCCGTAGTGGCCCTGGCGCAGGCGATGGCGGCGGCACACACCCCGCGGGAGTCCTGGCGGGCGGCGGCGCTCGGCGCCGCCGCCGGGCTGGGTGGCAGCTTCGCCGCGGTGTCGGTGTGGGAGCGGGACCACGGCCGTCTGAAGGTGCTGGTGAACGCGGGGGAGCGGGCCCTGGGCGAGGAGGAGTTCCCGGACTCCGAGACGTACCCGGTGCACGAGTTCCCCGAGATCACCGAGTTCCTGCACGAGCGATGGGCCGGTGGTGGCGGGCCCGACGCGTGGGTCGAGACCGACGCGGACGAACCGCCGACCGGGCGGGTCCTGGGGCTGCGCAAGCGCGGCCGGGGCTCCTGCGTGGTGGCCCCGATCGTGCTGCACGGACGGGCCTGGGGCGAGCTGTACGTGGCGCGGCCGGCCGGTGCGCCGGTCTTCGGCGCGGACGACGCGGGCTTCGCGACGGTGCTGTCTGCGGTGGTCGCGGCGGGGATCGCGCAGGCGGAGCGCCTGGAGGAGGTCCGCAAGCTGGCCTTCACCGACCCGCTGACGGGCCTGGCGAACCGCAGGGCGGTCGACGCCCGGCTCGACGAGGCGGTCGAGCGGTACCGGACGGACGGGACGGTGGTGAGTCTCGTCGTCTGCGACCTGAACGGTCTCAAGCTCGTCAACGACACCCACGGGCACGCGGTGGGCGACCGGCTGCTGGAACGGTTCGGCTCCGTTCTGTCGCGGTGCGGGGCGATGCTCCCCGGCGCGCTGTCGGCCCGGCTCGGCGGCGACGAGTTCTGCCTGCTGTCGGTGGGCCCCACGGCGGACGAGGTGGTGCGGGTCGCCGACGAGCTGTGCGTACGGGCCGAGGAGCTGGAGCTCGGCGAGGGCGTGGCCTGCGGCGTCGCGTCCACCGGGGACGAGATCGGCCCCCTCCGCTCGGCCCGCCGCCTGTTCCGCCTCGCGGACGCGGCCCAGTACCAGGCCAAGGCGGCCCGCTCGGCGAAGCCGGTGGTGGCCGGCCGCGACGGCGCGGTGGTCCGCCTCGCGGACGCCCCGCCTCCGCACCCGAGAGACCGCCGCCGTTTCCGCGACGCACCCCCGGTGTGAGCGGAGCGCTCGCGGGGGCGGCGCACCGCTGCCGGCTCGGCGCGGGTGCGCCGAGGAGCCTTCGCGGGTCAATCTCCCCCGGTCGGCCCCTCGCGCGGCTGCACCTCTCCGGTGCCTGTGGCCCCGCCCCGCCGCGCCCGCCCCCGCAGCGCCCCGCTTCGCCGCGTCCGTCCCTCGCCGCCTGCGGCGACGTCGTCCACCCGGTCGGTGTAAGGGGTCGTCAGGAAGAGGGGTGGTGACATGTTGGGATTCAGTCCGTAGGCTGCTGAATATGGATATGCACTCCGTCGTGCTGGGGACGTCCGGCACCACCGCGCAGGACGTCATCGACGTCGCCCGTCACGGCGCCCGTGTCGAGCTCTCGCCCGTGGCGCTGCAGGCGCTCGCCGCCGCGCGGGCGGTCGTCGACGCGCTCGCCGCCAAGCCCGAGCCCGTCTACGGCGTCTCGACCGGCTTCGGTGCGCTCGCCACCCGGCACATCAGCCACGAGCTCCGCGCCCAGCTGCAGCGCAACATCGTCCGCTCGCACGCCGCCGGCATGGGCCCGCGCGTCGAGCGCGAGGTCGTGCGCGCGCTGATGTTCCTGCGGCTCAAGACCGTGGCCTCCGGCCACACCGGCGTCCGCCCCGAGGTCGCCCAGACCATGGCCGACCTGCTCAACGCCGGCATCACCCCGGTCGTCCACGAGTACGGCTCGCTCGGCTGCTCCGGCGACCTCGCGCCGCTCTCCCACTGCGCCCTCGCGCTCATGGGCGAGGGCGACGCGGAGGGCCCGGACGGCGTCGTGAAGCCCGCCGGCGAGCTGCTCGCCGCGCACGGCATCGCCCCCGTCGAGCTCCGCGAGAAGGAGGGCCTGGCCCTCCTCAACGGCACCGACGGCATGCTCGGCATGCTCTGCATGGCCCTCGCCGACCTCGACACCCTCTACAAGACCGCCGACATCACCGCGGCGCTCTCCCTGGAGGCCCTGCTCGGCACGGACAAGGTCCTCCGCCCCGAGCTGCACGCCATCCGCCCCCACCCGGGCCAGGGCGCCTCCGCCGCCAACATGCTCGCGGTCCTCGACGGCTCCGAGCTCACCGGCCACTTCCAGGCCGACGAGGCCCCGCGCGTGCAGGACGCGTACTCGATCCGCTGCGCCCCGCAGGTCGCCGGCGCCGGCCGCGACACCGTCGCGCACGCCCGCCTCGTCGCCGAGCGCGAGCTGGCGTCCGCCGTCGACAACCCGGTCGTGCTCGCCGACGGCCGCGTCGAGTCCAACGGCAACTTCCACGGCGCCCCCGTCGCGTACGTCCTCGACTTCCTCGCGATCGCCGCCGCCGACCTCGGCTCCATCGCCGAGCGCCGCACGGACCGGCTCCTCGACAAGAACCGCTCGCACGGCCTCCCGCCGTTCCTCGCCGACGACGCCGGCGTCGACTCCGGCCTGATGATCGCCCAGTACACGCAGGCCGCCCTGGTCAGCGAGATGAAGCGGCTCGCCGTCCCGGCCTCCGCGGACTCGATCCCGTCCTCCGCGATGCAGGAGGACCATGTCTCCATGGGCTGGTCCGCCGCCCGCAAGCTGCGCACCGCGATCGGCAACCTCAACCGGATCCTCGCCGTCGAGCTGTACGCCGCCACCCGCGGCATCGAGCTCCGCCACGGCCTCACCCCGGCCCCCGCCTCCCAGGCGGCCATCGAGGCCCTGCGCGGCGCCGGTGTCCAGGGCCCCGGCCCGGACCGCTTCCTCGCCCCCGACCTGGAGGCCGCCGACGTCTTCGTCCGCAGCGGCAAGCTCGTCACCGCCGTCGAGACGGTGACCGGCCCGCTGGCCTAGCGAAGCCTCGCGTACGAAGAGGGCCGCCCCCGGTGCCGGGAGCGGCCCTCTTCGTACGTCTGAGTCCGTCTTCGTGCGTCTGCGTCCGTGTCAGTACGCCCGGCCGCCGCGCCGCATCGCCAGCGTCACGAAGCCCGCGCCGACCACCAGGAAGCCCGTGCCGCCCAGCAGGTACGGCGTCGTGTCCACCCCGCCGGTGTCCGCGAGTCGCAGCTCCTGCTCGCTCTGGGCGACGACGGCGCGCCGCTGTTCGGCGGCCAGTTCCTCGTCGGTGGCGTTCGCGGACGGGACGAACCACAGCGCACACAGCAGCGTGCCGGCGGCGGTGGCGGTCAGCAGCGGTCGGCGAGCGACGGACACGGAAATTCGATCCCCCTTGCGGCATCCGCGAATTGGTGGCGTCCGCCGATGCTAATGAACACAGCGGGTCGCAGGAAAGCCGAGGCCCCGCGCAGCTTACGCTCCGTCGTATGACGACTTCTGAGACATCACGGTATGTACGGCTTCGAGTGGATCTGGTCCTCGAAGTGGCCGACGCGGAGGCCCTGACCGCCGCCGCCCTGGAGCGGATCGCGACCGACGAGGCCATGCCGGCCGAGGAACGGACCTTCGCCGAGGAGGCGGTGCGCGAGGACGAGGCGGAGGCCCTCGCGTACCTCGTGGACCCCGTCGACCTGCTCGGCGCCGTCCGCGGGGTCGACCTCGCCCACGCCTCCTGGAGCACCGAGCCCGTCGAGTACGACCCCGATTCCCTGGAATGGGACCTCGACGAGGAAGATGGGGTCGAGGAAGACGACGAGGACGGCGATCCGGTCGTCCGGGCCTGAGAACCAGAGCCCGGGAGGCCCCGGAGCGCCGTCGCGAGACCGCGCTCCGGGGCCTTTTCCATACACCTGGAACCATCCGCTCCGCGCGCGCGTCGATCAGTGGTGTTCCCCACAAACCCGACGGATTCGGAACCGGCCGGGTTCTCATGGATGTTGTTACGAGTAGTTGGCAGGGGAAACCAGCGGCGATGGAGAAGCGTGTGATCATGGACGGCAAGCGGCGCAAGAAGGGCCTCGCGGCCGCCTCGGCGCTGCTCGGCGGCGTTCTGGTGCTCTCGGCGTGCAGCGGCGGGGACGGCGACGGCGCGGCGAGCGCGAAGACGCCGGAGTCGCAGGCGCAGGTCGACGAGGCGGCGGCGCAGAAGACGTCCAAGGCGCAGATATCCATCACGCCGAAGAACGGCGCGGTGAACGCGTCGATCAACAAGGACACCAAGGTCACCGTCAGCGGCGGCACGCTCACCCAGGTCACCATGACCACCGAGGGCGGCAAGTCCGTCAAGGGCGAGATGTCCGCGGACGGCACCAGCTGGGCGCCCACCGAACAGCTGGACCGCGCCACCGTCTACAAGATCGCCGCGACGGCGAAGGACGCGGACGGCCTGGAGGCGCACGAGAACTCCTCCTTCACCACCGTCTCCCAGGCCAACAGCTTCATCGGCAACTTCACGCCCGAGGACGGCTCCACGGTCGGCGTCGGCATGCCCGTCTCGATCAACTTCAACAAGGCGATCACGGACAAGAAGGCCGTCCAGGGCGGCATCACCGTCAGCTCCAGCTCCGGCCAGGAGGTCGTCGGCCACTGGTTCGGCAACCAGCGCCTGGACTTCCGCCCGGACCAGTACTGGACCGAGGGCTCGACCGTCACGCTGAAGCTGGACCTCGACGGCGTCGAGGGCGCGCAGGGCGTCTTCGGCGTCCAGCAGAAGACCGTCACCTTCAAGATCGGCCGCAACCAGGTCTCGACCGTCGACGTCGCCACCAAGACGATGACGGTCAAGCGGAACGGCCAGGTCGTCAAGACGATCCCGATCTCCGCCGGCTCCCCGGACAACCCGACCTACAACGGTCAGATGGTGATCTCCGAGAAGTTCAAGGAGACCCGGATGAACGGCGCGACCGTCGGCTTCACGGACGACGACGGCAAGGGCGAGTACGACATCAAGGACGTGCCGCACGCCATGCGCCTGTCCACCTCCGGCACGTTCATCCACGGCAACTACTGGGGTCCGGACTCGATCTTCGGCTCCACGAACACCAGCCACGGCTGCGTGGGCCTGAACGACGTCAAGGGCGCCGGCGACCCGAACCAGTCCGCCGCGTGGCTCTACGACAACTCGATCGTCGGTGACGTCGTGGTCGTGAAGAACTCCAAGGACAAGACGATCGCCCCCGACAACGGCCTGAACGGCTGGAACCTGGACTGGGCGTCCTGGAAGGCCGGCTCCGCGGTCTGATCCCCGCACGCACGCACGCACCAGGCGGCGGCGCCCCCGGACGGGGGCGCCGCCGCCTGTCGTCTCTGGGCCCTAGGCGCCCTGGCGCGCGGCCCGGCGGCGGCGCAGCCAGTAGTGCGCGGTCGCCACGGCCAGCAGCGGCCCCCAGGCGAGCAGCGGGGCGTAGCAGGCCGTCATGACCAGGTACGCGAGGCCCTTCGGGGACTCGGGGTGGCCCATGGTCTCCGGGCCGTTCCAGTTGAAGGCACCGAGGACGGTGATCGCCGTGAGCGCGAGCGCCCCGGCGCCCGCCAGGGGCACGGCGAACCAGGTCGGCACTCTGCGCCCGCCGACCAGCGGCAGCCACGACCAGAACACCTGGCCCCAGCGCTGGACCAGACCGAGCGCGAGCAGACCGAGCGTCTCCGCGAACAGGCTCAGCCCGATCATGTAGAGCGAGAAGAAGCCGCCCGGGGTCACGTGGGCCAGCGCGTTCTCCCCGGAGAACCCGACCGGCACGCCCAGCGCGGCGGCCAGCCGCCACAGGCCGCTCGGCAGCGGGGCGAGTGCGGCGAGGTGCGCGGTACGGACGACCCAGCGGGGCGGAGTGGTGGGGTCTCCGGCGGGGTGGGAAGTGGTGCCGGTGGAGGTGCGGTAACGAGTCGCTGCGGTCATCGCTGAAGTCCCTTCGTGGCGTTGCCGGTCGATGGGCTCAGCCTCGCCGTGGACCCCGCCGCGACCCCATCCGCCGACCGGCAGATCCTGGCGCCGGACCGCGGCCGCCCTCTGCCGATCGGCAGAGGGCGGGGGAGGGACGCTGCTCCGTAGGGTGGGGGCGGGGGTGATCGCATGACGGGAACGTCGGGGGCCGTACCGGCCGCTCCGCCCGTACTCGCCGTACTCGCTGTACTTGCCGTGCTGCCGGCGGCTGTTGCGCTGACCGCGCTCGTCGTCGGGCCGGCGCCGTTCAGGGCACGGGCGCGTCGGGCGGCGGGGCGGTCGGCCGGAGTGGCCGGGGCCGCGCTGCTCGCCGTACTGCCCGTGCTCGAAGGGACGTACGGGGAGTCCCGCGCGCTGTTCGCCGGGGCCTGCCTGCTCGTGGTGCTGCAGGCGGCGGCGTACCGCTGGAGTCCGCGCCGTGAGGCGGTGGCCGGTGGCGCTGTCGCCGCGGCGGCGGCCGCGCTGTGGACGCTCCCGCTGCTGCCGGACGCCTCGTTCTTCGAGCACGTGGGCCTGGCCGCGTTCTGGTGCGTGCCCTCCGCAGGGGCGGCCGTCGTCGGCGGCTACCCGCGTCTGACGGAGCGCCGCCGCGCCCGCGCCGTGCACGACGCCGAGCGGGCCGAGCAGTTGCGGCTCGCGCACGACCTGCACGACTTCGTCGCCCACGACATCAGCGGGATCGTCGCCCAGGCGCAGGCCGCCCGGTTCGTCGCCGGTCAGGACCCGGCCGCGGCGCTGCCCGCCCTCGAACGCATCGAGCGGGCCGGCCTGGCCGCCCTCGCCTCCCTGGACCGGACCGTCGGCGCGCTCCGTGTGCCGCTGCCCGGGCTGGCCCAAGTCGTCGAGCTGGTGGCCCGCTTCGGCGAGGAGGGCGGGGTACGCGCGGAGGCCGCGATCGGCGAGGGCGTCGAGGACGCGCTGTCCCGGGAGGTCGCCGCCACCGTGCACCGCGTGGTGACCGAGGCCCTGACCAACGTACGTCGGCACGCGGCCGGGGCGAGCCGCGTCGAGGTACGGCTGGTGCTCGACGGCGCGGCCGTACGGCTCACCGTCGCCGACGACGGCACGTCGCCGCCGCCCGGGGCGCGGGAGCGTGGCGGCACCGGCCTGATCGCCCTCGCCGAGCGCGTCCGCGCGACCGGTGGGGACCTGCGCACCGCCGCCGCCGCGACCGGCTGGACCCTGACCGTCACCCTCCCCACGACGTCCGCCGCGCCCACCCGGCATCCCCAGGAGACCACCACCGCATGAGCACCCGGATCCTCATCGCCGACGACCAGGACGACGTACGCAGCGGCTTCCGGCTCATCCTGGACTCGCAACCGGACATGACCGTCGTCGCCGAGGCGGCCGACGGCGTCGCCGCCGTCGACCTCGCCCGTACGCTCCGCCCCGACGTCGTCCTCGCCGACATCCGGATGCCGAAGCGCGACGGCCTGGAGGTCACGCGGCTGCTGGCCGCCGAGACGAAGGTGATCGTGGTGACCACCTTCGACCTCGACGACTACGTCCACACTGCCCTGCGCCACGGCGCCTGCGGCTTCCTGCTCAAGCGCTCGGGCCCGGCGCTGCTGATCGAGGCGGTACGGGCGGCGATGGCCGGCGACACCCTGATCAGCCCGCAGATCACCGTCCGCCTGCTCCGCCACCTCGCCCCCCAGCCCGGCCGCACCCGCCCCGAGGACCCGCTGACCCCGCGCGAGCGCGAGATCGCGCGCCTGGTCGCGCAGGGCCTGACCAACGCGGAGATCGCCACGGAGCTGATCGTCACACCGGGCACGGTGAAGACCCATCTCGCCAACGTCCAAGCCAAGTTGGACGTCCGCAACCGGGTCGGCATCGCGTCCTGGGCTTGGCGGTCCGGCCTGGCGTGAGGGCCGGCTTCGAGGCCCAGGTGCAACGTCACCCGACGCGGTCGCAGAGGGCGTCGGTGGTTCCGTGCAGCATGGTCAGGGTCTTGTACCCGGTGGCCGACACCTCCAGCGTGTACGCGCCCTCGACGGTGTACAGCCCGCGGGCCAGGGTGCCGCCGTTCGCGGCGAATCCGGCCAGGATCGGGCCCTGGACGGTCCAGAGCTGCGAACGGTCCTCCCGGATCTCGACGACGGCCCGGGCGCTCGCGTCCGCGTCCCAGGTGGCGCCCGTGTCGCCGTTGGTGACCCGGACGACCAGATCGCCCTTGTACTCGACCAGCTTCGGGCTGCCGTCGGGGTGCGTCTCCAGGGTGCGGCGGACGACCTCGTCGAGGACCGGCGCGGTGCTGACCGGGAAGTCGCAGCGCGTGCCCGCCGGGAACGACCACGACGGGGAGGGCGCGGGGACCCAACCGGTCCCGGCCGCCCCCGCCGCCTCGGCGTGGGCGACGGGTGCGGCGGCGAGCAGGGCGCCCAGTGCGGTGAGGGCGACGAACGAAGCGGTCGGACGCGGGGCCATGGGCATGAGAACTCCTCGAAAGGGCCGAACAGCAGGTGCACTTGAGCCTCTCCCCACCCCCTGACCAGATCCTGACCACCCGCTCGGTGAGAAGCTGACGACCATGGAATTCCGGCTGCTCGGCCCCTTCGAGGCGCGCCACGACGGAGAGCGCGTGCTGCTCGGCAGCCGCCGTCAGGAGCGCGTCCTGCTCGCCGTCCTGCTGCTGGAACCAGGTGCGGCGGTGACCACGGACCGCCTCATCGGCCTGCTGTGGAACGGCGAGCCGCCGGCGTCCGCGCGCGCGACCGTCCACACGTACGTCGGCCGGCTGAGGGCCGCCCTTCGCCCGTACGGGCTGCGTGTCGACACCCGCCACGACGGGTACGCGCTCGACCTGGATCCTGACGAACACGCCGTGGACGTACGGGAGTTCCTCGACCTGGTCGGGCAGGCGGCGGTGGCGGGCGACCCCGGTGAGAAGGTGCCCTGCTACGACCGGGCGCTCGCGCTGTGGCGCGGCCCGCTGCTGGCCGACCTGACCGACGACGCGCTCCGCGACCGGCTCGGCGGCCGCCTCGCCGAACTGCGCCTGACCGCGCTGGAGCAGCGGGCCGAGGCCCAACTCACCATGGGCCTGCACGACCGGGTCCTCGCGGACCTGACCCCACTCGCCGACGAACTCCCCGCCCGCGAGGGCCTGGTGGCCGTCCGGATGACCGCGATGTACCGAGTGGGCCGCCAGGCCGAGGCGCTCGCCCTGTACGAGCGGACCCGCGCGCACCTGGCCGACGAACTCGGCATCGCCCCCGGGCCCGCGCTCGGCACCCTCCACGACCGCATCCTCCGCGCCGACCCACGCCTCGACCGGCCGCCCGCCCCGCTGTACGCGGTCCGGGTCGGCGAGGAGTGGCTGCCCTGGTCCACGAGCGGACACCCGGCGCTGGAGTTCTGCAACACGTACGCGGGCTGGCACCACACCCCGCGCGTCCCCGGCTCCGACTGGCTGCGCACGTACCGCACCCTGGCGGTGTGGGCCGGGCACCTGGACCTCGCGGACCAGGGCGTCGTCGCCCAGCTCGTCGACCGCGCCGAGCGCCGGCCGGACGAGGCGGAGCGGGCGCTGGCCGAGGCGAAGGAGTTCCGTACCCGGCTGTACGCGTGCCTCACCGACCCCGGCGACGCGCGCGCCTTCGCCGTGGTCGCGTCGGCGGCCCGCGAGGCGGCACGCGGCGCGGTACTCACCCTCGCCCCCGACGGCCTCGCCCACTGGCGCCTCACCCCCGCCGCGGGCCTGCGCCTCCCGCTCCACGCCACCGCCAGGGCCGCCGCCGACCTCCTCACGGACCCGCGCCGCTTCACGATCCGCAGCTGCCCGAGCGACGACTGCGGCTGGCTCTTCCTCGACTCCACGGGTCGGCGCCGCTGGTGCTCCCTGTCGACGTGCGGAGCGACGCGGAAGCTGTGACCGGGTGCCTGGACGCGCATCGACTCGACTGTGTGGCAAGGGAGTTGGGCCCAGTGAGGTTGGGCCCGTCCCGTGTGGCGGTTGGGCCCCGGGGCCGTTGTCGCGGCCGAGCGGCGCGGGCTGTACTGGCATCGCTCCACGGGGGGATCCCGTCGCTCACACCCACGCCGAGCGGCGGGATCATGGGGGCGGCGTCCGATGCGCCGCCCCCCTCCTGTGGGGGCGGCCGTGGTCAGCGGCGGGCGATCGCGAGGCTGGCCACGTACCGCTCCTCGACGGTGCCGTCCGGGAAGACGAGGCCCAGCAGCTCGCGCTCCTGCTCCATGAAGGCGCGTGTCGTGTCCTCGCCGAGGACGAGGAAGTCGGAGTAGCTGGCGAGGTTCCCGAGGTGCGTGGCGAGCGGGACCCGCCGCATCCACGTCACCTGGCGGCGGGCGAAGGCGAGTTCGGCTGGGAGGCGGCGGAACCGGTCGAGCGGATCGTGGGCGGCGTCCTCCGCGCCGAAGAGACGGCGCATGCGGGCGTCCTGCTCCGCGATCCAGGGGACGGCGCCGTCCGAGTCGTTCCACCAGAGCGCGAGCGCCCCGCCGGGGCGGAGGACGCGGAGCGCCTCGGGGACGGAGCGGCGCGGGTCGGTCCAGTGCCAGGCCTGCGCGTACGTGACGATGTCCATGGACCCGGAGGCGAGCGGCAGTTCGTCGCCGACACCGAGGACCAGGGGGACGCCGGGCAGCCCGAGCCGGAACTGGGCGGCCATCCCCGGACCGGGCTCGACGGCGACGACGCGCGCGCCGCGCCCGTGCAGCACGGCGGTCGCGAGCCCGGTGCCGGCCCCGACGTCCGCGACCCGCGCACCGCGCAGCGGCCGGCCGACGAGTTCCTCGAGCGCGTCGTACAGCGCGGGCGGGTACGAGGGACGGTTGGCGGCGTAGGAGGCGGCCGCCCGGTCGAACGAACGAGCCCGTGCGGTATGGGTCATGGGCTCATGGTCGGCGCTCGGGGGACCGGGGGACACGGTCATTTCCCGCCGAATGTGGCGCGCCCGGCGCGGTTTCGTACGAGGCTTCCTACGCGGGCGGGTCCCGCAGGATGCGTTCGAGCCAGTCCGCGGTGCGCTCGGCGCACAGGGTGGGCGAACCGCCGACCCGCAGCATCCCGGCCGCGGACCCGTGCCGGGGCAGATACATCTGCTCGTGCACCTCGGTCCCCAGCACGCCCTGCCCGTCGTAGAGGACACCGAAGACGTGCGAGAGGACGCCGGTCTCCCGGGACACCACCCGCAGGACGGCCAGCGGATGCGCGAACCCGGTCTCCTCGGGCAGGAGGACGGACGTGTCCGCGGGATCACCGGGCCAGGTCACGGCCCGCTCACGCAGCACCCCGACGAAGGTGCGCCGAGCGCCCTCCAGCGTCGCGAAGGCGTCGTCGTCACCCTCACCGACGAAGAACCAGGGCTCGTACGCGGAGGACGGGGGCACGCCCAGAGGCTAGCCCAGCGACCGCGGCACCTGGCCGGAAGCGGTGGTGGCGTACACGAGGAGGTCCGCGAAGCGCAGCCAGGGGAGGAGGTGCATGCGGAACGGCGCGTGGCGGATCGAGGCGAGCGCGTCGGCGAGGCTGTCGTCGGGCGTCGGGGCGTCTCCGAGGTGCGCCAGATAGGACAGGGCGCAGGAGTCGAGGCGGGCGTGCAGGTCCGCGAGAGGGGCATCGTCGGGTGGCGGGAGCCGTCGGAACGCGGCGTGGCGGTTCGCGACGGCCGCGACGAGCCCGAGGCGTGAGGGCGCCGTGTCGCCGGGCCAGCGCGGCCCCCGGAACGGTGCGGTGTCGGCGGCCCGAGGCGTCCGCCGGCCGGCCGCCTTCTCGCCCCGCCGCCGCTCCGCGAACGCCGCCACCTCCCGCAGCCGCACCGCCCGACTGGCCTCCAGCACGTCGAGCGCACGAAGCAGGGCCCCGGTGTCCCGCCGCATGTCCGGCGCCGGCACCGCCGTAGCGGCGAGGTATGCCCAGGTCGCGTGGAACCCGAGCGGACGGTAGAGCCCGACGGCACACCGCAACGCCGAATGCCGCCGCGCGGACGGCAGCCGTTCGTCACGCACCGTGCGCGCGTAGGTCCCGAACCCCATGTGACTCAGTATCGCCGGGTGAGTCGGACGGCCCCGGTGATCGCGCACGCCGGTCCCACGACCGCGAACGCCCACCCCGGCTCGGCGGGCCGACTCGTCCGTATGCATCGTGGACGTCCTGCTGCATCTGGCCGCCCCACGCCGCCGAGGGTGTATCGCGGGCGTATCGAAAATCGCATACGCCGCGGCAACGGTTCCACGTCTCCAATGGAGGCGTGAACCACAACGCATCCTTGCCCGTGCCGCCCCGTCGCCCGCGCCGTCGCACGCTGCAGATCGTGCTCTTCGGGCTGGCCGTGCTCGGCGTGGTGGGCGGACTGTTCGTCGTGCGGGGGCCGCTCCTGATGGCAGGGCCGATGTGCATGGCCGGGCGGTGGGACCGCTGCCTCGGGACGTTCAACGGTGTGGTCCTCATGGTGGTGGTCGCGGTGCCCGTCGCCGTGCTCGTGGCCTGGGTGCTGGCGTGGCGGCGGCGGGCCGCCGGGGTCGCGGGGGCGTGGCGGATGTCGCTGGCCGAGGTGGGCATGGTCCACGGGACCGTGCCGCTCGTCTGGCTGACCCTGATGCCCGGCGCCGGAGCCGGCGTCGTCCCCGCTCGCGTCAGCCTCGTGCCGCTGCGGGACCTGGCCACGATGGGGACGCTCGGGATCGTCGGCAACCTGCTGATCTTCGCGGCCCTCGGCTTCTTCGCACCGATGCGCTTCGCGGCCCTCGCGTCCGTGCCGCGGATCCTGGCGCTCGGTGCGGGCTGCTCGGTCCTGGTCGAGACCGCGCAGTACGTCCTGCGGCTGGACCGGGTGTCCTCCGTGGACGACGTCCTCGTCAACGCCACCGGCGCCGTACTCGCCGCACTGGCGTCGCGCCGCTGGTGGCGCGCCGCGGACGTGGCTCGCCCCGCCTTGGTGCCGGTCGGCTGAGCCGCGCGTCCGGCGTACCCCCGCCGCCCGCGCGCATACGTCGGCGATACCTCCCCCTGCTTACGCTTCCCCCATGCGCGTACTGATCGTGGAGGACGAGCCCTACCTGGCCGAAGCCGTCCGTGACGGTCTGCGGCTGGAGGCGATCGCCGCCGACATCGCCCTCGACGGCGACTCCGCCCTGGAACTGCTCGGCGTCAACTCGTACGACCTAGCCGTCCTCGACCGCGACATCCCGGGCCCCTCCGGCGACGAGGTCGCCCGCCGCATCGTCGCCTCCGGCAGCGGCATCCCGATCCTCATGCTCACCGCCGCCGACCGGATCGACGACAAGGCGTCGGGGTTCGAGCTCGGCGCCGACGACTACCTCACCAAGCCGTTCGAGCTGCGCGAACTCGTGATGCGGCTGCGGGCGCTCGACCGCAGGCGCGCGTACGCCCGGCCCCCGGTCCGCGAGATCGCGGGCCTGCGCCTCGACCCCTTCCGCCGCGAGGTCTTCCGCGACGGACGCTACGTCGCGTTGACCCGCAAGCAGTTCGCCGTCCTCGACGTCCTCGTCGCCGCGGAAGGCGGGGTCGTCAGCTCCGAAGAGCTGCTGGAACGGGCCTGGGACGAGAACGCCGACCCTCTCACCAACGCGGTACGCATCACCGTCTCCGCGTTGCGGAAGCGGCTCGGCGAGCCGTGGATCATCGCCACGGTGCCGGGCGTCGGCTACCGCATCGACACCGGCATCGGAGCCGGCCCCGACTCCGACCCGGGCACTCCCCGTGCATAGGCGCCGCTCGGGTCCGAGCGCCCGGCTGAAACTGACCCTCAGCTACGCCGGATTCCTCATGGTCGCCGGCGCCCTCCTCCTGGCCGTGGTGTGGGTCTTCCTGCTGCGCTACGTACCCGACAACTCCCAGGGCCTTCTCTGGACCTCGCCCAACCGCTACGTCCTCGTCCAGACGTTCGCCCCCGCCGCGGCCGCCGCGATGGCGTTCCTGCTCGTGTTCGGCCTCGTCGGGGGCTGGCTCCTGGCCGGCCGGATGCTCGCACCGCTCACCCGGATCACGGCCGCGGCGCGGACGGCGGGGGCCGGATCGCTGTCCCACCGGATCAGCATGGAAGGCCGCCAGGACGAGTTCCGCGAACTCGCCGACGCCTTCGACACCATGCTCGAACGACTCGACTCGCACGTCGCCGAGCAGCAGCGGTTCGCCGCGAACGCCTCCCACGAGCTGCGTACCCCACTCGCCATCTCGCGGACGCTCCTCGACGTCGCCCGCAAGGACCCCACGCGTGACCGGGCCGAACTCGTCGAACGCCTGCACGCCGTCAACACGCGGGCCATCGACCTCACCGAGGCCCTCCTGCTGCTCAGCCGCGGCGACCGCGGGAACTTCGCCCGCGAGAGCGTCGACCTCTCCCTGGTCGCCGAGGAGGCCGCGGAGACGCTGCTGCCGCTCGCCGAACAGCGCGGGATCACCTTGGACGTCACGGGCGGAGCGGCACGGACGAGCGGCTCGGCGGAGCTGCTGCTGCGGATGGTGACGAACCTCGTCCAGAACGCCGTCGTCCACAACGTTCCCGCCGGGCAGGGCGGCACCGTGACGGTCCACACCGAGGCGTACGGCGCGACGAGCGTGCTCCGCGTCGAGAACACCGGCCCACGGCTCCCCCCGGAACTCGTACCGACCCTCACCGAGCCCTTCCGGCGCGGAGCGGAACGCGTACGCACCGACGAGCACGCCGGCGTCGGCCTCGGCCTGGCCATCGTGCACAGCATCGTTCGCGCCCACGCCGGGACCCTCGACCTCGCCGCCCGCCCGGCGGGCGGCCTCGTGGTCACGGTCCGCCTCCCCGGCAGCACGCGGGAGAAGCAGTAGGAGCGGTAGGAGCGTTGGTGGAAGGGGTCAGAGGCCGGACGGGTGGATGGAGAGCCAGGCGCGGTGCCGGTCCCGGATCCGGTCCCGTTCGGAGGGCGTGGTGAGGACGACGTCGGCCCCGCCGTCGTAGGGGTGGTGGATGCGACGGAGCTCCGTGTCGGTGACGAACACGTCGACGACCGCTTCGTCGGCGACGGCACGCAACAGATCGTCGACGCAGCCGCGTCGCCACGGCCGCCGGTCGGCGTAGAGACGTCTGTGGGTGGGGAAGTCGGGGTCGAGGTCGTCCAGTTCCGTCTCGGTCCACCAGCGCTCGCCGGCGGGGTGGAGTTCCTGCCGTGGGGTCGGGTATCCGGCCGGCCCGTCCGGTGTGTACGACCAGTCCGTGGTCACGACGAACACGTCCTGGCCGGTGAACAGTTCGTCGAGGACCGTGTTGTACCGCGCGAGCAGGACGGCGTACTCGTCCTCGGACTCCGGGTAGCGCTTCGAGCCGGGCAGGCTGTGGAACCGCACCCAGCGATCCGCGTACGTCCCACGGAACGTGTGCGCGAGCGGCGGCCCCGCAGGCCGCCTCTCCCGCCACAGCGAGGCGAGCAGCGCGGGGGTGAAGCCGGTTCCGGACATGTGGGGACTCGCTCGGGGGAGTCCGGGGGAGGGGGAGTTGATCTGGGCATCACAGCGTACGCGCGCATCGCCGGGCTCGGCCGGGCTCGGCCGGGCTCGGCCGCGCTCGGCCCTGCTTTCGCCCGGGACGGCGCCCCGGGCGAAAGCCTTCGACAATCGGACGATCAGTCGCACCGACCGCACACGTGCCCGCGCCGCAGCGCGGACCGGGACCGGGCGAACACCGGCACAGGGGCCCAGCGGCGACGCCGCGCCCGGCGCGGCGGCGGCCCGTACGGCGACTGCCAGGCAGGCCGCTCGGCGCGCCCCCGGTCGCTCAGCTCACGGCGGAGCTTGGGGTGCGCATCGTGGAGAAGGATCGGCAGGCAGGTGGGCTCGACCACCCGGTTCGTGGACACAGAGATACACCGTTTCCAGTGAGAAGACCGCAGCGAAAAGGAGCACGGCGCACCAGCACGCCGCGCGACGAATCAGCGCTCGGGGGATCTCACTTGGTGTACAACGGCACGTCCTTCACACGATGACTGCGGGCGGTCGCCAGCACGCTAACGGCCCACGGCGGCCGAGCTCCACCCATTTCCGCACGAGCGCCGACGCCTCGCGGCGGCACAGGGCGGAGGCCCTGATAGCCTGCGATCTTCGCCGGTCGCCCGGACGGAGTCCCCGGCAGGTTCCCATGTCTTGCTCCGAACCGCTCATGGCCGCACTCGACGCACTGGACCGCGCCTTCGCCTCGGAAGAGCCGTTCCTCGTCACCGGATGCACGTACTGCTACGGCGCGCAGGGCCTCGCCGAACTCTCCGGACCTGTGCACCTCATACCCGACGACATGGTGTCCTCGGTCGCCGCGGAGACGCCCGATCATTGGGGCGACTTCCCGCGTCTCTACCGACGCGTCACCCCGCGCATCATCCGCTCCCTCGCCACCGGCGAACTCCACGTCGACGAGGAACTCGTCGCCTCCCGCTTGCTCGCGGCCGGCTGGACCACCTGGGACGCGCCCCTGGCCGAGGCCCTCCGCGGCGTCTGGTCCGCCCTGTGGCAGAGCACGCTGCACACCCACCCGAGCCCGGTCCCCGTCAGAGACGTCCTCAGCCTCATCACCGTCGCCACCGGCACCCTGCGTCCCTGGCTGAACATCTGGACCGCGACCCGAACTCCTTCCGCCGACGCGCACCTGACGGAACTCGTCAAGGACGTCATGGTCGAGTGGGAGATCACCGACCTGCACATGGGCTTCTACGACGAGTACCACGCCACTCCCGAACTGCTGGCCTGGCTCCTGACCGACGTACGCGACCGTGTCACCGACGCGCGTCTCGACGAGCTCGGCACCTGAGCGTCCCGGGTGGGCCACCGGTGCCATTGCCGGCTCGGGTGTCTACGCGGCCCGGACGGACGTCGCCGCAGAGATCAGTGCCGCTACGAGCCCAAGGGCGGCCAACGCGACGAACAGTTCGGGGTAGCCGCCCAGTGGCGGAGCGCAGAGCGCTGCGGCGAAGGGGGCGACTGCTGATGCGGTCATGGCCGGGGCGCTGAGGAGACCGGAGAGCCGGCCGTAGTGGCGTGTGCCCCAACGGTCGGTGACGGCGGTGGCTTGGAGGAGGGTGAGGTTGCCGCGGACCGTCCCGGCCGCGATGGACGCCGCGATCATGAGCCCGTACGGGCCGGGGATGAGGGCGAGGGCAGCGGTGGTGAGACTTCCGAGGGCGACGAGGACCACTGTTCGGGTGGTCGTGCCGGTGCGGCGGGCGAGCGGCGCGTAGAGGGTGCGGCCGAGGGTCTGACCGGCGCCGCCGAGGCCGAGGGCCCATGCGGCCTGGCTGGTGGTGTAGCCGCGTTCGAGCAGGAGGGGGACGAGCGCGATGACGGCGGCGTACGTGGCGAACGCCGAGAGCGTGAACGCGAACGCGAGGAGCAGGAACGGTCTGCTGCGGACGACCGTGCGGGGTGTTCCGTCCGTGTGCGTCGGTGCGGGTGGGGCCGGCGGCCAGGGGGCGCGCAGGGCGAGTGCGTGGGCGGGGATCGTGACGGCGGCGAGGATCGCGGCGAGTACGAGGTAGGTGGTGCGCCAGGTCAGGTGGTCGGCGAGGGCGGCGGTGAGCGGGGCGAAGACGGTGGAGGCGAGGCCGCCGGCGAGGGTGACGATGGTGAGGGCGCGGACGTGGTCGGGCGCCCACCAGCGGGTGATCGCGGCGAAGGCGGGTTGGTAGAAGGTGGCGGACATGGCGAACCCGGCGAGGAGCCAGCCGGTGAAGAACACTGCCAGGTTCGGGGCCGAGGCCACGATCACCAGGCTGAGGACGCACACGGCGGAGCCCGCTGTCATGACTGTGCGCGGGCCGCGGAGGTCGATGATCCGGCCGACGCGGATTCCGGCGATGCCGGAGACGACCAGCGCGAGCGAGAACGCCGCCATCGTCAGACCTGTGGACCAGCCGGTGTCGGCGGTGATCTCCGGGTTGAGGACAGGGAAGGCGTAGTAGACGATTCCCCAGCTGGTGATCTGGGTGGCGCACAGCGCGGGCAGGACGGCGCGGGGCCTCGACCGGTCCTCTGTTCCGGTCGAGGCCTCGCGGGTGTGGAGTTCTGTCATCGCGGGATCAGCAGCATCCGCCCGCGGTGACCGGTGCACGCTCGTCGCTCTCGATGGCGGCCGGGGTGGTGCAGCACGTGCTGGTGTTCTGCTTGGTGAGGGTGTCGGCGTCGGCTTTGACGACGTACACCTCCCACGGTTCGCGGCCGGGGCCGTGGACCCACACCTTGTCCTGGAGGGCGTAGCAACAGCTGGTGTCGTTCTCCTCCGTCGTCGCCAGGCCCTCCTGGCCGAGCCGGGTGGTGGCGGCGTGGACGGCCTCGGTGCTGTCGACCTCGACGCCGAGGTGGTCCAGGCGGGTGTCCTCGCCTGCGGTGCCTTCGATGAGGACGAGCTTGAGCGGGGGTTCGGCGATGGCGAAGTTGGCGTAGCCGTCGCGGAGTTTGGCCGGCTCGGTGCCGAAGAGCTTGGTGTAGAAGGCGACGGACGCCGCCAGGTCCGGGACACGCAGGGCGAGCTGTACGCGGGACATCACGTTCCTCCTGTGGGTGATTGAGCGGGTGAGCCGGGGTCAGCAGCCGCCGGACCTGGGCGGGGCGCCGACGCCGATCTGGAGGGTGGCCGGGGCCGCGCAGCAGCCGCCGTCGTCCGACGCCGCATCGGCTTCGGGCTGGTCGAAGAGCCCGGCGCCGCCGCAGACGCCGGTCTCGGGCAGGACGAGCTCGACGCGCTCGGCGGACTCGCGGTCGCCGGCGATGGCGGCGACGACGGAGCGGACCTGCTCGTAGCCGGTGAGGGCGAGGAACGTCGGCGCGCGGCCGTACGACTTCATGCCGACCAGGTAGACACCTTCCTCCGGGTGCGAGAGCTCCTTCACGCCGTGCGGGTAGACCGTGCCGCACGAGTGCTGGTTGGGGTCGATCAGCGGGGCGAGTTCGACCGGGGCCTGGAGGCGCTCGTCGAGGCCGAGGCGAAGTTCGTCCAGGAAGGACAGGTCGGGGCGGAAGCCGGTGAGGACGATGAGCTCGTCGACCGGGGCGAGGCGGCGGCCGTCCTCGGCGACGAGGACCAGGCGCTCGCCGTCGCGCACGACCGCGTCGGTGCGGAAGCCGGTGACGGCGTCGGCGTGGCCCTCGTCGACGGCGGCCTTCGCCGCGAGGCCGAGCGCACCCCGGGCGGGGAGCTGGTCCGCGGTGCCGCCGCCGAAGGTGGAGCCGGAGATGCCTCGGCGCAGGATCCAGGTGGCGTGCGTACCGTCCCCGTCCTCCGACTTCGCGAGGTCGGCGAGCGAGGCAAGCGCAGTGAAGGCGGAGGCGCCCGAGCCGATGACGGCGGTGCGCTTCCCCGCGTAACGGGCGCGGGTGGTGGGGTCGTTCAGATCGGGGACGCGGTACGAGATCCGGTCCGCGGCCGCGCGCTCGCCGAGCGCCGGGAGGCCGTCGCCGCCTGCGGGGCTCGGGACGGCCCAGGTGCCGGAGGCGTCGATGACGGCGCGGGCGAGGATCCGCTCCTCGCGGCCGTCGGCGTAGGCGACGTGGACGGTGAACGGCTGGGTCTCGCGGTCGGCGTCCACGATCCGGTCCCGGCCCACGCGGGAGACACCGGTGACGCGGGCACCGACGCGGACCTTGTCGCCGAGGACCTCGGCGAGCGGCTGCAGGTAGTCGGCCGCCCAGTCGCCGCCGGTCGGGTAGGTGCCCGCATCCGGCTTCACCCACCCGGTCGGGGCGAGGAGCTTCTCGGCGGCCGGGTCGGTGACCTCGCCCCAGGTCGAGAAGAGCCGCACGTGCGACCACTCGCGCACTGCCGCACCCGCCTGCGCCCCGGCCTCCAGGACCAGCGGCTCCAGGCCCCGGTCGACGAGGTGGGCAGCGGCGGCCAGACCGGCCGGGCCGGCCCCGACGACCACGACGGGCAGCTGCTCGGTGGCAGTGGCGACGGCGGTGGCGTTCATGCGAGTCCCCTTTTGCTTCGACGTCTGTCGATCTCTTCTGATCCCAGCATGGCACCTGTATCGACAAGCGTCAACATAGACGTTCGTCGATTTGGGAGAGGGCTCGCGACCCCTGGGAGTCTGGTTCGACATGTGTCAACATAGATATATGTCGAATGCGAAGGTGCTTCCGCTGCTTGAGTCCGCCGTCGAGCCCTGCTGCCCGCCACTCGCCGAGCGCCCGCTGACCGCCGATGAGGCCGAGCGGACCGCGGTGATGTTCAAGGCGCTGGGCGACCCGGTACGGCTGCGGCTCTTCTCGGCCGTCGCCTCGCACGAGGGCGGCGAGGCGTGCGTCTGCGACATCTCCGACGTCGGCGTCTCGCAGCCCACGGTCTCCCACCACCTGAAGAAGCTGAAGGAGGCCGGGCTGCTCTCCTCCGAGCGTCGCGGGACGTGGGTCTATTACCGCGTCGAACCGGCCGTCCTGGCCGCGATGGGCCAGCTCCTCACCAAGGCCGCTGCCGCGTGACGACCTCCACCCTCGTGGTGCCGCTGACCGCCGACCACGCCGCGGAGGTCGTCGCGATCTACCGGGCCGGGATCGACGAGGGCAACGCCACCTTCGAGACCACCGCTCCCACCTGGGCGGAGTTCGACGCGGCCAAGCTGCCCGAGCACCGCTTCGCCGCCGTCGACGAGACCGGGCGCGTGCTCGGCTGGGTCGCCGCCACCAAGGTCTCCGACCGGTGCGCGTACGCCGGCGTCGTCGAGCACTCGGTCTACGTGCACCCCGACGCCCGGGGCCGCGGCGTCGCCTCCACACTGTTGAAGGCGCTGGTCGAGTCGACCGAGGCGGCCGGCATCTGGACCATCCAGTCCGGAGTGTTCCCGGAGAACGCCGCCAGTCTCGCCGTCCACGAACGGGCCGGCTTCCGTGTCATCGGCACCCGCGAACGCATCGGTCGCCACAACGGCCGCTGGCGCGACACCGTCCTCATCGAGCGCCGCAGCCCGCACATCGACTGACCGGCCTCAGTCGCTCGGGCCGAGGGTGAGCTGGGCGTGGTGGAAGTCGAAGTGCTGGGTGGGATACCGGTAGAGGTCCGCGAGGGTCATGAAGTCCTTGAAGAACGGGTCCCACCGGACCGGATAGTGCATCCCCCGCGCCAGATCACGCTCCGACTCCTTCGTGAGCTGCCGTTCCAGCGAACTGGCGATCCGATCGAACGCGGCACCCATCCTGCGAGGCCCGAACACCTTCACCGCCCCGCACGGCCCGAGGTAGTTGACCACGTCGAAGGGCTTCGTCCCCGCGTCGAGCACCCGGGCGAACGCCTTGCTCGCCCGCCGGGGCAGTCGGCTGAAGCCGCGTGCGAGGGTCAGCAGGACGCGGGTGACGAGGTAGCCGAAGAGCATGTGCCACAGCAGTTGCCCGTTGGTCCATCGGGTGCCGCTGGTCGGGCGGGCGAGGTCGGCCGGCGTGGCCTCGTCCAGGAGCGTGTGGAAGGTCCGGCGGGCCCTGTCGTAGTCGTCGAGGACGGCCTGCCGGTCCAGCACTGAACGACTCTCCGCCATCGCACCGCTCCCGCTCCGCGCCCGAATGCTGGGGTCTGGATGATTCCCGCCCAGATGCACCGCGGAACCCGGGCGGGTTTCTCATGCGCCACGTGGGCTCACCTCGCTCCGAGCAGTTCGGCGATCTCCCGGGAAGCATCGCGGGCGGGGCGGCCGACGCCGATGAGGGTGGCGGAGGCGGGGCCGGTCCAGTCGCCGTAGCCGAGGAGGTGCAGGCGCGGCTCGCCAACGGCCTGCGTTCCCACCGTGGGGACGTGGCCGCGGGGCCCGCGCAGGCCGAGCGGGGCCAGGTGGGAGAGAGCGGGGCGGAAGCCGGTGCACCAGATGACGACGTCCGCGTCGGCGCGGGTGCCGTCGGCCCACTCCACGCCGGTCGCGGTCAGTCGGGCGAACATCGGCTGAGCCTTGAGGCGGCCTGCGTCCCGGGCTTCACGCACGGCCGGGACGGCGACGATGTCACCGAGGGAGGCGACGCCGCCGGTGTCGGTGCGGCCGTCGTCGAGGGCGCGGCGGCGGGCGGTGGCGTGGTCGAAGAGAGCACGGCCGTCGATGTCGTCGGCGAGGTAGCGCGGTTCGCGGAGGGTGACCCAGGTGAGGTCGGTGTCGCAGGCGAGGTCGGCGGCGATCTGCGCGCCGGAGTTCCCGCCGCCCACGACGATCACGCGCCGGCCCTCGAAGTCGGCGGGGTGCCGGTACTCGACGGTGTGGAGCTGGGTGCCCTGGAACTGCGTACGGCCGGGGACGGCGGGGACGAAGGGGCGCGACCAGGTGCCGGTTGCGCTGATCACCGCGCGCGCCCGCCACACGCCGGTGTCCGCCTCCACCCGCAGGAACTCGCCGTCCCTGCGGACCGCTTCGGCGCGGACGGGTCGTACGACGGGGAGCTCGTAGCGCTGCTCGTAGTCGGTGAGGTAGTCGACGACGTGCGCCGCTTCCGGGTACGTCTCTCCCGGCTGCGGCGGCATCAGCCGTCCGGGCAGCGAGGAGTACGCGGCGGGTGAGAACAGGTGCAGGGAGTCCCAGGTGTGCTGCCACGCCCCGCCGGGAGTCGCCTGGGCGTCGAGGACGACGAAGTCCAGGCCGAGACGGCGCAGGTGGTAGCCGGCGGCGAGCCCGCTCTGGCCGCCGCCGATCACCACCACGTCCACGACCTGCGTCATGCGGCGGTGGTCTTGCCGCGCATGAAGATGACCGCGACCAGGGCCAGGCCCACGGCCGCGCCGATCACCTGCATACCGATGAAGGCGGGTACGGAGGCCGGGGCGATGCCCGCGAAGGTGTCGGTGAAGGCCCGCCCGACGGTCACCGCCGGGTTGGCGAAGGAGGTCGACGAGGTGAACCAGTACGCGGCACCGATGTACGAGGCCACCGCGACGGGCGCGAAGCGGAGCCGGTCGGTGCGGGCCAGGCCGAAGATCAGCAGGATCAGGCCGGCGGTGGCCACGACCTCGCCGAGGAGGAGGTTCCCCGCCGAGCGGTCGTGCGTCGACCACTTCACCAGCGGCTCGCCGAACATCGCGTCCGCGAGCACGGCGCCCGCGATCGCGCCGACGATCTGGGACGGCACGTAGACGGCGAGCTCGCGCGCGTTCACGCCTCCACCACCCCTGCGGGCGGTCCACCACTCGGCCAGGGTGACGGCCGGGTTGAAGTGCGCACCGGACACGGGTCCGAGGAGAGCGATGAGGACGCCGAGGCCGAAGACGGTGGCGGTGGAGTTGGCGAGGAGCTGCAAAGCCACGTCGTCGGTGAGCTCGGTGGCCTGGATCCCGGAGCCGACGACGACCGCGACGAGAGCGGCGGTACCGACGAGCTCGGCGGCGGCGCGAGCGATCAGCGGTGTGCGGGGCGGGGTCGCGCCGGGCGCGGGCTGCGGCGACGTGTCGGTGGCTATGGCGTCGCTCGCAGCGGGCTCGGTGGCGGTCACGGGCGGGTACTCCTCGGGCGGGTGAGGCACAGGGGCCAGGGTCAGGGGCAGGAACGCCTGAAGTTCGCCTCGGCGGTCAGGCGCGCGGTCTGCGCGAGCGCGGCGAACTGCCCGGCGAGCTGCTCGATGACGTCCGGCTTGAGCCGGTAGTAGGTGAACCGGCCACACGGCTCCGTCTCGACGACCCCGGCCTCGCGCAGCACTCTCAGGTGGTTGGAGAGGTTGGTCTGCTTGGCACCGGTCTCCTCCACGAGATGGGTGGTGCACAGCGTCTCGCGGGCGAGCAGGGTCACGATCTGGAGGCGCAGGGGGTCGCCCAGCACCCGGAGCAGATCAGTATCGACTGACGTCATCATGGGCTGATACTCTCACATCACCCGGGGCTGATACCAGCTCGGGCTGATCTGTTTTGAGTCCGCCGAAGGGGGGTTTTCGCCATGGCAGCGTCCTCGTACCCGGTCCTTCCCGGCGGACGTCTCGCGGCCGGTGTCGCCCGCCTCGAGCAGCACGCCGCACACGCTCACGTCCGGCTGTTCGTGTGCAGCACAATGCCGGGCGCTCCCAGATGGCCGCGGCACTGCTCGCCCACCGGGCCGGGGAGGCGGTGATCGCCTCCTCCGCAGGAACTCACCCTTCCGGCACCGTCGCCCGCAGGGGGTCCAGGCGCTGACCGAAGCGGGCGTCGCACTCGACGAGGTCTACCCCAAGCCGCTGACCGACGAGGTCGTCCAGGCGGCCGACATCGTGATCACCATGGGCTGCGGCGACGCCTGTCCCGTGGTGCCCGGCCACCGCTACCTGGACTGGCCCGTCCCGGACCCGGAAGACGCCCCGATAGCCGTCGTGCGCTCGATCCGCGACGCCCTCGACGCCCGCATCACCGCCCTGCTGGACACCCTGCCGCCCCGCTCCTGAAGCTTCCCGTCCCCCGCACCATCCCTGCCTCAAGGAAGAACCGATGACTGCTCCGCTCGCCTCCGTGCTCTTCGTCTGCGTCCACAACGCCGGCCGCTCCCAGATGGCCGCCGGATTCCTGCGGCACCTGGCCGGCGACCGCGTCGAGGTCCGCTCCGCGGGCTCGGTCCCGGGCGACCGGATCAACCCCTCGGCCGTCGAGGCGATGGCCGAGCTCGGGATCGACATCTCCGACCAGAAGCCCAAGGTCCTCACCGTCGAAGCCGCGCAGGCGTCCGACTACATCATCACGATGGGCTGCGGGGACGCCTGCCCGTACTTCCCGGGCAAGACCTACCTCGACTGGAAGCTGGACGACCCGGCTGGCCAGGGCGTCGAGGCCGTTCGCCCCATCCGCGACGAGATCAAGGGTCTGATCGAGGGCCTGATCGCCGAGATCGACGCGAAGAAGGAGGCGTGACCGAAGTGACCGACCCGACCGCCGCCACCGGCGACGACGTCCGCGACGTCATCGTCATGGGCTCCGGCCCCGCCGGATACACCGCCGCCCTCTACACCGCCCGCGCCCAGCTGAAGCCCCTGCTCTTCGGCAGCTCGATCTTCGTCGGCGGCGCGCTGGCCACAACGACCGAGGTCGAGAACTTCCCCGGCTTCCCGCAGGGGATCGACGGCCCGGACCTCATGAACAACATGCGGGCCCAGGCCGAGCGTTTCGGTGCCGAGATGATCGACGACGACATCGTCTCTCGGCACTGATCTTTTTCAGGCAGCTTCCGGGAAACCGCCGTGGACCTCAGCCGTCACTTCCCTTGTCGGGGTCAGGAGCTCACCTCTGGCATGCGGGTGAGAATCGCACTCGTCCGGGCCGGTACGGCGCGACAGGTGTTCGGGCGGCTGGACAGGGTGGAGTTCCGTCGTCTGCGGGATGGGCGTGCCCACGCGCTCCCGCCTCACGCAAGGAGCACACATGCGCGGTCACCTCGCGCGCGCCGCCACAAAGGCCGGCCTCGTTCTGGCCCTGCTGGGCCTGGTCATTCCCACCACCGCAACGACCGCCGCGGCCCGGCCCGCGCAGGACATCCACCGACTCACCGTCGTACTGCCCCTGAGCGGCACCTTCAGGGCCTTCGGCACGGAGGCGATCGACGTCACCGGCAACATCCGTGTCAGCGTGGTCACCGACACCGAACCGGAGGGTGGCGGCACCGCCCGCGTGACGAGCACCATGCTCCGTACCACCGGCATCGGTCAGGTCAGCGGCGGCCTCTACCGCTTCGTCGGCAGCGACACCAACGAGATTGCCTGGCCGCCGGGGCCGATCGATCCGCTGACCTTCAACCCCCGGTTCTTCAGCATCTACCCGCCGGACCCGATCATCCCGACCCTTCCGCCGCACCCCATCCAGCCCGTCATCGTCGATGTGACGCTCGCACCGGATGGCGCCATCGACAGCATTGGCGCACTGATCGACCCGGGCACGACTGACAACCCCTGAGTCGGTCTACCCGGTGCGCACACGCTCGGCCCGACTCCCGCTGCGCGCGGGAGCCGGGCCGTCGCATGGCGCCGCGGCCGGCGGAGTGTGATCCCTCGTCTGCGGAAGCCGGTGCGACCCCGATCGGGCAGGAGACGCCCGTGCCGCCGATGTCAGTGCGGGTTTCGCGTCTTCTCGCCTGCCCGCCCGGCTAATCGGTTGCGGACCTTCGGGATGGAGTGTCTGATCCCGGCTATGACGATTGTGCTGGGTACGCCGACAGTCGACGGGGTACGCGAGGCCATGGCCGCGCTGCGGGGGTGGCAGTACGACGAGGCGCCGATGCAGTTGCATTCCGGGGACATCGGCTGGAACTACCGTTTCGGAACGGCCGAGACGGCCGCGGTGATCCGGACCTGGAGTCGGGACGGGCGGATTCTCGCGGTCGGGATGCTCGACTCGCCGACGCTGGTGCGGATGACGGTCGCTCCGGATGCTTTCCAGGACGAGGACTTGGCGCGGCGGCTCGTCGAGGACTTCTCGCTGTCCGAGCGCGGCGTGCTGCCGGAAGGAGCGGTGTCCATCGAGGCCCCGCTGGGCCTGCTGCTCCACGACCTGCTGAGCAAGGAGGGCTGGGGCGTCGACGAGCCGTGGACGCCGCTCTTCCGCGACCTCACCGAGCCGGTGGAGGACCCTGGCGTGCGGATCAAGTTGATCGGCCCGGAGCAGGCGCAGGACTTCGCGGACGTCCTGCGGTCGGCGTTCAACACCGCGCGGCCTACGCGCGAGTACTGGCACGCGATGTCGGCGGGACCGTTCTACGCCGACGCCCGCTGCCTGGGCGCCTATGACGACCAGGGCGGCGTGGCGGCGGTGGTGACAGTGTGGTCGGCCGGCCCGGGGAAGCCGGGGCTGGTCGAGCCGATGGGCGTCCACGAGGACCACCGTGGTCGCGGCTACGGCCGGGCGATCACCGTGGCCGGGGCGGCCGCGCTGCGGGAGATGGGATCGTCGAGCGTACGTGTGTGCACGCCGAGTTCCAATGTCGGCGGCGTCGCCACGTACAAGGCGGCCGGGTTCGAGGTGCGGCCGGAGGTGCGAGACCGGATCCGGACGGCCTGACGCCCGGGCTGCTCGGTAAGGCGGCAGTCCGGGGCGTAGATCGTCTGACAGGTGCAGGTTCCTTTTTTGCGAGCTACGGCCCGAGCCCACCTTCAGGGAAAGGCACCGGGGTCCGCTCAGGATTCGCCCGGGCCTCTGAGCACTGGCGTCGACGCACGGGCCCGCTCTCCTCACCACGCGGCGGAGTGCGATCAGCCCTCCGTGGGGGTTCGGGGCCGGGGCGATTCCGGTCGTTGATGTTGCGGTCGAGGTACTGCTGGTGGCAGGCGAGCGCCATGCCCGGCACGATCAGGCCGCGGGGTCCCGTGCGGCCTGCCCGGCCCCAGGGGCGGCCCGAGACTCACCCGTGACCTGCGGAAAGATCCACGACGGGGGTTACCGCGGGTTCTGTCGCCACGCGCACAGGATCGTCACCGAACCGACATACCGAGCGGTCGGAAATGCCCTTACGCAAGGGCTATACCCATGAGTAACGTACGCGGACCGCCAGCGCCACCCGCCCGTTCCCCGGGGCGGTAAGGAGCGAGATCGATGTCGTACCACCAGCCTTTCCCCGGCCCGCCGCCCGCACCCCAGCACCGGAATGCCGGGCGGCACCGCCAAGAGGCGGCGTCGCAGTCCTGGCAGGGGCCTTCCTGGGACACCGATCCACAGGCAGCCTGGGACTCGTCCCCGCCAGCGTGGGACTCCTTGCCGCAGGGCTGGGACTCCGCGCAGCAGCCCTGGGACGTGTCCCCGCAGCCGCAACCGCCCGCCGCCACCGACGATCGTGATGATCTGCACCGGCTCGGATCGGCTTACCGCAGGCTCCGCCGCGTCGCCACCTTCACCGCGCTCGGCTACTTCGTCATCTTCCTTTTCCTGTCCGGCTACGCCCCCTCGATGATGACCAGCAACATCACCGGTGGTCTCACCACCGGTCTGGTCCTCGGGCTCCTCCAGTTGCCCGTGGCGCTGGCTGCCATCGCACTGTACGAGCGGATCGCGCGCAACCGCGTCGACCCGCTTGCCGCGGCGATCCGCGAACGCGCCGAGCAGGCGGCCGCGGCAGCCGCGCCCCGGCCGGAACGCCAGAGCCGCTCCGGACGTCCCGTGTGGCAGCAGCCCTCCGGAGGTACGCGCGCATGACCAGCTTCAGCTCCGAGGCCCAGACCATGTCGCTGATGGCGTTCATCGCGGTCATCACCGTCACGCTGCTGCTGTGCGTGATGACCGCCCCCGATCGTGACGACCTGGGCGAGTACTACACCGGCTACCGCTCGCTCTCCCCCGTGCAGAGCGGCCTCGCGATCGCCGGCGACTACATCTCCGCCGGCACCGTGCTCGGCACCATCGGCATCATCGCTCTCGTCGGCTACGACGGCATCACGCTCGCCCTGAGCACCGTGCTCTCGCTGGTCCTGATGATGTTCCTGCTCGCCGAACCGCTGCGTAACGCGGGCCGGTTCACGATCGGCGACGTCTTCACCCGGCGTCTCCCCGGCCCCGCCGTGCGGATCACCACGGCCGCGGTCACCCTGACCGCACTGCTGCCGCTGGTGATCTTCCAGCTCGCGGGCGCCGGCGATCTCCTCTCCGTCGTCCTCGGCTTCCACGCCGACGGCTTCAAGACCGGGGCGATCGTGTTCCTGGGTCTGCTGATGATCGCGTACGCGGCGATCGGCGGCATGAAGGGCACGGCCTTCATCCAGATCGTCAAGACCGTCGTCCTGTTCGGCGCGTCCCTCGCGATCGCCGCGCTCATCCTCGAGCGCTTCGACTTCAGCCTGCCCTCCCTGCTGGACGCCGCCAAGCGCGGCAGCGGGGCGGGGGACGCCTATCTCGCCTCCGGTCTGCAGTTCGGCGGCAACGAACTCGACATGATCAGCACTCAGCTGACGGTCGTGCTCGGCGCCGCGGTGCTGCCGCAGATCACCATGCGCATGTTCACCGCGCGCAGCGCGGCAGCCGTGCGGCGCTCGATGTCCTGGGCCGTGTCGACCGTCGTGGTGACCTGTCTGCTGATCGCCGTCATCGGCTTCGGCGCGGCGGCGATCGTCGGCCACAAGGGACTCGTCGCCGGCGACCCGCAGGGCAAGACAGCGTTCCTCATGGTCAGCCAGGCCGTCATGGGCACGGACCAGACGACCATCGAGACACTGCTGTTCGCGACCGTTGCGACCGCCATCTTCCTCACCCTGCTGGCCTCGGTCGCCGGGATCACCCTCGCCTGCGCCAACACCCTGGCGCACGACCTCATCACGCACGGGCTGCGCCGCAAGGCGCGGCTGAAGGACGCCACGGAGATGGCCATCGCCCGGACCGCCGCGGCGGGCGTCGGGCTCGTGGCGATCGCGATCGCCGCCGGTGCACGGCATCTGAACCTTCAGGCACTGCTCACCCTGTCGTTCTGCATCGGCGCGTCCGCGGTCGCACCGGCTCTCATCTACAGCCTCTTCTGGCGCCGTTACACCCGTACGGGACTGCTCTGCACCCTCATCGTGGGCAGCGCCTCCGCGTTCATCCTCATGACCGGCAGCAACCTGGTGACCGGATCGCCCCAGGCGATCTTCCCGGACCAGGACTTCAACTGGTTCCCGTTCACCACGTCGGGCATCCTCTCGGCCCCGCTGGGCTTCCTCGCGGGTTGGCTCGGCACGGTGCTCTACGAACGTGACCCGGCCGGCGAGCGAATGCGGTACGAAGCGGTGGAGGAGACGATCCTGGCCGGCACACAGGCGACACGGTGACAGCCCTCGTGCGGCAGGCTGCGGTCGGAGGGCATCGGTCGCTCCGTTCGGCGGTCGACGGTCGACGGTCGACGGTCACGCGTCGTAGCTGACCGGCTGGGTGGCGACCCACTTGTGGGTGGTCAGTGGGTGTCCGCCGCCAGGAGCTGTGCGCGGAGGGTGTCGAATGCCCATCGCTCCCACCTTTCCGGCAGCCACGCGCGGTCGCGGGTCAGGATCAGGAAGAGTTCTGGACTGAGAAGGGCGTAGACGATGTCCGCCGACTCTTCGGCGGTGAGATCGGCATGAGCGCCCGGCTTCTGCATGAGGGACTCCGTCGCCGTCGAGATCACCGTGTACCGAGGGTCGGTCCGTTCCGGCCACAGCTCCTGGATCTCCGGGTTGGACGCTGTCGCGGCCCTGACCATCTCGTTGATGGCTGCGACCCGTTCGAGCGTCGCGCGGCTGCCGGTGACGAGGGCCGCCAGTGCGGACTCGGCGGTGGGAGCGGCCGTGACCTCGGTGAACCACAGCCGGTTCATCGTCGGTACGGGCTCGTCGTCACCCGCGATGGCGACGTCCACGAGTTCCTTGAGCAGCGAGGGCTTGTTCCGGAAGGTGAAGTAGATGGTTTGCACCGCCACCCCGGCGCGGTCGGCGATCTCCTGAAGCTTGGTCGCCCCGTAGCCCTGTTCGACGAAGAGCACGCCGGCCGCCTCGATGATCCTCCGGCGCGTCTCGCGGGACTTGTCGCCGCGCTTCCGCTTGACCTCAGTCATGGCTGGAGTCTATATCTAGAGGCCAACTCTAGAGGTCGACTCTAGTAGAAAAGGGAGGGTGAGCCATGCGCGCCGTCGCCAACCGGCAGCAGTTAGAGGCATGGAACGACTGGGAGGGCATCCACTGGGCCGAACACTCCGAGCGCTACAACGCGATGATGGGCGCGTTCAACGCGCCGCTTTTCGCCGCCGCCGGCATCTCCGCGCGTGCCCGGGTCCTGGACATCGGCTGCGGCACCGGCCACACCACCCGCATCGCCGCGCAGCAGGCGCACGAAGGCCACGCGGTCGGGATCGATCTCTCCGCGCCCATGCTGGAACGGGCCCGCTGTGACGCAGCGGCGGAAAGCGTCTCCAACATCGTCTTCGAGCAGAGCGACGCCCAGGTGCATCCTTTCCCCGAACGGGGATTCGATGCTCTCATCAGTCGCGGCGGTGTCATGTTCTTCAACGACCACATCGCGGCCTTCACCCATCTCCGGCGTGCTCTCGCCCCTGGCGGCCGACTCGCGTTCCTCGGCCCGCAGCCCGGAGGCCCGGACAGCGCCTACGCCCGCGCGACCGCCGCGCTCTCACCGTTCCTGAGCGAGGTGTCCCCCGCAGCCCGGGGCATGGGATCCCTCCTCGACCCCCTGCGCATCCGCCAGGTGCTGACCGCCGCCGGCTTCACCGATGTCGACATCGTCCCCGTCGAGGCCCCCATGAACTTCGGCGTCGACGCCGGGGACGCCGCCGACTTCCTCTTCGCCATGGGCCCCACGCGCTACAACCTGCGCGCCCTCGACGTGGCGACCGTCTCTCGTATCCGTGCCGAGGTTCAGGAGGCGCTGGAGGAGTTCGAGACTGGGGAGGGCGTCCTCATCCCCGGGTCCGTCTGGATCGTCACCGCATCGCCGGAGCAAGCCGCCGCGACCACGTGACACGCCGCCGGGGCACAAGGCCTCCGCAACTCGGCCCACTGTGCCCCGGCCCACGAGTCCGGGGCGCGGTCGTTCATCCAGGTCTCTTGCGTTCGACGGGTGCCTGGGCCTGGGCGCGCTCGGTTGACCGTGCGCTGGGTCGGGGACAGTTCGCCGCCCGGGAGGTCGTCTGCGCCCGGTGGTCACCCACGGTCCGGATCCCTGATATGTGCGGTCGGCAAGGACGGGACGCCCTGGCGAAGGCCCCAAGACCCGCAGGACAGCCCCTGGTGGGTCGTCGAGCGCACCTTTGCCTGGCTCCACCAGTTCAAACGGCTCCGGATCCGCTATGAGATACGAGCCGACCTCCACCCCGCACTGCTCCAACTCGCCTGCATCATCATCTGCTTGCGACGCCCGCGAACCTCATTCTGAGATGATCAGGCAGAGGCGAAAACGTGCAGCACCTACGATCACGCCCATGTCCCTCACCTCACCCATACCCGTCCTGCGTGGTTCCGGCGGAGCCGTCCTCAAATCCGAAGGCGACGGCCTGGTACTGAGCCGGGCGGACGTGGAGACGCGGATCCCGCTCCAGGCCGTCCGGCGGATCCGCGCCGAGGGGAGTGCGGTCGTCGTGGAGCTCACCGCCCCGGCCGGGGCGGCCCCGGCCGTTCACCGGGTCGACGGCTTGAGCCGGGCGGCCGTCACGGTCTTCGCCGACGCGGTCAACGCGGCCCTGCCCGAGCGCGCCGAGGAGGCCGGGGAGACCGCCGACGGTTCGGCCCTCGTCACCGTCCGCGCCCTGACCGAGCCCCCCGAGTCCGAGCAGGACAGGCGTACGCGCGTGTTCAGGCTCTGGCTCAAGACCGTCGCCCTCGTGACTGTCGTGCTCGCCGTGGCTGTCGGTATCACGGCGCAGGCGGTCTTCGGGTTGTCGGTCCTGGTCGTCCTCCCCGTCGGCCTGGCCCTCACCACGGGCGGCTACATGGGGCTGAAGATCGTCTGGAAGCAGTGGTACCTGCCCCGCAAGGGCATCACCGTCGTGGCGGTACGGCGCGAAGGCGCGACCGACAAGTTCGGCGGGACGGGGAACTTCGTGTACGTGGACCTGCACGGCCAGAGCCGCGCCATGTACGCCCAGAGCCGCGCCGAGGACATCCCGGTCGCCTACCACCCGGAGCGCCCCGGCACCGTGGCGGCCTGCCAGTCGTGGCTGCGCAATTCCGCTGAGACTGTGCTCATCGTGGCCCTCTTCCTCCTCGGCCTCGCCATCGACGCCCTCATCGTCGGCCTGACCGTCGGCGCTTTCCTGGGCTTGTACGACGATTACGCGTACACGGCCGGCTGACCTGCACGCCCCGCGACCCCACCCGGTCCGGTGATCCGCTCCGCGCGGCACGGTACGGTCGCCTGTGCGGGCGGACCGGTGCAGGCGCCGGCCGCGCGCAACGGCAAGCCCAACGGCAGTAGACCGAGCAAGCGCAACGGCAAGCAGCAGGGCGGACGCGGACGACGGCGCTAGGGGTATTGCCTCGTCAGGACGCGGCTTGCGGGTGGTTTGCTTGCCGGGAATCGGATCGCCATCAACGGGGTTGGTGAGGGACGAGCCGATATTGGAGGGGTCATGCGAGCGATTCAGGTGTACGAAGTGGGCGGTCCCGAGGTGCTGCGGGAGGCCATGGTGGACCAGCCGCGGCCGGGTCCGGGCGAGGCGGTCGTGGAGGTCGCCGCATCCGGGGTCAACTTCCTCGACGTCTACCACCGCGAGGGCCGGTACAGCCTCCCGCTGCCCTTCACCCCGGGCGCTGAGGGCGCCGGCACGGTCGTCGAAGTCGGACCCGGCGTCGCTGACGTCGCAGTCGGGGACCGGGTCGGTTGGGTGGAGATTCCCGGCACGTATGCCGAGCGGGCCGTCGTGGACTCCTCCCGGCTGGTGCCGCTGCCCGACGATATCGGCTTCGAGACGGCCGCCGCCGTGCTCCTCCAAGGCATGACCGCGCACTATCTCGTCAAGGACGCCTACCCGGTTCAGGGGGGCGACACGGTGCTCGTGCATGCGGCTGCTGGTGGCATGGGGCTGCTTTTGACCCAGCTCATCACCCATCTCGGCGGCAGGGTGATCGGCACGACGTCGACCACGGCGAAGGCCGAGCTGGCGAAGCGTGCCGGGGCCGCTGAGGTGATCCTTTCCTCCGCCGTCGACGACCTCGCAGCCGAGGTGAGGCGGCTCAACGGCGGTCAGGGACTGCCGGTTGTCTTCGACGGCGTCGGCGCGCACACCTTCGACGCGAGCCTCGCCAGCCTGCGAACCCGCGGCCATCTCGTGCTCTTCGGCGCGGCAAGTGGTGCCGTGCCGCCGTTTGATCCGATTCGGCTCGCCCACGGCGGTTCGCTGACCCTGATCCGGCCCAGCCTCGGGGACTTCATCGCCGATCGGTCCGAACTGCTCCGACGGGCCGCCGATGTGTTCGAGTGGGTGCGCTCCAAGGCGCTTGAGGTCACCGTAACGGGCCGCTACGCATTGTCCGAGGCCGCCCAGGCCCACAGCGATCTGGAGGCTCGGCGCACCACCGGCAAGCTGCTCGTCGTACCCGATGCGGCCGCTATCGGACGCCGCGAGGAGACGCAGAGCTGATCGCGGGTGACGAGGTCGGGGATCTTGGAGACTGAGATGTCGAGGGCATGGCCGACCGTCATCGCCAAGATCCCCGACAGCGTCAGGCACTCAGCAGGCCAAGATCAAGTTCTGGCGGGTTTCTGGCGTATCTGGGTCACACCCCTTCAAGATCCCTGCCACTGCTTCCGTGACCTCAGGATGCGCCGAGAGGCAGTCGAGCAGGCTCAGCGCGCCGTGGACAGCACCGACCCGAAGTACGCCCGCACCCTCGGCTTCTGCCGCATGGTCCTCGCTCGGAGCCAGCTACTGAACGGAGAGCTGGAGGCCGCCGTCACTACCGCCGGCCTGGCCGTCGACGGTGGCGAATCCCTTCAGTCCTCCCGCTTCCAAAGCTACGTCACTGACTTCCAGCAGGAGGTCAGCGCTCACGCAGCGAACCCGGCGGTAGCCGCGTTCAACGAGAGGGTGGCAGGCGCACTCGCCCGGCTGGACGATGACGAGTAGGCCGACTGGAGGTCCGGCCACGCCGGGCCCTATTCGCGTCGCATTCGTAGTAGGCGGCTGGGGGAAGCCTCGACGCGTGCACGGGGCATAGCTGGTGGCGGAGGTGAGAGCCATGGACGCACGGATCACCAGGGGCACCGAGGTGCTGGTCCTGTTCGGGCTGCTGCTCGTGACCGCGGCGGCGGTCGTAGGCTGCGGGCCGGGGGCGGAGCAAACGACCGGAACGGTACGGGGCATGGTCGTACGGCCGCCGGGGCGGGACCCGCGGTCCGGCGGAGGAGGCTCGGACGGCGCGGACACAGCCCGGATCCCGGTGAACGGCGACCCGGTGCGGGCCCGGGACCAGCACGGTCGGGTGGTGGCGAGTACGGTCAGCGCGCCGCCTGACGGCGGCTTCCGATTCGAACTGCCGCCCGGTGCGTACCGGATCACCGAGGACATCTTCGGCACAGGTACGCAGGTACGCGTTCGGGCGGGCGAGACTGTCTCGGTGAGGCTGACCGTCCCGTCTGTCTGAGTGACGGCTGCCCGCTCAGGCTCGGCTGATGGGGTGCAGTTCGTCGGCGAAGGGGTGTCCGCTACGGGCTGCCTCTGGCGCTCCTCACGCACGGTGATCACGCTGCTGATCGTCTCGTAACCTCCCCACGAGGAGATCCGCGCGTGAAAGCTGTTCCGGCTCGCCCCGGCCCCAGGCGCTCACGATCAGTAATCGGCCGCGTGCTCGCCGCCACTCTCACTCTGGGCCTGACGGCTCCCCTGCAGGCGTGGGCGAACACGCCGCCTCCGGCACCCGCGCCGGCCGACCGGGAACTGCTCAGCAGCCCGACGGACCTCACGAAACTGCCCCGTTCGAAGAGTGCCGGCCCCGTCAAAGCCGTGCAGGCCACGCCCGGAGTGGCCATCATCGACGCGTCGGCGGCGGCCTCCAGCGGCGGCGGCAACGAAACGTCCATCGCCATCAACCCGGCCAACACCAACGAGATCGTGATCACCCGTTTCAACGGGTCCTGGTCAGGAGTCGGTGGCGGCAACGCGGATCTGCTCTACTCCGACGACGGCGGCATCACCTGGACGAACCGCGCCACCATCCCCTTCCACGGCCTGACCGACACGACGAACGGCCCGAACGACCAGACGGTCGACTTCGACCGCAACGGCAACCTCCACGGCGCGTTCCTCACCTGTAGTTCCGCCACCGCGACAGCCGCGTTCTGCGCCACGTCCCACGTGGTGACGGGCTCGACGGACGACCCCACCGACGCGACGCACTGGAGGTGGTTCGGGAACCCGCCCACCCAGGCGACGAGCGGGGCCCGCACGGGGACCGACCAGCCGTGGCTGCTGATCAACCGCGACACCGCGAACGCCAACCAGGACAACGCCTACATCGGCATGCAGGACTTCGGCGGCGCCCCGGACGCGCGGGTGGCCGTCTACGACGGCGCGGCGGCGTCCCAGCCCGCCGGCGTGAGTCGGGACAACATTGCCGGCGCCATGACTCCTTTGGTCACGAACGGTGCCCTGCGCCTGGCCAAGGACCCGCGCAACGGCACGATGTACTCGCTGTACCAGACCTCGACCGGAACGAACCAGACCAACAGCGTGCTGCGCAACCAGCCCGTCAGCGTCAACTGGCGGCTCAACCGGTCGACGGACAACGGCCAGACCTGGACCCTCAACGGTGACGCCAACGGCATCGTCGTCGCTGCGGAGAACAGCAACCAGGGCCTGGGCTACAAGTTCGGCGGCGTGAACGCGCTGCTCGGTGGCAACAACCACGCGGCCGTCGACCCCAGCAACGGTGACGTGTACGTCGCGTACGGCGCCGACACCGCGACCGGCAACAACCAGCTGCGGATGCGTCGGCTCACCCCGAACGGCTCCGGTGGGCTGAGCATCGGTGCGGCAGTGAACATCTCGACATCGACCGACGCGGCACTGCCGTCGGTCGCGGTCCTCGACAACGGCACCATCGGCGTGCTGTACGACACGTTCGACGGCACCAACACCGCCGGTTTCCCGGTGTTCTCCGCGCACCTGGCGCGCAGCACCGACCACGGCGCGACGTTCACCGACACGCTGCTGCAGACCTTCTCGTCCCCGCAGACGGACCAGACAGGCTGTGACACCCGCCCGCAGCCGCCGAACCCGAACCCGCCGAACCTGACCTGCGCCCGACAGCGCGTCCTCGGCGACTACCAGCAGCTGAAGGCCGTCGGGAACACCTTCTACGGCGCCTTCCCCGGCCACACCGGCGGCCGTGACCCCGTCGGATCGCCGCCGATCCACGCCTTGTTCTTCAGCATTCCGCAGGTCACCGAGACCTCGCTGTCGTCCTCGGCCAACCCGTCGGTGTACGGGCAGCCGGTGTCGTTCACCGCGGCCGTACGACCCGTCCCCGACGGCGGCACCGCGAGCTTCACCGTCGACAGCAACGCTCTCGGCAGCGCGGTCCCGGTCGACACCACGACCGGCCGGGCGACCTCCGCATCGATCTCCACGCTGAGCGTGGGAGACCACACCGTGAACGCCACCTACAGCGGCACCACGGACTTCCGGGGCAGCACGGCAGACGCCCTCACCCAGACAGTGAGCAAGGCGCCGACCGTCACCACGATCACCTCCAGCTCGAATCCGTCGTCGTTCGGTGGGCCAGTAACCTTCACGGCGGTCGTCTGCCCGAGCGGCGCCAGCACCGCGCCCGCCGCGGCTCCGACGGGCACCGTCACCTTCCGGGACGGCACCACCGTGCTGGGCACCCGGACACTGAGCCCCGGCGGCGGCACGAACTGCGCGCGGGCGCAGCTCACCCACGCGAACCTGCTGCCCGGCAGCCACACCGTCACGGCCCAGTACAGCGGTGACGGCAACTACCTCGCCGGCGACGCCGCGAGCCTGACGCAGACCGTGGCGTGCACCCGGACCATCACCGGCGACTACCCCCGGGACGTGTTCGCCAGCCGTGAGAGCACCTGCATCATCGACGCGAACGTGGGCGGCACGGTCCACGGCATCTCACAAGGTGCGCTGTTCATCGGCAACTCGACCATCGACGGCAGCGTCCTTTCGTCGCGCGGCACCCTGTTCGCCATCTGCGACAGCCTGATCGACGGAACCGTCTCCGTCGACCGAGCCACCGGCTTCGTCCTCCTGGGCGACCCCGGTGACGACGGCTGTGCACCCAACCGGATCACCGGAAGCGTGCACCTGACCGACAACCGAGCCGGCGTCGAACTCGTTTCCAACAACATCCGAGGCTCCGTCCAGGTGAACGGCACCACGGGCGCAGGACCGTTCCCGATCGACGACCGGGCCTCGATCGTGGGCAACACGATCCGCGGGTCGCTCAGCTGCGCGCGCAACGTGCCCCCGCCGACCAACCGAGGTGTCCTGAACACCGTGACCGGCAGCCGCCACGGCCAGTGCGCCGCTCTGTAGCCCTACGGCGACAAGAACGGTGAGGGCCGCCACCCATGTGGGGTGGCGGCCCTCACTGTGTGAGGCAGCCTGAGCCGCTGTAGTTGGATCATCGAATCGTTGCTCCGGGAGCGCAGGCCGAAGCCGGGTGGCCAGTGGCGGGAGCACGTGAGGTGATCGACGCGATCGCCAGCAGCCGCTACCTCGGCCGCCAATTACGCGGGGCATCATCGTTCCGCAGTCCCTCAATGCGCCGCCGGTACTCCTCCGCCGTCGCCGCATCCTCCTGAACGTTCTGCATGAGCCACGTCGTCATGCCGAACTCTTGGAGCCCGCGCAGGGTGTCGTACCCCGGCCAGTCGTGCAGGTCCCGCCCGTAGGCCTGCACGAAGTCGGCGTACTGCTCATCGGTCTGCCACTGGAGGCTGTGATGCTCGACGGAGGTGACCATGAGGTCCCACTCAGGATGATCGAAGCAGAAGTACTCGAAGTCGATCAGGATCACTTGGCCCTGATCGTTCACCATGAGGTTCTGCACATGGGCATCCCCATGAACAGGCCCCTTCGGTGACTCGAACCGCAACTCGGCGAACTTGTCCCGCAGCTCCCGCTCGCGCTTCAGCAGGAAAGCCTTGTCGTCCGCCGGGATCTACGCCCGCTCCAGGCGCAGGGCCGACTTGTCGAACGGCTTGTAGGCCGGAAGGTCGAGGCCGGCCGGGACCGGCATGGAGTGCAGATCCCGCAGGACCCCACCCAACTCCCCGTACGTTGCCTTGCGGTCGCCCTCGACGATCAGGTGCCAGCAGGTCACAGGATGCCCGTCGACCAGCAGCGGTTGCTCCAGGTCATCGACGATCCGAGTCGCCGGAAACCCTTCGCCGGCCAGCCATCGTGAGACGGCAACTTCCTTGTGAGCCTTGGGGAGCCACTCCTGCCCCCGAGCTACGCGAACGACAACTGGCACCGAGGCAAGCCGAAACAACGCGTTCTCCCCGAGCCGGATCAAGTCCGCGCCGGTGTCATCGAGCCCCGCAGCCCGGCAGGCGGCACCCAACACCCGCGCAGCCCTAGCCGACGTAAACCCCTCTTCCGAGCGAGCAGCATCAACCGCCATGCCCGTACCAGCTCCCTAGTCGCGCGCGATCAACCAGCGCACGCCACAGGTGACCAACCCGACGTGCGCCAGACACGACTTAGACCGTACAGAGGTCCGACAGCGCGCGGCGAGGGCGGATCAGTCTGACAGGCGTTGCGATCTCGCAAGGCTCTGGCCGTGCCCGAGGGACAGAGCCCTGCGGTTCAGCGCCGCCATTCGTGGGCACTGGGAGGCAGATGCGGATGACTCAGTTGCAGCAGTCGCAGCCGGGCCGACAGTTGCAAGCATCCGGCACAGAGTCGATGGACGAAGTCACCGGGCGGCCGAGGCGCACAGTCATTCGTGACGTGCGAGCTTGACCGCGGAAACCAGCAGGATCACGGCCAGGACAGGGACGAGCACGAGGTCCGGGAACACGCCGAGGAGCAACCCGCCCAGCACCGCACCGGCGACGGAGCCCGCGGCCATGACAAGGACGAAGCGGAGGTTGGCGCCGAGCACGGCGAAGCTGCCGTCGCGGCTGTAGCGGGCGAACGCGACCAGCATCGTCGGCAGGGACACCAGCAGCGAGAGGCTTCCCGCGGTCTTGATGTCCTCTCCGAAGAGCAGCACGATCGTCGGGATCAGCAGCTCGCCCCCGGCCACGCCCATGATCGCAGCGACCACCCCGATGCCGAACCCGGCCACGACCCCGCACGCCACCTGAGCCCACAGCGGCAGCGCGAGCGTGTCCAAGGTGGTGGTGTGCGTGAGCACCAGGGCTGCCGCCATGAGCACCATCAGAGCGGCCAGCACCTTGTAGAGGGTGGTGCTGCGCATGCGCACCACCCAGGTTGCTCCGACCCAGGCCCCCAGCAGGCTGCCGGCCAGCAGGTTGACCGCGACGGGCCAGCGCGCGGCGAGCTCGGCGGCGGGGACCGCTGCCAGCCGGGCAGGTAGCGCGACCAGGACCACGACCAGGCTCATCGCCTTGTTCAGGATGACGGCCGAGAGCGCGGCGAACCCGAAGAGGCCGATCAGCAGCGGCAGACGGAACTCCGCGCCGCCCAACCCGATCATCCCGCCCAGAACACCAATGGCCGCTCCCGCACCGAACACCACGGGTACCGAGTGCGTCGAGCGGGGAGGAGCGAGGTCCTGGCCAGTGGTCATGACAGGCATCGTCGCTGGTGGCCGCCCTTGCAAGCTACGGCCCGACCCGACCTTCAGGGAAAGGCACCGGGTGTCCGCGCAGGGGTTGTCCGGACGTCCAAACGCCGGCGTCGACGTCTAGGCCCGCTCTGCTTACCACACGCCGAAGCGCCCCGGACCAGCGTGGATCCGGGGCGCTTCTGTCCGACTGGAACCGCAGGGGTCAGTCCTCGGTCTTCGCGACGCCGATCGGGCAGCTCACGCCCGTGCCGCCGATGCCGCAGTAGCCGGCTGGGTTTTTGTCCAAGTACTGCTGGTGGTATGGCTCCGCCGGGTAGAAGGGGCGGTCTGCCGCGGGGGCCAGCGTCGTGGTGATCCGGTCGTAGCCGGAGCGGGTCAGGACCTGCTGGTACGCGTCGCGGGACGCCTCCGCCGCTGTGGCCTGGTTGGGGGAGTGGGTGTAGATCGCCGAGCGGTACTGCGTGCCGACGTCGTTGCCCTGGCGGAAGCCCTGGGTCGGGTTGTGGGACTCCCAGAAGACCTTGAGCAGCTGCTCGTACGAGACCTTCGCCGGGTCGAAGACGACCCGGACGACCTCCGTGTGGCCGGTCAGGCCCGAGCAGACCTCCTCGTACGCGGGGTTCTCCGTGTAGCCGCCCTGGTAGCCGACCAGCGTCGTCCAGACGCCGTCGGTCTGCCAGAACTTGCGCTCGGCGCCCCAGAAACAGCCGAGGCCGAAGTCGGCCACCTCGAGGCCCTCGGGGTACGGGCCCAGCAGCGGGTTGCCCAGGACCGTGTGGCGCTCCGGGACCGGGAACTCGGGCTCCGAGCGGCCCTTCAGCGCCTGCTCGGGGGTGGGGAGGACAGGGGTGCGGGACAGGTACATGCGGCATCTCCTCGACTGCTCGGCGCCCCCATGACAACGCAGGGGCCCACGAGGAGATTCCCCCAGGTCTTGTTGGTCGAGTGACGTGTACCGTACAGCCACTCGATGTCCGTGGGGGGCATGGGACTCAAGGGAGGGGTGCGTATGAAGCGTGTATTCCGGAGGGCCGTCGTCGCGGGGCTTTCCGCGCTGGGACTGCTCACGGCCACGGTGTCGCCGGCGCAGGCGGCGACCGGTTACGACCGGTGTCCGGCGGGGCGGTTCTGTCTGTTCGACAACGCCGACGGTACGGGCGCCATGGCTACGTACAGCGGCAGCATGGCGACGCTCGGCGCGTACGACAACTGGGCGGCGGGCATGCGCAACCGCACGGGCCTGCACGCCTGCGTCTACAGCCAGCCGAACCACGCCTACACGGACAGCGTGCACCACGTCGTTCTGCAGACGGGTACGTCCAGCGAGGCCGTCGACCTCACGCCCTACCAGGACGCGAACAGCCGGCTCGCGAACAACGTCAGCTCGTTCCGGCTGGCCCGCACGTCCCACGAGTGCATGAGCGGCGCGGCGTACATGGTCTGGTACTCGCCGTCGTGGGGACGCCAAGGCGTCCAGCCCTTGGGCGACTTCAACCGTGACGGTGCCACGGACCTGCTCTTCCGTACGGTCGCCGGTGCCCTCTACTTCCAGCGCGGTGACGGCACGGCCACCCGCATCGGCGTCGGCTGGAACTCCATGAACGTCCTCCAGCGGCACGGCGACCGGGACGGTGACGGGGCCGAGGACATCGTCACCCGTGACGGCAACGGCGTGCTGTGGATGTACCCGGGCAACGGCATGGGCGGGCTCAAGCCGCGCGTGCAGATCGGCGTCGGCTGGTCGACCCTGCGCAACATCACCACGATGGGCGACTTCAACGGCGACGGCCGCCGCGGCGACGTCGTCACCAACGACTCCAGCGGCCGGCTCTGGCTCTTCGCGGGCCGCGCCAACGGCACCCTGGAGCCGCGCAAGCAGATCGGCTCGTCCGGCTGGCAGGGCATGACCGCTCTCGTCGGCGCCGGCGACGTGAACAGCGACGGCAAGAACGACCTGGTGGCCCGCGACGGCTCCGGGAACCTGTGGCTCTACCCCGGCAAGGGGACCGGCGGCGTCGGCGCGCGCAAGCAGATCGGCAGCGGCTGGAAGCGGTTCGAGCGCATCATCGGGCTGGGCGACGTCAACGGCGACGGCCGGTACGGCGATCTGTACGGCAAGGACGCGCCGCTGCTGACCCTGTACCGGAACAACGGCTGGGGCTCCCTCGCCGAGGAGGGCCTCGACTACGACTGGGACGACCGCGAGACGGCCTTCTGATCCACGGGTCGCACGGCAGACAAGGTCGTCCGGCAGACAACACGTCGTACGGAAGACAGCGTCGTACGGCAGACAACACGTCGTACGAAGACAGCGTCGTCCGGGAGACAAGAGGGGGCGCGGCGGATCCGGCCGCGCCCCCTCCCCGGACCCGGACGTCACCCCGGCAGCGTCGCCGGGTTCCCCCCGTTCGCCTCGTACCCCGCGACCGCCAGGTTGCGGTAGACCACGTACTCCGCAGCCGGGTCCTGGGACGTCGTCCACGGGACGGCGCCGACGTGGCCGTCGATGTGGACGAGCTGGTGCATCGCCTCCGCCCAGCGTTCGGCGCGGACCAGGAAGAGGACCAGCAGGTGGCGGACGTGCGCCAGCATCGGGTCGTCGGCACGCGCCGAGTTGACCGCGTACAGCGCGCCCTCCATCGCCTTCGTGACGACCTCGCTGCGGTAGAAGCCCTGCACCAGGTTGACCTCGGGCAGGTGCTCGTACACCGCGAACAGGGGCAGCGCCGCCAGCAGCGAGCCGCGCGGGGCGCGGGCGGCGGCCGTGGTCGCGAAGTGGTCGGCCTCCTCGCGGGAGCCGTGCCACTTCTCGCACCAGTACTGCAGCGCCGCCAGATGCGCGCCCATGTGCTCCGGCGCCCGGTCGATGACCTGGGCCCACACCCGGTCGAACTGCTCCGGCGGGTAGCCGAGCCCGCGCGCCACGGCCAGTTCCACGATGTAGGGCACCGGGTCGCCCGGCGCGAGCAGCGCCGCCTCGCCGCAGGCCTTGCGGGCCTCCTCCAGGATGATCCGGAACTCGTCCGTGCCGGCCGTCGACGAGCGCCACGCCTGCTGCACCAGGAACTCCGCGTGCACCGCCGCGCCGCCCGCGTCCTTCGGCTGCTCCGCGCGCCAGGCGCGCAACCACGCGCCGCCGACGCCCGGCCGGTCCCGCAGCTCCAGCGAGGCCGCGCCGGCGAACGCCTGCACCCGCTGCCAGCGCAGCTCGTCGCTCTTGTCCGTACCGGCCAGCAACTGCGAGGCCGCCCGCCAGTCCTGTGTCCGCTGGACGACGTTCAGCACGTCCAGCAGGTCGTGGTCGGGGCCGGGCATCCGTACGTCCTGCTCCTCCTGCCGCAGGAAGCCGTACGCCTCCGGGTCGGCGGCGTCGGGCGAACCGGGCAGCGCCAGCCGAATGCCACGACGGCGCCGCATCATGACCGGACCGAGGACCGCGAACAGCATCGCCATCGCGAGCAGGACCCACAGAATCTCCATGTGTCCATTGTCCAGGACACCCGCTGAGACGATGGGCGGCGGTGCACCGTCCTCAGGACTACGCTCCTGACTCATGAGCGACCAGCACATCCACCAGAGCTTCGAGACCCGCGCGATCCACGCGGGCAACACCGCCGACCCGCTGACCGGCGCGGTCGTCCCGCCCATCTACCAGGTGTCCACCTACAAGCAGGACGGCGTGGGCGGGCTGCGCGGCGGATACGAGTACAGCCGCAGCGCGAACCCGACCCGTACCGCGCTGGAGGAGAACCTCGCGGCCCTGGAGGGCGGCCGGCGCGGCCTCGCCTTCGCGTCCGGTCTCGCGGCCGAGGACTGCCTGCTGCGCACGCTGCTCGTGCCCGGCGACCACGTGGTCATCCCGAACGACGCGTACGGCGGCACCTTCCGGCTCTTCGCCAAGGTCGTCCAGCGCTGGGGCGTCGACTTCTCCGTGGCGGACACCTCCGACATCGAGTCGGTGCGCGGTGCGCTCAACGAGCGGACCAAGCTGATCTGGGTCGAGACGCCCTCCAACCCGCTGCTCGGCATCACCGACATCGCGGCGGTCGCGGGTGTGGCCCGCCAGGCCGGTGTGAAGCTGGTCGTCGACAACACCTTCGCCTCGCCGTACCTCCAGCAGCCGCTGTCGATGGGCGCGGACGTCGTCGTGCACTCGCTGACGAAGTACATGGGCGGCCACTCCGACGTCGTCGGCGGCGCGCTGGTCGCGGCCGACGAGGCGCTCGGCGAGGAGCTGGCGTACCACCAGAACGCGATGGGCGCGGTCGCCGGTCCGTTCGACTCGTGGATCGTGCTGCGCGGCATCAAGACGCTCGCCGTCCGCATGGACCGGCACAGCGAGAACGCGAGCCGGGTCGTCGAGATGCTGACCCAGCACCCGAAGGTCACGAAGGTCCTGTACCCGGGTCTGCCCGACCACCCGGGTCACGAGATCGCCGTGAAGCAGATGAAGGACTTCGGCGGCATGGTGTCGTTCCGGGTCGAGGGCGGCGAGCAGGCGGCGGTCGACGTCTGCAACCGGGCCAAGCTGTTCACGCTCGGCGAGTCGCTGGGCGGCGTCGAGTCGCTGATCGAGCACCCGGGCCGGATGACGCACGCGAGCGTCGCGGGCTCCGCGCTGGAGGTCCCGGCGGACCTGGTCCGGCTCTCCGTCGGCATCGAGAACGTCGACGACCTGCTGGCCGACCTGCGCCAGGCGCTGGGCTAGTCGCCACGACGGCGAGCCGGGCGCCCTGCTGGAGCGGGGCGCCCGGCTCACCGTGTCTGCCTGCCCGGCCTTCCGCGTCTGCTGCACGGCTCACCAACCTCCCCGACCCGCCTCACCAGCCTTCCAGCGGCGGTGTCGTGCCCGCCGGGGGGACCTCCCACGGCTGCACCACCGATGCCCACACCACGAACGCGACGACCGCCGCCGCGAGCAGCGTCCACAGCGCCCGGCGCACCGCGCGGTCGCGGTGCAGCAGCCGCGTACCGCGCTCCACCGCCCGCTCGGCCAGATCGGCCGGCAGCTGCGGATGGCCCGCGTCGAGCATCCGCCGCACCTCCTCGTCGCGGACGTCCCGGGATCGGCTCATGACGCCGCCCGGTCCTGCGCCGAAGCTGAGGGCGGGGGAGCGGTGCGGCGCAGGGCGGCCACCGACCGGGCGCAGACCGCCCGGACCCGTTCCGTCGGCAGCCCCAGCATCGCCGCGGTCTGCTCCTCGGCCACGCCCTCGTACACGCGGAGCACGACGATCAGCCGTTCCTGCGGGGTGAGCCGGGACAGGACGCCACCGTGCCCGCGGTGGTGGCGCCAGGCGGCACGGGCGAAGCGGGCGGCGAGGTCGGTGCGGGTGCGGTCGTACGGGTCCTCGCCGCGCAGCCGGTCCCAGTGGGCGTACGTGTGCGCGAGCGAGGCGGTCAGCAGGGCGTGGGCGCGGGGGTTGCGGGCCGGGGTCTCGGCGGTGAGCAGCGTCGCGGCATGCAGCAGCCGGCCCCCGGCTCCTGCCACGAAGGCCTCGAACTCGCGTGTATGGCGGAGCTGTTGACCGCCGTTCCGATCGCGCCCGTCTCCCACGTCCTCATATGAGGACAGGGGTGCGGTTCAGGTCAATAGCCGCGCGATGACGGTCGGGACTCGACGCCGACTGTCGGCTCGCAGGCGCCGGGAGACGCCACGACACGGGCGCCGGAAGACGCCACGACGCGCGCCCCCTCAGACGTCACGACGCGGACCGAAAGGTCGCCACGCCGCGGACCCGGAGGACGCCACGACGCGCCCGCCGTCGTCACGCCTCCGTCGACGGCTCCGCCCGCGACGCGCCCGCCTCCGGCTGCGCCGGAAGCCCCGACTGGCGTGCGGACAGGGCCGAGTTGAAGCGGGTGAGCAGCATGCAGAACGACTCCCGCTCGTCCGGCGTCCAGCCCTCCGTGACCTCCACCATCAGCTGGCGGCGCGAGGAGCGGACCTCCTCCAGGCGGGCCAGGCCGCGCGGCGACAGCTGGAGCACGACCGCGCGCCCGTCCTCCGGGTGCGAGGTGCGCTTGACCAGGCCGGTGTCGACGAGCGGGGCGACCTGACGGGTGACGGTCGACGAGTCGATCCCCATGCCCGCCGCGAGCGCCTTGACGCCCATCGGCCCTTCCTGTTCCAGTCGGTTGAGGAGCAGGTAGGCGGCACGGTCCATGGAGTTGCGGAGCTGGCCGGTGCCGCCGAGCCTGGTCTGTTCGGCGCGCCGGGCGAACACGGCCACCTGGTGCTGGAGGGCATCGAGGAGACCGGGGTCGAGCGCAGTCGTCATGTCCTGAGACGTGGGCATGGCTGTGGGGGCTCTCTCGTGCGTGGTCGGTTGGTGGGGGACAGAGTACGCGTGCGGGCGGGGGTCCGTACCGGGGCTGCGCAAACCGGCCCGGACGCGTGGTCTCCCGGCGGCCGGAGGGCCGGTGAGCTGGGAGACTTGCGGTCATGAGCTTCCGTTCGCCTGACCCCTGGCACCCTCTGATCCTGGACGACGTGCGCGGGGCGCAGAAGATGCTGTCGGGTGTCGCCCGGGTGACCGCGATGGAGGGGAGCCGGTACCTGTCGTCGCTGGTCGGGGCGCCGGTGCACCTCAAGTGCGAGAACCTGCAGCGGACCGGTTCGTTCAAGCTGCGCGGCGCGTACGTGCGGATCGCGGGGCTGCGGCCGGAGCAGCGGGCGGCCGGGGTGGTCGCGGCGTCGGCAGGGAACCACGCGCAGGGCGTCGCGCTGGCGTCGGCGCTGCTCGGGGTGCACGCGACGGTGTTCATGCCGGTCGGGGCGCCGCTGCCGAAGGTCGCGGCGACCCGCGACTACGGCGCCGACGTGCGGCTGCACGGGCAGGTGGTGGACGAGACGCTGGCGGCGGCGGAGGAGTACGCGGACGAGACGGGGGCGGTGTTCATCCACCCCTTCGACCACCCGGACATCATCGCCGGGCAGGGCACGGTGGGCCTGGAGATCCTGGAGCAGTGCCCGGAGGTCCGCACGATCGTCGTCGGCATCGGCGGCGGGGGGCTCGCGGCGGGGATCGGGCTCGCCGTGAAGTCGGTGCGGCCGGACGTGAAGGTGATCGGCGTGCAGGCGGAGGGTGCGGCGGCGTACCCGCCGTCGCTGGCCGTGGGGCACCCGGTGTCGATCGACGCGCCGACGACGATGGCGGACGGGATCAAGGTGGGCCGGCCCGGCGACGTGCCGTTCCGGATCATCCAGGAGTACGTGGACGAGGTCCGCACGGTCTCCGAGGACGCGCTGTCCACGGCGCTGCTGCTCTGCCTGGAGCGGGCGAAGCTGGTGGTCGAGCCGGCCGGGGTGAGCCCGGTCGCGGCGCTGCTGAGCGACCCGAAGTCGTTCCGCGGGCCGGTGGTGGCGGTGCTGTCCGGGGGCAACGTGGACCCGCTGGTGCTGCAGCGGATCCTGCGGCACGGCATGGCGGCGGGCGGGCGCTACCTGAGCCTGCGACTGCGCGTGACGGACCGGCCGGGAGTGCTGGCGAACCTGCTCGGCGTGCTGTCGGCGGTGGACGCGAACGTCCTCGACGTCGGCCACGTCCGCACCGATCCGCGCCTGGGTCTGACGGAGGTGGAGGTCGAACTCCACCTGGAGACGAAGGGCCCGGAGCACTGCGCGGAGGTGGAGGCGGCGCTGCGGGAGGCGGGGTACGTGGTCACGGCGGGCTGAAGGAGGCGGGTCACGTGGTGACGGCGGGCTGAAGGGCGTGGGTCACGTGGTGACGGCGGGCTGAGCGCCGTAAACACGTTGTCGCTCGCGATGTATCGCGTTACGGTGTGCTCCAGGTCACTCATTCGCTGGGCGCGTGGCGTCCGGCCTACCTAGACTTGGGCGGGAAACGCCCGAAATCCCTGGGAGAACCCACATGCCAGGCGCGATATACGCCGAGGGTCTGGTGAAGACCTTCGGCGACGTACGAGCTCTGGACGGCGTCGACCTCGATGTGCCCGAAGGCACGGTCCTGGGCCTGCTCGGCCCGAACGGCGCGGGAAAGACCACCACGGTGCGCGTGCTCACGACGCTCCTCCAGCCCGACAGCGGCCGCGCGGTCGTCGCCGGGATCGACGTGCTCAAGCACCCCAACGAAGTACGGCGCTCCATCGGCCTCTCCGGCCAGTTCGCCGCGGTCGACGAGTACCTGACCGGCCGCGAGAACCTCCAGATGGTCGGCCAGCTCTACCAGATGAAGGCCAAGCAGGCGAAGGTCCGCGCGGACGAACTGCTCGAGCGCTTCAGCCTCGCCGAGGCCGCCGACCGGCCCGCCAAGACGTACTCCGGCGGCATGCGCCGCCGGCTCGACCTTGCGGCCGCCCTGGTCGTCTCGCCGCCCGTGATGTTCATGGACGAGCCGACGACCGGCCTCGACCCCCGCAACCGGCAGGCCCTGTGGGGCATCATCCAGGAACTCGTCGCGGGGGGTACGACGCTGCTCCTGACGACCCAGTACCTGGAGGAGGCCGATCACCTCGCCCACGACATCTGCGTCGTCGACCACGGCAAGGTCATCGCCCGCGGCACCTCGGACGAGCTCAAGGCCCAGACCGGAGGCGAGCGCGTCGAGGTCGTCGTCCACCAGCCCGAGCAGATCGACCCGGCCCGGGACGTCCTCGCCCGCTACGGACTGGCCGGCATCGGCCACGGCGAGGTCTCCGTCGAGAACCACACCCGCAAGCTGACGGTGCCCGTCACCGGCGGCGCGAAGCTGCTCGCCGAGGTCATCCGCGATCTCGACACCGTCGGCGTCGAGATCGACGACATCGGCCTGCGCCGGCCCACCCTCGACGACGTCTTCATCTCGCTGACCGGCCATGCGGCCGAGCTGCTGGACGAGGAGGAGAACGGCGGCGCGGACTCCCGGAGCCGGGGCCGTGACCGGAGCGGAAAGGAGGCGGTGAAGTGACCACGATCTCCCACACCGTCCCCACGCCGGCCCCCAAGCCGCGCGGCGGCATCTCCCAGTCGATCGGCGACTCGCTCGTCGTCGCCAAGCGCAACCTGATCCGGATGACCCGCATCCCCGAGATGGTCATCTTCGGGCTCATCCAGCCGATCATGTTCGTGGTGCTGTTCAGCTACGTGTTCGGCGGCTCCATGAACATCGGCGGCTCGACCTCCCCGCAGGTCTACCGCGAGTTCCTGATGGCGGGCATCTTCGCCCAGACCGTCACCTTCGCCACGGCCGGCGCGGGCGCGGGCATCGCCGACGACATGCACAAGGGTCTGATCGACCGATTCCGCTCGCTGCCCATGGCCCGCGGCGCGGTCCTCACCGGCCGCACCCTCGCGGACCTCGTGCAGACCACGCTCACGCTCGTCGTCCTCGCGATCGTCGCCCTGCTGGTGGGCTGGCGCATCCACAACGGCATCCCGAAGGCGCTCGCCGCGTTCGCGCTGCTGCTCCTGCTCGGCTACGCCTTCTCCTGGATCGGCGCGCTGATCGGCCTGTCGGTCCGCACCCCGGAGGCGGCGACGTCCGGCGGCCTGATCTGGCTGTTCCCGGTCACGTTCATCTCGAACGCGTTCGTGGACTCCAGCCAGATGCCGTCCTGGCTCCAGCCGATCGCCGAGTGGAACCCCTTCAGCGCGACCGTCCAGGCCTGCCGCGAACTCTTCGGCAACCCGGGCGTCTCACCGTCGGACGCGTGGCCGATGCAGTACCCGGTGTGGGCCTCGCTGATCTGGTCGTTCCTGATCATCGTGGTGTTCCGGACGCTGTCGGTACGGAAGTACCGGTCGGCGACGGTGTGAGGCGACCGCCGTCCGGTCAGGGCAGGTGACCGGAGACGACCAGGCCGTCGGGGAAGGGCAGGAACACCGCCCCTCCGGCGGCCAGCGCCTCGCTGGAGGACAGGGCGGACGCGTCGATCGAGTCCGGCAGGTTCAGGCGGATCACCTCGATGTTCTGCGACCGGGCCGGCGGCCCCGACACCGGGATGGCGTGCACCTCGTGCTTTCCTCCGGCCAGGACGCGGTCACCCGCGAAATAGACCCGGCTCAGTCGCTCCAGGTGGGGCATCGTCTCCGCACGCCACCGCTCGCGCCCGCTCTCGAGGTCGTACGTGATCACCGTATGGTCCAGGTCGCCGCCGACCACGGCCACCAGTCCGTCCGCGCTCACCGCCGGTCCGCCGGCCATCTCCGTGCCCTTGCCCAGCGTCCGTACCTGCCGGAGCGTCCGGGCGTCGAGCACGGGGACCCCGCCGTCCATGGAAGGTGAGCACAGCACGTACTTCCCCTGTACGGCGATGTCGCCGCACGGCTCGCTGCCGGAGCTCCTTGCGGTCTCCTTGCCCGTCCGGGCGTCGAGGGCCATCGTGACGGCGCCCACCGGTACGTAGACCCTGCCCCCGGCGGTGACCGGGTGCTCCGGGGTGCCGTCGAGCCGGCTCCGCCACAGCTCCTTGCCCGTGCCGCCCAGCTTCACGGCGATGACGAGCCCCTTGTCGGCGTCCGCGAGGTTGACGTACGTGGAGTAGAGGACGCCCTCGTGCAGGTCGGAGCCCTTCACCGCCCAGTCGCCGCCCGGCGCCGGGATCTTCCCCCGCTGCTTGCCGTCCGCGATCCCGTACGCCGTCAGCCCGTCGGGACCGGAGATGTACGCGGTCTCGCCGACGATCGCCGGGTACCCGGCCGTCGAGTACAGGCCTTCCCCGTTGGGTGTCTTTCGCGCCGGCGCCGACCAGAGCTTCTTCCCGTCCGCCGCGTTCAGGCCCACCGCCGCGCCGCCGCTCCCGGCGCACACGAGGACCTTCGGGGCGAGCGCACAGGAATCGGTGCCCGCCTCGACCTGCGCCTTCCAGGGTGACCAGCCCGCCGGGCGGAACGCGCGGTCCGTGCCCGCCTTCCCGAAGTCGTCGGGATGGCCCTCCCCGCCGTACGGCAGCACGACCTGGCTGAGCGTGGCCGGGGCCCCGGGGCCTGTGCTGGAGCCGGTCGTGGGACCGGGACCGGCCGCGCCGCCCGTCGAACCTCCCTGGCCCTCCCCGCGGTTGAGCAGCACGACGCCCACGGCCGCCGCGACCACCGCCACCGCGACCGCCCCGGCCGTGATCCGCCCCCACGGCCGGCGGCGTGCCTCCGGCCCCTCGGGCACGGCGGGCCGGTATCCGGCCGCCGTGGGGGAGTACGGCACCTGCGGGCCGATCGTCGGGAGGTCGGCCACGCCTGCCCCGGACGCCGCGGCCTCGCCGAACCGCCGCGCCGTGTCCGCGTACTCGGAGAGCAGCGAAAGCACGCCGCCCGGCCATGGGAAGGCCGTCGGCTCCTCCCCGCCGAACAGCTCGACCAGCTCCGCCGCCGTCGGCCGCTCCGTCGGGTCGAGTCGCAGGCAGCGCTCGACGACCGGTCGCAACTCCTCAGGTACGCCGTCCAGTTCGGCCTGGGCCCGGCTGATCCGGAAGACGACCGAGGCCATCTCCTCGTCGTGGAACGGCCCGCGCCCGCTCGCCGCGAACGCGAGCACCGCGCCCAGACAGAACACGTCCGACGCGGGCACGACGGCCCGGCTGCCGACCAGATGCTCCGGCGACATGAAGCCGGGTGAGCCGACCACAAGTCCCGTCGAGGTCAGTGCCGTTGCCTCAAACGCCTGCGCGATGCCGAAGTCGATCAGCTTCGGCCCGGCGGCCCCCAGCAGCACGTTCGCCGGCTTGAGGTCCCGGTGCAGCACCTTCGCCGCGTGCACCGACTCAAGTGCTCGCGCGAGCGCCGCGCCCAGCGCCCGTACCGCCTCGACCGGCAGCGCGCCCGCCCGGGTCACCGCCTCGGCCAGCGAGGGCCCGGGAACGTACTCGGTCGCGAGCCACGGCACCACGGCGTCCGCGTCGGCGTCGACGAGTTGCGCCGCGTACGGGCCGCTCACCGCGCGCGCGGCGGTGATCTCGCGCCGGAACCGGGTGCGGAAGTCCCCGTCGACCTCCAGGTCCGCGCGGACGGTCTTCACCGCGACCATCAGATGCGGATCGGCCGTCGGCGCGTCCGTCCGGCAGGCCAGGTGGACCTCACCCATGCCGCCCGCGCCGAGCGCGGCGAGCAGCCGGTAGGGCCCGACGAGACGCGGGGGCTGCCCGTCGGGAAGTGCCTTCAGCACCGAACACGTCCTCTCAGTAGGTCACTTGGGCAGCTCTACGGAGGCGACGACACCCTTGTCGTACACGACGTAGGCGATTCCGCCGACGGGCAGGACCTCGGGTGAGCGGATCTCCTTCGCATAGAACTGGCCGTAGTTCGGGTCGTACGCCTCCTCCTTGGCCCGCGGCCCCGGCGCGCCCGGAACCGGCGTGACCTTCAGCCCGGCGGGCTTGCCGTCCGAGCCGAGCCGCACGGTGTAGAGCGAGGAGTAGTCGGCGTACACGACCTGGTCGCCCGCGAGCAGCGGTGCGGACCGGGCATGGGCGAGGCCGGCCGGGGCCTCCTTCGCCGCGAACGTCCCGAGCGTGTTCCCGCTGCGCGGGTCGAGGACCGTCAGCCCCTTTTCGAGCCCCGCCACGATGTTCGGGCCGATCGCGCTCGGCCCCAGAGCCGCCACCGGCGCGGGCAGGGAGCCCGTCGTGGCGAGCGTGCCGGCGTCCAGAACGTGCATCTTCGCCTGGTCGGTCCTGCTGTACGGGGCGTCCGTGCAGTACGCGGACGAGCCCAGGATCTTGATCTCGGCGCAGGTCCGGGCGTCCTGGTCGACCTGCCCGCGCAGGTCGCCGGTCTTCGCGTCGTAGGCCACCAGGCCGCCGTCGCTGAGGGCGTACACCGCGCCCTTCGCATAGGCGACCGCTTCGTAAGGTCTCCGTTCGGACATCGAGATCGTGGCGGTGGTGAGCGCCTTCGTCCACAGTTGCTTGCCGTCGGCGAGGGCGAACGCGGTCAGGGCCACCTGGTCCGAGTCGACGTCGTCCTCGGTCCCGGCGACCGGCGTCGTCGCGAAGACCGTGCCGTCGGCGACGATCGTCCGTGCCTGTTCGAACCGTGCGCCGTACGCCTCCTTCTCCCAGCGGACGGCCCCGGTCCGGGCATCGCGGACCTGGAGCTTCTCGCCGGAGACGAAGGCCACGAGACCGTCGTGGACGGTGGGCCGGGTGCTGTGCCGGGCGATGAAGATCTGTGAGGAGACGCTGATGTAGCTCTCGGTCGGGGAGGTGCCCCCGTCGTCGACCTCGGCGTCCCACAGCTTCTTCCCGCTCACCGTGTCCAGCGCCTCGTACCGCCCGTGCGTCGTCCGGCACACGAGCACCGACTCGCCGGCCGAGCAGCCGAACGCGGGCGCGGTCAGCTTCGCCTGCCAGGGCTTCCAGCCGGCCGGGCGCTGGGCCGCGTTCTGGGGCACGACCCCGGACGCGTCGGCCAGGCCGCGGTCGTCCACGCCGGGGACGCGGGGGCCCGACGGGGCCGGGGGCTTCTTCGCGTCCGCCGGGGGCTTCTTCGTCTCCTCCGGCCACAGCAGGTACGTCCCCACGCCGCCCGCCACCAGTGCCAGCGCGACCGCCGCCGCGAGGAGCCCCTTGCGGCGCTTCCGTGGGGCCGGGGGGACCGTCGGGTCCATCGGCGGCATCGTCGGCTGCTGGTCCGGGGCGATCGGCGCCGGCGCGACCTCCCGCAGGGCCGCGCCCGAGGCGATCAGCTGGGCCAGCTCGCGGCCGTACTCGCCGATGTGGTCGTGGACGGCATGCGGCCACGCGGCCTTCTGACCGGCGCCGCCCAGCAGCTCCGCGAGCCGCTGTGGCGTGGGACGGGCCGCCGGGTCCGCGGCCAGGCAGGCGGCGATGACGTCGCGGAGCTCGTCCGGAACCCGGGTCAGGTCCGCCTCGGCCTGCGAGACGCGGTACAGCACGGCCGCCAGCGGGCCGTCGCCGAACGGGTCCTCGCCGGTCGCCGCGTAGCAGAGCACCGAACCGAGGCAGAAGACGTCGGACGCGCCGCTGACGTGCCGGGCGCCCGCGACGTGCTCCGGGGACATGAAGGAGGGCGTGCCGACCATCATCCCGGTCGCCGTCATCGTCGTCGCGCCGCTGCTGCGGGCAATGCCGAAGTCGATGACGCGCGGTCCGTCGACGGCGAGCATGACGTTGCCGGGCTTGAGGTCGCGGTGCAGCACCCCGGCCGCGTGCAGGTCGCCGAGCGCGCGGGCGAGCGCCGCGCCGAGGGCCCGTACGGCCGGGACGGGCAGCGGGCCGTCGCGGCGCACCGCCTGGGAGAGACTGGGCCCGGGGACGTACGCGGTGGCCAGCCAGGGCACCTCCGCGTCGGCGTCGCCGCCGAGCGGCGCGGCCGCGTACGGGCTGGAGACCAGGGCCGCGACCTTGATCTCGCGGCGGAACCGGTCGCGGAAGGCGGGCTCGGCGACGACGTCGCGCCGCACGGTCTTCACCGCGACGTACGTGCCGTCGTACGTGACGCCCTGCGAGCCCTGCGAGCCCTGCGAGCCCTGCGAGCCGGTCGCGCTGGCCGCGCCGGTCGCGCCCGGCGTTCGCCCGAGGAAGACCTCCCCCATGCCGCCGGCGCCGAGCCGGGCCAGGATCTCGTACGGCCCGATCCGATCGGGCGCGCCTCCGCTCAGCGGTAACAGCACGTGCCTTCATCCCCCTCAAGACGTGACGGCGCCCGCATCATCGCACGCAACTCTGCATGTGCATGCAGAAGGCCGGACCGCCGTCGGCGGTCCGGCCCTGGTCCTTCCTTCCGGAAGGGAGGAGTCTCAGCCGGTGTACGGCTTGGCGCTCAGGATCTTGACCGTGGCCTTCTTGCCGTTCGGCAGCTCGTACTCCGCGTCGTCGCCGGCCTTCTTGCCGTTGACGCCGACGCCGAGCGGGGACTGCGGCGAGTAGGTCTCGATGTCGCTGCTCGCGTACTCGCGGGACGCGAGCAGGAACGTCATCGTGTCGTCCTCGTCGCCGTCGAACGCGATCGTGACGACCATGCCGGGCTCGACGACGCCGTCGTCCGCCGGGGTCTCACCGATCTTGGCGTGCTCCAGGAGCTGGGTGAGCTGGCGGACGCGGAGTTCCTGCTTGCCCTGCTCCTCCTTGGCCGCGTGGTACCCGCCGTTCTCGCGCAGGTCGCCCTCCTCGCGCGCCGCGGCGATCTTGGCGGCGATCTCGGTACGCGCGGGACCAGACAGGTACTCAAGCTCGTCCTTGAGCTTGTTGTACGCCTCCTGGGTGAGCCAGGTGACGTTGTCGCTGGTCTGGGTCACAGGTGCTCCTCGTAGGTACTGGGAATACAAAGCATCGCCCTACCCAGAAGGATGTGCCTTCCTGGGTGGGCGAAACCACGAGCCTAACAATTACCCGGGAAAAGGGAAGGGACGAAAGTCATCAGAATTACGTCAACGCAGGTCAGGGCGTTGACGCGCGGGGCCGTCCGGGGGCCCGGCCGCCTACTCGGCGGTGCAGCCGACCAGCTCGGCGCTGGTCGCGCGGGCGGTGGTGCGGATGGAGACGACCTCGTCGATCCGGGTCCGGGGACCGTCGAAGCGGACGTCCTTGCGGCCGACCTCGGAGCCGTCCTCCGCGCGCGAGCGCAGGGTGCAGGAGCCGGCGGCGTCCTTCTCCTTGCGGACCTCCAGGTGCATCTGCACCTCGCGGTCGCCCACCACCTCGAACTTGATCACCTCGGCGCTGAGCTTCTCGGCGACCACGTAGTGCCAGCCGAACCAGCCCATCATGGCGACGAACAGTGTGCCCAGCACGACGGCCGCGATCCTGAGCTTGCGGTCGGCGCGCTCGTCCGCGGAGCGGCCGTACCGGCCCTCGGGCAGCGACTCGCGTACCGAGCTCATGATCGATCCTTTCGTGCCCCGGGAAGGCGGAATTTTCGGCCCCCCGATTCCGTCACTATAAGAGTTGCCCTCCCGCCACCCGACCGCCGCCCCACAACGACGTCCCTGCGGGACGGCACCTGTCCATATCAGTGACCAGTGACCGAGGATCGAGCTTTGACTGAGCAGCTGCGTCTGATGGCCGTGCACGCCCACCCCGACGACGAGTCGAGCAAGGGCGCGGCGACGATGGCCAAGTATGTGTCCGAGGGGGTGGACGTGCTGGTCGTCACCTGCACGGGGGGCGAGCGCGGCTCCATCCTCAATCCGAAGCTCCAGGGTGATGCCTACATCGAGGAGCACATCCACGAGGTCCGCAAGAAGGAGATGGACGAGGCCCGCGAGATCCTGGGCGTCGACCAGGAGTGGCTCGGCTTCGTCGACTCCGGGCTGCCGGAGGGCGACCCGCTGCCGCCGCTGCCGGAGGGCTGCTTCGCGCTGGAGGAGGTCGACCACGCGGCCGGGGCGCTGGTCCGCAAGATCCGCGCGTTCCGCCCGCAGGTCATCACGACCTACGACGAGAACGGCGGCTACCCGCACCCCGACCACATCATGACCCACAAGATCACGATGGTGGCGTTCGACGGGGCGACCGACGCGGAGAAGTACCCCGAGGCCGAGTTCGGCCCGGTCTGGCAGCCGCTGAAGGTCTACTACAACCAGGGCTTCAACAAGCCGCGCACCATGGCGCTGCACCAGGCCCTGCTGGACCGGGACATGGAGTCGCCCTACGGGGACTGGCTGGAGCGCTGGAAGGAGTTCGGGCTCAAGGACCGGACGCTGACCACGCACGTGCCCTGCGCCGACTTCTACGAGATCCGTGACAAGGCCCTGATCGCCCACGCCACGCAGATCGACCCGGACGGCCCCTGGTTCCGCGTGCCGCTGGACATCCAGAAGGAGGCCTGGCCTACGGAGGAGTACGAGCTGGCGAAGTCGCTGGTGGACACCTCCCTCCCCGAGAGCGACCTCTTCGCGGGCATCCGCGACAATGCCTAGCATGAGCGCACACCTCGCACTGGCCCAGTTCGTCCCGCTGGCGAAGGAACTCGACGAGAACAAGGTGACGCCCGGCGTCCTCGGGTTCGTCGTCTTCGCGGTGATGGCGGGCGCGGTCTGGCTGCTGATGAAGTCCATGAACCGCCACATGGGCAAGGTCGACTTCGAGGAGACCCCGGCCCCGGCGGCGGGCGCTGCGCAGCCGTCGCCGGCGAAGCAGGCACCGCAGGAGTAACCGCGCGCGGCGCGGCAGGGCCCCGGGAGACACGCCCCCGGGGCCCCGCCGCGCGTGTACGGACGCCCGCCACGCCTACGGGACCGCGACCCCCATCACCTCGCGCGCGTGGCGGTTCGGGGTGAGCCCGAGCGTCCACGCCTGCCAGCCGGCGTCCAGCTGGACGCCGCGCGTCAGCGCGACCGCGTACGTCGCGGCACAGTCCGCCAGTCGCGGATCCCGCAGGTCATGACCGTCCTCGGTCAACCGGACCAGCTCCTCCTCGGCGACCACCGTGCCGACCTCCACACCCCCCGGCGACGCGTACGGCAGCAGCGTCACCCGCAGGAAGCGGGCCCAGTCCTCGCCGCGCCGGTCGCCGTACGAGGCGAACAGCCGCTCCGCCTCGTCGCACAGCGCCACGGCTTGGGCGGCCTTGCTGTTGCCCGCGTCGACGACCGCCAGCTCCAGGCACGTCCACGCCTCGCCGTGCGCCACCCCGATCCGGTGGAAGTCCGTCCGGGCGTCGCTGAGCAGCTGCCGGGCGAACCCCGAGTTCCGCAGGTTGCCGGTCTGCGCCGCGCGCAGGTCCCGCGTGACCCGGCCCGAGTGGTGCCGGGCGCAGGCCAGCCCGTACACGTCCCGCATCCGCGAGAACATCGTCCGCGCCCGCTCCAGCTCGCGCACCGCCTGGTCCAGGTCGCCGCGTTCCTCCAGCGCCTGCCCCAGGTAGTACAGCGTCCACGCCTCGCCCCGGGCGTCCTCCTGCTCCCGGTGCCGCGACAGCGCCTGCCGCAGTCCGTCGACCGCCGACGCCGCGTCCCCTGCGACCAGCCGGGCCCGGGCCAGCTGCGTCAGCGCCCATGCCTCGCCGCGGCCGTCGCGGGTCCGGCCGTACAGGTCGAGCGCCGCCCGCAGCTCCTCCTCGGCCCCCGGCACGTCGCCCTGCCGCAGCCGCACCTGCCCGAGCTGGAAGTGCGCCCACGCCTCGCCGTGCACCGACTCCGACGCCTGGTGCAGCTCGATCGCCCGGCCGAGCAGCTCCACGGCCTCCGCGAGGTTCGCCCGGTCCCGCTCCACGCCCGCCAGCGCGTGCAGCGTCCACGCCCGGTCCGCCGCCAGCGACTCCGGGACCTGTAGCTCCAGGGCCTCGCGCAGCCGCGCCGACGCCTCGGACAGGTTGCCCTGGTGGTGCAGCGTGATCCCGAGCGAGCACAGCGCCAGCGCCGCGCCCGCGTCCTGGTGCGCCTCCTGGTAGAGCGAGACGACCGAGGTCAGCGTCGTACGGGCCTTGTCCAGCTCGCCGAGCTGACGCGCCGCGATACCCGTCCGCCACTGCACCGAACGGGACAGCAGCCCCTGCCCGACCGCCTCCGTCAGCTCGTTGATCTCGCCCAGCCGGTACAGGTCGCCGCGCAGCAGGCAGTAGTCGCACAGCGCGCCCAGCAGGTTCAGTACGGCCTGCTGGTCGACGCCCTCCGCGTGCCGCAGCGCGGCCGTGATGAAGCTCGACTCGTCGTCCAGCCAGCGCAGCGCCGCGTCCAGCGAACCGAACCCGTGCCCGCCGAACCGGTCCGCCCGCGTCGACATCTTGCCGTCGACCATCCGGATCACCGCGTCGGCCAGTTCCGCGTAGTTCCGGATCAGCCGCTCCTGTGCGGCGGCGACCTCCGTCGCCTCCTCCTCGTCGAGCAGCCGGGCGGCAGCGAAGCTCCGCACCGCGTCGTGCAGGCGGTACCGGTCCCCGCGCACATGGTCGAGCAGCCCCGCCCGGGCCAGCTCGCGCAGCAGCCGCGCCCCGTCCGCCTCGCCGCCGTCGAGCAGCGCCGCGGCCGCCGCCGCGCCGAGCGAGGCCCGCCCGGCCAGCGCGAGGCGCCGCAGCAGCCGCCGCCCGTCCTCGTCGAGATCGGTGAAGTACCGCACGGACAGGGCCCGTTCGACAGAGCCGCCGACCTTCCCGTACACCTCCAGGTGCCGCGCCTGCTCGGCCATGGACCGCGGCCCCAGCGACGACCCCGCGACCCGCAGCGCCAGCGGCAGCCCGCCGCACAGTTCCCGGATCCGCGTCGACGCCTCCGCGTCGTACGGCCCCGCGTCGGGGGCCTGCGCCGCCTCCCGCAGCAGCTCCTCGGCGCCGGCCGCGTCCAGCGCCGCGACCTCCAGCTGATGCACCCGCGCCGGCACGTCCCCGCCCAGCTCCAGCGGCTGCCGCGCGGTCACCAGGACGAGGCTGTCCGAGCGCTCCGGCAGCAGCGTCCGCACCTGCGCCGCGTCCACCGCGTCGTCCAGCACGATCGTCACCGGCAGCCCTGTCAGATGCTGGTGGTACAACTCCGCGAGCCGACGCACCTGTTGCTCCGCCGAACTGCGGTCGCGGAACAGCAGCTGCTCGCGCGGCGCGCCCAGCCGGTTCAGCAGATGCAGCAGCGCGTCCCGGGTCGACAGCGGCTTCTCGCCGCGGCTCGCGCCCCGCAGGTCCACCACGCACGCCCCGCGGAACTGGTCCCGCAGCGCGTGCGCCGCCCGGACCGCGAGCGTCGTCCGCCCCGCACCCGGCTCGCCGTGCAGCACCACGACCGTCGGCCGGGTCGTCGTCGCGGCCCGCGCCGCCTGCACCCACTGGGTGATCCGCGCCAGCTCGGCCCGTCGGCCCGCGAACGGCCCTGCGGGGTCCGGCAGATGGCCGAAGGACTGCTCCAGGACGGTCCGCCGGCGCGCCGCCGCGCTGCGGTCGCCGCCGCGCAGCGACGGAACGGTCTGCGCGGCCTTCGCGGCCTGCTTCGCCGTGGCAGCCGTCGCCGTCAGCAGCATCCGCTGCTGGTCCAGGAACGGCCGGATCCCGCGCACCTCCAGCGCCGTCAGCCACTGCAGCCGCAACTGTTCCGGCCCGCCCGGCCGGCCCCTCTCTCCGGCCCGGCGGTGCGCGTCCGGCCAGTGCGCCGCCGTCACCTTCAGGACCGTGGCCGCCGCGCCCGCGACGGCCACCACCGCGCCGGCGCCCAGCGCCGTCCCGGTGGCCGTGCCCAGTGCCATGTCCGCGCCGATCGCCGCCACCGCGGCAACGGCCGTGACCAGCGCGGGAGTTCCGAGCGCCGGGCCGGTTAGCCGCTCGGCCAGGGACAGGCTGCCCGCCTCGGCCTCCTCCAGCGCAAGCCGGTACGCCGTGTACTCCTCGCCCGCGCTCGCCGCCATGGAGTCCAGCGCGTCCCGCCCGCGTGCCAGCAGTGACGTGGCGTCGAAGCGACCGCCGGATCGGCGCACCTCCTCCTCCACGGCGCGTGCCAACAGCCGCTCGGCTTCCGCCCGGTGGCCGTCCCGCATGTGCGTCCCCCTCCGAGAGCCTCCGCTTCCGGCCCCAAGTCTCCTGCGTGACGCGCGAAGACGCGAGGGACCCCTGGCGATCGCGTGACCGAATTCTCCGTGTTCGGTGGCGTTGATCTGCCGAATGAGGCTTCCGGGTGACTGCCCGGAACCAAACTGCGGCGGGGCAGTTGATCAGCGTGCTTCGGCAACGGAGCATTCCAGGCCCCTCGGCTCAAGAAGGACGATCTCGTGATCAAGAAGGTTCTCGCCACCGCGGCTGTTGCTGCTTCCGTCGCCGGCATGTCCGCGACCACGGCGATGGCGGCCGGCAACGACGGTGGTTCCGCCAACATCATCGGCAACACCTCGAAGCAGTCCATCGGCTCCAACGAGACCGGCGGCTACATGAGCCCGAACTTCGGTCTCGTGAACGGCGGCGTCCTGCACTGCTTCGACATCCAGAAGGTCCAGGCCCAGGTGCCGGTCGGTGTCATCGCCGTCCCGGTCGCCGTCCAGGACGTGCTCGGCAACCCGATGTCGAACCAGACCTGCACCCAGAACTCCGTGCAGCAGAAGGGCGACGACGCCCTCTCGCACATCCTGGGCGAGGTCCTCTCCCAGAACGGGAACGTCGGCGGCTGACCCAGCCCCCTCAGGGCCCGGCCGTAAGGCCCTCCGTCCCCGGCTGCCGGCCGGGGACGGACGGATCCCCTTCCGAGCGGCCCCGTTCCCCGCGACTGCGCGGGGAACGGGGCCGCTCGCCCGTTTCCCCAGCCACGGCACACGGGCGGCCCCCCACCGTGTGAGCAAGGATGGACCCATGCCCAACCGACTGGCGGACGCCACCTCCCCTTACCTCCTTCAGCACGCCGACAACCCCGTCGACTGGTGGGCGTGGGAGCCCGCCGCCTTCGAGGAGGCCCGGCGGCGCGACGTCCCCGTGTTCCTGAGCGTGGGGTACAGCTCGTGCCACTGGTGCCACGTGATGGCGCACGAGAGCTTCGAGGACGCCGGGACGGCGGCGTACATGAACGAGCACTTCGTCAACATCAAGGTCGACCGCGAGGAGCGGCCCGACGTCGACGCCGTCTACATGGAGGCCGTGCAGGCCGCCACCGGACAGGGCGGCTGGCCGATGTCCGTCTTCATGACCCCGGACGCCGAGCCGTTCTACTTCGGCACCTACTTCCCGCCCGAGGCCCGGCACGGCATGCCGTCCTTCGCCGAGATCCTCGACGGCGTCTCCACGGCGTGGACCGAGCGGCGCGACGAGGTCGGCGAGGTCGCCGGCAAGATCGTCCGCGATCTGTCGTCCCGCACCCTCGCGTACGGCGGACAGGGCGTCCCCGGCGAGGAAGAGCTGATGCAGGCGCTGCTCGGGCTCACCCGCGAGTACGACGACCGGAGCGGCGGCTTCGGCGGCGCCCCGAAGTTCCCGCCGTCGATGGCGCTGGAGTTCCTGCTGCGCCACCACGCCAGGACCGGGGCCGAGGGCGCTCTGCAGATGGCCGCCGACACCTGCGAGGCGATGGCCCGCGGCGGCATCTACGACCAGCTCGGCGGCGGCTTCGCCCGCTACTCCGTGGACCGCGCGTGGGTGGTCCCGCACTTCGAGAAGATGCTCTACGACAACGCCCTGCTCTGCCGGGTGTACGCCCATCTGTGGCGGGCCACCCGCAGCGATCTGGCCCGCCGGGTCGCGCTGGAGACCGCGGACTTCATGGTGCGCGAGCTGCGGACGGCCGAGGGCGGGTTCTCCTCCGCGCTCGACGCCGACAGTGACGACGGGACCGGGAAGCACGTCGAGGGCGCGTACTACGTCTGGACGCCGGCGCAGCTCGCCGAGGTCCTCGGCGAGGAGGACGCGCGCTACGCGGCCCGGTACTTCGGGGTGACCGAGGAGGGCACCTTCGAGGAGGGCTCCTCGGTGCTCCAGCTCCCGCAGGACGCGGGCCCGGCCGACGCCGACCGGATCGCGTCGATCCGCGAGCGGCTGCTCGCCGCCCGGGACCGGCGCGAGCGCCCAGGCCGGGACGACAAGGTCGTCGCCGCCTGGAACGGCCTCGCGATCGCCGCGCTCGCCGAGACCGGCGCGTACTTCGACCGGCCCGACCTGGTCGCCCGCGCGACGGAGGCCGCCGACCTGCTGCTCCGCCTCCACATGGACGACTCCGCCCGGCTGACCCGTACCTCGAAGGACGGACACGCGGGCACGAACGACGGAGTCCTGGAGGACTACGCCGACGTCGCCGAGGGCTATCTGGCGCTCGCCGCGGTCACCGGGGAGGGCGTCTGGCTCGAGTTCGCCGGCTTCCTCCTGGACGTCGTCCTCGACCGGTTCCGGGCCGAGGGCGGGGCGTTCTACGACACCGCCCACGACGCCGAGACCCTGATCCGCCGCCCGCAGGACCCCACCGACAACGCCACCCCCTCCGGCTGGACTGCCGCCGCCGGCGCGCTCCTGTCGTACGCGGCCCACACCGGCTCCGAGGCGCACCGCACCGCCGCCGAGGGCGCCCTGGGCGTCGTACGGGCGCTCGGCCCGCGGGCGCCCCGCTACATCGGCTGGGGTCTCGCCGTCGCCGAGGCGCTGCTCGACGGGCCGCGCGAGGTCGCCGTCGTCGGCGACCGGGACGACGCGGCGGCGCGGGAGCTGCACCGTACGGCGCTGCTCGGCACCGCCCCGGGCGCGGTCGTCGCCTTCGGGCCGGCGGACGCCGAGGAGTTCCCGCTGCTCGCGGACCGGTCGCTGGTCGGCGGGGCCCCCGCCGCGTACGTCTGCCGGCACTTCACCTGCGACGCGCCGACGACCGACCCGGAGGCGCTCGCACGGGCCCTTTCCGGGCCTCGGGAGAAATGAGCGCGGTCGGTGGGCGCATTCCTCCGAATGCCCCGGCATGAGGGGGAATTCAGGCCCTTCGATGGGGTGAAGAGGCCGCGTCGCACGCCGTACGGATGTTGTCCTTCTGCATGATCGTCCTGATGTATGCAGCGGAGGCCCGGGTCCCCCGAATGGCCCGGGATGCGCGAGAGTCGCGTTCTCCTCCGCCGCAGAAAGGAACCAGACGAAATGCTTGGTAAGAAGGCTGCAACCGTCGTCGCCGGACTCGTCATCGCCATGGGTGCGGCGTCGCCCGCCTTCGCGGACTCCGAGGCGGTCGGCTTCGCGGCGGGCAGCCCGGGCATCCTGTCCGGCAACAACGTGCAGGTGCCGATCAACATCCCGATCAACGTCTGCGGCAACTCCATCAACATCGTCGCTCTGCTGAACCCGGCGGTAGGCAACGTCTGCATCAACCGCTGACGCACCCGCGAAAGAGGCCGGTTCCGGCCCGGGCGCCCCGCGCCCGGCTCGGGACCGGCCTTTTGTCGTCTTCTTCCGCCATCCGAGCGAGATCCGCTGACGCCTGATCAGGTGACTGGCTTCCCAGTCGGCTTATTAAGCATATTTTCTGAGCACACCTGGGGTCGACGGAACGCGGCGCGATGCGTGAAGGAGCACGGCCATGACCCACAGGAACCGACGGACGACGAGAAGATGGCTGGGGGTGTTCACCGCAGGTCTCCTTGCCTCAGGTTCAGTCGTGTTGTCTTCACCGAGTCACGCCGCCGAATCCATCAGTACACGGGACCCCGAACCGGCCCTGTCCACCGCACTGGGCGCCTACCTCGACTACGGCCCCCGCGGCGTCGCCCGCATCGCCGAACTGGAGAAGTGGCTGGGCGGCAAGGAGCTGCGGGTCGGCCACACCTATCTGCCCGGGGACCTCTGGACGAACATCGAGGGGAGCCCGCGCTTCCTGGAGTCCTGGGCGGAATGGCGCAAGCAGAAGTCCGACCGCCTGTTCGTGCTCAACGTCCCCATGTTGGAGCGGAACGAGGCCGGCCTCTCGGACCAGGAGGTCCGCCGCGAACTGAAGCGCGGCGCGGCGGGCGAGTACGACCAGCACTTCACGGCCCTGGCGGAACGGCTGGTCGGGCTCGGGGTGCCCGACACCGTCGTCGTCCTCGGCTGGGAGATGAACGGCATCACGTACACCCATCGCTGCGGGCCCGACCCGGAGGCGTGGAAGGCGTACTGGAACCGGATCGTCACCGCGATGCGCGCGGTGCCGGGGCAGAAGTTCCGCTTCGACTTCACGCCGAGCCGCGGGCGGGACGCGGTGCCGTGGACCGAGTGTTATCCGGGTGACGACGTCGTCGACATCGTCGGCATGGACTCCTACGACCAGCCGCCGGGATCCGACTTCGACCAGCACATCAGCGAGCCGTACGGGCTGCGGCAGCACGTCGATTTCGCGAAGGCGCACGGAAAGGCGATCTCGTACCCGGAATGGGGGCTCTTCCGGAACGGCGACAATCCCGACTACATGCGGCGCATGCTGCAATGGATGGCCCAGCACAAACCGCTGTACCACACCATTACGGACTACTGCCCGCACGGCGTGTGGCAGTGCGGCGCGAATCCGGATTCGGCGGAGGTCTTCCGGAAGATGCTGTCGGAGGTCGACCCGACGGAGCCGACGGAGCCGACCGAGCCGACGGAGCCGACGGAGCCGACGGAGCCGACGGAGCCGACGGAGCCGACGGATCCCACGGACCCGGTGGACCCGACGGAGCCGACCGAACCCACGGAGCCGACGGAGCCGACCGACCCGACGGACCCGATCCCGCTCCCCGAGCCGAAGCCCGAGCCCAAGCCGGAACCGAAGCCGGAACCGAAGCCCGAGCCGAAGCCCGAGCCCAAGCCGGAACCGAAGCCCGAGCCGAAGCCCGAGCCCAAGCCGGAACCGAAGCCCGAGCCGAAGCCCGAGCCCAAGCCGGAACCGAAGCCCGAGCCGAAGCCCGAGCCCAAGCCGGAACCGAAGCCCGAGCCCAAGCCGGAACCGAAGCCCGAACCGAAGCCCGAACCGAAGCCCGAACCGAAGCCCGAGCCCAAGCCCGAACCGAAGCCCGAGCCCAAGCCCGAACCGAAGCCCGAGCCGAAGCCCGAGTGTTGGACGGTCAACCTCGGGTCCTGGGTGGAGGAATGGGCCGGCGGGAGCGTCTGTGTCCCGACCGAAGGGTGGAAGGACGACCTGAAGGGCATCTGGCCCTTCTGATCCGTCCCCCGCGTCACCGTCCGCACGGCGGCGGAGGTCACCCTCCGCCGCCGTGCGGCCTTCCCGACAGCCGTGCCACCCAGGCCCGTTGACGCGCCTGCCCCGCCGCCCAGCGCCGCGCCCCCGCCGCCGCCGCGCGGAGCAGCAGCAGCGCCCCGGTGCGCCGCCGGGCCAGCAGCAGCCGGCGGTTGCCGACGGTCTCGGGGCGCCAGTGGTTCTTGTACGGCTCGGTGCCCCGCAGCATGCTGAGCGTCGCCCGGCCGCTCGCGTCGGCCTCCCGCGCCCCGTGCCGCAGCAGCATCGTCGCCACGTCGACCTTCCGCTCGCGCAGACCGGGGTCCGCGCCGTACAGGTACCCGCCGGCGAGGCTCGGCGACATCAGCGTGAGGTCGGCCGCGACCACCTCGCCGCCGAGCCGGAACTCGGTCACCATCGCGTTGCCGCTGTCCACCATGGGCCGTACCGCACGGGTCAGGTGCTCGGCGAACCGTCCGCTGGTGTGCTCGGCGGTCACCCCGCGCCCTTCCCACTGGCGTTGATGGAGCGTCAGGAGCCTTGTCAGGGCCGCCGGTACGTCGTCGCCGCGGACGACGCGCTCCTCGATGCCGAGCGCGTCGAGCTTGCGCAGCTTGGCGCGGGTGCGCTGGGCCTTCGCCGTCGGCATCCGGGTGAGCAGCGCGTCCATCGGGACGGCGGGCAGCTCCAGGCAGAGGGAATCGGCGAGCCGGCGGCGCGGGCCGGGCCAGGACGCGTAGATCCGCTCGGCCGCCGCGCCGGGGCGTACCTCCCGCAGGTCGATGAGCGCGGTGCGGGCCGCGTCGGCGAGGGCGGCGGCCAGCGCGTCGGCGGCCTCCGGGCAGGCGTCGTCGAGCAGGACGTCGAAGAAGTCGGTGATCGTGCCGCCGAGCGGGGTGAGCGCGGGCAGCGGGCCGCGGCGCAGCATCAGCGGGGCCGCGCCGACGAGCCGGCCTTCCCGGTCGCGGACGAGGAAGACGCGGAGCGCGGCGGAGGCGCCGTACGAGGTCCACCAGGAGTGCAGCCAGGCGTGGCTCTGGAACGGGGTGGCGGTGGCGCAGCGCGCGTACAGCGCCGACCATTCGGCGGCGAGCCGCCCGAACTCGGCGCCGTCCCGGCAGACTTCGGTCGTCGTCACACCGGCTCCGTGGCGGGCGCGGCGGACGCGGACGCGGGCGCCGGAACGGAGGCGGTGACCTCGGCTGTCTGCGCGCCCCCCTCCGGCGCGCGGCGCGGCCGGACCAGCAGCGCGAGCCCGCCGAGCAGCCCGCCCGCGCACCCGCCGACCAGCGCGGACAGCGGCGCGGACGGGGAGACGGGGCTGGTCGGCTTCGTCGCGCGGGAGAACTGGACGACCTTCACGCCGGTTCCGGCGGACGCGTGCGTGCCGCTCTGCACGAGCGCGCGGGCGACGCCGTCGGCCATGGCCACCGCGGTGGCAGGGCGCGGCGAGCGCGCCGTGAGGGAGATCATCGGCGCGTCGGGCGAGGTGGCGGCCTGCACGTTCGCGCGCAGCGTCGCGGCCGAGACCCCGGCCCACACCTGGGCGTCCCCGGTCACCGCGAGGTCGGTGGCGACCCGCCCGTACGCCTGGGCGAAGCCGAGCGCCGCCGCCGGGTCGGACTTCTCGCCGGGGACGACGATGACGTAACTGGTCGCCGCGTACTCCGGGGTCTTCAGGAGCCCGTACCCACCGCCGGCGACGGCGCCGAGCACGACGGCCGCGGGCAGCGCCCACCATCGGCGACGGGCCCGCAGCGCGGCGATCAGGGACGGGGAGCCGGAGCCGGAGTCGGAGTCGGGGGTGGGTTGCTGGGTCATGAGCTCGCTCGCTTCGCGGGGAGGGACTCGTACAGGGACATCAACTGCCGTGCGCTGTGCGCGATGTCGTACCGGTGCGCGGCGACGGGCTGCGGCAGCCGGCCGAGCCGGGCCTCCCGGATGCCGCGCAGCGCGGAGATCAGCTCGGGTACGGACTCGCCGATGCGTCGCGCGCCCGGCGCGGCGTCCGGCGGCAGGTCGTCGACGGCCGGGCAGGCGACGTACAGCACCGGCAGCCCGGCGGCCAACGCCTCGACGATCGCGAGCCCGAACGCCTCGTCGGGGGAGGTCGACACGAACACGTCCATGGCGGACAGCAGCGCGGGCAACGACGGCAGCCCGCCGTCGGTCGCGAGCACGGGCAGGTCGGGCCGGCCGCCGGCCGCTTCGTACGACTCGCTGTCGCCGGCGACCGGACCGAGCGCCCCGGGGACGCCGACGGCGGGCGAACCGACGGCGGCCCGTACCGGGACGAGACCGTCGCCTGCCGCGCCTGCCGCGCCTGCCGCGCCTGCCGCGCCTGCCGCGCCTGCCGCGCCTGCCGCGCCCGCCGCGCCTGCCGCGCCTGCCGCGCCTGCCGCGCCCGCCGCGCCCGCCGCGCCCGCCGCGGCGGCGGCGCGCCGTGGCCCGCACGGCACCGTGACGGGTGTGGCTTCTCGCCCCACCCCGCCCGCCCCCGCCGGCGGGTCCTCGCAGGCGCCCGTCAGCAGGACGCGGTCCGCGGCGCCGCATTCGCGGGCCACCGCCTCCAGGTGGGCGCGCCGTTCGCCGTCGCCGACCAGCAGCAGGCGGGTGTCCGGGACGGAGGCGACCGCGCGGATCAGGCGGTCGAAGCGTTTGCCGGGGGCGAGGCGGCCCACGCCGCCGACGACGAACGCGTCCTCCGGCAGGCCGAGTCGGGCCCGCGCCTCCCGCCTCGCGGTCTCGTCGTAGCCGAAGCGGTCGCGCTCGATGCCGTTGGGCACCAGCCGGATGCGGGACGGCCGCACCCCCCACGCCTCCAGCCGCCGCGCCACGCTGTCCGACACCGCGACCGTGGCCGCGCCGAGGCGCTCGGTGGCCAGGTACAGGCCGCGGGTGCCGGCGCTGAGCGGGCGGCCCTCGATCTGGCTGTCGCCCAGCGAGTGCTCGGTCGCGACGACCGCCCGGACGCCCGCCGCCCGGGCCGCGATCCGCCCGTAGACGCACGCCCGGTACAGGTGCGTGTGCACGACGTCGTACCTGCCCTGCCGGACGACCCGGACCAGGCGCGGCAGCGCGCCGAGGTCGCGGTTGCCGGCCATGCCGAGGTGCGTGACGGGGACGCCGTCGGACTCGATGCCGCGGGCCACCGCGCCCGGCGCGGTGAGCGTGACGACCTCGCTCCGCACCGGCAGATGCCGCAGCATCAGCCGCAGTTGCTGCTCCGCGCCGCCGATGCCGAGGCCGGTGATGACGTGCAGCACCTTCATGACAGCGCCGCCCCGACCGGGCGGAACCGCTCGGGCAGGTCGGCCGGGCGGCGCCGCCGCAGCGCGTGCAGGGCGCGTTTCGCGGTGAGCCGCCAGGGCGTGTCGCGTTCGCCGATGTGGATCCGCGGCAGCGCGTACGCGCCGGTCAGCGCGCCCGGGCTGATCGCGCAGCCGTACCGGTAGCCGGCCTCCCGCACCGCGCGGACCGCCCGCGCGTCGATGTCCCCGTACGGGTAGCAGTAGCCCGCGGTCGCCGTGCCGGTGATCTCGCTGAGCAGCGCGCGGCTGCGCCGGGTGTCCTCGGCGAGCGTGGCGTCGTCGGCGGTGACGAGGGAGGTGTGCAGCAGCCCGTGCGAGCCGACCTCCATCCCGGCCTCGACGATCCGCGCGATGTCGTCCTCGGTGAGCAGCGGCTTGCGCGGGCCGCGCTCGTCCCAGGCGTTGTCGCCGCCGAGGCGGCCCGCCAGAACGAACACGGTCGCGGTGAAGCCGTGCCGGCGCAGCAGCGGCAGCGCCGACTCCAGGAAGTCGGCGTACCCGTCGTCGAAGGTGAGGCCGACCAGGCCGCGGGCCCGTCCGGCGGCGGTCGCGTCGAGCAGCTCGCGTACGGAGACGCCGCGCAGCCCGCGGTCGCCCAGCCAGTGCAGCTGCCGGGCGAAGCGGACGGGGGAGACGGTCACCTGGTACGGATCATCCGCGGCGTCCGTGATCGAGTGGTACATCGCCACCCACGGGGGCGGCGTCGGCAGCAGACGGCGGATCCGTGCGCGGGCGCGGTCGGGGGCCGTGACAGCGGACATGGGCGAGTCTCCGTTGTGCGGGACGGAACAGGGGTGGGGCCTCGGGCGCCCGTACGGCGCGCGCGGCGAACGGCAGGAAGACGAGGGCGACGGCCGCGCAGGCCGCGGCGACCCCGGCGGTGGGGGCGAGGGAGGCGGGCGTGGCGCCGGCGACGGCGACCGTGGCCAGCCAGGCCGCGGCGGTGGCGCAGCCGGCCACGGCGGCCAGCCGGGCCACTCCGGCCGCGACCCGGCCGGTGCCCAGCGGCACGCTCTGCCGCCTTGAACCGGCCAGCAGCAGCACGGCGGTGAGGCTGATGCCGAGCGCGTTGGCCGCGGCGATCCCGAGCACCCCCCACAGGCGCACGCCGACGGCCCCGGCGACTGCGGTCGAGGCCAGTCCGGCGAGCATCGCGGCGGCAGGGAACCACAGCGGGCGGGCGGCCGAGAAGTAGCAGCGGACGAGGACGCCGACGAGCGTCTGGCCGAGCAGCCCGAGCGCGTACACGCGCATGACGGCGGCGGTCGCCGCGGTGTCGGCCCGGTCGAACGCGCCGCGCTGGAACAGGACGTCGACGATCTGCGGGGCGGCGGCGATCACGATCGACGCGCCGGCGAGCACGACGAGGACGGCGAGCAGCAGGTCCCGCTCGACGCGGCGCCGGGCGGCGTCCCGGTCGCCGGCGGCGACGGCGCGGGCGACGACCGGGAAGGTCACGGTGCACAGCATCAGCGAGAGGATCATCGGCATCTGCGCGATCTTCTGCGCGTAGTTGAGGTGCGAGATCGCGCCGGGGGGCAGCGGGGCGGCGAGGAAGCGTTCGATGAGGACCTGCGACTGGCGGGCGACGGCGAACACGACGACGGGCGCGACGAGCGCGAGCACGACGAGCCGTCGCTCGCCGTCCCCTTCGGCCGGGGCGACCGCCGGCGGCACCGGGTGGGGGTCCCTCAGGGCCCGTACCAGCGACGGCGCCTGGACCAGCACCATCAGCGCGCCGCCGACCGCGACGCCGACGGCGGCGGACGGCACGCCCAGTGGCTCGCGGAGCACCAGGACGGTGGAGACGATGCCGGTGTTGTACGCGACGTAGATGGCGGCCGGCGGCAGGAACCGGCCGTGCGCGCGCAGCGCGGCGCTGCAGTACCCGGCGAGCGCGAAGCTGAGCACGCAGGTGGCGGTCAGCCGCGTGCAGTCGACGGCGAGCCGCGGATCGGGCAGGCCGGGCGCGAGCGTCGCGACGAGCCGCGGCGCGAGCACGACGAGCAGCAGCGCGACCGCGGCCACGGTCAGCACGAGGCGCGGCAGCGTGGCCCGTACGAGCGCGAGCGCGCCGCCGCGGCGCAGCAGGGCGCGGCTGAACGCCGGGACGAGGATCAGCGCCATGGCGTCCTCGATCAGCAGCGTGGACGCGAACTCCGGCACGGTCCAGGCGACGAGGAACGCGTCGCTGTCGGCGCCGGCGCCGAACGAGTCCGCGAGGATCTGGTCCCGTACGAGCCCGAACAGCGAACCGGCGGCGGTGAGCCCGGCGGTGACGAACGCGGCGCGCGCGAGGAAGCGGGAGCTTGCGGCGCGGTCGGCGCGGTGGCGGCCGCGGGACTGGCGCACGACGGCGCGGGGCGGGGTGTCGGAGGTCGTCGCCTCCACGAGCGCGTCGACCGGAACGGGCTCAGGCATCCCGACCGCCCGTCCGGAACGGCGCCCCTGCGGGCGCCTCCGCCTCATGCTCGTACCCGCACCCCGTGGGCGCCGCGCTTGCAAGGGGCGTCGCCCCCGTGGTGCGGGCAGGAGCATGTGCGGAACGCGCCCGCAGGGGCGCCGTCCCGTGTGCCCACCCTCCCCCAAGCTCTCGGCTTCGCTCGAGCAGGGGGGACCCCCATCGCCCTGCGGGACGACTGCCCACACGGTGCGCGTCCGCCCCGCACAGCGCCGGCCACGCCGCCACGCCCAGGACCACCGCCGTCAGGACCGTCGACGGGCCGCCGATGTCCGCGTAGGCGAAGTCGATCAGTTGCCAGCCCAGCAGGCCCACCGCGACCAGCGCGCCCGGCGTGCCGCGTGTCAGACGGCGGCCGGCCGCGGCGAGGAGGGCGAGCCAGCTGCCCGCCAGGGCGAGTACTCCCAGGAGCCCCTGCTCGCTGAGCACCAGCAGGTACATGTTGTGCGGGGACAGCAGCGGCTGGCGCCGGAACGCCTGGCCCGCGCCGGCCGTGTCGCTGCCGGAGGACAGCGCCAGCGACGCGTGCCCGTCCCGGTACTGCGGGAAGCCCTTCAGGCCCACGCCCGTCAGCGGGTCGGTGCGCCACATCCCGGCCGCCGCCGCCCACATCGTGTACCGGTCGGTGACCGACTGGTCCGGGGCGGCGGTCACCTGCGTGATGCTCGCGACGCGTTCCTTCACCATGGCCGAGCCGATCCCGAACCCGCCCACCAGCACCACCGCGAGCGCCCCCACCGCGAGGCCGACCCCCACGGCCCGCCGTACACCCGACAGCACCAGCTGCGCCGCGCAGGCCAGCACCGTCGCGATCCACGCGCCCCGGCTGAAGGACAGCACCAGCGGCACGACCAGCAGCCCCGCGCACACCAGAGCGGCCCGACGGCCCGTCCCGCCGTCGAGCGCCAGGCCCACCGCGACGACCAGGCCGAAGGCCACCACCGTCGCCATGCCCATCACGTCCGACGGCCCGAACGTGCCGACCGCGCGGACGTCCTCGCCCATGTACGAGGCGCCCGTCCCGGTCAGGTACTGGACGACTCCGACGCCGCCCTCCAGGAGCGCCAGCGCGACCAGCGCCCAGGCGAGGACGGTGAAGTCCCGCCGGTCCCGGACGAGTACGACCACGGCCGCCGGGACCAGGACGAAGATCTGCAGGTACCGGGCCACCCCCGGCAGGCTCGCCGCCGGATCGTTCGAGGTGATCGCGGCCAGACAGACCCCGAGCACCGGCAGCCCGAGCACCACGGCCGCCGTACGGGTCAGGGGCCGCGCCCCGCTCCGCACCACCCGCACCAGGCAGTACAGCACCAGCAGCCCGGACGCCGCGTCCGCGAGCGTCCCCGAGCCGCCGGTGCCTCCCTCCGCCCCGCCTCCGCCCGGCACCGTCAGCAGCCCGATCACCGCGATCACCGGTGCCAGGTGCAGGTGCCGGCACGGATGCCCTCCCGCCCCCTCCATCGTCAGCTCCCTGTCGGACGGACCAGGCCGGCGGCGGTCCGCAGCAGAATGCAGACGTCCTGCCAGAGCGACCAGTGGTCGATGTAGTGGTTGTCGAACCGGCAGCGGTCCTCGATCGAGGTGTCGCCGCGCAGCCCGTGCACCTGGGCGAGCCCGGTCAGCCCGACCGGCATCCGGTGCCGGGCCGCGTAGCCGGCGTGGATCCGGCTGAACTGCGCGACAAAATACGGCCGTTCGGGGCGTGGGCCGACCAGGCTCATGTCCCCGCGCAACACGTTCCACAGCTGCGGCAGCTCGTCCAACGAGCTGCGCCGCAGGAAGTTGCCCACCGCGCTCATCCGGGCGTCGTTGGCGACGCTCCACTTGGTCGCGGATTCGGTCTCGTCGGCGGGCCGCAGCGTACGGAACTTCAGCAGCGTGAACAGCCGGCCGTGCTGGCCGACCCGCTCCTGCCGGAACAGCACGCCCGGACCGTCCGAGAGCCGTACCGCGAGCGCGCACAGCATCAGCACCGGTGCGGCGACGGCCAGCGCGGGCCCGGCGACCGCCAGGTCGAGCAGCCGCTTCGCGGACCGGCCGCGCCGCTCGCCGAGCGGCGTCGTGCGGCGGCAGGCGTAGCCCCACAGGTGCTCGCCCATGGGCGTGTCCCCGGAGCCGGCGCCGACCTGCCAGGTGGCGCAGCCGTAGTGCTGGAACAGGGTCACGAGCGCGGGGTCGTCGGCGAGGAACACCGCCTCGCGAACGCTGTTCTGGATGACCGCGCGGTGGATCTCCTCAGCGGTCGTCAGGACCGGCAGGGCGGGCAGGTCGGCTGCGGGCGGCATCCCGTCCTCGCGCAGGCCGACCACGCCGACCGGCCGGATCCCGTACTCCGGGCGCTGCCCGAGCGAGGCGGCGAACCGCTGTGCCTCGCCGCCCGGTCCGACGACGAGCGCGGAGCGCGGCCGGGCCGCGGCGACGCGCCGCGTCCGCCCGTGCACGGCGGCGCGGCCGGCCGTCACCACCACGAGGTGGATCGCGTACGCGGTGAGCAGCGCGGCCGGGCCGATGGCGCGGGTCGGTTCGAGCACGGCGAGCGCGGCGGCCGCGGCGCACCAGGCGGCGGCGGCCCGGGCGGCCAGCGCGGGCAGTTCGTCGAGCACGGCGGCCGGCGCGCCGCCGGGCCGGTGCAGCCCGGCCTGCGCGTCGAGGAGCAGGACGCCGACGACGAGCGGGACGAGCAGCGGCGGCGCGTGGTGGGCGGCGGGCAGCAGTGCGACGGCGCACAGGATGGCCAGGCAGTCCACGGCCATCAGCGGCCCGGCGGCGAACCGGGCGGGCAAGGTCCGCCGGCGCGGTGGCAACGCGAGCCGGTCCGAGGAGCCGCGCGGCGGCGCGACGGACGGGCGGCCCGCGGTGGACAGGGGGCCGGACGAGGAAGGAACGCTGGTGCTTTCCGTGGTCACTGGAAGATCGGCTCTCCGCGCTGGGTGCACCGCACGGCGGTGAGCTCGCGGTAGACGTCCGCGATGGCCGCACCGGTGCGCCGCACATCGAAAGTGCTGAGTACGTGCTCGCGGGCCTCGCGGCCCAGGGTGTGCCGCGGTTCCGGCCGGCCGAGCAGGCGGCCGACGGCGGCGGCGAGAGCGGCCGGGTCCTCGGGCGGGACCAGGCAGTGGGACGCGTGGCCGGGCGGCAGGCCCTCGCGGGCTCCGTCCACGTCGGTGACGACGACCGGCCGGCCGGCCGCCATGGCCTCCAGCGGGGCGAGCGCCATGCCCTCCCAGCGGGACGGCAGGACGACGAGATCGGCCTCGCGGTACCAGGGGGCGGTGTCGTCGACGGCGCCGGTGAACCGCACCGACGCGGGTGCGGCGGCGCGCAGCCGCTGCTCGTCCGGGCCGTCGCCGACCAGGACCAGCCTGGCGCCGGGCACTTGGTCGAGCACGGCGGGCCAGGCGCGCAGCAGGACGTCCTGGCCCTTCTGGCGGCACAGCCGGCCGACGCACACGACGGTCGGGGCCCGGCCGGCCGGGTCGGGGGAGTCCTGTGCCGCGGCGAACCGCGCGACGTCGACGCCGTTGCGGACCACCGACCAGGAGACCGCCCGCACTCCGGCCCGTTCGCCGGTGAGGCGCTCGGCCTCGCTGACGCAGACGACGCGGTGCGCCCAGCGGGCGCCGTACCGCTCCCAGCGCCGGGCGAGCGCGGCCATGGAGCCGTCCACGGCCTCGAACGACCAGGCGTGCGGCTGGTACACGGTCGGGATCCGGCCGCGTACGGCGAGTCGTCCGCACAGCCCGGCCTTGGCGCTGTGCGCGTGGACGAGATCGGGTGCGGCGGTACGGATCAGCCGGGCCAAGTCCCGGGTCTCGCGGACGAGTCGGGGGCCGGGCTGGCGGCCGGCCCGCCAGTCGTACGGGACGGCTCCGTGCTCGCGCACGGCGGCGGCGAGCGGGGTGCCGGGCGGGCAGGCGACGGCGACGCGCATCCCGCGGCCGAGCTGGTCGGCGACCAGGTCCGTCACGACGCGGGCGACTCCGCCGTCACCGGGCTGGACCAGGTGCAGGACGGACAGCGGGAACGAGTCGGAAGACTCGCTGGATGGCGGCATGTCAGGGCCCGACATCCGCCTGGACAGCAAGAACCCCTGAATTGTGCATATCGGTTCTCCGCTTGGACGAGTGAAGGTCTCCGGAGCGCTTCAGAAGAGGACCGGAGGGTGGCAGGTATAACCCCAACGCCGGGCGATAGTAAGCATTAGATGCTCCTAAACGCTAACTTCCGTATCCTTTCGGCAGGTTCCTCGTTGAAAGGGTTGCGCCTTTCTCCGGCCACCTTCGGATCTGGTCCTTCCTTTGGCCCAAAGATCTGCTGAACGTCACCCGTTCGGGAGAGCAACCGATGAATAGGGGCCGCGTTGTTGATGGAGTCGGGCGATTCCGTCCGCACCGAAAGCACAATCGAGGAGCGCTTCTCCATGTCCCGTATCGCGAAGGCTGTAGTCCTGTCCGTCGGTGTCGCCGCGTCCGTCGCGGGAGCCACCGGTGTCGCCGCCGCCGACGCCGGCGCGCACGGTGCCGCGGTGCACTCCCCGGGCGTCCTGTCCGGCAACGTCGTCCAGGTCCCGGTCCACATCCCGATCAACCTGTGCGGCAACACCGTCAGCGTCATCGGCGCCCTGAACCCCACGTTCGGCAACGCCTGCGTCAACGCCTGACCCCACGCGACGGCGCGGCTCGGGCCGTGCGCGGATCGCGGCCGGTGCGCCGCCGCTCCCTCGCCGGGAGGGCGGCGCACCGGCCTTTTGGCGCCCCGGTCCGACGCCCCGGCACTCGTTCGGCGGCGCGGGGATGCGCCGTCCGAAGGAACCGGTGGGCCCGGAAGACACCAGGTCAGGGCGGGGAATTCACCCGGAAGCCACGAGTCGCGCCGTGTGGTCGAGCGGTTGCGGAGCGCAGTCGGGCCGTTTCAGGGTGAGGGGGAAGTTGTCCGACGCATACGGAAAAGGAACACACATGCGTCCCCAGGTATCGAGCCGCGCCACCGCGATCGCGATATGCGCCGCTCTCACCCTCGGCACGGCGGGACCCGCCTTCGCCGAAACGTCCCCGGCCTCCCGTACGGAGGCCACCGCTGAATCCACCGCCGCCCGCGCGCCGCTCCCCAACGCCGCCGCGCTGCTCGCCCAGACGAAGGCACTGGGCGACATGGGCGGCGTTCTCGCGCCGGTCACCGAACTCCTCACCGACGTGCTCAAGGCGGACGACGGCCAGCTCCCGGCCGCCGATGCCGCGGCGCTCGCCGCGAAGATCAAGGCCGCCATCGCCGCGGCCAAGCCGCCGGTGCCCACCCCCGCGGCCCCCGGGGCAGCCGCCGTCAGCCCGTCGGCGATCCGCGCCGCCGCGCCCGCCGCCGCGGACCTGAAGGCCGACGCCCTCGCGACCGTCGAGGAGGCCGTCGCCGCACTGCTCGCCGCCGTCACCGCCGGTGATCCGGCCGGTGTCGTTCCGCAGGTCACCGCGACGCTCACCTCGCTGGTCAACCTGGTCGTGGCCACCGTCCTGGGAAGTGGCCTGCCCGCGCCGAACCTGCCCGGCCTCCCCGCGCTGCCGACCCTCCCGGTCGACCCGCCGGTGGAACTCCCGGTCGACCCGCCGGTCACCGTGCCGACCTCGTAGCAGTCGTCGCGCCCGTTCCGTGCCGGCCCGGAATTCCCGGGCCGGCACGGCCGTGTCCGGCGGCGCATCAGTGTGATGAAAAGACCGGTATTCATCGATCGAGTGCAAGGTCGAGAATTCGCTCCCCTCGGAGTTTCCGGTGCGAGCAGGGCTCGTTACAGAAAGCGGAACGACGTGCAGGAATCGGCCAAGAGGCCTGTACGCCATGTGACTTGCTCGCAGAGGGAAGGACCTCTTTCATGAAGCCCACCAAGGTTGCCGCGGTCGTCGCCGGATCCGTGATGGCCCTCGGTGCCGCCGCACCTGCCATGGCCGCCGGGCCGGCCGCGGCGCCCGCCGGTCTGAACAACGCGCTCGGCGCGCTCACCAGCAGCCAGCCGCTCAAGACGGACGCGCTGAGCAGCACCACCGACGGCTCCGCGCTCAAGACCGTCACCGACACCGCGGACACGGTCAACGAGACCACGCAGTCGGCCCCGCTGCTCGGCGGTCTCCCACTCCCCAAGTAGGCGCAGTCCGCCGGTGGTTCACCCAGGGCGCACCGGTCGTCGCATGCGCGGTCAGGGTCTGCTCAGGACGGGCGTGTTCCGTCCGAGCAGACCCTGCGCGCGTATTCGGACGGCCGTTCCACCGAGCCCGTCAATCGGGCGTGCCGCGCTCACCGGCAAGGGTCGTCGCGTTGCTGCAACCGGGCGAACTTCGCGACGACGCGGTCAAGGGCCTCGTTCTTGACCACACAGCACCCACCCCCACCACAAGCTCCCGAAGGGCGTGCGCAGTGATGAACCTGCGAAATCGAGCCGGCATGGGAATCCTCATGTCCTGCCTGGCCTCCGCCGCCATGGCGTCGACCGCCTCCTCCGCCGTGGCCACCGAGGCTCCCGTGACCCTGCCGCTGCAGGGCCTGGAGACCGCGGTGCCGGCGCTGGACGCGCCGACCGTCCACAGCGGTGTGCCGCTGCCCGTACCGGGTGCGCCCGCCGGTCTGCACGAGGGCGCCGGCGGCGGTCTGCCGGACGCCGGCCTGCCGCGCGTCCCGATCGCGAGCTCCGTGCCGCAGACCCTCGTCGACGCCCCGCTGCCCGAGCTCCTGGACGGCAGCGAGTCCGGCGACGCGCAGCTGACGACGCCGGGTTCGGACGTGCAGACCGCCACCCCGGGCGCCGTCGTCGGCACCCCGGTCAGCACCCCCGCCGGCTCGGGCCCGTTCGGACTGCCCGGGCTGCCCGGCCTCTCCGTGCCCGAGGCCGGCGTCCTCACGCCCTCGGTCACCGGGGCGCTCGACCCCACGCTCGGCATCCAGCCCCCGGGGCTCTGACGGATCGTTCTTGTATGACGGATGGAGGGGTCGTGAAGACACGATTCTTCCCCGCCACCCCAAGGGCTTCCGCTCGTTGCGACAGGAGGCTTGTCGCATGGCCGCGGCCCGCGGGTCCGGTGTTCGTCCCGTCGTATCCGACGACGGGCGGGCGCCGGCCCGCGGGCCATTCCCGTGATGCGGAAAGGCGGCCCCGTGGGCCCGGTGTGCTCGTACGGAATTCGCACGAAGAAATCGCACGGGGGGAGCGTCGGGCGAATGATCTGGGCCGGCTGACGTAATACCCCGTTACCCCTTCCGCGTCACGGCGTTGAACGGCTGTGACGGCCGTGGTTCTCGCGGTCGCGTTCAAATGTCCAAGGAGTTCTTGATGTCTCGCATCGCGAAGGCTGCAGCTGTTCTCGCCGGCACGGGTGCCGTTGCCCTCAGCGGAGCCGGCATGGCCGTCGCCGACTCGGGCGCCGAGGCCATTGCCGCCCACTCGCCCGGTGTCGGCTCCGGCAACGTCGTTCAGGTCCCGGTCCACATCCCGATCAACCTGTGCGGCAACACCGTCAACGTCATCGGTCTGATCAACCCGGCGTTCGGCAACCAGTGCGCCAACATCGACGGTGGCGACAACGGCGACGGCGGCTACGGCAGCTGATCGCCGGCCTCGATGCCGAGAGCGGCCCCCCGGTCCTTCGACCGGGGGGCCGCTCTCTGTCTCCGGGCCGCTCTAGGCGTACCGGTAGATGTGCGAGACGTCGAGCATGTCCGCCGGGGTGACCCGCCACGGGTCCATCGGCTCGTGCAGCGCCGCCACCCGCCCGTGCTGGAGGTCGCCGGGCGGCAGCGGCTCGGCCGGCCGGTAGCCGGACCGCGGATGCCGTCGCATCCAGCGCGACCACAGCAAGTCGACGAACGCGTGGTGCAGCCAGAAGACCGGGTCGTTCACCGACGCACCGCCCAGCATCATCCCGCCGACCCAGCGGTGCACCCGGTTGTGGTTGCGCCAGCGGGCGTTGCCCACCCCCGGCGCCCAGCCCTCCAGCAGATTGCGGAAGCCGGAGCCGCTCGTCGAGTTCCACGGGGAGACGTCGTACACCGGGTCCCGCATCGCGCGCTCCAGATCCGCGGGCGTCGGCAGCGCCAGCGGCTCGCGAGGCCGGCCGAGGTCCCGGGTCAGGAACCGGATCTCCGTCATGGCCACCGCGATCGGCCACCGGCCGCCGGAGTACGCGAACGGGCCGGTCGTCACCTGGAGGTCCGCGCGCCGCCCGTTGCCGCCCATGAAGTCGGCGCCCCACAGCGACGAGGTCGTGCTGTTGTCCCGGGTCCAGTCCCAGTACGGGACGGTCACCGAAGGGTCGATCCGGCGCAGCGCCCGCTCGAAGTCGAGCAGGAAGCGGCGGTGCCAGGGCAGGAAGGTCGGCGTGCCGTGGGCGAGCCGGAGACCGCCCTCGCCGTCCGCCCGGTAGAAGTCGATGTGCCTGCGGACGAAGTCGTCGTACGTCCCGCGGCGCTTGAGTTCGAGGACCGCGGCGACGAACCGGCGCCGTTCGGCCGCCGTCAGGTCGCGCTGGTTCTTACGCACGTACGCCACGCGGGCTCCCTCCCGGATGGCCGCCGTGGGCGGCGGCGAGCGGGGTCAGCGGCGCGGACCCCAGTTCGTCGACGGCCGCGCGGGTCGCGGCCAGCGGGGTCGGACAGGACCGGTAGTGGTCCAGGGGGGTCAGGTAGCCGCCGTCGGCGCAGCGCATGACGTGCAGCGGGCGGCCGTCGACGCGGACTCGGACGGTGCCCGCGGCGGCCGGCTCGCCCTGGATGCGGCGGCCCCGGTACACCTCGTCGAAGCGCGTGCCGGCGGCGCGCGGCAACTCGTCGGCGCGGGGCCCCGGGGCGCGCGGTGCCGTGACGGGTCCGTCCTTCTCCGCGGTGGCGATACGGGCGAGGGCGCCGCCCGTGAAGGCGGTGACGGCCACCGCGAACAGAGTCCGCAGGGCGTAGCGGCGCGGGACGCTCATGAGTGATCTCTCCTGGCCGAAAGGGCGAATTGCCATCTGGGTAGAACGAATGAGAAAGCCTTCGGTCACGGGCGAAACGCGGGGTCGGGTGAATGTCTGCCGGACGGGTGACACGGGCTCGGGACATTCCCCCGAGGGCCACTAGCATCCGGCTTCATGACCTCACCGAACGCGATTTCCCAGGCGCGCAGCGCCAATCCGCTGGGAACGCTCACCGTCATTCCCTGGACCATCGGTCCGACCCCGCAGAACAACATCACCGCATTTCTGATGGTGTATTCGCTCGGCGACGGCCGGGACGGCCCCGAGGCCGGCGAGATCGCGATGCGGCAGGCCCTGGAGAGCATGGGGCTGCAGGTCGGCGGCGAGATCGCCGACGGCGCACAGGCCGCCCTCGGGGTCCACCTGCTCGTCGAGGCGCAGCGGGCGGTGCTCAGCCTGCCGTTCATGAAGGTGCAGTGCCCGGTGCCGGCGGAGTGGGAGGCCGCCGCACACCAGAACGGCCAGGTCGTGCTCATCTGCGCGACGACGCCGTGGCCGGACGCGCGGCCCGGCGAGACGGTGACCGAGGCGAAGCTCAAGACCTTCGTCGCCGACGAGCGGGTCGTGCGGAACGCGGCGCACCTGCTGATGCCGGTGCGGCGGATCCAGGGCTGACCCGCGAGGGCCGACACGTGAGGGGCGACGCCATGGCGACGGTGGGTGTACGGGACGGGGTGCCGGGTCAGCGGCACCGGCGGGAGAAGGCCGAGGAGCCGGACGCGCGGATCGGCGCGAGCCGGGCGTTCGGCTGGATGCTGGTGGTCACCGGTGCGGCGGGGGTGCTCGCGGGCTGGGTGATCACGCTCGACAAGTTCCTCCTCCTGGAGGACCCGAACTTCACGCCGGGCTGCAGCCTCAACCCGGTCGTCTCCTGCGGCAGCGTCATGAAGAGCGAGCAAGCGGCGGTGTTCGGCTTCCCGAACCCGATGCTGGGGCTCGTCACGTACGGGATGGTGGTCGCCATCGGCGCCGGGCTGCTCGCCGGGGCCCGCTACCGGCCCTGGTTCTGGCTCGGGCTGAACGCCGGCACGTTGTTCGGCGTCGGGTTCTGCACCTGGCTGATGTACCAGTCGCTGTACGAGATCAACGCGCTGTGCCTGTGGTGCTGCCTGGCCTGGACCGCGACGGCCGTCATGTTCTGGTACGTCACCTCGCTCAACGTCCGCACGGGCGTGCTGCCGGCGCCCGCCGGAGTGCGCGGCTTCTGCGAGGAGTTCACCTTCGCCCTGCCGGTGCTGCACCTGGGCGTCATCGGCATGCTGATCCTGACCCGATGGTGGGACTTCTGGACGAGCTGACGTGACGCGCCCCGGGGCGTCGTCCGCCCGGCCGCGAGTGGCACTGGTCGTGCTGCTCGCGGCCTTGTGGTGTGCTCTCGTCCAGCACCGCGGGATCGCCCCCGACGACCGGGACAGCGGGCGGTGGGCCGCCTCGCTGCCGCCGCTGACCACGCCGTCCGGGTTCTTCACCGGCTCGGACGCGGCCGGTGTGGCGCGGATCGGCGAGGCGCAGCGGTGGCTCGGGGGAGGGGCCCCGCTGACCGTCGGGCACACGTACCTGCCCGGCGACCTGTGGTCCAACATCGAGGGCCACCCGGCCCTGTTCGGGCCGTGGGCGCGCTGGAAGGCGGAGCGGCCGGGGCGGATGTTCGTGCTGAACGTGCCGATGCTGGAGCGCAACGAGGCGGGGCTCGCCGACGGAGAGGTCCGGGCCCAGCTGCGGCGCGGCGCGGCCGGCGCGTTCGACGGGCACTTCCGGACGCTGGGGGAGCGGCTGGTCGCGCACGGCCTCGGCGACGCGGTCCTGGTCCTCGGCTGGGAGATGAACGGCACCACGTACAGCCACCGCTGCGCGCCGGACCCGGCGGCCTGGCGGGCGTACTGGCGGCGGCTCGTCGGCGTGCTGCGCGCGACGCCGGGCGAGCGGTTCCGGTTCGACTTCACGGCCAGCCGGGGGCGGGACGCGATCCCGTGGCCGGAGTGCTATCCGGGGGACGCGTACGTCGACATCATCGGCATGGACGCCTACGACCAGCCGGAGGGCCTCGGCTTCGCCGGGCAGGTCGCGGAGGAGTACGGGCTCGCGCACCATGTGCGGTTCGCAGCGGCGCACGGCAAGCCGGTGTCGTACCCGGAGTGGGGGCTGTTCCGGAACGGGGACGACCCGGCGTACGTGTGGGGGATGCTCGACTGGTTCGCCCGGCACCGGCCGGTGTACCAGACCCTCACGGACTACTGCCCGCACGGGGTGTGGCAGTGCCCGGACAACCCGCTGTCGGGCCGGGTCGTCAGGGGTGTGCTCGGAGCGCCGGCCCGGCCTTGAGGGTGTCGACGGCGCGGCCGAGCAGCGGGACGAGATCGCGGGGGTCGCGCCCGTGCTCGGCCCAGTAGACGGTCGCCTCGCGCAGCGCGCCGAGGACGGCCGCGCAGAAGACCCGTACCTCCAGGTCGTCGGCGTCCCGGCCGGTCCGGTCGGCGATCGCGCCGGCCAGCCGCTGGGCGGTCTCGGCGGTGGTCTCGGTGAGCCGGGCCCGTACGGCGGGGATCTCGACCATGAGCCGGGCCCGCAGCAGGACGGCCTCGGGCTCCGCCGCCAGGGTCGCGCGCACCGCGTCGGTCACCACCGCGCGCAGCGACTCCAGCGGGTCCTCGCCGGCCGGGCGGGCGCGCAGCCGGGCCTCCAGGAGCTCGTCGCCCTCGTCGCTGAGGAGGATGTCCTCCTTCACCGGGAAGTAGCGGGCGACGGTGCTCGGCGAGACGTCCGCGGCGGCGGCGATCTGCTCGGTGGTCGTCGCCTCCCACGGCTGCTCGGCGACGAGCGCGAGCGCGGCGCGGCGGATCGCGGCGCGGGTCTTGAGCTTCTTGCGTTCGCGCAGGCTGAGCGGGGACGAGGGGTCGGCGGCCATGGCCGTCATTGTGCGGGTCAGGCGTGCTGGTAGGCCACCAGCGAGATGCCGACGTAGTGGACGACGAAGGCGGCCAGGGTGAAGGAGTGGAAGACCTCGTGGAAGCCGAACCAGCGCGGGGAGGGGTTGGGCCGCTTCATGCCGTAGATGACGCCGCCGGCGCTGTAGAGCACGCCGCCGACGATCACCAGGACGAGCACGGCGATGCCGCCGGCCCGCATGAAGTCGGGCAGGAAGAAGACCGCGGCCCAGCCCATCGCCAGGTAGCAGGGCGTGTACAGCCAGCGAGGGGCGCCGACCCAGAAGACCCGGAACGCGATGCCGGCCACGGCCGCCGCCCAGACCGCCCACAGGAGGGGCCGGCCGGTGGAATCGGGGAGCAGGAGCAGCGTCAGCGGGGTATAGGTGCCCGCGATGATCAGAAAGATATTGGCGTGGTCGAGACGGCGGAGCACGGCTTCGCCGCGCGGGCCCCAGTTGCCCCGGTGGTAGAGCGCGCTGATGCCGAAGAGCAGGCAGGCGGTGAGGACGTAGATCCCGCAGGCGATCCGGGCCCGCGGCGAGTCGGAGAGCGCGACCAGGGCGAGTCCGGCGACGATCACGGCGGGGAACATCCCGGCGTGCAGCCAGCCCCGCAGCCGTGGCTTCAGCGGCACCGGTAGGGCCTGCTCCATCTGGGTCTCCTCCGGCACGGCTGCAGTCATGCGCCGAATGCTACCCACGCGTCCTTATGCTCCGGGCCGGAGTGGTGATGCTCACGTGTGCACCCCTCTGGACATATGGGCACGCGCGTCGGATACGATCAAATGAGTGTGGTCGGCACCGGATGAGCAGCTACGACGCATCCGGGTCGCAGCCCCCACGGGGCAGACATCTAAAAACCCCTCACCAAGGAGCAATCGTGGCGCGCGACAACGCGGCTCCCACCACCGTCCCCACCCAGCACCAGGAACTGGTCTCCTGGGTGAACGAGATCGCGGCGATCACCCAGCCGGACGACATCGTCTGGTGTGACGGGTCCGAGGCCGAGTACGAGCGCCTGTGTGAGGAGCTCGTCGCCAAGGGGACCTTCAAGAAGCTCGACGCGACCCTGCGCCCGAACTCCTACTACGCCGCCTCCGACCCCACCGACGTCGCGCGCGTCGAGGACCGGACCTTCATCTGCTCCGAGAAGGAGGAGGACGCGGGCCCGACCAACCACTGGAAGGCCCCGGCGGAGATGAAGGACATCTTCGCAGGTGAGAAGGGCATCTTCCGCGGCTCCATGAAGGGCCGCACCATGTACGTCGTGCCCTTCTGCATGGGCCCGGTCGGCTCCCCGCTCTCCGCCATCGGCGTCGAGATCACCGACTCCGCGTACGTCGCCGTCTCCATGCGCACCATGACCCGCATGGGCCAGGCCGTCCTCGACGAGCTCGGCACCGACGGGTTCTTCGTCAAGGCCGTGCACACCCTGGGCGCCCCGCTCGCCGAGGGCGAGGCGGACGTGCCGTGGCCGTGCAACTCCACGAAGTACATCTCCCACTTCCCGGAGACCCGCGAGATCTGGTCGTACGGCTCCGGCTACGGCGGCAACGCCCTGCTCGGCAAGAAGTGCTACGCCCTGCGCATCGCCTCCGTCATGGCGCGCGACGAGGGCTGGCTCGCCGAGCACATGCTGATCCTCAAGCTGACCCCGCCGCAGGGCGAGGCCAAGTACGTCGCCGCGGCCTTCCCGTCCGCCTGCGGCAAGACCAACCTGGCCATGCTCGAGCCGACGATCCCCGGCTGGACCGTCGAGACCATCGGTGACGACATCGCCTGGATGCGGTTCGGCGAGGACGGCCGGCTGTACGCGATCAACCCCGAGGCCGGCTTCTTCGGCGTCGCGCCCGGCACCGGCGAGCACACCAACGCCAACGCCATGAAGACCCTGTGGGGCAACTCCGTCTTCACGAACGTCGCGCTCACCGACGACGGCGACGTGTGGTGGGAGGGCATGACCGAGGAGGCGCCCAAGCACCTCACGGACTGGAAGGGCAACGACTGGACCCCGGAGTCCGAGACCCCGGCGGCCCACCCGAACGCCCGCTTCACCGTCCCGGCCGCGCAGTGCCCGACGATCGCCCCCGAGTGGGAGGACACCAAGGGCGTCCCGATCTCGGCGATCCTCTTCGGTGGCCGCCGCGCCTCCGCCGTTCCGCTGGTGACCGAGTCCTTCGACTGGAACCACGGCGTCTTCCTCGGCGCGAACGTCGCCTCCGAGAAGACCGCCGCCGCCGAGGGCAAGGTCGGCGAGCTGCGCCGCGACCCGTTCGCCATGCTGCCGTTCTGCGGCTACAACATGGGCGACTACATGGCCCACTGGATCAAGGTCGGCGCGTCCGCGGACGCCACGAAGCTGCCGAAGATCTACTACGTGAACTGGTTCCGCAAGAACGACGCCGGCAAGTTCGTCTGGCCGGGCTTCGGCGAGAACAGCCGCGTCCTGAAGTGGATCGTGGAGCGCCTGGAGGGCAAGGCCGAGGGCGTCGAGACCCCGATCGGCATCCTGCCGAGCGCGGAGGCCCTCGACACCGACGGCCTGGACCTTCCGGCGGAGGACCTGGAGTTCCTGCTCAAGGTCGACCGCGACGTCTGGCGCGAGGAGGCCGCCCTGGTCCCCGAGCACCTCAACACCTTCGGCGACCACACGCCGAAGGAGCTGTGGGACCAGTACAACGCCCTCGTGGAGCGCCTGGGCTAGTCCCCCCATGACTCGTGCCGGGTTGCCCCGAACACCGCCCTGACCTGTGGGGTCACGACGGCCCGTCACGACGCATCGGCCCCCGGAAGCCATCCTCACCGTGCTTCCGGGGGCCGCGGCACGTCCGCGTGCGGGGCCAGGATCAGAGGCGGTCCTGACGCTCCTCCGTCACGATCGTGTGGGCCTCCTGGCGGCGCTCCTCGGCGTCCCGCAGGGCGCCCGCGATCGCGGTCATCTCCCGGTGCAGCGCGGTCAGCTGCCGTTCGAGGTGCCGCTCCGGGGGTTCCGAGCCCGGTGCGACCCGGGACCACCACCGGGTCCGTACGAACGCGTCCACGGCCTCCGGGACGTCCTGGCGCACCGCCCGGGACAGCGCGTGCACGGCCTCCGGGTCCTTCGCCAGCACGTCCGCGACCGAGCTCGGGTCGAGCAGCGCCTCCAGGACCCCGTCCAGCTCCGTCAGCCGGCCGGCCGCCGCCGGCGGCAGGTCGACCTCCGCCAGGTACGTCCGCAGGGTCGCGAAGTTCTCCCGGAGCTCGTCCAGTTCCTCGGCCGGGTCCGGGAAGTCAGGCGCCGGCGGCCGCTCCGGCGGGGCGATCAGCGCGCCCGCGCCGTACAGGCCGGCCACCACCACCGGCCAGTACGCGCCCGCCAGGCCGGTGAAGGTCAGCGCCAGGCCGGCCAGGCCCGCGGCGGAGCCGGTGAGGTTCTTGCGGGACTCGAGATACCGCAGGACGCGGTCACTGATAGCCACGGATCTCCTCGAAGGCGCCGTCCAGGGAGCCGGTCGTCGCGTCGAACAGCCGGCCGCCGGTGAGGGTGGCGATCCGGTCGAGCTCGGCCCGGTCGGAGTCGCCGAACAGGATCGGGAAGACGGGCGTGCGACGGCGGTCCTCCGGCAGGGCCCGGTAGTAGTCCTCGAAGTCGCCGGCCTTGTCGCCGGAGGTGTTCTCGCCGTCCGTCATCAGCACGATCGAGGTGAACACCGAGCCGGTGTCGCCGGCACCCAGCCGCTCGTACGCCTCCCGCAGGCTGCTGTAGACCGCGGTCTCGCCGGAGGCGGACAGCCGGCCCGCGTCGCCGCGGATCGCGGCGAGCGCCCGGTCCGGCGCCTTCGGGTCGACGGTGTGGGTACGGACCTGGTCCCGCTTCACCGACGAGCCGAACGGCAGCAGCGTGACCTCTTCGCGGTCCCGGAAGTCCTTCGTCAGCTCGCTCAGCGACGTCTTCAGCCGCTCCAGGCGGTCGCCCGCCATGGAGCCGGAGGTGTCGAGCACGTACACCGTGCGGGACGGGCGGCGCAGCCGGTTGTCGTACGCGTCGAGCAGCCCGTCCGCGACCGACCGGCTGCCGGGGAACGGCAGTTCACGGCGCGGCTCGGTGGCGATCGCCGCCGCCGGACGCACCCCGGGGACGACCGGGCGGCGCAGCGTCTTCTCGGTGATCGTCCGCTGGGCGTCCGCGCCGCGCAGATGGGTGGTCAGCCGGCGGGCCGCGTCCTTCGCCTCGGGGCGGGCGGAGGCGAGGGTGGTGAACGGGTAGTCGGCGGTGACGACGCCGTCGCTGGGGCGGACCACCGTCAGCCGCGGCCGCATCGAGAGCAGCACCGACTCGTAGTTGACCAGCGCGTCCACGTCGGACCGGCGGGCGTACGCGGTGGCCAGCCAGCCGGAGGAGCCGGAGGTCAGCTTCTGCCCCGCGAAGAACTCCTTCAGGCGGGGCGTGGCCCGGGCGACGTCGGCGTCGGTGAGCGCGGACTGGGCGCCGGAGAGCCCGGACGCGATCGAGACCAGCGCGGAGAAGCCGGAGTTGGAGCGGACCGGGTCGGTCATCCCGTAGCTCAGCTTTCCGTCGGCGACGGCCCGGTGGACCTGCGCCCAGGTGACTCTCGCCGGGTCCCAGCCGAGCCGGGCGACCGCCTCGGACCGCAGGCCCAGCGCGACGGGCGAGGTCATGATCGGCGTCTCACCGGTGATCCGCGCGGCGGTCTCCGGGCGCAGCCGCAGGTAGTCGTTGGAGGACAGCCACACGGCGTCGTAGCGGCCGTCCGCCTTCCCGGACGCCACCTGCTCGACGGCGTCGAGGGTTCCCGCGTACGTCGGCCGCACGGTCACCCCGGTGGCCTTCGCGGCCGCGTCGAGCACCGGCTTCATGTCCGCAAGCTCGGAGGACGCGAGGACGCGGAGGGTGCCGGGCCTGTACGTGTGGTCGTCCGTCCCGCCGCCCTTGTCGTCGGCCACGCCGCAGGCCGCCGTCCCGGCGAGCAGGGCGCCCACGGCGAGCCCGGCGACGATGCGGGCCGCGGTGCCCGTTCTCGGCGCCCTCATCCGAGACCGCCTTCCAGCGCGCTCGTGCGCCGGGTGCGCTCCAGGTAGGCACTTGCCGACCGGAGTTCGGTGGTCAGCGACTCGACCGTGGTCGCCATCGCCTCGGTCGCCTGGACCTTGTACGTGTCGATCGCGTCGAGCGTGCGGTAGATCTGCTGGAACGCGGTGCGCAGCGTCTCCGCCCCGACGGCCGGGTCCGCCGCGATCCGCTGGATCTCGCCGGACTGGGTCGCCATCATCTCCGCGTTGCCGCGGATCAGTTCCTCCGTCGTCGACCGCAGCACGTTCACCTGCTCGGTCACCCGGCGCTGGTTCTCCAGCGCGGACGACAGCATGACGGCGATCCGCAGCGCCGACACCGTGGTCGTCGCCGCCCGGTCCACGCCCTTGATCAGCTCGTCGTTGTTCCGCCGGACCACGTCCATCGCCAGGTAGCCCTGGGCGCACACGGCCAGCTGGGTCAGCAGGTCCTGGTGCTTCTGCCGGACCGGGAACAGCACGTCCGCGCGGAGCGCGTCGGCAGCCGACGGGTCCGGGGTGGCGGCGATGTGCGCCTCGACGGCGGCGTCCAGGGCGTCGGTGAGCACCGCGTACTCCTGGAGCTTGCCCATGGTCTCCCACAGCCGCGCCCGCTCGGTCTGCAATGCCGCGTTGTCGCGGCGCAGTTCGTCCTGACCGCCGCGCAGTCCGCCGACGATCCGGTTGAGCGTGGCCTGCGAGGAGGCGTACTTGGCGATGTGGTCGCGGACCTTGTTGCCGCCGGGCAGCCGGGACAGCAGCTTGCGGGCGCCCTTCGCGGGCGTGTCGCGCGGATCGAGGTCCTCGATCGTGCGGCGCAGCTCGACCAGCGAGGAGCCGACCCGGGTCTGCGCGTCGCCGCCGCCCTCGGACAGCGAGCGGACAGTGCGGTCCAGCATCCGGTTCGTCTGCTGCGCGGCGCTGCGGATGTCGCCCGCGCCGAGTGCGGTGATCTCCCCGATCCGGCCGGCGAACTCGGGCGAGCGGGGATCGATCCCGGCGAGCGAGCCGACGTACTCGGTGGCGCGCCGGGTCATCTCGGTACGGACGGTCTCGTCCAGCGGGACGAGACCGGACGCCTGCTCGGTGCGGACCGGGGCGACCGGCTCGGGCGGGGTCAGGACGAGCGGCGGCTCGTCGGGCGGGGTCAGGAGCGGGCCCTGCGGGCTGGTGGTCATGCGGTTCCCCCTAGGAACGGGCCCGCCGCGCCATCTCGTGCAGCACCTCGCTGGTGGGCACGGGCGCCTGGCGGACTCCGGTGAGCGTCTGGTTGATGCGGCCCTTGTGGGCTGCGGTGGCGGCGGTGAACTCGGCGGCGGCGCCCTGCGGGCGGAAGCCGTGCCGGACCGCGAGCTTGCGCAACTCCGGGTCGGTGGCGAGCAGTTCGCCGAGCGCCCGGCCGTTCTCGCTGAGCGCGACGACGGTGTGGTCGCTGTTGACCGTGGTGTCCGGGTAGAGCAGCACCAGGTCCCCGAGGTCCTGCTTCGCGAGCAGCTGGGAGGCGACCTGGGACTCGTACACCAGGACCAGCGGGTTGCCGACGCCGCTGATGAAGTCGCGGAACGGCGCGTCCGAGCCGGCCTGCTGGGCGCCCTGCACCTGCGTGAGCTTGCGCAGCAGCGGCGCGGTGCGGTCCACGGCCGCCTTGTCGCCGGCGACCTTGCCGCCCTCGGCGACGTAGCTGGCCGCGGCGAGGTAGAGCGCGCCGGAGTTCGAGGCGACCGGGTCGGTCGAGGTGATGAACAGCGTCCCGCTCAACTCATGGTGCTTCTCGGCACCCTTGAGCTGCTGCCAGGTCCGGTCGGCGCGGGCGGCGGCCAGGTACGCGTCCATCTTCAATGTGCCGCCGGCCGGACTGTTCAGCTGCGCGAGCCCGTTGGCCGCCAGGACCTCGGCGGCGCCGCGGTGCGCGACGACGACGAGCGGCGAGTAGAACGGGCGCTGCGGCGCGCCGGTGACCTTCGCCTTGGCCCGAATCTCGTCGGCCGGCGCCTTGGACGACGGGAACGCGAAGTCGTACCCCTTGAGGGGGAGTTGCTCCATGTCCCAGGAGCCTGAGGTCTCCGTCCTCACGGTGAAGCCCTGGGCGGCGAGGGCCTTCACCACATCCGGATCGGCGAAGAACTCCGCCTTCTCCGACCCGATCACTCCACGCACGGTCTTCGTTGCCGTGCCTGTCCCACTGTCGCGGCCTGCGACGACGGCTGCTGCCACTCCGCCGATCAGCAGCACCGCCAGGACGATTCCCACGATGCGTCTCACGGGAGCAATGTGCTCGCGGAAACCCACATTCCAGGGGGAGTTGGGTGTACGGGCGGTGAAGTGACGATCGCGGTACCGAACCGGAGTTCGGGGTTCAGGGGGGAAGAGGGTGGCAACCCGGTCCGCGGACCTCCCCGGCTCGCGGACCGGGGCCGTCTAGGGGGCGCCGACCAGGTTCTCGTCGGCGAGGGCCGCGCTGTGCGCGTCCATCCGCTCGGCCGCGAGGATCGCGGCGGCGGTGTCGGCCCGGGAGGCCGCCACCAGCAGCGCGCGGCCCGCGAGGGCGTGTGCGCGGCGGTGCAGGGCCGGGCCGTCCGCGCCGGAGAGTCCGGCGTGCCGCGCGGGCGGTGCGCCGCGCAGCCTGGCGACCTGCTGTGCGATGAGCTCACCGGCCGCCTCGTCGCCCAGCTCGTCGGTGACGGCGAGCAGCGCGGCGAGGTGTCCGGCGAGCTGGATGTCCAGCTCGTCCTCGCGGGAGCGGTGCGGGAACCCGTCCTGGTCGTCGTCGGCCATCCGGTGGACCGACTTGGTGCGGATCGGTTCGTACATGGGGATGGCCTCCTGAGGCGGTAGCTCTGGAAGCATCCTACATTGGATTTGGTCTAAAGTTGAGTGCGGTCCGGAGTGTGCTCGGGCTATGGCTGGCTGTAGCCGTCCAGGAAGCGCCCGATCCGCGTCACCGCGTCCGCCAGGTCCGTCGCGTTCGGCAGCGTGACGATCCGGAAGTGATCCGGCTCGTGCCAGTTGAAGCCCGTGCCGTGCACCACCATGATCTTCTCCGCCCGCAGCAGGTCCAGGACCATCAGCCGGTCGTCCTTGATCTTGTAGACGCTCGGGTCGAGGCGCGGGAAGAGGTACAGCGCGCCCTTCGGCTTCACACAGGTCACGCCCGGGATCTGGGTCAGCAGCTCGTACGCCACGTCCCGCTGCTCGAGCAGTCGCCCGCCCGGCTGGACCAGGTCCTCGATCGACTGCCTGCCCTGCAGTGCCGCCGCCACCGCGTGCTGCGCCGGCATGTTCGCGCACAGACGCATGTTGGCGAGGATCGTCAGTCCCTCGATGTACGAGGAGGCGTGCGCCTTCGGGCCGCAGACCGCGAGCCAGCCGGAGCGAAAACCGGCCACCCGGTAGTTCTTGCTCATCCCGTTGAACGTCAGGACCAGGAGGTCCGGGGCGATCGCGGCGGTCGGGGTGTGCGTCGTGCCGTCGTAGAGGATCTTGTCGTAGATCTCGTCCGAGCAGACGATCAGGTTGTGGCGGCGGGCGATCTCCGTCAGGCCGCGCAGCATCTCGTCGTCGTAGACCGCGCCGGTCGGGTTGTTCGGGTTGATGATCACGATCGCCTTGGTGCGGTCGGTGATCTTCCGCTCGATGTCCGCGAGGTCCGGCATCCAGTCGGCCTGCTCGTCGCAGCGGTAGTGCACGGCGGTACCGCCGGCCAGTGAGACGGAGGCCGTCCACAGCGGGTAGTCCGGCGCGGGGACGAGGACCTCGTCGCCGTCGTCGAGCAGCGCCTGCATCGCCATCTGGATCAGCTCGGAGACGCCGTTGCCGAGGTAGATGTCCTCGACGGAGAGCGGGATGCCCTTGGTCTCGTAGTGGCTCATGATCGCGCGGCGCGCGGACAGCAGGCCCTTCGCGTCGCCGTAGCCGTGCGCGTCGGCCAGATTGCGCAGCACGTCCTCGAGGATCGCCGGCGGGCACTCGAAACCGAAGGCAGCCGGGTTGCCGGTGTTGAGCTTGAGGATGCGATGACCGGCAGCCTCCAGCCGCATCGCCTCCTCGAGCACCGGGCCCCGGATTTCGTAACAGACGTTGGCGAGCTTCGTGGACTGGATCACCTGCATGCCGAGAGCTTACGGCGGGGGCGGGCGGGACGCTTCGTGTTTTGGGACACGTCGGGCGGACCGGGCGGCGGAGCGGGCGCGCAGGGTGGGGCATGCACGGGCCCGCCGCGGCACCATTACGATCTGCACACATGTGTGCGTCCAGGCATCGAAGGCGGAGCCGGATACCGCGCTGGGTCCCGGTCGGCGGCGTGGCCGTGGCGGTCCTCGGCGTGGTGGTCGGCGGACTTGCCGCGCTGTTCGGCGGCGGCTCCTCCGGTGGGCCCTCGCGTCCGGAGTCCGAGCAGCGCCGGGAGGCGCCGGAGCTGATCGGACGTGGCGACGGTGAGGGGTCCGGCGAGCCCTCGGCGCCGTCGTCGGCGTCCTCTCCGAGCGGTTCGCCCGACGCGGCACGGCCGTCCGCGTCTCCCTCTGACTCGGCGCCGAAGACCACCGCGTCGAGTTCCGCGTCCGCGCCCGTGAAGGGCTCCGAGTCCACCAAGCCGCAGGAGGAGCCCACGAAGCCCGGCAAGGGCCATGGAGCGACCCGGCGGCCCAGGTAGGTTGACCCGTCATGTGGGTGCGGGCGTGGGCGTGGGCTTCGAGCGTTTCCGGCTGCCGGTGGCTGGGTGCGGCCGGGTCGCTCGGCGTCGCCGTGGGCGGGCTGGCCGCGGGGACGCTGCCGGTCCGTGAGCCGTGGGGGCTCTGGGTGGCCCGGGGGTCGGGGCTCACCGTGGCCGCGGCGATCCTCGCGTACCTGGGGCTGACGCTGCTCGTCGCGGCGTGGTGGCGGTACGGGGTGCTGCTCGCGCGGGGCGTCGAGGACGTCGTACGGGACCGGGTGGGCGTCACGCTCGCGTTCTGGGTCGCGCCGCTGGTGCTCGCGCCGCCGCTGTACAGCGCGGACGTCTACAGCTACATCGCGCAGGGGGCGATGGTGCTGGAGGGGCACGACGTGTACGGGGCCGGGCCGTCCGTGCTGGGGCCCGACGATCTCGGTGCGGACGCGGCCGACAGCGTCGGCGGCCACTGGACGGACACACCCGCGCCCTATGGGCCGGTGTTCCTCGTGCTCGCGCAGGCCGTCGTGAAGCTGACCGGCGGGGAGATCGTGCCTGCCGTGCTCGGGATGCGGCTGATCGCGCTGGGCGCGGTTCTGTTGATCGTGTGGGCCGTGCGGGGGCTGGGGGGCGGATCCGGTGCGTTGTGGCTGGGTGTGCTCAATCCGTTGGTCCTGATCCATGTGGTGGGGGGTCTGCACAACGACGGGTTGATGGTCGGGCTGATGCTGGGGGGCGTGCTGCTCGCTGTGCGGGGGCGGTGGGTGCTCGGGAGTGTGCTCGTCGGGCTCGCGATGATGATCAAGTCGCCGGCGGCGGTGGCGCTGCTGTTCATGGGGGTCGTCGTCGCGCGGCGCAGGGGCGCGCCGTGGGTCGTCGGGCCGGGGCTCGTCGCGACGGCCGTCGCGGCCGGGGCGACGGTGGTGGCGGGCACGGGCTTCGGGTGGGTGCGGACGCAGGGGGTGGCCGCGGCCATCCACACGGCGCTGTCGGTCACGAGCGACGTGGGGCTGGGGCTCGGGCTGCTGGTGACGGGTGAGGCGGAGCCGGTGAAGGGGGTCGTGCAGAAGCTGGGGCTGCTGGCGGCGGTGGTGATCATCGCGGTTCTCGCGTGGCGCGCCTGGAAGGGGCGGATCGAGCCGGTGCTGGGGCTGGGGCTGTCACTCGTGGTGCTGGTCGCGCTCTCGCCGATGGTGCAGCCCTGGTACCTGCTGTGGGGGACGGTCGTGGTGGCCGCGGCGGGGGCGTGGCGGACGCGGGTGGGGCAGGTGCTGGTGGTGCTGTCGGCGGCGCTCGTGTACGAGACGCAGCCGTCGGGGCACACGCCGGCGTACGGGTTCGTGCTCGCCGGGGTCGTGGTGGTGCTGGGATCGTGGTGGATGCGGCGGGTGCCGTGGGGCGGGGCGGGCGGTGGTGGCGGCGCGAGCAGTGGTGGCGGTGCGGGCAGTGAGTCCGGTGCCGCGGGGGCCGTTCCGGGGGCGATGTCCGGGACTGCATGATTTACGGCGCGTGCGGGGACTCCACCGTGAAGCCCCTCCCATGCGCCACAAATCACGCTCCACGTCCCGGCCACCACCCCCTCCACGTCCCCCGCTCCCGTGTGTGGGCGGCTATCCCGCCGTGCGGCGGATCGCTCGGCCTGCCAGTACGTCCGTTCGCTCGCCGTCCTCGATCACGAAGCGGCCGTCGACGAGGACGTGGGGGATGCCCTGGGGCGTCGTTCTCGGGGAGTCGTATGTCGAGCCTGCGGCTACCGTTCTCGGGTCGAAGAGGACCAGGTCCGCCTTGTAGCCCTCCTTGATCAGACCCCGGTCGGGGAGGCGGAGACGGGCTGCCGGGCGGGACGTGAGGTGGGCCACGCATTCCTCGAGAGTCAGGACGCCCTCGTCGCGTGCGTAGGTGCCCAGGTATTTCGGGAACGTGCCGTACGCGCGGGGGTGCGGTTTCGCTCCCTGGAGGATGCCGTCCGAGCCGCCGGTGTGGACGCGGTGCCGCATGATCGTGCGGACGTTCTCCTCGTGGCCGACGTGATGGAGGATCGTGGAGCCCCGGTCGTCGTCCAGGAGGAGGCGGCGTGCGGTGACCCAGGGTGTCTCGTTGCGCAGGTGGGCCGAGTCGGCGATCGTTTTGCCGATGTGGGGCGTGAGGGCCTTGTTCGAGACGCCGGAGATCTCGATCGTGTCCCATGCGATCGGTACGCCGTGGCAGCCGTCCGAGCCGAGCTCTTCGAGGTGGTGGCGGATGCGTTCGGCCGTGGCGTCGTCCCGGAGGCGGGTGAGGAGTGCTTCCGGGCCGCCCTCGTGGGCCCAGCTCGGGAGCATCGCGGCCAGCGTGGTGCTGCCGGGGGTGTACGGGTACGTGTCGAGGGTGATGTCCGCGCCCTGGTCGAGCGCCTTGTCGAGGAGGGCCAGGAGCTCCGGCGCGCGGCCCTCGTTCACGCCGAAGTTCATCGTCGCGTGCGCGAGATGGAGGGCGCAGCCTGCTTCGTGGGTGAGGGCGACCATCTCTTCGTAGGCCTGCAGCGCCCCGGCTCCGTACGAGCGGTGGTGCGGACAGTAGTAGCCGTCGTAGCCCGCCACCACCTTGCACAGTTCCGCGAGTTCGGAGTCGGGGGCGTACATGCCCGGGGTGTAGGTGAGGCCGGACGACATGCCTACCGCGCCCTGTTCCATGCCCTCCGACACGAGTTGCCGCATGCGGTTCAGCTCGGCCTCCGTCGCCGGGCGGTCCTCCCAGCCCACGGCGTACATGCGGACTGTGCCCTGGGGGATCAGGTACGCCGCGTTGACCGCGATGCCGCGGTCGAGGCGGTCCAGGTACTCGCCGACCGTGCGCCAGTCGAAGTCGATGTCGGAGCCGTCACCGTTCCAGCCGGTGATCGCCCGGCGGACCTCGGCGAGCGTGCGGTCGTCGACGGGGGCGTACGACAGGCCGTCCTGGCCGAGGACTTCGAGCGTGACGCCCTGCGCGGCCTTGGCGCTGTGGTCCGGGTCGCGGAGCAGCGCGAGGTCGCTGTGGGCGTGCATGTCGATGAAGCCGGGGGAGAGGGCCAGGCCCTCGGTGTCCAGGACGCGGGTGCCGGTGGGGCGCTGGCACCCCGCCGCCGCGGCCTCCTTGACGATCGAGACGATGCGGCCGTCATCGACGGCGACGTCGGCGCGGTAGGAGGGGGCGCCGCTGCCGTCGACGACCTCGGCGTCACGGAGGACGAGATCGATCATGGCCTCCCCTAGAAGAAGGTGCGGACGAAATCGACGACGGTGCCGTCGGCCTCGACCACCGGGATCAGCTGCCACTTGTCGAACGACGTGCACGGGTGCGACAGGCCCATGCCGACCCAGTCGCCGACCTCCAGGTCCGCATCGGGGCCGGTACGGAGCCAGGCGTGCTGGTCGGAAAGGCCGGTGACGGTGAGGCCGGCGGCCTCGCGGACCTCGCCGGTGCGGGCGTCGCGGACCACCTGTGCCACCGGCAGGTCGAGGTCGTACGCGGCGTCCCGCTTGCCCGCGTTGGTGAACGCCTGCTCGGAGGTCGGCCGGGACACGACCTGCGACCAGAGGCGGAACGCCGGCTGCAGGGCGCCTTCCTCGGGGACCCGGTTGAACGGCGTCAGCTTGCGGTAGTGGCCGTCGTCGTGCGAGACGTACGCGCCGGAGCGCAGCAACTTCAGCACGGGGCGCGAGAGTTCGGGGGCCTCCGCGAGGACCTCGGCGACCACGTCGAACCATGCGCTGCCGCCGGCGCTGATCACGATCTCGTCCAGGTCGGACGCGAAGCGGCCCGCCTTGTCGAAGTCCGCGGCGATCGAGACGAGGCGGTTCATCCAGTCCCGTACGCGATCCGCCGTGGCCTGCGGGACCTCGCCCTCGTACCCGGCGACGCCGACCAGACGCAGCGTGCCGACGGAGGCGACCGCGTCGGCGACGGCGGTGCAGTCGGCCTCGGTGCGGGCGCCGGTGCGGGCACCCTCGCCCGCGCCGAGCTCGACGACGACGTCGACCGGGCGGGTCGCGCCGGCCGCGCGCAGCGCCTCGTCCATGAGCTCGACGCCGCGCACGGAGTCGACGTAGCAGATGAAGCGGAAGTCGGGGTCCGCCGTGAGCTCGCCGGCGAGCCAGCGGAGGGCGGCCGGGTCGACGAGCTCGTTGGCGAAGAAGATCCGCTGGATGCCGTACACCCGGTAGACCCGCGCCTGGTGCGGGACGGCGGCGGTGATGCCCCACGCGCCGTGGTCCAGCTGGCGGTCGAAGAGCTGCGGGGACATCGACGTCTTGCCGTGCGGCGCGAAGGCCAGGTGATGGTGGCGGGTGTACTCCTCCAGGAGGCGGAGGTTGTGCTCAAGACGCTCGGCGGAGAGGGCGAGGACGGGGGTGGTGAAGCCGTCGGTGAAGAGGTTGCGGCGCTCGGCGGCCAGCTCGCCGACCGTGCGGCCCTCGGCGTCCGGGGGGAGCGCCTTGAAGCGGTGGTCGACGCGCTCGTCGCTGAGCCGCTCGCTGGGGCGGGGCATGGGGCCTCCTCCATTTGTGTTGCAGCATATGCAACGGTCATTGCGCATATCGCTAACGGGTGTCTAACATCCGGGCCGACGCCGGGTCAATGGACCCCGGAGGGGAGGAGCTCGACGGTGACCAGTAACGCAGGTACGGACGTGGATGTCGTCTGCCTCGGCGAATCCATGGTCACCTTCGTGCCGTCGGCCCCCGGACGCCTCGCCGACGTGCCTTCCTTCGCCCGCACCATCGGCGGCGCCGAGTCGAACGTCGCCTGCGCGCTCGCCGCGGCCGGACACCGCGCGAAGTGGGTCGGGCGGGTCGGGACCGACGGCTTCGGTGAGCATCTCGTCGAGGCGATTGCCGCGTACGGCGTCGACACCTCGGCGGTCGCGCGCGACCCGGAGCGCCCGACCGGCGTCTACTTCCGCACGGCCACCGATCGCGCGACCAGCGACCACGAGGTCGTCTACTACCGCGCCGGCTCCGCCGCCTCGGCCATGTCCCCGGAGACCGTGCCGTGGGAGACGGTGGGAGGCGGGCGTGTACTGCACTTGTCGGGGATCACCGCCGCCCTGTCCGAGGACTGCCTCGCGCTCATGCGTGAGCTGGTGGGTGGGCGGCCGGGACGCCCGCTCGTCTCCTTCGACGTGAACCACCGCGCCGGGCTGTGGCGTGACGGCCGGGGGCCGGAGGTGCTCCTCGGACTCGTTCGGGGTGCGGACGTGGTGTTCGTCGGGGAGGACGAGGCGGAGGAGGCGTGGGGGGTGGTCGGCCCGGATGCCGTACGCGAGCTGCTGCCCGAGCCCGCCGTGCTCGTGGTCAAGCGGGGCGGTGACGGAGCGGTGGCCTTCGAGCGCGGCGCCGCCACCCGTACCGCCGTCCCCGCCCCCCGTGTCGACGTCGTCGCCCCCGTCGGTGCCGGGGACGCCTTCGCCGCCGGGTTCCTGTCCGCGACCCTTCGGGGGCTCGGGGTCAAGGAGCGGCTGCGGCACGGGCATCTCATGGCCGCCGCGGCGCTCACCGTGCCCGGCGACCTCGCCGTCCCGGCGCGGCGCTCGCACGCCGACCGGCTCGCCGCCCTGTCCGACGACGCCTGGGGGAGACTTCGTCTCGGCCCCGGCTGGACGGGGGACCATCAGGAGGTACGTACGCCATGAGCCAGACCGTCGACCGCGCGCTGAGCATCCTGCCGCTGCTCGCCCAGGGCCCCGCCGACCTCGGCCAGGTCGCCGCCGCGCTCGGCGTCCACAAGTCGACCGCGCTGCGCCTGCTCCGCACCCTGCACGAGCACGGCCTCGTCTACCGGCAGGAGGACCAGCGGTACCGGCTGGGCGCCCGGCTGTTCGCGCTGGCGCAGCAGGCCGTCGAGAACCTCGACATCCGCGAGATCGCCCACCCTCATCTCGCCGCCCTCAACGAGCAGATCGGGCACACCGTCCATCTCGCCGTCTACGAGGAGGGCGAGGTGCTCTACATCGACAAGGTCGAGAGCCGCTACCCGGTCCGCATGTACTCGCGGATCGGCAAGCCCGTCGCGATCACCGTCGCCGCCGTGGCCAAGCTGCTGCTCGCCGACCTGTCCGAGGCGGAGCGGCGTGCCCTCGCCGTGAAGCTCGACTACCCCATGTACACGCCCCGTTCGACCCCCGACGCCGCCGCGTTCCTCAAGGAGCTGGCGACCGTGCGCGAACAGGGCTGGGCCGCCGACCTCGGCGGTCACGAGGAGTCCATCAACTGTGTCGGCGCGCCCATCCGCGGCGCGGACGGCCGGGTCACCGCCGCCATGTCGGTCTCCGCGCCGAACGTGGTCGTCACCGCCGAGGAACTCCTCACCCTGCTCCCGCTGGTGCGCCGCACCGCCGACGCCATCAGCCGGGAGTACTCCGGCACCACCCCTCCGAAGGAAGCCTCCGCATGACCGAGAAGACCGCGATCACCCCCGCCACCCACACCGCCCCGCCCGCGAAGTTCTCGCACGGCGTGAAGAAGGGCAACATCCTCCAGGTCGCCGGCCAGGTCGGCTTCCTGCCCGCCGTCGAGGGCCAGGCCCCGACGCCGGCGGGCCCGACGCTGCGCGAGCAGACCCTCCAGACCTTCGCCAACGTCAAGGCGATCCTGGAGGAGGGCGGCGCGAGCTGGGACGACGTGATGATGATGCGCGTCTACCTGACGGACGTGGACCACTTCGCCGAGATGAACGAGATCTACAACGCCTACTTCGAGGAGGAGGGCCTGAAGGCTCCCGCCGCGGCGCGTACGACGGTGTACGTCGGCCTGCCCAAGGGTCTCCTCATCGAGATCGACGCCCTCGCCGTGCTGGGGTGACCGGCGCGGTCGCGGCGCGCGCCGAGTCCGGCCGTCCAGCGGTCGTCAGGTGCCGCGGGAACACAGGACCGTGTCCCCGCCGTCGACCTTCCAGTTCCAGTAGCCCTCCCCGCAGTCCTGGCCGGGTTTGAGGAAGCCGGTGATCTGCATGACCTCGTTGTTCCCCTGGGGCACCTTCTCGGCGCCGCAGCGCCAGATCTCCATGAGGTCCGCGGAGGCGGAGCCGTCCGCCTTCACCTGGGCCGGGAAGCACTGCCCCACGGTGAACTTCCGCTCCAGGCACAGGAGGACGTCCGCCTCCGTGTCGGATCGGTGCAGCCAGTAGTCCAGGTCGATGTCCTTGTCGCACGAGTCGGAGTCGACGGCGCCCGTGTACTTCGCGTACACGCGGGTGTACGCGGTCGGGGTCCCGCACTCGACGACCTGGGGGAGCTGCGTGGACCACTTGTCGTAGCCGTCGTCGTACACGGTGAGGCAGTCGCCCTGGTCGACGGCCGCGAAGGCGAGGTCCTCGGGTTCCGGGGTCGGAGTCGGGGTGGGTGTGGGTGTGGGCGTGGCGCTGTAGGAGCTGCTGGGGCCGGTCCCGCCCGTGGGGGTGTCGGACTCCCAGGGCTGCCAGACGAAGACGACGAAGGCGACGGCGAGGAAGGCGAGCACGGTGCCGAAGGCCTTGCCTCCGGAGTCCGTTGCCGTCGGAGAAGGCGTGCCGCCGCCCGTGCCGCCCGTCGAGGACGTGGCCGGGCGGGGGCCGTTCGAGGGATTTCCGGTTGCTTTCGCGCGGTCCGGGCCCGCGGGCGGCTTCTGCCGTTTCCGGGCCTCCTCGGCGGCCCGCGCCGCCCTGGCCTCAGCCTCTTTCCGGGCCTTGGCCTCGGCTTCCTTGCGGGCCTTGGCCTCCGCCTCCGCCTGCGCGCGACGTCGTAACTCCTCCTCGCGCCGTCTGCGGGCCTCCCGGGCCTCGCGGGCGCGGGCTTCCTCCGCCTCGCGCTCGTGCGCCTCCCGTGCCTTGCGCTCCCACTCCTCCCGGGCGGCCTGCGCCGGGTCCGTGCCGTCGGGCACCTGGGTGTACACCTGCGTGGGGCCGGGCCCCGGGACCGGCCCGGTCCGCTGGTTCACGGTCAGGTCCTCGGGGCCCGATGTGGGCGCGCCCCGGCCCAGGGTCCGCCCCTGGCGGGCGTACTCCTCGATGAGCGCGGTCCACTTCGGCGGCAGCCAGCGCGCACCGGAGGACGACGCCGGGAGGCCGGCCAGGGCGGTGGTGAACTCCGTCAGGACGTCCCTCGGCTCGGGCCGTGCGCCGGGGTCCAGCGCGAGGCACGGGGAGACGAGCGGGGCGAGTGCCTTCGGGAGGCCGGAGAGGTCCAGCTCGGCGCGCTGCACCTTGACGAGCAGCCGCAGCGTGTCGTCGTCGTGCGGGTACGGGGGCCGTCCGACCGCGAGATGGAAGAGCGTCGCCCCCAGGGAGTACACGTCGGACGCCTCGGTCGACGGCTCGCCGCGGGCCTGCTCGGGGGAGGTGAACGCGATGGTGCCGAGCGTGAGGCTGGTCCGGGTGAGGTCGGCGGCGTGCGAGATGCCGAAGTCGATGAGCCGGGGGCCGCCGAGCGGCAGCAGGATGTTCTGCGGTTTCACGTCCCGGTGGACGATCCCGGCGTCGTGCAGGGTGACCAGCGCCTCGGCCGTTCCGGCCGCCACCCACCGCACCGCCGAGGCCGGCACCTTGCCTTCCGCGCGCACCAGTTCGGCGAGCGAGGGCGCCGCGATGTACTCGCTCGCCATCCAGGGCTGTTCGGCGTCGGGGTCGGCGGCGAGCACCCGCGCGGTGTACGCGCTGTCGACGCGCCGGGCCACCGTCACCTCGCGGGCGAACCGCCGCCGGTCGGTGGCGCTGATGTCGCCCTCGGCGAGCGGTGTCTTGACCGCGACCAGCCGGTTGTCCCCCGCCGCGCGGGCGAGATAGACCCGTCCCATGCCGCCCGCACCCAGCCGACCGATCAGCCGGTACGGGCCGAGCTGTCGTGGGTCGTCCGTGCCGAGCGGCTGGACGCGCGCCCTCGTCATGCCGTACCTCCCCCGTGGCACCGGTACCCCTCCACAGTGGCACGTCGGGGGCGGACTGGCCATGGGGTTCCCTGTCCCGGACGGGTCCGGGACAGGGAGTCGTGCGGGTGTCAGCTCGTGCAGTACTGCGCCTGCTTGCCGATGGAGCGGTACATGCAGTCCGAGTTCTCCAGGAGCTGGAGGACCGCGTCGCGGTTGCGGCTGGTCTCGCGCTCGATGACCTCGTCGGGCGGGTAGAAGCCGCCGTTCCAGGACGACGCCGGATACATCTCGAAGGTGTAGCCGAAGATCTTCTGCGTGCCCCACAGGTAGTCGTCGATCGACCCGTCCGTGATGTACAGGTCACTGGACTGCTCGGGGGTGTAGCCGTTGCTGGCGGCCATCTTCTGGCCGACGGCGGCGAAGGCGTTGCGGTCGTCCTGGGTCATGCCCGGGGCGGTGTCCGCGTTGGTCCAGCCGAACGGCCAGAGCACCAGCTCGCTGTACGTGTGGAAGTCGATCGCGGCCTTGATCTGCTGCTTGCCGCCGACGACGCGGGACCGGACGAAGTCCGCGACGACCTTGACCTCGGGCGCGGACTCGGGCGCCGTGCCGCGGTACGTCTCGGAGCTCTTCGAGCCGGAGGAGCCGCCGCAGCAGCCCCACTTGTAGTCCCAGTTGCGGTTCATGTCGGTGCCGACGTACGAGGAGCCGGAGTTGGGCTGCCGGTTCTTGCGCCAGCTGCGGTAGGAGCCGGAGGCGATGTCGTACTCGCCGCCGTCAGGGTTGAGGTCGGGCACGATCCAGATCTCGCGGTTGTTCACCATGTTGGTGACCCGGGAGTCGGAGCCGTAGCCGGCGCCGAGTTCGCGCATCAGGTAGAGCGCCATCTCGACGGTGAGGTGCTCGCGGGCGTGCTGGTGGTGGGTGAAGAGGACCTCGGGCTCGGCCTCGTCGGTGCCCACGTTGTCGCTGATCTTGATGGCGACGATGTCCCGGCCCTGGTACGTCTTGCCGATGACCCGCTTGTTCATGATGTTCGGGTACTGGGCGAGACGCTGGTCGATCTCCGCGTTCATCTCCGCGTAGTTGTGGTACTTGGAGTCCGCGGAGGGGAAGTCGAAGGGCTGGACGGCCTGGCCGGCCAGGGACCGGTTCGGCGGGGCGGGCAGCGCCTCGGGCCGGTGGCCGAGGGCGCGGAGCTTGCGCAGTTGGGCGGCGTTGGCGCTGACGACGACGGAGTGGTCGTCGGCCTCGTCGATGGACACGCCGGTCGCGGCGAGCGCGGTGCGTTCGGCTGCGGTGGACGGGCCGTGGATCTCGTACTGGCGGATCACCTCCTCGGTGGCGGCGGTCGGCTCGGAGTCGGCTCCGGCCTGGTACGCGCCTGCGGAGAGGGGCGCCGCGAGGGCGAGCGCCACAAGGGCCGCGAGGGTGGCGGTCCTTCTTCCGCGGGTTCGAAGTCGCATGCTGTCTCCTGGGTGGGGAGTGTGGGGGTGTGCGACAAGCAAGCTGTGCGGGTGTGTCCGGCCACATCGTGCGGCGGTGACATGCTCCGGTCAAGACGACTTCCGGGCGTGAGGAGTGAAACACGGCAGCGCCGCCGGGGGAGCGGCGGCGCTGCGGTCCTTACGGGTGACGTGCGGTCAGGGCGGTTCGTGGACCTGCGGTCACGGCAGGTTGTGCACGTGCGCGCCCACCGCGTTCGACCAGGCGTTGCCGGCCGTCGCGTCCCAGTTCGTCGACCAGGTCATCGCGCCGCGCAGGTTCGGGTACGTCTGCGACGGCTTGAAGCTGCCACAGCCGGTGCCCCGGGCCAGGCAGTCCAGCGCGTTCTTCACGATCTGCGGGTCGACGTAGCCGCTGCCCGCACCCCGCGTCGAGGCGGGCACCCCGAGGCCGACCTGCGAGGCGTCCAGGCCGCCCTGGAGCTGGATACAGGCCAGCGCGGTGAGGAAGTCCACCGAGCCCTGGCTGTACACCTTGCCGTCGCAACCCAGCATCGAACCGCTGTTGTAGTACTGCATGTTGACCACGGTGAGGATGTCCTTCACCGCGAGTGCCGTCTTGAAGTACTCGGTCCCGGTGGACTGCATGTCGATGGTCTGCGGGGCCATCGTCAGCACCATCGACGAACCCGCCTTGGCGGAGAGCTGGCGCAACGCCTTCGTCAGATAGGTGGAGTTGATGCCGTGCTCGAGGTCGATGTCGACGCCGCTGAAGCCGTACTCCTGCATCAGCGCGTACGCGCTGTCGGCGAAGGCGGTCGCGGAGGCGTCGCTGTTGATCGTGACGTTCCCCTTCTCGCCGCCGACCGAGAGGATCACGGACTTGCCGGCTGCCTTCTTCGCGGCGACGTCGGCCTTGAAGTCGGCGACGGAGCCGTAGCCGACCGCCGGGTCCAGGTTGAAGGTGATCTGGCCGGGCGTGGCCGTCGCGTCGGCGAAGGAGACGGCGATGATGTCGTACTGCGCCTGCACGTCGCGCAGCTTCTGCACCGTCGCGCCGTTGTCGAAGTTCTGCCAGTAGCCGGTCAGCGCGTGCCTGGGCACGGCCGGATTCGGGTTCGGGCCCGGGTCGGTGACCTTGGCGGTGCGGGCCGTCACGGCGGCGGACTTCGCGGACTCGCCCGCCGCGTTCGTTGCGGCGACCTGGAACTGGTACGCGGTGTCGGCGGTCAGCCCGGTCACGGTCGCCGAGGTGCCGGAGACGGTCTGGGCGGCGGTGCCGTTCTTGTAGACCTTGTAGCCGGTCGCGCCGGAGACGGCGTTCCAGTTCAGGGCGACCGACGAGGTGGTGACGGTACCCGCGGCGAGGCCCGCCGGGGTGGCCGGGACGACCGGGTCGGGGTCGGTGCCACCGCCCCCGTCCGGACCGAAGACGCTCACGTCGTCGACCTGGTAGGCGGCGGTGCCGTACCAGCCGTGCGTGTACACCTGCACCGAGGTGGTGGAGGCACCGGTCGTGAAGGTGGTCGTCAGCTGCTTCCAGGACGGCGAGTCGGGCGTCCAGGTGGAGACGTCGGTGGTCCCGATGCCGGACGCGCCGAGGTACGCGTACCCGCCCTGCACCCACGCGCTCAGCGTGTACGTGGAGTTGGGCTTCACGGCGACCGTCTGGACGCACTTGGCGTTGTCCATGCCGGCCGGGGTGGCCCTGAGCGCACCTGCCCCGGTGCGGACGGGCGAGGAGACGACGGTGCCGGATCCGGCGGAACAGCTCCAGTTGGTCAGTCCGGACTCGAATCCGGCGTTCTTGGCGACATTGACGTCGGCCGCCTGGGCGATGCCGGCGCCGCCGACGAGGACGAGTCCGGACCCGACGGCGAGCGCGACCGAGACGGCCGGCCATCGGCGCCCGCGCGAACGTGTGGTGCGGTCCACTTGCTGCCTCCGGTGGGGGAGTTGGGGGTGTGGAGGTCGTACGGAACGGTGGCCACCGGTGCTGCAATCTGGTCCAGACCAATCGGGTTGTCAAGACCTCTGGTGCCGGGCGGTGCGTCGGCGAGGCGTCCGGGAACGCCGAAGGCCCCCGCGTCGGCGGGGGCCTTCCGGCGTACTCGTCGCAGGTCAGTCCTGCTCGCGCAGCCGTTCCGCGGCGTACCCAGCCACACAGCCGACGACCAGCACGGCCACGGACATCAGCACGCTCAACGCCCCGAGATCGCGGTACGGCAGCCCCGCGGTCAGCACGAACGCCACGATCTGCGCCGCGACCGGCACCACGAACGCCGCGCTCATGTGCTGCACGGCGGATTCCCGGTGCGGCTCGGCGTGGACGCGCGCGGACACCCACACCGAGAGCGCGATGCACACCGCGTTCGGCAGGTGGATCAGCCACAGCACGTTGCTGAACGACTCCAGCCGCTCGGGCGTGGCGAAGGTGCCGTAGAAGTACGAGGTCTGCAGGTACGAGGCTATGAGCAGCACGATCAGCCCGGCCGCCCAGGCCTTCATGAGGGCGAAGATCGGTCGCCCCGCGTCCGGGGCCGGTGCTCCGTAGTTCTGGTAGTACGACATGAGTGTCCCTGGGATCCGAGTGGGGGGAACGGGGGAGTAGGGGGCAGGGGGTGGGGCCGTCGTCGGCGGAGTGGGGTCCGCGGTCGGCCGGCCGGCCGGCTCGGGTTCAGCCGGTGAGCTCGTGGAACAGCAGGATGAGGAAGACCAGACAGGCCAGACCGCAGCCGACCGTCACGACCAGGCCGAGGCGGATCGGCGCCCAGTTGTCCCGGCCCGCGATGGTCGCGGTGCGCTCCGGGTCCGCCGGGTCGTACGCGACGGTGACCTGGGCGCCCTTGCTCATCGTCCAGCCGGCGAGGTCCTTGAACTCCACCTCGCGGCCGTCGGCGGTGCGGAACACGAAGTAGTGGTCCTTGGCGTCGGAGTCCCGGTCCGGGTACTCCACCTTGCTGCACTCGCCCGTCGTGCGGACGCCCCGGCGGACGGTGTGCAGCACGGTGAGCAGCCGGCGCCCGTACGACACCGCGAACACACCGAACAGCGCCGCCATGAAGCCGAAGAACAGCAGGCTGCCGCCGGGGACCTCCATGTCAGTGGACCTCGATCGACGCGACGATCTTCGCCAGCTCGTCGTCCGAGATCTTGCCCTGCTGGGCGTCGACGCGGATGGCGAAGGTCTTGTCCTTCGAGTCCAGGCCGGTGACGATCGTGCCGTGGATCTTGGCGCCGCGGACCGGCTGGCCCTTGTCGCCCACGGACACGAACTCGAAGTCGATCCGCCGCGCGTCGTCGGTGCCCGCGATCTCGACCTTCTTCGTGGGCTGAACCTTCGAGCCGAGCTGCACCCCCGCCTCGGCGGCGATCGCCGCCTGCTCCGCGGAATGCGCGGTGGTGAAGTTCAGCTGGACGGTGATGATGCCCACCCGCCGGTCGCCCTCGGTCAGCGTGGCCGCGGCGGCGTTGTAGTCGCTCCGCTCGGCGTCGCTCTGCGGCTTGAAGGCCGGCGGGTAGGCGACGTCCACACCCTTGGTGGTCAGCTCGGACCAGCCCTCGGGCACGGTCGCCTTGGCGCCCTCGTCGTCCGTTCCGCCGCAGCCCGTCAGGGCGAGGGCCAGGGCGGCCCCCACGCCGAAGGCGGTCGCACGCTGGATGATTTTCATGACCGTACTCCTGCTCCCCTTGTCCGGATCAGTTCGCACAGTAGCTGTACGGGACATACGACCGCGATCCACCCTGGGGGGCGCCCAGGAATTCGGCGTCGTTGAGCGTTTCTTCCTTGTGCTCGGTGGAGAGCGAGAATCCGAGACTCAGACCGAGGTTCAGATCGAATCCGTATTCCGCGGCGTCGGTCTTTCCGGTGTACTTCGTCTTGCTGGACATTCCCTTGTCGAACATGAGCTGGCCGAACGGGTCGTCGTTGCCCGGGCGCGTCGTCGGGGCGTTGTTGTTGAACATGTAGTCCCACGGCGTGCCGAGATCGCTGTTCTCGGAGAGCCAGTCCTCGACGATCTTGCGGTCGGCGTCGCCCTTCTCGTCCTTCGGGATGACGATCGAATTCGTGACGACCTCGATGCCGGTCTCCGCGTCGGAGCCCTTCACGCCGGCGCTGCCGCCGCGCTTGTCGTCGTCCTTCTTTCCGTTGTCGCCCTTGCCCTTGACACCGTCCTTCGTGCCGCCCTTTTCGACGGTGCGGGTCATGTCGACCCGGATGATCTTTCCGGTCTCCTTGTCCTTGGTGACCGTCATCGTGCCCGTCTGGGTCGAGGTGGCCGAGTGCTCGCCGTTCAGCGGGCCGGCCTCGTACCCGAGCTTCGTGCCGTACTCCAGGGCCATGGAGTAGGTGTACGACTTGGTGCCCTTGTAGTTGTTGTCGGTCCAGGTGACCTCGGGCGAGAGCTTTACGTTGCCGCCCAGTGTCGCGCTCAGCTTCTTGTCGTCACCGGCCGAGATCTTCAGGCCGCCGGACGCGGAGCCCTCGGCGCCGAGCTTGCCGTACGTGATGTTCCGGTTCTTGCCGAGGTCGCGCTCGATCCGCTCCCGGGTCTCCTCCTCCTCCTTGAGGGGGCCCGTGCCGAACAGGTACAGGATGCTGTCGCCCATGCTGGCCTCGGCACCGCCGGGCATCGTGCGCCGCATCTCGTACATCTGGAGCTTCTCGATGTCCTCGCGGAAGCGCTTGGCCTCGTCCTCGCTCTCGAACACCCAGGTGTCGCCGTTGGTCACCTTGACACCGGCGCCGAGCTCCAGCGTGTCCGCGCCGATCTTGCCGACCTTGAGGCCCGGCTTGAACTCCTTCTTGGCGGCGATCGAGGCGGCGTCGGTGAACGTCATCATGACCATCTGGTCGTTGTCGTCGACCTTGCCGTCCTTGTTGACGTCCGTGTTCGCCTTGTAGTGCTGCTCCTGGAAGCCGTACTCCTTGCCGAACTCCCAGAACAGGAACTTGGCCTTGGAGCCGGCCTTGTCGCTGATGGCGGAGATCTGGCAGAGGGGGGGTTGGTAGTCGGCGTCGGTCTTGGGCTTCGACGCCTCGTCACCGGTCCCGTTGCTGCCGCAGGAGCCGAGGTCGAGGGAGGCCAGGCACCGGAACTTGTCGGCGAGCCGGCCGTCCATGCTGGTGCCGAGCAGCGCGCCCACGATGGCGACGACGACGATGGTGACGCCGACGTAGTCGAGGGCGGTGGCACCGCGGTCGTCGAGCGGGAGGCTGTCGACGCGGAGGGGACGGCCCCATGTGTCGCGCTCCATATGTGTGTCGCGCCACATTCTGGATCTGGCCGGTATTCGGCTTCCTCGTCGCATACCGCGCCCCCTCCGAAGGCTGCCGCACGGCCGCGGCCTGCTGGTGATTCCAGTGAACGGAACCAGACGGTACGGATCGTGGGAGGGGACGGCGTGGGCCCTGGGACCCCAATGTGGGCCCACCTGGGACATTGGGCCCGGTCCGGTGACGGGCGGGAGAGATGATAGAACCGTTAACTACCGGCCTTTTTGCCCGAATTGACCGTAGAGGCCTTGTGATGGTTGCCCGCCTGGGACCTGATAGGTGTTCTCTGTGTCGTAGGAGGTGGATAAAGTGCTGATACTGAGCGCGAAAGAGTATGAGGGAACTGCGGCCACCGGGACCCCGGTGGACGGAGCCTGAACGGGGAATCAGCGTGCCGACCGCCATTGCCGTCACCAGTACGGAACTGGTGCTGCCACCACAAGATCATCAGACACCGACCGCCGCACTACTGCAGCACCCGGACGCACAGCCACTGGAGGCCGCGCTCGCCGACATGCAGGTCCTGGTCGAGCAGCACGGATACGTCGTCGCGGCGTACCCGGCCAACATCTCGCCTGCCCACGAACGGCGGTTGCACACCATCCGCGCGGTCCTGGAGAGCGACCGCATCGCCCTGCTGAAGCTCGACCTGCCTCCGCTGGGCGTCGCGGTCCTGGTCCGGCAGCTGCGCCAGCTGTCCATCTGCGACTTCAGCGCAGGGGTGGTGGCCTCGGCCGCCCGCCTGCTCTCGCACTACATCTACTCCGGAGCCCTGCTGAACTCGGTTACCCGGCTCGACCGCGTGCCCGTCAGCCTCAAGACGCACGCCAAGTCGTGGGTCCCCGGATCCCAGTTCGCGGTCCTGGCCAACCCGACGCCCCAGCTCATCAAGATCGGCGGCGGGGACCTGGCCGGCCCGGAGTTCGGCACCCATCTCGCGGTCGCCAAGGGTCAGCTCCAGTCCGACTGGGTCACGAGTACCCTGGCCCCCGCCTGGCAGGTGCAGGGGGTGCAGGAGGTGACACTGCCGGCGGAGTCCGCCGGATGGTGGGGCACTTCGAAACTCGTCGAGTTCGCCGCGTTCCTGCCCAACATCTCCATCGTCTACCAGCTGGTCTCATCCGTGCGACGCGAGGTCTGCACCTGGTGCGGCCTCGAACTCATCGGTGACCGGTGCGGGTTCTGCGCGGCCCCGTTGAGCTCGGCGGAGAACCAAAACCACGCTCAAGGTGTCCTGAACGCTTAGGGGGCACCGAGGAACGCCGGGGGGCGCGTCCTGCGGACGCGCATGTTCCTCCCCTCTGCTTCCTCGGGTGCCCGGTCAGAAGCCCGGTACGACGGAACCGCTCGAAGCCCGACTCGCAACTCCCGCTCGAAGCGCGCCACCTGAACCGCTGCCCATCCGCTTGCCCGTAGTCGTCTCCCAATGAGGTTGTCCCGCCCATGAATTCACGCCAACGCCGCGGCGTCGTTCTTCTGCTTCTCTCCGTACTGTGCGCCTTTGCCGCGTTCGCCGGTGTTCTGTCGGTGATCAGCGACGTGAATTCCAAGGTGGGACCGGAAGTCACGGCATACCGACTGAAGACGGACATAGCCGCATATAGCAAGCTGACGCCCGCGCAGTTCGAAAAGGTCAAGATGCCGAAGCGCTGGCTCTCCTCGACCGCGGTCACGGACATCAGCGTGATCGACCAGAAGACCGCCGTGACCGGCCTCCGGCGTGGCTCCCTCCTCCAGGAGGACATGATCGTCCAGCGCCCGGCGCTGGAGAACGGCCAGCAGGAGATCGCGATCATGATCGACGCGGCGACCGGTGTCGCCGGCAAGATCACGCAGGGCTCGCTGGTCAACATCTACGCGACGTTCGCCGGTGACGAGCTCGGCAAGGGCAAGCCGTCGGAGTCGCGCATCATCGTGGTCAACGCCAAGGTGCTGGACGTCGGTCAGCTGACCGCTCTCGAGCCCACGAAGGAAGACCGCAACCAGGCCGCCAACGCGGTGCCGATCACCTTCGCCCTGAACACCCTGGACGCGCAGCGCGTGGCGTACGCCGAGTCCTTCGCGGCGAACCTTCGCCTCGCCCTTGTCGCCAAGGGCAGCCCGACCACCCTGCGCCCGGGCGACGACAAGTACACGCTGCAGGAAGACGCGAGTAGGTGACATCCGGATGACCACACGTATCCTCCCCGCCGTCGGTGACGCCGACGCCGCCCGATCCATCACCACCCTGCTGAGCCAGCTCCCGGACGCGGAGCCGGCCCAGCCGGTCGGTGACTCGACCTCACTGCTCGACACACTCGCCCGCCTGGCGGGCGAGTCGCTCGACGAGCTGCCCGAGGTCGTCCTGGTGCATGAACGGATCGGTCCGGTCCCCGCGCTGGAGCTGATCCGTGAGGTCTCCATGCGGTTCCCGGCCGTCGGCGTCATCCTCGTCACGGCCGACGCCAGCCAGGGCCTCTACCAGGCCGCCGCGGACTCCGGTGCGCGCGGCCTGGTCGGCCTGCCCCTCTCGTACGAGGAGCTGGCCCAGCGCGTGCAGGCGGCGGCGGCCTGGTCCGTCGGCGTTCGCCGCCACCTGGGCCAGGGGCCCGATGTCCTGAGCGGCCCGGGCGGCATGGTCGTCACGGTCAGCGGAGCCAAGGGCGGCGTCGGCACGACGCTTATCGCCGTGCAGACGGCGCTGGCCGCCCAGGCGTCGGGCATGAGCACGGTCCTCGTCGACCTGGACCTCCAGGCCGGCGACGTGGCCTCGTACGTCGACGTCCAGCACCGCCGGTCGGTCGTCGACCTCGCCGGCATCGCGGACATCACGCCCCGCGTCCTCCAGGACGTCGTCTACTCCGGAGACAAGGCGGGCAAGGTCGCACTGCTGCTCGCCCCGGCGGAGGGCGAACGGGCCGAAGAGGTCAACGACCGGGCGGTACGGCAGACCATCAGCGCCCTGCGCAACAAGTACGAGATCGTGGTCATCGATTGCGGCACCGTGCTGAACAGCGCGAACGCCGCCGCCATCGAGATGGCGGACACGACGCTGCTGATCACCACGCCCGACGTCGTCACGGTGCGGGCGGCCAAGCGCATGGTCAAGCTCTGGGACCGGCTCCAGATCCGCAAGGCGGAGGAGACCACGACGGTCGTCAACCGCTACATCCGCAACACGGAGATCCAGCCGCCGCTCGTCCAGAAGATCACCGGGACCAAGGTCGCCGGCGTCGCCATCCCGTCCAACTTCAAGGAACTTCAGGCGGCCGTGGACGCGGGCCGCATGCAGGACCTGGAGGCGCGGGCCGTGGTGAAGCAGGCGATGTGGGCCCTGGCGGGCGAGCTGGGCATGGTGAAGCAGGCCGAGCAGCCGGAGAAGGCCGGCGGGCGTGCGAAGGGCGGGGACCGCGGGTCCTTCGGCTTGCGCAAGCCGCGCTCGTAAGTCAGTCGTCAGCCGTCAACACGGAGTCAAGGGGGAACGTTGAATCATGAGTTCACCAGGGATAGGAGCGGGAGCGCTCACCCGGTCGCGTGACGACCGGGGCCAGGGCACGATCGAGTTCGTCGGCACGGTCCCGATGATGCTCGCGGTACTGGTCATCCTCTGGCAGTGCGCCCTCGTCGGCTACACCTTCTCGCTCGCGGGGAACGCGGCGGACAAGGGGGTGCGGGCCGGTACGGTGACCGACTGGATCTGGGTGCCCGGCGGCCGGGAGCTGGCCTGCGAGAAGGCCGGCGAGGAAGACCTGCCGGGACCGTGGCGCGAGGGTGCCGACATCGACTGCTGGCCGGACGGCGACCTGGTCAAGGCCACGGTCAATCTCAAGGTTCCGCTGCTCTTCCCCGGCGGTCCGAAGATGGACATCCGGATCCCGGGCGAGTCCGCAGCTGTGAGGGAGAACTGACCATGAAGCTCCGAGCAGTGCGCCGCGACCGCGGCCAGGCGGCCCTGGAACTCGTCGGCTGGATCCCGATCCTGCTGATCGTCGCCCTCCTCGTGATTCAGCTTGGGCTCGGCGTCTTCGCCGCGCAGCAGGCCGGCACCGGTGCGCGAGCCGCGGCTCGAGCCGTGACCGACCAGCGGTCCGACACGTCGGCCGAGACGGCCGGCCGCGAGGCGATCTCCGACTTCCTGGAGAGTGGCGGCGGCGTGATGATCCTCCCCATGGGCTGGGGCGACGAGGCCACGGTGACCGTCCGCGTCAAGGTCCCGTCCGTGGTGCCGGGAATCGACTTCGGCACGGCCGAGAAGCGCGCCACGATGCCGAAGGACTGACCGCCTCTGGCAGAGGCGATTTCGCAGTACCGAGCAACCGACCAGTGAAAAGCAGGAGTTGACGACATGAGCTTGAGGGCACGCATCAACAGCCCTGAGCCGAACAGTGGCCAGAACGAGGGAGACCTCCTCGTCGGTGTCTACCGCGCCAAGCTCCTGCAGGAGATCGACCTCGCGGAGATGTCCTCGCTGGCCGCGGCCGACCGCCGGGCGCGCCTGGAGCGCGTCCTCGGCCACATCATCAGCCGCGAGGGCCCGGTTCTCTCGACGGTCGAGCGCTCGCAGCTCATCCGTCGCGTCGTCGACGAGGCCCTCGGTCTCGGCATCCTGGAACCGCTGCTCGAAGACGCGTCCGTCTCCGAAATCATGGTCAACGGACCCGACCAGGTTTTCGTCGAGCGCGGCGGTCGGCTCGAACTGCTGCCGATGCGCTTCTCGTCGTCCGAGCAGCTCATGCAGACGATCGAGCGCATCGTCTCCACCGTCAACCGGCGTGTGGACGAGGCGAATCCGATGGTCGACGCCCGTCTGCCCTCCGGCGAACGTGTCAACGTCATCATCCCGCCGCTGTCCCTGACCGGCCCGATCCTCACCATCCGTCGATTCCCCCGCGCGTACACGCTCGCGGAGATGATCGGCCTGGGCTCGCTGGACGAGCACATGATGGTGCTGCTCTCCGGTCTGGTGCGGGCCAAGTTCAACGTGATCGTGTCCGGCGCCACCGGTACCGGCAAGACCACGCTGCTGAACGCGCTGTCGGGTCTCATCCCCGACGGCGAGCGCATCGTGACGATCGAGGACTCCGCCGAGCTCCGGCTCCAGCAGACCCACGTCATCACCCTGGAGAGCCGCCCGCCGAACGTCGAAGGCAAGGGCATGATCACCATTCGTGACCTGGTGAAGAACTCCCTGCGTATGCGCCCCGACCGCATCATCGTCGGTGAGGTCCGTGGCGGTGAGACCCTCGACATGCTCCAGGCGATGTCGACCGGTCACGACGGGTCGCTCGCCACCGTCCACGCGAACAACGCCGAGGACGCGCTCATGCGACTCCAGACCCTGGCGTCCATGTCCGAGGTCGAGATCCCCTTCGTGGCGATCAAGGACCAGATCAACAGTGCCCTCGACGTGATCGTCCAGCTGACGCGTCATGCCGACGGTTCCCGTCGCATCACCGAGATCGCCATCGTCGACTCGCACGGCCGCGAGGACTACCGGATCGTCTCGGTCTGCCGGTTCAACGCCCAGCCGATGGCGTCCGACGGCCGGATCTACGGCAACTTCGAGTACTACCCGCTGCCCAGGCGCATCGCCGAGAAGCTCTACATGAGGAGCGAGCCCATTCCCGCCGCGTTCGGTGTGGCGCAGTCCGACGACCAGCTCGTGATGCGCAAGTCGGCGTAGGCCCCGGCCGGCGCCGTCCCCACACGTCCCCCCATCCGCCGCTCACCCAGAAGGTTCCGCCCGACATGGACAAACTCCCGCTCCTGACGATCGGAGTCACACTCGTCGCGTGTGTGCTCGTTGTCATCGGCGTCCACACCTTCTCGTCGGGCAAGGCCCATCAGGACGAGCTGTACCGACGGATGTCCCAGACGGGACAGTACGAGGGCCTGGGCCGGCGCCGCCGGTTCGTCGGCGTCGACCGTAGGATGCGCGGCACCCAGCTGGGCAAGAAGATCGCGCGCAAGCTGGCTGCGACAGGTCTCGACATCACCGTGGGCGAGTACGTCGTGTACGTGGTCGGCGTCCTGGTCGGCGTGTACTTCATCGCGACGGCGATCTTCGCCTCGTTCTTCGGTCTCCTCGCCGTGGCCATCGGTATCTGGGGCGGCAAGGCCTTCCTCGACATGCAGATCGCCAAGCGCACCGACGCGTTCATCAACCAGCTGCCCGAGCTCAGCCGTCTGCTGGCCAACGCCACTCAGGCCGGCCTGGCGCTGCGTACCGCCATCGTGATGGCGTGCGAGGAACTGGACGACCCGGCCCAGGAGGAACTGCGCCGGGTGGCGGACCAGCTTGCCGTCGGCCACTCGCTGGAGGACGCGCTCAACGAGCTCAGCGAGCGGCTGCCCTCGCGCGAGCTGACCGTGCTGCTCACCACTCTGATCCTGTCCAGCCGCGCCGGTGGCACGATCGTCACCTCGCTGCGCAACCTCACAGAGACGCTGGAAGAGCGCAAGGAGACCCGGCGTGAGGTCAGCACCCTGCTGTCGCAGGTCAAGATGACGGCGATCATGGTGCCCGTGCTCGGCGCGGGCTTCCTGCTGGTCATCAACAGCATGCGGGACGGCGCACTGGACGACATGACCGCGGCGACCGTCGGAAAGATCGCCGTCATCATCTCGGCCGGGCTCTACGGACTCGGCTTCTTCCTCATCAACCGACTCACCAAGATCCGTACCTGAAAGGCGGGGAAACCACCATGGATCTCATACTTTCCCTGGTCATCGGCCTCGCCGTGTGGGGTGTGTTCCAGGGCGTACGGATGTACCGCGCCGACGCGAAGCTCCCCGGAGACCTCGTGTCCGCCCTGGAGTCGGGCTCCTCGCGCACCACCGCCACCGGATCGCTCATCGACAAGCTGGGCGAACGGCACGTGGACCGCGTGCTGCGGATCATGGGCCAGAAGCGTGCCGACGCCATGCGTCGGAAGCTCGACCTGGCCGGTAACCCGAACGGTCTGACCCTCAACCGCTACGCCGCCCGCAAGGCGGGTTACTCGATCCTCGGCGGCGCGGCGGCCTTCTCCGTACTGATCAATGGCCAGATCTTCCTGGGGCTCATCTTCGCCGTCTACGGCCTCTTCTGGGTGGACTTCCTCCTCCGTATCGCCCTGCAGAAGCGGCGGGAGAACATCGAGCGGACGCTTCCCGACTTCCTCGACGTCCTCGCCGTCGTCGTCTCCGCCGGTCTCGGCTTCCGGCAGGCGCTGGAGCGTGTCTCGGAGAAGTACGAGGGCCCCTGGGCCGACGAGCTCAAGATCACGCTGCGCCAGATGGACATGGGTATGAGCCGTCGTCAGGCCTTCGACGAGCTGCGCAAGCGGAACGACTCGGAGCAGGTGTCGATGTTCGTCTCCGCCCTCCAGCAGGGCGAGGAACTCGGTGCTCCCATCGTCGACACGCTCATCCAGATCGCCACCGACATGCGGCGCACCGACGCGCAGCTGGCCCGGCAGAAGGCGTCCAAGGCCGTTCCGAAGTCCACGCTCATCGTCACCAGCTTCATGCTTCCGGCGACGATGATTCTCATCGGTGTGGGCTTCTACTACGCCGCCGACGTCGACTTCGACTCCATGTTCGGCTGATCGGCATCACGAGGCGAGGCGAGGACGACAGGGAGGTGACGACCGCATGACGCTTCAGGCCGGCGGGATCAGCGGGGGGCTACCTCAGCAGGCGAGTGAGCCGGCCCCCGGCATACCCATCCAGATCAATGCGCTCCAGGCGCTGTGTCGGCAGCTCTTCGGCTTCCGCCTCGCCATGACGGCGCTCGCCACTCCCTTCGCTCTGGCCAAGGCGGAGCAGGGGCCCGCCGGTTGGCTCATAGGCGCAGCCGTCCTGGTCACAGTCATGGGTTCCTACGCCCTGCTGCGTGACTGGGAGCGCTTCGGTCCCTTCCTGCTGAAGCACCCGTGGCTGCTCGCCGTGGACATGGTGTTCGGCGCCATGCTGCTCTTCGCCGCCTCGCCGAACTCCACGCTCGCGTACGTCACCATCTGTACGCCGCTGCTCGCCGGACTGGTCTACAGCTGGCGCGGCGGCGCGGTGTTCGCCGGCTGCCAGGTCGCCCTCCTCGGCGCGGCCTACGGCGTCAGCCCGGCGGAAGCCGACATCTCCGCGCTCCTGCTCGTCGGTCTCTGTCTGATGGCCGGCGCCGTTGGCAGCACCCTGCGCGGTCTGCTGCTCCGTTTCGGCGCCGCGTCCACCGCGCTGACCGAGACCCGCGCCCGCCTGGCCGTCAACGAGGCGGTCGAGGGGGAGCGGGCCCGGCTCGCCCGGGAGATGCACGACTCCGTGGCGAAGACGCTGCACGGTCTGGCGCTCGCGGCGGACGGTCTGGCGAGCACGGTCGAGCGGATGGATCCGCTGACCGTCAAGCACCAGGCCGAACTGGTCGCCCGCTCGGCCCGGCGGGCGGCGGCGGAGTCCCGGGAGCTGCTCTCGGACCTGCGCCGCGAATCGGGCCTCGACGGCGGCGTCGACGTCATGACGGAACTGGAGGCGCGGACCGCCGACTTCTCGCGCCGCCACAGCTTCCACGCGACGTTCCGCCACCTCAGCACGGTCCACGTGCCTCCGATGCCGCAGGTGATCGCGCGTCACGCGCTGACCATCGCGGGCGAGGCCATGGAGAACGCGCACCGCCACGCGCACCCGACCCACGTGGAGGTCTCCGCCGGCATTGTCGGGGACGTCCTGCGGATCAGCGTGTACGACGACGGCACCGGCCTGCCGGCCGGGACCACGCTCGACGATCTGAAGCGGGCCGGGCACTTCGGCCTGGTCGGCATGGTCGAGCGGGCCGCGTCCGTCGGCGCCCGTATCCGCATAGGAAAGGGCCGGGCGGCACAAGGCACCGAAGTACGACTGGAACTGTCCATCGCAGCCCTGGGCCCGGAGTGGGCCCAACTGCTCCCCCCACAGCACTTTGTCGCTCCTTCCCTGACCCCCACCTTCTGAGAGAGAGGAGGCCACAACCATGCCGGACGACGTATCCCACAGCTCTGGGCAGCATTGGACCCAGCAGCATCACGTCTCGCAGCACACCTCGTCGCATCCGTCACCGCTCAGCTCCCACCACACGGCAGGGACACCGGTGTCCGGATCGCCCGTTCCCGCCTCACCCGTCCCCGCGTCCGGAGGGTTCCCCGCCCTGCCCGACCATCCGCCCTCCGCAGCCCCGCCGCTGAGGGTGGTCGTCGCCGACGACAACCCCGTCGTACGGGCCGGACTGACCGTCCTGCTCTCCGGGCGTGACGACATCGAGGTCGTCGCCGAGGGCGCGGACGGGCGTCAGGCCTACGAGGCGGCTGTCCAGCACCGCCCCGACGTCGTCCTCCTGGACGTCCGCATGCCGGGGGTGGACGGCATATCCGCCCTGCCCCACCTGGTGCGGATCGCGCCGGTGCTGATGATGACGTACAGCCGCGAGAGCGAGATCGTGCACGAGGCGCTGCGGCTGGGCGCCGGCGGCTACCTCGTCCACGGCGAGTTCACCGCGGACCAGCTGGTGGCGGCCGTACGCGACATCAAGCAGGGACGTGCCCACTTCACCCACTCCGCCTCCTCCGCGCTCCTGGAGCAGCTGCGTGGCGGGGTGCCGGGTCAGGGCGGCCAGGCCCTGCCCGAGGGCCTGGGAACGGCGTTCACCGGGCCCGGCTACCAGCCGACAGTGCCGCAGCAACCATCTGCACCCGCATACGAAACAAGTGGGCATCACCGGCCCATGCCGCCAATGAACCCGCAGGTGAACGCTGTTGCCCCGGTGACGGCCGCGCAACATTCACCTCAAAACCCTTCGCTTTTGCAAGCGAATATGGGACAGTCTTCGACGAGCCCCCAGAACGCGGGGGCCCTGCTGTCCGAACTGAGCCAGAGGGAGGTGGAAGTGATGGACCTGATCGCGTCGGGCATGACCAATCAGCAGATCGCTGCCACCTGCTTCATCAGCCAGAAGACCGTCAAGAACCACATCAACCGCATCTTCGCCAAGCTCAACGCCGGCAGCCGTGGCGAGGCCATCGCCATCTGGCACGGCATCGCGAGAGGAGGTGCGTCCCGCAATGCCTGAGCGAGACGCCTCCCTGGGCCTGGGCCTTCAGGCCCACGCGAGCGAGCACAGGGCCCAATCCCCGCGTTGGGACCGGAGTTGGGCCCTAGGGCCCATGTCCGAGGGTGTTGCCCCGGCGTACGTTTCTCATGTCGAAAGCGAGACCGGCCAGGAGGAAGCCGGAAGCGCGGAAGACACGAAGACTTACGCAGAGTCGGCCGACTATCGGTCGGCCGAACCCGAAGGGGAACATCATGAACGACGTCATGCTGAAGACCGCCACCGCCACCAAGGTCTACGTCGGTTCCTGGGTCGACACCCGCATCGACGCCCTGCAGAAGAAGCGCGAGCGTGGCCAGGGCGCGCTGGAGTACGTCGGCATCACGATCCTCGTGGTCGCCATCCTGGTCGCCCTGCTGAACACCAAGATGGGCGAGACCATGGCGAACAAGTTCACCACGAAGATCAACGAGGTCCTCAACAAGTGAGCCGACTCGCTCGCGGCGAGGAAGGGCAGGCCACACCGCTGTACATCACAGCGGTTGTCGGCCTGCTCTTCCTTGCGTTGATGTTCTTCGCGTTCGGTCAGGCCGATGTCAGCCGCAACAAGACACAGACGGCGGCGGACGCCGCCGCTCTGGCGGCGGCACAGCAGTCCCGAGATGATCTCGACGACCCTCTCCGTGAACACATCCTCGCCCGCGACGTGCCGTGGCTCATGGCTCTCTTCGCCAATGGCAACGTGCCGGAGCGGCGCAGCGGTTGCTACGGAGGACCGCGGTTCGCCCAGGCCAACGGCGCGCATCAGCTCAGCTGCAACGAGCTGTGGGGCGGACGATGGGGCGTGACGGTGGACGTCAGGGCGCAGCAGTCCATGGGCAACAGCATTGTCGACGGGACCGAGACGAAGCACGCGGAATCCAAGGCCACGGCCGTGGTCGAGTTCCGGTGCCAGTTCAAGCCCCCAGAGGCGCCGAAGCCCGAGGACGGGGACGACGACGATCAGGGCAAGGGCAACGACAAGCCTAAGCCCTCCCTGGGCGGTCTCATCTGTGACGGCAGCGACTGGGAACTAGACCCAGGGAATCTTGACCTCCTTCCGGGCATGGCGGACCTGTTCAACGTCCGCCTGGCCGAGGACTGACCGCGAGCGAACACAAAGGAAGACCATTCATGAGCATTCGGCATGTGAGGACGACGCGTCGAGCCGGCGCAGCCGCGCTGTTGGCGGCGGCCCTGGCCTTCTCGCTGACGGCCTGCGGTGAGGACCCCGGGACGTCGAAGGAGAACGCCTCCTCGTCGTCGTCCTCGGGTAAGCAGCAGCCGTCGAAGAGCGGTGACGGCAAGACCTACCCGGACAACAGCAAGGTCGTTGCGACCCTCAAGGGCAATGACGGCATCGAGATGGTCATCCACGAGGTCAAGCGGGACGCCGGTGGGTTCGTCACCGTGAGCGGTGCGTTCAAGAACACCACTCAGAACGCGTACACGACGCCGATCCAGTGGAGTGGTCAGGAGCAGGACGTTGCCGGCAGCGGCCGCTCGGTGGCCGCCATGACGCTGGTGGACTCCAAGGAGAAGAAGCGCTACTACGTGCTGAGGGACACGGACAACCGTCCCCTCACCACCGCGGGATTCGACCCGTCCATCGCGGCGGGCGCGACTTTCCAGTTCTTCGCCCAGTTCCCGGCGCCTCCTACCTCGACCACCACCGTCGACCTCCAGTTCCCGGGCTTCCCCAACGCGCCGATTGAGATCTCCTGATGACCGTGACCCTGACCCGTACCCGGCGAATCGCCGTGCGCGCGGCCGGTGTCGCTGTCACCGGAGCGCTCGCCTTCGGTGTGCTCACGCCGAATGCTCTTGCTGACGAGAATCCGTACCCGTCCGCGTCCGCCGCGGCGCCCGTGAAGATCGATGCCAACGACCCCGATCTGAAGCTCCCCGACGGCGGCACGCTCGCGCCGGCCAAGGTGCTCGACATCAAGTCCGTGATCGAGGACCTCGAGGGCAACGAGCGTCGCGAGGACACGAACGCCGACATCAAGTTCGCGCTCCAGGCGGAGGTGCTGTTCGGCAAGGACAGCGCCAAGCTGTCTTCCGCCGCGAACTCCCGCATCGCCGCGATCGCCGCCGAGATCAAGAAGCAGGACGCGAAGAAGGTCCGCGTCTTCGGCTTCACCGACAACCTCGGTTCCTCGGCGCACGGCGACGTGCTGTCCAAGCAGCGCGCCGAGGCGGTGCACACCGTGCTGGCGAAGGAACTCGCCTCCGCCGGGATCACCTACGAGATCCGCGGCTACGGCGAGCAGTACCCCATCGCCGACAACGGCACGGAGGAAGGCCGGAAGAAGAACCGCCGCGTGGAGGTCTCCTTCCAGCGCGCCGCGAGCGGCGCGTAGTCACACCACTTACGACGCGCGGGGCCGTCGCCGAGTTTCGACTCGGCCGCGGCCCCGCTGCGTTGTGCGGCACCGGGTCAGGGCCACAGCGGAAGGCCCGTCCGATGAAGGCGCTGGAGTACCTGGGAGTGAAGTGACGGCCGACAACAAGCCGCTGCTGCCGGCGCCCTTGCGAGCCATGCCGTTCGACTGGGGCCAGTGGCCCGACGAGGAGGACGAGGGGACCGTCCGGCTCGCCCGCGCCGTTCTCGAGGCGGCACTGTTGGTGGAGCCGCTTGCGTACTTTCGGATGACCTCAGCCGGTTCGAGCCGTGGTTGCCGGCACTGGCCGAGCAGTACTTTCGGCGCGGCCTTGCCGGGGAGGAGATCCGGGAGTCGATCAAGAACGGCCTGCGGGAGCAGGCCCCGTAGAAGTCCGAGTCGTGAACGGGCCGTACACGAGGGGTCTCCCGTACGGCCGTTCACTCCTTGGTGCGTACAGACGACCGTCGCCCATGCTCTCCGTCAGCCGATGAAGGACTCGGGGCCGAAGCGGCCCCACGCCACGAAGGCGGCCAGGGCGACATAGGCCAGGTCCACCATCACGAGCTTGGTCTCGTGGCGTCGGATGCGGGTGGCTGCCGCACCCAGCATGAGCAGCACCAGACCGAGGGCGGCCAGGGGCACCAGAACCGGCGCGATGCCGAGTACGGCGGGCAGGACCAGGCCCGCCGCGGCCAGGACCTCGAGGGCTCCGATGGCCTTGACACCGCCCTCGCTGAAGTCCTCGACCCATCTGCCGCTCGACCCACCAGCGGCTATCTTCTCCTTCGGCGTGATCACCTTGAAGGCTCCCCCGAGCAGGAAGGCAGCGGCGAGCAGTCCGGTCACGATCCACAGGGCGAGGTTCATCGGATTCCTTTGTCGTTGTTCGCTGTTGCCCCTCTCAGACAGGGCACCCCGGTGAGCTGTGACAGGAGCCGAACGTGACCTGGGTCACCCGCTCCGTTCTTGATCCGCAAGCCGGACGTCTCGGATAGCCTGCGCGGTACGGGAGTCGGGCTGGAGCCGGGGGAGTCGAGGGGGTTTCCGTGCCGGAACCGACGGATCTGGGGGACGCGGCGGGCTACCGGCCGCTGCTCTTCTCCATCGCCTATGGGATGACAGGGTCCGTGGGCGACGCCGAGGACATCGTGCAGGACGCGTTCCTCGGTCTGACCCGGGCCCACCAGGTGGGGACCGAGATCGCCGCCCCAAAGGCGTATCTGACGACGTCGGTGACGCGTCTGGGCATCAACCACCTGCGTTCGGCGCGAGTGCGGCGGGAGACCTACGTGGGGGAGTGGCTGCCCGAGCCGGTCGTGGTCTCCGCCGACCGGCCGGGTCCGGCCGAACACGCCGAACTGGCCGACTCCCTGTCGATGGCCTTCCTCGTCCTGCTGGAGGCCCTGTCGCCGGTGGAGCGGGCGGTGTTCATGCTGCGCGAGGTGTTCGGGTACGACTACCCGGACGTCGCGAGGACCACCGGCAAGTCCGAGGCGAACTGCCGGCAGATCTTCGCTCGTGCCAGGAAGCGCATCGCTGCCGCGGGACCCGTGGCGGACAGCGCGCCGGCCCCGGCGAGGCGGGCGGAGGGCGGGGAGCTCGCCCGTACGTTCTTCGAGGCCGCGGCGGGCGGCGAGATGGACGCGCTGCTCGGCATGCTCGCGCCGGGCGTGGTGTTCCACGGGGACGGCGGCGGCAAGGCGCGGGCGATCGGGAAGTCGGTGACCGAGCCTCTGCGTGTGGTGCAGCTGTTCGTCGGCGGGCTGCGACGGCTTCGGTCGCTCGGTGCCGCGCTCCGGCCTGTTTGGATCAACGGCCGGCCGGGGGCGCTGATCGTCGACGCGGAAGGGCGCGTGGCAAGCGTGGTCGAACTCGATGTCGTCGACGGCATGGTGCGGGCGATCCACTCCGTGTCCAACCCCGACAAGCTCGGCCACATCGGACCGGTGTCCGACATCGCGCGACTGCCGGAGGCGCGGCTTCGGGAGACGCGGTAACCCGACGTCGCACGGGCAGGCCGCCGATGGCCCGCTGTTCCCGGAAGCCGCCTGCGGTGTCGGCCCGGGGGCTCAGGTGAGGGCGGTGACCAGCAGGGTGAAGGCGCCGATGATGACGGCGACGCGGACGTAGTGGTAGCGGTCCCAGCGGTTCATCTGCTCCTTCCAGTCGGCGGGCCGGTTCTCGGGGGTCCACGTCTTGCCCCGGTTGTTGATCGGGACGAGCAGCACGATCGACATGATCACGCTGACGATCAGCAGCGCGGCGGCGGTGACGACGAGGCCGGCGCCGGGTCGGTGCCATCCGGCGATGGCCCAGATCGCGCTGAGGACGAGCGAGCCGATGTACCAGAACGGCATCAGGGCGCCGAGCATCCGGCCCCCGTGGGCGCGGGCGAGTTGGTCACTGTCCTCGGGCAGTGCGTTGAAGATCCGGTTCATGACGAAGGCGACGGAGAACTCCACCCCCACCATCAGGCCGACGACCACGGTGGTGAACACCTCGAGTGCGTTGAGCATGATGACCCCTCCAGGATCTAGCGCTGCTAGCCAGTGAGGCAAAGCTAGTACTGCTGCCGCTCGATTGTCTAGCGTTGCTAGGGTCGAACCCTGTCGCAACAGGATCGTGGTCGCGGCTGTCGCGGGGTGGTGTCGCCTCCCTGGGACTCCTGCAGTCCAGCTGACCTTCATAGCGGAAGAAGTGGGAGAACGTGAGCAACGTGCACCTGTCGGAGAGTGTGGGGCGCTTCGCCCACTCGGCATCCTTCGCGCAGGCCAGGGCCTTCGTGGCGGGCTGCGCGGAGCGTGCCTGCGCGGTGGCCTTCTGGGCCGTTGCCGAGTCCACGGGCGAGGCCGCGCCCGATGCCTGGTTCCGGGCCCTTGATTTGCTGTGGGAACCGGGGGCGGTGGACGAGGCGCGGGTCGAACTGCTCTACCGTGAGCTGCAAGAGCTGCTGGACGCGGCATCGGACGAAGGAGACCTCGACTCGGTAGCCGTCGAGGGCTTCGACGCGGTCCACTCGGGGCTGGGCTTCCTGCTGTGGGGGAAGGCGCAAGGCGCGGATCAGATCGCCCTGGCGGCCGGAGAGTTCGTGGCCGAACTCGGTGAGCGGGCGGGACAGGATCTGGGCTCCCGCGAGCAGGCCGCGCAGAAGGGCGATGTCGGGACTCTTTCGTCCCGGAGTGATGACGCTGTTGCCGTCCTGCTGCCCACGCTGCGCGTGAGTGCTGCGGAGGTGGGCCGGCATTACGTGGCGGTCGCGGCGGCTTGGCGTGACGGCGTCGCCGGCACCTCGTCGGAGTCGACGATCCGTGTGACGGCGGTCCTCGACCGCTCGGCGGTCATCGCGAAGTACGGGAACTCTGTGCCTCGCTTCGGGGCTGTGGGTCGGATCGTGGCCGGCGCCGATGCCGGCAGGTACGTACGGGTCGACCGCCTCGCAGACCTCGCTCAGACAGAGGAGGAGGGAGAGGCCGAGGGCGTCATGATCTTCGTCGCGGACGACCCGGAGATGACGGTCGCCCCCGTCGGAGAGTGGGTCGAGGACTGGGCCGGTGTCGAGGAGTCCTTCGAGCGTGACGGCCATCGGATCGACTGGACCTGACGGGCTCGCGTGCCGTGGGGCCGGGCGGCAGCCCGGCGGCCGTCCCTCGGCCCGTTGTCAGTGCCCGGTGGAAGACTCGGTGTATGGACGACTCTCAAGCCAAAGCGGATCTTCTCCGCTATCTGCAGGACGCCCGTGACGCGCTGCTCTGGAAGCTCGACGGGCTGTCCGAGTACGACATGAGGCGGCCCATGACGCCGACCGGCACCAACCTGCTCGGCCTCGTCAAGCATCTGACCGGGGTGGAACTCGGGTACTTCGGCGACACGTTCGGGCGGCCGTTCTTCGGCGACGACGCGCCGGAGTGGTACCGGGAGACCGCCGAGGACAACGCCGACATGTGGGCGACCGCGGAGGAGTCGCGGGAGCACATCGTGGGGCTCTATCGGCAGGCGTGGGAGCACACCGCCGCCACCGTCGCCGAGTTGCCGCTGGACGCGACCGGTAGCGTGCCCTGGTGGCCGGCCGATCGGCAGTCGCCGACGCTCCACCACCTGCTGGTGCGCGTCCTCGCGGACACCCAGCGGCATGCCGGGCACGCCGACATCCTGCGGGAACTCAGCGACGGGGCCGTCGGGTACACGGCGGAGAGGGACAACATGCCACCCGGCGACCAGGCGGCCTGGGAAGAGCATTGGCGCCGCGTCGAGGCCGCCGCGCGGGAGGCGGGGAAGTCCTGACCGGGTACGTTCCGGCCGACGCCGCTGTGCGGCTCGTGAAGGACCTCGTCGCGAAGGTGCCGGGGTTCGAGGAGGCGTACGAGGCGCACATCATCGGTGAGGGCGGCGTCCTCCCGCATGTGTTCTTCTTCGTCGACGTCGTCGACGAGACCGTCCGGTCCTACCTCGGTGAGGGGGATCCGGACGGTCCCGACTGGCGGCAGGTGCTCGCGTTCCTGGAGGAGGAGAGCCGGCGCGCCGTGCCCGGGGCGTATCCGGTGATCGTGACGTCGTTCCTGGACGGCCTCCCGTACCAGGGGCAGTCCGGCTGCGGGATCGAGGCGCACCTCGGTCCCGTCATGGCGGCCAAGTTCGCGGAACTGCGGCCCTGGTGGCCCGGCTCGCCGTAGCGACGGGTGGGCGGACGTCGGTCCGACGTCCGCCGGCCGCCGTCTTCCGTGTCCCCCGTGTCAGCGGGGGACACGGGCCGAGACGACGGAGCCGCCCCACGTCAGGAAGAACACGTCCCCCGCCGCCAGGAACGTGGGCTGCGCGTTGGGGTCGTCCTGCGGGATCCGCCACGTCGCCGGTACGGGCGCGGCGAGCGGCTTGCCGTCCTTGAGCCCGTACGAGGCGACGCCCGAGGCTGTGGCGACGACGACACGGTCACCCACGACCAGCGTGTTGCCCAGCCCGACGAACTCGCCCGCGGTGTCGATCGGCCGGGACCACAGCACCTGGCCCGTCGACTCGATCGCGGCGTAGAGCCGCACCTCGCCGACTTCGGAACCCGCCTGCGCGATGACGACGCCGTCGGGTCCGGCGGCCACGATCGGGTCCTGGACCTTGCCGCCCATGGTGGAGCTGCAGTGCATCTCGCCCGTCGGACCCACCACGGGGTCGAGGCAGACCTCCTTCTCGGCGAGCGTCTTTCCCGTCTTCGGGTCGAGGACGGTCAACGGACCGGCCACCGGAATATAGAGCTTGCCGCCGAGGAGGGTGAGGCCCCACGGGTAGGCGTTGTGGACGGTCGACTCCCAGAGCATGGAGCCGTCGCTCTCCCGGTACGCGCGGAACATCATCTCGCCCGCCGTGCCGATTCCGGCGTCCCCGAGATAGCCGACGTACACGACGCCGCCCGCGGCCAGCGCCCGCGTGGGAACGAAGCCGGCCGCCCCGGGCCAGCGCCCCACCGGCTTGCCGTCGGAGCGCTGCGCGACCACGACTCCCTCCCCCTCGCCGAGATAGACGCGGTCGTGGGACATGCCGGGGATCATCCCGGAGTTGGGGCTGCGCCAGACGGTGGAGCCGTCCGCGGCACGGTAGGCCGTCGCGTGGGTCCCGCCCGCGCAGATCAACAGGTCGTCCTGGAGGACGCAGCTGCTCGCGCCGTCCTTGTCCTCGACCCGCCAGGGCTTCCAGCCGCGGGGGACGTCGCGCCCGTCGCCCGCGGGAGCGGGGTACGAGAGTGTGTGCGGGGAGCCCACCGCGCCCTGCGCGCTCACGCTCTCGACGCCGTCCACGGGCGGGGGCGCCGGGGAGGCGGAGGGACTCGGTCCGCGCCCGGCTCCGTCGCGATCGCCCCCGTCGTCGAAGTAGCCGAGACCGACGAGGAGTCCGGCGACGAGCGCGAGCGCCCCGGCCACCGCCGTCGCGGCCACGGTCGCGCGACGCCGCGTCCGCGCGTTCGGGGAGGGAGCGGTGACGGGCGTCGGGGGCGTGACGTAGGCCGGGCCCGGGCCCGGCATCGGCGGGACCGGGCTCCCACCCGCCGGCGGCATCGGCGGGACCGGGCTCCCACCCGCCGGCGGCGTACGCGGTGCCTCCGGCGGCGCCGGCGGCGCGGACGCCAGCAGCCGCCGGGTCTCCGCCTCGTAGGCCCCGATGAGCTCGCGCACCCCCGGGCTCCACGGGAACGGGCCCTCCCGTCGGGCGAGTACGGCGCCCGGCCGCTCGCCCGCCGCCCGCGCGTCCAGCGCGCGGACCAGGTCGTCCGTCGTCGGCCGGCCGGCCGGATCGACGGCCAGACAGGCGGACACGACCTCGCGCAACTCGTCCGGCAGACCGGCGAGATCGGCGCGTCCCTCCGAGATACGGCTGAAGACCGCGGCGAGCTCCGGATCGTCGAACGGGCCGCGCCCGGTGGCAGCCCAGCACAGCAGCCCGCCCAGGGCGAAGACGTCCGAGGCCGGGCCGATGTCGTCCTGGCCCGCGACCTGCTCCGGTGACATGAACCCGGGCGTGCCGATCACCTGCCCGGCGGCGGTCAGGACCGTGCCGTCGAAGGCGCGGGCGATGCCGAAGTCGATGAGCTTGGGGCCGTCGGCCGACAGCAGGACGTTGGCCGGCTTGAGGTCCCGGTGCAGCAGCCGGGCCCCGTGCACGGTGCGCAGGGCGCGCGCGAGGTCGGCGCCCAGCGCGCGGAGCACGGGGAGGGGCAGCGGACCGAGGCGGGTGACGGCCTCGGCGAGCGAGGGGCCGGGGACGTACTCGGTGGCCAGCCACGGGGGGTTGCCGTCCGGGTCGGCGTCCAGCAGGGCGGCCGTGTACGGGCCGCGGACGGCCCGGGCGGCCTCCGCCTCGCGGCGGAACCGGATGCGGAACCCGTCGTCGATGCCGAGGCCGTCGTGGATCGTCTTGACCGCCGCCAGGGCCGGACCCGCCTGCGCGGCGGTCGCCGAGGCCGCGCTTCCCGCGCCCGCGTCTCCCAAGGCCGCGCTTCCCGCGCCCGCGTCTCCCCAGGTCGCGCCTCCCGCGCCCCCGTCTCCCTCGGCCCGCCGCGCGAGGTGGACGGACCCCATGCCGCCCGAGCCGATGACGGCGACCGTCACGTACGGGCCGACGCGGCGGACGCCGGCGGCGTCCAGTGGCTGAAGCATGACGACTCCCCAAGTCGTTCGAAAGGTCACTGTCTACGGAGCGGTTCGCGGCACCCGACCGCCGGATCCCGGATCTCGGATCGCCTCACTCGCCGCCGGACGGCAGGGCGAGGCTGTGCACGGTCCCGTCGGCGTACGCGAGGAGGACCACGTCCCCCACGGACAGCAGCTCCGGCGGTCGCTGCCCGGACGACACGTTCCCCGGCGCGCCCTTGACGGGCACGACCTTCAGAGGGCCGTCCTCGGGGCGGGCCGGGCGGAGGTACAGCGAGGCGTTGTCGGCGTACGCGGAGACCGAACCGAGCAGGACGGGCGCGCCGACGGCGGCCGGAGAGCCGTCGCGGGCGCGGGGCACGGTACCGGCCGTGCCCCCGGGCTTTCCGTCGGTCTGGCTGTTGCCGACCCAGACGACGCGGCCGTCCGCGGGCAGCGCGACGAGCATCGTGCGGCTGTGCACGGGGCCGAACACGACGCGGCCGGGGGCCGCGGTGCGCGGGACCCTGACGATGTCGCCGAAGGTCTCGAGCTGCGTCAGATCGCGGAGGACCCGTACGTGCATGCCCTTGCCGTCCGGGTCGGGGCAGAACAGCTGGCCCGACGAGATGCGCGGGTCGGGGCAGGCCTTGGTCGTGCCGGCGCCGCCGAGGGGCGTGGCCGCGGGCGCGGTCAGCACGGTCCGGCCGGTGGCGGGGTCGTGGGCGGTGAGCCCGCGCTCGCCGTTCACGAGCAGGTGGTTCAGGCCGTAGGCCTTCGCCCCGTACCGCTCGGCCTCCTTGCCGCCGCCGGTCGGGGCCGTCGACACGGCTTCGGTCCACCGCCGCTTCCCGCTGGCGAGGTCGTACGCGTCGACGTGCACGCCGGTCCGGTCGGCGCGGTTGACGAAGACGTGCCGGTCGACGCCGAGCAGCCGACCGACGGGCTTTCCGGCGAACGGGGTGTCCCAGCGGATGGCGCCGTCGCCGACGGCTCGCGCACGGACGTGCCCGTCCTCGACGGAGACCACCACGTCCCCGGCGACGACCGGCCCGGTTGTCGCGTCGCGCGTGGAGCCCTTGCCGAGCGGGGCCCGCCACAGGAGCCGGCCGTCCGAAGGGGCGACGGCCTGCAGGGAGCCGTCGCCCAGCCGGCAGGCCAGCGTGGCCGGGTCGGCGGCGCAGGCGGTCGGGCCCGCGGGGAGGCGGGCCGTCCAGGGCTTCCAGCCCGCCGGCCGCTGGGACGGGGAGGCGTCGAAACTGCGGTTCCGGTCGGCGGATCCGAGGGCGTCGAGCGAGGTGACGGTACGGGGGAGGCCGGCGCCGGGCGGCACCGAACCCGATGCGGTGGGCCCGGCGTTCGACGGGCCGCCGCCCTGTTCGGCGCCCGGCCACAGGCCGGACAGGCGGGCCGCGACGAGCGTGCCGGACAGGACCACGAGGGTGGCCACGGCGGCGGCGATCCGCGTACGGCGCCGGTGTCGGCTCGCGTCCCGGACCCGCGCGTCCCTCGCGGGCGCGGCCATGGTGGCCGCATCGTGCAGGCCGCCGGGCACCTGGCCGCCGGGCGCGTGCGGGCCGGGTGCGTGCGGCCCCGGCGCGTGCGGGCCGGGTTCGCGGCCGCCGGTCTCGGTGCGCGGATGGACGGACGGCGGGCCCAGGCGGGCGTCGAGGGCGGCCAGTTCGCCGACGCGCTCGGCGATCGCGCGCGCGAGCGGCGCCGGCCACAGCGGATCGCCCGCCGCGTCCGCGGGCGTGGCCCCGGCACTCGCCGCTGCCACGGCCGCCTCGAAGCGGCGGTCGAGTTCGGCGGTGTCGGGGCGGGCGGACGGGTCGAGGCGCAGACAGTCGGCGGCCAGGTCCCGCAGCCCGGTCGGTAGGACCGTGAGGTCGGCGTCGGCGCGGGCGATGCGGTAGAGCACGGCGGGCAGCGGACCCTCGCCGAACGGGCCGCGTCCGGTCGCCGCGTAGCAGAGCACGGCCCCCAGGCAGAACACGTCGGACGCGGCGGCGACGTGCTCGGCGCCCGCGATGTGCTCCGGGGACATGAAGCCGGGCGAGCCGACCATCATGCCCGTGCCGGTCAGCCGGCTCGCGCCGAACGCGCGGGCGATCCCGAAGTCGATGACCTTGGGGCCGGCGTCGGTGAGCAGGATGTTGGCCGGCTTCAGATCACGGTGCAGGATCCGCGCGTGATGGATCGAACGCAGCGCGCGCACGAGGTCGCGGCCGAGCCGGGCCACCGACGCCTCGGGCAGCGGTCCGTGGTCGCGTACGGCCTGTTCGAGCGTCGGGCCGGGCACGTACGCGGTGGCGAGCCAGGGGCGGACCGCCTCGTGGTCGCCGTCCAGGACGTCGACGGTGTACCGCCCCACGACGGCCCGGCCCGTCTCGATCTCGCGCCGGAACCGGGCACGGAACCCGGCCTCGCCCGCGAGCCCGGGCAGGACGGTCTTCAGGGCGACGAACGTCCGTACCGCGGGGGTGCGTTCGTCCGCGCCCAGGTAGACCTCGCCCATGCCGCCCGCGCCGAGCCGGGCGACCACCCGGTACGGGCCGATGGCGCGGGGAGCACCCTCGTGCAACGCCCCCAGCACCTCTCCTGCCTCCCCGTCTCACCTCTGTGTACGCGTCATCACAGCACAGGCGCCGAAACGGAACAAGTGACGTCCGGCGCAAGGCCTTTCGGCGCGTGCCCCGACGCTGTCGCCGCCGCCGTCGGCGTCGCCGCCGCGAGGGCCGTCCGGACGGTGGCGATCACGCGCTCCGGGTGCCGGAACACCTCCGCCGCGGTGAAGCGGAGGATCCTGCGCACGCCGGGGCAGCCGGACAGGTCGTTGAAGCGGCGGATGTCGCGCTCGTGGGCGTGCCGGGTGCCGTGGAACGCGTACCCCTCGATCTCGACGACCAGGCCGGCGGCGCGGAAGTAGAAGTCGGGCCGGACGGTTCTGCCGTTCGGCGCGCGGAGTACCGGCTGGGACTCGGGGTGGAGCCCCGCGTCGTGCATGCGGAGCCGGGCAACTGTCTCGGCGGGGGAGCCGGCGGCCGGGTCCGCGAGGCGCAGCCAGGCGCGGGCGGCCGGGGCGCCGGGCCGGCGGGCGCTCAGCTCGGCGGCCAGCGCCTCGGGGCGGACCAGGGCCTCGCGGCGCACGCCTCTGATCACGCGCCGTGCGAGCGCCGAGTCCGCCACCACCACGGCCTCGTCGCGGCAGCGGGTGTGGCGCATGAGGTCGGCGGCGGTCCGCGCGGGCGTCGTCACACGCAGCCCTCTGCGGACGACATGGTCCCGTTCGCCGAGGCCGGGCGCGCGGTGGACGCGCACGCCCGGGCGTTCGGCCGAGGTGCACGGGTGCAGGAACTCGAGGGTCGTCATGTCGGGCTCTCCGGTGAGCAGTTCGATGCGGAGGACGGCGGCGGCCGTCCGATGGCTGCAGACGAGGTGCGGGGAGAGCAGTTGTATCGCCGTGGCGCGTACTCGCCAGTCCACGTCCCTTCCCGGCACCGCCCAGGCGCCCCGGCAGACGGGCTGCCAGCCCTCGGCGCGCAGCACACCGCGCAGCCTGCCGGGAGGGACACCGGCGGCCTGGGCCCATGCGGTCAGGAGGATGCCTCCCCTGGCCATCACCGTGAGGTCGCGCATGCGGCAACGATCCACCGGAGGCAAAGACTTCCGCACCCCTTGTGGATAACTCCGGCACCGTCGGCGCGGGGGCCTAGGGTCGATCCATGACCGAGACGGTTACCGAGCTTGCACCCGAGCCCGACTGGGGCGCGCTGAAGCACGCGTACGGCAGCGCCGAGGACGTGCCCGCGCTGCTGCGCGCGATGGGGTCCGAGGACGCGGACGAGCGTGCCGAGGCGATGGACGGGCTGGTCTCCTCGCTCTTCCACCAGGGCGACGTGTACCCGGCGTCCGCCGCCGCGCTCCCGTACCTGGTCCGGCTCGTGCTGGACGGTCCCGGACACCGCAAGGAGCTCCTGTGGCTGGTCGGCGGCATCGCCGGCGGCGCGGGGAACCGGCGGGTCCGGGCCGAGGTGCGCCGGGCCGTCGCCGAGGCGCTGCCGTCGCTGCTCCCGCTCGCGACGGACGACGAGACCGGCGTTCGGCAGGCCATGGTGTGGCTGATCGCCGCCGCGGAGGATGCCGCACTGCCGCTGATGCCGCTGCTGCGGGCCCGGTTCGACGAGGAACGGGACGCCGACGTGCGCGCCGATCTCGTCACCGCGCTCGGCCTCCTCGACCCCGACGACACGGCCCGTACGGCACGGGCGACGGCGCTCCTCGACGACCCCTCCGAGCCGCCCGCGGTACGGCTCTCGGCGGTCACCGACCTGCTGCGGACGGCCCCGTTGCCGCTCCCCACCGACCTGGTGCGCCGGGCCGCCACGACGTACCGGGAACACCCGGGGGAGCAGTACGGCGAGCGGTGGCCGGACCTCTACCGCACGCTCTCCGACCGCCTCCTCGACGACCCCGACGCGGCGCTCCTCGCACTCGCGGAGGGCGGGCCGCCGCTCGCCGGGGAGGTGGTGGAACGCTGGCGGGACCGCGAGCGGCGGGCACTGCCCTGGCTCGTCGCGGACCTCACGCACCCGTACGAGATGCACGATGTGGCCCGCCTGGGAGAGGCGTTCCCCGGCGACGAGGAACAGCCGTGGCTCACGCCCCACCTGGCGTCGGAGGACCCCGAACTGCGGGCGGCGGCGGTCGTCGCCGCGGTCCGCTTCCGGGTGCCCGGCGCGCTCGGACACGTACTCCGCCTGATCGACGACCTGCCCGACGAGGACGGCACGGGCCACGCGGTCCGCGCGGCGGCGGAGGTCCACGGCGCGGCGGCCGAGCCGGTCGCGGCCCGGGTCGCGGACCTCCTGGCCGCGGGAGCCGCCCCGGCCCGCGAATGGGCCGGGGTGCTGGAGGGCTTCCCGCAGCAGGCCGCCCGCTGCCTGCCCGCGCTCGTCCGGCTGGTGCCGGAGTCGGCGGCGGCCTGCGCCGCCCTGGCGGCGGCGGTGCCGCACGCGCTCCCGGGCGACGACACGGAGGCGGCCGTACGCGTCCTGTACGAGAGGGCCACGGCCGGCGGCGAGGCGGCGGCGTTCGCGTACCTGCAACTCACCGGCGACCACGGGCCCGCGCTGGCGCTCGTACGGGACGCGGTGCACGGCGAACGCGGGGCGTCGGCACTGCCCTTGGCGGGCCGGCTCGGCCCGGCCGCAGCCGAGCTGCTGCCGGAGGCCGAGCGGCACTTCGGGGCCGTCACGCGGGAGACGCGGGCCGTCGCGGCCGCCGCGGTCTGGCGGATCACCGGCCGCACCCAGGACACCGCGCCGCTCCTCGCCGACGTGGTCGCCCGCGGCCGGTACACGGCCGGCCCCCGCCTCGACGCGCTCCACGCGCTCACCGAGATGCGCCTCCTCCCGGAGTCCGCCCGCGCGGCCGTCGAGGACCTTGCCCACGGCCCCCTCCGCGCCGCCCACGTGCTCGGGATCTTCGACGACGGCGCCCGTCACCCGGACGCCGTCCTCCGCGAGGCGGCCCGCCGCCTCCTGGCGGCCGCGGGCGACTCATGAGGCCGGAACTCGACGTCCGGAGGGACGAATCCGCCGCGGACCGCTACCTGGCGATGGCGCTCGTCGCAGCGGCTGACGTCAAATAACGGCGACCAGCGAGGAGTTGAGTCCCACTTTGGGTCTCTGGGCCCATGAATGTCGGGCGTGTCGTGCCGTAGCGTCGGGTACATGTCGCTCTTACTGGGTGTCCGCAGGGTCCGGCGTCGTGTTCGTGTGCTGATGCCGCGTACGAGGGGGCGGCTGCTGGGACTGCGCAGGGCGCAGTCGGGGCAGGGGGCGTTGGAGTACGTCGGTCTGATCGTGATCGTCGCCGCGATCGTGGGTGCGCTGTTCGCGACGAACATGGGCCCTGAGCTGGCTGGTTCGTTGAAGACGTCCGTCTGCAAGGTGACCGGCGGCGACAACTGCGGCGACGGCGGTACGGACGACCAGGCGGAGGGCCCGAACGACGAGGGCGAGCAGCCGGTCGACGAGGGTGGCGGTGATCAGCCGAAGTCGCAGGCGCAGATCGACTACGAGAACGCGGTCAAGGAGCTCCAGGACGCGAAGGACGCGGAGAAGTCCGCGGGTGACAAGGCGATCGACGCGGCGAAGGAGCTGGCGAAGATCCTGGCCGACGAGCTGGGGATCACGGATGCCCTGGACTGCATCACCAAGGGTGACATGGGCGCCTGCACGGAGACGCTGGTCAACATCCTGCTGAGCCTCATCGGTGGCGCGGTCGGCAAGCTCGCGGCGAAGTACGGGGCGCCGTGGAAGTGGAAGAAGGCCGCCGAACTGATCGGGAAGCTGAAGAAGCACGGCGGTGATCTCTACGACGGCATCAAGGACCTGATCAAGAACCGCAAGAAGGTCAAGGACGCCGAGAAGAAACTCGACGACGCCAAGAAGAAGGTCGACGGCGAGAAGAAGGACAAGCCCGACGAGAAGAAGCCCGACGAGAAGCGCAAGCGCTGCCTCGTCAACGCGGGCTCGAACGCCGGCCCGCAGGGCTTCCGCGGCGGCGTCGTGGGTGTGGCTGCGGCAGCGGTCGAGCGTCCGTCCGGTGGTGTCGTCACCGCGGTGTCCGCCGTCGCGACCACGACTGCGACCACGACTGCGACCACGACCGCGAGCCTCGTCCGAGGCCGGCTGGTCACTCTCCCGTCCGAGACGGGCAAGGGCAACTGCGGCGAGGAAGTCGACCTCGACTCCACCGAGATGGCCGCCATGGCCATGGCGGCGCGCATCGCGGACAAGGTGCCGCTCGGCCGCAACGTGGCCGTCATCAAGATCGAGCACAACGGCAAGGTCGAGTACATCGCCGCGGCCAGCGAGGGCAAGGTGGCGCCCGGGAAGAAGAGCCGCCACTCCGAGGAAGTCCTCGACGACTACCTCAAGGCGAACAACATCCCCCGGTCGGCAGTGAAGGAGATGTACAGCGAGCGCGCCCCGTGCACCAGCCTGTCCCACGACTGCTCGGCGCTCGTGTGGCGGGACTGGCCCAACGTGAAGGGCAACGTGTCGTGGAGCCTCACCCCGAGGCCTGGCATTTCCGCCGCGGCCAACGCCGCGCGGGACAAGCAGGCCCTGGAGGGGGCGCGGAACAAGCACAAGAAGCCGGACGGCCTGCCGGGGTTCAAGATCGTCAAGTAGCGCGCCGCGTATGCTGCCGCACGCGACGTCCGCGGAGGTCAGGAGCGACATGGACAAGCAGGCACAGCGGGACCTGGAAGAGCTGCTCGCCCGCGACATGGACGGCGTCGCCGTTCCGCCGCCGCCCGTCGCCCGTCCGACGGACGTCGCGCGCCGGTGGGACCTGCCGGCGCGGGACGTCGAGGCGCTGATGCGCTGGGGCCTTCCGCTCCTGAACGAGGACGGGGAGCTGCCGTCGCACCTGCCGTCGGCCGACTTCCAGAGCGAACTCCTGCCGCAGCTCGATCTTTCGGTCCCGACCGGCGGCCCCTTCGACCCGGAGCACCACCGCGGCGTGGGCCTGAGCGCCTACCGGCTGGCTGCGAGCGACTGGCTGACGTACGGCGTCGTCCGGGGCGAGGGGTCGGTGTGCGCGATCCGTAACCGAACCAGCGCGGCGACCGCCCTGGTGAACACATCGGTGGCGGCGTTCGTCGAGTGCTCCTGGCGTTGGTGGCGCGCCCTGGACATCATCGGGCCGCTGGAGGACGAGGACGACGAGACGTACTGGTGGTGCCTGGAACGATTCGCCGAGTGGTCGGTGGGGATCGACCCCCAGGCGAAGGTCCGGTCACCGGTCGAACAGAGCTGGTGGGAGAGCGTGGCCCTCAGCTGACGCGTCGGGTCCTGGAGAGTTCGAGCCTGTACCCATGGACCCGCTCGACTCAGGCATTCCCGCCAAGAGTTGGGGCCAAGATGGGTCTCTGGGCCCATGATTCGCCCGGGTGTCGTGCGTAACGTCGGGCCCATGTCGCTGTCACGGGGTACCTACACGGTCCGGCGCCGGTTGCGCGCGCTGATGCCGCGTACGAAGGGTCGTCTGCTGGGGTTGCGGAAGTCGCAGTCCGGTCAGGGCGCCTTGGAGTACGTGGGTCTGATCGTGATCGTGGTGGCGATCGTGGGCGCGCTGCTGGCGACGAACATGGGCCCGGAGCTGGCGGGTTCGCTGAAGACCTCCGTCTGCAAGGTCACGGGCGGCGACAACTGCGGTGGCGGTGCGGGCGATCAGGCGGCCGGTCCCGACGGCAAGGGCGACCAGCCGGCAGGCGACGGCAACGATCAGCCCAAGTCGCAGGCGCAGATCGACTACGACAACGCGCTCAAGGAACTCCAGGACGCGCAGAACGACGAGAAGTCCGCGGGCGACAAGGCGAAGGACGCCGCCAAGGAACTCGCGAAGATCCTGGCCGAGGAGCTCGGCATCACGGACGCGTTCAACTGCATCACCAAGGGCGACATGGGCGCCTGCACCGAAACGCTCATCAACATCCTCACCAGCCTGATCGGTGGCGCGATCGGCAAGCTCGCCGCCAAGTACGGCGCGCCGTGGAAGTGGAAGAAGGCCGCCGAACTCATCGGCAAGCTGAAGAAGCACGGTGGCGACCTCTACGACGGCATCACGGACCTGATCAAGAACCGTAAGAGGGTCAAGGACGCCCAGAAGAAAGTCGACGACGCGAAGGCGAAGGTCGACGGCGAGAAGAACAAGCCCGACGAGAAGAAGCCGGACGACAAGCCCACGGACTGCCCGGTCGGCCACAGCTTCCTGCCGGGCACCCGGGTCCTCGTCGCCGGTGGCCTGTCCGTCCCGATCGAGTCCGTCCGCCTCGGTGACGAGGTCCTCGCGACCGACCCGGTCACGGGTCTGACGAGCCTGCGCACGGTCAGCCGCATCTTCACCACCTACGACGACAAGGACTTCACCCGGCTCACGACCAGCGCCGGAACGGTCACCGCCACGGACACGCACCCGTTCTGGCTGGTCGACGAGAAGCGCTGGGCCGACGCCGGCGACATCGAGGCGGGGGACCTCCTTCGGCAGGCGTCCGGCGACACCCTCACCGTGCGGTCCGTCGAGCGGTACACCCAGCGGCAGACCACGCACGACCTGACCGTCAACGACGTCCACTCGTACTACGTCGGCATGGGGACGCGGTTCGCCCTCGTCCACAACAACGACCCGTGCGACAACCCGGACTACGACGACGACCCCAACTACGGGATCACCGACGACGCGCACGAGAAGATCAGGAAGGCGCACGGCACCGACATCGCCGACGGCGTCGACTACAACGTGCAGCGCATCAAGTCCAAGGACCAGGCGCCGCCGAACGAGACCCCCGAGGCCAAGGCCAAGCGCCTGAAGAACGCCGACGACCACATCATCCCGGGCACCAACGGAGACCCGACGAAGATGGCGGATTACTTCGCGTCCTTCAAGAACAAGCAGTTCACCCACCATGACGCGCGGCCGCCGGACCCGAGCCGTCCCACGTCGCAGGCGGACGTTCTCTACGATAAGGACCGCGGCTGCGTGATCATCAAGAACGGCACGATGATCCACGGCTACAAGATGTCCGAGGACGAGTTCAACCGTCTGTACACCCCGGGAGCCCTGCGCAATTGATGAGGCCCGAGCTGGAAGCGCGGCGGGAGACCCCCGACGGCGGCCGCCATGTGTTCGCCGTGGACGAGGAGCAGTTCCACCTGCTGCGCCGGGCCCTGGTCACGTACCTCGGTGAGGAGCGGGACCCGGTCGCACGGGCGCTGGTCCTGGGCCCGGACCGGGCGGGCCTCGAAGCCGCGCTCCAGGTGGAGCGGAACTACGCGGACGTGGTCCCCGGTCCGCTTCCGCTCACCTTCGACGAGGTCCGCGGGCTGTACGGGATGCTGCTCACCGTGGCGACCTTCTGGCCGGCGTCGGAGGAGGACTTCGTGAAGCGGGTCGGTCACTTCCGGGAGACCGTGCGACAGCTTGCGGGACTTCTCGTCTGGGCCCTCAGGGGGAGCGCGTGAACCGGGTCCGCATCGAGAGTGCCCCGCACGGGAGCGGAGGGACGCTGCGCCTGACCGCGGCGCAGTACGACCTGCTGCACCGGTCGGCGCACGCGTTCCTCGCGCTCGTCCCCGGAGGGCCGGGCCGCGACCTGGCGCTCGGGCCGGGCGGCGCGGATCTCCCGGCGCTGCTGGCGTCCGCCGGCCCGGCGGACGACGAGGGGTTCGTTCCGGTCGTCGTCACCCCAGGGCAGTTGCACGCGGTGCACGCGATGCTCACGACCCTCGTGGTCCTCGTCCCGTCCGAGCTCTCCTTCATGGAGCAGGTGGGTCACTTCCGCGAGAACGCCGCCGGGTTCGCGGCGGGTCTCCGCCGCGCCGCCGGCCGTCTTTCCTGACACCGTCGGTACGAGGCAGGCGAGTTGAGCCGAGTGCGGTGGGTGCTGGAAGAGTTCGGCCGCGAGTCGGAGGAGTTCCGGAGCCGGCACGAGCTCCCCGGCCTCGGGGACGACGAGGCGTGTGCCCTGCTGGAGCTGGAGCGGCTGGGGGACGGTGACCTCTTCGACGTGCCCGACGCGGCACTGGAGACGCTCTCCCGCCGCTTCGCCGTGAAGACGGACCCGGCAGGCGCCACGTACCTGCTGGGACGCGAAGCGGTCTGACCGGACAGGAGGTCCCGGTGCAGTACGACTTCTGGACGGTGCGCGGGCCCGTGCCCGAGGAGATGGCGCGGGCGCTCGCCGACGTGGTGGGCGTGCCCGTGGCAGACGTGGACGTCGCGGATCTGGACGGCGACCTGGAGGGGCGTCGCTGGGACGCGCCCGTGCTCTGCGGGTACGAGGTGCGGCGCGGCGACGTGGCGCTGTACTGGGACGTGTGGATCTCCGGCGCCGTGCCGAACCCGCCCGACCCGGCGACCGCCGCCCTGCGCCTCGCCGCCGTGATCGGCGGCACCGTTCTCCACTCGGCCGATGACATGCCCAACCCCTCCGCATACATGGCCTGCCTCGCCGACGGTCGGGTCGTCCGCGCGCGCGTCGACGACCCCGAGGAACCGGACTTCCTGTTCACGGTGGACGCGGTCGAGGACCCTGTCCCCGACCTGCCGGGAGCGCGGGTGCACCTGCTGCCGGAGGTGTACTGGTCCGAGCCGATCGACCTCCCCGTCACCACCGCGTTCGCCGCCGAGACGGACCCCGACGCGATCGCGCCGGCGCAGAGCCGGGCCAACCGGGCACGGGAGACGCTGATCGGCTGGGAGCGGCTGGTCCGGCGCATGGCGGGCGACTGGGGGCCGACCGGGCGGTACCCCGAGGAGTCGTACCTGGAGGACCTGCGGACGCGGGACTCGCTGGCCAGGCGGCTGGCCGACGCGCCGCCGGCTCTGGAGGAGCCGTTCGCCCGGGCCGCGGACGCGCTCGACGAGGTGTTCCGTGCGCACAGCAGCGACGACGGCGGGGAGTTCCTCGGCCGGGTGACCAAGTCCGGCACCGCGGTGCGGGACCGTGGCTGGTGGTGGCAGCGGCGGCCCCGCCGGGTGCCCTGGCCGCAGCCGCGCTGAGCAACGCCGTTCCAAATATTGCAAGTTGAGCCCCGTTTGGGCCCTCGGGCCCATGATTGTCAGAGGAGTTGTCCGTAGCCTGGCGCCCATGTCGTTGTCTCGGGGTGTCCGCAGGGTCCGGCGTCGTGTTCGTGTGCTGATGCCGCGTACGAGGGGGCGGCTGCTGGGACTGCGCAGGGCGCAGTCGGGGCAGGGGGCGTTGGAGTACGTCGGTCTGATCGTGATCGTCGCCGCGATCGTGGGTGCGCTGTTCGCGACGAACATGGGCCCTGAGCTGGCTGGTTCGTTGAAGACGTCCGTCTGCAAGGTGACCGGCGGCGACAACTGCGGCGACGGCGGTACGGACGACCAGGCGGAGGGCCCGAACGACGAGGGCGAGCAGCCGGTCGACGAGGGTGGCGGTGATCAGCCGAAGTCGCAGGCGCAGATCGACTACGAGAACGCGGTCAAGGAGCTCCAGGACGCGAAGGACGCGGAGAAGTCCGCGGGTGACAAGGCGATCGACGCGGCGAAGGAGCTGGCGAAGATCCTGGCCGACGAGCTGGGGATCACGGATGCCCTGGACTGCATCACCAAGGGTGACATGGGCGCCTGCACGGAGACGCTGGTCAACATCCTCTTGAGCCTCATCGGTGGCGCGGTCGGCAAGCTCGCGGCGAAGTACGGGGCGCCGTGGAAGTGGAAGAAGGCCGCCGAACTGATCGGGAAGCTGAAGAAGCACGGCGGTGATCTCTACGACGGCATCAAGGACCTGATCAAGAACCGCAAGAAGGTCAAGGACGCCGAGAAGAAACTCGACGACGCCAAGAAGAAGGTCGACGGCGAGAAGAAGGACAAGCCCGACGAGAAGAAGCCGACCAAGTGCCCGATCCGGCACAGCTTCCCGCCCGGCACCCGGGTCCTCGTCCCCGGCGGCCTGTCCGTCCCGATCGAGTCCGTCCGCCTCGGCGACGAGGTCCTCGCCACTGACCCGGAGACCGGCCTCACCACCCTGCGTACCGTGGGCCGCACGATCACCACTTACGACGACAAGGACTTCACGCGCCTCACGACCGCGGCGGGCACCGTCACGGCGACCGACACGCACCCGTTCTGGCTGACCGACGAGCGCCGCTGGGCGGAGGCCGGCGAGATCGAGTCCGGGGACGTGCTCCTGCTGGCGTCCGGCGCCACCCTGCCCGTCTCGAAGGTCGACCGCTTCACCCGGCGGCAGACCACTCACGACCTGACCGTCGTCGACCTCCACACGTACTACGTGCTGGCCGGTGACTCGCCGGTCCTGGTCCACAACAACGACGCCAACTGCAACCCGGTCACCCGCCAGCAGGCCGACGACATCGCCAAGTACCTGGGCTACAAGAAGACCAACAAGAAGTCCGCCACCGGCGCGCCCATCTGGGAGAACAAGAAGGGCAACCCGAAGTACATCACCTGGGACAGGAACGGTCACAAGGGCGGTATTTTCAAGGGAGCGAATTTCCGCGACCCCTTCCAGTCGACCAAGGACTCGGCCCGGGACGGCACGTACGACCTGGACATCTCGCCCACCGGAGATGTCCTGGGCCTCAAATGGATTGCGAAGTGAAGACAGAACTCGTCGCTTGCCCCCGCGCCGACGCCGTACGGTCCGATCTGACCGAGGCCCCCGGCTGGGACGCCTACGCCGCCGAGCTCCGCCGCCTGCTGGCAGTGCTGACGGAGGCGAGCGGGGCGGGCCGACTGGAGGTCGAGGAGCTGATCGTGAGCCGGCCGCTGCCGGACCGGTTCGCGGAGCTCCGGAACGGCTCGCGGGTCGACCCCGCCGAGGCCGCGGAGCTCCTCGTGGGCATGGCGGCCGGTGAGGGCCCGTACTGCCGGCTGATCGGCGCGGGGCGGCTCCGGATCGAGTCGGGCTGGGACGGGGCGATGCACTTCTACGTCACGTCGGAGACCGCCGAGGAGCTGGCGGGCTTCGACAGTGAGTCCCTGGAGCTCGGGCGGCGCACGGCGGAGCCTGATTCCGACGAGGTGGAGAATCCGGTCCGCGGCGTGGCGGACGAGGCGTTCTGGGCCGGGGTGCGGGACGACGCCGGGGACGTCACCCTCCTGTGCGAGCGCTGGGCGCACGGCGCGTACGGCTGCCGGTGGTTCCGGGTGACCCGGGAGAACGTGGGGGAGGTGGCCGAGGCCGTCCGCCCCCGTTCCCTGCTGAGCCTCGCCGTCGATCCGGACCTCGGACTCGACCCTGTCCTCCTGGACGACGACTTCACGGCCTTCAGGCCTCCGCTGGTACCCGGGGAACTGGCGTACCGCGCCTTTCCCGGCGGCGCCGACGATCTGGCCGAAGTGACCGACGACGGTTTCGCCTTCATGCTCGGGGAATCCGCGCCTGCCGCCCGTCGCGCCGTCGTGCCGGACCCGGACGGAATCGTCCGGGCCCGGTGGGAGGACTTCGACGAGGCGTAGGCGCGGTGTACGCCGCGGAGGAGGCGGCGGCCGTCGGTCCGACGCGCCGCCCGGACATAATCGAGCGCATGTCCGCAGACCAGGCCCTTCGTCCCCGCCGCAGCCCCGCCCTCCCGCCGGCCATCCGGCTCGCCGCCCCCGCGCTGCTCGGCTACGCCGCCGTGCGGGTCGTCGGCATGGTGGTGTTCGGGGTGGCCGCGGCCGTGCAGGGGAAGGACGCGCTGCATCTGCTGAAGGGACGCTGGGACGCCGTCTGGTATGTCCGGATCGCGGAGAACGGCTACGGCTACGAGGTCACGCTGCCCGACGGGGCCGTCCACTCCGACCTGGCGTTCTTCCCGCTGTTCCCCGCCCTGGAACGGGGCCTCGCCGCCCTCACTCCGTTCGACGCCGCCACGGCCGGGCTCGTCCTCGCCTGGCTCGCCGCGTTCGCGGCGGCCTGGGGGATCTTTGCCGTCGGCGCGCATGTCGCCGGCCGGCCGGCCGGGATCGCGCTGGCCGTCCTGTGGGGGGTGTACCCGACCGCGTTCGTGCAGTCGATGGCGTACACGGAGACCCTCTTCACCGCCCTCGCCGCCTGGTCGCTGTACGCCGTCCTCCGCGACCGCTGGATCCTCGCCGGCCTGCTCTGCGCGCTCGCCGGGCTCACCCGTCCGTCCGCCGCCGCGCTCATCGCGGCGCTGGGGATCACCGCGCTCGTCACCGTCGTACGCGAGCGCCGGCTGCCGCCGCGCACGGCCGCCGGCGTGCTGCTCGCGCCGCTCGGCTGGCTCGCGTACATCGTGTACGTCGGCGTCCGCGAGGGCAGCGCCACCGCGTACTTCGACGTCCAGGCCGCCTGGGGCAACAGCGTCGACGGCGGGGTCGCGCTCGCCCGCTTCATCTGGGGGCTGCCGCCGCTCGCCGCGCTCGGGCTCTGCGCCGTCCTCGCGCTGCTCGCCTGGGTGGTCGTGCTCTGCGTACGGCAGCGCCAGCCGCTGCCGCTGCTCGTCTACACGATCACGATGGTCGTGATCTCGCTCATCGGCGCCGCGTACTTCGGCTCCCGGCCGCGCCTGATGATGCCCGCGTTCGGCCTGCTGCTGCCCGCCGCGGTCGCCCTCGTCCGGCTTCCGGTCCGCGGCCGGATCGGCGTTCTCGCGGCTCTCGCGCTCGCCTCGGGCGCGTACGGGGCGTTCACCCTGCTCGGCTCCGGACCTCCCTAGCCCGCTCCATGGGCCCATGGGCCCATGCACCCGTCCCAACTGCCCTGTTAGCGTGCGGTACATGACTCGACGAGGTATCGCACGGATCACCACGGCGACCGTGGTCGCCGCGCTCACCCTGGGGCTGACCACAGCCTGCGAGGGCGACGAGGGCAAGAAGGACGAGGGCAAGAGCGTCGTCGAGAAGAAGCCCACGCCCAGCACGTCCGCGCCCGCCGGCCCGGGGCCCGAGCCGTACGCGCCCGCGCCCACCGGCAAGCCGCTGGCCAAGCCCGAGCTGGAGAAGGCGGTGCTCGTCGCCGCCGACGTGCCCGGGTTCAACGTCGGCCCGATGGACGCCCCGCCGCCGCAGGGCGAGACCCCGGAGAAGCCCGAGTGCGCCCCGCTCACCTCGGTCCTGAACGGGCAGCCCGAGCCGGCCGCGCAGGCCTCGGTGTACCGGCAGATCACCGGCGCGAACAAGGACCTGAAGCCGGCCGTGTCGGTGTTCCTCACCAGCCACGGCCCGAGCGCGACGACCGTGCTGCACCGGCTGCGCGTCGCCGCCACCGCCTGCAAGGGCGGCTTCACGACCCGCAGTAGCTCGGGCCCGTCGACGTACAAGGGCGTCAAGGAACTCACGATGCCCAGGGCCGGCGACGACAGCTTCGCGTACCAGCTCACCGGCGACTTCGAGGGCACGCCGGTGCCGCTGGTCTTCCAGGTCGTCCGCCAGGGCCCGACGGTCGCCACCTTCTACACGGCGAACTTCGAGGGCCCGGCGACCCCGCAGATCCCGCCGGCACTGGCCGCCGCACAGGTGGCCAAGCTCAAGGAGTAGCCGCGACCGTCACCCGAACCCCCGGCCGCACACCCCACGCCGCCATCGCACCCGCCTCGGCCTCCAGCACGTGCCGGGCGCGGAGGCTGATGCGTCCCATGCGGCCGGGCTTCATCGTCTTCACGGCGACGACGTCCAGGTTCCGGTTCAGGTAGGCCACGTCGATGGTGAACCGCATCCGGAAGGTGTGGACGCTGTTGCACGGGGTGATCAGCAGCGCGCCGTCGACGCCGTCGCGCCCGAGCAGCCCGCGCCGCCTCGTCCCGTACGAGGCGGCGATCTCGACCGGTATCGCCTCGTCCCGTCCCTGGACGGTCAATGTGCCCTTGCCGTTCCGCCATTTCGCCATGGTCGAAGACCGTAGCGCCTCCCTGTCGAACCGTGCTTTGGGCCCCGTACGAGCGCGCAGTGGGCCCCTGGGCCCATGTCCCCCGCGTTCCGCCGCCCGTAGGGTCGGGGTGTGTACGTCACGCTGATCGCCGTCGCCGCCCTGTGGGGTGCCGCCACCGGGCTGCTCGTGCCGCGCGCCGCGTACCGGCTCTCCGTCGAGCCGGAGGAGGGGTGGCGGAACGACTGCCCCGAGGGGCATGCGCTCATGGGCCCGGCCCGGGGCTGGCTCGGCGGGACGCGATGCCGTGTGTGCGCGGTGACCGTCCCGGCACCCCGACGCGCGACGGTGGAAGTGGGCGCGAACAAGAACCCGGCCGCCGCCGCCCTCGGGGAGACGGACACGGACACCGCCCCGGACGACACGCCCGCCACCCCGACCCGGCGCTTCCCCCTGCGCACCACCCCCGCCATCCCGCTCGTCACCGCAGCGGCCTGCGCCGCGCTCGCCGCGGCCACCGGGTTCCGGCCCGAGCTGGCGGTCTGGCTGCTCTGCGCGCCGTTCGCGGTGCTGCTGGCCACGGTCGACGCCCGGGTCCACCGGCTGCCCGACCACCTCACGCTCCCGCTGGCCCTGGCCGCGCCGCTGCTGCTCGGGGCGGCCGCGCTGGCGCCGGAGGCGGCCGGATCATTCGCGCACGCCCTGCTCGGCGGACTCGTCCTGGGCGCCGCGTACTTCCTCCTCTTCATCATCAACCCCAACGGCATGGGCTTCGGCGACGTCAAACTCGCGCTCTCGCTCGGCGTGCTGCTCGGCTGGTACGGCTGGGGGATCCTCTTCGCCGGCGCGTTCGCGGGCTTCCTGTTCGGCGGGGTGTACGGGCTCGGCCTCGTCCTGCTGCGCAAGGCGAACCGCAAGTCCGCGATCCCGTTCGGGCCGTTCATGATCGGCGGCGCGCTGCTCGGCGTGCTGTTCGGAGCCCTCGCCGCGAGCTGACGCTCCCCGGAATCACTCCCGTACCGCCCTAGCATCACGGCGTATGCGGACATTCACTGACAATCAGGACCGACAACCCGCAACCCTTCCCTCCCCGAGAAACGCGGCACGTCCGCCCCGGGTCTCCCTCCTCCCGTGGATGTGGGCCGCCGCACTCTGCACCCTCTACGCCACCGTCGCCGTACGCCGCCACGCCCTCATCCGGACGACCGGCTACGACCTCGGCATCTTCGAGCAGGCCGTCCGCGCATACGCCCAACTGAGCGCCCCCGTGGTCCCGTTGCGCGGCGAGGGCTTCAACCTGCTGGGCGATCACTTCCACCCCCTGGTCGCGGTCCTCGCCCCCTTCTACCGAATCTGGCCGTCCCCGCTCTGCCTCCTCCTCGCCCAGTCCGCGCTGCTCGCCCTCGCCGTCGTCCCGCTCGCCCGCTGGGCAGCGCGCGCGCTCGGCCGCCGCTCCGCGCACGTGATCGCAGCCGGTTACGGACTGAGCTGGGGCGTGGCGTCAGCCGCCGCCTTCGACTTCCACGAGGTCGCCCTCGCCGTCCCGCTGCTCGCCTTCGCCCTGGAGGCACTGGCCCGACGGCGCTGGAACCAGGCAGTGGCCTGTGCGGCGCCCCTGCTCCTCATCAAGGAGGACCTGGGCCTGACGCTCGCCGCAGTGGGCGGGTACATCGCGCTGAAGGGCCCCCGCAAACTGGGCCTGGTCACCATCGCCGCAGGTCTGCTCGGCTCCCTCGTCGAGATCAAACTCCTGCTCCCCGCCTTCAACCCGGGCGGCGGCTACGCACACGGCGGCAACCTGGCCGCCGGATACGGCTCCCTGCTCTCCACCCTCGCGCACGCCCCGCTCGACGTCCTGCGCCCCGACATCAAGCCGATGACCCTGGTCATGGTCTTCGCCCCGTCCGCGATGCTGGCGCTCCGCTCCCCCCTGTCCCTCATCGCGGTGCCCACCCTGACCTGGCGGATGCTGTCGGAGAACGGCTTCCACTGGGGGACGGCGTTCCACTACAGCGCGATCCTCATGCCCGTCGTCTTCGCCGGCCTGATCGACGCGCTCTCCCGCTGGCGAGGCGAGACACACCCCCTCGCCACCCGGCACGTCCGCGCCTCCCTGGCGACGGTCCTCGCCGTGACGTTCGTCCTGCTCCCGTCCTTCCCGCTGGCGCAGCTGGCCCAGCGGGCGACCTGGCGGACCACCCCGCACATCGAGGCGGCCCGCGCCCTGCTCGCCCGGATCCCGGACGGGGCGACCGTGGCCGCCTCCAACCGCCTGATCCCGCAGCTGACCTCGCGCTGCACGGTCGTGGTCTTCCCGACGTTCCCGGTCGACAGCGAGCTCTACCGCTACGACCGCAACCGCCTCCCGCCGCCCACCGCCGAGTGGATCGTGCACGACCGCGAGGCCCCGGAGGCCTGGCCGTACAAGGTCGGCCACTGGCCCTACCCGATCGAGCAGCAGGAGGCGGAACTGGCGGCAGCGGAGAAGCACGGCTACGAACGGGTCGCCCGCCGCGACGGCATCACCCTCCTCCGCCGCGCGCCCTGACCGCGGACGGGAGCGGGGGAACGTCCCACGCGGCACCGTGCACACAGACGCCCGCGCTCAGGCGTGCGCCCCCACCGAGACCGGCCCGACGGTCAACTCCGCCACCCCCTCCAGCACCTCACCCACCCGCGCGGCCTGCTCCTCGAGTTCACGCAGGCGGGGCGCGGCCAGCGGAGCCAGGGGTTCCACCGTCACCGCGACACGCTTGCCGGAGCGCCGCTGGTGCCAGACCCCCGCGACCTCGCCGTCGACGAGCAGCACCGGGAAGTTCCCGGCCTGGCCGCGCGCGAGGGCCCGCTCGTACGCTCGCCCCGGGAAGAGGCGGGCGCGCGGCTGGGAGGCGATGGCGAAGGCGTCGAAGTACGGCAGCAGCCGCACCCCGCGCACCGGTTCAGCCGGCACCTCCGTGTCGCCGGCGACCACCCAGGCCGACTCGCCCTCCAGGTCGACCTCCTCGATCCGCCCCGCGCCCGAGAGCGAGGCGAACAGCGCGCCGGCCCACCCCGCGGGCGCCGCCAGCCAGGTGGCGAAGTGCCGCGGCGTCGCGGGCCCGTACGCGTACAGGTACCGCTCCACCAGCTCCGCGAGCGCGGTCGGCCCCGCCGACGGCTGCACTCCCGGGTTCGTGTACGTGACCTTCCGCCCCCGGTTCTCCCCGAAGCACAGCACCCCGCGGTGCGCGGCCGTCGCGGTCGCCTGCCGCCATCGGGGCCACTTGTCCTGGAAGGCCTCCATGACGCGCTCGCCCGCCCACGGCCCGGTGCGCTCAACGATCGCGTCGGTGAGCTCGTCCACGGTCAGCTCCGCGCCGGTCAGCGCGTCGCCGATCGCCGCGACGACCTCGTCGGTCTGCTCGGCCGTCATCCGGACGTCCCCGGGCTGGCCGCCCGGCCCGGCGGGCAGTGCCGACAGCGCGCCCGTCCACAGCGCGAGGTCGGCGGCCGGCAGCAGATGCACGGTGCCGCGCGGTCCGAACGTCTTGATCAGCGAGCGCTCCTGCCACAGGGCCGCGCGCACGTCGGCCCGGGTCGCGCCGACGATCCGCAGCGCGAGGGACAGCTCGGCGGCCGACAGGATCTGGGCGTGCGCCCCGAGCATGGCAGCGGCCACGGTCGAAGGCGCCGAGTCGGCGGGCTCGGCGGGCCGGTCCAGGAACTGTCGGCGGATGCGCCGCGCGTCGGCCTGGTCCCAGCTGAAGAACACGGTGGAGGTCATACCCCCGACGCTAGGAGAGAACTAGGCCAGAACCTGTCCTCTCACCTCCCGGGAACTCACCCGGACCCACCCACCCCGTCAACCGGAAACACATCCCCGGGGGTCCCCCGTCGGAGGGACGGAACCCGCCGCCACGCCCGGGCGTAAACCCGCCACCGCCCCCCGGGACCCTTGTCCCGCAAGGGCTCCGAGGAATCCGTGGCACTCCGTCGGCGCCGTGTGGCACGCAGCACGACTAATGAAGGGTTATGGTGGAAACCCCCCCTCGGGCCGGTCCGTATCCCCCCACGGACCGGCCCGTTTTCTTTTCCCCGAACGCGCTCCGCCCGCGAAGGTCAGTTCCGTCCGGCCCAGATGTTGGTCCCCGCGGTGTCGACGGCGAAGGAGTCGATCTCCGTCAGCTCCTCCTCGGTCAGCGGCGCCGCCGCCAGCGCGGCGACGTTCTCCTCCAGCTGGGCCACGCTCGACGCGCCGATCAGCGCCGACGTCATCCGCTCGTCCCGCAGCACCCACGACAGCGCGAGCTGCGCCAGCGACTGGCCGCGCCGCGCGGCGATGTCGGCGAGGCCGTGGAGGCGTCGCAGCACCTCGTCGGAGAGCAGGTTCGGGTCGAGGGACTTGCCCTGCGTCGCCCGCGAGCCCTCGGGGATGCCCTTGAGGTACTTGTCGGTGAGGAGCCCCTGCGCCAGCGGCACGAAGGAGATGCAGCCCATGCCGGCCGCCTCCAGGGTGTCGAGCAGCGCGTCCTCCTCCGTCCAGCGGTTGATCATCGAGTACGACGGCTGGTGGATCAGCGGCCGGACACCCATGTCGGTCAGGATCCGCGCGGCCTCGGCGGTCTGCTCGCTGTTGTACGAGGAGACGCCGACGTACAGCGCCTTGCCCTGATGGACGGCGGAGGCGAGCGCCCCCATCGTCTCCTCCAGCGGGGTGTGCGGGTCGAAGCGGTGCGAGTAGAAGATGTCGACGTAGTCGAGGCCCATCCGCTGCAGCGAGGCGTCGAGCGACGACATCAGGTACTTGCGGGAGCCCCACTCGCCGTACGGCCCGGGGTGCATCAGGTAGCCGGCCTTCGTCGAGACGAGGATCTCGTCCCGGTACGGCGCGAAGTCCTGCGCGAAGAGCTTGCCGAAGTTGAGCTCGGCCGAGCCGGGCGGCGGCCCGTAGTTGTTGGCGAGGTCGAAGTGGGTGACGCCGAGGTCGAAGGCGCGGCGGAGGATCGCGCGCTGCGAGTCGAGCGTGCGGTCGTCGCCGAAGTTGTGCCACAGGCCCAGCGAGACGGCGGGCAGCTTGAGCCCGCTGCGGCCGCTCCGGCGGTACTCCATGGTGTCGTAGCGGTCCGCGGCGGCGCGGTAGAGGGGGGAATCAGTCACGTATCTCTCCTTATCACGGACTTGTGACAGTCCCGGGCTGGGAGCCGGTTACCCGTCCGCAGTAATGTGGCGGCTTCGGGGGCCGCCGCAGATGGAGGGGTAAGGAACAGTGAACCTGCGCGACCTGGTGTACGGGCTCTATGCGCGCCGGGTGGAAGGCCGACTCGATCACGCCCAGGTGCCGAAGCACATCGGCGTCATCCTCGACGGCAACCGGCGCTGGGCCAAGGCCTCCGGTGGCACCCCCGAACAGGGCCACAAGGCCGGCGCGGACAAGATCCAGGAGCTGCTCGGCTGGTGTGCCGAGACGGACGTCGAGGTCGTCACGCTGTGGATGCTCTCCACCGACAACCTGAACCGGCCCGAGGAGCAGCTGGTCCCGCTGCTCGGCATCATCGAGAACGCGGTGCGCGCGCTCGCCTCGGACGGCCGCTGGCGGGTGAACCACGTGGGCACGATGGACCTGCTGCCCGCCCGCACGCAGTCGGTGCTGAAGGAGGCCGAGCAGGCCACCGTGGGCAACACCGGGATACTCGTGAACGTCGCGGTGGGCTACGGGGGCCGACAGGAGATCGCGGACGCGGTCCGCTCGCTGCTCCTGGAGCACGCGGAGAAGGGGACGAGCTTCGAGGAGCTGGCCGAGGTCCTCGACATCGACCACATCGCGGAGCACCTCTACACCCGCGGCCAGCCGGACCCGGACCTGGTGATCCGTACCAGCGGCGAGCAGCGGCTGTCCGGCTTCATGCTGTGGCAGAGCGCCCATTCCGAGTACTACTTCTGCGAGGTGCACTGGCCGGCCTTCCGCAAGGTCGACTTCCTGCGGGCGCTGCGCGACTACGCCGCCCGGCACCGCCGCTACGGCACCTGAGCCAGGCGCGCCCCGGGCGCGCCTCGGTCACCCCTCGTTCACGAACACGCCGTCATATGCCATGGCATGGCTGAGGTTGTTCGAGGGAATACCACTTCCAGAGTGAGCGGCACGGAGACCGCTCGCCCGGGAGGCCCTTTGCACCAGGACGACCGTGCAGGACGTGTACGGACGACGCGGAGGGCCGGTGCTCGGCCCACGCATCGTGGCCAGAGCCCGGCCCCAACCACCCGCGATCATGCGTCCCAATAAAGGGGGGTCTGTCCTTCCGTGGTGACCAGCACAAAGCGCCGCATGCCCGACCGGCGCACCTACGTTCTCGACACCAGCGTCCTGCTGGCCGACCCCAAGGCGATGGCCCGGTTCGAGGAGCACGAGGTCGTGCTCCCGATCGTCGTGGTCACCGAGTTGGAGGCCAAGAGGCATCACCCCGAGCTCGGCTACTTCGCCCGGCAGGCGCTGCGCCTGCTGGACGACTTCCGGGTCCGGTACGGACGCCTCGACGCCCCGCTTCCCATCGGGGACCTGGGCGGGACGCTGCGGGTCGAGCTGAACCATTCCGACCCCGGCGTGCTCCCGGCCGGCTACCGGTTGGGGGACAACGACTCGCGGATCCTTGCGGTCGCGCGCAACCTCCAGGCCGAGGGGTACGACGTCACGGTCGTCTCCAAGGACCTGCCGCTCCGCATCAAGGCCTCCTCGGTCGGCCTGCTGGCCGAGGAGTACCGGGCGGAGCTCGCCATCACGGACTCCGGCTGGACCGGAATGTCCGAACTGGCACTCTCCGCGGACCAGGTGGACATCCTCTACGGCGAGGAGACGCTGTACGTCCCGGAGGCCGCCGAGCTGCCGGTGCACACCGGCCTGGTGCTCCAGTCGGAGCGCGGCAAGGCGCTCGGCCGGGTCACGGCCGAGGGCAACGTCCGACTGGTGCGCGGGGACCGGGAGGCCTTCGGGATCCGGGGCCGCAGCGCCGAGCAGCGGATCGCGCTGGACCTGCTGCTCGATCCGGACGTCGGCATCGTCTCGATGGGCGGCAGGGCCGGTACCGGCAAGTCGGCGCTGGCGCTCTGCGCCGGCCTGGAGGCGGTGCTCGAACGGCGCCAGCACCAGAAGGTGATGGTCTTCCGGCCGCTGTACGCGGTGGGCGGGCAGGAGCTGGGCTATCTGCCGGGCACCGAGGCCGAGAAGATGAGCCCCTGGGCGCAGGCGGTGTTCGACACGCTGTCGGCGGTGGCGAGCCGTGACGTGATCGAGGAGGTGCTGGGCCGCGGGATGCTGGAGGTCCTGCCGCTCACCCACATCCGCGGCCGTTCGCTGCACGACGCGTTCGTGATCGTCGACGAGGCGCAGTCGCTCGAACGGAACGTGCTGCTGACCGTGTTGTCCCGGATCGGGTCGAATTCCCGTGTCGTGCTGACGCACGACGTGGCCCAGCGGGACAACCTCCGGGTCGGCCGGTACGACGGAGTCGTCGCCGTGGTCGAGAAGCTGAAGGGCCATCCGCTCTTCGCGCACGTCACGCTCACCCGTTCCGAGCGTTCGCAGATCGCCGCGCTCGTGACCGAGATGCTGGAGGACGGACACATCTGACGGGGTACATCCCTAATGTCCCCCATGTACCGGACCCCAATGTCCCGAAAGGGATCGGGATCGTCCTGAAAGGGAGTTGGCGCCGCCCGGCGAAGCGCAGGAGCTTAGCCGGGCGGCGCCGCGCTGTCTGCGGATCGGTCAAAACTCCTGTGACTGCCGAGGTGTGAGCTTTCCCACGTAACCGGGAATTGCCTTGCGGCATCGGCTTCCGGCAGAGTCTTGCTTCCGTCAGGCCCCGCATACGGCACACGTGCATCCTCAGGGATGCTCAGCACCACACAACTCCAGACTTGTCCGCCGTATGCCGCCCACAGCACCACGGGCCCGTGTCTTTTGTGACCGAGTAGTTCGAAGACCAGCGCCAGGGGCACGATTTCGCCCACGAGGTCACCTGTGTGGGCGATGCTGGAAGGAAACCCCTTGAGCCGGATCTCGGTCCGGGGATTCGCGGTGGCTTCGGCCACTGCGGTCACCACTGTCGGCGCCGTCGTCGGCGTTGCCGCGGGCAATACGCAGGCCGCTGACGACAACTTCGAGGCCACCGCGGCCGACACCACGCTGCTCGCGGACATTCCCGTCGGCGAGCAGGCCCAGGTACAGGTGTCGTCGCTGTCGCAGCAGGCGGACGCCCAGGCCGCCGCCGCCGACTCGACCGCGCGCAAGGCCGCGGAGGAGTCCGCCCGCATCCAGGCCGCCAAGGACGCCGAGGCCAAGAAGAAGGCGGCCGACAAGGCGGAGCAGGAGCGCAAGGACAAGGAGCTGCGCGCCAACCGCGCCTCCGTGCGCGACGCGTCGGACTTCGCCGCGCAGGGCTCGTACTCCATCTCCGAGGTCAAGGCGATGGCCCGCCAGATGATCCCGGCGGACCAGTTCCAGTGCTTCAGCAACATTGTGGACCACGAGTCCGGCTGGAACTACCGGGCCACCAACCCGTCCTCGGGCGCGTACGGTCTCATGCAGGCGCTGCCGGGCTCGAAGATGGTCTCGGCCGGCGCCGACTGGCGGACCAACCCGGCCACCCAGATCAAGTGGGGCCTCAGCTACATGGAGGGGCGCTACGACAGCCCCTGTGGCGCCTGGTCCTTCTGGCAGGCCAACCACTGGTACTAGGCCGCCGGTAGCCACGCTCAACCTCGCGCAGCCCCTCGCCGTCCTTCGGTGAGGGGCTGCGTGCGTGTAGGTTCGGGGCCGGTCCGTAAGCGGGCTCCCGAGGGGAGTGGCGGGGGAAGAGGGAAGAAGATGTCGAGACTGCCGGGCTGGCTCAACGGGTTGGGCGATGCGCTGCACCGGATGGGCGAACGCCTGGACGCGCGCAGGGCGGCGGCCGAGCGGGACGATCAGCTCTCCCCTCCCTACCTCGCGCCGGACGCGAACCACACCTCCTCCTCCGGGGCCTCGACCGCCGGGAACGGCTCCGCGGAACCCGCGGGCGCCGGCACCGACAAGAGCGCGCCCGGGGACGCAGGCCCGCAGCCGGCCGGAGCCGCGGCGAAGTCCGGCGATTCGGTGCCCGCGCCGCCCGCGTACGCGCCGGCCGTCGCCGCGCGCCCCGACCCCGTCGTCGCCCTCCCGTGGGGCATCCGGGTCGCAGCCGAGGCCGGCTGGCGGCTGCTCGTCCTCGCGGGCACGCTGTGGGTGCTGATGAAGGTGATCAGCACCATCGAGCTCGTGGTGCTGGCCTTCGTCGCGGCGCTGCTCATCACCGCCGTGCTCCAGCCCACCGTGACCCGGCTGCGCCGCGTCGGGCTGCCGCACGGCTTGGCCACCGCCGTCACGGCCGTCACGGGCTTCGTGCTCATGGGGCTGATGGGCTGGTTCGTGGTCTGGCAGGTGATGGACAACATCGACAACCTGTCCGACCGGGTCCGGGACGGCATCGAGGAACTCAAGCGCTGGCTGCTCGACAGCCCGTTCCACGTGACCGAGCAGCAGATCAACGACATCGCCAAGAACCTCAGCGACACCATCGGCGCCAACACCGAGCAGATCACCTCCGCCGGACTCCAGGGCGTGACCGTGGTCGTCGAGGCGCTGACCGGGATACTGCTCGCGATGTTCTGCACGCTCTTCCTTCTGTACGACGGGAAGAAGGTCTGGCAGTGGACGCTGAAGCTGGTGCCGGCCCAGGCCAGGCCGGGTGTCGCGGGCGCGGGGCCGCGGGCCTGGCGGACCCTCACCGCGTACGTGCGCGGCACGGTTCTGGTGGCGCTCATCGACGCGATCTTCATCGGCGTCGGCATCTACTTCCTCGGCGTGCCGCTGGCGGTGCCGCTCGCCGTGTTCATCTTCCTGTTCGCGTTCATCCCGCTCGTCGGCGCGGTGGTGTCCGGGGCGCTGGCCGTGGTCGTCGCGCTGGTCACCAACGGGGTGTTCACCGCGCTGATGGTGCTCGTGGTGGTCCTCGCGGTGCAGCAGATCGAGGGCCATGTGCTGCAGCCGTTCATCCTCGGCCGCGCGGTCCGGGTCCATCCGCTCGCGGTCGTCCTCGCGGTGGCGTGCGGCGGTCTGATCGCCGGCATCGGCGGTGCGGTGGTCGCGGTGCCGCTGGTCGCGGTCACCAACACGGTGGTCGGCTACCTCCGCGCGTACTCGCACGAACAGGCGCTGCGGGCCTCGCCGGAACCGCGCGGCGCGACGGCGCACGGGGTCGCCTTCACGGCCGCGCCGGGGACCGTGAGTCGGGACGACTGAGCCGGGAACGAGACAAGGGCCCCGGGGACATGATGTCCCCGGGGCCCTTCGTCACGTACGGCCCGCTACTCGGAGATGACCGCTTCCGCGTCGAGCACCGTGCCGACCGCCTGGATCACCGAGGCGATCTTGAACGCCTCCTGGATCGTCTCGCGGTCCACGCCCGCCTTGCGGAGCACCTGCTCGTGCGAGTCGAGGCACTGGCCGCAGCCGTTGATCGCCGAGACGGCCAGCGACCACAGCTCGAAGTCGATCTTCTCGACGCCCGGGTTGCCGATGACGTTCATCCGCAGACCGGCGCGCAGCGTCCCGTACTCCGGGTCCGACAGCAGGTGCCGGGTCCGGTAGAAGACGTTGTTCATCGCCATGATCGCGGCGGCGGACTTGGCGGCCTGGTACGCCTCGGGCTTGAGGTTGGCCTTGGCCTCAGGCTCGAGCTCCGCGAGGACCTTCGGCGAGCGCGCGGCGATGGCGCAGGACAGGACGGTGCCCCACAGCTGCTGCTGGGTGAGCGCGTCGTTGTTGCCGATGACCGAACCGAGGTTCAGCTTCAGGTCCTTGGCGTAGTCCGGTATCGCGGACTTCAGCTCATCGAGGGCCATGCTCACTCACCGGCCAGGAGCTTGCCGGCGTCGAGGGTGTCCTCGCCCTTGTTCCAGTTGCACGGGCACAGCTCGTCGGTCTGCAGGGCGTCCAGGACCCGCAGGACCTCCTTGGGGTTACGGCCGACGGAGCCCGCGGTCACCATGGTGAACTGGATCTCGTTGTTCGGGTCCACGATGAAGACGGCGCGCTGCGCGAAGCCGTCCTCGCCCTGGACGCCGCAGTCGCGCATGAGCTCGTGCTTCGAGTCGGCGAGCATCGGGAAGGGCAGGTCACGCAGGTCGGCGTGGTCCTTGCGCCAGGCGTGGTGGACGAACTCGGAGTCGCCGGAGACGCCGAGGATCTGGGCGTCGCGGTCCGCGAACTCGTCGTTCAGCTTGCCGAAGGCGGCGATCTCGGTCGGGCAGACGAAGGTGAAGTCCTTCGGCCAGAAGAACACCACGCGCCACTTGCCCTCGTAGGACTTGTGGTCGATCTGCGCGAACTCCTTGCCGCTCTCCAGCGACACGCAGGCGGTCAGGTCGTAGGTGGGGAACTTGTCACCGACAGTGAGCACGCGCTCTCCTTGCAGAGTCGGAAGGATCCCTTTTGGGGGCTTCCGTGAGGGGTTGGACGTCTCACATACTGGCACGGGGTGCATTGATCAGTGAAATAGCTAGACTCGGTCGGGTTGATCGAAGGTGGTTATCAGTGGTTCCCGTCCGGCGCGTGAAGCAGCCCAGCCTGTCCCAGCTCAGAGCCTTTGCGGCGGTCGCGGAGCACCTCCACTTCCGGGACGCCGCAGCGGCGATCGGGATGAGCCAGCCGGCGCTCTCGGGCGCGGTTTCGGCTCTCGAAGAGGCACTCGGTGTCCAGCTCCTCGAGCGTACGACGCGCAAGGTGCTGCTCTCGCCCGCGGGGGAGCGGCTCGCGGCGCGGGCCGGTGCGGTGCTCGACGCGGTGGGCGAGCTGATGGAGGAGGCGGAGGCCGCGCAGGCCCCGTTCACCGGGGTGCTGCGGCTCGGGGTGATCCCGACGGTCGCGCCGTACCTGCTGCCGACCGTGCTGCGCCTGGTCCACACCCGCTACCCGGAGCTGGATCTCCAGGTCCACGAGGAGCAGACCTCGTCCCTCCTGGAGGGGCTGGCCGCCGGGCGGCTCGACCTGCTGCTGCTCGCGGTGCCTCTCGGGGTACCCGGGGTCACCGAAGTGCCGCTGTTCGACGAGGACTTCGTCCTGGTCGCGCCCGACGCGCACCCGCTGGCCGGGCGTACCGACATCCCGCGCGAGGCCCTCAGGCAACTCGACCTGCTGCTGCTCGACGAGGGGCACTGCCTGCGCGACCAGGCCCTCGACATCTGCCGCGAGGCCGGCCGCACCGAGGGAGCCCCGGTCACCACGACCGCGGCGGGCCTGTCGACGCTGGTCCAGCTGGTCGCCGGCGGCCTCGGCGTGACGCTGCTGCCGCGCACCGCCGTGAAGGTGGAGACGGCCCGCAACTCGGCGCTGCTCACCGGGGACTTCGCCGCCCCGGCCCCGTCCCGCCGGATCGCGCTTGCGATGCGCACGGGAGCGGCCCGCCAGTCCGAGTTCGAGGAACTGGCGGGCGCGCTCCGCGGCGCGATGAAGCGCCTCCCGGTCCGGATCGCGACCCCGGAAGCCGCTCCGGCTACTCCGTCCTGAGTCCGTCGGCGCGCATCAGGCGCCACAGCAGCGGCATGCTGAGCAGCGTGACCGCGGCGATCAGCGCGGCCCCGACCCCGGTCACCGGCAGGAAGGCCCACCAGTCGTGGACCCGCTGGCCGGTCGTCCTCAACAGGACGACCCCGAGGCCGAGTCCGCCCGCGACGGCGAGGGTCAGACCGAGGACGATCGGCACCGCCGTCTGCCACAGCACCGACCAGCCCAGAGTGGAGCGCCGGGTGCCGAAGGCGACCAGCGAGGACAGCAGTCGTCTGCGGTCCCTGAGCTGCTCCAGGGTCGACACCAGGAGCGAGGCCGCCACCAGCAGCATCGTCAGGGTGGAGCCGATCAGGATGCCGGTGCGCACGCTGCTGAACTGGTCGCTCTGCTGCGTGTTCTGGAGCGAGTGGACCCAGGAGGTCGGGTCGATGGCCGCCGCCGCGTTCCGTACGTGGTCGGCGGCGTCCGGCACGGACGGGTCGAGCCGGAGCATCGTCTCCGCGTCGGGCTCCTCGAGCAGGCCGGCGTCGATCGCCGACGGGGTGGCGAGGATCCCGTACTCGTACATGCCCGTCGGGGCGGGGCGGGAGTCGACCAGCCGGGCGGTGGCGGGGATGTGCCACCGGGGTGCAGGACCGCTCGCGGGGGCGCGCCGGCCGTCGGCGGGGGCGGAGGGGTCGCGCAGGACGACCGTGGCGCCGGGGCGCGCGGTGCGGGTGACGAGGGTGTCGTCCGGTGCGCCCTGCTCGCCGTGCGCGAGGAAGACGAACACGTCGCCGTCGCGGCAGGAGGGCAGGGTCGCGAACTCTCCGAGGGAGGCGCAGTCGCCGACCCTGATCGAGGTGAACGAGGGGGCCTCCTCGCCCTGCGGCGGAGGTCCGGGCCGGTACGCGTGCGACCTGATCACGCTGATCGCGCCGCTGACGCCCTTCGTCCGCTCCAGGCGGGTGAGCATCGTGCGGGCCTCGTCGCCGGACTTCGCGTCGACCGAGATCGCGAGCTGCGCGCGGGACGAGTCCTCGCCCGTGAGCTCCGTGAAGTCGGTCTCCATCGCCTGGAAGAGCATCTGGAGCGCGATCGCCCCGGTCGCCGCGACGACGATGCCGCTGACGGCGCGGGCCGCGGTTCCGCTGCTCAACTGGAGCCTGCGGACGGCGAGCTGCCAGGCCACCGGGCCGCCGTGCAGCCGCTTCACCCCGGCCTCGACGAGCCAGGGCAGCAGGGTGGTGAGGCCGATCAGGAACAGCGTCGTCGCGGTCACGATCCAGGCGGTGTCGACGCTCGTCTCGGTCACCCGCACCCGGCCGACGAGTGGGACGAGCAGCGCCACGCCGATCGCGAGGATCAGCAGCCGCCACCACAGCCTGCGGCGGCGCGGCGTGGCGGTCCGGACCACCCCGAGCGGCTCGATCGCCACCCCGCGCAGCGCGAACAGGGTGACCACGACCGAGGCGGCCGGGACCGCGACGAGGACGAGCGCGGCGAGCGCGGGCATCGGCACGACGTCGGACGGGTAGGCGTTGACGTCCCAGAGGGTGAAGGACCCGGAGAACTGCCGGGCCACGGCGAAGATCCCGAGGCCCACGAGCAGCCCGAGCAGGGCGCCCACCAGGGATTCGCCGGCGGCGATCCGGCGGGTCGCCGCGGTGTCCGCGCCGACGAGCCGGAGCGCCGCGAGGCGCCGGTCGCGCTGCTCGCCGCCGAAGCGGACGGCGGCCGCGACGAAGATGAGCACCGGCAGGAGCAGGACGACACAGGCGACGACGACGAGCAGGAGCAGGAAGGCGTTCAGCGGCTCCTCGGGTACCGACCAGCCGTAGCGCGTGCCGCGCCCGTCGTAGGTGTCGGTGGTGAGGAAGTCGACGTGGGCGACGTAGCGCAGTTCGGCCGGGCCGATGAGTCCGGCCGGCCCGATCGTGCCGACGATCTTGTAGGGGAGCCGCTCGGCGAGCAGCGCGCCCTCGGGGGAGTCGAGCAGTTCGCGCAGCGCGGGGGAGACCAGCATCTCGCCGCTCGCCGGGAACCGCGCGGCGCCGGGAGGCAGCGGCGGGGCGTCGCCCTCCGGGCGCAGCAGGAGGCCGGTGACGACGACGTCGCGGTACTCGGTGGTCTGCCCGAGGTGGAGAAAGGAGTCGGGCCGGGGGGAGGTGACCTGCTCGCTGCCGTCGACGGAGCGCTCCGACTCCCGCACCTCCCGCTCGAAGAGCATGTTCGGCAGGGAGGCGGCGAGCAGCAGCAGGGCCACGCCGAAGCCGACGCCGGTCGCGGTCAGGAGGGTGCGGAGGAGGCCGGAGGGGCCTCCGGCGGCGGCGAACCGGGCGCCGAGGGCCAGGTCGCGGGCCCAGACGCGGAGGTTCATGCCGCCCACTCCGTGTCCCGGACCCGGCCGTCGCGGACGACGACCTCGCGGTCGGAGTAGGCCGCGACCCGAGGCTCGTGGGTGACGAGGACGACCGCGGCGCCGGTGTCCCGGGCGGCCTCGGTGAGCAGCCGCATGACCCGCTCGCCGTTGAGGGAGTCCAGCGCGCCGGTCGGCTCGTCGGCGAACAGCACGCGCGGGGCGGTGACGAGGGCGCGGGCGACCGCGACGCGCTGGCCCTGGCCGCCGGATATCTCACCGGGGCGCTTCCTCGCGATGTCCCCGACCTCCAGGCGGTCCAGCCACTCGGTGGCCCGGGCCTCGGCGGCCTTGCGCCGCTCGCCGTTCAGACGCAGCGGCAGGGCCACGTTCTCCACGCAGGTCAGCTCGGGGACGAGCTGGCCGAACTGGAAGACGAAGCCGAAGTCGGTACGGCGCAGGGCGCTGCGCGCGGCGTCCGACAGGGCGGTCAGCTCCCGCCCGTCGTAAAGGATCGTCCCCGCGTCGGGGCGGACGATCCCGGCCAGGCAGTGCAGCAGCGTGGACTTGCCGGAGCCGGAGGGGCCCATGACGGCGACGACCTCGCCGGCCCGGATCGCGAAGTCCGCGCCGGCGAGGGCGGGCGTGGGCCCGTACGCCTTGTCGAGCCCGGTGGCGCGCAGGAGGGGTGCGGCGGTCACCGGCGGACCTCCGCTGCGAGCGCGTCGAGCCGGGCCGCGGTGAGTTCCAGCCAGCGGAGATCGGCTTCGAGGTGGAACAGGGCGTGGTCGCAGATGAGCTGGTCGGCGAGGTCGCCGGCCTGCTTGCGCCGGGTGAGCTCGCGCATCAGCCGCAGATGCTCGGCCCGCTGGGCGTCGAGCAGCTCAGCCGCGCCGCGGCCGGTGAGCAGGGCGAGGACGACCTTGGTGTACAGCACGGACTGGAGGTACGGCTCCGGCTTCTCCGGCTGCCTCAGCCACTGCTCGACGTCGGTGATCCCGGCCTCGGTGATGGCGTACCGCTTGCGCTCGGGGCCCTCGCCGGGCTCGATCGCCTCGACCTCGACGAGGCCGTTCTTCAGGAGCCGGGACATGGTCGAGTAGACCTGCCCGTAGTGCAGCGGCCGGTCGTGGCCGAATCTCTCGTCGAACGCGCGCTTGAGGTCGTAGCCGTGGCGGGGGCCGGATTCGAGGAGCCCGAGAAGGGTGTGACCGATGGACATGAGCGTCACTCTACACGGAGTGTATACGCGGCGTGTATAGCTGCCCGTCCCGGGGCGCTCGACGGCTCGAACGGGTGATGTGCCGGGCGCCGGGCGCAACCCTTCGGGCGTTCCGCGCGTCGGTTCCCACAGGAGTGGGTGCTGATTCTCACGTCCGGAAAAGACCGGATCGGTTGCCCTTTGTCATAGGTGGCGGTGTTAGCTTCTTCAGCTGATCCCGATCCTGAATCCGAAGCGGACCTACGACACGACGAGCGGAGCAACGAAGCGATGGGCCGAGCCAACACGCGACGGGCGGCGTCGCAGGGCGGCGGCGGCATACGCCGTCTCTTCACCTGGCGGAAGCTGCTGGGCACCTTCCTCGTGGCCTGCCTGCTGGGGATGGGCGCCCTGTACGCGATCTACCTGATGGTCCCGGTCCCGGCGAACGCCAACGCCGAGGCGACCATGCAGAGCAACGTGTACAAGTACAGCAACGGCAAGGTCCTCGCCCGGGACGGCAAGGTCAACCGGGAGATCGTGGGTCTGGAGAAGATCCCGCTGCCGGTCCAGCGCGCCTTCGTCGCCGCGGAGAACAAGAGCTTCTACAAGGACAACGGCGTCGACATCAAGGGCACCACCCGCGCCGCGCTCACCACGCTCACCGGCAAGGGCAAGCAGGGCGGTTCGACGATCACCCAGCAGTACGTCAAGAACTACTACCTGGACCAGAGCCAGACCGTCACCCGCAAGCTCAAGGAACTGGTCATCGCCCTCAAGGTCGACCAGCGCATGACCAAGAACGAGATCCTCGCGGGGTACATCAACACCAGCTACTACGGTCGCAACGCCTACGGCATCCAGGCCGCCGCCCAGGCGTACTACGGCGTGGACGCCGAGAAGCTGACCGTCGCCCAGGGCGCGTACCTCGCCTCGGTGCTCCAGGCCCCCAGCCAGTACGACTGGACCTCCGCCACCGAGACCGGCCGCCGCCTCGTGCAGGAGCGCTGGAACTACACCCTGAACAACATGGTCGAGGAGGGCTGGCTCCCCGCCGAGGAGCGCGCCGCGCTGACCTTCCCGGTCCCCAAGGCCCCCAAGGCCGCCCCCGGGATGGAGGGCCAGACCGGCTACATCGTCGAGGCCGCCAACGCGGAGCTGATCCGCCAGGGCGTCAACGAGGAGGACCTGAAGGCCGGCGGCTGGACGATCACCCTCAACATCGACGAGAAGAAGCAGAAGTCTCTGGTCAAGGCCGTCGACCAGCAGCTCGAGGACAAGATCGACCGCAAGGGCGACAAGAGCCAGGCGGTCGTCCAGGCCGGTGCGACCTCCGTCGACCCGAAGACCGGCGCGGTCGTCGCCCTGTACGGCGGCGTCGGCGCCACCGAGCACTGGATGTCGAACGCCACCCGCCGCGACTACCAGCCCGCCTCGACCTTCAAGCCGATCGTCCTCGCCTCCGCCCTGGAGAACGGCGCCGAGACCCAGGACGGCCGCAAGATCGGCCTGGGCACCGTCTACGACGGCACCAGCAAGCGGCCCGTCGAGGGCAGCGACGAGCGGTTCGCCCCGGAGAACGAGGACGACCGGGACCACGGCATGGTGAACGTGCAGACGGCCACCAACAAGTCCATCAACTCGGTCTACGCCCAGATGATCGTGGACGTCGGCATGGGCAACGTGAAGAAGACCGCCCTCGACCTCGGTATGAAGGACGGCAAGGACTTCGGCGAGCACCCGGCGATGTCGCTCGGCACCATGGGCGCCTCCACCTGGGACATGGCGGGCGTCTACGCGACGCTCGACAACCACGGCAAGAAGGTCACCCCGTCCATCGTGAAGTCGGCCACGCACAAGGACCGCCAGGTGCAGCCGGTGAAGTCGGGCGGCGAGCAGGTGGTCAGCCGCGAGACGGCCGACACCGTCACGAAGGCGATGACCGGCGTGGTCAAGTCCGGCTCCGGCTTCCGCGCCGCCGGCGACTACGACGCCGCGGGCAAGACCGGCACCTCGGAGAACAACCGCTCCGCCTGGTTCGTCGGTTACACCCCCGAACTGGTCACCGCGGTCGGCCTGTTCGGCGAGAAGCCGGACGGCACCGGCCAGGTCACCCTGACCGACACCATCAACGAGGGCCGCGCCAACGGCGGGCGGACGCCCGCGCTGATCTGGAACGCCTACACCACCAAGGCGCTGGGCGGCGGCTCCGACGAGCGGTTCGACCTGGAGCTCGGGGACAACGCGGTCGTCGAGCCGGTCCCGACCCGGTCCGAGACCTCCGAGAGCCCGGACCCGACCCCGCCGGCCGAGACGGAGACCCCGGACCCGACGCCGCCCGCGGACACGGAGAGCCCGGCCCCGCCGCCGCCGTCCGACCCGTCCACGCAGGACCCGGACCCGCTGCCCACCCGCACCCGGACCGGCCGGCCGACGGGGCCGACGAGCCCGCCGGACCCGGGCGACGAGGTGGTCTCGGACACCATCCCGTAGCGACGGCCCGGGAACGACCGACGAAGAAGGGCCGCGGCCCGGACCCCTCTCAGGGTCCGGGCCGCAGCCCTTGTCGTGTGCGGCGTGTGCGGCGCCGGACGCTCAGCGCGTCGGCAGCTCGAACCAGACCACCTTGCCGCCGGACAGCCGCGTCGCGCCCCACCGCCGGGCCAGCCGGTTCACCAGGAACAGCCCGCGGCCGCCCTCGTCGGTGTCCCGGGCCCTGCGCTGCCGCGGCAGCTGCGGCGAGTCGTCGCCGACCTCGCAGCGCAGCACGTTCGTCCGCAGCAGCCGCAGCGTCACGGGCCGCTCCGCGTACCGGACCGCGTTCGTGACGACCTCGCTGACCAGCAGCTCGACCGAGTCCGTCAGCTCCTCCAGGTCCCAGCGGGCCAGCGCCCGCCGGGCCAGCCGGCGGGCCCGGCCCGGGGCCGCGTCCTCCGGCTCCAGGAACCAGTACGCGACATCGCTCGGCGCGATCCCGTCGAACCGGGCGGCGAGCAGCGCGATGTCGTCGTCCCGGTCGCCCGGGCCGAGCATGTCGAGCACGTCGTCGCAGAGCGCCTCCAGCGGCGGCGAGTGGTCCGGCCCGGTCAGCTGCGCGGTCGCGGCGAGCCGCTCGCGCAGCTGCTCGATGCCGGTCCAGACGTCGCGCAGCCGGGACTCCACGAGGCCGTCGGTGTAGAGCAGCAGCGTCGCCCCGGCGGGGGCGTCCAGCTCGACCGCCTCGAAGTCCACCCCGCCCACGCCGATCGGCGCGCCCGGCGGGACGCGGAGCACCTCGGCCCGGCCGCCGAGGTGGAGCAGTATCGGCGGCGGGTGACCGGCGTTGGCGATGGTGATGCGGTGCGAGACCGGGTCGTACACCGCGTACATGCAGGTCGCCATGCGGTCCTGACCGAGCCGCTGGGCCTGCTCGTCGAGGTGGTGCAGCACCTCCTGCGGCGGCAGGTCGAGCCCGGCCAGGGTCTGCGCGGTGGTGCGCAGCTGGCCCATGATCGCGGCGGAGGTCATGGAGTGGCCCATGACGTCGCCGACGACGAGCGCGACCCGGCTGCCGGGCAGCGGGATCGCGTCGTACCAGTCGCCGCCGACCCGGGCCGTCTCGGCGGCCGGCAGGTAGCGGGAGGCCAGCCGGACACCGGTCGGCTGGGGCAGCGAGTCCGGCAGCATCGTGCGCTGGAGCTCGTCCGCGATGTACGCCTCGCGCCCGTACAGCACCGCCTTGTCGATGCCGAGCGCGGTGTGCGTCGCCAGCTGGGCGGCGACGAGCAGGTCGTTCGGCTCGAACGCCGGCCGCTCGGGGCGGCGCAGGAACACCGCGGCGCCGATGACGCGCCGACGGCCGCGCAGCGGCGCCAGGATCGCCCGGTGGCCGGGCGGCAGCGGGTGGTCGGGGCCGAGCAGTTCGGGCAGCGCCGCGAGGGCCGCCGCGGAGTCGCCGAACACCGGCCGCACCCCGCGCAGCACTTCGGCGAGCGCGCCGCCGGAGCGGACCTCGCACAGTTCGGCGGCCGGGGTGGGGTCGGGATCGGGGACCAGTACGGCGTCCTCGCCGTCGCCTTCGGTTAAACGGAGCCGGTCGGTACGGCGCAGCCGCAGCACGAACGGCGCGACCGGCCGCTCGTCGCCCACGGGCAGGGGATCGCGCAGGTAGACCAGGATCGCGTCGGAGAACGTGGGCACGGTGGCCCGGCACAGCCCGAGCACGATCTCGTCGAGGTCTATGCCGCGGGCGACGCGCCGCGTGGCGGCCCCCACGAACCGCAGCCGGTCGCCCTCGCGGCGCGCGGGTTCGGCGCCGGAGCCCGCGGAGCCGTTCCCGCCCGGACGCCCGGGCCCGTCGCCCCCGGCGGAGCCCGCGGAGCCGCCCGGAGCGGTGCCGCCGGGGCCGTCGTCGCCCGCCCGCTGTGCCGGCGCGGAGCTGCCCTTGGGCGCGGCCCTCCCCGCGTCCGCCGCCCGTCCGCCGCGGCCGGACGGCCGCGCCGCCGCCTCGGCGGCCCTGGCGTCCGGCGCGTTCCGGTCTCCGGTGTCGGTCCGCCGGACGGCCCGGGTGGCGTCGCCCGCCGCGTCGGTCCGCGCGTGCGCGTCCGCGGGTTCGCCCGGGCCCGCCGGGGCCGGGGTCCGGCCCTTGGCCGGTGTCTCGTCGGGGGTGCGCCGGCCCCGCCGGGGCGGCTTCGCCGCCGCCTCGGCGGCCCGGACGTCCGTCTCGGACCGGTCCGTGCCGGGCTGAGCGGGCAGCGCCGTACCGGAGCCGCCCTTGCGGGCCGGCTTGCGGCGGCGGGACGGCTTCGCGGCGGCACGGTCCTGGCCGCCCGGCCGCGGCTGCTCGCCCTGCCGCCCCGGCTCGACCCCGCGCGGCGACGGCGCGGCGTCGGGCAGCACGCCGTGATCGCCCGGCGCCGGGACCGCCGGGGCGTCGGGGCGCGGCCGGGTGCGTTCCTGCGGGCGGTCAGCCAGGGGCTGGCGGCCTTCGTGGGAGGTGGGATGCTCCGTCACGCGTGGGATTCCGTCCGTCCGGGCCGGTTGTGCGATGCCATCGCTCTGTCAGCCGATGCCGCGCCGTCACCGGGGCTAAACCCCGGACGGGACGTCGATGCGAACACGGAATCGGCAGGGGTACGCACACCCGGGCACACGTCCGGCACGCTCTCCCCCTCTTGAATGACTTACGGTCAGGTCCTGCGCTGTACTCACTGGTTGATGCGTCACGGCCTTGCGGAGGACGATCCTACGTTTGCACCCCGGGGGCGCATCAAGGGTCTCACGGTGCCGTGTGCGCCGGGGTGCGGTCCCAGTCCGCCGGAAGATCCGGAACCGTCCAGGCCGGATCCGGCCGCCAGTCCTCCCAGCCGTCCGAGAACGGCGCCCCCCACGCGCCGATCAGCTCGACGGCCGCGGCGCCGGCCCGCCGTACCCGCTCGGCCTGCGCGGCGCCCATCAGCCCGCACCGCTGTGCCTGCGCGAACTCGTCCTCGTCGCGCCAGAACCAGCTGCGGTCGGGGTACACGGAGATGTCCAGGAAGTGGTCCTCGGAGTCGACCCCGCCGGACCACCGGGTCCGGGGCTCCTCCAGGTTCACGTACCAGCTGCGGAACCGCCAGCCCCGCTCCCAGAACAGCCACACCGACCACGGCTCGTCGGGCCGCGCCAGCTTCAGCACCCCCGTGCCGTGCCAGTGCGCGCGGGTCGTCGTGCGCGGGGCGGTGTACCGGGTCGCCAGCGGCTCCTCGTGGACGGGCGTGCCGTCGGTGAGCACCGGCTTGACGCACTCGGTGCCCGGCGCCATCCAGACCGCGAGCAGCTCGGCGGTGTCCTGCACGACGGTCACCGGCCGACAGATGTGCACGTCACCGGAGCCGATGCCGCGGTAGCGCCAGAGGATGCGGTCCCCCGGCGCCCAGTGCGCGCTGTGCTGCGAAGCTGCCGATGCTGTCATGCGCAGATCTTAGGTGGGCCGCGCGGGGGCCGCTGCGGCGAACGTCACGGATGCGTCATGCGCAGCACGTCCAGCGCCTCGTCCAACTGCTCGACGGTGAGGTCCCCCCGCTCGACGTAGCCGGAGTCCAGGACCACCTCGCGGATCGTCCGCCGCTCCGCCAGCGACTTCTTGGCGACCTTCGCCGCCTCCTCGTAGCCGATGTACTTGTTGAGCGGCGTGACGACGGACGGCGAGGACTCCGCGTACTCCCGGGCCCGTTCCACGTTCGCGGTGATCCCGTCGACGGTGCGGTCGGCGAGCAGCCGCGAGGCGTTGGCCAGCAGCCGGACCGACTCCAGCAGGTTCTTCGCGATCACCGGCAGCATCACGTTGAGCTCGAAGTTCCCGGCCGCGCCGGCCACCGCCACCGTGGTGTCGTTCCCGGTCACCTGCGCGGCAACCATCAGGACCGCCTCGGGGATCACCGGGTTGACCTTGCCGGGCATGATCGACGAGCCCGGCTGGAGGTCGGGGAGATTGATCTCGGCCAGTCCGGTACGCGGTCCGGAGGCCATCCACCGCAGGTCGTTGGAGATCTTGGTGAGGCCGACGGCGATGGTGCGGAGCTGCCCGGACGTCTCCACCAGGCCGTCCCGCGCGCCCTGCGCCTCGAAGTGGTCGCGGGCCTCGGTCAGCGGCAGCCCGGTCGCCCGGGCCACCTCGGCGATCACGGCCGCGGAGAAGCCGGGCGGGGTGTTGATGCCGGTCCCCACCGCCGTACCGCCGAGGGGGAGTTCGGCGAGCCGGGGCAGCGAGGCGCGCAGCCGCTCGATGCCGTACCTGACCTGGGCGGCGTACCCGCCGAACTCCTGGCCGAGGGTGACCGGGGTGGCGTCCATGAGGTGCGTGCGGCCGGATTTCACCACGTCCGCGAATTCGGCCGATTTCCGCTCCAGGGAGGCGGCCAAACGATCGAGCGCGGGGATCAGATCGCCGGTGACGGCGGCGGTCGCCGCGATGTGGATGGAGGAGGGGAAGACGTCGTTGGACGACTGCGAGGCGTTGACGTGGTCGTTGGGGTGCACGTCCGTGCCCTCGGGGAGGCGCTCGGTCGCGAGGGTCGCGAGCACCTCGTTGGTGTTCATGTTGGACGAGGTCCCCGAGCCCGTCTGGAACACGTCGACCGGGAACTGGTCGTCCCAGCGGCCCTCCGCGACCTCGGCGGCGGCCTCCTGGATCGCTCCGGCCACGTCCGCGCCGATCACTCCCAGCTCGGCGTTGACCTTGGCCGCCGCCGCCTTGATCCTGGCCAGCGCCTCGATGTGGGCCCGCTCCAGGCGCTGCCCGGAGACCGGGAAGTTCTCCACCGCCCGCTGCGTCTGGGCCCGCCACTTGGCACGCGCGGGGACGCGGACCTCGCCCATGGAGTCGTGCTCGATCCGGAACTCTTCGCCGCCGGTCATCTCGTCCCACCTCTCACTGCGCCGTCCCGGGGATCATGATCTCCCCCAAAAACATGAGCAGTTGTCTTGTTGCGTGTATTCCCATCGCGCGTACCGGCCAGTAAAAACCGTGGGTAACCCCACATCCAGGAGGCGCAATGAGGCGCACCAGGTACAGACTCCGATGGGCGATCGCGGCCTCCGCCGCGGCCGCCGCCACCCTCGGATCCATGACGGCCGCGGCCCCCGCCGGCGCGGCCGAGACCGCACCCCGCACCACCGCTTCCGTACCGCTCTCACCCGAACTGGAGGCGATCCGGGCCGCCGAGGCCACCAAGATCTACGGCAGCCCCGAGGAACGGCCGCTCACCCAGCGCAAGACCGGCCTGATCTCGCTCGGCGACAGCGAGATCTCCGGCGAGGGCGTCGGCACGTACGAATCGCCGACCAACGGCCCCACCAACTGGTGCCACCGCTCGCCCGAGGCCGCCATCCACCGCACCGGAATCCCCGCGGACCTCACGTTCAACGTGTCCTGCTCCGGCGCGTACACCGGCAACATCAAGATCGGCGGCGCCAAGCAGTACGCCGACGAGCTGGTCCAGAGCGACAGCCTCGCCATCAAGGCCCGCAACACCAAGATCAAGATGGTGCTGCTGGTCGCCGGCGCCAACGACGACCTGCAGTTCGGCCCGGTCATGACCGACTGCGTCCAGCGCTTCCTGCTCTCCCAGGGCCCCTGCGAGCCCAAGTACGCCCCCGGCTGGCAGGCCCGCGTCGACGCCCTCGTCCCCAAGGTCGAGGCGAGCGTGCGCGACCTGCGCACCGTGATGCGCGACGCCGGGTACGCGGACACCGACTACAAGCTCGTGCTCATGGGTTACCCCAGCCCGATCGGCCCGGACTTCTACGACAACCCGAACTTCCCCGGGAAGCTCGTCTGCGGCGGCATGGGCTACGACTCCGACACCGTCTGGGGCCGCAACACCGCCGTCCCGGCGTTCGAGCGGGGCATGCGCCGGATCGCCCAGTCCACCGGGGCGACCTTCCTCGACAACTCGCGGCTGTTCCACGGCCACGAGGTCTGCATGGAGGACCCCTGGGCCCGGGGCCTGTACATCGACCTCTCCAAGCCCGGCACGCCGGACGAGAACTCGGTCCGGCAGTCCTTCCACCCGAACGCGCGGGGCCACGCGGCCTTCGCGTCCTGCCTGACCCAGATCTACAACTCGGGTCTGCGTGAGGCGGGTTGCGCGGACGTCAACTCGACCGGGACACCGACCCTGTTCCCGGTCGCCTGGGACGACGCGTACCGGCCGCTGAAGAACGAGGCGACCGCCAACTGCGTGGACCTCGACGGCTCCAAGAGCGCCAACGGCACGAAGGTGCTCGGTTGGGACTGCCACGGCGGCCGCAACCAGACGTGGTGGTACGACACGGCGCGTCAGACGATCCACACCGGGCTCACCCAGGACCGGTGCCTGGACGTGCCCAACACCTCGTACCCGGCGGGCACGGCGCTGCTCGTCTGGAACTGCCACGGGCTCGCCCACCAGAAGTTCACGAAGGTCGGCGCGACGATCCGTCCGGCGGCGGCGACGGGCATGTGCCTGACGCAGTCGGCGGCGCGGGAGCCGATCCGGATCCAGACCTGCAACGGCTCGGCGAACCAGAGATTCGCGTAGCAGCGGAAGCAGGAGAGGCAAGCGCGGAGGGGCCCGGCCACCGGGGGGTGGCCGGGCCCCTTGCGCGTGCGTCAGGACAGCTTGCCGTCGTAGTCCGGCAGCTTGAAGGCCCGCTCGGCGTGCCCGCCGACGATGTCGGTGGTGTTGTTGCCGATGTTCGCGATGATCGTGTAGCCCTTGGCCTCGATCTCCGCGCGCTTCGCCGTCTTGTACGTGCTGACCTCGGCGAACAGGTCGGGCAGCGACCGCACGTACAGACCGTCGACCGGGTAGCCGGCCTGCTTGAGGTTCCAGTCGGTGAGGGAGTAGATGATCCCCGGCCGGGCGGTCACGAAGAAGACCGCGACCCCGCGCTCGTGCGCGTCGGCGACCAGCGCACGCACCTCGGGGATGGCCGGCGTCGGCAGCTCCCAGAACGGGTGGAAGTCCGTCTCCAGCGAGGAGTTGTCGATGTCGAGCACGATCGCCTGCTTCTCGCGCCCGGCGTTCTCGGACCGCTTCTCGATGTACGGCCGCGCCTCGTCGACCACGGTCGCCACGTCGTGCCGCCAGGTCGTGTAGTCGACGTGCTTGATCGCAGCGGTGGACGTGTGGTGGCTGTCAGGATCGGCCGCGGAGGCCGCGGGGGCGACGCCGACGACGAGGACGGCCGTGAGGCCGAGCGTGGCGGCGGTGTTCTTGGCGGAGGGCATGGGGGCTCCCGAGTGGTCTACCTGGCTCAGTGGTTGACATGCTCGCGGCCAATACTGACCGGTAGGCAACGAGAGGGCTACCGGTCGGTAGCGAGTTTCTGATCAGAAGGCCGCCACGTCCCGGCCCCATGCCCCGCCGCTACGTCACTCGCCCCGCTCGAACCGCAGATAGCGCTCCACGGAACGGGCCAGGACCTCCTCGCCGCCCGACGTGACGACCCGGCCCCACCAGGCGCCGTAGATCCGCTCGAAGCGGTAGCCGGCCAGCAGGTCGGCGGCGGCGCGGACCTTCTGGGGCTGCTCCGGTACGTGGTTGGGGAAGCTGTACATGATGCTCACCCAGCGCGGGTCCGGTCCGACGTTGACCACGTCACCGGTGAACAGCGCGCCGTCGCCCGCGCTCGAGTGCAGCACCGTGCTGCCCGGGAAGTGCACGCCCGGGTTGATCAGCGTCAGCTCGTCCGTCAGCGGCTTCGTCCGCCCGCTCCAGAACTGCAGCGCCGGATCCGGCCGGCCCACCCACTCCCGGTCCGCCTCGTGCAGGTGGACCGGGGCGTCGAAGGCGTGCGCCCACTCCACCATCACCGAGTAGAAGTGCGGGTGGCTGATCGCGATGTGGTCGATGCCGCCGAGTTCCTCGACGCGGCGCACCATCTCGTCGTCCAGGTACGGCACGCAGTCCCACAGCACGTTCCCGGCGGGGGTGCGCAGCAGCAGCGCGCGCTGACCGATCGAGAACTCCGGCGTGACGCCGATGCCGAACACGTCCGGCCCCTGCTCCTCGAACCGCCCGGAGTGCCCCTCGGCCTGCAGCTCCTTGAGCGAGGTCCACCGCTGGCCGCCCGGGGCCACGTACTGCCGCTCGTCCAGGCACACCGGGCAGTCGTCGCGCGGTTCGGCGTACTGGGTGCCGCAGGCGCGGCAGATGGGGTGGGTCATGAACTCCTCCTTCAAGTCGTGCTTCAGGTCGTCGAGGTCAGGCACGCGTGCCCGCGGCCAGCTCGGTGAGGACGTGCGGCCGGCTCGGGCGCCAGCCCAGGTTCTCGAAGGACCGGCGCGCGGACACCACTTGGTGCAGGGCCAGGGCCTCCGCGAACGGGGCCCCGAGCGCCTCCGCGGCCTGCTCCTGCGGCCACGACTCGGCCCGGCCCGTGCCGCCCGCCGCCAGGTCCGCGACCGCCGCGAGCGCGGCGACCGGCACGGCCTCGTCCGCCACGCCGTGCAGCAGGGCGCCCGCCTCGGCCTTGGTCAGGGCGAGCACGTACAGCTCGGCGAGGTCGTCCACGTGCACCATCGGCCAGCGCGTCGTCGCCGAGCCCACGTACCGGCCCGTACCGTGCTCCCGGGCCCAACCGGTCATCATCCCCGGGATGCCGCCCCCCTGGCCGTACACGATGCCGGGGCGGACCACGAGCGCGCGGACGCCGTCACCGGCGGCGTCGAGCACCTGCCGCTCGATCCGCGGCCGGTAGCCGACGAGCGCGACCGGGTCCGTCGCCGCCTCCTCGCCCACCGGGGCGTCGCCGGTGGCGCCCAGCACCCACACGCCGCTGGTGTAGAGGAGCGCCCGGCCGGTGCCGCGCAGCGGCGCGAGCAGCGCGTCGAGCGCGGCGGCGTCCACCGCCTCCTCGCCGGTCGGGGGCGCCAGGTTCACCACCGCGTCCACGTCGTCCGTCACCGCCGCGCGCAGCGACTCCGGATCGGTGAGATCACCGACCTTCACCGGCGCGTCGGGCGCGAGCGCGAGCGCGTCCCGCACCAGCGGGACCACCTCGTGGCCCTCCTGCGTCAGCCGCGCCACCACCGCGGAACCGATGTAGCCGGTGGCTCCAAGGACCAGGACCTTCATGACAACTCCACTGGATCGGACTCCCGTTGACCGCCGACCGATCAACTCGCGGAAACGGTAGGAGCTGAGCCGGGCTCCGCGGATCTGTCGGATGACCGGGGTCGTGGCGCCTAAGTGCCTTAGTCGGCCCGTGAGGAAGCCTTACTCGAGCTCGAGTCCGCCGAGGGCGGCCCGTGAGGTCACGCCGAGCTTGGGGTAGGCGTTGGAGAGGTGGTAGCCGACCGTGCGCGGGCTCAGGAACAGCCGGGCGCCGATGTCCCGGTTGCTCAGACCCGTCGCCGCGAGCCGCACCACCTGAAGCTCCTGCGCGGTCAGCCGGCCCACCGGATCCGGCCCCGCCACGCTCGGCGCCGGAGCCGCGCCGAGCGCCCGCAGCTCGGCACGGGCCCGGTCCGCCCACGCCCGCGCCTGCGTCCGCTCGAACGTCTGCAGCGCCATCGCCAGCGCCTCGCGGGCCGCCGCCCGTCGTTTCGCCCGCCGCAGCCACTCCCCGTGAAGCAGCCGGGTCCGCGCCTCCTCGAACGGCCGGCCGTCCCCGACGTGGGCGTCGAGCGCCCGCTCGTACCACTGCTCCGTCTGCCCCTCGGGGGCGACCAGGGCCCGGCAGCGCAGCTCCACGGCCCGCGCCCACGGCGTCCCGGTCGCGCTCGCCCAACGGGCGAACCGCGTCTGCGCCGGGCGGGCGTCCTCCGCCCGGCCGAGCCGCACGGCCGCCTCCACCTGGTCGGGCAGGCTGTGCCAGGCGAGCATCAGGTGCCGCTGCGGCCCCTCGGTGAGCACCGCGAACCGCCGCAGGGCCGTCTCGTAGCGGCCGAGCCCGAGATCGAGCAGGCCCTGCGCCCGCATCCGCAGGAACGGATTCGGCTCGACGCCGGAGAAAAGACCCCGCGTGGGACCGTCCGGCTCGTTCACGTCCTCCCCGTCGAGCGCGGCGAGCGTCTCCAGTTCGGACCGCAGCAGCCCGGCCAGGTGGTGCTGGCCCGTGTCCAGGGCGATCTCCAGGCCCTCGACCGCCGTCGTGTACGCGTCCCGGTGCCGGCCCAGGAACAGCCGGCAGCGCGCGAGCCGGAGCAGCACCCGCGGCAGCACCCCGACCGCACCCTCCGCGCGGCACTCCTGCTCCAGCGCCACGGCCTCGTCGTGCACCGCGCCGTACTCGCCGAGCAGCATGTCCCAGCCGTGCAGCCGCACCTGCTGGGACAGACCGCGCTCCCGCCGGGTCCGGTTCACGTACGCGGCGAACTCCCGGACCGCCGCCGCGTCCACCCCGTCACCCGCCAGCGCGCCGAGCACCCCGTTCGCGCCCCGGTGCACCGGGCAGTCCCCGAAGTCCAGACCGGCCAGGCGCTCCCGGGTGTCCCGGGCAGCCCCGGCCGGGTCCGGCGCGTCCCACGCCATCGCCGCCGACTCGAACAACAGCCACGCGCCCGTCGCGGGCCGGTCCGCCGTCACCTCCCGGGCCGCCTCGACGAGCAGCACCCGCGCCGGCTCCGCCCGGCCCCTGGCGTGCTCCAGAGCCGCCCGGATACTGGCCGACCGGGCGACGGCGGCCGGAGCGCTCACCGGCCCCGCCTCGTCGGCGAGCGAGGCCGCCAGCTCCACCTGCCCGGCCTCCGCGGCCGCGGCCGCCGCCGCCACCAGCCGGCGGGACCGGGACTCCTGGTCCCCGGTGAGCTGCGCGGCCCGCCGATAGGCGGCGGCGACCGCCGCCCGACCGCCCCGCGCGCGGAACAGCTCCGCGCTGCGCTCCAGTTCGGCGGCGACCCGCTCGTCGTAGCCGATCGTGGCCGCGGCCAGATGCCAGGCCCGGCGGCCCACGTCCCCACCCGCCGGCGCCGCGTCCGCGAGGGCCCGGTGCGCGGCCGTCCGCTGGGCGAGCAGCGCGCCCTGGTAGGCGGCGGCCCGGATCAGCGGGTGACGGAAGACGAACCGGTGCCCGCTCACCCGCACCAGATCCACCGCCTCGGCCGGGCCGAGGTCCCCGGCGCCCGCTCCGAGCCGCCCGGCCGCCGCCATCACCAGGGCCAGGTCGCCGGTGTCGTCCGCCGCCGCGACCGTGAGCAGCGTGCGGGTCGGCGCGGGCAGCGCCCGGATCCGCTCGTCGAAGATCCGCCGCACCCGCCGCGACGCCGGGAGCACGGCGATCTCCCGCTCGTCCACCGGCTCGCTGCCGTCCCGCTGGGCCGGCGTGAGCGCCCCGGCGAGCTCGACCAGGGCCAGCGGATTGCCGCGCGCGAGCCCGAGGACCCGGCCGCGGACCGCCGCGTGCAGGTCCGGCGCGCGGCCGGCGAGCAGCGCCGCACCCTCCTCGTCGCTGAGCGGCCCCAACTGCAGCACCGGAAGCCCCGGGCCGCCGTCGAGGACGGCCGAGCCCTCCCGTACGCCCTCCCGCACTGCGAACACCAGCGCCACCCGCCCCATGCCGAGCCGGCGGGCCGCGAAGAGCAGCGCGTCCACGGTCTCCAGGTCCAGCCAGTGCGCGTCGTCGACGAGCACCACCACCGGGCGCTCCTCGGCCAGCTCCCCGAGCAGCCCGAGCATGGCCGCCCCGACCAGGAACCTGTCCCCGGGCGCCACCGCGCCCGCCGGCTCGACCGCCCCGCGCAGCGCCGCCTGCTGACGCCCCGACAGCCGTCGCGCCCGGTCGAGCGTCCCCCGCAGCAGCACCTGCAGCCCGGCGTACGGCAGCGCCGCCTCCGACTCCACCCCGGCGCACCGCAGCAGCGTGACCTCGCCCGCGCGTTCCCCGACCCGTTCGAGCAGCGCGGTCTTGCCCGCCCCCGCCTCGCCCCGGACCACGACGGCGCCGCCCCGGCCTTCCGCCGCGTCCGCGAGCAGCCGCTCCAGCACGGCGAGTTCCCGCCCCCGGCCGCTCAGGCCCTCCTCCGTCATCCGTGTCCCCCCGATCCCCCGAATGTTCCCCCGAACATCGTGTCGATCATCGTTTCATCCGGGGAAGCCGACAGGCCCCCGGCGGGTGCCGGGGGCCTGTCGGGGGGTGACTACGGGGCGGGGGATCAGAGACCGGGACCGCGCACCGGGATGTGCGTGAACGTCGGCTCGGGCGCCGGATTCTGGAAGAAGTCGTTGCCCTTGTCGTCCACCACGATGAACGCCGGGAAGTCCTCGACCTCGATCTTCCAGACCGCCTCCATGCCGAGCTCCTCGTACTCGACGACCTCGACCTTCTTGATGCAGTCCTGGGCCAGGCGGGCCGCCGGGCCGCCGATGGAGCCGAGGTAGAAGCCACCGTGCTCGCCGCACGCGTCCGTGACCTGCTTGCTGCGGTTGCCCTTGGCCAGCATGACCTTCGAGCCGCCCGCGGCCTGGAACTGCTCCACGTACGAGTCCATGCGGCCGGCCGTCGTCGGGCCGAAGGAGCCGGAGGCGTAGCCCTCGGGGGTCTTGGCCGGGCCGGCGTAGTAGACCGGGTGGTCCTTCAGGTACTGCGGCATCTCCTCGCCCGCGTCCAGCCGCTCCTTGATCTTGGCGTGCGCGATGTCGCGCGCCACGACCAGCGGGCCGGTCAGCGAGAGGCGGGTCTTGACCGGGTACTTGGTCAGCTCGGCGAGGATCTCGTCCATCGGCTGGTTGAGGTCGATCTTCACGACGTCGGAGGACTCGTCGAGATGCTCGTCCGTCGTCTCCGGCAGGAAGCGCGCCGGGTCGGTCTCCAGCTGCTCCAGGAACACGCCCTCGGCGGTGATCTTCGCGACGGCCTGGCGGTCGGCCGAGCAGGAGACGGCGATCGCGACCGGCAGCGAGGCGCCGTGGCGGGGGAGCCGGACCACGCGCACGTCGTGGCAGAAGTACTTGCCGCCGAACTGCGCGCCGATGCCGATCTTCTGCGTCAGCTCGAAGACCTTCTCCTCCAGCTCCTTGTCCCGGAAGCCGTGGCCGGTCTCGGCCGAGCCCTCGGTGGGCAGCTCGTCCAGGTAGTGCGCGGAGGCGTACTTCGCGGTCTTCAGCGCGAACTCGGCGGACGTGCCGCCGACCACGATCGCCAGGTGGTACGGCGGGCAGGCCGCCGTCCCGAGCGAGCGGATCTTCTCCTCCAGGAACTTCATCATGGAGGCCTCGTTCAGGACCGCCTTGGTCTCCTGGTAGAGGAAGGACTTGTTGGCCGAGCCGCCGCCCTTGGCCATGAAGAGGAACTTGTACGCGCCGCCGTCGGTCGCGTACAGCTCGATCTGCGCGGGCAGGTTCGAGCCGGTGTTCTTCTCCTCCCACATGGTGACCGGGGCCATCTGCGAGTACCGCAGGTTGAGCTTCGTGTACGCGTCGTAGATGCCCTTGGACAGGGCCTCCTCGTCGCGGCCCGAGGTCAGCACGTTCTGGCCGCGCTTGCCCATGACGATCGCGGTGCCGGTGTCCTGGCACATGGGCAGCACGCCCGCCGCGGCGATGTTCGCGTTCTTCAGGAGGTCGAGCGCGACGAACTTGTCGTTGCTCGACGCCTCCGGGTCGTCGATGATCTTCCGCAGCTGCGCGAGGTGCGCCGGGCGCAGGTAGTGCTGGATGTCGTGGATGGCCTCGGCGGCCAGCTTGCGCAGCGCCTCCGGGTCGACCTTGAGGAACGTACGGCCGTCGGCCTCGAAGGTCGAGACGCCTTCGGCGGTCACCAGGCGGTAGGGCGTGGTGTCCTCCCCCAGGGGGAGCAGATCGGAGTACGCGAACTCTGGCATGACGGGGCCATTCCTCACTCGGCAGACAGCAGCGCGCCGCCTCCGTTGGCGGCCGCGCCCTCCAGGGTAGGACGAGGGCGCGGCCCCGCTCCTGTGAGGTAAGGCTCACTAGGACGCGGGACCGCGCCGGAATGGCGTATTCGGTCCTACGACACCGACGCCGTCAGCCGGTACGGGTTGGCCCACAGCGGCGAGGTGCGCCGGGTCTCCACGACCAGCTCCCAGACACCGGCGCCCGGCTTGGCATACGTACGGCTCTTCGGGTCGCAGCCGTTGCCGTCGAGGTAGTCGTTGTAGCAGTAGATCGTGCCGGCGGCGGAGGTCTCACCGGAGACGCCGGTCGGCCGGAAGGCCCACCAGCGGGTCTGGCTGCCCGCTTCGAGGCCGTCCATCGAGACGGTCAGCGCCTCCGCCCCGGCGGGGACGGCCACGGTGTAGTGGATCGTGTTGTTCCGGTACGAGACGCCGGTCACGGTCACCGGGGTGCCCGCCGCGAGCGGGGTCGCCGCCTCGACGGCCAGCAGCGTGGCGTGGTCGGCGGCCCGGGTGGCCTCGTTGTCGAAGGTCAGCACGGCGGAGTGGATGCCCTGGGCACCGGGCTCGGCGGTCACCTTCACGACTGCCGGGACGCCCTTCTCCAGGACCACCGAGGACGGCACGGTGAAGGTCCCGTCGTTCCCCTTGAGCCCGACCGCGTACGCGACCGGCCCCTCGGCCCCGCTCGTCCGCGTCACGGTCAGTTCGTACGCCCGCTCCTCACCGACCGCCTGGCCGCCGGCGCCGGGGGCGCAGCTGTTGAAGAGGCCGCTGCCGCGGTGCGGGGTGACCAGCTTGTCCGAGAGCGCGGTGCAGACGGGGGCGGAGACGGTGATGGCGTCACCGTCGGCCTTGCCCTTGCCCAGGACCGACCAGGACTTCGGTACGTCGATCTGGCCGCGGCCCTGAGCGATCGCGTCGACCTTGCCGTTCCAGCGGGCGCCGGTGTGGATCGCGGAGCGCAGCTCGGCGGGCGACGCGGACACTCCGGCCTGGCGGGCGGCGGACAGGAGCAGCGCGCCCGCGCCGGTGGCCTGCGGGGACGACATGGAGGTGCCGTTCATCATCGAGTAACCGGGCGGCAGCCGGTAGCCGGTCTCGGGCACGAAGGCGGGTGCGATCCAGTCGGGCGTGGTGGAGACGGCCGCGCCGGGGGCGGTGATGTCGGGCTTGAAGCCGCCGTCCTCGCGGGGCCCGCGCGAGGAGAACGGGAAGATGCCCTGGTCGTCCTTGACCTCGGAGCCGTAGTTCGCCCACCAGGTGTCGGCGGACACGGCCGCGCCGACGCTGACGACCTTGTCGGCGGCGGTCGGGTCGCCGACGGTGTTGGTGCCGGCGCCGGAGTTGCCGGCCGAGATGAAGAGCTGGACGCCGGTGGAGTCGATCAGCCGGTTGTAGACGAGGGAACGGGCGCTCTGCCCGTCGTTGAACTCGGGACTCGAACCGATCGACATGTTGATCACGTCCACGCCGTACTTCGTGGCGAGGTCGATCATGCCGTCGGTCAGCGCGGCGGAGGAGCAGCCCAGGCTGTGGCAGGCCTTCATCGAGACCAGCTTGGCCCCGGGGGCCTGCCCGTCCATGGCCCCGCCGAACATGCCGTGCGCGGCGGTGATACCGGCGACGTGGGTGCCGTGCGCCTCGGTGATGACGTTGACGTTCACCCCGAGCGTGGTGGCCCCGATCTTCTTCCACTGCACGGTGAACGGAACCCGCTCGTTGACCGCGGTGCCCGGATCGTCGATGCCGAGGTACCCGACCTGACGCTCAGCCCCGAACCGCCGCATCAGCTGCTCGTCGGTGAAATCGAAGTCCCCGTCCGTATCGACCCAGATCGCCCCGTCGGAGTCGCGGAACAGCACGCCCAGCTTCTGCTGCTTGCCGCCGGGCATGGCGATCGCCTTGTACTGGACGCGCAGTCCGGGGCTGTCCGGAGCGGTCCAGGTCTCGCCGCCGGGGGAGACGACCGCCGGGCCGGCCTGCAGCTTGCCCATCAGGAACCAGCTGCTGTCGAAGAGCAGGTCGATGAAGTTGTTCGGGTCGGTGCCGGTGACGGTCTCGACGAGCTTGTCCTCGCCGGTCGTGGTCTTCGCCAGCGCGGGGTGCGTCGGGTCGATGCCGGTGTCCATCACGCCGATGGTGACGCCCCGGCCGTCGTACGTGGGGTGGTCGCGCTTGAAGTCGGTGGAGCCGGTCTCGCGGGTCGGCATGTACGGGTTGTCGTCGGCGGTCGCCGCGGACGGCGCGGCGGGAAGGGCCGCCGCCGTGGCGAGCGGTGCGGCTCCAGCCTGCTCACCGTCGACGCGGGTGTCCTCGACCTTCAGCAGCTCGTCGAGGTCCACGGCGACGACGTCGTCGATGGCCGCGACCCGCTCGACGAGGTCGAACGGCACGTTGGCCTTGACGTAGCCGACCGAGGCGTCGGTACGGAGCGCGTCGACACCGAGCCCGGCGAGCGCCCGCTCGACCTCGGCGGCCCGGCCGTCGCGGACGGCGATCAGCAGGGTGGCGTGGTCCACCGCCTTCGCACTGCGGGCGGCGCCGTACTGCCGCTCGTACTGAGCGAGCAGCGCCCGGTCGTGGGCGCCCAGCTTGTCGACCGGGGCGGGGTCGACGGCCTGCGCCGCAGGCGCGACGGACAACGCCAAGGAGGCGGCGGCCAGGGCAAGCGCGGTGGATATAGCGGTGGTTCTCGTGCGGGACATGGGTGTCCTTCCGGCGTCCGGGAGAGCGAACGGAACGAAACGGTGCCACGCGTTCCACCCCCCGATCCCCGCCCGGACCTGGCGGTTTGACGACGTGTCGTAAACCCGACAGGGGACTTCCACCCCGCACGAATGCGCGCGCGGCGTGCGCGGCGGACGCCCACGCACATGCGCCCACTTGGGCGCGGCGGACAGCCACGGACATGCGCCCACGGGGCGCGGCGGAAACCCACCCAAATGCCCGGGACACGCATGGACGGGAGTGGGGGACGTGGAGGGGGTCGCGTTCGGGACGTAGAGCGTGATTTGTGGCGCACGGGAAGCGCTTCGCGCTCAAGGCACCCGAACGCGCCGTAAATCATGCAGTCCCGAATGCGACCCCCGGAACGGCCCCCACGGCACCGACCACGACGGCACCGACCACGACGGCACCGACCCCCGAGGCACCGACCCCCGAGGCACCGACCACCAACACCACCGCACCGCGCCCAGGCGCGCCCCGCGTCAGACCCACCCGTGCCGCGCCGCGTGCCAGCCGAGTTGGAGGCGGCTACGGGCGCCGGCCAAGGCCAGGAGGCGGCGGACGCGACGCTGGACCGTGCGCATGCTGACGCCGAGTTGGGAGCCGATGGCCTGGTCCGTGTACCCGTTGAGCAGCAGCGTCAGCAGCTGCCGGTCGTCCGCGGTGAGCGGCCCGTCGACCACCGAGGCGAGCGCGGCCGGCACCGGCAGGGCCGACTCCCACACCTGGTGGAAGATCCACGCCAGCGCGTCGATCAGCGGCGAGGAGCGCAACACCGTCGCCACCGGCGGCGTCGGCGGGTCCAGCGGCACGACGAGCGCCGCGCGCCGGTCCGCGACGACCAGCTTCATCGGCACCCCGAACGCGACTCGCATCTCCTCGCCCAGCGACGCCCAGTGCTCCAACAGTGGTGGTGTCTCGGCGTCCTCCAGGTCCAGCACGTCCCGGTCGTACACGACGCGGTACCGCACCCCGGCCCGCATCGCCTCCCGCTGGCCGGTGTTGGCCCCGGCGGGCACCGCGATCACCGGGTGGGAGACCAGCGTGAGGATCTCCTCCCGGGCCGAGCGCTGGATCAGCCGGTACCGCTCCGCGATTGCCTCCCCGCCCGTCACGACCTCCAGAGCCCCGGCCCCGTATCCGTACCCGGCCCCATACCCGGCCCCCGCCCCGTACCCGGCCCCCGCCGCCCCGCCGTCACCCGGCCCCCGGGCCGAGTGCGCGAACGCGAGCTGCGCCTCGCGGAGTTCGTCGAGCCGGCGCAGTACGAGCGTGTTGAGCGCGACCTCGGGCGGCACGGGCCGCGCGTCGGCCGGACCGACGAGCCCACGATCGGCCAACCCCTGCAACGCGGAGGAGACTTCGGCCTCCGTCAGCCCGGTGCGCCCGGCGATGCCGGCCTCGTCCGCACCCGCCAGAAGCGCGGTGTAGACGCGCTCCTGTGTGTCCCCGATCCCCAGCCGTCGCAACGCCCCGAGCACGCCCACCACCCTTCACTCACGCCCCTCCCACCCTGCATCGAAACCGTGCCGGTCCGCACGGTGCGTGCCGAGGCGACTTCCCGCCGTGGCTGCAACCCGCCACCGGGGCGCGGCAGTACGAAGACTGCGCGGACGCGCCGCCGCCGCGCCCCCTAGTCGCGATCTATCGCGTTTCGCTAGGCTGAGTCCGTGGACCTCGAAAAGCAGCCCCAGAAGCAGCCGGCCACTCCCGCCGAGCCCAAGGCCGCCGAACCGGCTCGCCCCGAGCCGGCCGTCGCCGAACCGGCCGTCGCCACCGGCCCGGGCGCGCTGCGGGCCTCCGACGCCGACCGGGACCGGATCGCGGACATCCTGCGGGACGCCCTCGCCGAGGGCCGGATCGACGCGGAGGAGCACGGCGAGCGGATCGACGCCGTCTACCGGGCCAAGACCGTGGGTGAACTGGAGCCGCTCGTACGGGACCTGCCCGCCCCGACCCCGACCCGCACCGAGGCCGCCGAGCCGTACGCGTACGGCCCCGACGACAGCGCCGTCCCCGCCGAGAACATGGTCGCGGTCTTCTCCAGCACCACCCGCAAGGGCCGTTGGCGGGTGGGCCGCAGGACGAACGCCTTCGCGCTCTTCGGCAACATCGAGATCGACCTGACCGAGGCGATCTTCGCCCAGCGGCTCACCACCATCGACGCCACCTCGATCTTCGGCAACGTCGAGGTGCACGTGCCGGAGAACATCACGCTGCGCGGCAACGGCACCGGCGTCTTCGGCAACTTCGAGGTCCGCACCCTGGAGGCGGCCGACCCCGAGGCCCCGGTCGTCGTCGTGAACGGCTACTCGGTGTTCGGTAACGTCGAGGCCCGCCCCAAGCGCGGCAAGCTCATCGCCGACCTGCACGACAGGCTGCGCAAGCACCTCGGCCACTGAGTGAACCGAGTGACCGGATTGCGCCAACGGCTTTCCGCAGATCGGAACTCGGTGCCACTCAGTGCATAGGCGCGCGCACAGCGGGTAGGGCTGCTGCATCGTCTCTCGCTCGCGAAGCCGTCGTCAGGAGTAGACCGTGCTGCATCTGCCGCATCAGCCCCTCCAGGTCGCCGCCGTTCCGCCCCAGCGTGCTCCCGCGCGGGAGGACGAGGCCGGACCGTGGCACGCGGAGGCGGTGTGCCGCCGGGACGAGGCCGGACTGTTCTTCGCGCCGTCCAAGGAGCCGACGGCCGCCCGGCTGTCCCGTGAGGAGGCCGCGAAGCGGGTCTGTGCCCGCTGCCCCGTGATGGTCGAGTGCCGGGAGCACGCGCTGCTCCAGCCCGAGCCGTACGGCGTGTGGGGCGGGCTCACGGCCGCCGAGCGCCGGGTCGTGCTCGCCCGCCGCCGGCGCCGCGAGGTCGAGCTCCGCAAGGCCGCCTCGGCCGACCGGATCGCCAAGGCCGGCTGACGGGTCCTTCGCCCGTACGGGAAGGGGCGCCCCCACCGCACATGGGGGCGCCCCTCTTCGTACCGTCGACGGCCCAGCCGTCTCGTCGGGCTACTTCGCCCGGTCGAAGTCGATCTTGCTGTACGCGCGCAGCTTCGAGAGCCGGTGCGTGGAGTCGATCTGCCGGATCGTGCCGGACTTCGAGCGCATGACCAGCGACTGCGTGGTCGCGGTCTCGGCGCGGTAGCGGACGCCGCGCAGCAGCTCGCCGTCGGTGATGCCGGTGGCGACGAAGAACACGTTGTCGCCGGAGACCAGGTCGTTCGTGGACAGCACGCGGTCCAGGTCGTGACCGGCGTCCAGGGCGCGCTGGCGCTCGGCGTCGTCCTTCGGCCACAGCTTGCCCTGGATCACGCCGCCGAGGCACTTGATCGCGCAGGCGGAGATGATGCCCTCGGGGGTGCCGCCGATGCCCATGAGCATGTCGACGCCGGTGCCCTCACGGACCGCCATGATCGAACCGGCGACGTCGCCGTCCGAGATGAACTTGATCCGGGCGCCGGTCTCGCGGATCTCCTTGACGATGCCCTCGTGGCGGGGGCGGTCCAGGATGACGACCGTGATGTCCTCGGGGGAGGAGTTCTTGGCCTTGGCGACCCGCCGGATGTTCACCGAGACGGGCGCGTCGATGTCGACGAAGTCCGCCGCCTCGGGGCCGGTGACCAGCTTGTCCATGTAGAACACCGCGGACGGGTCGAACATGGTGCCGCGGTCCGCGGCGGCCAGCACGGCGATCGCGTTCGGCATGCCCTTGGCGTTGAGCGTGGTGCCGTCGATCGGGTCCACGGCGATGTCGACCTCGGCACCGGTGCCGTCGCCGACCCGCTCGCCGTTGAAGAGCATGGGGGCTTCGTCCTTCTCGCCCTCGCCGATGACGACGACGCCGTCCATCGACACGGTCGAGATCAGGGTCCGCATGGCGTTGACCGCCGCGCCGTCCGCGCCGATCTTGTCACCGCGGCCGACCCAGCGGCCGGCGGCCATGGCGGCCGCCTCGGTGACGCGGACCAGTTCGAGGGCGAGGTTGCGGTCGGGGGCCTCGGGGGAGACCTCCAGCTCGGGCGGCAGCGAGTGATGCTCGGTCATCGGAGCGCACCTTTCTGTACGGCGACGGCCGGGATAAAGAGGGTGCTGCGACTCTATCGGTACGTCGACAAATTGAGCAGAGGGGCCCACGTATGAGCACAACACCATGATGCGACCATGGTGGGCGTGGCAGGTATGCGAGGCAGGCAGACAGTACGCGGGATGTTCCAGTCGCTCGCGGTGATCATGGTCGCCGCGGGCGTGATGTATCTCTTCATCCCGCACGACGAGAACGCGAGCCCGGTGGAGGCCAAGGACTACCGGGTGGAGCTGCTGACGGCGCAGCGCGCGGCGCCGTACCCGGTGCTGGCGCCGGAGGGGCTCGGCAAGGACTGGAAGGCGACGGTCGTCTCGTACAAGCGCGAGCAGCACGACGCCTGGCAGCTCGGCTTCCTCGACCCGGACACGCAGTACGTGGCGATCCACCAGTCGACGGCGGACCCGGCGAAGTACGTCCCGGACGTCACCCAGGACGCGAAGAGCTCCGGGAAGACGCGGACGGTGGCCGGCCAGGTCTGGCAGCTCTGGGAGGGCCCGCGGTACGACGCCCTGGTACGGACCTCCGGCGGCGCGACGACGGTCGTGACCGGCACGGCGTCCTTCGACCGCCTGGCGGAGATGGCCGGCGCGCTGCAGTCGAAGAAGGCGTAGCGGATACGGCAAGGCCCCCGGCACTGTGAGTGCCGGGGGCCTTGCCGTGCCGTACCGGTCAGACGGTCGTGATGACGTCCTCGAAGGCCAGACGCGGCGAACGCGGACTGTGCCTTCCCGGGGGGTGACCCCCGGACCCCCAGCCCGGGGGTGGCGTGCCGCCCGTCAGGATCAGACGGTCGTGATGACGTCCTCGAAGGCCAGACGCGGCGAACGCGGGAACCAGGCGTCCTCGCCCGGCTTGCCGATGTTGACGACCATCAGCGGGGTGTGGTCGTCGTCCAGGAACTCCTTCTGGAGGCCGGCGAAGTCCAGGCCGGTCATCGGGCCGGCGGCCAGGCCGGCGGCGCGGACGCCGACTATGAAGTACGCGGCCTGGAGGGCGGCGTTCAGGAGCGCGGAGCCCTCACGGACCGGGCGCTCGGCGAAGAACATGTCCTTGGCCTGCGGGAAGTGCGGGAGCAGCGCCGGGAGCTCCTCGTGGAACTCGTTGTCGGCGGACAGGATCGCGACCAGCGGGGCGGCGGCGGTCTTGGCCTGGTTGCCCTCGGCCATGTGCTTCACCAGGCGCTCGCGGGCCTCGGGGGAGCGGACCAGGGTGACGCGCAGCGGGGACTGGTTGAAGGCGGTGGGCCCGAACTTGACGAGGTCGTAGATCGCCTGGACCTGCTCGTCGGTCACCGGCTCGTCGGTGAACGTGTTGGCGGTGCGGGCCTCACGGAAGAGGAGGTCCTGGGCGGCGGGGTCAAGAACGAGGGACATTTCGTACCTTCCGGACGTGCAGGGGGTGAAGCGGTGTCCTCAAGGTACGACCCTATTTGGTTAATTTTCAACTAAACGAAGCGGATAGTGATCCGTTTCACAGGTTTCCGGTGGAAAGATCTCAGTCCTCGTCGGCCATATCCGTCGTCTCCGCCCGGTCGCCGGGGGCCGCGAGGGCCGCGTCGAGGCGGGCGCGGGCGCCTTCGAGCCAGCGCCTGCACACCTTCGCGAGTTCCTCGCCCCGCTCCCAGAGCGCGAGGGACTCCTCCAGGGTCGTACCGCCTGCCTCAAGGCGCCGCACGACCTCGATCAGCTCGTCGCGCGCCTGCTCGTACCCGAGCGCTGCCTGCTCGTCCGTAGTGGCTGCCATGGAATCCACCCTATGCATCAGGTCCGACAAAGATCATTGACGTCGCGCTCACGACTCGGCGGCCACGCGCCGCACCGCGAACTCGCCCTCCGACACCCTGGCCCGCAGTTCCTCGCCCTCCGCGACCTCCTCGGGGGAGCGGACCACCGCCCCGTCGGCCCGCTGGAGCACCGCGTACCCGCGCTCCATCGTGGCCGCGGGCGACAGCGAGCGGACCCGTGCCCGGGTGTGGATGAGCTCCGAATCGGCGCGGTCGAGCAGATGGCCGAGGACCCGCCTGCTCCGGGCGAGCTGCGCGTCCAGCTCGGCCTCGCGCTGGTCCACCATCCGCTGCGGGTGCTCCATGACGGGCCGGGCGAGCGCGTGCGCGAGCCCGCGCTCCTCGCGGTCGAGCAGGCCGCGGACGGTGCGCAGGGCCCGGTCCCGCAGGCCCTGGACGCGGTCCAGCTCCTCGCCGACGTCCGGGACGACCTTTTTCGCGGCGTCCGTGGGCGTGGCGGCCCGCAGGTCGGCGACGAGGTCGAGGAGCGGCGAGTCGGGTTCGTGGCCGATCGCGGACACCACGGGCGTACGGCAGTCCGCCACGGCCCGGATCAGCTGCTCGTCCGAGAACGGCAGCAGATCTTCCACGCTGCCGCCGCCGCGGGCCACGATGATCACGTCGACGTGCCCGTGGTCGTCGAGCTCCTTGACGGCCTGGACGACCTGGGTCACGGCGTGCACGCCCTGCACGGCGACGTTCCGCACCTCGAAGCGGACGGCCGGCCAGCGGCGCCGGGCGACCTCGAGCACGTCCCGCTCGGCGGCGGAGGCGCGGCCGCAGACCAGCCCGACGAGCTGCGGCAGGAAGGGCAGCGGCTTCTTCCGCTCGACCGCGAAGAGACCCTCGGCGCCGAGGCTCCGCTTGAGCTGTTCGAGGCGGATCAGCAGCTCGCCGACGCCGACCGGCCGTATCTCCACGGCCCGCAGCGACAGCTGCCCGCGCGGGGCGTACCACTCGGGCTTGGCGTGCAGGACGACCCGGGCGCCCTCCGAGACGACGTCGGCGACGGCGTCGAAGACCTGGCGGTAGCAGGTGACGGAGACGGAGATGTCGTGCGACGGGTCCCGCAGCGTCAGGAACACGACTCCGGCGCCGGGCCGCCGCGACAGCTGCGTGATCTGTCCCTCGACCCACACCGCACCGAGCCGGTCGATCCACCCCCCGATCAGCCGGGAGACCTCGCCGACGGGCAGCGGCGCTTCGGCAGACGTAGTCAGAGCCATGCGCCGAGCGTAGTGTCCGCCGCCGACACCGCCCCCCATCCGTGGGCCGAATCAGGACTGGTTCGTCGCCCCCTGCACCGCGAGCACCACAAGCCCCACGCCGAACCAGATGACGCCCACCACCTGCGCCGCCACCGCCGCCTCGACGATCACCGCGATCAGGATCGCCGCGCCGACCACCGGGGCCACCACGTGCCGGAGCCAGTGCGGCGGGCCCTCCATCCGCCGGACCGCGAACCAGCCCACCACGCTCGCGTGCAGCAGCACGAACGCCGTGAGCGCGCCGATGTCGACCACCGAGACCAGATGGTCCAGGCCGTCGTCGCTGCGGGCCGCCCACAGCGCCGCCGCCATCGTCACCGTCGCCGAGACCAGCAGTGCCACCCGCGGCACGCCGCCGTCGGTCCGGCCGAGGACGTGCGGCAGCCGGTGCTCGCGACCCATCGCGAACAGCAGCCGCCCGCCGGCCGCCTGTCCGGCCAGCGCCGCGAACGCCGCGCCGATCGCCTTGCTCACCGCCACCAGGTCGTGCAGCCATGTCCCCACGGAGGCGTCCACGGCGTCGTAGAAGGCCGTTCCCTGCCGCGCCGGGTCCAGCGCCAGTTCCGTCGACGACACCGGCGAGAGCAGCGCCACCAGGTACGTCTGGGCCACGAACAGCACGCCCGCCAGCGCCAGGCAGAACAGCACCGCCCGTGCCACCTTCGCCGAGCCCCCGGTGACCTCCTCCGCGAAGCTCGCGATCGCGTCGAAGCCGAGGTACGACAGCACCGCCACCGACACCGCACCCACCACGGCGCTCAGCGAGAACGTGGTGTCCCCGGTCAGCGGCGACCACCAGTCGCGCTGCGCCCCGTCCCGTGCGAGCGCGACGATCGCGGACGCGATGAACACCACCAGCACCACGATCTCCAGCGCGAGCACCGCGAGGCCGACCCGGGCCGCCGCCCGTACGCCCCACAGGTTGAGCAGCGTCGTGATCACGACCGCGAGTCCGGTCCACACCCACCGGTCCACCTCGGGGACCAGCGCCTCCATCGCGATGCCCGCGAAGAGGTACGCGACCGCCGGGATCAGCAGGTAGTCGAGCATCGCCATCCAGCCGGCGATGAACCCGGGGCCGTCCCCGAGCCCCTTGCGGGCGTACGTGAACACCGACCCGGCCAGCGGCGCGACGCGGACCATCTGGGCGTAGCTGAAGGCGGTGAACGCCATGGCGATCGTCGCGACGACGTACACCAGCGCGACGGCGCCGTGCGACTTCGCGTCGAGGGTGCCGAAGACGCCGACCGGCGCCATGGGCGCGATGAAAAGCAGTCCGTAGACGACAAGGTCCCGGAACCCGAGGTTCCGCCGCAGTCCTGTATGCGCCGCAATCTGCGCTTCCTCGGCCATGCGCACAGTCTCTGGCACGGGATCCGCCGACGGCCGTTGCGACGCGGGCCGCTGCGACGCGGGCCGCTCACGGCCTGCTCCCGGCCCGGCCCCTTCCCGGCCCGGCCTTACGATGGGACGCATGACTGCAACGCCCGCGTCGTCGCCCGCGTCCACCCGCCCGAAGCGTGTCCTGCTCGCCGCCCCGCGCGGCTACTGCGCGGGCGTGGACCGTGCCGTGATCGCCGTCGAGAAGGCCCTGGAGCAGTACGGGGCGCCGGTCTACGTCCGGCACGAGATCGTGCACAACAAGTACGTCGTGCAGACCCTGGAGCGGAAGGGCGCGATCTTCGTCGACCAGGCGACCGAGGTGCCGCCGGGCAACATCGTGATGTTCTCCGCGCACGGCGTCGCGCCGACCGTCCACGAGGAGGCCCGCCAGGGCCGGCTCGCGACCATCGACGCCACCTGCCCGCTGGTGACGAAGGTGCACAAGGAAGCCGTCCGGTTCGCCAAGGAGGACTTCGACATCCTCCTGATCGGCCACGAGGGCCACGAGGAGGTCATCGGCACCTCCGGCGAGGCCCCCGACCACATCCAGCTGGTCGACGGCCCGGACGACGTGGCGAAGATCGAGGTCCGCGACCCGTCGCGGGTCGTCTGGCTCTCCCAGACCACGCTCTCGGTCGACGAGACCATGGAGACGGTGGACGCGCTCAAGGAGAAGTTCCCGCAGCTGATCTCCCCGCCGTCCGACGACATCTGCTACGCCACGCAGAACCGCCAGATGGCGATCAAGGAGCTGGCCGGGCAGGCCGAGCTGGTCATCGTCGTGGGCTCGAAGAACTCCTCGAACTCGATCCGCATGGTCGAGGTCGCCAAGCAGGCCGGGGTCCCGGCCGCGTACCTGGTCGACTTCGCGAGCGAGATCGACGAGGCGTGGCTGGAGGGCGTGACCAGCGTCGGCCTGTCCTCGGGCGCGTCCGTGCCGGACATCCTGGTGCAGGAGGTCCTGGAGTGGCTGGCGGAGCGCGGTTACGCGGACGTCGAGATCGTGAAGACGGCTGACGAGTCGCTGACCTTCTCCCTCCCGAAGGAGCTGCGCCGCGACCTGCGCGCGGAGGCCGCGGAACTCGTCAAGGAGTAACGCCGGGCATCGGCCCGCCCCTGCCCCTACCGTGGACTTCATGAACGTCTTCGGAGTGGACATCGGCGGCTCGGGCATCAAGGGCGCTCCCGTCGACCTGGAGCGCGGCGCCCTGGCCGAGCCCCGCCACAAGGTACTCACCCCGCACCCCGCCACGCCCGACGGCGTGGCGGGGTGCGTCGCCGAGGTGGTCCGCAACTTCGGCTGGTCCGGGCCGGTCGGGGTGACGTTCCCCGGCGTGGTCACCGGCTCCACGGTCCGCACGGCGGCCAATGTCGACAAGGGCTGGATCGGCGTGGACGCCGGCAAGCTGCTGAGCGAGCACCTCGACGGACTGCCCGTGACCGTCCTGAACGACGCGGACGCCGCCGGGGTCGCCGAGATGACCTTCGGCGCGGGCCGGGGCCGTACGGGCACGGTGATCCTGCTGACGCTGGGTACGGGCATCGGCTCGGCGGTCTTCACGGACGGCCGGCTGGTCCCGAACACGGAGCTGGGCCATCTGGAGCTGAAGGGCCACGACGCGGAGACGCGCGCGTCGACGAGGGCCAAGGAGGACGAGGACCTCAGCTGGGAGCACTGGGCGGGCCGCCGGCTGCGGAAGTACCTGGCGCACGTGGAGATGCTGTTCTCGCCGGAGCTGTTCATCATCGGCGGCGGCGTGAGCCGCAAGGCCGACAGGTTCCTCCCCCTCCTGGAGGGCATCCGGGCCGAGATCGTCCCGGCGGAGCTGCAGAACAACGCGGGCATCGTGGGAGCGGCGATGGCGACGCGGCCGAGGTAGGCACGGGGCGGGGCGGCGCGGGGCAGCGAGGGGCGGGGTGGCGCGCGGCGGGCCGTACGGCTCTTCGGCTCTACTGGGCCGAGCGGCGGGCCACCCGCGCGGCAGATGCGGCCGCGGCGGCGGCACGCTGCCGGCGCCCCATGTCGCGGACCTTCCGCACGCAGGTGATCACCCCGGCGACGAGCGTGCCGCCGTACAGCCAGCCCGCATGGACCGCGAGGGCCGTGAAGACGGCCATCGCCTGCCCTCCGAAACCGCCGGTGCCGCCCGCGATCGGGACGATCCCGACCGCGAAGGCGATCGGCACCCCGATCGGGGCCGTGACCAGGTCGGCGGCCCGGACCCACAGTGCGGTGAGCGCGCTGACCGGCAGGAACAGCAGGCCGTACGCGGTGGGGGAGCCGTCCAGGATCAGCCAGTCCAGGAACCCGACGACGAGCATGGCGGCGGAGGCGAACAGCCCCGCGCCGAGCCCGGTCAGCCGGGGGTTCGGGAACCGGCGCAGAAGCGGGACGGGGCCGGCCGCCGGAGCGGCCGCGGGGCGGGTCGCGGGTCGGCCGGCGGGGCGGGGACGACCGCCGTTTCCGGGCCGGTCCGGGCGGCCCGGACGCGCGGGCACGGGGTAGACCGCGGCGCCTTCCGCGAACGCGCGGCGCTGGGGGTGACGAGTCTTGTGCTGCTCCACCTCTCCAACGTAGGTCGCAACCGGGCAGGAAACGGTCACAGGACACGCCCTTTGGGTGAGGCGGCCGTCGAGATCGGCCGAAGGTCGGCGTGGATGGCCGGTTCGCCGCGCCCGTAAACTGGGGGATCGGCCCACCGGCCGAGCGGCGCAGGGCAACCGAACCGGTCGCACGCACACCGCATCCACCACCGCATCCACACCGCTAGGGAAGTCGCCCCGTGTCGCTCACGATCGGAATCGTCGGCCTGCCGAACGTCGGCAAGTCGACCCTGTTCAACGCCCTGACCAAGAACGACGTGCTGGCGGCCAACTACCCGTTCGCCACCATCGAGCCCAACGTCGGCGTCGTCGGCGTGCCCGACGCCCGCCTGACGAAGCTCGCGGAGATCTTCGGCTCGCAGCGCATCCTCCCGGCGACCGTCGACTTCGTCGACATCGCCGGCATCGTGCGCGGCGCCAGCGAGGGCGAGGGCCTGGGCAACAAGTTCCTGGCGAACATTCGCGAGTCGGACGCGATCTGCCAGGTCATCCGCGCCTTCAAGGACGAGAACGTCGTGCACGTCGACGGCAAGGTCTCGCCGAAGGACGACATCGAGACGATCAACACCGAGCTGATCCTCGCCGACCTGCAGACGATCGAGAAGGTCCTGCCGCGCCTCCAGAAGGAGTCGCGCATCAAGAAGGACGTGGCCCCGAAGGTCGCGGCGGTCGAGGCGGCGAAGGAGATCCTGGAGCGCGGCGACACGCTGTTCTCGCAGGGCATCCTGCAGGGCTCGGAGAAGGCCGAGCTCCTCCACGACCTGCACCTCCTCACGACCAAGCCGTTCCTGTACGTCTTCAACGTGGACGAGGACGAGCTGACCGACGAGACCTTCAAGGCCGAGCAGCGCGCCCTGGTCGCCCCGGCGGAGGCGATCTTCCTCAACGCCAAGCTGGAGGCCGACCTGGCCGAGCTGGACGAGGAGGACGCCATGGAGCTCCTCCAGTCCGTCGGCGCCGAGGAGCCCGGCCTGGCCATCCTGGCCCGCGTCGGCTTCGACACCCTGGGCCTCCAGACGTACCTGACGGCCGGCCCCAAGGAGTCCCGCGCCTGGACGATCAAGAAGGGCGCCACGGCCCCCGAGGCGGCCGGTGTGATCCACACCGACTTCCAGAAGGGCTTCATCAAGGCCGAGGTCATCTCCTTCGCCGACCTCGTCGCCACCGGCTCGGTAGCCGACGCCCGCGCCGCCGGCAAGGCCCGCATGGAGGGCAAGGAGTACGTCATGCAGGACGGCGACGTGGTGGAGTTCCGCTTCAACGTCTAGTCACTGCAGGTCAGAAGGGGTCGGACTCACTGGGTCCGGCCCCTTTCGTGTTCCTGTCGCCGCGTTCTCAGGCGTTCCTGGGCGGGGTGAGTTTGTCGAGGTCCAGGTTGATCTCGAAGGGCACCGGGCGCCGGAGGGTTCCTCGGAAGATGCCGGCCGGTGCGTACGAGCCGGTGGGCTCGTCGAGCTCGTAGGCGTGGACGACGGGCGCGCCGTCCTCCTCCTCGATGCACCAGTAGTGCGGGATGCCGGCCTCAGCGTACTTGCGAAGCTTCACGGTGCGATCGCGGTGGGCGGACTCGGGGGAGGCCACCTCGACGACGAGCTTCACGTCCTCCGGGGCGTACCAGGTGCGGTCGGGGTCATAGAGCAGGTCCGTCAGCAAGATGTCCGGCTCGGGGCGGTTGCGGGCGTCGAGGCGGATCGTCATCTCGCGCTCGACCTCGAAGCCGGCGGGCGCCTGCGCCATGAGCGTGGTGGTCAGGGCGGTGACGAGGCGGCCGTGCCAGGCCCTCCGCGGCGACATCATGAAGACGAGGGCTCCGTCGATCAGCTCGGTGTGGCGCGGTGCCTCCGGGAGGCTGTCGAGGTCCTCCGCGAACCAGCCCTCCGCGCGCGGCGGGCGCATCCGGTCCGGCAGTGCGGTCATGAGCCAACCCTAGCGATTGCGGCCGTCGAGAGCGGACCGCGAGTGTGATGCGTGACTCGTGTGAAGGGATGGGTGGATGGGCAGTCAGTGATCGTCCATCGGTGGAGCCGGAGTGAGCGACGTGTGGGGGCGACCTTGAGGGTGTGCGTGATCGGGGCTGGGCTGTCGGGACTGGCGGCCGCGCATGCCCTCGCGGGGCGGGGCGTCGACTTCGTGTGCCTGGAGCGGGCGGCGGACGTCGGGGGGATCTGGCGGCAGCCGGGGGCAGGGGAGCGGGGGCCGGGGTACGAGTCGCTGCATCTGAACACCGCCAAGCAGCTCACCGGGTACGCCGACTTCCCCATGCCGGACGACGTTCCGCTCTACCCGGGCCACCGCGAGGTCGCCGCCTATCTGCGGTCGTTCGCCGAGTGGGCGGGGCTGCTGTCGCGGATCGAGCTGCGGACCGAGGTGCGCACCGCGCGGCAGGGCGCCGACGGCCGGTGGACGGTCACCAGCCGGGACGCCCGGGGCGTGGTCAGGAGGCGCCGGTTCGACCATGTGATCGTCGCGTCCGGGTACCACAGCGAGCCGGCTCTGCCGGAGCAGCTGCCGCAGGGAGCAGACTCCTTCGCCGGAACGATCCTTCACTCGATGGACTACCGCGACGGCAGCGACTTCGCCGGTCAGCGTGTGGTCGTCGTCGGCATGGGGCCCTCGGGAGTCGACATCGCCGCGGACGTGTCCCGGTACGCCGAGCGGACCCTGCTCTCCGTCCGGCGCGGGCTGCATGTCTGCCCCAAGCAGCTGTTCGGCATCTCGGTGGACCTGATCGCCGACGCCCCGTGGTTCACCCGGATGTCCTTCGAGGAGCAGCGGCGCTACGTCGAGCAGGCGCTGCTCGTCGCGCGCGGCCGGCTGTCGGACTACGGGCTGCCCGAGCCCGACCACCCGATCTTCTCCTCGGCCGTGACCCTCTCCGACGAGATCCTCAGCCTGATCCGGCACGGTTCCGTGACCCCGAAGCCCGTGATCGCGTCGCTGGACGGCAACACGGTCTCCTTCGCGGACGGCACCTCCGCCGAGGCGGACGCGATCGTCTACTGCACCGGCTTCCGTACGACCTACCCCTACCTGCCCTCCGGAGGCCCGATCGGCGCCCGGGGGGCGGTCGAGCTGTACAAACGGGTCGTCCCGGCCGATCGGCGGGGCCTGTACTTCCTCGGTCTCATCCGCCCGCTGGGCTCGATCACCCGCCTGGTCGAGGAGCAGGCCCGGTGGGTCGCCCGCGTCGTCCTCGGCGAGACCGCCCTGCCGCCGGCGGACGTCATGCGCGAGGAGATCGACGCGTATCTGACCGATATCGAGGCGCGGTACGGGAACACCGGGAGCGCGTCCATACAGGTCGATGTCGCGCCCTATCTGCGGGAGCTGCGGGAGGAGTACGAGTCACGCGAGGTGTACGCCCTGCAGGGTGCGTAGTCTCCGGTGGTTCCGGGCTCCCGGCGGGTCTCCGCCGGGAGCCTCCGCCTCAGTGCACCGCCTCGACCCCGCGGGTCCGCTCGCCGGCCGGGGGCCTGACGGCGTACGCCTCCGACGAGAGGTAGGCGGTCACCCGCGGCGGACGGCCCGCCTGATGGGCCAGCGCCAGGTAGGCGATGAGGCCGGTGCCGTCCTCGGGACGGCGCCGGGTGACGGCGGACAGGGCCCGGACCATCGGGCCGGGGTCCATGCCGTGGCCGCGGAGCAGCGCGACCGCGCGGTCGAGGGCCTCCCCGTCGTGGCGGACGTAGTCGCGGACCGGGATGTGGACCGTGAAGCCACTCGCCGCACCGCCCGCCCAGTCTCCCGCCGCGCCGCCGACCCCGCCCGCGGCCCCGCCACTCGCCGCACCGCTCCCCGGCTCGGTCAGCGCGTGACAGGTCAGGCCCGGCCGCCGGTCCAGCGGCAGCCGGCCGAATCCGGCCGCGCCGCCGAAGTCGTCGTACGCGTCCCGGTCCCCGTACCCCGACGCGACGCGGAAGAACTCCGCGATCTCCGCCGGCCCGGGGCCCGTTCCGGCGGGCATCCGGGACAGGCCGCCGGCCTCCTCGGCCGACAGGCCCAGGTGCCGCACGTACACCTTCACCCGCGGGGACGCCCAGTCGCCCAGGTCCAGGGCGAGGAACGGATGCCCGTCGCCCTTCGGCAGGGTCGCGTACGCATCCTCGTGGCCGAGCCGCCGCAGTGCCTCCCGTACCGTCTCGGTGGCACGGCGCTCACCCGACGCGGAGGGGTTCAGGTACACCTTGGCCCGGGGCACGCCGCCGGGGCGCAGCTCCAGCGCCAGCCACAGCGCGAACGGGCCGTGCGGTGCGGACGGCAGGAACAGGTCCGCGAGTTCGTCCAGCCGTTCGGTGGAGAAGTCCCAACGGCGGGCCATCTCACGGACGGTCGCCAGGCTGGCACGGCCGTTCTCGGCCAGGCTGCCTGCACCGCAGCCCGGTTCGAGCAGCAGCCGCAGCGCCGGTGCCTCGCCCTGGGTGAAGGAGAGGGAGAACTCCACCGGCGTGTGGTCGTCGGAGAGGTACGTGAGGGTCGGCGGCGGCAGGTCCAGCGGGCGTTCCGCGGCCGGACCCAGCGCGTCGACGAGGGTGTGCGCGTACGACTCGGCGTCGTCCGGACCCAGCCCCGCGACCTCGCACAGCCGCAGCAGCTGGCCCGCGGTGTGACCGCCGAGCGTCCGCGCGCCGGTTCTGCCGGGGCCACCCGGCCACGGGGCGATCACCGGTTCTCCGCCCGGGCGCCGGAGCACGCAGACGGATACCCGCCCAGGGGGCGGGTATCCGGAACGTGCAGCAGGTGGGCCTGCCGGGGGTGAACGGCGTCGTCGGTGGATATGTGGTCCACGACACCTCCTTCGTCAAAAGTGAGTCAAGCGGAACGGAATGCGCCATTACCGCGTGCCTCACTACCCCTCAGAAAGAACCTCCATGCCGTGGTGGACAAGTGACAGGTGTCGCCTGGATCACTTCTTGAGCCAGGTGAGGAACGAGCTCCACATTCCCTTGCGTTCGGCGGCATCGGCCGCACCGTCCCCACCGGCGGCGACGGGCTGCTCCGCCTGCGCGGACGCGTACGCCCCCCGGGCCGAGCCCGCGATCGGCGTGAAGCGCACCGGCAGCGTGGCCAGGGCGCGGTTGAAGGGGCCGGGGCGCCAGACCAGGCTGTCCTCGGGAACGGCGAGTTCGACGTCCGGCAGCCGGTTGAGCAGGTGCTCGATCGCGGTCACGGTGATGTGCCGGGCCGGCTCCTTGGACGGGCAGCTGTGCGGACCGGCGCTCCATGCCAGGTGGGCGCGGTTGCTGCCGGCCAGCCGCGAAGCGGCCAGCGCCGGGCCGGTGTTGGCCGCCGCGAAGCTGACCAGCATCAGGTCGCCCGCCCGTACCTTCCCCCCGGCGAACTCCATGTCGGCGGCCGGGTAGTGCGGCGCGTAGTTCGCCATGGGCGGGTTGTCCCACAGCGTGTGGTCGATGGCCTCGTCGATCAGGCCACCGCCGTCCGCGTACCGGTCGTCGGTGAGCAGCCGGTGGAGGGTGTTGCCGATCAGGTTGCGCAGCGGCTCCGCGCCGGCGCCGAGCAGGAGGGCCAGCTGGTGCACCATCTCCTCGTCGCTCAGCCGGGTGTGATGCTCCATCAGCCACGAGGTGACGTCGTCGCCGGGCCGGGACCGCTTGAGTGCCACCAGCTCGCCGACGGCGCCGAACAGCACCTGGGCCGACTTCTCCGCGTTCACGCCGTCGAACATCCCGGAGATGCCGAACAGCACCCGGTCGCCGATGTCGGCCGGGCAGCCGAAGAGCTCGTTGAACACGAACAGCGGCAGCTGCTTGGCGTAGTCGCCGAGCAGGTCGGCCGAGCCGCGCGCGCCGAACTGGGCGATGAGGTAGTCCGAGATCTGCTCGGTCCGCCGGGCCAGCCGGTGCGCGTCGACCCGCGCCATGCTGTCGGTGATCGCCTGGCGCAGTCGCAGGTGGTCGGCTCCGTCGGCGAACATGACGTTCGGGCGGTACGCGAGCAGCGGAAGGACCGGGCTGTCCGGCGGGACCAGGCCGTTGTTCAGGGCCTGCCAGCGGCGCGCGTCCTTACGGAACGAGCCGTTGTCCTGGAGCAGTTGGAGCGCCGACTGGTAGTCGGTGACGAGGGTCGCCTCGACGCCCGGGGAGATCTCCACGGGCGCGGTCGGCCCGAAGTGCCGCAGGTAGGCGTAGTACGCCTGCGGGTCCGCCGCGAACTCCGGTCCGTAGAGCGGAACACGGCCGCCGGGGGTGTGGGCGGGGCATCCGGGCGGGGGCACCGGAGTGATGGGGGTGTGAGCGTCCATGTCGGCCTACTGCTCCTGTTGGGCACGGTCCAGCAAAAAGCGGACGAGAGTGGTCAGTGCGGCGGCGGACGACGACTCGTCGCGCGCGTCGCAGGTGACGACGGGGGTGTCGTCGAGCAGGTCCAGTGCCTCGCGCAGGGCGGGCTCGTCACGCAGGGGGGAGCCGTCGAAGTGGTTGACGGCGATGGCGTAGTCGAGTCCGTACTGCTCGATGAGGTCGATGACCTCGAAGGAGTCCGCGAGCCTCTCGGGGTCGACGAGGACCAGCGCGCCGAGGGCGCCGCGCGCGAGGTCCTCCCACACCTGTACGAACCGCTGCTGGCCCGGCGTTCCGAACAGGTAGAGCACGACGCGGTCGCTGATGGTCAGCCGGCCGAAGTCCATGGCCACCGTGGTGGTGGTCTTGCTGCGGACCCCCTTCAGGTCGTCGACCTGCTCCGCGGCGCGCGTCATGCGTTCCTCGGTGGACAGCGGCTCGATCTCGGAGATCGAGCCGATGAAGGTGGTCTTGCCGACCGCGAAGTGCCCGACGACGAGGATCTTCACCGGGATCTGGGAGGCGCCGTCGCGTACGTAGTCCTGCTCACCCAAACTTGGCGCGGAGACCATTCAGCACCTCCTGCAGGATCTCGCGGTCGGCGAGGGCGGCACGGGTCACCGGCGCGCGCGTGATGAGGTAGCCGCCCTCGGTCAGCGAGGCGAGGAGGATCTTCACCACGCCCAGCGGCAGCCGGGTGTGCCCCGCGATCTCGGCGACGGACAGGTAGCCGGCCGAGCACAGGTCGAGGAGCCGCTGCTCCTCGGGGGAGAGCCGGGTCGGCCGCTGCCCCTCCTCGGGCGCCGCCGTCACCAGCGTGATCAGCGAGAGCTGCTCCTCGTCGGGCAGGCCGCGTCCCTTGGTGATGACGTACGGCCGTACCAGCTCGGCCGCCTCCGGCTCCCAGACCTCGCGTCCGGTCATGAGCGCACGCCGAGGTTCTCGCGCGGCGGTGTCATGAGCACCTTGCCGAGCTGGCCCACGAGCTGCTGCATCCGGAAGGTGATGTCCGCCATGTCGACGTCCGGACCGGCCGAGACGCCGAGGTAGGCGCCGTCGCCGGCGGAGATCAGGAAGACCCAGCCGCCGTCGAACTCGACCAGCGTCTGCCGCCAGCCCGCGCTCGGGTCCTCACAGAAGAACCCGAGCGAGCGGCTGAGCGACTGCACGCCGCTCATCGCCGCGGCGACGCGGTCGGCGTTGTCCTTGTCGAAGTCCTTCGTCCGGGCCATCAGCAGCCCGTCGGCGGAGATCAGGACCGCGTGCAGGGCCCCGGGTATCTCCAGGGCGCTGTCGAGCATCCATGACAGATCGTCGTTCACGTGACCTCATGTCCTTCGCTGCCAGCACCACGGGTGCTGCTCGTCTGGTCCACGGCGCCCGGGTCCGTGGCGCGGCCCGACTGCGTGCCCCGCTGGAAGGCGCCCATGATGGCCGCGGCCTCGGCGCCCGTGCGGCTCGGGAGCCGGGGGGAGGGCGTGCTGCTGGGCACGATGGCCATGGGCCGCTTGCGGCGCCGCCGCGGCAGCCCGTCGCCGGGGTCGACCGCCATGGCGGCGGCCTCGGGGCCGCCCGGCTGCGGTACGGCGGCGGCCGTCACCGGGGCGGTGGTGGGCATGGCCGGGGCCGGGGCCCGGTGCTCGGGCATGCCGGTGAGCAGGTCGTGCGGCAGCAGCAGCACCGCGCGCACGCCTCCGTACGGGGACGAGGAGTCCACGGACACCTCGAAGCCGAAGCGCTCGCACAGCACGCCGATCACCGCGAAGCCGAACTGCGGCGGGTTGCCGAGTCCGGAGACGCCGGAGACCCGGTTGCTGGTCAGGAGCCGCTCGGCGCGGGCCCGCTCCTCGTCGTTCATGCCGACACCGGCGTCGTCGACGACGATGCAGATGCCCTTGGGCACCGTCCGCGTGTTGATCTCGACGACGGTGTCAGGGCTCGAGTAGCTGGTGGCGTTGTCGAGGAGCTCGGCGAGCGCCAGGGCGACCGGCTCGACGGCGCGGCTGGTGATGCCGAAGTCGACCCGGGAGAGGATCTCCACGCGGCGGAAGTGCCGGATCCTGCCCTGGGCGCTGCGCACCACGTCGTACACGGACGCGACGTCGCGGTGCCGGCCCAGCCAGCCGTCGCACAGGACGGCGATCGACTGCGCGCGCCGGCCGAACTGCGAGTTGGTGTGGTCGATCTCGAGCAGGTCCTGGAGCATGGCCGACTCGCCGTACTTGCTCTGGAGCTTGGAGATGATCAGCTGCTGCTCGGCGGCCAGGCCCTGCAGCGTCCGCATCGCGGACTTGAGGACGGTCTTCGTACCCTCCTCGGCCTGTTCCTGGGCCGCCTCCACGGACTGCGTGTAGCGGTTCTCCAGGTCGGAGTAGTGGGTCCTGAGGCCGTCGATCTCCTGCCGCAGGGCATCGCCGGCGCCGCGCTGGCGGACGATGACGGCGATGGCGGCAAGCACGAGGACCAACAGAGCCCAGAGCACGGGGTTCTGTACGTATTCCGTCATAAGACTCTCTTCAGGCGACCGACGGCCAGTTGCTGATTCCCGTCAATGCGGGTGGACCGGCGGACCGCCCCGCATCGGGTCACCTGGTCGGAGCGCCCCGAAGTCGGCGTGTCGTCTTGCGCTCATCCGCCCGCCCGCTTGCGCGGTGATCGTAGCACTGTGCGATTACGTGACGGTAAGTCAATAGACGGTACGCGTAATCGATTCGGACGTTCCCTGTACTGCTTCACTGACCTGCGACGACAGGGCTCGGGTGGGGCTGTCAGTGGTCTCTGGCAGCATCCGGCCATGCCCGATGACAAGGATCTCGCCACCCCGCAGACGCCCGCGCTCCCGTCCGAGGCCGCGCCCGCGCCCGCCTCCGCCCCGGCCGACGAAGGCCCCCTCGTCGCGGACGAGTTCGCCGTCGTCGCCGGGCTCGGCCCCGCCGGGCGGCACCTGTTCGCCATGATCGACGAGTCCGACTCGTACGTCCCGCCGGAGGACCCCGACGCCTGGGCGCGGCTGGCCGACATCGAGGCCTACCGGGGGTTCGCCCGCCGTGCGTTGGAGGCGGCGGCCGACCGTGTCGACGCGATCCAGGCGGGGGAGATCCCCTTCCGGGCCGACAAGGCGTTCACCGGCCGGGAGGTCGCCGCGGTCGGCCGGGCCGCCCGCGTCGCGCTGCTGCGGGACGAGCCCTGGCTGCCCGAGCTGCTCGACCGGCTGCTGCCCGGCGTGGCCGTCGCGCCGACCGCGGCGAAGACGCTGCCCTCGCAGGCGATGCTCTTCGAACTGGTCCGCGCCGGGCGGGACTTCCCCACCCCCGAGCTGGTCGTCGCGGTCCGGGCCGCCCGCGCGGCGACCCGGCACCGCGGGGTGCCCGGGCAGCTCGACCGGACGCTCAAGAAGGTCGAGGCGGCCCTCGCCGAGCGCACCGACGTGGCGCTGCGGCTCCCGTCGCTCGGCTTCGACGCGTCCGGCGTGCTGCGCTGGGAGTCGGGCCCGTACGCGGCCGTCGTCAGCGTCGCCGAGACCGTCGAGCTGACCTGGGAGAAGGACGGCCGGCCACTGCGCAGCCTGCCCGCCGCGCTGCGTCGTGAGCACCCGGGGCCGGTCAAGGAGCTGCGTGAGCTGGTGAAGCGGGTCGGTATTCAACTCGGCACCCTCACCCGCGCGTTGGAGGGCGGCCTCGCCGCCGAGACGGAGCATCCGTACGGGTGGTGGCGCGCCGAGCTGGCCGAGCACCCGCTCGCCCGGCCCGTCGTCCGACGGCTCGTCTGGGAGATCGAGGAGGCGCCCGGCACCTGGCGGGCCTTCCTGCCCGCGGCCGAGGACCGCCTGCCCGACGCGCCCGACGACGCCGCCGTACGGCTCTGGCACCCCATCCGCTCCGAGCCCGACGCCGTACGGGCCTGGCGGGACCTGCTGACCGAGCGGGAGCTCCGGCAGCCGTTCAAGCAGGCGTACCGCGAGATCTACCGCCTCACGCCGGCCGAGGAGGAGACCCGCGTCTACTCGAACCGCTTCGCCGCCCACCTCGTCCACTACCGGCGGATGTTCGCGCTGTTCCGGGCCCGGGGGTGGAGCAGCAGGCTGCTCGGGCCGTGGGACGGCGGCGACCTGGACACGGCCGAGCGCACCCTCGCGGGCGGCCGGTGGCGGGTCGAGTTCGAGCACCAGCTGGCCGACTGGGAGAGCGACGACCTGCTGGCCTCGACCGACCGGGTGCGGTTCGCCCGCCGGACGGGCGGCCGCTGGGAGGAGGCGCCGCTCGCCGAGGTGCCGCCGCTGGTGCTGAGCGAGGCGATGCGCGACGTGGACCTGTTCGTCGGCGTGACCTCGATCGCCGCCGATCCCGAGTGGACCGACCGGGGCCCGGCGCGGACCTACTGGGAGCGGGCCGGGTTCGGCGAGCTGACCGCGAGTGCCCTGACCCGCTTCGACGTGCTGGAGCGGATCCTGCCGCGGCTGCGGATCGCCGACCGGTGCACGCTGGAGGGCCGCTGCCTGGTCGTCCGGGGCGAGCTGCGCACGTACCGGATCCACCTGGGTTCGGCCAACATCCGGATGGAACCGGACGACTCCTACCTGTGCATCGTCCCGGCGCCCCGCAAGGCGGGGAAGGACGGGAAGGGAGCGGAGGACGGGAAGGTGTTCCTGCCGTTCGAGGACGAGCGGCTGTCGCTGATCCTCAGCAAGGCGTTCCTGCTCGCCGCCGACGACCGGATCACGGACGAGTCGATCACACGCCAGATCAGGTGGTCCGGCTGACGGGCTACTCCCGCGTATTCTCGGGGGCGGCTGGCCGCGGACCTGGGAGGTTATTGGTGGAGTTCCGGCTGCTCGGATCCGTCGCCGTCGTGACGGAGAGCGGGGACGTCGCGCCGGGGCCGGTCAAAAGGGCCACCCTCCTGGCGATGCTGCTGCTGCGGCCGAACACGGCCGTGAGCGTCGACCAGCTCGCCGACGGCCTGTGGGAGGACGAGCCGCCCACGCACTTCCGGACCGTGCTGCAGGGCCATGTCTCGCGGCTGCGCGCCCTGCTCGCGGCGCACGGGGCGGAGGCGTACGGGGTCGAGCTCGCCACGCACGGCTCGGCGTACCTGCTGCGGCTGCCCGAGTCGCTGGTCGACGCGCACCGTTTCGAGGAGTTCGTCGGACTCGCGCGGTCCCAGAAGCAGCCCGCCGACACGGTGCGGATGCTGCGCGAGGCCCTGGCCTGCTGGCAGGGGCCCGCGCTCACCGGGACCGTGCGCAGCGGCCCGCTGGAGGCGGCGGCCGGCGGTCTGGAGGACCTGCGGCTGGCGTCGGTGGAGGCGCTCGCGGAGGCGTACGGGCAGCTCGGCGAGCACGGCCGGGCCGCCGCGGTGCTCCGCACCGAGGCCGTCGCGCACCCGCTGCGGGAGTCCCTGGCGGCGGCGCTGATGCTGGCCCTTGGCCGCTCGGGACGGCAGTCGGACGCCATCAACTGGTTCCACCGCACCCGGCGGCTGCTCGCCGAGGAACTCGGCGTGGACCCGGGCGAGACGCTGAGCGAGGCGTACGCGACGCTGCTGCGCGCCGACGGCCCCGCACCGACCCCCGCCCCGGCGCAGGCGTCCGCGCCTGCCGCGGCCTCGTCGGCCCGGCCCGCCGCACCCGGCCCGTCCACCCTGCCCGCCGCCCCGGTCGTCCCCGGCGCCCCGCCCGCGCCCCCGGTGACGGTCCCCGAGATGCTGCCGCGCCCGCCGCGCGGGTTCACCGCGCGGAACGCCGAACTCACCGCGCTCGACGGCGCGGCCGGTCCCGGCCACGCCCCCGTCTGCCTGGTCACCGGACCCGCCGGCGTCGGCAAGACCGCGTTCGCCCTCCACTGGGCGTACGAGCACCGGCCGGCCTTCCCCGACGGGCGGCTCTTCGCCGACCTGCGCGGCTTCAGCGACACCCCGGCGCCGGACGCGGCCTCCGTGCTGCGGGACTTCCTGCTCGCGCTCGGCGTCCATCCGGAGCGGATCCCGGAGACCGCGGACGCCCGGGGCGCGCTGTTCCGGTCCCTGGTGGCGAGGCGCAGGCTCCTCGTCGTCCTCGACAACGCCCGCTCCTCCGAGCAGGTCCGGCCGCTGCTGCCCGGCGGCGACCACTGCGTGACCCTGGTGACCAGCCGCGACCGGCTCGGCGGCCTCGTCGCCTCCGACGCCGCCCGGCCGGTGCCGCTCGGTCACCTCCCGCGCGAGGGGGCCACCGCGCTGCTCGCCTCCGTGCTCGGCGAGCAGCGGGTGGCCGCCGAGCCCGCCGCCGTCGCGCAACTGGCCCGGCTCTGCGACGGGTTGCCGCTCGCGCTGCGGGTGACGGCGGCCCGGCTCGCCGAGCGGCCGCAGTGGACCCTCGACGCGATGGCCGGCCGGCTGGCCGACGAGCAGAGCCGGCTCGGGATGCTCGACGTCGAGGACACCGGCGTCTCCGCCGCCCTGCGGCTCACCGTCCTCCAACTGCCCGAGTCGGCCGCCCGGATGTTCCGCTCCCTCGGCCTGCACACCGGCTCCGACCTGGACCGGTTCGCGGCCGGCGCGCTCGCCGGCACGTCCCCCGCGCAGGCCGTGGCGGACCTGGACCGGCTCGCAGCCGCGCATCTGCTCACCGAGTCCGTGGCCGGCCGCTGGACCCCGCACGACCTCGTACGGCTCTACGCCCGCGAACTCTCCCCGCAGGCCGACCCCGAGGGCCTGCCCCGGCTGCTCGACCACTACCTCTGCACCGGGCTCGTGGCGGACGCCGCCGCCGAGCCCGGCTCCCAGCCCTGCTACACCCTGCCCGCCGGTACCCGGCGCCCCGCGGCGATCCGCGAGTTCGAGGACCGGGAGGCGGCGCTCGCCTGGTACGCGGCGGAGCGCACCGCCCTGGCGGGCGCGGTCGCGGCGGCCGCCGAAGCGGGCCTGCACGACCGGGCCTGGCGGCTCGTCCTGCTGCAGTGGCCGCTGATCCTCGTACGGATCACGGACGGGTGGGTGCCGCTCCTCGAATCCGGTCTCGACGCGGCCGAGCGGGTCGGCGACCTCGACGCGCAGTCGCGGACCCGGGCCCTGCTGGGCTGGGTGCTGCACGAGGAGGGGCGGGACGCCGAGGCGCTGGTCCACCTGGAGCGGGCCCCGGACCTGGCGGCGCGGGCCGGCGACGTGATCAGCGAGGCGATCGCCCGGGTCAACCTCGCGGTGGTCCTGGACGCCACCGGGGACCGTGCCCGGGCGACGCCGCAGATGACCCGGGCGGTCGAACTGGCCGAGGCGAGCGGCCATCCGCCGACTCAGGTGCTGACCCTCCAGCACCTGGCCCGGTACTGCCTGGACGCCCAGGAGTACGACGAGGCGCTCGCGCACGCCGGGCGCGCGGCGGAGCTGATCTCGCCGGACGCGCGGATCGGCCGGGCGCAGCTGCAGATCGCCCGCGGCGAGGCGCTGATCGGTCTCGGACGCCTGGAGGAGGCCGCCGACCAGCTGGGACGCGCGAAGGCGGCGGCCGACGCGGCCGGTTTCGAGGAGGGCGCGGCGCGCGCCGCGGACACGCTGGCGCGGCTGCCGCTGGCTCGTTAGCGGGACGCAAGCAGGACGGCAGCGGCGCCCCGGAAGCTGGACGCAGCACCCCACGGCGCGCTCCGACCGGAAGCGCGCCGTCCGGGCGTGCCGTTCTTCGACACCGTCAACGGGGGAGTACCACCATGCGTGCCACCATCCAGAAGAAGTCCGTCCTCGCCGCCGCCGTCCTGGCCCTCTCGCTCGGGCTGACCGCCTGCGGCGGGGGCGACGCCGGTACCGACGCCAAGGCGAAGGACGGCGCGACCGCGTCGCAGGGGGCCGAGGACTCCGCCGCGAAGACCTCCGTCACCTCCGCCTCCGGCGGTTCGGGCACCGCGGGCGGTGGGACGGCCGGCGGTTCGACGACCGGCGGCTCGGGCGCGAAGTCCGGCGGCTCCGGCTCGGCCGGCTCCACCGGGTCCTCCGGGTCGGGCGGCTCCGGCAAGGCCCCGGCCTGCACCGTCGCCGACGTGAAGATCACGATGGCGAAGGCGGACGAGACGCCCACCGAGCACATCGTCCTCACGGCCAAGAACACCTCCGGCCGGGCGTGCACCATCCTCCAGTACCCGCTGATCGCGTTCGGCGACATCCAGACGGCGAAGGACGTCCCGGCCGTCGCCAAGAGCAAGCCCGCCGCGAAGGTCGTCCTGCAGCCCGGCGCGCCGGCGTACGCGAACGTCCGGGTCGCGCTCGGCGGCGTGGACGAGGACAACAAGGTCGTCAAGAGCTTCAACGTGAACCTGTTCGCCGCCGACGGCCCGGCCGAGGGCAGCGAGGTCGTCACCGTCCCGGCGGGCGGCCTGGCCGTCGCCGAGGCCGCCGCCAAGACCGGCTACTGGACGCCCGAACTCCGCAACGGTGCCGACGAGTTCTGAAGGCGCCCCACCGACACCTGCCGCCGGTCGGCACCCCACGCCCATGTCCCCCTGGGGCGCCCGGGGTGCCCCGGCGGCAGGCCGCTTCGCCGACTAGGCTGCCGGTGCGAGCGGTGCCCGCATCGCTCGCCCTGACCACCGAGGTTCCGGCAGCGAGCGGCCGGCAGGCGAACGGAGTCACCATGTCGTATCCCGAAGTCCGGTACCACGGGGAGAAGGGCGAGATCAGCGCCTCGTACCGGCCGGCCGACACCCCCGCGGAGCTCACCTCGGGGAACGGGTCGCAGACGCACTACCTCGCCACCACCGCCTCCACGCAGGGGGAGTTCGGCCTGTACAAGGTCGACATGACGCCGAAGGCGGGCGGCCCGTCCACCCACTTCCACAAGACGATCTCCGAGACCTTCTACATCCTCGACGGCACCGTCCGGCTCTTCGACGGCGCGCAGTGGGTCGACGCGAAGAAGGGCGACTTCCTCTACGTGCCGACCGGCGGCCTGCACGCCTTCCGCAACGACTCCGACGAACCGGCATCGATGCTGCTGCTGTTCGCGCCGGGCGCGCCCCGCGAGGAGTACTTCGAGAAGGTGGGGACCGTCGCGCAGATGACGGACGAGGAGCGCACCGCGTTCTTCCTGAAGCACGACACGTACTGGACCGACTAGCCGCCCGATCGGCTAGTCCCTCTGCGCCGATCCCGTCTTCGCGCCGGCGCCGCACAGCGGCAGCACGGTCGTCCCCGGACGGGGCGGCGCCGCGCGCACGGCCGCCCAGCACGCCACGCCCGTGGTCTCGACGAACAGTCCACCGCGCGCCAGATCGGTCTGGGCGGCGCGGATCTGATCTTCCGTCACGGTCAGGAAGGTGCCGCCGTTCGCCCGCACCGCGCGCAGGATCTGCGCGGCCCGCGGCGGGTGGGGGATCGCGATTCCCTCGGCGAGGGTGGGGCGCGCCGGCGCGTCCCCGGCCAGGTCCTCCGCGCCCGCGCGGAAGGCCGCGGCCAGCGGCGACACCGCCTCCGCCTGGACGGCGACCAGCTCCGGCCGCCGGTCGATCAGGCCGTGCCCGGCCAGCTCGTCGAGGGCGAGCGCCGCGCCCAGGAGCAGCGTTCCGTTGCCGACCGGGACGACGATCCTGTCGGGCAGCCGGCCGCCGCCGTCCTCCCAGAGCTCGTACACGTAGGTCTTCGTGCCGTGCAGGAAGTGCGGGTTGAAGACGTGCGAGGCGTAGAAGACGCCGGGTTCGCCGGCGGCTTCCTGCGCGGCCCGCGCGGTGGCGTCCCGGTTGCCGGGGACGACGGTCAGCCGCGCGCCGTGCGCCCTGATCTGCTCCACCTTCTTCGCGGAGGTCCCCTCGGGGACGTACACGGCGCAGGGCAGCCCGGCCCGCGCGCAGTACGCGGCGACGGCCGTGCCCGCGTTGCCGCTGCTGTCCGCCACGACGAGACGCGGCTCCAGGCGGCGGGCGAGTTCGGCGAGCATGACCGCGCCCCGGTCCTTGAAGGACAACGTCGGCATGAGGAAGTCGAGTTTGGCCGAAACCCCGTCCCCGAGCGGGACCAGGGGGGTCCGGCCCTCGCCGAGGCTGACATGGGGGAGGGAAGTGGCCAGCGGCAGCACCTCCTCGTAACGCCACAATGAATTCACACGTGACGCGAGAGACGTGAGTGAAACCGGTGCGCTCGCGAACTCCAGGTCCCAGGGGCCGCGGCACTGCGGACAACACCAGGTGAGCGCGTCGGCGGCGGCACGGATCCGGCATCGGGGACACACATAGGCCGTCATGGGCGCCAGCATGGCAGGCGTGTGGCGGCCTTGTTGCGTGGCGCTCGGGGCCCTTGTGCGATTCCTATGGATCAGCCAACCTTTCGCTCGGCAGCCGGACATGGGAACGCCGCGGACTTCCGTCGTGACGTTTGTCATGTCCCTGCCGTACCCCCACAGGCGCACCACCAATGAGGAGGACCCCTCACATGTCAGTGATGCGTAACTCGCGGCGCAGACTCGCCGCGGCCGGCGCCATAGCGGTCGCCGCCCTCGCACTCGGCACCGCGGCCACCCTCCCGGCCATCGCGGCCGAGGCCGCCCCCGAAGGCGTCATCGCGAACGCCGGCGCACCCGGCGCGATCGCGGGCAGCTACATCGTCACCCTCCACGAGTCGGCGCAGGCCGAGACGTCGAAGGGGCGCGCGGTCGCCGCCGAGTACGGCGCGAAGATCGAGAAGACGTACACCTCGGCCCTCAACGGCTACAGCGTGGAGCTGTCCGAGGCGCAGGCGAAGAAGCTCGCCGCCGACCCGGCGGTGAAGTCCGTCGCGCAGAACCGCGTCCTCAAGATCACCGGCACGCAGCCGTCCCCGCCGTCCTGGGGATTGGACCGGATCGACCAGCGGGCCCTCCCGCTGAACCAGAGCTACACCTACCCGGACACGGCCGGCCAGGGCGTCACGGCGTACATCATCGACACCGGTGTGCGGATCTCCCACAGCGACTTCGGCGGCCGTGCCTTCAACGGCTACGACGCCGTCGACAACGACAACGTCGCGCAGGACGGCAACGGCCACGGCACCCACGTCGCCGCCAATGTCGCGGGCACCTCGTTCGGCGTGGCCAAGAAGGCCAAGATCGTCGCCGTCCGCGTGCTCGACAACAACGGCTCCGGCACCACCGCCGGCGTGGTCGCGGGCATCGACTGGGTCACCCAGAACCACCAGGGCCCGTCCGTCGCCAACATGAGCCTCGGCGGCGGCGCCGACGCCACCCTCGACGCGGCCGTCCGCAACTCCATCGCGTCCGGCGTCACGTACGGCATCGCCGCGGGCAACAGCAACGCGAACGCGTCGAACTACTCCCCGGCCCGCGTGACCGAGGCGATCACGGTCGGCTCCACGACCAACACCGACGCCCGCTCCAGCTTCTCCAACTACGGCAGCGTGCTGGACATCTTCGCCCCGGGCTCCAACATCACCTCGGCGTGGAACACCAGCGACACCGCCACCAACACCATCTCCGGCACGTCGATGGCCACGCCGCACGTCGTCGGCGCCGCCGCCGTCTACCTCGGCGACAACCCGACCGCGACCCCGGCGCAGGTGCAGACCGCGCTGGTGAACAACGCCACGCCGAACGTCGTCGGCAGCCCGGGCACCGGCTCCCCGAACCGCCTGCTCTACGTCGGCGGCGGCACGACGCCCCCGCCCACCGGCAAGAAGTTCGAGAACACCGCGGACTACGCGATCAACGACAACGCGACCGTCGAGTCCCCGGTCACCGTCAGCGGCATCGCGGGCAACGCCCCGTCCGCCCTCCAGGTCCCGGTGAACATCGTCCACACCTACATCGGTGACCTCCAGGTCCAGCTGATCGCCCCCGACGGCACCGCCTACACGCTGAAGGGCTTCGGCACCGGCGGCAGCTCGGACAACATCAACACCACGTACACGGTCAACGCCTCCTCCGAGGTCGCGAACGGCACGTGGAAGCTCCGGGTCACGGACAACGCGGCCTGGGACACCGGCAAGATCGACTCCTGGGCCCTGCAGTTCCCGTGAGCCGACGCGCACCTGAGCGGTGAACAGGAGGGCGGCCGCCTGCGGGCGGCCGCTCTTCCGTGTCCGAGCACCCGAATCGTCGCGGATGTCCTCCGCGTGTTCTTCCTGCGCCTGAACGCGTACGATGCGCGGCCGATCAGCTGTTCGCATCGCCCGCCCCGGCAGGAGCACCGTGCCCGTGGAACCGTCCCCGCCCTCCCCGTCGCCGCAGCAGCCGTGGCCCGCGCCCGTGCCGTACGGGGCCGGGCCGTACGCGCCGCCCCGGCAGGAGTCCAGCGGGCTCGCGGTCGCCTCCCTCGTGGCCGGCATCGTGTGCTGCCTGCCCCCGCTCGGTCTGGTGCTCGGCGTGCTCGCGCTGGTGCGGATCAAGAAGAAGGGGCAGACCGGCAAGGGGCTGGCCGTCGCCGGCATCGTCCTGTCCGTGATCAGCTCGCTGCTGCTGGTCGTGGGGCTCGCCTCCGGCGGCTTCGGCCAGGCACTGGACGCGTTCGAGAGGGGCGTGGACCGCGCCGCCGCCGCGCGTTCGGTGTTCACCGTCAAGAAGGGCGAGTGCTTCGACACCCGCGGCAGGCGCACCGTGGGGGTGACCACACGCGTCGAGGTCGTCGACTGCGCCGAGAAGCACATTGGCGAGGTCAGCGGGAGCTTCCGGCTCTCCGGTTACGACACCTACCCGGGCGAGGAAACCGTACGGACGGTGGCCTGGGACCGCTGCCACCGCACCAGCGCCGAATACGCGCTGGACACCTGGGCCATCCAGGGGCGCCTCTGGCCGTACGTCTACTGGCCCGACAAGAAGAGCTGGGGCACCGGCCGGCGCCAGGTGACCTGCGCGCTCGTCGCCGTCGGCGGGGGGAGCGAGAAGGTCACGGGATCGGTGCGCAGCGACGCGACGATGCTGACGGCCGATCAGGTGTACTTCCTGCGGACGGTGAACGCGATCGACGACGCCCTCTACGAGGAGCCGGGCGAGGAGGCCGAGCTGGCCGAGGAGAAGGCGTGGGCCGGTTCGGTCGCCGCGTCGATCCGCGGGGCCTGCGTGGGGCTCCGGGCGCACCACTGGCCCGGGGACTCGACGGCATCGGTGGACGGTCTCGTGAAGGAGCTGCTCGCGTCCGCGAAGGAATGGGACAGGCTGGCCGCGGCCAAGGACGACGACGCCTTCTGGGAGCGGTACGACCTGCCGTTCGACGCGATGCCGCAGGACGCGTCCTCCCGGGCGCGCACCGCGCTCGGTCTGACGGGTCTTCCGACGAGCCGCCGGACGGTGTGAGTCCCGGAGCGCCCGGACGGCTCCCGCGGGGGTATACCTGCGGTAAACGCCTGCGTAAAGGAAGATCATCACTTCGAGTGAAACTGTGGCCCATGCTTGCGGCTCGCCACCGAGGGTTGTCAGTCTGTAGCTGTCCGTCAACCTGAGGGGAGCGTCCAGTGACGTTCGGTGACCAGCCCGCCTATCTGCGGGTGGCGAGCGATCTCCGGGAGAAGATCGCCAACGGTTCGCTGCCGCCGCACGCCCGGCTCCCCTCGCAGGCCCGCATCCGGGAGGAGTACGGGGTCTCGGACACCGTCGCGCTGGAGGCCCGCAAGGTCCTTATGGCCGAGGGCCTCGTCGAGGGCCGTTCCGGCTCGGGGACGTACGTGCGGGAGCGGCCGGTGCCGCGCCGGATCGCCCGCTCGGGCAACCGGCCGCCGGCCGGGGCCAATCCCTTCCGTCAGGAGCAGACGGAGGAGGGTGCGCGGGGCACGTGGGAGTCCAACAGCGAACAGGAGCCCGCGAGCGCCTTGGTCGCCGCCCGGCTCGGCATCGAGCCGGGGGAGCGGGTGATGCGGACGCGGTACGTGTACCGGGACGCGGGCGAGCCGATGATGCTCTCCACCTCCTGGGAGCCGCTCGCGGTCACCGGCCGCAGCCCGGTGATGCTGCCCGAGGAGGGGCCGCTGGGCGGCTGCGGGGTCGTCGAGCGGATGGCGGCGATCGACGTCGTCGTGGACAACGTGGTCGAGGAGGTCGGCGCGCGCCCGGGGCTGGCGGAGGAGCTCCTGGCGCTCGGCGGCGTCCCCGGCCATGTGGTGATGGTCGTGGAGCGTACGTACTTCGCGTCCGGCCGGGCGGTGGAGACGGCGGACGTGGTCGTCCCGGCCGACCGCTACCGGATCGCGTACCACTTGCCGGTGCGCTGACCCCGGGAAACGCCTTTCAGGCCCCCGCGATACCGGTGAGCGGTATACCGCTCACCGGCCACCGGTGAGGCGCGCTCGGTGTCACCTGGAGTTAACGGGACGTCAACTCCCGTAACCGCGTGGCAATCGCGGGATGCGACGCCCCGTCATGCCCCCCTCCTACCTTCCTCGCCCGTACCCCGCAATCCGGTCGGACGACAGGAAACCCCATGACGGACATCGTCACGCGCGACACCACCCCCGCGCCCACGCCCCCACCCCGCCGCAGCTACGCCAGGCTCGCCGCCGACGAGAGCCGCGAGGACTACTCCCTGCGGTACGCGCCGCACTCCTTCCGGCGCTGGTCGCCCGGCATGGTCGCGGGCACCGCGCTCGGCGGCATCGCCTATCTCGCCGACTTCGCGATCGGCGCATCGATCGTCTTCACCTACGGATTCACCAGCGGTCTCGCCTCGATCCTGACCGCGGCCGTGATCATCTTCCTCACCGGCATCCCGATCGCCCGGGCCTGTGCGACGTACGGCCTGGACATGGACCTGGTGACCCGCGGCGCCGGCTTCGGCTACTTCGGCTCCACCCTGACGTCCCTCATCTACGCGTCCTTCACCTTCATCTTCTTCGCGCTCGAAGGCTCGATCATGGCCCAGGCCATGCACCAGGCCGTCGGGCTGCCGGTCGAGGTCGGCTACCTCGTCACCACCCTGATCGTGATCCCGATCGTCTTCCGCGGCATGGGCGCGCTCGCCAAGGTGCAGGCCTGGACCCAGCCGGTCTGGATCGTCGGCATGGTGCTGCCGTTCGTCGTCCTCGCCTTCGAGGCCCCGGACGCCTGGGGCGCGTTCGGGGCCTTCGGCGGCACCGAGGGCGCCGGGTCGGGCTTCTCCTGGATCGGCTTCGGGCTCGGCACCGGCATCGCGCTCTCCCTCATCGCCCAGATCGGCGAGCAGGCCGACTACCTGCGCTTCATGCCCGCGAAGACCGAGGCGAACAAGCGCCGCTGGAACCTCGCCGTACTCGCCGCCGGCCCCGGCTGGGTGATCATCGGCGCGGCCAAGCAGCTCGGTGGCGCGTTCCTCGCCTTCGTCGCCCTGGAGGCGGTCGGCAAGACCCACGCCCTGGAGCCGATCGCCCCGCAGATCGAGGCGCTCAGGCCCTGGCTCGGCACGTTCGCGCTGCCGGCCGCGGCGGTCTTCGTGGTGGTCTCCCAGATCAAGATCAACGTCACCAACGCGTACAGCGGCTCGCTGTCCTGGTCGAACTTCTTCTCCCGCGTCACGCACCGGCACCCGGGGCGGGTCTGGTACATCTTCCTCAACCTCGCCATCGCGCTGACGCTGATGGAGATGAACATGTTCGCGGCGCTGGGCAAGCTGCTCGGCTTCTACTCCAACGTCGGCATCGCCTGGATCGCCGCGGTCGCCGCCGACCTCGTCATCAACAAGCGGGCCGGCTGGAGCCCTCCGTACATCGAGTTCAAGCGCGCCTACCTGTACGCGGTGAACCCGGCCGGGTTCGGCGCGATGGTGATCGCCTCGACCGTCTCGATCGTCGCCTTCTTCGGGGTGTTCGGCGCGTACGCGGAGGCCTTCTCGACCTTCATCGCGGCCGGCCTCGCGCTGGTCCTGTGCCCGCTGATCGCCTGGGCGACGAAGGGGAAGTACTACCTCGCCCGCCCGAACCCGGTGAACGGCCCCGGCGTGGAGATCGAGGACGAGACGGCGACCCATGAGTGCGCGGTGTGCGAGACGGCGTACGAGCTGCCGGACATCGCCGACTGCCCGGTGCACGCGGGCCCGATCTGCTCGCTCTGCTGCTCGCTGGACGCCGGCTGCGGTGACGTCTGCCGCAAGGATCCGGCGGGCGCCGGCCCCGTTCTGATGCCGGTTCCGACCGTCCCGAAGTCCCTCTCCGGGCACTGACGCGGGGCCCCTCCGCCGGTTACTGGCCGGAAACGTATCTCTTTGTGAAAACGCATATCCGCTGTGTAAAGGTCAGGCGTAAGCTCGGGCATATGCGGATTGCGGTTTCCTGGGGATGGTCAGAGGCGCGCGGACCGGCGGAGGGAGGGCCCGATGAGTGACAGTGGCGCTGTCCTGCCCTGGCTGGTCATACGCCAGGACGACAACGGCAACCGCTATCGCGTGGGCAGATACGCCACGAGGGACGAGGCGCAGAAGCTCGCCGACAGCCTCGACGACCGCGGCCACAAGCAGCTCTACTGGGTCGAGCGCATAGGGCAGCCCGCCCTCTGACCGGCGCGCTCCGACCCTGCGCACCGACCCTGCGCACCGATCCCGCGCACCGGCCGCCCGCGGTTCGACCACCCGCGCTCCGGCTACGCTCCGGCGCATGACCGATCGCAACGCTGACCACGTCGTCGTGGTCGCCGGAGCCCTGTACGACCGGGGGCGCCTGCTGGCCGCGCGCCGCAGTGCCCCGCCCGAGCTGGCCGGCCGCTGGGAGTTGCCCGGCGGCAAGCTCGAACCGGGGGAGAGCGCTGAGAAGGCGCTGGTGCGCGAACTGCGCGAGGAACTCGGCGTCGAGACCGAGCCCGGCGAACGGGTCCCCGGGGAGTGGCCGCTCAAGCCCGGGTACGTGCTCCGGGTCTGGACGGCCCGGTTGCTCTCCGGCGAGCCCCGGCCGCTGGAGGACCACGACGAGCTGCGCTGGCTCGCCCGCGACGAGCTGGACTCCGTCGACTGGCTCGACGCCGACCGGCCCGCACTCGCCGCCGCCGTCGAGCGGCTGTGGCCCGTACCCGCGGAGGAGGCGCCCGGCGGGGCGCGCGACTGAGCATGTACGCCGTTCGCGTCACCGCGCGACCGCTGCCCCGGATGCCGCGATATCCGACCCCTTATATCGGGTATGTGCCCATTAACCCCCTGAAAAAGGACGTGGGTCTCCCATCGGGTCTGGGGAAGTGGTCGGCGTGATCGACAACGAGGGCGACTGCGCCGAGTGGAACTTCCCGGCGGAGGCGGGCGCCGTGCGCGCGGCGCGTCACGTGGTACGCGACACCCTCAGGGCCTGGCACGTCGACCCCGCCGCCCGTGACGTGACCGTCCTCCTCGTCAGCGAACTCGTCACGAACTCGCTGCGCTACGCCTCCGGCCCGATCGGCGTCCGCATCGTCCGCCAGTACGCCAACGGCGACGCCGAGCGGCACCCCGCCCTGCTGGTGGAGGTCTCCGATCCGCTTCCGGATCCGCCCCTGGAACGCAGCGCCGGACCCGACGACGAGGGCGGTCGGGGGCTTCAGCTGGTGGCCTGTTCCGCTCGCCGATGGGGGACCCGCAAGGGGAGGACGGGCAAGACCGTGTGGTTCGAGCTGGCCCTGCCTGGTTAGAAGACAGGTGGGACTATCGATCACCGGCGGCTCGGCTCAAAACGAACGAGACCACCCTGTGATCGTGAACGTCGTGCCGTCGGGGGCCGTAGTGCTGAATACTGCGGGCATGGCCGGTCCGGTGCGGTGAGCTGGAGGGGACGGTCGCGTGAGCGAGATACCTGGGACGGCGAGCGGCGTCGTGTGGCAGAGCAGCCCGCCTGGCTCGATCTATGACTACATCAGGGTCGCCTCCTTCTCGATCGGGCCCGACGGGCTCGTCGACCAGTGGAGCCGGCGGGCCACCGAGCTGTTCGGCGTGTCCGTCGAAGAGGCCAGGGGCAAGGATCCGGTCGAGGCGTTCATGCCCGCCGAGCTGCGCGAGCGCGGCCACCGGAGGGTCGCGGAGATCCTGGACGGCAAGGAGTGGACCGGGCTGGTCCCGTTCCGGATACCCGGCGGCGACCGCCCGCACGGCATCGCCGAGATGTACGTGATGCCCAGTGAGACCCAGGAAGGCGAACGGGCCGCCCTGTGCATCGTCGTGGACGTCCGCGCGCTGCGCCGGATCGAGACCGACCTCGCCGCTTCGCAGGCCATTTTCGGCCAATCCCCTTTCGGCTTCCTCCTCTTCGGCACCGACCTCACCGTCAAGCGCGCCAACCAGCGCTTCGCGGCCGTCTTCGGCGGCTCCGCCGACGACCACCGGGGCCGTACCGTGCACGACTACCTCGCCCGGGCCGAGGCCGACCGGATGACCGCCGCGCTGCGCCGGGTCCTGGAGACCGGCGAGGCCGTCACCGAACTCCAGATCATCGGCGCCCCGCCCGGCAGCAGCGACCGCCGGCACTGGTCGATCAACCTCTACCGGGTGCACAGCGGCTCCGGCAGACCGATCGGCGTCGCCGGCCTCGGTGTCGACGTCACCCGCCGCCACAACGCGGCCCGCGAGGCCGCCAGCGCCCGCCGCAACCTGGCTCTGCTCAACGAGGCCGGGGCCCGGATCGGGAACTCGCTCGACCTGGAGGCCACCGCCCGCGAGCTGCTCGACGTCGCCGTCCCCGGCTTCTGCGACCTCGCCTCGGTCGACCTCTACCAGGGGCTGCTCACCGGCGACGAGGCCCCGCCGGGACGCTGGGGTTCGTCGCACGACGTCGGCTACGGCGCCGGGAGCGCGGAACTGCGCCGGGTCGCCTTCGCCAGCGCCGTCTCCGACGCGCCGGTGGAGCTCCGCTCGGTGCCGGGCTGTTGCGAGGACGGGCCGGTCGAGGTCGGCTCCGTCCACCGCTACCCGTTCAACTCGGCCTGCGCGAGCGCCCTGCGGACCGGCCGGGTGCACACCGTGCCCGGGGCGGACGGCAGCCTCGTCCAGTCCACCCTCGCCGTACCGATGGTCGCCCACGACACCGTCGTCGGCCTCGTCCAGTTCTCCCGGGCCAAGGGCAGCGAGCCCTTCGGGGAGCGGGACCGCGCGCTCGCCGTCGAACTGGCCGCCCGGGCCGCCGTCTGCATCGACAACGCCCGCCTGTACCGGCGCGAGCACGAGCGGGCGCTGATCCTCCAGCGCAGCCTGCTGCCGCCCGGCGACCCCGAGGCCGCCGGTCTCGACATCGCCTGCCGGTACCTCCCCGGCAACGCCGCCACCGAGGTCGGCGGCGACTGGTTCGACGTCATCGAACTGCCCGGCCACCGCACCGCCCTGGTCATCGGCGACGTCATGGGACGCGGCCTGCGCGCCGCCGTCGCCATGGGCGAACTGCGCACCGCCGTACGCACCCTGGCCCAGCTGGACCTGGAACCGGCCGAGGTGCTCTCCCATCTCGACGAGATCGCCCGCGGTCTCGGCGCACCGGCCGGCGCCCAGCAGAGCGCCCGCGCCCACAAGGCCCGCGGCCCCGAGCTCTCCGAGGTCTACCTCGCCACCTGCGTCTACGCGGTGTACGACCCGGTCACCCGGCGCTGCACCTTCGCCAACGCCGGTCACCTGCCGCCGGTGCTCGTCGAGCCCGGCGAGGCCGCCATGCTGCTCGACGTACCGCCGGGGATGCCGCTCGGCGTCGGCGGCGAGCCGTTCGAGGAGGTGGAGGTCGAGCTCCCGGAGGGCTCGCTGCTCGCGCTGTACACGGACGGCCTCGTCGAGTCCCGCGACCATCCGCTCGACGAGGGCCTGAACGCCTTCCGCCAGGCCCTCACCGATCCGGGACGGCCGCTCGAGGACGTCTGCGACCACGTCCTCGGCACCCTGGACACCCGGCACGGCCAGGACGACATCGCCCTGCTGATGGCCCGGATCCAGGGGCTGCCCGCGGAGGCGGTCGGCGACTGGAGCCTGCCGCGCGAACCGCGCTCGGTCGGCCGGGCCCGCGAGCTGGCCCGCGGCCAGCTCACCGCCTGGGACCTGGAACCGCTGGTGGACACGGTCGAACTGCTCGTCAGCGAGCTGGTCACCAACGCCCTGCGGTACGGCGAGGGCGACATCAGGCTCCGGCTGCTGCGCGACCGGACGCTGGTCTGCGAGGTCTGGGACTCCGGCCTGGTCCAGCCCCGGCGGCGGCGGGCCCGGGACACCGACGAGGGAGGCCGCGGCCTGCAGCTGGTCGGTCTGCTCAGCGCCGCGTGGGGCTCGCGCCGGACGCCGCGCGGCAAGACGGTGTGGTTCGAACTGCCGCTGCCGGACGGGGAGAACAGCGCGGAGCCCACGGTGGAGCAGTTGCTGAGCATGTTCTGACGCGCGGGCGCCCCCGGGGACTCCCCAGGCGACGTCAGGCGGCCTTCAGGGCCGCCAGCCGGGCCGCGACCTCGGCCTCGTCGCCCAGGCTGTCCAGCTGCTCGAACTGGGCGTCCAGGGAGGACGCGGCGAGTTCCTGCTTGCCCAGCGCCCGCGCCTCCTCGCGGCGCACCTTGTCCTCGAACCGGCTCAGCTCGCTCGTCGGGTCCAGGACGTCGATGTTCTTCACCGCGTCCATCATCTGGTTCTGCGCCCGGGCCGACGTGGCCCGGGCCACCAGCTCGTCGCGCTTGGCCTTCAGTTCGGAGAGCTTGGCCTTCATCTGGTCGAGGCCGCTCTTCAGCTTCGCCACCACCTCGGTCTGCGCGGCGATCGTCGGCTCGGCGGTCCGCGCCTCCTTCTCCGACTGGAGCTGCCGGCCGAGCGCGACCTTCGCCAGGTTGTCGAACCGGTCGGCCTCCGCGGTCTGTCCGGCGGCCCGCAGCTCGTCGCCCTTCCTGCTCGCGGCCAGCGCCTTCCCGCCCCACTCCTTCGCCGCGGCCACGTCCTCCTGGTGGTCCTGCTCCATCAGCCGCAGATTGCCGATGGTGGCCGCCACGGCCTGCTCGGCCTCACCGATGTTGTTCGTGTAGTCGCGGATCAGCTGGTCGAGCATCTTCTGCGGGTCCTCGGCCTGGTCCAGCAGGGCGTTGATGTTGGCCTTGGCCAGCTGGGTGACGCGGCCGAGGATGGTCTGCTTGCTCATGGATCTGCTCCTTGTAGGGGTGAGAGGTCAGAAACGGCCGCCGCCGCCCCGCCTGCCGCGCGTGCCCCCGCCGCCGAAGCTGCCGGGCCCGCCGCCGAATCCGCCGCCCCCCGTACCGCCCCCGAACCCGCCTCCCGTACCTCCGCCGAAGCCTCCGCCGAACCCGCCGCCCCGGCCGCCTCCGCCGCCGAACAGCCCGCCGAGGATGATGCCGCCGAGCACCGCCCCGCCGAGCCCGCCGCCGACGGTGCCCTGCGGGCCGCGCGCCACGTCCGGGTTCCCGTACGCGCGGACGTCCTGCTCGGCCAGGCCCTGCGCCTGCCGGGCCAGCGCGTCGGCCTGCTGCGCCTCGGCCAGCGCGCCCTGCGGGTCGTCCGCGGCCGCCTGCTGCCCGGCCCGGTCGAGCCGCCGCTGGGCCTCGGCGAGCCGGGTTCGGGCCTCGCTGCCCACCGCGCCGCGGTGGGTCGTGACGTAGTCGGTCGCCGCGCCGATCGCGGACCGGGCGGTCAGCAGCGCCTGGTCGAGCAGGGCCCGGGCCCGCCGGGTACCGGACTCGCGCTCCCGCGCCCCGGCGAGCGCCTCGTCCAGCGTCGCGTCCGCCTCCTCGACCCGGCGCAGCGCGTCGAGCGGGTCGTAGCGGCCGCCCTCCACGACCCGCCGGACGTCCGCGATGACGGACTCGGCACGGGCGACCCGGCCTTGGAGGTCGGCCGTGGACACGCCCTCGGCGGTGCCCTGGAGCAGTCCGTGCGCGTCGGCGAGGTCGGCCTCGGTCTCGGCCAGCGCGACCGGCAGCTTCCCCACCGCCTCGGCGAGCTCCTGGGCCCGCCGGTCGACGGCCTCGATGAGCCGGGCGGCCTGGTCGATCGCGCTCTCGGCGGCGCGGATGTGAACGGCGGCGACGCCGTTGTCGCCCGCCTCGACGGCCTGTCGGGCCCGGTCGATGTTCTCCGTCGCGAACAGCAGCCGGTCCCGGGCCTGCTCGACGTCGCTCGCGACGGGCGAGGCGGCCGACTCGGCGTACCGCGCGCGCATCGCGGCCAGCGCCGCCTCCGCAGTGCCGACCCGCGCGCTCTGCTCGCGGAACGCGGCGTCGGCGGCCTCCAGGGCGCGCGGCGCGTCCCGCTCCAGGTCGCGTAGCCGGTCGAAGTCCTCGGCGACGTCGTCCAGCCGCGTGTTGGCGTCGGCGCAGCGCCGGTGGATCTCCTCGAGCATCGAGCGCCGCCTCGCGTCGTCCTCGGGGTGGGCGTCGTCGAGCTGCTGGCGCAGCCGGAACGCCGCGGTCAGCTCGCCCTGCGCGTACCGCACCGCCTCCGCGAAGGGCTCGACCGCCTCCTCGCCGAACTGGGCGGTGGCGAAGCCCAGTTCCTCCTGGCTGGTGCGCACCGCGTCGTCGGTCGCCACCAGCTCCTGCCGTGCCTGCCCGTCCAGTTCGGCGAGCGGCGTCTCGGCCGGTGCCTGCGGGGCGCCCCAGCCGCCGGGCTTCGGCGCCGCGCCGCCGGTCTTCCTGCGGCGGCTGCGGGAGACCGCGAACGCGGCGACCACGCCCGCGCCGCCGACGACCAGGACCGGCAGGATGTAGTCGCTCCCCTCGACGGAGTCCGTGCCACCAGGGTCGGCGGGGCCGGGGGTGACCGTCGGGACGGGCACGGGCGCGCCGCCGAGCACCGCGTCGTAGCCGTTCGCCGCGCCGATCGCGGCGCCCGCCCAGTCGTTCTGCCGCAGCGCCGGTTCGATCGCGGTCCGGGCCACGTCGTCGAGCTGGAGGTCGGTGAGCGGGGAGTCGGCGTCCACGGTGTAGGCGTACTGCCGGTCGTGGGTGGCGACGGCGAGGAGCACGTCGTCCCGGCCGAGGCCGTTGCGGTCGGCCGTGGCGTCGGCCCAGTTCTGCGCGGAGCGGCCGGAGAAGTCCCGTACGTAGACGACGAAGAGCTGGAGGCGCCGGTCGTCGTAGAGACGGTCGAGCGCCCGCTCCACCTCGGCCCGGCGGTCGCCGAGCGCTCCCACCTTGTCGGTGATCTGCCCCTCGCGGGACAGCACGACGGGGTCGTCGGCCCGTGCGCCGGAGACGGCGGGCACGACCAGCCACCACGCCGCCACCAGGAGCGCGAGAAGGGTTCGGGTGGCTGTTCGCGTCACGTTTCGGAGGTTATGACGCCATCTGGACCCCCGCGACCGGACCGGTTCCGCGGAAACCGTGACGGACCGTGAGGCGTCACTGTCAGTAGCCGCCCCTAGGGTGGTGATCGTCTCGACTCGGACCTTGGGGGTCTCGGTGGTGCAGCGTGTGCGGAGCTGGTGGCGGCGGGGGCGCTGGGTCGCCCTGGGACTCGTCCTGCTGCTCGTCCTTCCACCGGTCGGCGCGTACGCCGCCCTGCGGATCTCCTACGCGGGAGATCCGGCGGCCGGTACGACGTCCCGCGGGAAGGACGCCGTCTGGCTGGGCCACGCCTGGGTCGACGGCCGGAAGAAGGACGCCGACCTCGCCGCCTTCGCCGCGCGGATCAAGGGCACCGGGATACGGGACCTGTACGTGCACGCGGGCCCGCTGGAGCACGACGGCACGCTGCCGGCGGACCGCTATCCCCGCGCGAAGTGGCTGATCGACGCCGTGCACCGCACGATGCCCGGGATACGCGTGCAGGCCTGGCTCGGGGACGTGCTGGCCACCGAGGGGCCCGACGGGCTGCGCCTGGAGAACGCCGGGTCACGGGCCGCCGTGGTGGCCTCGGCCCGGCAGATCCTGGACGCGGGCTTCGACGGGGTGCACTTCGACCTGGAGCCGCTGCACTCCGACGACGCGCACTACCTCTCGCTCCTGGACGACCTCGGCGCGCTGACCCGCCCCCGCCGGGCGCAGCTCTCCGTCGCCGCCCACCAGATCGACCCGCTGCCCGCCGCGCACACCGTGGTGGGCGCGCTGAGCGGCAGCGAGAAGTGGTGGTCGCAGGAGTTCTTCGGCCAGGTCGCCCGCCGGGTCGACCAGATCGCGGTGATGTCGTACGACACGTGGATGCCGCTGGAGAGCATGTACGGCGGCTACGTCGCCCAGCAGACCGCGCTCGCGCTGGAGGTCACCCCCGAGGACACCGACCTGCTGATGGGCCTGCCCTTCTTCCACGAGGACGACCTCGGCCACCACGAGTCGGCCGAGACCGTCTCCGCCGCCGTCAGAGGCACCCGCCTGGGCCTCGACCGCACCGACCGCGACCGCAAGAGCTTCGGCGTGGCCCTGTACGTCGACTTCGCCGCCGAGGAAGCCGACTGGGCCGCGTACCGGAGCGACTGGCACTGACCTGTCAGGACAGATCGCTGGTGTCGAGGTCCAGCCCGAAAGGATCGGGCAGCCGGATCCGGGTCCCGAAGGGGTGCGGGCCGTCGACGCGGGTGTAGCCGAGCCGGCCGGGTTCCGAGCACAGGGTGACGCTCTGCTCCTGCCGGTCCACGATCAGGTAGAGCGGGGCGTGGTACTCGGCGTACCGCTTCCGTTTCACGACTCGGTCGGTGTCCCGGTTGGACTCGGAGGTGACCTCGACGATCAGGAGAGTGTCCTCGGGGAGCAGCGCCGTCGCTCCTTTGGCCTGGGCGGCGGGGACGACGGCGATGTCGGGGACGTACCAGTTCGAGGAGCCGGGCAGATCCAGGTTTCCGGAGCCGGTGACGCAACCGAGTTCGCGTACACGGGGCCGGAGCTGGTCGCGGATGGTCTCGGCGGCGGCTTCGTGGTCCCAGGTCGGCGACACCGGTTCGATGATTCCCTCGATGATCTGGGCGCGGTCGCCTCGGATGTGCTGCACGGCGTACTTGAGTGCGCGTTCGGGGTCGTCGATGCCGTCGTAGTCAGGGGCTGTGCTCATCGTCCGTCCTGCGCCGTGATGCGGGCTGGGGCTCGTTCCGACGTGGTGTCCGTGCTGACGCTACCGCGCATCGGATCGTGCGACGGCGGTGTCACCCGAACGGGCTGTGGCCCGCGGCGCGGACGGTGGACCGCCGCACCGCGGTCGCCTGCTAGCCCTTTCTCCTGCCGATCTTGTTGCCCAGCCACACCAGTGGGTCGTACTTCCGGTCCACGGCGCGCTCCTTCAGTGGGATCAGTGCGTTGTCCGTGATCCTGATCTGCTCGGGGCACACCTCCGTGCAGCACTTGGTGATGTTGCAGTAGCCGAGACCGTGCTCGTCCTGGGCCGTCCGCTTCCGGTCCAGGCCGGTCTCCTCCGCGGCGTCCAGGGGATGCATGTCCAGTTCGGCCACTCGCATCAGGAAGCGCGGCCCGGCGAACGCGTTCTTGTTCTCCTCGTGGTCGCGCACCACATGGCACGTGTCCTGGCACAGGAAGCACTCGATGCACTTGCGGAACTCCTGCGAGCGCGCGACGTCCTCCTGCTTCATCCGGTACTCGCCCGGCTCCAGCCCGGCCGGCGGTACGAAGGACGGGATCTCGCGTGCCTTGGCGTAGTTGAAGGACACGTCCGTCACGAGGTCCCGGATCACCGGGAAGGCCCGCAGCGGCGTGATGGTGACCGTCTCGTCCCGCGCGAACACCGACATCCGCGTCATGCACAGCAGCCGCGGCCGGCCGTTGATCTCCGCCGAGCACGAACCGCACTTGCCCGCCTTGCAGTTCCAGCGCACGGCGAGATCCGGCGTCTGGGTGGCCTGGAGCCGGTGCACGATGTCGAGGACCACCTCGCCGTCGTGCACCGCGACGGTGAAGTCCTTCAGGTCCCCGCCGTCGGAGTCGCCCCGCCACACCCGGAAGTGCGCGTCATAGGTGGTCACTACAGCTCCTCTTCGGCGAGGTACTTGACCAGCTCGTCCTTCTCGAACAGCGCGAGCAGGTCCGGGCGGACGGGCTCCGTGCGGATGCGCTCGAGCCGGACCCCGTGCCCGGCCCCGTCGTTCTCCGTGGCGTGGCACAGCAGGTTCACCGCGCGCCACTCCCGGTCCATCGCGGGATGGTCCTCCCGGGTGTGCCCGCCGCGGCTCTCGGTCCGTTCCAGCGCGGCCCGGGCCACGCACTCGCTGACCAGCAGCATGTTCCGCAGGTCCAGGGCCAGGTGCCAGCCGGGATTGAACTGCCGGTGCCCCTCGACGCCGAGCCGCCGGGCCCGCTCCCGCAGCGCGGCAAGGCGTGACAGCGCCTCGGCCATCTCGCCCGCCCGCCGGATGATGCCGACCAGGTCGTTCATCGTCTGCTGGAGCTCCTGGTGGAGCGCGTACGGGTTCTCCACCGGGCCCTCCTCCGACGCCTCCGCGCCGAACGGGGCCAGCGCCTCGGCGGCCGCCGCGTCGACCTCGGCCGCCGTCGCCTCGGGCCGCACCTCGCAGTCCGCGGCGTGCTCCGCCGCGTGCAGCCCCGCCCGCCGTCCGAAGACGAGCAGGTCGGAGAGGGAGTTGCCGCCGAGCCGGTTCGAGCCGTGCATCCCGCCCGCGACCTCGCCGGCCGCGAACAGCCCCGGCACGCCCACCGTGGCGGCGGTGTCCGAGTCGACGGCGATGCCGCCCATCACGTAGTGGCAGGTCGGCCCGACCTCCATCGGCTCCGCGGTGATGTCGACGTCCGCCAGCTCCTTGAACTGGTGGTACATGGACGGAAGGCGGCGGCGGACGACCTCCGCCGGCATCCTCGTCGACACGTCGAGGAACACCCCGCCGTGCGGGGAGCCCCGGCCCTCCTTCACCTCGGCGTTGATGGCCCGCGCCACCTCGTCACGGGGCAGCAGTTCGGGTGGGCGCCGGTTGTTGTCCGGGTCCTCGTACCAGCGGTCGCCCTCCTCCTCCGTCTCCGCGTACTTCTCCTTGAAGACGTCGGGGATGTAGTCGAACATGAACCGCTTGCCGTCCGAGTTGCGCAGCACCCCGCCGTCGCCGCGCACCGACTCGGTGACGAGGATCCCCTTCACCGACGGCGGCCAGACCATCCCGGTCGGGTGGAACTGCACGAACTCCATGTTCAGCAGCGGGGCCCCGGCGAGCAGCGCGAGCGCGTGCCCGTCGCCGGTGTACTCCCAGGAGTTCGAGGTCACCTTGAAGGACTTGCCGATCCCGCCGGTCGCCAGGACCACGGCGGGTGCCTCCAGGACGAAGAACCGTCCGGTCTCCCGGTCGTAGCAGAACGTCCCCGCCACCTGGCCGGAGGAGTCCTTGAGGATGCGGGTGACCGTGCACTCCTGGAAGATCTTCAGGCCGGACTCGTGGTCCCCGGTCTCGGCGAAGTCCTTCTGCTGCAGCGCCACGATCTTCTGCTGGAGGGTGCGGATCAGCTCCAGGCCGGTCCGGTCGCCGACGTGCGCGAGCCGCGGGTACTCGTGCCCGCCGAAGTTGCGCTGCGAGATCCTCCCGTCGGGGGTGCGGTCGAAGAGCGCGCCCCAGGTCTCCAGCTCCCAGACCCGCTCCGGTGCCTCCTTCGCGTGCAGTTCGGCCATCCGCCACTGGTTGAGGAACTTGCCGCCGCGCATGGTGTCGCGGAAGTGGACCTGCCAGTTGTCGTGCGCGTTCACGTTGGCCATGGAGGCGGCGATGCCGCCCTCGGCCATCACCGTGTGGGCCTTGCCGAACAGGGACTTGCAGATCACCGCGGTACGGGCGCCCCGCTCCCGCGCCTCTATGGCGGCGCGCAGCCCGGCGCCGCCCGCGCCCACCACGACGACGTCCCACTGCTGCCGGTCGACCTGTGCCATGTCAGAAGATCCTCGGGTCGTCGAAGGTGCCGGTGGCGAGCAGGTACACGTAGAAGTCGGCGAACGCGACGCTGAGCAGCGAGGCCCAGGCGAGCAGCATGTGATGTCCGTTCAGCCGCCCCACCAGGCCCCACAGCCGGTACCGCACGGGATGCCGGGAGAAGTGCTTCAGCCGGCCGCCGATGATGTGCCGGCAGGAGTGGCAGGAGAGCGTGTACGCCCAGATCAGCACGATGTTGACGAGGAAGACGACCGTCCCGAGGCCGGCGTGGCCCCACTCGTAGTCCGCGTTGCGGAAGGTGAGCACGGTGTCGTAGGTGAGGATCCCGGCGACCGGCAGCGCGGCGTAGAAGAAGTACCGGTGGGCGTTCTGCAGGATCAGCGGGAAGCGGGTCTCGCCGGAGTACGACGCGTGCGGCTCGGCGACCGCGCAGGCCGGGGGAGAGGCCCAGAAGCCCCGGTAGTAGGCCTTGCGGTAGTAGTAGCAGGTCAGCCGGAAGCCGAGCGGGAAGACCAGGATCAGCAGCGCGGGCGACAGGCCCCACCAGCTGCCGAAGATCTCCCAGTTGGGGCCGCCCTTCATCGGGACGCAGTTCTCCGCCAGGCAGGGCGAGTAGAACGGCGAGACGTACGGGGCGGCGTAGTAGTCGGCGTTGGCGAAGGCCCGCCAGGTCGAGTAGACGACGAAGGCGAGCAGTCCGGCCGCGGTGGCGGCGGGCGCCAGCCACCAGCGGTCGGTACGCAGGTGCCGGGCGGCGATGGCGGCGCGTGAGGCGTCGTGGACACCGCTGCCCGGCGCGAGGTCGGGTGGTTCCGTGCCTGTGGCCAAGGAGGTCTCCTAGGGGTCCGCCGTGCTGGGGGGCGTACCGGGGCGACGGAGCCGTCAGGGCGCGTGACGGTCGCGGGCGCCCAGGCCCTCGTCGTCGGAGTCCGTCCAGAGCGCGTCGTCGTACGGGGTGTCGGGGATGCTCACGAGCCCGGACTTGTCCGGCGGGGGGCTCGCCGACCCGCCGCCCGGGGCCCTTTTCTCCAGTTCCTCGACCTTGCGGTTCAGCTCGTCGAGGGTGCGCCGTACGGCGTTCAGCTCGTCCTGCAGGGACATGGGGTTGCCCTCACTTCCGCGGTGGCGGGGGTGAACACGCGCCTAGGAGTGTCGCGCGTCACATCACTGGTTGGGAAGCCGTGTGCGGGGATTCCACTCGTCCGGGGCGGCGGCGGTTGAGCCGCACGGGTGGGTTCGCGGGCGGCGCCGCCGTGTCGCCCTGTACGGGCGCGTTCCGTCCTCTTCAGTGTATGGGCATTAGGTGTGATCATCGCCAAATTCCACAAACCAGGACGAAGAGGTACAAGCCATGTCCCAGTTCGGCGCCGCTCTTCGTGGCAGGACCGGCCCCCGGAGCCCCCGCTCCCGCACCCTCCGCTCGGTCGCGCTGGTCTCCAGCGGTGTGCTCGGCGTCTCCCTGCTCGCCGGCTGCAGCTCCGGCGAGGACGAGAGCGGGTCCCCGGTCGCCGCCCAGGACCTCGCGCCGGCCGTCCGCGACAAGGTCGCCGACGGCGGCACCGTGCGCTGGGCCGTGGACGCGATGCCCACCACCCTCAACACCTTCCAGGCGGACGCCGACGCGGCGACCTCCCGGGTCGCCGGGGCCGTCCTGCCCTCGCTCTACACCCTCGACACCCGCGGCCGGCCGGCGCTCAACCCGGACTATCTGGAGTCCGCGCGGATCGTCGAGCGCGAACCCAAGCAGGTGGTGCTCTACAAGCTCAACCAGCAGGCGGTGTGGAGCGACGGCCGGGAGATCGGCGCACCGGACTTCGTGGCCCAGTGGCGGGCGCTGAGCGGCCGGGACACCGCGTACTGGACCGCGCGGAACGCCGGCTACGAGCGCATCGAGAAGATCGAGAAGGGCGCGAACGACCTGGAGGTGCGCGTCACCTTCAGCAAGCCGTACGCCGACTGGCAGTCGCTGTTCAGTCCCCTCTATCCGAAGGACGTGACGGGCACGCCGGCCGCCTTCAACGAGGGCGCGCGCGCCACGCTCAAGGCGACCGCGGGGCCCTTTCGGATCAAGACGTTCGACCGGAAGACCGGCTCCATCACCCTGGACCGCAATCCGCGCTGGTGGGGTCAGCCGGCCAAGCTGGACTCGCTGGTGCTGGCGGCGGTGCCGCGCGCGGACCGGGGCGCGGCGCTCGCCAAGGGCAGCGTGGACCTGGCCGAGATCGACCGCTCGGTGGCCGACCGCATCGCCCGGGCGGTACGGGACGAGGGGGCAGGCGGCAGCAAGGCGCTGACCCACGGCCCGGGCGCCGCGATCACCCCGTCCGCGGCCCTGAAGTCCTGGGCGCTCGCGTACGGCTCCGACGAGGGCCAGGCGGCGACCGTCCGGGCCGCGCGGCAGAAGAACCAGGAGGCGATCGCCGCGTACGCGGCCGAGCAGAACGCCCTGAAGCAGTTCCGGGTCCGCAAGTCCCTTGAGCCCGCCTACACCCAGCTCTCGCTGAACGGCGAGTCCGGGCCGCTCGCCGACGAGCGCGTGCGCCGGGCCGTCGCCCGGGCCCTGGACCGCAAGGAGCTGGCCGAGGTCGTGCTCTCCCCGCTGGGCCTGCCCGCGAAGCCGCCCGGCAGCCATCTCGCCCTCGCCGGCCAGGCCGCGTACGCCGACAGCAGCAACGCGCTCGGCGAGCAGGACGCCCAGGAGGCGAAGGCTCTGCTCGCGGACGCCGGCTGGGTGCCGGGCGGTGCGACGAAGAAGCCTGCCGGGACCAAGGCGGGCGCGGAACCGGCGAAGAAGGACGCGGCGGAGAAGAAGGCCGACGGGAAGAAGACGTCGGAGAAGAACAGGGGCGACTCCGCCTCCGACGACGGCCTCTACATCGTCGGCGACGACAAGCCGGGCGAGGTCCCGCCCGGCACCGTGCTCCCCGGCGGCCGGGCCCCGGCCGACACCCCGGCCGCGCCGCCCGCGGCCGCGGGCGGCCGGGACGGCAAGGCCGGCGAGCCCCGGGTAGGCGGCGCCGACAACGGCACCCACGTGCTCGCCCCGGCGGCCGGCGCCGCGACGCAGGGCGAGGCCCTGCTCGGGCAGGCCGCGGCCATCGGCTCGGCGCAGTCCGTCACCGGTGACCAGGACGCCGTGGCCGGCGCGTACGCCCCGGCCGGCACCGCGGCTCCCGCCCCGGCCGGCACCGCGGCGGGCGGGCCGCTCGGCAAGGACGGCAAGGCGCTGACCCTCCGCTTCGTCCTGCCGTCGGGGCCGGGCTCGGAGTCGCTGCGCCAGGTCGGCGACAAGATCGTCCAGATGCTCGACGAGGTCGGCATCAGCACCGAGATCACCAAGGTGGCGGACGACAGCTTCTTCAAGGACCACGTGGCCGCGGGCGAGTACGACCTCGCCCTCTACTCCTGGCCCGCCTCGGCCTTCCCGGCCACCGACGCCAGACCGATCTTCGCCAAGCCGGAACCCGCCTCGGACGGCTCGCTGCTCGTCGAGCAGAACTACTCCCGGGTCGGCACCGACAGAATCGACCAGTTGTTCGATCAGGCCGTCTCCGAGCTGGACGAGGAGCAGGCCCGTGAGCTGGTGAAGCAGGCCGACGCCCGGATCTGGGCCGCCGCCGGTTCCATCCCGCTCTATCAGCGGCCCCAGCTGGTCGCCGCCCGCCACGAGCTGGTGAACGCCGGCGCCTTCGGCTTCGCGGCGCCGCGCTATCAGGACATCGGCTGGAAGAAGCCCGAATCCTCCAAGGGTGCGAAGAACTAGTCGGCCGGAACGCCGGAATCCCCCGGCGCAAGCTCAGAATCGGCTCAAGTCCCTTGCCCGCCGGCTCGCCCGGCGGGCAAGATCGCCGATGCCCTTGACCCGGGCGCACCACCACCCCCCACAGCGACAAATGCGTGCACATCCCGGTCTCCCCCACGCCGGGACGTGGCTTGTTCTCCCCTTCTCCTCCCGCGCTTCCGGTGCTCTTCACTCCGGCCCGGGAAGCCCATGGCGCGGCGGCCCCGTACCATGGGAGGAGCCGTGGCGCGTCCCCGCCCGGCGGGCGTACGAGGACAAGAGACTCTCTGCGACGCCTGACCCACGATCCGAGAGAAGCGCAAGCCACTCATGCCCACGCGCCATGACATCCGCAATGTCGCCATCGTCGCCCACGTCGACCACGGCAAGACGACCATCGTCGACGCCATGCTCAAGCAGGCCGGCGCCTTCGCCGCCCACCAGCAGCTCGACGACCGGATGATGGACTCGAACGACCTGGAGCGTGAGAAGGGCATCACGATCCTCGCCAAGAACACGGCGGTGAAGTATCACCCCAAGGACGGCGGGGCCCCGATCACGATCAACATCATCGACACCCCCGGCCACGCCGACTTCGGTGGCGAGGTCGAGCGCGGTCTGTCGATGGTCGACGCCGTCGTCCTGCTGGTGGACGCCTCCGAGGGCCCGCTGCCCCAGACGCGCTTCGTGCTGCGCAAGGCCCTGCAGGCCCGCATGCCCGTCATCCTCTGCATCAACAAGACGGACCGCCCGGACTCCCGGATCGACGAGGTCGTCAACGAGACCTACGACCTCTTCCTGGACCTGGACGCGGACGAGGACCAGATCGAGTTCCCGATCGTCTACGCCTGCGGCCGTGACGGCATCGCCTCGCTGACCAAGCCGGAGGACGGCACCGTCCCGGCCGACAGCGAGAACCTGGAGCCGTTCTTCTCCACCATCCTGGAGCACGTGCCGGCCCCGACGTACGAGGAGGACGCGCCGCTCCAGGCCCACGTCACCAACCTCGACGCCGACAACTTCCTCGGCCGTATCGCGCTGCTCCGCGTCGAGCAGGGCGAGCTGCGCAAGGGCCAGACGGTTGCGTGGATCAAGCGCGACGGCTCGATCCAGAACGTCCGCATCACCGAGCTGATGATGACCGAGGCGCTCACCCGCAAGCCGGCCGAGGTCGCCGGCCCCGGTGACATCTGCGCCGTCGCGGGTATCCCCGAGATCATGATCGGCGAGACCCTGGCCGACCCGGAGAACCCGATCGCGCTGCCGCTCATCACGGTGGACGAGCCGGCCATCTCCATGGTCATCGGCACCAACACCTCCCCGCTGGTCGGCCGTGGCGGCACCGGCAAGGGCGCGGACGCGAAGGCCGCGGTCAAGGACCGCAAGGTCACCGCCCGCCAGGTGAAGGACCGTCTGGACCGCGAGCTGATCGGTAACGTCTCGCTCCGCGTCCTCGACACCGAGCGCCCGGACGCCTGGGAGGTCCAGGGCCGTGGTGAGCTCGCGCTCGCCATCCTGGTCGAGCAGATGCGCCGTGAGGGCTTCGAGCTCACCATCGGCAAGCCCCAGGTCGTCACCAAGGAGGTCGACGGCAAGGTCCACGAGCCCGTCGAGCGCATGACGATCGACGTGCCCGAGGAGCACATGGGCGCGGTCACGCAGCTCATGGGTGTCCGCAAGGGCCGCATGGACAACATGTCGAACCACGGCTCCGGCTGGGTCCGCATGGAGTTCGTCGTTCCGTCCCGTGGCCTCATCGGCTTCCGCACGGAGTTCCTGACCCAGACCCGCGGTACGGGCATCGGCCACTCCATCCACGAGGGCCACGAGCCCTGGTTCGGCACGCTGACGACCCGTAACAACGGCTCCCTGGTCGCCGACCGCGCGGGTGCGGTCACCGCCTTCGCGATGACCAACCTGCAGGAGCGCGGCGTCCTGTTCACCGACCCCGGCACCGAGGTGTACGAGGGCATGATCGTCGGCGAGAACTCGCGCTCCGACGACATGGACGTGAACATCACCAAGGAGAAGAAGCTCACCAACATGCGCTCCTCCTCGGCCGACTCCTTCGAGGCGATCGTCCCGCCGCGGAAGCTCTCCCTGGAGCAGTCGCTGGAGTTCTGCCGCGACGACGAGTGCGTCGAGGTCACCCCGGAGGCCGTGCGCATCCGCAAGGTCGTCCTGGACCAGAAGGAGCGCGGTCGTACCGCCTCGCGCGCGAAGAACGGCTGACCTGCCTGAACGCGCTGAAGTGACGTACGTCACGGCTTACTGACGACGCGTCATCCAAGGGTCCGGTCCCCCGCAGACACTGCGGGGGACCGGGCCCTTCGTCAAATCCATTTGGCTCGGCGGGTGTCCGGTAATCGGTCGTCGCTCTCCGGAACGTGTGTTAACGGTCCGTTTCGGGGGTGTCTGTCTGTGCTCGCTTTGTCCGGATTTCGGTCTCATGGCCCATCCTGATGTTGCCAAAACGAGACCACTTAAGTGTGGTTTACAGCCCTGGCGTACTTAATAGTTGGCTCCATTGAGCTCGGGTCAATGGGTCACGCACTGTGGGGAGTGCCGACTCACGAGCACACTCGGGGTACTTGAGTACTCGCCGTCAGGGGTGTCGGCGATCCTCGGAAGTGCCCCCTCTTGTAGTGACAAAAGTGGACTCATGAGGAGGAACCCATGCGCGGTGCCAAGAGCGCCAAGTGGGTAGCGGGCGCGATTGTCGTCGCCCTGGCAGCGACCGCCTGTGGCGGGGGCAGCGACAAGGGCAACGACGCCAAGGGTGAAGTCGACCCGAACGGCATCTTCTCCATCGAGGTGGGCGAGCCCGAGAAGCCGCTCTACACCGGTGACACCATGGAGTCCAACGGCTCCATCGTCATGGCCGGCCTGTTCTCGACCCTGGTCGACTACAAGGACGACGGCTCGCTGGAGATGATCAACGCCGAGTCGGTGGAGACCACCGACTCGAAGATGTGGACCGTCAAGCTCAAGAAGGGCTGGAAGTTCCACGACGGCACCCCGGTGACCGCCAAGTCCTACGTGGACGCGTGGAACTGGAACGCCAACATCGACAACGCCATGGGCCTGTCGTCCTGGTTCGCCGACATCAAGGGCTTCGACAAGGTCCACCCCGAGGCTGAGGGCGCCAAGTCCACCGCCAAGGAGCTCGAGGGCCTGAAGGTCGTCGACGACAGCACCTTCACCATCGAGCTCTCGAAGGCCACCCCGGCCTTCGGCCACAAGCTCGCCTACATCGTCTTCGCGCCGCTGCCGGCGTCCTTCTACAAGGACACCAAGGCCGCGGGCCAGAAGCCGGTCGGCAACGGTCCCTACAAGTTCGACAGCTGGGACCACAAGAAGCAGATCAAGATCGTCCGCAACGACGACTACACCGGCCCGAACAAGGCGAAGAACGGTGGTGTGATCTTCAAGAACTACACCACCCTCGAGGCCGCGTACGAGGACCTGAAGTCCGGCAACGTCGACGTTCTGCGTCAGATCGGCCCGAAGGACCTCCCGGTCTACCGCCAGGACCTCGGCGACCGCGCCGTGGACCAGCCGTACTCCTCGATCCAGACGCTGGCCATCGCGTTCTACGCGGACCAGTGGAAGAAGCCGAAGCAGGTCAACCCGAAGGTCATCCAGGGCCTTTCGATGGCGATCGACCGCGCCACGATCACCAAGACGGTGCTCCAGGGCACCCGCGAGCCGGCGACCGGCTGGGTCGCCAAGGGTGTTCTCGGCTACCAGGAGAACGGCGCGGGCGACATCACCAAGTACGACCCGGCCAAGGCCAAGGCGCTCATCGCGGAGGGTGGCGGCGTCCCGAACAACGCCATCACCATCCAGTTCAACGCGGACGGCGGCCACAAGGAGTGGGTCGACGCGGTCTGCAACAGCATCACCCAGGCCACCCAGGTCAAGTGCACGGGTGACAGCAAGCCGGACTTCCAGGCCGACCTGACCGCTCGTAAGAGCAAGCAGGTCAAGTCGATCTACCGCTCCGGTTGGGTGCTGGACTACCCGATCAACTCCAACTTCATCAGCGACCTGTTCCGTACCGGCGCTGCGGGTAACCAGGGCGACTTCAGCAACAAGGAGCTGGACGCGAAGATCGCGGCCGCCGACGGTGCTGCGACGCTCGACGAGTCGGTCAAGCAGTTCCAGGAGATCGAGAAGTCCCTGGTCAACTACATGCCGTCGATCCCGCTCTGGTACTACAAGGTCAACGCGGGCTACTCGGAGAAGGTCTCCGGCGTGAAGTACGGCCAGGACGGCGACCCGATCCTGACCGGCGTCGAGGTCAAGAAGTAATCACCCAAGCGTAGTCCGCAAGCCGTCGCGGGCCTGACGGAACGTCAGTCCCGCTGATGGCGCCTTACGCAGTGGCTGGGGGGCCCTTCCACCGCATACCCGTACCCGTTGGGGGAACGGTGTGCCGTGGGAGGGCCCGTCGGCTGCGGCTGTCACATCTCAACGGAGGCATGATGGGGCGCTATGTCGCACGACGACTGCTCCAGATGATCCCGGTATTCCTCGGGACAACCTTTCTGATCTTCTTCATGGTCTACAGCCTGCCCGGCGACCCCGTGCTGGGGCTGTTCGGCGACAAGGGCGTCGACCCGGCCACGCTCGCCGCGAAGAGACATGAACTGGGCCTGGATCTGCCGATCTGGGAGCAGTACTGGAACTACATGACCAACATCATCCTGCACTTCGACTTCGGCAACCAGATCCGTAATGGTCGCCCGGTCACCGAAGTGCTGGGTGACGCGTTCCCCATCACCCTGCAGCTTGCTGCGATGGCCTTCGTGTTCGAGCTGGTCTTCGGCATCGGCCTGGGTGTCATCGCCGGTCTCAAGGCGGGTCGCCTGGCGGACAACGCCATCCTGATCTTCACGCTGCTGATCATCTCGATCCCGGTCTTCGTGCTCGGCTACATCATCAAGATGGTGTTCGCCTTCCAGCTCGAGTGGATCGAACCCAACGTCAGCAACGACCAGTTGTTCTCCGAGATGCTCGCGCCGGCCATCGTGCTCGGCGGACTCTCACTGGCGTACGTCGCGCGGCTGACCCGTACCTCGATGGCGGAGAACCTGCGCGCCGACTACATGCGCACGGCCGTCGCCAAGGGCCTGCCGAAGAGCCGCGTCATCGGCGTGCACCTGCTGCGCAACTCGATGATCCCGGTCGTCACCTTCCTCGGCACCGACATCGGCGCCCTCATGGGTGGCGCGGTCGTCACCGAAGGCATCTTCAACGTCAAGGGCATCGGCGGCGTCATCTACGAGTCGATCTCCCGTCGCGAGGGCACGACCATCGTCGGCCTCGTCACCATTCTGGTGATCGTCTACCTCGTCACCAGCCTGCTCGTCGACCTGCTGTACGCGGTCCTGGACCCGAGGATCCGTTATGCCTGACGTGACCAAGACCGCTCCCGCCGTCGAAGAGACCGCCGCAACCCCCTCCGCGCCGGACACCGCGACCGCGGCGAAGCAGGACAAGGCGCGCTCCCTCTGGGGCGATGCCTGGGCCGACCTGCGCCGCAACCCGTACTTCCTGGTCTCGTCGGTGCTGATCGTCCTGCTGCTGCTGATCTCGGCGTGGCCGACGCTGTTCACCAGCGCCTCGCCCACCACCGGCGACCTCGTCAAGCACTACGTGGGCAAGCCCGAGCTGGGCAACATCGGCTCCGAGGGCTGGCTCGGCTACGACATCCAGGGCCGCTCCGTCTACGCCCGCCTGATCCACGGCACCCGTGCCTCGATCGCGGTCGGCATCCTCGTGACCCTGTTCGTCACCGTCGTCGGCGGCATCATGGGCATGCTCGCCGGCTACTTCGGCGGAATCACGGACGCGATCCTGTCCCGCATCACGGACATCTTCTTCGGCATCCCGTTCCTGCTGGGCGCCATGGTGGTCCTTCAGGCCTTCACCGAGCGCACCACCATGGTGGTCGTGTTCGCCCTGGCGTTCCTCGGCTGGACCCAGATCACCCGCGTCATGCGCGGTGCGGTGATCACCGTCAAGCAGGCCGACTACGTGCACGCCGCGAAGGCGCTCGGCGCCGGCACCGTCCGCATCCTGTTCCGGCACATCCTGCCGAACGCGGTGGCCCCGGTGATCGTCGTCGCCACCATCGCCCTGGGCGGTTACATCTCGGCCGAGGCCACGCTCTCGTACCTGGGTCTGGGCTTCGCCGCCCCGACCGTCTCGTGGGGCGTCGACATCTCGGCGGGTGTGGCGGCGATCCGTACGTCTCCGCACATCCTGCTGTGGCCGTCGATCATGCTCAGCCTCACCGTTCTGGCGTTCATCATGCTCGGCGAAGCCGTCCGCAACGCCCTCGACCCCAAGCTGCGCTGAGGAGGGCGTAAACAGTGACCATCATCGACAACACCGCGACGGTCCCCGCGCCCCGCGACGGCGACGACTACACCGGGCCGCTGCTCGAAGTGCGTGACCTGCACGTCGAGTTCCACACCCGGGACGGCGTGGCCAAGGCCGTCAACGGCGTCAACTACAGCGTGGACGCGGGCGAGACGCTCGCCGTGCTCGGCGAGTCCGGCTCCGGCAAGTCCGTCACCGCGCAGGCCATCATGGGCATCCTCGACATGCCGCCCGGCAAGATCCCGCAGGGCGAGATCATGTTCCGCGGCGAGGACATGCTCAAGATGTCCTTCGAGGAGCGCCGGAAGATCCGCGGCCGCAAGATCGCGATGATCTTCCAGGACGCGCTGTCCTCCCTCAACCCGGTGCTCACCGTCGGCTACCAGCTCGGCGAGATGTTCCGGGTGCACCACGGCATGTCCAAGAAGGACGCCAAGGTCAAGGCCATCGAGCTGATGGACAGGGTCAAGATCCCGGCCGCCGCGGCCCGGGTCAACGACTACCCCCACCAGTTCTCCGGCGGTATGCGCCAGCGCATCATGATCGCCATGGCGCTGGCCCTGGAGCCGGACCTGATCATCGCGGACGAGCCGACCACCGCGCTCGACGTGACCGTCCAGGCCCAGGTCATGGACCTGCTCGCGGAGCTCCAGCGCGAGTACAACATGGGTCTGATCCTGATCACCCACGACCTCGGCGTGGTCGCCGACGTCGCGGACAAGATCGCGGTCATGTACGCCGGCCGGATCGTCGAGCAGGCGCCCGTGCACGAGCTGTACAAGCGCCCCGCGCACCCGTACACCAAGGGCCTGCTCGACTCGATCCCGCGCCTGGACCAGAAGGGCCAGGAGCTGTACGCGATCAAGGGCCTGCCGCCCAACCTGCTCAAGGTGCCGTCCGGCTGCGCCTTCAACCCGCGCTGCCCGAAGGCCGAGGACATCTGCCGCACGGAGATCCCGGCCCTGACGCCGGTCGCCGAGCAGGGCGGCGTGGAGCTGCCGGGCCGCAAGAGCGCCTGCCACTTCTGGAAGGAGACGATCCATGGCTGAGCTCAGCAAGACGGACGACGCCGCGGACGCGACTCCGAACGTCACCGAGGTGCACGAGGTCGAGGCCCGCAGCGAGGCGGAGGCCGTAGCCGCTCTCGAGGCTCCGGTCCAGCGTGGTGAGCCGATCCTCCAGGTGCGCAACCTGGTCAAGCACTTCCCGCTGACCCAGGGCATCCTGTTCAAGAAGCAGGTTGGCGCGGTCAAGGCCGTGGACGGGGTCTCCTTCGACCTCTACCAGGGCGAGACCCTCGGCATCGTGGGCGAGTCCGGCTGTGGCAAGTCCACCGTCGCGAAGCTGCTCATGAACCTGGAGCGGGCCACCGCGGGCGAGGTCTTCTACAAGGGCCAGGACATCACCAAGCTGTCCGGCCGTGCGCTGAAGGCCGTCCGCCGGAACATCCAGATGGTGTTCCAGGACCCGTACACCTCGCTGAACCCGCGTATGACGGTCGGCGACATCATCGGCGAGCCCTTCGACATCCACCCCGAGGTGGCCCCGAAGGGCGACCGGCGCCGCAAGGTGCAGGAGCTGCTCGACGTCGTCGGTCTGAACCCGGAGTACATCAACCGGTACCCGCACCAGTTCTCCGGCGGTCAGCGCCAGCGCATCGGCATCGCCCGCGGCCTCGCGCTCAACCCGGAGATCATCATCTGCGACGAGCCGGTCTCCGCGCTCGACGTGTCGGTGCAGGCGCAGGTCATCAACCTGATGGAGAAGCTCCAGGACGAGTTCAACCTGTCCTACGTCTTCATCGCGCACGACCTGTCGATCGTCCGGCACATCTCCGACCGGGTCGGCGTCATGTACCTCGGCAAGATGGCCGAGATCGGTACGGACGCGCAGATCTACGACCACCCGACGCACCCCTACACCCAGGCGCTGCTGTCGGCGGTCCCGGTCCCGGACCCGGACGCGCGTGAGCACCGCGAGCGGATCATCCTGACGGGTGACGTCCCCTCGCCGGCGAACCCGCCGTCGGGCTGCCGCTTCCGCACCCGGTGCTGGAAGGCGCAGGACAAGTGCTCCACCGAGATCCCGGTGCTCGCGATCCCGGAGCGGTTCAAGGGTCAGGACACCCTGGCCGCGCACGAGTCCGCGTGTCACTTCGCCGAGGAGAAGGACGTCCTGCACGTCTGATCGAGTGAGCGAGGAGGGCCCCGGCACCCGAGTGGGTGCCGGGGCCCTCGTGCGTCCGGGTGCGGTGGACGTGCATGGCGCCCGTTATGGGGTGATATTGGGGCCTACGTGAGCATCTGGACACTCAGGAGGACTCCATGCGCGGAGCCACCCACGCCAAGTGGGCCGCACTGGCCACGGCCGTCGCCCTGGCCGCTACCGCCTGCGGAGGCGGCGACGACGGCGGTGGAGGCGGTGGTGGTGGCGCGGACGGGATCGTGAGTTCCTCCTGGACCGACCCGCAGAACCCGCTGGAGCCCGCCAACACCAACGAGGTCCAGGGCGGCAAGGTGCTCGACATGATCTTCCGCGGTCTGAAGCGCTACAACGCCAAGACCGGCGCGGCCGAGGACATGCTCGCCGAGAAGATCGTGACCACCGACTCGATCAACTTCACGGTCACCGTCAAGACCGGCTGGACGTTCTCCAACGGGGAGAAGGTCACCGCCAAGTCCTTCGTGGACGCCTGGAACTACGGCGCCAACCTGAAGAACAACCAGAAGAACGCTCCCTTCTTCGGCTACATCGAGGGCTACGACCAGGTGCACCCCGAGTCGGGGCAGCCCAAGGCGCAGACCATGTCCGGCCTCAAGGTCGTCGACGACCAGAACTTCACGGTCAAGCTCACCCAGAAGTTCTCCACCTGGCCCGACACCCTCGGCTACAGCGCGTTCTCCCCGCTGCCCCAGTCCTTCTTCGACGACCACGCCGGCTGGCTCGCCAAGCCGGTCGGCAACGGGCCGTACACCATCCAGTCGTACGCCAAGGGCTCGCAGATGGAGCTCACGCGCTGGAACGACTACCCCGGCACGGACAAGGCGCAGAACGGCGGCATCACCCTCAAGGTGTACACCGACAACAACACCGCCTACACCGACCTGACGGCCGGCAACCTCGACCTCGTCGACGACGTGCCCGCCTCGCAGCTCAAGAACGTCTCGGCGGACGTCGGCGACCGCTACATCAACGAGCCGGCCGGCATCATCCAGACGCTGTCCTTCCCGTTCTACGACCCGGCCTGGAACAAGCCGGGCCAGGAGAAGCTCCGCCAGGGGCTCTCCATGGCGATCGACCGCCAGCAGATCACCGAGACGATCTTCCAGAAGACCCGCACCCCCGCCGTCGACTGGACCTCTCCGGTCCTCGGCGAGGACGGCGGCTTCAAGGACATCTGCGGCGAGTTCTGCAAGTACGACGCGGCCGAGGCGAAGAAGCTGGTCGCCGAGGGCGGCGGCATCCCCGGCGGCACGATGAAGATCTCGTACAACGCCGACACCGGCTCCCACAAGGAGTGGGTGGACGCCGTCTGCAACTCCATCAACAAGGCCCTCGGGAACACCAAGGCCTGCGTCGGCAACCCCATCGGCACCTTCGCCGACTTCCGTAACCAGATCACCGAGTCCAAGATGCCGGGCCCGTTCCGCGCCGGCTGGCAGATGGACTACCCGCTCATCCAGAACTTCCTCCAGCCGCTGTACTACACGGGCGCCTCGTCCAACGACGGCAAGTACTCCGACCCGGACTTCGACAAGCTGGTGAACCAGGCCAACGCGGAGACCGACACCGCGAAGGCCGTGGAGCTCTTCCAGCAGGCCGAGGGCGTCCTGCGGGACGACATGGGCGCCATTCCGCTCTGGTACCAGAACGGCAGCGCCGCCTACTCGGACCGGGTCGAGAACGTGGCCCTGAACCCGTTCAGCGTCCCCGTCTACAACGAGATCAAGGTCAAGTGACGTCAGGGCGGTGACGTACGGCCCGGCGACCCTCCCGCGCCGGGCCGTACGGTTTCCTCGAACCCCAGGAGCCCCTCATGGGTCGTTATGTGATCCGGCGTCTGCTGCAGATGATCCCGGTCTTCTTCGGCGCCACGCTGCTGATCTTCCTGATGGTCAACGTGATGGGCGACCCCATCGCCGGCCTCTGCGGCGACCGGGCCTGCGACCCGGCGACCGCCGCCCAGTTGCGCAAGGAGTTCGGCCTCGACAAGCCCGTGTGGCAGCAATACCTGACGTACATGGGCAACGTCTTCACCGGCGACTTCGGCACCGCCTTCAACGGACAGCCGGTGACCGAACTGATGGGCCAGGCCTTCCCGGTCACCATCCGGCTCACCATCGTCGCGATCTTCTTCGAGATCGTCATCGGCATCACCCTCGGCGTCGTCACGGGCCTGCGCCGGGGCCGGCCGGTCGACACCGGCGTCCTGCTGATGACGCTCGTCGTCCTGTCCGTCCCGACCTTCGTCACCGGCCTGATCGTCCAGCTCCTGCTCGGCGTGAAGTGGGGCTGGATCTCCCCGGCCGTCTCCTCCGACGCCCCCATCGACGAACTCATCGTCCCCGGCCTCGTCCTCGCCTCCGTCTCCCTCGCGTACGTCACCCGGCTCACCCGGACCTCGATCGCCGAGAACAAGCGCGCCGACTACGTCCGCACCGCCACGGCCAAGGGACTGCCGCGCCGCCGGGTCATCACCCGGCACCTGCTGCGCAACAGCCTCATCCCGGTGGTCACGTTCATCGGTGCCGACATCGGCGCCCTGATGGGCGGCGCGATCGTCACGGAGCGGATCTTCAACATCCACGGCGTCGGCTACCAGCTCTACCAGGGCATCGTCCGGCAGAGCACGCAGACCGTCGTCGGGTTCGTGACCGTGCTGGTGCTGGTCTTCCTGCTGGCCAACCTGATCGTCGACCTCCTGTACGCCGTACTCGACCCGAGGATCCGCTATGCCTGACCAGCCCGAGCCGCACCACCCCGAGCCGATCGAGTCGTACGAAGAGGGCCAGGCCATCGCTCCGACCGGCGCCGGCGGCGCGTCAGACCTTGCCACGGCGGAGGCCGAGACCCTGGAGAAGACACCCGGCGGCCACGAGGGCACCGGCCCCGACAACAAGCCGCGCTCGCTGTGGTCCGACGCCTGGCGCGACCTGCGCCGCAACCCGGTCTTCATCATCTCGGGGCTGATCATCCTGTTCCTGGTGATCATCTCGATCTGGCCGTCCCTGATCGCCTCCGGCGACCCGCTCGACTGCGACCTGGCCAAGGCACAGGAGGGCTCCCAGCCGGGCCACCCCTTCGGCTTCAACGGCCAGGGCTGCGACGTGTACACGCGGACCGTCTACGGCGCCCGGACCTCCGTCTCCGTCGGTGTCCTCGCCACCCTCGGCGTGGCCCTGCTCGGCGGTGCGCTCGGCGGGCTCGCCGGGTTCTTCGGCGGCGCCTGGGACTCGGTGCTCTCCCGGATCACCGACGTCTTCTTCGCCATCCCGGTCGTCCTCGGCGGCCTCGTGCTGCTGTCCGTCGTCACCAGCAACACCGTCTGGCCGGTCATCGGCTTCATGGTGCTGCTCGGCTGGCCGCAGATCTCCCGGATCGCCCGCGGCTCCGTCATCACCGCCAAGGAGAACGACTACGTGCACGCCGCCCGGGCGCTCGGCGCGTCGAACTCGCGGATGCTGCTGCGGCACATCACGCCCAACGCGGTCGCGCCGGTGATCGTCGTCGCGACCATCGCGCTCGGCACGTACATCTCCCTGGAGGCCACCCTGTCGTACCTGGGCGTCGGGCTGAAGCCGCCCTCGGTCTCCTGGGGCATCGACATCTCCTCGGCCTCGCAGTACATCCGCAACGCCCCGCACATGCTGCTCTGGCCGGCCGGCGCGCTGGCGATCACCGTGCTCGCGTTCATCATGCTCGGCGACGCGGTGCGCGACGCCCTCGACCCGAAGCTGAGGTAGGCGCCCATGCTGCTCGAAGTCCGCGACCTGCACGTGGAGTTCCACACCAGGGAAGGGGTGGCCAAGGCGGTCAACGGCGTCAACTACTCGGTGGACGCGGGCGAGACGCTGGCGGTGCTCGGCGAGTCCGGCTCCGGCAAGTCCGTCACCGCCCAGGCGATCATGGGCATCCTCGACATGCCGCCCGGGAAGATCGCCGGCGGCGAGATCCACTTCCAGGGCCAGGACCTCCTGAAGCTCAAGGAGGAGGAGCGGCGGAAGATCCGCGGCGCGAAGATGGCGATGATCTTCCAGGACGCGCTGTCCTCCCTCAACCCGGTGCTCTCCGTGGGCGAGCAGCTCGGCGAGATGTTCGTCGTCCACCGGGGGATGTCGAAGAAGGACGCCAGGGCCCGGGCCGTCGAGCTGATGGACCGGGTCCGCATCCCGGCGGCGAAGGAACGCGTCGGGCAGTACCCGCACCAGTTCTCCGGCGGCATGCGGCAGCGCATCATGATCGCGATGGCGCTGGCGCTCGAACCCGAGCTGATCATCGCGGACGAGCCGACGACGGCGCTCGACGTGACGGTGCAGGCCCAGGTGATGGAACTGCTGGCCGAGCTCCAGCGCGAACTCAGCATGGGCCTGATCCTGATCACCCACGACCTCGGCGTCGTCGCCGACGTGGCCGACAAGATCGCCGTGATGTACGCCGGCCGGATCGTCGAACAGGCCCCGGTGCACGAGATCTACAAGGCGCCCGCCCACCCGTACACCCGCGGCCTGCTGGACTCGATCCCGCGCCTCGACCAGAAGGGGCAGGAGCTGTACGCGATCAAGGGCCTGCCGCCCAACCTGCTGGCGATCCCGCCCGGCTGCGCGTTCAACCCGCGCTGTCCGCTCGCGCAGGCCGTCTGCCGGACGGACGTGCCGCCGCTGTACGAGGTGACCGAGTCGCCGGTGCCGCGCACCAGCGCCTGCCACTTCTGGAAGGAGTGCCTCCATGGCTGACGGACAGGGCGGCGAGGCGATTCTCCAGGTCCGGGGCCTGCACAAGCACTACCCGCTGATGCAGGGCGTCGTGTTCAAGAAGCAGATCGGCGCGGTCCGGGCGGTCGACGGGGTCGACTTCGACCTGGGCGCGGGGGAGACCCTGGGCATCGTGGGCGAGTCCGGCTGCGGCAAGTCGACGGTCGCGAAGATGCTGGTCAACCTGGAGCGGCCGACGTCGGGCTCGATCTCGTACAAGGGCGACGACATCACCAAGCTGTCGCCGAAGGCGCTGAAGGCGGTGCGGCGCAACATCCAGATGGTCTTCCAGGACCCGTACACCTCGCTGAACCCGCGCATGACGGTCGGCGACATCATCGGCGAGCCGTACGACATCCACCCCGAGGTGGCCCCGAAGGGCGATCGGCGGCGCCGGGTCCAGGAACTCCTGGACGTGGTCGGCCTCAACCCGGAGTACATCAACCGCTATCCGCACCAGTTCTCGGGCGGCCAGCGACAGCGCATCGGCATCGCGCGCGGGCTGGCGCTGCGGCCGGAGATCATCGTGGCGGACGAGCCGGTGTCGGCACTGGACGTCTCGGTGCAGGCGCAGGTGGTGAACCTCCTGGAGAACCTCCAGTCCGAGTTCTCGCTCTCGTACGTGTTCATCGCGCACGACCTGTCGATCGTGCGGCACATCTCGGACCGGGTGGGGGTCATGTACCTGGGCCGGATCGTGGAGATCGGCACCGACGAGCAGATCTACGAGCATCCCACGCACCCCTACACGCAGGCGCTGCTCTCGGCGGTCCCGGTCCCGGACCCGGACGCCCGCGAGCACCGGGAGCGGATCATCCTGACCGGCGACGTGCCCTCCCCGGCGAACATCCCCTCCGGCTGCCGCTTCCGCACCCGCTGCTGGAAGGCCCAGGAGCGCTGCGCCCTGGAGGTTCCGGAACTGGCGGTCCCCGCGGTCTTCCGGCTCACCGACTCCCCGGCGAAGCACGACTCGGCCTGTCACTTCGCGGAGGAGAAGCATGTGGTCCCGGGCGAGGAAGAGGGCGAGGACGGGGCCGCTGGGGAGGGCGGGGTCGGTTAACGCGACGGCAACTCGGCCGACCCGGCTCCGATATACGGACCCGGCAAGCTGATCACCGTACGGCCGTGCGGGTGCCGTAGGCCGGCCGGAGCGCGCCATGTCGCTCCGGCCGGCCGACCCGTCTCAGCGGGAGCACCGCCTCACAGCGAGCGCTTCAGGAAGTCCACCTGGAGCAGCAGCAGGTTCTCCGCGATCTGCTCCTGCGGGGTCATGTGCGTCACGCCCGTCAGCGGCAGCACCTCATGGGGCCGGCCGGCCGCCAGCAGGGCCGAGGACAGCTTCAGTGAGTGGGCGACGACCACATTGTCGTCCGCCAGCCCATGGATGATCATCATCGGCCGCGCGGGGCTCTCCGCGCCCACCAGCCCCTCGTCCCACACCAGCGAGTTCGCCTCGTACACCTCGGGCCGCTCCTGCGGCGTCCCGCCCAGGTACCGCTCGGTGTAGTGGGTGTCGTACAGCCGCAGGTCGCTCAGCGGCGCGCCGACCACCGCCGCGTGGAAGACGTCCGGCCGCCGCAGCACCGCCATCGCCGCCAGGTAGCCGCCGTACGACCAGCCCCGGATGCCCACCCGCCCCAGATCCAGCGGGAACTCGCCCGCGAGGCCCTGCAGCGCCTCGATCTGGTCGTCCAGTGTGGGCGTCAGATCGCCCGCGATCGCCTTCTCCCACGCGGGCGACCGGCCCGGCGCGCCCCGCCCGTCCGCCACGATCACCGCGAACCCCTGGTCCGCGAACCACTGGGACGTCAAGTGCGGATTGTGCGCGGCCACCACCCGCTGTCCGTGCGGGCCGCCGTACGGATCCATGAGTACGGGGAGCGGTCCGTCCCCCTCCTCGTAGGTGGACGGGAGCAGGACGGCGCACGGAATTCGCCGTGCGCCCCCCTCCGTCAGGCGCACGCGGGCGGACAACACCGGTGTCTCCGCGTACGAGGCCACCACCGCCACCTCGGTCCCGTCCCGCAGCACCCGCGCCACGCTCCCCGGCGCGTCCGCCCGGGCCGACGAGAGCACCGTCACCCCGCCGCCTCGCACGGCCGAGTGAATTCCGGGCCCCTCGGACACCCGCTCCACGCCCAGCTCGTTCACGCGGTACACGTGGATCTCGCCGGTCTCCGGATCCTTCGCCTCCGTGCCCGCCGAGGCCGCCACCAGGACGTCGTTCTCCCCGATGTCCAGCACCGAGCGCAGGTGCAGCGCCGCCCCCGTCAGCGCCCTGTCGCCGACCGCCAGGACCCGCGCGCCCCCCTCGTCCACGATCCGCACCAGCCGCCCCCGCGGGTCCCAGGCCGGCGTCCCCGGGTGCAGGTCCAGCCAGACCGGGTCCTCGTCGACGTGCACGGTCCTGGTCGTCCCGGTCGCCGGATCCACCGCCAGGTACACCTGCGTGCGCTGGTCGCGGGCCTGGACGAGCAGCAGCGGCGCCCCGTTCCCCGACCAGTGCACCCGCGCCAGGTACGGGTACCGGCGCCGGTCCCAGACGACCTCCTGCCGGTCCCCGTCCAGGCCGATCAGGAACAGCCGCACCTCGGCGTTGTCCGTGCCCGCCGCCGGGTACGGCACCCGCTCCGGCTCCCGCTCCGGATGCGCCGGATCCGCGATCCACCACCGTGCGACCGGCGCATCGTCGACCCGCGCCACCAACAGCCGGTCCGACTCCGGCGACCACCAGAACCCGCGCGAGCGCGCCATCTCCTCGGCCGCCACGAACTCCGCCAGGCCGTACGTGGTGTGCGCGTCCTCCGGCTCGGCCAGCGCCCGGTCCTCCTCGCCCTCCGTGCCCGTCACCCGCAGCGCGCCCCGCGCCACGTACGCGACGTGCCGCCCGTCCGGCGACGGCCGCGGGTCGATCACCGGTCCCGGCGTGCGCAGTTCGCGTGCCGTGCCGGCCCTCAGCTCCGCCGTGAACAGCCGCCCGGACAGTGCGAACGCCGCCAACTCCACGGCCCCGTCCACCGCGTAGGCCACGATCCCCGCCGAGCCCTCGCGGCTCCGCTCCCGGCGCGCCCGCTCCTGCGCCGACAACTGCTCCGTGGCCCCGCCGAGCAGCTCGTCCGGGTCGGCCGCGACCCGCTCCCGCCCCGCCGCCCCGCTGCCGGTGTCCAGCACCCACAGCTGATGGGACCGCGTCCCGGACGGCGACCTCAGAAACACCACGCGCTCGCCGTCGGGCGACACCGTGAACCCGCGCGGGGCGCCGAGCGTGAAGCGCTGGGTCCTGGCGTACTGGCGCGGAAACGACAGAGGGACGGAAGGCTCGTTGACGGTCATGCGCCGAACCTAGCGGTGCGTGCGCCCCCTTGTGCCCCCGTACACCGAAGGATGCGTGGCCACACATAGTTATGATCCGTAGCGCTGGGTGGGTAGGAGTCTCCTGGCACATGCTCACTGCGCGACCCGAACGAATATCCGGCCGACACGTATGGAGGTGAACCGCCGTGGCACTCTCGATTTCGGCGGTGGTGCTGCTGGCGATCATCGTCTTCATCCTGATCAAGAAATCAGGGCTGAAGGGCGGGCACGCCGCGATCTGCATGCTGCTCGGCTTCTACCTGGCGAGCTCGACCGTCGCCCCCACGATCAGCACCTTCACCACCAACGTGGCCAGCATGATCGGCGGCATCAAGTTCTAGCTCCGCGGGCCCCGCCTCGTAGGGTGGGGCCCATGACGGATCTACCGGGCCGTCGTCTGCTCCTGGTGCACGCGCACCCCGACGACGAGTCGATCAACAACGGCGCCACCATGGCCAGGTACGCGGCGGAGGGCGCCCAGGTCACCCTGGTGACCTGCACCCTCGGCGAGGAGGGCGAGGTCATCCCGCCCGCGCTCGCGCACCTCGCACCCGACCGGGAGGACCGGCTCGGCGACCACCGCGTCGGCGAACTCGCCGCCGCGATGAAGGAGCTGGGCGTCACCGACCACCGCTTCCTGGGCGGCCCCGGCCGGTTCCGCGACTCAGGGATGATGGGCGTCGAGCAGAACCACCGGGCCGGCGCGTTCTGGAACACCCCCGTCGACGACGCCGCCGCGCTCCTCGTCGAGGTGATCCGCTCCGTCCGCCCGCAGGTGCTCGTCACGTACGACCCCGACGGCGGCTACGGCCACCCCGACCACATCCAGGCCCACCGCGTCGCCACGCGCGCCGCGGAACTGGCCGCCGACCCGGCCTTCCGCCCCGAGCTCGGCCCGGCCCACGAGATCGCCAAGATCTACTGGAACCGGGTGCCGCGCACGGTCGCCGAGGCGGCCTTCGCCCGGCTCCGCGCCGCGGACGCCGGCTTCCCCGGCATCGCCGCGATCGACGACGTCCCCGGCGTGGTGGACGACGCACTGATCACCACCGAGATCGACGGCACGGACTACGCGGAGCGGAAGACGGCGGCGATGCGCGCGCACGCCACCCAGATCGCGGTCGAGGGCCCGTACTTCGCCCTCTCGAACGACCTCGGTCAGCCCGTCTTCACCACGGAGTACTACGAGTTGGTGCGCGGCGCCTCCGGTGCACCGGCGGGCACGCGCGAGGACGACCTGTTCGCGGGGGTGGAGTCGTGAGCGCAGCGGTGAACGGCCGGGCGGGGCGCGGCGCCCTGGGCACGGCCGTGCGGGTCGCCGGCCACCTCGGGTTGCTCGCCCTGGGAGTCGTCGTCGGCGCGGCGGGCACGCTGGTCCAAGCGGCCTGGTTCCCGCTGGGGTTGCTGCTCGCCCTGCTCGCGACCGCCGCGCTGTTCTACGGCGCCCTGCGCGCCACCGGTTCCCAGCTCGGGATCGCCGCAGCCGCCGTGGGCTGGCTGGTTTCGATCGTTCTGCTCGCCCTCGGACGCCCGGAAGGCGACGGCCTGTTCGCGGGCGGACTCGGTGAGGCGGTGTTCCTGTTGGGCGGGATGGCCCTCGCTGTGATCTGCGCCACGATGTCAAGGCCTCCGGCGTCGACGTCCTGAACTCGCCGACTTCACGCGTGACCTGCCCGGACTTCGGCCGGATTGCCCGTTCCCGTTGCCCCGGCCGTCGGGTACGCGACGGCCGCGGCCAGTATGGTGGTGCCGCCGCCGAGCCGCCCGGGCACACGAGCACCAGCAACAAGCGGGCGGCGGAGCCAACCGGGAGAGCCTGCTTTGAGTCGTGAAACTGGTCGTGAGACCGACAGTTCGTCCTCCGGCGCCGCCCAGGGCCGTGGGGGAGCCGCGTACCCCTCGGGGACGCCGCCGTACGGATCCCGCCAGTATCCGTCGCTCCACCCCACGCAGGACGGCTCCGACGAGACCGCTGCCGCCGCGGGCGCTGCGGCCCGGCCGCAGCAGCCGGACGAGCCCAGGACCGAGACCACGCTGACGACCCGGATCCGGATCAACATTCCGGGGTCCCGGCCGATCCCGCCCGTCGTCGTGCGCAAGCCGGTCTCCGAGACGTCGCAGCAGCCGGCGGCCGAACAGCAGGCCGCGGCCGCGCCGGCCCCGAGCGCACCGGCCGGCCGTCCGGCGCCGGAGGCGGCCCCGGAGCCGCAGGCCGGCCAGGACGAGTCGAAGGCGACCAGCTCCTGGTTCGCGCCGCGCAAGACCGGCCCGGCACCCGCCGCCCCGGCCGCACCCACGCCCACGCCGACGCCCGCCCCGGGTCCCGGACCCGTGTCCGGCCCTGGTGGCCCCGGCGGCGCGCAGGGCCAGCCCGGCATGCCGTACTTCTCGGACGCCACGCAGCAAGGCGGCGGCCCGCAGGGCCTCGGCGGTCCGCAGGGTCCCGGCGGTCCGCAGGGCCTCGGTGGTCCCGGCGCGCCCATGGGCCCCGGTGGTCCCGGCCCTGGCGCTCCGATGGGCCCCGGTGGTCCCGGCGCGCCCATGGGCCCCGGTGGTCCCGGCCCCGGCGCTCCGATGGGCCCCGGCGGTCCCGGCCTTCCCGGAGCGCAGGACCGTCCCACCCCGTCCCTCGGCGTCCGTCCGCCGGCCGGTCCGACCGGCCCGACGACCGGCCCGGTCACCGGCGCCGCCAACCTCGGCGTGCCGCGGATGTCCGACGAGACCTTCCAGCTCTCCTCGGTGTCGCAGGAAGAGCTTCTGGCGGCCGGCGCCGACGGTCATGTCTCGGGCGACACGCTCACCAGCGGCATCCCCGTGGTCCCGCCGGAGAACCGCGGAGCGGCCAACCCGCTGGCCCCGCGGCTGTCGGACGGCCCCGACCCGATGCAGTTCTCGGCCCCCGACTTCCCGGGCCCCGCGTCGGCCTCTGACGGCGGCCGGCCCGGCTCGCCGTCCCGCCCGGCCGCGGCGGCCAGGCCGGCCCCCTCGGCCCCGGCGAAGAAGGGCCGCTCGAAGCTGGTCCTGGTCGCCTTCGGCGTCGTCGGCCTCGCCGGTGTCGCGTACGGCGCCGGTCTGCTGCTCAACCACGCGGACGTGCCGAAGGGCACCACGGTCCTCGGTGTCGACATCGGCGGCGGCACGAAGGAAGAGGCGGTCGCCAAGCTCGACGCGGCCTTCGGCGCGCGCGCCACGGCCCCGCTGAAGCTCTCCGTCGAGGGCAAGCAGGAGGAACTCGCCCCGGACAAGGCCGGACTGAGCCTGGACAGCCAGGCGACGGTCCGCGCGGCGGCGGGCAGTGACTACAACCCGGTCTCCGTGATCGGCTCCCTGTTCGGCGGCGAGCGCAAGGCCGAGCCGTTCATCCCGGTCGACGAGGAGAAGCTGGCCGTCGCCCTCTCGGACATCGCGGGCGCCTCCGGCTCCGCGAAGGAGGGCACGATCAAGTTCGAGCCGGGCCGCGCGGTCGCCGTGCCTGGCAAGGCGGGCAAGGGCCTCGACGTGGCGCGCTCGGTCGTCTCGGTGAAGGACGCCTACCGGGCGTACGTCCAGACCGGCCGGGCGAAGGTCGTCGAACTGCCGGTGACCACCCGCGAGCCCACGATCTCCCAGGCGGAGCTGGACCGGGCGATGAAGGAGTTCGCCAAGCCGGCGATGTCCGGCCTGATCACGATCAAGGCGGGCGCCAAGGAGATCAAGTTCGGCCCGGCGAAGTCGCTGCCGAAGATCCTGTCGATGCAGGCGATCGACGGCCGCCTGGTCGAGGTCTACGACAAGAAGGCCATCGACGAGCTCCTGGACGGCGTCTTCGACGGCATCATGATCACCAAGGCCGACGGCAAGAAGCACCAGGTCTCCGCCGACGACGTGGCCTTCGTGATGAAGGACGCGCTGGTCGGCAAGACCCCGGCGCAGCGCACGAAGACGATCGACCTCAACGGCAACGGCTGACGCCGAAGAGACAGTCGGACGAAGGCGGGCCGGAGCACCAGCTCCGGCCCGCCTTCGCGTCATCCGGCGGCGACGACCGGCCGGACCCTGGTCAGCATCAGGTCGAGAAAGCGCTCCGGCCGACGGAACGCGGCGAAGTGACTCGCGTCCTCGATGAGCGCGAAGTCCTTGACCGGCGCGGTCACATCGACGAAGAACCGGTGGGCCGCCGCGGCAGGAGTGAGCACGTCCGCGGCGCCCTGGAAGACAAAGAACGGGAGGCGGAACGCCGTGCCCTCCGCCCACTCGTCGACGAGCGCCGCCTCCGGTGCGAGCGACTCGGAGAAGGTCATGGCCCGGCCGTAGTCGCGCAGCCCGCGCAGGTCGTGCAGCGGCGAGAACCACAGCGAGCTCATCACCACCTTCTTCATCGTCTCGGCGGAGAGCGGGTCCGTGGTGAGGGCGAGCTTGCTGAACGCGGCCGACCGGCCCGCGCTCCACGCCGTCCGGTCCGCGCCCATCTCCAGGACCGTCGCCAGTTCCTTGCGCTTCCCTGCCCGCTCCAGACGCGAGAGCAGGCCGTCATACGCGGTGCGTTCACGCCCGCCGGCCTGGATGTTCTGGTCGGTGCCGACGTAGGCCGCGTACAGCTCCGGGTGGCGGCGGGCCAGCCGCAGCCCGAGCACGGTGCCGAACGAGTTGGCGACCAGCAGCACCCGCTCGACGCCCAGCCGGGCCCGCACGTGCTCGGTGACCTCGACCGCGTCGCGCTCCAGCCGGTCGAGGGTGAACTCGCCCTGCCCGTCCGGGCCGCCGTGCGCGAAGGTCGTGCCCGCGCCGCGCATGTCCCACCGGACGATCGTGAAGTGCCGCTCCCAGTCCCGGGTGCGCGGCAGGAACACGTGGTTGGAGGCTCCGGCGCCGCCGTGGATCTCCAGGATCACGGGGTTGCTCCGGTCGTCGCCGCGGACCGAGATCCACTGGTCGATGCCGCCGACGCGGACGAAGCCGGACTCGTCGATGCCGTGCGGAGCGGTGACGCGCAGGCGCTTCGCGAGCGCGGCGCGCCTGACCTGGCGGTGGCCGAGCAGTCCCGCGGCAGGAGCGGCGAGGAGTGCGGCGGAGGTGGTGACGACGGTGCCGAGCATGACGGGATCCCTCAACTGTTTATGCCGTAAGCAGTTCTGTTTAAGGTATATACAGTTACTGGTGCGGGCGTCAACACGAGAACGAGGGAGAACCGACATGGCCGGGACCGGCAAGGCGTCGGGCGGCGGCAGGCCGCGCGATCTGCGCGCGGGCATGGCGCTGCTGTGGGGCGAGCAGGACCAGCCCACCCGCGGCCCCAAGCCCAGCCTCACGCCGCGCCGCATCGCCGCCGCGGCGGTGGCCCTGGCCGACGCCGACGGGCTCGACGCGGCCTCCATGAGCAAGGTGGGCGCCGAGTTCGGCGTCTCGGCGATGGCGCTCTACCGCTACGTGCCGGGCAAGGCCGAACTGGTCGAGCTGATGGTCGAGTCCGTCCTGGAGGAATTGCCCGACCTCACCGTCGTCGGCGACGGCTGGCGGGACCGCCTCAAGGAGTGGGCCCGCCGGTCGCTGGACGTGTACCGGGCGCACCCCTGGCTCCTCGCGGCCACCGCGATGCGCCGTCAGCTCGTCGGGCCGAACCAGCTCGGCTGGCTGGACGCCGCCCTCGCGGCCCTCGAACCGGCCGGCCTGACCGGCCCCGAGCGGCACCAGGTCTTCCTGCTCGTGATCGGCCAGGTCCGCAATCTCGCCCAACAGGCTCTCGACTTCGACGAGGACCACGACCGCGAGTGGACCGCCCTGACCGGCGAACTCCTCGACCGGCACGCCGACCGCTTTCCGGCCCTGACCCGCGCTCTCGCGGACGGCGCGTTCGCGCCCACACCCGCCGTCGACCCGCTCGACTTCGGTCTGGAGCGCGTCCTCGACGGCGTCGAGGCCCTGATCGCCCGCGACCGCGCCTGAGGGACCGGCGCCGCTGCGGGATCAGCGGCCCGGTGGCGCTTCCGGGGCGGTCTCGGACGGCCAGGGCATGACCTCCGCCTCGGCCTCCGCCGCGGCGATCGCGTTGTCGAGGTCGGCGAAGGCGGCGGCCACCCGTTCCAGGCGGGCGGCCTCCTTCCGGCCGGCAAGGGCGAGGAATGCCGAGACCCCGAGGCCGTTCTCCTTGGCCACGTTCCGGATCAGTTCCGCATCCTCTGGATCAAGGCTGATCGAGATGTGCGTCTTGGCCATACAGCCAGCGTACTGCCGCGTCTCAGCGCCCAGCCCTGAGCGCGGCCCGCAGCAGCGCGGGCCCCGGAGGCGTCCCAGGAGCCTCTACGGGGGCGTCGGCGGCGGCTTGGTCCAGGCGGCACTCCCGGCACCGGTCCTCGTCGCCGACGGGCCGGAACAGCAGCGGCTGGACATGCCCGTCCCCCTCGCACTCCCGCATGGCGGCGACACGCGGTGGCGGTGGCGGAGCCTGCGGTACGGGGACGGGCGCGACGTGCTTCAGGGCGTAGCGCAGCAGCCCTCCGGGCCGGTGGATGGGCATCTGCCTGCTGGGCAGGGAGCGCGCGATCTCCTCCCGTACGGATTCGATGCTGTGCCCTCCCTCCAGCCAGCGGGCCGCGAGGCCCGCCAGCTCGGGGAGCATGGCGCGCGGCACACGCAGCCGGTCGTCCAGCGAGAGCAGATCGTCCACGACCCGCACGGCCTCGGGTGGTGCGGGAGGGGGAGGGACGGGGGTGTTCTCTTCGAGGGTCTTGTCTGGATGACGGCCGACGGACCGGACGTCGGGTTCACCGGCGGCCGGTCGGACGGCCGTCGGAGCCTCGGACGGCACCGGCAGCTCGGCGCCGTCCCGTACCCGCGCCGCCTCGGACGGCGCCAGAGGCACGTTGGAGACGAGCTGGCGGGTGCACCACAACCCCCGCAACCCCTGTTCGCGCCACTCGTGCACGTAGCCCTCGTCCATCAGCTGCTGCTTGGCGTTCTGGAAGGCGCGCTTCCCGAGCTTCGCCCGGTCGGCTGTCTTCGACAACGCCTCGTCGACGCCCTCGGGGAGCGAGAGCTGCAAGGTGAGAAGCCGAACGGCGTCGGAATTCAGCCGGGGATGGCGAAGAATCTCGTTCGGGATCTGAGTGAAGCGCCGAACCGGCGCGATAGCATGCCGAAGCATTTCGGGTGTCCTCCAGAGACACTCGGGGTGAAGGCCCTCGGCGCTGGCTGCAACCAGCTCGGGGGCCGCTTTGCGCTCACCGTACAGCAACCTCCGTGTTCGCGTGGTCACTTCGCGTGACGGACGCTTCGTCACCACTTGCCCCCGTACCGCTCCTGCTTCATCCGCAGCCAGTGCTCGATGATCTCGGTCTCGGCCTGGGACGCCTTGCGCAGACCGGCGGCCTTGATCGTCGCCACGAAGTGCACGAACCGCACGCGCCGCTGCTCGCCCTCCACGCCGATGACCTTGCCGGGGCCGTACACGTCCGTCTCGGTGTGCGCGACGAACTCGCCTTCCTCCATGGAGCGGACCCTCCTTTCGCTCTGTGTGTCGAACTGCTCACAGACTGGGAGGGCGGGGGCTACGCTCGGTAGGGGTTTGCGTGTGACAACGCGGAAGTCACAAAGGGGGCTGGCGGTGGCCATCGAGGACAACCCGGAAACCCGCAGGAAGTACGGCGAGGAACTGCGGCGCCGCCGCGAGGCGGCCGGCCTCACTCAGGAGCAGCTGAGCGAGATCACGATCATCTCTCGCACACACATCGCCCACATGGAAGCGGGTCGCCGCCGCCCGGACATCGCCGACGCGAGACGCCTGGACAAGGCGCTGGGCCCGGACGACTTCTTCGAGCGCTTCCTGCCCACGCTGGACGGCAAGGCGGTGGCGGAACACTTCGCTGAGGCGCTGGAGTTCGAGGGCGTGGCGACGGTGATCCGGGAGTACGCGCCGAAGCTGGTCCCGGGCATCCTGCAGACGGAGGCGTACGCGAAGGCGGTACTGAGTTCAGGACACCCGCCGAAGAGCGACGAGGTACGTGACAAGCTCCTTGTCACACGCCTGGAAAGGGCGCGGATCCTCGACGATTTCGACCGGCCGGTGGTGTGGACGCTGCTCGACGAGGCGGTTCTGCGGGGGCAAATAGGCGGCCGGATGGTGATGTGCGAACAGCTCCGTCACATTGTGGCTCTGGGCGAGAGCCGCCGAATCCGGGTGCATGTGCTGCCGTTCGACGTGGGAGCGCACGCGATGCTGGAAGGGTTCGTCTCGCTGATGTGGTTTTCGGACCTCCCGCCCATCGCGTACGTGGAAGGCCTCAAGTCGGGCCGCGTCTGGGAGGATCCGTCCGTGGTCCGGCAATGCCAAGAGGTCTACGATCATGCTTTGGGCGACGCCCTGTCGCACCGCAAGTCCCTGGCAATGATCAGGTCCGTCGCGGAGGAACACGAGCATGCAGCACGTCATGACCAGCATCCCTGACGCCTCGGCACTGACTGACTGGCGGAAGTCCTCGTACAGCGGCGGCAGCAGTGGCGAATGCCTCGAAGTCGACGACGCCGCCCGCCCCGCCCGCGTCCCCGTTCGGGACAGCAAGAACCCCACCGGCCCCGCGCTCGTCTTCCCCGCCATGGCCTGGGCGCCGTTCGTCGGCGCGGTCAAGTGCGGGGATCTCGGCTAGGCCGTGTCCGTAAAGTTGTTGGCTCGTTACTCCGTTTGTGGTGCGTCGACATGAACTGACGGATGAGTCGTGGGCGTTGATCGCTCCGTTGCTGGCGCCGGGCCGTATGGGCCGGCCCGTGCGGGACCGGCGCCAGGTGGTCAACGGGATCCTTTGGAAGCTGTCCACCGGGGCCGCCTGGCGTGACCTGCCCGAGCGGTACGGGCCGTGGAAGACGGTCTACGAACGCTTCCGGCACTGGTCCGCCGACGGCACCTGGGACCGGCTGCTGGCCCACGTCCAGCAGCACTCCGACGCCGTCGGGACCGTCGACTGGTCGATCGTCTGCGTGGACTCGACCACGGTCCGCGCGCATCAGCATGCGGCCGGGGCCCGAAAAGGGGGCCCTGGGAAGGCGAGGCACTCGGCCGATCACGCGGCGGGCTGACCAGCAAGATCCACCTGGCCTGCGACGGCCAGGGCCGGCCACTGGCCTTCACCCTGACCGGCGGGAACGTCAACGACTGCACCCAGTTCGAGGCGGTCATGGACCGGATCCGCGTCGCCCGGCCGGGGCCCGGCAGGCCCCGGACCCGGCCCCAGCGCGTGGTCGCAGACAAGGGCTACTCGGCCCGCAAGATCCGGGCCTACCTGAGGCGACGCGGGATCGCCTGCACGATCCCGGAGCGGATCGACCAGATCAACGGGCGCATCCGCCGCGGCGAGACCCGCTGCCGCCTCGACCGGACCGCCTACCGGCGCCGCAACGTTGTCGAACGCTGTTTCAGCCGGCTCAAGCAGAACCGGGCCCTGGCCACCCGCTACGACAAACGCGCCGTCCACTACCAAGCCATGGTCACCCTCGCCTGCCTCCGACTCTGGCTCCCATGACTTTCCGGACACGACCTAGGGGTGCCGGTGGGGCGGGCGGCGCTGTTCAGCGCTTGCCGGAGGTGACGCGCGGACACGAACCTCCGCAGTACTCCGCGTTCACCGCGTCGTAGGTGAAGGTGGTCGCGTTGCCGGTTCCTCCCGGTCCCACGAGCTCCGAGCGGCCCGTGCAGTTGCTGAACTCCCATACCCGCACGGTGTCGAGCATGTTGTTGAAGTAGGAACTGCCTTCGCGGGTGTCCACGCATTCCCGACCGCCGGGGAGCATGTAGACGTAGGGCTGTCCTTCGAAGTTGGGCGCCGCGTAGATGCAGACGCGGTACTCCGGGCAGTCGTTGAGGCCCGTCGGCGCCGATGCGGCCGGCGCGGTGCCCAGCGGGAGCAGGAACGCGGTGAGGACGGCTGCAAGGCCGGCGTACCTGGTCTTGTAAGTCTTCATCAGCACTGCCCCTTCCTGACCGAGCTGACGAAGCTGTGCAGCTCCCAGAGGCTGTCCGCGGTGTGGGCCTCCCAGCCGCTGTGCAGCTGCGCCTTGCTGTAGTTGTAGTCGCCGTAGGTGCACCACACGCTGTCGGTGTTGTTGGCGTACGACATGGCCAGGTCGTCGAAGTTCTGGTCGGCGAGATTTGGACTGCCGAAGCGGAACGTGGCGATGGCGCCGTTGCCGTCGTACTCGCTGAAGAGGCAGAAGTGTCCGCTGGGGCAGCGGTCGTAACCGCGTGGGGCGGCGGTCGCGGAATCGGCTGCCGTGGCTGTCGCGAGGAGGAGTGCGGCGGCGAGAGCGGGCGGGGCGAGGAGTCTGAGGACGTTGGGCGGCACGGGCGGCTCCCGAGGACGGAGGGCGAGTGGGGTGGATTGCACTGGTCATATGCCCCTGGCCTCGTTCTCCGAAGGCCCCCGCACGGGTGCGGTGGAGTCGTTCGCAGTCCGCTCGCGCGCCCCGGCGTACGCGCTGGTGATCTTCGCGGACGCGGCGGACGCGGCGCACGTGGCGGACGGTCGGCGTGGGGCGTTCCGGCGGTGCGCCGTATGGTTGCCGCGATCACGATCGGGACAACGGCGTACGGGGGCGCATCATGACCATTCACCGTCCGGGGCTGCCGGGGGACCTTCCGCCGGCGGACGTGCTGTGGGCCCGCTGGGCCTTGGTCGCCGTACTGGAGGCGACGAGCGCCAAGGAGACCGACCGGTACCCCAGCGGCGCCTGGATCGACGACGAGGGACTGCACCTCGACGACGGCGGCTGCACGTGGTGGACGTTCTCGCCGCTCGGGGGCGGCCGGTACGTGCTGTACGGCGAGGACGAGTCGAGCGGCGTGAAGTGGCACGACACGCCGATCGACATGCTCGCGGGCGGCCCGGACTGGCTCCCGTACGAGGAGCTGCGCGACCGGCTCAAGGGCAACGAGCTCGGCTGCGTCTACTGGTACGAGAACGCGGCGTGGGCCCGCGCCCCGTACCCCGACGACCTGGACGACGACGGCCTGGACTGCGGCATGAGCCGCTTCGTGGAGCGCGACGGGCTTCTGTTGCTGATGCTCGACAGCGTCGGGAAGGGCGACGGCCCGACCCGTGCCGAGCTCCTGGACGCCGCAGAGGCGGGCGCCGTCACCCCGGACCTGCTGGAGCGCCTGGGCCCCCGTACGGACGGCGAGCCGCGCGACCTGCCGGCGATGCTGCGCGCCTGTTCGATGGTGGAGAAGTGCACACTTCCGTAACCTGGTGTGCATGACGGAGAGGGCGTACTCGATCGTGGAAGCCCGCGCCCGCCTGGGCGCCATCGCGCGCGAGGTCAGCGCGACCCGTGAGCCGGTCGCCATCACCGACCACGGGCAGACCGTCGCCGTACTGGTCAGCCCTGCCGACGCCCTGGAGCTCGAGGAGCTGCGAGCTCTCGCCGCCTATCGGGCGCGCGAGGCCCGGGGCGAGAACGCCGGCGTCCGGCACGACGAGGCGTACCGGCGCGTGTTCGGCGAGGGTGAGGCGTGAGCTACGAGGTCGTCTGGGAGCCGGAGGCCCTTGTCCAGGCGGAGCGGTTCGCCAAGGACGACCCCGAGGGCGTGAGGCTGGTGTTCACCGCCGTCGACCACCTTGCTGACAATCCCCGCCCGGACGGCTCGTTCGGCAGTACCGACGTGCTGCGCATCCACGTCGGCCGCTACCGCGTGATGTACGAGATCAGCGACCAGCAGGTCCGCGTCAGCGTCATCCATCTCGGGCGCCTGCGCTGACAGCCACCCCGGGTGCCCGCCCCGGCCGCGTGCTGACCACGGGCCACTACTGAACCCGTCCGGCGTGCGCGGGCCGGGCGGGCCGTCCACTCTGGAGGGAGTCGGCTCGCGACCCCGAGGAGTGGCATGTCCGGACAGTTCGAGGCGACGGTCGAGGTCGACCGCGGCATCGACGAGGTGTTCACGTACCTCGCCGACGGGCGCAACGACCCGCGGTTCAGTCCCCGCGTGCTCCGGATCGAGAGGGTCCCGGAGTCGCCGACGGCGGTCGGCACGGTGTTCCGCAGCACGGTGAAGGACGCGGGGATGAAGACCTCGCGGGAGTTCCGGGTCACCGCCTTCGACCCGCCGCGGTCGATGCGCTGGGCCGAGGTGTCGAAGAACCTCGTGACGGCCGGCGAGGGCGGCTACGACCTGCAACCGCTCCCGAACGGCGGGACGCGCGTCCGCATCCACAACGTCCTGGAGGGCCACGGCCTCGGCAAGCTCCTCGTGGGCCTGGCCGTCGGCGCCGCCCGCAAGGACGCCCCGGCCTTCGGGCAGCGCATCAAGGCCGCGATCGAGGCGGACGTGCGCTAGCCGCCGCATACCCACTTTTTTGTGGGTACTTGTCGCCGTCGCCGCGCCGGGAGAGGCTGAAGGCGTCCGAAGGAACGGAACGGAAAGGAGATCGAAGAGGCGCCGGCCCCGGACGCCTCAGGACGCGGCGCGCTCCCTGGCGAGCCGGTCCAGCCGGCGGTGGCCCCAGTCGGACAACGGAGCCAGCGCCACGGAGAGTTCGCGGCCCTCGCCGGTCAGCGAATAGACGGTCTTCGGCGGCATCACGTCGTGCACCTCGCGGTGCACCAGACCGTCCGACTCCATCTCCCGCAACGCCTGGGTCAGCACCTTCTCGCTGATCCCGGGGATCCTCCGACGCAGTTCGCCGGGCCGGTGCGGTCCGGATTCGAGCAGCCAGAGCAGCAGCGTCTTCCACTTGCCGTCGACCACCGCGACGGCCGCGCTCACTCCGCACACCTCGGTGTCCTGGGCCCTGCTGCGCGTCATGCGGGTCTCCCCGTTCCTCGGTCGTCTCGTGCACCACTCTGCCATCGCCCTCCGTACAAGGGAGTTCCGTCATGTCTTCTTCCAGCCACCCCCTCTCCGACCGTCCCGCCGTCACCGTGATCGGGCTCGGCCCCATGGGCCGGGCGCTGGCCGGGGCGTTCGTCGCCGCCGGGGTGCGCACCACCGTGTGGAACCGCACGCCCGGCCGGGACCGCGAACTGATCGAGCAGGGCGCGATCGGGGCCGGCAGCGCCGCGGAGGCCGTCGCCGCCAGTCCGCTCAACGTGGTCTGCGTGGTCAACTACGACGCCGCGGACGCCGTGCTGCGCCGGGCCGAGGTCACCGCCGGGCTCAAGGGCCGCACGCTGCTCAACCTGACCGCGGACATCCCCGAACGGGCCCGCGACACCGGACGCTGGGCCGCCGAGCACGGCATCGCCTATCTGGACGGCGCGATCATGACGCCGACGCCGAGCATCGGCACGCCCGACGCGGTGTTCATCCACAGCGGCCCGGAGGAGCTGTACCGCGCGCAGCGCCCGGTGCTCGACGCCCTGGGCGGTACGCACACCCACCTCGGCGAGGACATCGGCCGGGCCGCCGCGTACGACGTCGCGCTGCTCGACATCTTCTGGACGGCGATGACGGGCTACATGCACGCCCTCGCCGTGGCGGGCGCGGAGGGCGTGAAGCCGGCCGAACTGGTCCCGTTCGCGCAGGGCATCGGCGCGATCCTGCCGCCGCTGTTCCAGGAGTTCGCCGAGGACCTGGAGAGCGGCTCCTTCTCCGGCGAGGGCAATCCGCTGACCTCGGCGGTCTCGTCCATGGCGCACATCGTGCACGCCTCCGAGTCCCACGGCATCGACGCGAGCGTGATGCGGGCCGCCGAGGGCCTGGCCCGCCGGACCGTGGCCCTGGGCCACGGCACGGACGGCTTCTCCCGGATCGCGGAGTTCCTCGGCCGCCGCTGAGACGCCGCGACGCACAACGTCGAGACCGGGGCGTCCGCGCTAGTTCAGCATCGCGCGGGCCGCCCGGGCCCGGCTGCGGATGCGGTCCGCCGCGGTCGGCTCGACGGCGGAGACGACCTCCGCGTACAACTCCAGTTCCGCCGCCCCCGTCAGGAAGTCGCCCCGCCGCACCAGCAGTTGCGCCCGCTCGTAGCGGAGGTGGGCCGGGTGGGAGGGGAGCAGCAGGGCCAGGTCCAGGGCGATGAGCGCCACGTCCGAGCGCTCGGGGCGCGGGGCCGCCCAGGAGCGGATGTTGTTCAGGATCCGGCGGACGATGTCCAGCGGGTCCGCCGGCAGCAGCATCGACGGGTCGAGGGTCTCGCCCGTCGCCCCGGCCACCAGCAGCTCCGCGTCCGTCCCGGTCATGCCCCGGCCCCCGGCGAACGGGTCCGTGAGGACCTGCTCCGGCATCGGGGCGTGCGGGTCGCCGATGCCGACCACGAAGTGCCCGGGCAGGGCCACCCCGTACACCGGCGCCCCGGCCCGCCGGGCGACCTCCATCCAGACGACCGACAGCAGGATCGGCAAGCCGCGCCGGCGCCGCAGCACGTGGTGCAGCAGCGAGGACTCCAGCCGCTGGTAGTCCGCGGACACGCCGTGGAAGCCCTCCCGGGCGCCGAGCAGTTCGCCCAGCGCCGCCGCCCACGCCCGCGGCGGGCGGGCGCCGTACGGCAGCAGCCCGGAGAGCCGGTCCAGCTCGATCTCGGCCTCGTCCAGGTCCGCCTGCGTCACGTCCGGATCGAGCGCCGCGCCGACGAGCAGGCAGAGCCGCGCGAGGTCCGGCCGCTCGGTCCGGGCCTCCTCCGCGAACTCCTGGCCCCAGTCGGTCACGCCTCCGCCGCTCGGTAGTGGTGATAGTGGTGATGGACCTGGAAGCCCATCCCCTCGTACATCGCGCGAGCGCCGCCGTTGTCCGTCTCCACCTGGAGCCAGGCGGCCGACGCGCCCTCGTCCAGCGCCCGCCGGGCGAGCGCGGCCATGACCGCTGTGGCCAGCCCCTGCCGGCGATGCTCCGGAGCGACCTCCACCGCCATGAAACCGGCCCAGCGGCCGTCGACCACACAACGTCCGATCGCCGCCGGTATGTCTTCCGTGCCCGGTACGGACGCGAACCACACACTCGGGCCGCTGTGCAGTACCTGGAGCACATGGGGTCCCGGCGCGGCGGACCGCTGGTAGCGCCGCAGCCAGGGCTCGTCGACGGTCCGGTCGAGCCGTACGGCCGATACCTCGGAGTCGTCCAGGTCCGCGACCGGCGCGAGGCCCCCGATCCGTACCTCCGCCGTGACGTCCGACCGCCAGCCGCGCTTCTCCAGCTCGGCGCAGAGCAGCTCCTGCGTGCCCTCCGCCCCGGTCGCGGCCTGGACGAACGCGGGCAGGTCCCGGGCCGCGTACCAGTCGCGCACCCGCGCCAGCGCCGCGTCCAGCTCCATGCCCGGATCCCCGAGCGGAAGCACCGAGTTGGCCCGCCGGGTGAACCCGGACGCGGCCCGCAGCGTCCACTCGCCGAGCGGCTCGCTCTCCACCGGCTGCCAGGCCCGGGCGGTGACCCGGGCGAGCTCCTGGAAGGAGGTCGCGGGACCCCGGCGGCGGGCCGGCGCGGCGGGCACGACCTTGCCCGCGACCAGCGACGATTCCGGGATGCGGACGCTCTCGCCGGTCCGTCGTGTGATCACGACCACACCCGCGTCCCACGATACGAGAACGCCGACGGCGTCAGCGAAGGTCGCGTCGGTCCCCGCGGAGTGTGTCAGATAGCGGACGGAGACGCGTTTTCCCACGTCAGAGCCAGTAATGCGAACCTCAAGACGCCCTCCGCCGACGATTTCCACGGCTCTCTCCGCCCCTCCTGTTCGGATCGTCTCCAAGAACGGAGATACTAGGGGCGGGCATCGACGACGCCGCGCTCCCGCGCAGAGCCAGCCCTACCGAGGAGGAACGACAGCGTGACCTACGTCATCGCGCAGCCTTGTGTCGACGTCAAGGACAAGGCGTGCATCGAGGAGTGCCCCGTCGACTGCATCTACGAGGGCCAGCGGTCCTTGTACATCCACCCGGACGAATGCGTCGACTGTGGGGCCTGTGAGCCGGTGTGCCCGGTCGAGGCGATCTTCTACGAGGACGACACTCCCGAGGAGTGGAAGGACTACTACAAGGCGAACGTCGAGTTCTTCGACGACCTCGGTTCGCCCGGTGGTGCCTCGAAGCTCGGCCTCATCGAGCGCGACCACCCCTTCATCGCCGCTCTGCCGCCGCAGAACGGCTGATCGCGCGACCTGCGATCCGTGATCACGGTCCCGTACGGCGCGTCCGCCGTACGGGACCGTGGCGTTTTCACACGTACGAGAAAGTGAGCACCGTGTCCGCAGTCTCCTCTCGCCTCCCCGTCTTCCCCTGGGACAAGCTGGAGCCGTACAAGAAGACGGCCCTGGCGCACCCGGACGGCATCGTCGACCTCTCCGTCGGCACGCCCGTCGACCCGGTCCCCGCACTGATCCAGGACGCCCTGGTCGCGGCGGCGGACTCGCCCGGCTATCCGACGGTGTGGGGCACGACGGAGCTGCGCGACGCGCTCACCGGATGGTGCGAGCGGCGGCTCGGCGCGGTCGGCTTCCGGCACGAGAACGTGCTGCCGGTGGTCGGCTCGAAGGAGCTGGTGGCCTGGCTGCCGACCCAGCTGGGGCTCGGCGCCGGTGACAAGGTGGCCTACCCGCGGCTCGCGTACCCGACGTACGAGGTCGGCGCGCGGCTGTGCGGCGCGGAGCCCGTCGTCTACGACGACCCTACCGAGCTCGACCCGGCCGGCCTGAAGCTGCTCTGGCTCAACTCGCCGTCCAACCCGACCGGTCGGGTCCTCGGCAAGGACGAGCTGACCCGGATCGTGGCCTGGGCGCGCGAGCACGGCGTGCTGGTCTTCTCCGACGAGTGCTACCTGGAGCTGGGCTGGGAGGCGGAGCCGGTCTCCGTCCTGCACCCGGACGTCTGCGGCGGCTCGTACGAGGGCATCGTCGCCGTCCACTCGCTGTCCAAGCGTTCCAACCTGGCCGGGTACCGGGCGGCGTTCATCGCCGGTGACGCGGCCGTCCTCGGCGAGCTGCTGCTGATCCGCAAGCACGGCGGGATGATGACGCCGGCGCCGGTGCAGGCGGCGACCGCGGTGGCGCTCGGCGACGACGCGCACGTGGCGGAGCAGCGGGAGCGGTACGCGGCACGGCGTGCGGCCCTGCGGGCGGCCCTGGAGGCGCACGGCTTCCGGATCGAGCACAGCGAGGCCAGCCTCTACCTGTGGGCGACGCGGGATGAGCCCTGCTGGCAGACCGTGGCGTACCTGGCCGAGCTGGGCATCCTGGTCGCGCCGGGCGACTTCTACGGCGTGGCGGGCGAGCGTTTCGTGCGGGTCGCGTTCACGGCGACGGACGAGCGCGTGGCGGCAGCGGTGAAGCGCCTGGGCGCGTAGGTCCGGACACGGCGAGGGCCCGGGAGACGGTGATCGCCTCCCGGGCCCTTTCGGTGCCTCGTGGCTCAGCCGAGCAGGCCGCCGCCGGGCAGGCCGCCGGTGGGCAGCTTGCCGGTCGGCAGGCTGTCGGTGGGCAGCTTGTCCTTCGTTCCGCCGACGAGCTGCTCGGCACCGCCGGTGGCGTCGCCGGCGGCCTCCTTCGCGAGCGGGGTGGCGGCTTCGGTGGCACCGCCGACGGTCGAGGCGGCGCTGCTGGGGTCGAGCTTCGTCAGCCCGGCCAGCCCACCGGCCGCGGGCAGCTCGGCTGCGCCCGCGACACCGGCCGCACCGATCACGGGCGCGGCTCCTGCGGCGACCAGCAGTGCGGCACGGGCGATCCGACGGCTCAGGGGGAGGGACATGATGCTCCTTCGACGAAGAGGACTTCAGGGCGTCGTCCAGCGTTCGGACGCCATGACAACCGGGTCGAGGGAGGGAGAGGTTGCGGCGGCCCCGGGTAAAGAGTTCGCAATGCGTCGCATGATCGGATCCATATGAAAACGGACGAACTCGACGCGTTCGCAACCAACTGCGGAACCGTTTATCTCCTTGCCGTGGAAGGCGATTGCGGAGACATGACAGGCCGGTCAAATGCGGTCCGAGGTCATGGCCGGGAGCGGTCGGAATGACGGCCCGAATACCCCTTCGGGGTGAAGTCTCGTACAGCTGCACGCCCCCCTCGGGTGTGCGCTACGAGGCCGCGCGGCTCACGGGGCGACGCGGATGCGCACCGTCCCCGGCGAGGTGTCGCCCGCTGACGCCTTCGCCCAGGCGCCGGACATGTCGCCCGCCCGCCAGACCCGGCCCGCGTACGCGACCTCGTCGATGCGCAGTGCCTCGGCCCGGGCCACCGCCCAGTGGGCCAGCTCCCATCCGCGCTGCTCGGCGGGTACGGCCGTCTCCCGCACCGGCACGGAGACCACCGCTCCGGCGGCGGGCGCGCCGGCCGCCGCACGGCCGGTACCAGTCCGCGTCAGCGCCGTCGGGCCGAGGTCCTTGCCGAATGTCCGCACCAGCTCGTCCCGCACCTGTGCCGCGTCGCCGGGCAGGCCGTCGGCCGGCCGCGCGGTGCATGACAAGGACCCGCCCGCCCGGCCGGTGAGCGCCGCCGCCAGCAGCGTCGCGTCCGGCTCGTGCTTCGCGTACGCCTGTGGGAAACCGCTGCGCTGCACCTTCTGCGCCGCCACCGTCAACGGCAGCCGCGAATAGCCCGGCACGTCCTCGAGATGTTCGTAGAACTTCCCGGACGAATACACCGGATCGAGAATCTGCTCCGGCGTTCCCCAGCCCTGCGAGGGCCGCTGCTGGAACAGGCCCAGTGAATCCCGGTCGCCGTGCTGGATATTGCGCAGCGCCGATTCCTGCAAAGCGGTCGCGAGCGCGATGGCGACGGCCCGCTCCGGCAGCCCGCGGGTCGTGCCGACCGCGGAGATCGTCGCGGCGTTGGACGCCTGCTCCGGAGTGAACTCGTACGTGTTCTTCCCACTGCCCACAGTGCACCGCGGCGCGCCCTTGCCGCCCGTCATGTAGTGCACGCCCACATACGCGGCGAGACCCAGCAGAACGGCGAACGCGGCCGTGAAGCGGGCGAGACGGCCGCGACGGCGGGGTCGGCGGCCGGGGAGACCGGAGGGGGTGGGCTCGGACACGGAGCCCACCGTACTGGAGTCCGGTTACGGTGTGGCCTCCGCGTCCATATCAGGGCGTGAGCAGCGCCGAAACCGCCGCAACGGGCCGCGTTAGGGTCGGTTCATGGCAGACAACGCACCTCTGGACGCTCCGCTCGACGCTTCTCTCGGCGCACCTCTCGACGGTTCGCTCGACCTCGGCCTCGACGGCCCGGCGCTCACCGCCGCCCTCGTCGACTTCCCCTCCGTCAGCGGCACCGAGAAGCCGCTCGCGGACGCCGTCGAGCAGGCGCTGCGGGCCCTGCCGCACCTCACCGTCGACCGGTACGGCAACAACGTCGTGGCCCGGACGAACCTCGGCCGCGCCGAGCGGATCGTCCTCGCCGGCCACATCGACACCGTCCCGATCGCCGACAACGTGCCCTCCCGGCTCGACGAGAACGGCGTCCTGTGGGGCTGCGGCACCAGCGACATGAAGTCCGGCGTCGCCGTCCAGCTCCGGATCGCCGCGACCGTCCCCGAGCCCAACCGCGACCTCACGTTCGTCTTCTACGACAACGAGGAGGTCGCCGCCCACCTCAACGGTCTGGGACATGTGGCCGAGGCCCACCCCGACTGGCTGGAGGGCGATTTCGCCATCCTGCTCGAGCCCTCCCTCGGCGAGGTCGAGGGCGGCTGCCAGGGCACGCTCCGGGTCTTCCTGCACACGGAGGGCGAGCGGGCCCACTCCGCGCGCTCCTGGATGGGCTCCAACGCCATCCACGCCGCGTCCCCGATCCTGGCCCGGCTCGCCGCGTACGAGCCGCAGAAGCGGGTGATCGACGGCCTGGAGTACCGCGAGGGCCTCAACGCCGTCCGCATCGAGGGCGGCGTGGCCACCAACGTGATCCCCGACGCCTGCACCGTCGTCGTCAACTTCCGCTACGCCCCCGACCGGTCCATGGAGGAGGCGGAGGCCCACGTACGCGAGGTGTTCGCCGACTGCGGCGTCACCGAGTTCGTGGTCGACGACCACAGCCCCGGCGCGCTCCCCGGCCTCTCCCACCCGGCCGCGCGGGCGTTCATGGAGGCGGTCGGCGGCAGCGCGCAGCCCAAGTTCGGGTGGACGGACGTGTCCCGGTTCAGCGCGCTCGGAGTCCCAGCGGTCAACTACGGGCCCGGTGACCCGCTGTACGCGCACAAGCGCGACGAGCACGTGCACGTCGACAAGATCCGCCACTGCGAGGAGCGGCTCCGCGACTGGCTGACTGCCCGACTCCCGTAATTTCGCTCTTTGTCACCTCCGGCGACCTACCCTGACCGGACAACATCGGCAACATCGGTGGAGGGAGCAGGCCATGGGTATTCCCGAGGGAGCGTCGAGGCCGGAGGAGCAGCGGCTCGGCCCGGTGCTGCGGCGCCGCGATCAGGTCCAGCCGGGCACCACGGATCAGAGGCTGCTGGACACCGAGGGCGACTCCGAGTGGGTGCACACCGATCCGTGGCGGGTCATGCGCATCCAGTCGGAGTTCGTGGAGGGCTTCGGCGCACTCGCGGAACTGCCGAGCGCGATCAGCGTCTTCGGCTCGGCCCGCACCCGGCCCGACTCGCCCGAGTACGAGGCTGGCGTCCGGCTCGGCCGGGCGCTGGTCGAGGCGGGTTTCGCGGTGATCACGGGCGGCGGCCCGGGCGCGATGGAGGCCGCGAACAAGGGCGCGCGGGAGGCCAAGGGCGTCTCGGTGGGCCTCGGCATCGAGCTGCCCTTCGAGCAGGGGCTCAACCAGCACGTCGACATCGGCGTGAACTTCCGGTACTTCTTCGTCCGCAAGACGATGTTCGTGAAGTACGCGCAGGGCTTCGTGGTCCTGCCGGGCGGCCTCGGCACGCTCGACGAACTCTTCGAGGCACTCACCCTGGTCCAGACCCGGAAGGTCACCCGCTTCCCGATCGTCCTCTTCGGCACCGAGTACTGGAAGGGCCTGGTCGACTGGCTCCGCGACTCGGTCGTGGCCGGCGGCAAGGCCAGCGAACGCGACCTCCTCCTCTTCCACGTCACGGACGACGTGGAGGAGGCGGTGGCGCTGGTGAGCAAGGAAACGGGCAGGTAGACGCCTCGGGGTGCCGGGCGCGCCGCGCCCGGCACCCTACGGGTTAGGCCAGGCCCCGCCGGGCGACGGCGGGCTCGCGGTGCCCGGCGATGGTCGCGACCATGTCGAGCACCTGCTTGGTCTCGGCGACCTCGTGCACGCGATACACCTGCGCCCCGAGCCACGCGGAAACCGCAGTCGTGGCCAAGGTCCCCAGCACGCGCTCCTTCACCGGCCGATCCAACGTCTCCCCCACGAAGTCCTTGTTGGACAGAGACACCAGCACCGGCCACCCCGTCTCCGTCATCTCCCCGAGTCGCCGCGTCGCCTCCAGACTGTGGCGGGTGTTCTTCCCGAAGTCGTGACCGGGGTCGATCATGATCCCGTCCCGCCGCACGCCCAGCGAGACCGCCCGCTCGGCGAGACCTACCGTCACCCGCAGGATGTCGGCCATGACGTCCTCGTACTCGACCCGGTGCGGCCGCGTCCGGGGCTCCGCCCCGCCCGCGTGGGTGCACACGAGCCCCGCGCCGTACCGCGCCGCGACCTCCGCGAGCCGGGGGTCGACGCCTCCCCACGCGTCGTTCAGAACGTCCGCGCCGGCCTCGCAGACCGCCGCGCCGACGTCGTGCCGCCACGTGTCGACGCTGATCACGATGTCGGGGTGGCGCCGGCGGACCTCGGCGACGAAGCCGACCGTGCGGCGCGCCTCCTCCTCCGCGGTCACCTCTTCGCCCGGTCCCGCCTTGACCCCGCCGATGTCGACGATCGCGGCGCCCTCGGCCACGGCCTGCTCGACGCGGGCGAGGGCGGGCTCGTCGCGGAACGTCGCGCCCTGGTCGTAGAAGGAATCCGGGGTCCGGTTGACGATCGCCATGATCACCGGTTCGTGCGGCCCGAATTCACGCCGTCCCAAGCGCAGCATCCCTTTTGTCCTCCCTCGCGTCCGTTCGCCTGCGACCCTAACTGTCGGTGGCGCATGGCACGATCGGCTCGGGACGTATTCCACACCGGATAGCCGGGAGATACACGCTGTGTTCTGGTTCTTGCTGATCGCGATGGTCGTGGTCGTCGCGGCGGTCACCCTGGTGGTGGTCGGCGGCGGCGACGGCGAGGTGCTGCCCGAGGCGGCGCCGGAGGGGCTGGTGGACCCGCTGCCGGCGACGCGTCCGGTCGGCCGCGCGGACATCGAGGCGCTGCGGCTGCCGATGGCGGCGCGTGGCTACCGGATGGCGGACGTCGACGACGTACTGGCGCGGCTCGGCGCGGAACTGGCCGAGCGGGACGCGCGGATCGCGGAGCTGGAGGCGGCGCTCGCGGGCGCGCAGGCGACGGCGGTGTCGCGGCCGGACCTGTTCAAGAAGCCCGGCGCGCAGGACGACGCGGAGGACGAGTCATGAGCGAGGGCGTCTCGATCCCGGGGCCGGACGGCCTGCTGCGCTGCCCGTGGGGCCTGTCGGCGGAGGACTACGTCGCGTACCACGACGAGGAGTGGGGCAAGCCGGTCCACGGCGACGACGCGCTCTTCGAGCGCCTCTGCCTGGAGGCGTTCCAGTCCGGCCTGTCGTGGATCACGATCCTGCGCCGCCGCGAGGGCTTCCGTAAGGCCTTCGCGGACTTCAGGATCGCTGAGGTGGCGCGGTTCACGGACACGGACCGGGAGCGGCTGCTCGCGGACGAGGGGATCATCCGCAACCGCGCGAAGATCGACGCGACGATCGCGAACGGGCAGCTGCTGGCCGGCTGGGCCACCGGCGAGCTGGAGGACCTGATCTGGTCCCACGCCCCGAACCCGACCTCCCGCCCGGCACCCCGCACGATCGCCGACGTCCCGGCGATCACGGACGAGTCCGTGGCCCTCTCGAAGGCCCTGAAGAAGCGCGGCGTCCGCTTCGTCGGCCCCACCACGGCCTACGCGCTCATGCAGGCCTGCGGCCTGGTCAACGACCACCTCCACGACTGCGCGATGCGCTGACGCGAGCCGGCCGCGCCCCCCACCCCGCCGCCAGGCGGCGGGGTGGGGGCGTGCGGGCTCAGCGGCCCAGGTACTTGGGCTTCTCCTTGGCGAGGAAGGCCTGGACGGCGATGGTGTGGTCCTCCGAGGCGCCGGCCTTGGTCTGGAGTTCGTCCTCCTTCTCCAGGGCCTCCGCCAGGGAGTGGTCCGCGCCGTAGGCCAGGGACTCCTTGAGGGCCGCGTAGGAGACCGTCGGGCCCTCGGCCAGGGCGCGGGCGACCGCGGCGGCCTCGGTCGCCAGGTCGGCCGCGGGGACGAGACGGTTGACGATGCCCAGCTCGTACGCCTCCTGCGCCGTGATCGAGCGCGGGAAGAGCAGCAGGTCGGAGGCCCGGCTCGCGCCGATCAGCCGCGGCAGCGTCCACGACATGCCCGAGTCCGCGGTCAGCGCGACCCCGGCGAACGAGGTGTTGAACGACGCGGTGTCCGCCACGACGCGGTAGTCCGCCGCCAGCGCGAACCCGAAGCCCGCGCCCGCCGCGACGCCGTTCACGCCCGCCACCACCGGCTTCTTCATGCTGGTCAGCGCGCGCACGATCGGGTTGTAGTGGTCCCGGACCGTGTTCATCGTCGCGTTGGTGCCGGACTCCTTGTCCGACATCAGCAGGCCCACGTGCTCCTTGAGGTCCTGGCCCACGCAGAACGCCCGGCCCGTCGCCGTCAGCAGCACCGCCCGAACGGCCGAATCCGCGGCCGCGGTCTCCGCCGCGTCCCGGAGCGCGACCTTCGCCGCCACGTTCATCGCGTTCATGGCCTCGGGCCGGTTGAGCGTGATCGTGGCGAGCCCGTCGCTCACCTCGTACAGCACGGTGTCGGCCATGACAGATCCCTTCGCACGGTCATCTTTGATCGTTGGCCCGACCAGCATGGCGGAGTTCCTCCCGTCCGCACATGTGAGCTGCGTCAAAGATTCGGCACCCCCTCCCGGACCCGCGGCGGCGAAGTATCGCAGGCCGATCGCCGAAATGGGCGGTTTTGCGAAAGCGCGTTGCGCAAGCGATGCCTCCTGATGTTGGTCATCGGGTCTGCGGATGCGGGATAATGACCTGGAAGCAATGTGTTCGATGCCGGTGACGCGTGCTCCTTTCCCGGGGCCGTCGGCTTTCGATGAGCTGGTTTCAGGAAGGGGAACGAGCATGGCGGCCATGAAGCCGCGGACGGGCGACGGCCCGCTCGAGGTGACCAAGGAGGGGCGGGGCATTGTCATGCGCGTTCCGCTCGAAGGCGGCGGTCGGCTTGTCGTCGAGCTGACCCCGGACGAGGCCGACGCTCTCGGCGACGCCCTGAAGAAGGTCGTCGGCTGACGCGATACGCGCCCACGATTTCCCACTGCCCCGGCAAGGTCTCACCACCGCGCCGGGGCAGTGGCGTCTCAGGCGTTCGGAGCCTTGCGCGGCTGAGGCCGCCGAGCCGCCCCTACCCGCTGCCCCTCTACGGCCGGCGCACCGCGCACAGCAGGCCGTCGCCCACCGGCAGCAGTGAGGGCAGCAGCTCCTGGCTCTCCCGGATCGCGCGCAACAGCTCGCGCACTCGCAGCACCTCCGCCGGTTGTGCCGCAGAGTCCACCGTCCGGCCGTCCGCGAACATGCCCTCGAAGCAGACCAGCCCGCCCGGCCGCAGCAGGCGCAACGATTCAGCGAGGTAGTCCAGGCACTCCAGCCGGTCGCCGTCGCAGAACACCAGGTCGTACCCGCCGTCCGCGAGCCGCGGCAACACGTCGAGCGCGCGGCCGGGGATGAACCGCGCCCGGTTCCCCGCGAAACCCGCCGCCCGGAACGCCGTCTTCGCGAACTGCTGCCGCTCCGGCTCCAGATCCACCGTGGTCAGGACCCCGTCCGGCCGCATCCCGTGCAGCAGGTAGATCCCCGACACGCCCGTACCGGTACCGATCTCGGCCACCGCCTTCGCGTCCGCCGTGGCCGCGAGCAGCCGCAGTGCGGCGCCGGTGCCCGGCGACACCGAGGGCAGCCCTGCCTCCCGGGCCCGCGCACGGGCCCAGCGCAGCGCTTCGTCCTCGGCGACGTAGGCGTCGGCGAACGCCCAGCTCGTCTGCCGGTTGGCGGTAATGGCCCTCTCCTGTCCCCGTAGTTGGCGCAACGGTGACTGTATCCGCTGCGCGTGGGAACCCGCAGATGGGACCGGGCGTTGATAAGGGGCGGGGGAGAGAACCGGGGGGAGCGGATGGCACGACACGCGGTGGCCCGCGAGCAGGCCCCAAATTCGCGTAAAGATTCTTATCCGGAGCTAACGGACGGGGTGGCTATGGTAGGGGCTCCACTGGACACCACCAGAGCCGACAGGGGAGGTGCGGCTGCGCCTGTGGATCGGGGAGGAGTGCTTCGGCGTCTTCTCAGGTCGGCGGGTGAGCCGAAATCCGTGACCGACACCGCTGACCGTTTCCGCACCGCCGACTCCGCACCCACCACCGCGACCTTCGCCACGGACGCGGAATCGCAGGCGTGGACTCCGCCCACATGGGAGGAGATCGTCAGCACGCACAGTGGCCGCGTCTACCGTCTCGCCTACCGCCTCACCGGCAATCAGCACGACGCCGAGGACCTCACGCAGGAGGTCTTCGTCCGGGTCTTCCGCTCGCTGTCGACGTACACGCCCGGCACCTTCGAGGGCTGGCTGCACCGCATCACCACGAACCTGTTCCTCGACATGGTCCGCCGCAAGCAGCGCATCCGGTTCGACGCGCTCGGCGACGACGCGGCGGAGCGGCTGCCCAGCCGCGAGCCGTCCCCGCAGCAGGCGTTCAACGACACCCACTTCGACGCGGACGTGCAGCAGGCGCTGGACACCCTCGCGCCCGAGTTCCGTGCCGCGGTCGTCCTCTGTGACATCGAGGGCCTGTCGTACGAGGAGATCGCCGCGACCCTGGGCGTGAAGCTCGGCACCGTCCGCAGCCGCATCCACCGCGGCCGGTCCCACCTGCGCAAGGCCCTGCAGCACCGTTCCCCGGAGGCCCGCGCGGAGCGCGCGTACGCCGCCGTCGGCTGGGAGGGCGGAACCGCGTGAGCAGCTCCAGCCCGTCAGGCCCCACCCCCGTGGAACACCACCTGGGGGACCGGCTCGCCGCGCTCGTCGACGGCGAACTCGGTCATGACGCCCGCGAGCGGGTCCTCGCCCACCTCGCGACGTGTCCCAAGTGCAAGGCCGAGGCCGACGCCCAGCGCAGCCTCAAGAACGTGTTCGCGCAGGCCGCGCCGCCTCCCCCCTCCGAGGGGCTGCTCGCGCGCCTTCAAGGACTGCCCGGCGGACCGGGCGACCCGGGCGGTGACGGCGGGGGCCGAGGGCCCTTCGACGCCGTCGGCGGGATCTTCGGCGTCCGCGGCGACGGCGTCGGCGGCGTCCGTACGGACGGTTTCGCCACCGCAGCCCCGGTCGATCCGTACTCCGGCTTCCGCATCCACGAGGTCGGGCGGCCCGCCCAGGACCGCTCAGCGTGGCGCGGCCGGCGGTTCGCCTTCGCGGCGGCCAGCGCGGTGTCCTTCGCGGCGATCGCCCTCGGCGGCGCGCTGCCGCTGGAGGCTGCCGTCGAGGCGAACGCGCGCGGAGAAGGCACCGGCGCCTCGGTGACCCCGCTGCGGTCCGGCGGCGGCGCCCAAGGCGCCGGTACGGGTACGGGCAGCACCGGCACCGTTACCGGCACCGGCACCGGCGTCACGGTCGGTACACCGACGAACCGCAGCGCCCGGTCCGCGGAGCGGCCGACCCCGGCCATGCTCAACGCGGCCCGGATCAACGCGGCCACGACCGTGCAGCTCCAGGCCCCGGCCACCCCGCTGCTCGGGCTGTCCCCGCTGATACGGCCCACCGGGTCCGCGCTCCAGTCGGCGTTCGCACCCGCGTTCCCGCCGACCGCGACCCCCGAACCGACCCGACTGACCGCTCCGACCCGGCCGAGCGACCCGCTCCCGTCCCCCCGCTGAGCGGGACCTGATTGAATCCTCGGCAGGGGCGCCCGCCGGGACGGGCGCGGACAGGCACGCTGTTACGGGGAGAGCATGGACGACGGGAAGACGACCGGCCGGAAGCCGAAGTGGTGGAGCCGGCCGACGAGTGCACCCGCGCCGGAGGCAGGGGCGGAGCCCGCGATACCGGAACCGGCGGCCGACACGCCGCCGGAGCCCGCGCCCGAGCCCGCCCCCGCCTCGGACACGGACGGCGACTTCACCCTGGCAGCCCCGGCCGCTCAGGCGCCGGAGGCACCGGAGAGCGTCGCGGCCCCGGCTGCGGAGCCCGCCGACGCGGCCCCGCAGCCGCAGACGGCGACCACCAGCCTGGAGAAGACGCCCGCACCGGAGCCTGTGCCGGAGCCCGTACCCGCTCCGGAGCAGCCCGAGCCCGTCCCCGTCACGGATGCCGACGTCGACGCCGTGCCGGTCTCGGAGCCGTACCGACCGGCCGGGCAGCCGCTGCACCAGCCGGACGAGTACCGCACCCCGCCCTACGGCGGCCCCGGCCCCTGGGCGCCCGCCCCGCCCGTCCAGCGGCCCGTCCCGCCGCAGGGCCAGCCCCCTGTACCGCCGCAGGGCCAGCCCCCCGCCCCGCCGCAGGGCCCGGGGCCCGTGCCGCCGCAGCCGCCCGCCCCCGTGCCGCCGCAGCCGCCCGCCCCGATGCCCGCCGCTGCCCCCGCGCCCGTGACCGCAGCCTCGCCATGGGTGCAGTACGACCCGTGGAGCACGCCCGCCGGCCTGGCGACGCCGCCCGCGGCGGCCGTCCCGTCCTCGAAGGCCCGCCGCGGCATCGGCTTCGTCGGCGCGCTCGTCATCGCGCTCGCCACCGGCATCGTCGGCGGCGGAGTCGGCGCGTACATCGAGCGCAACGGCGGCCTCACCACCATCGAGCTCCCGCAGGCCGAGGCCGAGGACACCGGCCGCGCGCCGGACAGCGTCGCCGGCATCGCCGCGAGCGCGCTGCCCAGCGTCGTCACCATCCACGTGAAGGGCGGCGGCTCCTCCGGCACCGGCACGGGCTTCGTGCTCGACGACCAGGGCCACATCCTCACCAACAACCACGTCGTCGACCCGGCCGGCAGCGCCGGCGACATCTCGGTGACCTTCAGCGGCGGCGAGACGGCCGAGGCGAAGCTCGTCGGCAAGGACAGCGGCTACGACCTCGCGGTCGTGAAGGTCAGCGGCGTGTCCAACCTCAAGCCGCTGCCGCTCGGGAACTCCGACAACGTCCGCGTCGGCGACCCGGTCGTGGCCATCGGCGCCCCGTTCGACCTCCAGAACACCGTCACCTCCGGCATCATCAGCGCCAAGGAGCGGCCGATCACCGCCGGCGGCGAGAAGGGCGACGGCAGCGACATCAGCTACGTCGACGCCCTGCAGACCGACGCGCCGATCAACCCCGGCAACTCCGGCGGCCCGCTGGTCGACTCCAAGGCCCGGGTCATCGGCATCAACAGCGCCATACGCGCCGCCGGGAACGGCTCCAGCCCGACCAGCGGCCAGTCCGGCTCCATCGGCCTCGGCTTCGCCATCCCGATCAACCAGGGCAAGCGCGTCGCCGAGGAGCTGATCAACACCGGCAAGGCCACCCACCCCGTCATCGGTGTGAGCCTCGACATGCAGTACGACGGCGACGGAGCCAAGGTCGGCGAGAAGGGCAAGGACAACAGCCCGGCCGTCACGCCCGGCGGCCCGGCCGCGAAGGCGGGCATCCGCCCCGGCGACGTCATCACCAAGGTCGACGGGCAGCGGGTGCACAACGGCGAGGAGCTGATCGTGAAGATCCGCGCCCACCGGCCCGGCGACCGGCTGGAGCTGACGCTGCTGCGCGGGGGCAACGAGCTGGCCAAGTCGTTGACGCTCGGTTCCGCGCAGGGCACCTGAGCGCCATGTCGCGGACGTCGCAAGGTACCGCGCCGACAGTTTCGGCGGGTACCGTGGACCGGGCCCGGACCCCCTGAAGGAGCAGCAAGGTGTTCAACGACATCGGCATACTCGAGCTGGCGACGCTCGTTGTCCTCGCCGTGCTGATTTTCGGCCCGGACAAGCTGCCGAAGGTCATCCAGGACGTGGCGGGCTTCATCCGCAAGGTCCGGAGCTTCTCCGAGAGCGCCAAGCAGGACATCCGCAGCGAGCTCGGGCCCGAGTTCAAGGACTTCGAGTTCGAGGACCTGAACCCGAAGACGTACCTGCGCAAGCAGCTCGAGAAGGACGGCGACCTCAAGGAGCTCAAGGACCTCCGCGACAGCTTCGACCTCCGCAAGGAGATGAACGACGTCGCCGACGCGGTGAACTCCACCGAGCCCGAGCCGTCGTCCGTACCGGCCGCGGTCAACGGCTCGCCGGACCTGACGAAGAAGACCGACAAGCCCGACGGGGGCGACCGCCCGCCGTTCGACGCCGACGCCACCTGACCCGTCCGGCCGTCAAATCCCTGACGGCCGCGACGGGATGGCTATCCTCGACTGTCGTCCGTTGATGCGGACACGAAAGATCGAGGAGGCGGCCGGAGTATGGAGACGACGAGTCGGGTGGAGGGGGTGCCCGCGGCCCGGCGTACGGCCGAGGGCTTCCTGCGCGCCCCGTTCGCCTGGTACGGGCTGGACGAGGCCTTCACCGGGCCGCGCTGGCTGATGCAGCTCGGCACCGCCGCCGACGGGACCGTGCAGCACGGTTCCCTGGGCCACGGCGACGAGCCGTCGATAAAGTCCGACGCGGGCGGCGCCGAGAAGGAGCGTTTCGCGGTGGTCGTCACGGTCGCCGCGAGCCCGGTACGGCGCTCGGGGGACGGTACGGGGGTGCTGGACGCCACCACGGTGTCCTCGGCGGCCTGGCTGGCCGGCTCGGGCCTGCTGGCCTACACGTGGCCCCCGCAGCTGGACCACGCGCTGCGGGACGACTGGCTGGAGCAGCAGACGGAGGCGGCGTTCGAGCTGGCCGACGACCTGGACGGACCGGAGTGGTCCTCGCTGTCGCTCCCGGTGGACGGCGTCCCGATGCCGTTCGCGTACCGCGAGTCGGAGTTCGGCTGGATCCTGGCGGGCACGACGTCCGCGGGCGTCCACCTCGGCGCGTACGGGCGCGGCATGAGCGCCTACGGCCTGGCCTTCGCCCAGGTCGCCGACCTCGGGCTCTACGCCTGACGGCAGGACGCACAGAAGGGGCACCCCGGTTCGGGGTGCCCCTTCAGTACGTCAGAACTTGTTCTTCGGGGTGATGCCCAGGCTCATGCCGGAGAGGCCTCGCTGGCGGCCGCCGAGCTTGCCGGCGATGGCGCGGAGGGCGGAGCCCGCCGGGGAGTCGGGGTCGGTGATGACGACCGGCTTGCCCTCGTCGCCGCCTTCGCGCAGGCGGACGTCGATCGGGATCGAGCCGAGCACCGGCACCGTCGCGCCGGTGGTCTTCGTCAGGCCGTCAGCGACCTTCTGGCCGCCGCCCGTGCCGAACACGTCGACCATCTCGTCGCAGTGCGGACACGGCAGCCCGGACATGTTCTCGACGACGCCGACGATCTTCTGGTGGGTCTGGACGGCGATCGAGCCGGCCCGCTCCGCGACCTCCGCGGCGGCCTGCTGAGGCGTCGTGACCACCAGGATCTCCGCGTTCGGCACCAGCTGCGCGACCGAGATCGCGATGTCGCCCGTGCCCGGGGGCAGGTCGAGCAGCAGGACGTCCAGGTCGCCCCAGTACACGTCCGCGAGGAACTGCTGGAGCGCGCGGTGCAGCATCGGGCCGCGCCACACGACCGGCGCGTTGCCCGGGGTGAACATGCCGATGGAGATGACCTTCACACCGTTCGCGGACGGCGGCATGATCATGTTCTCGACCTGGGTCGGACGCCCGTCCACGCCCAGCATCCGCGGCACGCTGTGGCCGTAGATGTCCGCGTCGACGACGCCGACCTTCAGGCCGTCCGCCGCCATCGCGGCGGCCAGGTTCACGGTCACGGAGGACTTGCCGACGCCACCCTTGCCGGAGGCGACCGCGTACACCCGGGTCAGCGAGCCGGGCTTCGCGAACGGCACCTCGCGCTCGGCGGTGGTGCCGCGCAGCGCCGCCGCCAGCTCCTTGCGCTGTTCGTCGCTCATCACGTCGAGCGAGACGTCGACGCCGGTCACGCCCTCGACGCGGGAGACGGCGTCCGTCACGCGCTGGGTGATCGTGTCGCGCATCGGGCAGCCGGAGACGGTGAGGTAGACCGTGACGGCGACCTTGCCGTCGTCTCCGATCTCCACCGACTTGACCATGCCGAGCTCGGTGATCGGTTTGTTGATCTCGGGGTCGTTCACCGTCGCCAGTGCTTCGAGCACCGCGTCTTCCGTAGCCATACGGACGATGGTACGGCGCCGACCACCGGCCCCGGAAAGCCCCGTCAGCGGTCGGGTACGTCACTCCGGGGATTGCCGTCCGGCGGGAATAGATCCCGGCGGCCCTCCAGGTCCTTGAGCAGGTCCTGGAGCTCCGAGCGGATCCAGTCCCGGGTCGCGACCTCACCGAGGCCCATCCGCAGCGCCGCGATCTCCCTGGTCAGGTACTCGGTGTCGGCGATCGACCGCTCGTTCTGCTTGCGGTCCTGCTCCAGGTTGACCCGGTCCCGGTCGTCCTGCCGGTTCTGCGCGAGCAGGATCAGCGGGGCCGCGTACGAGGCCTGCAGCGACAGGGCCAGGGTCAGGAAGATGAACGGATACTCGTCGAACCGCAGCGAGGGCGGCGCGAACACGTTCCACCCGATCCAGACGATGACCGTCAGCGTCATCCAGACCAGGAACCTGCCCGTGCCGAGGAAGCGGGCGATCCGCTCCGAGAGCCGGCCGAAGGCCTCCGGGTCGTACTCCGGCAGCAGCCGCACCCGCCGCTCGCGCGGCAGGTCGAGCCGGATACGCGGCAAGGACCGCTCCCGGTCCCGCTCCTGGGCACGCTCAGCCATGGGACACCCCCTCCGTCAGGAAGTCCGTCTCCCGCCAGTCCTCCGGCAGCAGGTGGTCGAGCACGTCGTCGACGGTCACCGCGCCGAGCAGCGAGCCGCTCTCGTCCACCACCGGCGCCGCGACCATGTTGTACGCGGCGAGATAGCCGGTCACGGCGGGCAGCGGGGTGTCCGGGGCGAGCGGCGGCAGGTCGCTGTCCAGGAGCGCGCTGACGAGCGTGAACGGCGGGTCCCGGAGCAGCCGCTGGAAGTGCACGGTGCCGAGGTACTTGCCGGTCGGCGTCTCGTCCGGCGGCCGGCACACGTACACCTGGGCGGCGAGCGCGGGGGAGAGGTCCTGCTGGCGCACCCGGGCGAGCGCGTCGGCGACCGTGGCGTCCGGCCGCAGCACGATCGGCTCGGTGGTCATCAGGCCGCCCGCGGTCCGCTCCTCGTACGACATCAGGCGGCGCACGTCGGCGGCGTCGTCCGGCCGCATCAGCGTCAGCAGCCGCTCCTTGTCCTCCTCGGGCAGCTCGGAGAGCAGGTCCGCCGCGTCGTCCGGGTCCATGGCCTCCAGGACGTCCGCGGCCCGCTCCTCCTTGAGCTTGCCGAGGATCTCGACCTGGTCGTCCTCCGGCAGCTCCTCCAGGACGTCGGCGAGCCGGTCGTCGTCGAGCGCGGCGGCGACCTCGGCGCGCCGCTTCGGGGAGAGGTGGTGCAGCACGTTGGCGAGGTCGGCCGGGCGCATCCGCTCGAAGGTGGCGACCAGGCTCTCGGCGCCCTGCGCGCCCTCCTCCAGCGAGAAGCCGGTCACCGCCGACCACTCGACGGTCAGCGTCTCGCCCTTGCGGCTCAGCACCCCGCCCTTGCCGCGCCGGACGAAGACCTTGTCGATCTCCCAGTCGCGGCGGGCCGGCAGCTGCTGGATGGCCACGTCGAGGACGGTGACCTCCTCGTCCGTCTCCACCAGCCGGACGCGCCGGTCGAGCAGCTCGCCGAGCACCAGCCGCTCGGTCGGGCGCTGCTCGAAGCGCCGCATGTTGACCACACCGGTCGTGATCACCTGGCCGGACTCGACGCCCGTGATCCGGGTCATGGGCACGAAGATCCGGCGCCGGCTGAGCACCTCGACGACCATGCCGAGCAGCCGGGGCGGGCGGCGGCCGACGCGGAGCATGGCGACGAGGTCGCGGACCCGGCCCACCTGGTCGCCGTTGGGGTCGAAGACCTGGGAACCGGCGAGGTGCGAGACGAAGATCCGGGGGGCGCCTGCCGCCATGCCACGCGCCTCCTCCATGTCACGGATTGCTGCCTTATGACTGGTTCAGGCTAGCCCGTACCGTTCCGTGGCGCTCCGGAAACGAGTCCGTACGGCTGCCTGCCGGGACACCTCGGCCGCACAGGTACGCTGCGGTCTGCCCGTCCCCCACAGGCACCCCACAGGGCATCCCCCACACGCATTTCCACAGGCAGACGAGAGGCAGTGCGCCGGTGAGCACTCTCCCCCTGGCAACGCGGGCCCGCAGGGCCGCCGTCCCCGTCGTGCTCTGTGCCGGTCTGACCGCACTGCTCGGCGGCTGCGCCGACGACCCGGACGAGGGCACCAACGGCGTCGGGAAGCTCTCCGCCACGGCCATCGAGAAGAAGGCCCAGGCGGCGGCGGACGCGGCCAAGGCGGTACGCCTCTCCGGGACGCTGGTCAGCAAGGGCGGCACGTACAAGCTGAACATGCGGCTCAAGGAGGACGGCGCGGCCGGCTCGGTCACGACGAAGAACAGCACCTTCGAGCTGCTGCGCGTCGGCGAGGCCCTGTTCCTGAAGGCCGACGCGGGCTTCTGGGCGCACGAGGAGGCGGACGGCGCGCAGAGCTCCGCCCCCACCGACTCGGACTCGGAGGCCGCTGACAAGCTCGACGACAAGTACGTGAAGGTGCCCGAGGGCGACCCGGCGTACAAGCAGCTGCGCGGCTTCACCGACATGGACCTGCTGCTCGACGGGCTGATCGGGCTGCACGGCGACGTGGTCAAGGGCGACCGGGACCGCATCGGCGGGGTCCGCACCGTCAAGGTCAAGGGCGGCCAGGGCGGCGAGGGCGGCACCCTCGACGTCTCCCTGGAGGGCACGCCGTTCCCGGTGCAGTTCGCCCGCGGCGGCGGCGCGGGCGTGGTGGTGCTCTCCGAGTGGGACAAGGACTTCGCGCTGACGGAGCCCGCCAAGGAGCAGACCGTCGACTACGGCAAGCAGCTGCCGAAGACCTGAGGAAGTGCCGCGCCGGCGTGGGGCCGGCGCGCGCGTTCAGCGCTTGCGGCGCTTGAGCAGCAGCCGGGGCAGCGCCGCGGGGACCGGACGGCGGGTGGTCACCGCCGTCGGCAGCGGGACGGCGGCCAGCGAACCGTCCGGCAGGTCGGTGATCACGTCGCGCGGGGTGAGCCGTACGACCCGGCACTCGCGCGCCCAGCGCTCCGGCATCGCCTCGCCGTCGTGCGCGTTCAGCCGCTTGCCCTTGAGCTCGGCGACGGCCGCGTCCCACTCCTCCGAGCCCGGGGCCAGTTCCGTCACGTCCGCCGTCCAGGCGACCAGCCGGCCGCCCTTGTCCTTGCTGCGGACGGTGACCTCGGCGGTCGAACCGGCCGTGAGGCCGGGCAGCGGCTGCTCGCCCGGACCGTCGCCGACGACATGCGCGGCGCCGTCGTGCCACACGTGCCACAGGGCCCGGGCGGGGCCGGTGCCCCGGACCCAGATGAGGCCGGACTTCTTGGTGGCCTCCTCGACGAGCGCGGGGCCGAGCAGCTGGTCATTCATGGGGCGAAGCCTATCGACCCGGTGCGCCGCTACAGCCAGCCGTTCCGCTTCAGCGTGCGGTGGATGGCGAAACAGATCACGGCGATGCCGCCGAGCACGATCGGGTAGCCGTACTTCCAGTGCAGCTCGGGCATGTGGTCGAAGTTCATGCCGTACACGCCGCAGACCGCCGTCGGGACGGCGATGATGGCCGCCCATGAGGTGATCTTGCGCATGTCCTCGTTCTGCGTGACGGTCGCCTGCGCCAGGTTGGCCTGGAGGATCGAGTTCAGGAGCTCGTCGAAGCCGACGACCTGCTCCTGGACGCGCGCGAGGTGATCGGCGACGTCCCGGAAGTACTTCTGGATGTCCGGGTCGACCAGCCGCATCGGCCGCTCGCTCAGCAACTGCATCGGGCGCAGCAGCGGGGTGACGGCCCGCTTGAACTCCAGTACCTCGCGCTTGAGCTGGTAGATCCGGCCGGTGTCGGTGCCGCGCGTGGAGCCCTTGGCCGGCGGCGAGAAGACGTCGATCTCGATCTGGTCGATGTCGAGCTCGACCGCGTCCGCCACCGCGATGTAGCCGTCGACGACGTGGTCGGCGATCGCGTGCAGCACGGCCGAGGGGCCCTTGGAGAGCAGCTCTGGCTCGCCCTCCATGCGGTGGCGCAGGTTGCGCAGCGAGCCCTGCCCGCCGTGCCGGACGGTGATGACGAAGTCCTGGCCGGTGAAGCACATCACCTCGCCGGTCTCGACGACCTCGCTGGTGGCGGTGAGTTCGGCGTGCTCGACGTAGTGGATCGTCTTGAAGACGGTGAAGAGGGTGTCGTCGTAACGCTCCAGCTTCGGCCGCTGGTGGGCGTGGACGGCGTCCTCGACGGCGAGCGGGTGCAGCCCGAACTCCGCGGCGATACCGGCGAATTCGGCCTCGGTCGGCTCGTGCAGGCCGATCCAGGCGAAGCCGCCGCCGTCACGTACCCGGCGCATCGCCTCGCGCGGGGTCAGGCAGGCGTGGTCCGCCACTCGGCGCCCGTCGCGGTAGACGGCGCAGTCGACGACGGCGCTGGAGGCGGACGGGTCACGGGTGGTGTCGTACGGGGCGCCTGCGGCGCCGTACGCGGTGCTCGTCTTGCGGAGGGACGGACGCAGCGAGGGGCGGACCGCGGCGCGCAGGTCACGGATCATCGACATGGGCATGCTCCTTCACGGAGAGGCCGTCGGCGAGACGTGGCACAGCCCGGAATGGGGACGTTGAGGAGCGTCGTCGCGTCCTACGTCCGCAAAGCGGGCGGCACCGCTTCAGGCGCGGTGACGGCGTTCGCTACAGACAGGCAAAGGCGAAGTGCTCTTCCGTCGCGCGAAGTGCCCGGCGCCCGGCGCACGGGCGTCCACGGAGGACCCGGTACGAGGGTCAGCGGGAGGGATGCACCTGGGCGAGGTGCGGCAGGGCGGAAGAGCGGTTGGTACTGCCCGATCGACTTCGATCCATCGCAGCCCCACCTCCTCCGGCCGGTCCCCCTTGGGGGATGACGTGATGACGCGCGGTCGGGAGACCCGACCAGCCGCCAACACTATCAGCCGACAGAGGGTCAATCCCTTACTTTGCCCGTTCCCTACGCGCTTTATGCTCGCCGCATGGGAGATGTTCTTGCTCTGGTCGAGGCCCGGCTGCGTACGGCGCTCGGCGAACCCGACGCACGGGCCGCGGTGACCTTCCTCGGGACCGACCGGATCGAGGTGCTCCGGTTCGGCACGGGCGACCTGGTCCGGTACGCCACCCTCGGCATGTCCGGGCAGCCGATGGCCGACCCGACCGCGATGCTCGCCGATCCGGTGAAGGGTCCGCGCGCGGAGCTGGTCCTGACGGTGCGCGGCGGGCTCGCCGACACGGACAAGGTGCTCCGGCCGCTGGCGGTGCTCGCGGCCTCGCCCCAGGTCGAGGGTGTGGTCGTGGCCCCGGGCGCCTCGCTGGACGTCGGTGAACCGCTGTGGCCCGGGGCGCCGTTCAGCTCGGTCCTGGTCGCCGAGTCCGGCGGCCTGGTGGAGGACCTGGAGCTGGACGACCCGATGGACCCGGTGCGGTTCCTGCCGCTGCTGCCGATGACGCCCAACGAGGCGGCCTGGAAGCGGGTGCACGGGGCGCAGGCGCTCGAGGAGCGCTGGCTGACGAACGGCACGGACCTGCGCGACCCCCTGCGGCGGTCCGTGACGTTGGACTGACCCAGGCCCCGATCGCACGCACCCCCCTCGAACGAGTGAGCGATCTGACGTCACTCGGCGGATTGCCGCACTCCGGACGGGTGATCGTCCTTGACGTCGCGCCGACCGGGGAGGACCGTTGAGCCCTATGAGGGGCGAACCCAGTTGCCCGAAGTGTGGTGGCCGGGTCAGGGCGCCCGGTCTTTTCGCCGACTCCTGGCAGTGCGACGTGCACGGTGCCGTGCATCCGCTGCAGCCCGTGATCCCACCCAGTGTCGAAGCCCTGGGTGTGGTGGTGCATCGCGCGCAGGTGCCGGTCTGGATGCCGTGGCCCTTGCCGGTCGGCTGGTTGTTCACCGGGATCGCGTACGCCGGTGACGACCGCAGCGGCGGGCGTGCCACGGCCGTCGCGTGTTCGGGGCCCGGCCCGCTCGGCGGGATCGGCGAGCTGCTGCTGGTGGCCGAGGAGCTCGGCGTCGGACTCGGTGCGCGCTACGCCGGGATGGACGGACCCGACCCGGGGCACGGCATCGCCGACGGACCCCCGCAGGCGAAGGTCCTCGCGGCCGGCCGGCCGACCCCCCTGTGGCACGTGAGCGGCGCGCCGCAGGACCGCGCCGTGTTCGCCGGGGAGGCGCGCGGGCTGTGGCTGTGGGCGATCGTCTGGCCGGAGCAGTCGGGCCTGCTGATGTACGACGAACTCGTGCTCACCGACCTGCGGGACGCGGGCGCGGAGGTGGAACTGCTGCCGTGCGGGGCGCTGACGCCGCGGCTGCTGTCGTAGCCCTGCGCTTTGCGCGCCGGCGCGCCGGCGCGCGGAGGTGGGCCGGTGCCTGTGCCGGCCCGGACCGGCCCGGGAGCGGCGCTCCCGGGCGGGCCTGGCATGTGCCCTTCGCCCGTTATGCTGGAGCGTCCCCCTCGTCCGTCCCGAGCCCGCTGGAGTCACGCGTCGTGCGCATCGACCTGCACACCCACTCCACGGCATCCGACGGCACGGACACCCCGGCCGAGCTGGTCCGCAACGCGGCCGCCGCCGGTCTGGACGTCGTCGCGCTGACCGACCACGACACGACCCGCGGGTACGCCGAGGCCGTCGCCGCGCTGCCGGAGGGTCTCACCCTCGTCACCGGTGCGGAGCTCTCCTGCCGGATCGACGGCGTGGGCCTGCACATGCTGGCGTACCTCTTCGACCCCGAGGAGCCCGAGCTGGCGGCCGAGCGCGAGCTGGTCCGGGACGACCGGGTGCCGCGGGCGCAGGCGATGGTCGGCAAGCTCCAGGAGCTGGGCGTGCCGGTCACCTGGGAGCAGGTCGCCCGGATCGCCGGGGACGGCTCGGTGGGCCGCCCGCACGTCGCGGAGGCACTCGTCGAACTCGGCGTCGTACCGGACGTGTCCGGGGCGTTCACGCCCGACTGGCTGGCCGACGGCGGTCGGGCGTACGTCGAGAAGCACGAACTCGACCCCTTCGACGCGATCCGTCTGGTCAAGGCGGCCGGCGGCGTGACCGTCTTCGCGCACCCGCTCGCCGTCAAGCGCGGCGAGGTCGTGCCGGAGGAGGCGATCGCCCGCCTCGCGGCGGCCGGCCTCGACGGCATCGAGGTCGACCACATGGACCACGACGAGGCGACGCGCGCGAGGCTGCGCGGCCTGGCCGGCGAACTGGGCCTGCTCGCGACGGGCTCCAGCGACTACCACGGCAGCCGCAAGACCTGCCGCCTCGGTGACTTCACCACCGACCCCGAGATCTACGGCGAGATCACCCGCCGTGCCACCGGCGCCTTCCCGGTCCCCGGCGCGGGAGGACCCGCCTAGCCACGAGAGCGGCCTCCGGCCGCGGCGTCGCGAGCGGCCCGCAGGCCCGGTGGCCCCCAGGCAGCCCGACCAACGGCCCGGGCCCCGGACAACCGCCCCGACCGACCCCAGCCACCGCGAGGCGCCCACCCCGGAAGGGACCGGCCCCGAAACGGACCAGGCCCCAGAACGGACCCGGACCCGGAACGGACCTGGGGAAAAGGACTCGGCTCGGACCGGGAACCAGGCCCCGGAACGGACCAGGACCGGCCCCGGAACGGCCCCGGAACGGACCCGGGTCGGCTCGGACCGGGAACGGGCTCGGACCGGACCTGGACCCAGCCCGGCCTTGAACGGACCCAGCTTGGCTCGGCTCGGACCTGAACCCGGCTCGGACCTGGACCCGGCTCGGACCTGGACCCGGAACTGGCTCGGTGCGGACCGGCTCGGACCGGAACCGGCTCGGACCCGGCCCGGCCCGGACCGGTTCGGTCGACCGGACGCTCGACCCGATGCCCGCCCTGCCCCGGCCGCCCCCTCGTCGCCTCACCCGAACCACCCCCCGGCGTCCCCCAGGACGCCCGATCACCCCTGTACACCCCACTTCGCAAGGCTCACCGTGTTCGACGTCGCCGTGTTCGGCTCGCTGTTTCTGACCCTTTTTGTGATCATGGATCCCCCGGGGATCACGCCCATCTTCCTCGCCCTGACCTCCGGCCGGCCTGCCAAGGTGCAGCGGCGGATGGCCTGGCAGGCGGTCGCCGTCGCGTTCGGCGTCATCACCGTCTTCGGCATCCTCGGCCAGCAGATCCTGGCGTACCTGCACGTCTCCGTACCCGCGCTGATGATCGCGGGCGGGCTGCTCCTGCTGCTCATCGCGCTCGACCTGCTCACCGGCAAGACCGACGAGCCCAAGCAGACCAAGGACGTCAACGTCGCGCTCGTACCGCTCGGCATGCCGCTGCTCGCCGGGCCGGGCGCGATCGTCTCGGTGATCCTCGCCGTGCAGCACGCGGACGGGGTCGGCGAGCAGGTCTCCGTCTGGGTCGCCATCGCGGCCATGCACGTCGTGCTGTGGCTGACCATGCGCTACTCGCTGGTGATCATCCGCCTCATCAAGGACGGCGGCGTCGTGCTCGTCACCCGGCTCGCGGGCATGATGCTGTCGGCCATCGCCGTGCAGCAGATCATCAACGGCGTCACACAGGTCATCCAGGGGGCCTGACGGCCGCCGCCGCACCCCGCACCCCGCACACCACTGCGCCCCCGTACGGATTCCGGAGACCGGAGTCCGTGCGGGGGCGCGGTGCGTGGTGGGCGTGCGTGCGTTACGAGGCCGTGGTGTCGGCCGGGCGGATCCAGATGCGCTGGCCGATCGACGCGGCCTGCTGCACGATCCGGTTGACGGAGGCGGCGTCCACGACGGTCCGGTCGACAGGCGTGCCGTCGATGTCGTCGAGTCGCAGGATTTCGAAGCGCATGTGGCTTCTCCCTTCGTCCGAGTTGATCCTCCACAAGGAGAACTGGGTTACATACGGTCACAACGAGATGCATCCTGCAAACATTCCCTACGCTAAGGAAAATTTTCGGATGGCTAACTACTAACGGGTAGCGGACCTGGCGCAGGGCGCTGCGGCAGCGCAGAATGAGGCCGGTATGAACGACGCACCGGCGACCGGCACGCCCTCCGAACCCGACCCGATCCGCGAGCTCGGCGCCCGCCTGGAGCACACCAATGAGCTCCTGAGGCGGATGCTGGCCGAGGTCGCCAAGACGCCCTCGACCCACGCCATCTTCGTCGACGCGGGTTACGTCCATGCTGCGGCCGGGTTGCTTGTGGCGGGCACCGAGGACCGCCGCAACTTCGACCTCGACGCCGAGGGGCTCATCGAGGCCTTCATCGACCGGGCCCGGACGATCTTCGCGGACAGCCGGCTGCTCCGCGTCTACTGGTACGACGGCGCCCGCCGCCGGATCCACACGCCCGAGCAGCAGGTCATCGCCGAACTGCCGGACGTCAAGGTCCGCCTCGGCAACCTCAACGCCAACAACCAGCAGAAGGGCGTCGACTCCCTCATCCGCACCGACCTCGAGTCGCTCGCCCGGCACCGCGCGATCAGCGACGCCGCGCTCGTCGGCGGCGACGAGGACCTCGTCTCCGCGGTCGAGGCCGCGCAGGGCTACGGGGCGCGGGTGCACCTGTGGGGCATCGAGGCGGCCGAGGGGCGCAACCAGGCCGAGCCGCTGCTCTGGGAGGTCGACAGCCAGCGCACCTTCGACCTCGAGTTCTGCCGCCCGTTCATCACCCGACGCCCCGTCACGACGTACGAGAACGAGGGCGAGCCGCTGCCCTCCCGTGAGGACGTCCGCCTCGTCGGCGCGCAGATCGCCGCGACCTGGCTCTCCGAACGGGGCCGCGAGGCCCTCGCGGACCTGCTGCCGGGGCGCCCGTACCTGCCCGGGCCGGTCGACCAGGACCTGCTGATCGAGGCGGAGAAGCTCCTCAGCCGCTCCCTGCGCGGTCACGCCGCCCTTCGTCGGGCCCTGCGGGACGGCTTCTGGGCGCACCTGCTGACGCAGTACTAGAAACGCCGACCGCGCTCACCTCTTCCGCCCGCGCCCAGAACGCGCTCAGCCGCTCCGCGAGTTCCTCCGGGTGGGAGACATTGGGGGAGTGGCCCGCGCCCGCGACCACCGTGTGGTGCGCGCCGGTGCGCTCGGCCAGGTCCGCGAGCGCGGGCACCGGCCAGACCATCTCCTCGGCGCCGTACGCGACATGCAGCGGTACCGGGAGCACGGACAGGTCGGCCGTGCCGTCCTCGTCGCGGAGCAACAGCCGTCCCGCACCGGACAGTTGGGCGATCCGGGTGTGCATCCAGCGGCGCCGCAGGAACGCCACGATCTCCGGCGGGTCGATGGTGCCCGGCTCCTCGCCCCGGCTGTCCAGCCAGCGCGTCGCCCGCCACACCCGCTCCTTCGGCAGCACCGCCAGCGCCCCGCGCAGCATCCGCACGCGGACGCGCTGCGGCCGGGCGACCCGGCCGGGGCCGGAGGAGAGCAGCGTCAGTGAACGGAACGCGCCCGGCGCGGCCCGGACGGCCGCCCGCGCCACGAGTCCGCCGAACGAGTGGCCCAGCAGATGGACGGGGCCGTCGCCCAGCGCCGCCGCCTGCGCCACGGCGTCCAGCGCGAGCGCCCGCCGGCTGTACGCGGTGCGGCCGCGCGGGCCCGGACTCTCGTGCTGCCCGCGCCCGTCGACGGCGACCACCCGGTACCCGGCGTCGCTCAGCGGTCCGAGCAGCGCGAGGAAGTCCTCCTTGCTGCCGGTGTATCCGGGGATCAGCAGCGCCGTGCCGTGCCTCATGCCCGGCGGCTCCGTGTCGAGCACGGCGAACTCGCCGCGGGCGGTCACCAGCCGGTGGGCGGTGGTCCGGGACGGCAGCGCCAGGGACCGGGGCTTGCTCATGACAGCGACTGTATCCGCAGGTCGGCGGGGACGGCACAGGGGAGGACGACGGCGGCCCGGTCCCCCGTGGGGGACCGGGCCGCCGTCATGTCGTGCGGTGCGGTGCTCAGCTCTCCGGCTGGGCGGCCGCGGCCTTCTTCGTGGCCCGGCGGCGCGGTGCCTTCGGCTCGGACGCGTCCGGGGCCTCGGCGGCCGCGACGGCCTTCTTGGTCGCCCGGCGACGCGGGGCGGCCTTCGGCTCCGAGGCGTCGGGGGCCTCGGCGGCCGCAGCGGCCTTCTTGGTGGTCCGGCGGCGCGGCTTGGTCTCCTCGACGGCCTCGGCCGCCGCAGGGGCCTCGACCGTCTGGGCCGTCTCGACCGGGGCGGTCGTGGTGGCCTTCCTGACTGCACGGCGACGCGGCTTGGCCTCGGCGGCAGGGGCCTCGACGGTCTCGGCCGTCTCGACCGGGGCGGTCGTGGTGGCCTTCCTGACCGCACGGCGACGCGGCTTGGCCTCGGCGGGGGCCTCGGCCGTCTCGACCGGGGCCTCGACGGCGGCGACGGCCTTCTTGGCGGCGCGGCGGCGCGGAGCGGCCTTCGGCTCCTCGGCGACCTCCGGGGCGGCGGCCTCGGCGGCGGCAGCCGCAAGGACGCTCTCCACGGTCTGGAAGCCGACCTCGGGCTCAGCCGCGGGACGCACGACGCGCGCACGGCGGCGCGGACGCGGGATCTCCTCGCCGGGGGCCGCGGCCACCGGAGCCTTGGTCACGGGAGCCTTGGCCGCGGGGGCCTTGGCCGGCTCGGTCACCGGGGCCTCGACGACCGTGGCAGCCTCGGCGGCCGAAGCCGACGAGCGGGAACGGCGGCGGCGCGGCCGGGATGCCTCCTCCGCCGGCGCCTCCACGGCGGCGGGGGCGGCGGCAGCAGCCGGGGCGGCGGCCGGAGCCTCGACCACGGGGGCCTCGACGACGGTCGCGGCGGCGGCCGGAGCGACGACCGTCGCGACGGCGGACGAGGCCGTCGAGCGGGTCCGGCGACGGCGACGCGGGGTGCGCGGACCGGTCGCCTGCTCCTCGTCGGCCGCAGGCGCGGCCGGAGCCACGGCGGCGGACTCCTCGGCGTCCGCTCCGCCGCGGGTGCGGCGGCGCTGCCGCGGCGTGCGCGTACGGGCCGGCGGCTCCTCGGTGCGCGGGCCGCGCGAACGGCGCCCGCCCGGCTCGCCCAGGTCCTCGATCTCCTCCGCGCCCAGACCGGCGCGGGTCCGCTCGGCACGCGGCAGGATGCCCTTCGTGCCCGCGGGGATGTCCAGCTCCTCGTAGAGGTGCGGGGAGCTGGAGTAGGTCTCGACCGGGTCGTGGAAGTCCAGACCCAGTGCCTTGTTGATCAGCTGCCAGCGCGGGATGTCGTCCCAGTCGACCAGCGTCACCGCGGTGCCCTTGGCACCCGCGCGGCCGGTGCGGCCCACGCGGTGGAGGAACGTCTTCTCGTCCTCCGGCGACTGGTAGTTGATGACGTGGGTGACGCCCTCGACGTCGATGCCGCGCGCGGCGACGTCGGTGCAGACGAGCACGTCCACCTTGCCGTTGCGGAAGGCGCGCAGCGCCTGCTCGCGGGCGCCCTGGCCGAGGTCGCCGTGGACCGCGCCGGACGCGAAGCCGCGCCGCTCCAGCTGCTCGGCGATGTCGGCCGCCGTGCGCTTCGTACGGCAGAAGATCATCGCGAGCCCGCGGCCGTTGGCCTGCAGGACGCGGGAGATCAGCTCCGGCTTGTCCATGGAGTGCGCGCGGTAGACGCGCTGCGTGATGTTGGCGACCGTCGCGCCCTCGTCGTCCGGCGAGGTCGCGCGGATGTGCGTGGGCTGCGACATGTAGCGGCGGGCCAGGCCGATGACCGCACCCGGCATGGTCGCCGAGAACAGCATCGTCTGACGCTTCGCCGGAAGCATGTTGATGATCTTCTCGACGTCGGGCAGGAAGCCCAGGTCGAGCATCTCGTCCGCCTCGTCCAGGACCAGCGCCTTGACGTGGGACAGGTCGAGCTTGCGCTGGCCGGCCAGGTCGAGCAGACGGCCGGGGGTGCCGACGACGACGTCGACGCCCTTCTTGAGCGCCTCGACCTGGGGCTCGTACGCACGGCCGCCGTAGATGGCGAGCACGCGCACGTTGCGGACCTTGCCCGCGGTCAGCAGGTCGTTGGTGACCTGGGTGCACAGCTCACGGGTGGGGACGACGACGAGCGCCTGCGGGGCGTCGGTCAGCTGCTCGGGCTCGGCCCGGCCGGCCTCGACGTCCGCGGGGACGGTGACGCGCTCCAGGATCGGCAGGCCGAAGCCGAGGGTCTTGCCCGTACCGGTCTTGGCCTGGCCGATGACGTCGGTGCCGGAGAGGGCGACCGGGAGCGTCATCTCCTGGATGGGGAAGGGATTCACGATGCCGACGGCTTCGAGCGCTTCGGCGGTCTCGGGAAGGATCCCGAGCTCTCGGAACGTGGTAGTCAGGGTGCTGCCTCTTCTGTGAGACGCGGCGCGAGGCGAACGCTGGGGGTCGTACCGGGTCGCATCACTACAGGCCGGATCGGTGCGATCGCAGCCGGGTGGCGCGGGACCACTGCCGTCGCTCGAGCGTCGTGCCGCTGAGGGTCCCTCCCGCAAGTGCGCTGGGAGGGCTGTCGGGTCGGAGCCAGCCGGGCCACCGACCGGGCATCCTCATTCATGAGATGGCCCACCGAGCACGAGTGGACAAGCGAAAACTTGTCTGCATACTCAGCAGGCGCTTTACCACTGTACCCCGGATTCGCGCAGGCGTGTCGGGAGAAATGGTGAGGAGTGCGAGGTCACAGTGACTGACCAGGGGCTTCGGGACCTTCCAGGAGGCGGGGAGCGGGCTATTGTGCGGTCCATGGAGACGCCTGACAACGCCGAGAACGCCACCGAACCCACCGGGATCGCCGCCCAGGACTGGGCCGCCGCGTCCGCCGAGCCCCAGTACCGCGCCGCGGTCGTCGACCTGCTCGGCGCGCTGGCCTACGGCGAGCTCGCGGCCTTCGAGCGGCTCGCCGAGGACGCCAAGCTCGCGCCGACGCTGGCGGACAAGGCGGAGCTGGCGAAGATGGCCTCCGCCGAGTTCCACCACTTCGAGCAGCTGCGGGACCGGCTGGCCGCCGTCGACGCGGAGCCGACCGCCGCGATGGAGCCGTTCGCGAAGGCGCTCGACGACTTCCACCGCCTGACCGCGCCGTCGGACTGGTTGGAGGGTCTGGTCAAGGCGTACGTCGGCGACTCGATCGCCAGCGACTTCTACCGCGAGGTCGCCGTCCGGCTCGACTCCGACACCCGCGCGCTCGTGCTGTCGGTGCTCGACGACACCGGTCACGGCAACTTCGCCGTGGAGAAGGTCCGCGCCGCCATCGAGGCGGACCCGCGGGTGGGCGGCCGGCTCGCACTGTGGGCGCGCCGGCTGATGGGCGAGGCGCTCTCGCAGGCGCAGCGCGTGGTCGCGGAGCGGGACGCGCTGTCGACGATGCTGGTCGGCGGCGTGGCCGACGGCTTCGACCTGGCCGAGGTGGGCCGGATGTTCTCCCGGATCACCGAGGCGCACACCAAGCGCATGGCCGCGCTGGGCCTCGCGGCGTAGCGCAGGCGGCGCGACGGTCCGTCGGTCGTCTCACACCGCCGCTGATCGGCGCAGCCTGCGGTTCGCGGGCCGCAGCAGCAGGGACAGCAGGACGGCGGCGACCGCGACCGCGCCGGCGAGTACCGCCGCCGCGTGTCCCGGGCCGAGCGAGCCGTGGGTGAGCAGGGCGCCGAACACGGCGCCCAGCGAGCCGGTCGTCAGCACGACCCCACGCACGGGGAGGCGGTCGGGCAGTCGGTGCACGGCGGCCCAGGCCAGGGCGAGTCCGAGCACGGCGGCTCCGAGGGCTTCCAGGAACACGGCGAATCACCTCGCGTGCGATGCGGGGCGGGCAAATCGGTCACTGCCGTCCTACCCGGGCCGCCCGGAAGGCAATCCTCCAAATCGCGCGTGCACACGACAAAGGCCCGGCGGTCGCCCGCCGGGCCTCACGTCTTCACCTCGTCGGCTCAGGCTCAGAGCGCGCCGAAGCCCACCCGCCGCGTCGCGGGCTCGCCGAGCTCCACGTACGCGATCCGGTCCGCCGGGATCAGGACCTTGCGGCCCTTCTCGTCCGTCAGGCTGAGCAGCTGCGCCTTGCCGGCCAGCGCGTCGCCCACCAGGCGCTCGACCTCCTCGGCCGACTGCCCGCTCTCCAGAACGATCTCCCGCGGCGCGTGCAGCACGCCGATCTTGACCTCCACGGCTATGTCCCTCCGAACGGTCAGTGGTGCGCGTCTCCCCGCGCCGTACGCTGCACAGATTAGCCCGGTACGGGGACGCGCCACGGACGCTCGGGGAACGCCAGGAGCGAACACACCCCGGACGAGACCCCGGATGCCGGGTCGGTCAGTGGCCCTCGGCGCTCAGGTGCGCCTCGGTGCCGTGCAGCGGGAAGCCGGCGATGCCGCGCCACGCCAGGGAGGTCAGCAACTGCACCGCCTTGTCGCGCGGGATGCCCGACTCGCTGGACAGCCAGTACCGGGCGACCACCTGCGACACGCCGCCCAGGCCCACGGCGAGCAGCATCGACTCGTCCTTCGACAGGCCGGTGTCCTCGGCGATCACGTCCGAGATGGCCTCGGCGCACTGCAGGCTCACCCGGTCCACGCGCTCGCGCACCGCGGGCTCGTTCGTCAGGTCGGATTCGAAAACGAGACGGAAGGCGCCGCCCTCGTCCTCCACGTACGCGAAGTACGCGTCCATGGTCGCCGCGACCCGGAGCTTGTTGTCCGTCGTCGAGGCGAGTGCCGTGCGCACGGACTGCAGCAGGGCCTCGCAGTGCTGGTCCAGAAGGGCCAGGTAGAGCTCCAGCTTCCCGGGGAAGTGCTGGTAGAGCACCGGCTTGCTGACGCCGGCCCGCTCCGCGATGTCGTCCATCGCCGCGGAGTGGTACCCCTGCGCGACAAAGACCTCCTGGGCAGCCCCGAGGAGCTGGTTCCGTCGGGCTCGGCGCGGCAGGCGCGTGCCCCGCGGGCGCGCCGCCTCTGTCTGCTCGATGGCTGTCACGCCGCCTCCCAAAATCGATCCATGCGCGCTGTGGCGCCGCGTCCGCCATCGTACTTTTGGGTAACCCGGCTGTGCGCGGTGCGAACGCAGAATTTCATGGACCGGACGTCCATGACAGTCGGCGATTCAACATTAAACAGAACAATTCATCGGTAGTCGTCCTCGTCCTGCGTCACTACCCGCGCCTGTTCGGTCGCGTCCGCCTCGTTGGCGCGGTCCTGATCGATGTGGGGGAGTTCGTCCGAGCGCTGCTGAAGTTCCGTGTGCTGTTCGGCGGCGTCCGCCTCGGGGATCTCCTCGTCGAGCGCTGCGGCCTCGGCTTCCTCGGCGAAAGTGTCGGGTTCGGACGGATCGACGGCGGTCATCAGGTTCCTCTCGGGTTCTTCCGATGGATCCCTCTTCCTATGAGCGTAGGAGCTTGCCGGGCCACGCGCACCCGACGCCCGGAGGAATCTGTGACGGCGCACACACGCCCCACGGCGTGATCGTCTCGTAATATCGCTGCCATGTCTTCGACCGAGCTGCCGGAAACCCGGACCGTCGCCCCCGCTCCGCGGGCGCGCGGAGTACGGGTCGCCGAGGGCGAGGAACTGCGCTCCGTCGCACTGCCCGGACTGACCCTGACCGTGCGGGCGCGGCCCGGCGTCAGCGCGGGCCTGCCGCCCGCGCTGTACGTGCACGGCCTCGGCGGCTCGTCGCAGAACTGGTCCTCGCTGATGCCGCTGCTGGCCGACAAGGTCGACGGCGAGGCGCTCGACCTGCCCGGCTTCGGGGACTCCCCGCCGCCGGACGACGGCAACTACTCGGTCACCGGCCACGCCCGCGCCGTCATCCGCTACCTCGACGCGGCCGGCCGCGGCCCGGTCCACCTCGTCGGCAACTCGCTCGGGGGCGCCGCCGTCACCCGGGTCGCCGCGGTCCGCCCGGACCTGGTGCGCACCCTGACCCTGGTCTCGCCCGCGCTGCCCGAGCTGCGCGTCCAGCGCAACGCCTGGCCGACCGCAGCGCTCGCGCTGCCCGGCGTGGCCGGTCTGTTCGCCCGGCTCAGCCGGGACTGGACGCCCGAACAACGCGTCCGGGGGGTGCTGTCGCTCTGTTACGGAGACCCCGGACGAGTGACGGACGAGGGCTTCCGACACGCCGTGGAAGAGATGGAACGGCGACTGGAGCTCCCGTACTTCTGGGACGCCATGGCCCGCTCGGCCCGCGGGATCGTGGACGCGTACACCCTCGGCGGGCAGCACGGGCTGTGGCGTCAGGCGGAGCGGGTGCTCGCGCCGACGCTCCTCGTGTACGGCGGACGCGACCAGCTCGTCTCGTACCGTATGGCGCGCAGGGCGGCCGCGGCGTTCCGCGGTTCGCGACTCCTGACCCTGCCGGAGGCGGGACACGTGGCCATGATGGAGTACCCGGAGACGGTCGCCGCGGCCGTCCGCGAACTGATCGAAGAGCACGCAGAGAACCAAGAGGGCGGGAGCTGACCCGGGGTGGGACGACATAGTCGCAAGGGCCCCGCTCCCGCGGCCGTCAAACCGGGGGAGCCGGAGGCCGCGAGGCCCGGCAGCGGACGCCGCCGCCGGTCCGGTGGCGCGGCCACCGAGACCCCGCCGCACGGCACGCCCGGGTACGGGACGGAGCCCTACGGCACCCCCGCGCACGGCACCCCGGCCTACGGCGGCCAGGACTACGGAACCCCCGCCCACGGCACTCCGGGGTACGGCACCCCAGCCCCCGGCACCCCTTCCTACGGGACCCCTTCCTACGGCACTCCCGCGCACGGCACTCCGGCCTACGGCCGCCAGGACAACGGCCGCCCGGACTACGGAACCCCCGCCCACGGCACCCCTTCCTACGGCGCGCAGGGCTACGCGGCCCGGCCCGGCGGCCCCTACGGCGGCGCCCTCGGCGGCCCGGCCGGCCCCGGGCCCGACGTCCGCGGCGGACACCCCCAGCATCCCGAAGGCGCTCCGCCGCCGCCCCAGCGGTACGGCGACTGGCAGGGCGTGCCCCGCCACCGCGCCGGCGGCCCCGCCCAGACCGCCTCGCAGACCCCGTTCATACCGGCACCGCGGCGCGAGACCCTCCCGCAGGACCTGGAGGCCTTCGACGACCTCCGGGACACCGACGCCGAGCCGCGGACGCTGCCCGACGAGGAGCAGCCGCCCGCGAAGTCCGGCGGCAAGGGCCGCACGCTCACCGGTGTGGCGGCGGCCGCCGTCACCACCGTCCTCGCCGTCGTCGTCGCCGGCCAGGTCGCCGGCGGCACGGACACCCGGGACGCCTCCAACCGGTCCGCCGGAGAGGCCGGCGGGCGCGCCGTCGAGGACGCGCCCCGCTCCGACCGCTCCGACGACCGGGCGACCCCCTCGCAGGGCGCGCCGGTGAAGCCCGCCGTGCCGCTCACGTACGACCAGCTGATGGCGCGCCAGTTCCCGATCGACCCGAAGCTCAAGGCGTCCGGGGACTTCGAGGCCGTGCCCGGCTTCGACAAGGCCCCCGGCAAGGGGCGGAAGATCCGCTACCGGGTCGACGTCGAGAAGGGGCTCGGGCTCGACCCGGCGCTGTTCGCGAAGGCCGTGCAGAAGACCCTCAACGACGAGCGCAGCTGGGCCGGCAAGGGCGAGATGACCTTCGAGCGGATCTCCAGCGGGGACCCGGAGTTCGTCATCACCCTGGCCAGCCCCGGCACCACCGGCGTCTGGTGCGAGAAGTCGGGGCTCGACACCACCGTCGACAACGTCTCCTGCGACTCCGCCTCCACCCAGCGCGTGATGATCAACGCCTTCCGGTGGGCGCAGGGCTCGGAGACCTTCGGGCCGAAGGCCATGTACGCGTACCGCCAGATGCTGATCAACCACGAGGTCGGCCACCGGCTCGGCCACGGACACGTGAGCTGCAGGACGCCGGGCGCGCTCGCCCCCGTGATGCAGCAGCAGACCAAGTCCCTGGACATCGACGGCATCGAGTGCCGTCCCAACCCCTGGGTCCACCCCGGGAGTTGACCGTCTGCCCGTCCCCCGAGCGGGCACCCCGGCCTGACGGAGCGTAGTCGTTTCGCCCCGTACCGCGACAGAACGCGACCGGGTCGGGAAAGTTACGAGCATTCACCCCTTCCGGTGGCGCGACGGACAACCGTCCGTCGCGCCACCGGCACATCCGCTTACGTTCTTCCCGCTGCGAGTCGTCCGACCGACGGCGACCGCGCGCAAGGGAGATCGGGGGTGTGTTTTCGTGCGCATCGCACTGCTCACCGAGGGTGGCTATCCGTATGCCACGGGTGAGTCCAGGCTCTGGTGCGACCGGCTCGTGCGCGGGCTCGGCCGGCACGAGTTCGACCTCTACGCCCTCTCCCGCAGCGCCCGCCAGGAGGACGGCGGCTGGGTCGACCTCCCGCAGCAGGTGCGCCGGGTCAGCACCGCGCCGCTCTGGGGCCGCGAGGACGACGGGCGCCGGCACGGCCGCCGAGCCCGGCGGCTCTTCGCCCGGCACTTCGGCGCGCTGGCCGCCGGGCTCTGTACGGAGGGCGATGCCCCCTCCGCCGCGGACGACTTCGCCGAGGGGCTGTACGGCCTCGCCGAACTCGCCCGCGAGCACGGCGGCCTGGCGGCGGCGCTGCGCTCCGAACCCGCCGTCCGCATCCTGGAGTCCGCCTGCCGTGCCCCCGGCGCGCGGGGCGGCGCGCGCGACGCGGCCTTGCCCGACCACCTCGCGTTCGTAGGCCGACTGGAGAGCTCGCTGCGGCCGCTCTCGGTCGACTGGTACACCGAGGACACCCTCGGCGCGGTCGACCTCTGCCACGCGGCCGCCGGTGGAACGGCGGCGCTTCCCGGCCTGCTGGCCAAACGCTTCTTCGGCACGCCGCTGCTGGTCACCGAGTACGGCGTCCAGCTCCGCAGCCAGTACCTCGCCGCCTCCGGGACGGCCGTCGGCGCGCCGGTGCGCGCGCTGCTCGCCGCGTTCCACGGGCGGCTCGCCACCGAGATCTACCGGCAGGCGGCCCTCCTCACCCCCGGCAACGCGCACGCCCGCCGCTGGCAGGAGAAGTGCGGCGCCGACCGCGCCAAGCAGCGCACGGTCTACCCGGGCATGGCGGCCGGCCGGTTCACGGAGGTCGGCGAGGACGACGAGGGCGCCGACCCGGCCACCCTCGTCTGGGTCGGCCGGGTCGAACCCGCCAAGGACCTCATCGCGCTGCTGCACGCCTTCGCCGAGGTGCGCCGCGAGCAGCCGGACGCACGGCTGCGGATCGTCGCCGTGCCGGTACGCGAGCCCGGCGCGGACAGCTACCTCGCGCACTGCCGGGCGCTCGCCGCGCAGCTGTTCCCGGACGAGGCGGCCGACGAGTACGCGGTCGGCGACAACCCGGTCTCCTTCGAGGAACTCGGCGGGCCCGAGGCGCCGAGCCTCGCCGACGCGTACGGGGGCGGGGCGGTGGTCGTGCTCTCCAGCGTCGTAGAGGGCTTCCCGATCAGCCTCGTCGAGGCGATGCTCTGCGCGCGGGCCACCGTCTCCACGGACGTCGGCGCGGTCGTCGAGGTTATCGGCGGCACAGGGCTCGTCGTTCCGCCGCGCAACCCGCGGGCGCTCGCCGACGCCTGCCTCGCGCTGCTGCGCGACCCCGAACGCCGGCACCGGCTCGGCGCTGCCTCCCGCGCCCGCGCGCTCGAACTGTTCACCGTCGAGCAGAACCTCGCCGCGTTCCGCGGCATCTACCTGGAACTGCTCTCCCACTCCCCGGTCCGGCGCGGCACGGCGGAGGGCGTCCCCTTCGCCCACCCCGCCGAAGCGTCGCTCCCGGGCCACTGGACGACGCGTACCCCGGACCCGAAGGCCGCCCCGGCCGAGCCGCCGATGCAGACCGCGCCGACGGGCTCCGACCGGTGCACGACCACCACCGCCCCCGGCCGTACCCCGGCCGACGAGGCCGGGCCGCACACCGCGACCGGGCCGTCGGCGGCGTCCGAGCCGCCCGGCTCGGACCGGCGCCCGGCCACCAACACCCCCACCGAGGCGTCGCCCGCGGCCGAGGCGCCGCGCTCCGGGCGGCGCCCGGCCACCACGGCCCCTGGCCGTACCCCGGCCGACGAGGCCGGGCCGCACACCGCGACCGGGCCGTCGGCGGCGTCCGAGCCGCCCGGCTCGGACCGGAGCCCGGCCGCAGTCGCCCCCGGCCGGACTCCGGCCGAGGCGGCCGGGGAGGAACGGCCGGTGAGTGCCGATGCCTGAAGGAGGCACATCCATGCGCGGCTCCGCCGCAGCCACCAGTCCTGGACCCGCCGCGCCCCGGCGTGGGAACGGCGACCCCGTCAAGGCGCTGCTGCACCGGCATCGCGAGCTGGTCGAGGGGGCCGTCGACCCGCTGGAGATCGCCGCCGGTCTCGAGATCCACGGGGTCACCGACCGGACCGCCGCCCGGTTCCGGCACCGGGACGTGTTCTCGCTCGCCGAGGAGTTGTACGCCCGGGTGCCGCGCGGCGGCGAACCGCCCCGCCCCGCCGCCGCGCCCCCGGCCGAGCCGGTCGCGGCCTGGGCCGGGCTCGTCCTCGCGCCCGGCGCGGTCGCCCTGGTCGCGGCCGGCGGCCTCGCCCTGACCGAGGGCCCCGCCCGCCTCGGCGTCGGCGTGGCCGCCGTCCTCGCCCTGGCGGCCGCGGGCGTCGCCGCCGTCCGGCGCGGCCCGCTGCGCGCCGCCCCAGGCCGCCCCGCCCGCAGCACCGTCCTGTGGACCCTGTGGCTGCTCGGCTACGCGGTCGCCGGCGACGGCCTCCTCCAGGCCCTGGTCGGCGGCGGCCCCGACGCGCTCTGGCCCCTCGCCCCCGCCCCGCTCCTCGTCCTCGCGCTCTCCGTCGCCCCCGCCGCGTGGTGTGCCCGGCTGTTCTCCGGGCGGGCCCGCCGCCGGCTCGCCGCCAGCCGGGGTCTGGACGACTTCGCCACCGGCGTCCGGCCGCTGCTGCTCGCCGCCGTCGGGCTCCAGCTCCTCGCGCTGACCGCCCTGTCGGCCGCCGCGGGAGCGCCGTACGGCACGGTCGCCCTCGGCGTCCTGCTGCTGATCGCCCGGCTGCTCACCGTGCACGGCCGCCCCGAGGCGGCCGCCGCCGCACTCGGCGCGGCCTGCGCCGCCGAGGCGCTCGCCCTCGCGAGCGTGCTTGCCGGCCGGCTCCCCGGCCTCCACCCTCTCGCCGCCCCGGTCCGCGCCGTCGTGGACGCCTGGGGCCCCGCCGCGGTACCCGCCCTCGTCTGCGGCACGGCGGCGCTCGCGCTCCTCGCGCACGCCACCGTCGCCCTCTCCCGCGCCTCGGCCCACGCCGACGCCGCGCCCACCCCCTGACCCCCGCCCGGCGCACCCGCGGAGCCGACGCCGCGGGCGTGCCCCTCGCGACCCACGCATCCCAAGGAGACACCACAGATGACCCCCCAACCCCCAGCACCGGCCGGTCGGCACGAAGGGGCCGCACGATGAGGGTGCTGCTGCTCGGAGCCAATGGATTCCTCGGCCGCTTCGTCGCCGACCGACTGCTCGCCGACCCGGCGGTGCACCTCACCGCGCTGGGCCGCGGCGACGACGCCGACGTGCGGTTCGACCTGGCCGGGGGCAGCCCCGGCGCGCTCACCCGCTTCCTCGACGCCGTCCACCCGGGCGTCGTCGTCAACTGCGCCGGCGCCACCCGGGGCGGGGCCCGCGAGCTGACCCGGCACAACACGGTCGCCGTCGCCACCGTCTGCGAGGCCCTGCGCCGCAGCGGCTGCGGCGCCCGGCTCGTCCAGCTCGGCTGCGCCTCGGAGTACGGGCCCTCGCAGCCCGGCTCCTCCACCGCCGAGGACGCGGTGCCGCGCCCCGGCGGCCCGTACGGCGTGTCCAAGCTCGCCGCCACCGAGCTGGTCCTCGGCTCCGGCCTCGACGCCGTGGTGCTGCGGGTCTTCTCGCCGGTCGGCCCCGGCACCCCGGCCGGCTCCCCGCTCGGCCGGCTCGCCGAGGCGATGCGCCGGGCGATGCAGTCCGGCGACGGCGAGCTGAAGCTGGCCGGCCTCGGCGTCCAGCGCGACTTCGTCGACGTACGCGACGTGGCCCGGGCCGTCCACGCGGCCTCGCTCTCCGCCGCGCAGGGCGTCGTCAACATCGGCACCGGACGTGCCGTACGGCTCAGGGACGCCGCCGCCGTCCTGGCCAGGGTGGCCGGCTACGCCGGCAGCCTGCACGAGCTCGACGGCCCGCCCGGCCGCCCGGTCATCGGCGCCCCGCGCAGCGAGGCCGGCATCGACCACCAGCACCACGTCGCCGGCCCGCCCTACCCGTACCCGGATGGCTGCGGACCCTGGCAGCAGGCGGACGTCCGCACCGCCCGCGACCGGCTCGGCTGGCGCCCCCGGATCAACCTGGAGGAGTCGCTCGCCGACATCTGGATGGAGGCGGCATGCCGCATCTGACCACGCGCACCGGTGTCACCGGGGCGCTCAGCGAGATGGGCTTCGGCGTCCCCGGGTACGCGCACCCGCTGCTCGCCCCGGTCGAGTGGGCCGAGCTGACCCGGCCGGGCACGCCGCTGCACTGGGCGGTGCTCAACGTCGCCGGCGGGCCGGGGGACCGGCCCGACCCGCACTGCCTGGAGGCGGCCGGGCGGCTGAAGAACGCGGGGGTCCGCGTCCTTGGCCACCTCGACCTGCGGCACGGCTCGCGCGACTTCGGCGACATCGTCTCGGACGCCCACCGCTACCTCGACTGGTACAAGGTCGACGGCTACTACCTCGACCGCTGCCCCACCGACCGGATCGACCTGCCCGAGGTGCGGCGCACCACGGCCACACTGGAGGCGATCCTCGACGGCGAGGCGCATCTCGTCCTCGGCCACGGCAGCCACCCGTACCCGGGCTACGCCGAGACCGCGGACCAGCTGGTCACCTTCTGCGGCCCGTGGACGGACTACCGCTGGTCGCAGGTGGCGGAGTGGACCGCCGACTACCCGCCGGAGCGGTTCGTCCACCTCGTCCACGGGGTGCCGCGCAGCCATCTCGACGAGGCGATGCGGGTCGCACGCTGGCAGGGCGCCGGAACGATCTTCTTCACCGATCGCAGCGACCGGGCCGCGAACGGTGGCGGACATACCGACCCGTTCCAGGCACTGCCCGGCTACTGGGACGAAATCGTCTCGCGGATCGGACCGGGTGTCTCGGAATGAGAAGCAGCGTGGCAGTGTTACGGGGAGAACAACCGTATTGACTCACCGACCAGCTGTATTGATGAGGTCTCCGTGTCGCTGCCACCCCTGGTCGAGCCGGCTGCCGAGCTCACCGTTGACGAGGTCCGCAGGTACTCCCGCCACCTGATCATCCCCGACGTCGGGATGGACGGGCAGAAGAGGCTGAAGAACGCCAAGGTGCTCTGTGTGGGCGCCGGTGGCCTCGGTTCGCCGGCCCTGATGTACCTGGCCGCGGCCGGTGTCGGCACGCTTGGCATCGTGGAGTTCGACGAGGTCGACGAGTCGAACCTGCAGCGCCAGATCATCCACAGCCAGGCCGACATCGGCCGCTCCAAGGCCGAGTCCGCCAAGGACTCGGTCCTCGGCATCAACCCGTACGTGAACGTGATCCTGCACGAAGAGCGGCTCGAGGCCGACAACGTGATGGACATCTTCAGCCAGTACGACCTGATCGTCGACGGCACGGACAACTTCGCCACGCGCTACCTCGTCAACGACGCCTGCGTGCTGCTGAACAAGCCGTACGTCTGGGGCTCGATCTACCGCTTCGACGGCCAGGCCTCCGTGTTCTGGTCCGAGTACGGCCCCTGCTACCGCTGCCTCTACCCGGAGCCCCCGCCGCCGGGCATGGTCCCCTCCTGCGCCGAGGGCGGCGTACTGGGCGTGCTCTGCGCGTCCATCGGCTCCATCCAGGTCACCGAGGCGATCAAGGTCCTGGCCGGCGTGGGCGACCCGCTGGTCGGCCGGCTGATGATCTACGACGCCCTGGAGATGCAGTACCGCCAGGTGAAGGTCCGCAAGGACCCGAACTGCGCGGTCTGCGGCGAGAACCCGACCGTCACCGAGCTCATCGACTACGAGGCCTTCTGCGGCGTCGTGTCCGAGGAGGCCCAGGAGGCGGCGCTCGGCTCGACGATCACTCCGAAGCAGCTCAAGGAGTGGATCGACGACGGCGAGAACATCGACATCATCGACGTCCGTGAGATCAACGAGTACGAGATCGTCTCGATCCCCGGCGCGCGGCTGATCCCGAAGAACGAGTTCCTGATGGGCAACGCCCTCCAGGACCTCCCGCAGGACAAGCGGATCGTCCTGCACTGCAAGACGGGTGTCCGCAGTGCGGAAGTCCTCGCGGTGCTGAAGTCCGCGGGCTTCGCGGACGCGGTGCACGTCGGCGGCGGAGTGATCGGCTGGGTCCACCAGATCGAGCCCGAGAAGCCGGTCTACTAGACCTCACGCCTCACGGCACGAAGCACGCGGAAGGCCCCGGACCTGGATTCAGGTCCGGGGCCTTCCGGCATGTCCGGCGGATGCTCAGGAGCAGGTCTTGCCGTACGACGGGATCTTGCCGTCCAGGAAGTACGCGTCGACCGTCTTCGTCACGCAGGCCCCCGTGCCGTACGCGCCGTGCCCCTCGCCCTTGTTGGTGACCAGGACGCCGACACCGTCCCCGAGCGCCTTCGCCATCCTCGGGGCGCCCTCGTACGGCGTCGCCGGGTCGCCGGTCGTGCCGACGACCAGGATCGGGCCGGCGCCCCGGGCGCTCACGTCCGACTTCGAACGCTCGCCCTTCACCGGCCAGTTCGCGCACCAGCCGGCCGTGTCCCAGGCCAGGAACGCGCCGAAGACCGGCGACAGCTTCCGGAACTCCGGCAGCAGCGCCCGGGCCTGGGCGGCCGTCGGCCGCTCGGCGGAGTCGGCGCAGGAGATCGCCCGCTGCGCATGGCTCTGGGTGCTGTAGTGCCCGTTCCGGTCACGGTCGTTGTAGTAGTCGGCGAGCTGCAGGAGTTCGGAGCCGTCGCCGCTCTCCGCCTTCTGCAGCGCGGAGGTCAGCATGGGCCAGCTGCTCTCGGAGTACAGCGGCATCACGATGCCGGTGAGAGCCAGGCTGTCGGTCAGCTTCCGGCCTCCGACCGGCAGCGGGTCGCGGTCGAGTCGATCGAGGAGCGCGCTGATCCTGGCCGTGCCGGCCTTGGGGTTCTCGCCCTTGTTCTTCAGGTAGTTGTCCAACGCCCGCTGGAAGCCGATGGTCTGGTTGCGGGCGTGTCCGGTGGAGTCGGCGGTCGGGTCGACGACCGCGTCGAGGACCGTCCGGCCCACGTTCGCCGGGAACAGGTGCGCGTAGGCGGCGCCGAGCTGGGTGCCGTACGAGATGCCGAAGTAGTTCAGCTTCGCGTCGTCGAGCACATGGCGGACGAGATCCAGGTCGCGGGCGGTGTTGCTGGTGGTGGTGTGCGGGACCAGCTTCCCGGAGCGGCGGGCGCAGCCCGCTCCGAACGCGGTGCCGTCCTTCACGAACGCGGCCTCCTCGGCCGCCGTGTCCGGGGTGAGGTCCGTGCCCGCCTCGGACGCGGCCTGCTCCTTGTCGTCCCGGCAGACCACGGCGCTGCTGCGGCCGACGCCCCGGGGGTCGAAGCCCACCAGGTCGTACCGTTCGTTCAGCCCGGCGTACTCGGTGGCGGCGCGCGGCAGGATCTCGACGCCGGACGCGCCCGGGCCGCCGAAGTTGAACAGCAGCGAGCCGATCCGGCGGTCCTTGTCCCGGGCCTCCTTGCGGATCAGCGCGACGGTGATCGTCTCGCCGGCCGGCTTCTTGTAGTCCAGCGGCACTTTCACGTCCGCGCAGCGCCAGCCCGCGCCGGGCTTCTCGCCGCCCTCGGGGGCCGGGCAGCCGCGCCAGCGCGGGCGCTGGCCGGTGAGCGCGGCGGGCAGCGGGGTTCCGGTCGGGGCGGCGGAGGGGTTCTTGGCCCCACCGGTCGGCGACGCGTCCGTGCCGGGGGCGTCACCGCCACTCGTGCAGCCCGCCAGGAGCAGTCCGGCGACTCCGAGCACCGCGGTCCGTATGCGTATGGACATGTGCATGTGTGAATGACCCCCCGCGCGGACGACTAGCGGCAGACGGTACCAGCGGCCGGTACACGGCCGTTCAGCAGGTACGCGTCGGCCGCGGCCTTCACGCAGGCGCTGCCGCCCGTGTACGAGCCGTGGCCCTCGCCCACGTACGTCATCTCCACGCCGACGCCCTTGCCCAGCGCCTCGGCCATGGCGTGCGCGCCCGCGTACGGGGTCGCCGGGTCGCCGGTGGTGCCGATGACGAGGATCGGGGCGGAGCCGGGGGCGCTCACGTCCGGGTGCTCCCAGGTGCCGCCGACCGGCCACTGCGTGCAGGTCGTCAGCGCCCAGCCCATGAAGTCGCCGAACACGGCCGACGCCTCGCGGAACTCCGGCAGCTTCGCCTTCGCCTGGTCGACGCTGTAGCGCTCCTTGTAGTCCACGCAGTTGATCGCCGCGTTGGCCGCCTGGATGTTGCTGTACTGGCCCTCCTGGTTGCGGCCGTTCATGGAGTCGGACAGGGCCAGGAGCAGACCGCCGTTGCCGGCTGCGGCCTCGTCGAGGCCCTGCTCCAGGTACTGCCAGAGCTCCTTGGAGTACAGCGCCTGCGCGATGCCGTTGGTCGCCTGGGTCTGGGTGAGCTTCCGGTCGCCGCTGCCCTCGATCGGCTTCTCGTCGAGTTCGGCGAGCAACTCGGTGATGAACGACTCGATCTCGGCGACGGAGGAGCCGGGCAGCTTGCACGCGTCGCCACGGGCCAGGCAGTCCTTCGCGAAGTTGTCCAGCGCGAGCTGGAAGCCGCGGGCCTGGCCGAGGGCGCCATCCTCGGTGCCGGCGTTCGGGTCGACGACGGCGTCGAGCAGGGCGCGGCCCACGTTCTTCGGGAACAGGTGGGCGTAGACGCCGCCGAGTTCGGTGCCGTACGAGATCCCGAAGTAGTGCAGCTTGTCGTCGCCGAGCACCTGGCGCATCAGGTCCAGGTCGCGGGCGGCGTTCTCGGTCCCGACGTGCGGGAGTTCGTCGCCGGAGTTGTCCTCGCAGGCGTCCGCGTACTTCTTCTGGCTCTCGGCGAGCGTCTTCTCCTCCGCGGCGTCGTCGGGGGACCCGTCCACGGCGTAGTACGCGTCGAGCTCCCGGTCGCCCAGGCACTCCACGGCCGCGCTGCGGCCGACGCCGCGCGGGTCGAAGGAGACCAGGTCGTAGCGGGAGCGCAGGGACTCGAAGTCGGCGCCGAAGGACGGCAGTCCGGTGATGCCGGAGCCGCCCGGGCCGCCGAAGTTGAAGATCAGGGAGCCGATGCGGTCCGAGGTGTTCCTGGCCTTGGCGCGGATCAGGGCGAGTTCGATCGTCTCGCCGCCGGGATCGGCGTAGTCCCGCGGTGCGTCCATGAAGGAGCACTCCCACTGCGTTCCGCCGGGCAGCGGCGACGGCGCGGGCCCGCCACCCTCGGCGGCGGACGGCGGCGGACAGACCGACCACTCCAGATCCTGCGACGCGAGCGCGGCCAGGCCGGAGGCCGAGGGAGACCCCTCCGCCGCGGGCTTGTCCCCGTCGTCCGAGCACCCGGCGGCGAGCAGCGCGACGACGGCGATGGCGGCGACGAGGGCGGCGCGGCGGGGTGCGTTCGGCATGCGTCCATCGTGGTCCGGGCCGTCGCGCCCCGCGCGCGCCATGGGCCATGCGGGTGGCGGGGCGCCGCGTGGTGCGCCCCGCCGCGCACGCCCGAAGTACGCCCTACAGCGCGCCCTTCTTCGTCAGCCAGTTGAAGCACAGCCAGCCCGGCAGCACCGGCAGCCACAGCGTCAGGAGCCGGTACAGCAGTACCGCGGGCGTGGCCACCTCCAGCGGCAGGTTGCCCACCGTCACCAGGCCGAGCGTCAGCGCGCCCTCGACCGCGCCGACGCCGCCCGGGGTCGGGGCCGCCGAGCCGATCGCGTTGCCGGCGAGGAAGACGACCGCCACGGTCGCGAAACTCAGGGTCTCCGCCTGGCCCTGTCCGAAGGCACGGATCGACGCGTCCAGACAGAGCACGAAGACGCCCGTCAGGAGCAGCATTCCGCCGATGCCGGTGGCCAGCTTCAGCGGCCGCTGAAGCACGTCCAGCATGCGCGGCACCACGCCCGCGAACAGCGACCGCAGCCGCGTCGAGACGAACTTCCGCATGAACGGGATCGCCGTCACGACCAGGACCAGCACCGCCACCGTCAGCAGGCCGGCGATCACCGTCCGGGACGGGGTGAAGGACTGCGACTTCTCCGTCCCCGTCAGATAGCCGAAGGCGAGCAGCAGCAGGATGTGCGCGCCGAGCCCGAACAACTGTGACGCGCCGACGCTCGCCACCGCGAGCCCCGGCCGCACGCCGGAGCGCTGCAGGAACCGGGTGTTCAGCGCCACGCCGCCGACCGCCGCCGGGGCGACGATCTTCACGAACGACCCGGCGAGCTGCGCCACCACCGTCCGCCCGAACGGCACTCGCTCGGGCACGAAGCCCAGCAGGCTCATCGCCGCCGCCACGTAGCTCAGCGCCGAGAACAGCACCGCCGCCGCCACCCAGCCCCAGTTCGCCTCGGCGATCGCCGACAGCGGCGTCCGGGCGATCTGCGAGAGCAGGAAGTACGCGGCGACCGCGCCCGCGATCAGGCTGATCAGCGTCCGCGGCTTGATCCGCTCCAGACGCACCGGCTCGACCGGCGCCTGCGGCCGGATCAGCAGCACCTGCCGGCGGATCTGCGCCAGCAGGTCCTCCTCGCGGGCCTCGTCGAGCGCCGAGTCGAGTGCGCGCTTCTCGGCCCGCTTGTCGGCCTGCTTCTCCGCCCGTACGGCCTTCCGGTCCGCCTTCGCGTCCGCACCCGCGACCTGGCCGGCCGCCGCCCCGCTCTCGGCGCGCGCCCGCTTCGCCGCCTCGGAGGCCTCCAGGACCGCCTCCCGCTCCCGCTTAGAACGCTCGCGCGCCAGCCGGCGCAGCTCCGCACGGGTCGAGCGGCTCAGCGCGATCGGCTGGAGCAGCGGCAGGCAGTCGGCGATCGCGTCCGGGCCCAGCACCTCCACTGCGGCGGCGACGGCGCGCTGCGCGCCGATCCGCAGACCGAGGGTGGTGAGCAGCTGCGCGATGTCCATCCGCAGCACCAGATCGCCGGCGGCGATCTCGCCGCCGCGCAGATCCGTCAGGATCACCTTGCCGGAACGATCCACCAGGATCGCGTCCCCCACGAGCCTCCGGTGCGCGATCCGGCGCGACTGGAGCGCCTCCACCTGGCGCCACGCGCTGCGCACCAGCTCGTCGGTGACCTCCTTGTCCTCCAGGGAGTCCAGGGTCCGGCCGCCCAGGTGCTCGTACACGAGCATCACGGCGTCCGGGCCCAGCTCGGAGGTGGCGATCAGCTTCGGCGCGTTCGCCCCGGCGGCGATCGCCGCGTACGCGAGCAGCGCCTCCTGCTCCAGGGCCTGGCGCAGCGAGACGATCGAGCGGCGGGTGGTGATGGCGCGCAGCGTCAGTCGCCGCCACACCCGGTAGAAGAAGCCGTGCGCCTGCTGTTCGCGGTCGACGACGGTGACGTCGAGCGGCGGCCCGTCCTCCAGCGTCACGATGTAGCGGCGGCCCCGGTCGCCCTGCTCGACGGTGTCGGGCAGGCCCTCCGCGCGCAGCGCGGTGACCGGCCGGAAGCCGACCCGGCGCAGGCCCGCGAGCAGCGTCTGGCCGGTGGGACGGACGTTGGGGGAGCCGACGGCGTAGAGCGTGCCGTACGCGACGGTCCAGCCGATCAGCACGGTGAGGATGATCGAGAACGCGGTCGTGTAGCCGGCCACCAGCATGGTGAACGCGTCGAGCAGCAGGACGAACCAGAGCACCACCCGCCACCGGGGTCTGCGGGCCATGCCGACGGCGGTCATGTACGCGATGACCGGCGCGAGGTAGCCGTGCACCGGATCGGTCAGCCCGCCACCGGCCGCCGGCTGGGTCAGCGCGTCCTGGATGGTGCCGGGCGCGGCCCGCGCCACCCACAGGTCGGTGGCGAGGGTCATACCGTGCGCGAGGACGGCGGCGAGCACGCCGTCGGCGATGCGCAGCCCGTCCCGTTTGATCAGCCGCTCGATGGCGAACGCGACCGGGACGAGCAGGACGGCGATGGACGAGACCAGGCCGGCGATCTTGACGAAGACGTCGGGGGCGCCGGTCGTCCCCTTGTTGATGTCCTGCTCCAGGCCGGAGGTGGTGCCGTGGGCGAACGCGGCGATGGCCAGGACGAGGGCGATCGCGAGCACGCCGACGAGCAGCCGGAGCAGGTCGGAGGGGCGGTGCACCCGGGCGGCGAGCAGCGGCTCGTCCCCGGAGACGCGCTCGCTGGGCTCCGCGGGCGTGCGGGAGTCACCGGGCGTGCGGGAGTCACCGGACGTGCGGGAGCCACCGGGCGTGCCGGACTCACCGGGCTCGTCGGGCTCGCCGACGCCCCCGGGGCCTGCGGGTACGCCCGGGCCGGCCTCATCGGGAGGCTGCGCGTCGTGCCCCTTCACCATGTCCGTGATCTCTTCTTGCTGTCGTCGCTGTGCTTGCTCGTGGAGCTCTTGATCTCGTATCACCAGTCACCGCCCGGACGATGGTGGCACGGGAAGCCGCCACAGGGAGGCATCAGGGGGTTGTCGGTGCGGTGAGGCAGGATGTGCCGGATGAGCGTCGAGGAGCTTCCCGAGTACCTTCCCGAGTATGCGGAACGGGTCCTGGAGGTCGCCGAGCTGATCCCGCCCGGCCGGGTCATGACCTACGGGGACGTCGCCGAGTGGCTCGGCGAGGGCGGCCCGCGGCAAGTGGGCCGTGTGATGGCACTGTACGGCGGCGCGGTGCCCTGGTGGCGAGTGGTGCGCGCGGACGGCACGCTGCTGCCCGGGCACGAGCAGCGTGCGCTCGGTCACTACCGGGAGGAGAGCACCCCGCTGAAGGAGGCCGCCCGCAGCGCGGAGGGCCACCTGCCGAAGATCGACATGCGGCGGGCGCGGTGGGACGGGACGGCCGCTCGCGGATGACGGCGCGGGGCGGTGTGCGGATGACCGCTCCGGACGGTGCGGGATTCCCGTAAGGTCGTCTGTTCCGCACCCTCCGCACCGCTCCGTCAGCATCCGCACCTGCAACACGCGCACGCGCACACGCACACCCACCAGGACCGGCGATCCACGTGAGTTCCTCCTCCACCACAAGGCGTACGCCGTACCAGGCACCGGTACGGCCGGGGACTCATGGCGCGTACCGACTGGTGCGGACGGCCCCCGCCGCCGTGCGTCCTCCTCAGCTGGACGCAGCGCAGCGGGGTGTGGTTGAGCACACCGGCGGGCCGCTGCTCGTCCTCGCCGGACCGGGCACCGGGAAGACGACGACGCTGGTCGAGGCGGTCGCGGCGCGCGTGGAGGCGGGGACGGACCCGGAGCGGATCCTCGTCCTCACCTTCAGCCGCAAGGCGGCGGTCGAGCTGCGCGACCGGATGGCGGCGCGGCTGCGCGGCGTACGGGCGCCGCAGGCGACGACCTTCCACTCGTACTGCTACGCGCTGGTCCGCGCCCACCAGGACGCCGACCTGTTCGCCGAGCCGCTGCGGCTGCTCTCCGGCCCCGAGCAGGACGTGGCCGTGCGCGAGCTGCTCGCCGGCCAGCTCGACCTGGAGAAGGAGGGCCTGGCCCGCATCCACTGGCCCGACGAGCTCCGGGCCTGCCTGACCACCCGCGGCTTCGCCGACGAGGTACGTGCCGTCCTCGCGCGCTCCCGCGAGCTGGGGCTCGGGCCGAGGGCGCTGGCGGAGTTCGCGGCGCGGGTGGGGCGGCCGGACTGGAAGGCGGCGGCCGGGTTCCTCGCGGAGTACCTCGACGTGCTCGACATGCAGGGGGTGCTCGACTACGCGGAGCTGGTGCACCGGGCGGTGCTGCTGGCGGAGAGCGTGGCGCTGCCGGAGTACGACGCGGTGTTCGTCGACGAGTACCAGGACACCGACCCGGCGCAGGTCCGGCTGCTGCGGGCGCTCGCGGGCGGAGGCCGGACGCTGGTCGCCTTCGGCGACCCGGACCAGTCGATCTACGCGTTCCGGGGCGCGGACGTGAACGGCATCCTCGACTTCCCGGACACCTTCCGGGGCGCGGACGTCCGCGTCCTGACGACCTCGCGGCGCTCCGGCACCGAGCTGCTGGCGGCGACCCGGCTGCTCACCCGGCGGATGCCGCTGCCCCGGCTGCCCGCCGAGAAGGCGCGGGCGCACCGCGAGCCGGAGGCGGTCCGGGAGGGCGGCCGGGTTGAGGCGTACACGTACCCCACGCCCTCCACTGAGGTCGACAACATCGCCGACCTGCTGCGCCGCGCCCACCTGGAGGACGGCGTCCCCTGGTCCGACATGGCCGTCCTGGTCCGCGCCGCCTCGACGGTCCCGGCCCTCCGCCGCGCCCTCACCGTGGCCGGCGTCCCCCTGGAGACGGACACCGCCGACACCCCCCTCCGCCACGAACCAGCGGTGTCCCCGCTCCTGCTGGCCCTCCGAGCGACGGCAAGCGCGGCGAGCCCGGCCGACGACGCACTCGCCTCCGGCGAGCAGGCGGGCGCCGCGGCCGACGAGCGACCCCCCGGTTCGGGCGAGGCGTCGGGCACCGACGCACCGGCCACGCCGGGCGCGGGCCCGGCCGCCGACACCCTGGGCGGGGCGGTCGACGATGCGCTCGCCTCGGCCGAGGCCGTCGACGTGGGAGCAACGGCCGTGGCGCCCGGCGGTGCTGCAAAGGTCGGGGCCGGTACGGGTCCCGGTTCGGGCGGGGCGTCGGGCACCGACGCGCCGGCTACGCCGGGCGCGGGCCGGGCCGATGGCCCGGACGCGGTGGCCGACGACGCGCTCGCCTCCGGCGAGGCCGTCGGCGCTGGCGTCGCGCCGAGCGCGGGCCCCGCCGCCGACGTCCTCCCCGACGGGGCCTCCGATGTCCCGGCTGCCGCCGCTTCCCCTGCCTCCGGCTCGGGGGTGGACGTCAGCGCGACCGGGACCTGGCTCGACGTCGAGACCGCGCTCGAGCTGCTCGCTTCGCCGCTCGCTGCCATGGACGCCGCCGATCTGCGGCGGCTCGGGCGGGCGTTGCGGGACGAGGAGCGGGCGGCGGGGGCCAAGGTGCCCGCGCCGTCCGACGTGCTGCTCGCGCGGGCGCTCGCCGAGCCGGAGCGGCTCGTCGCGCACGATCCGGCGTACGCGCGGGGTGCGCAGCGCCTCGGAGATCTGCTGCGGCGTACGCGGGAGCTGCTCGCCTCCGGCGGGACCGCCGAGGAGGCGCTCTGGCTGCTCTGGAGCGGCACCCCGTGGCCCGGCCGTCTGGAGCGCGCAGCGCTGCGCGGCGGCGCGGCCGGGCGGAACGCCGACCGCGACCTCGACGCCGTGTGCGCGCTGTTCGAGACCGCCGCCCGCGCCGAGGACCGCGTCGGAGGCCGGGGCGCGCTGAACTTCCTGGAGGAGCTCGACGCCCAGGACATCGCCGCCGACACCCTGACCCGCCGCCAGGCCCGCCCCGACGCCGTCCGCCTGATGACCGCCCACCGGGCGAAGGGCCTCGAATGGGGCCTGGTCGTCGTGGCCGGCGTGCAGGAGGGACTCTGGCCCGACCTGCGCCGCCGCGGCTCCCTCCTCGAAGCCGACCGCATCGGCAACGACGGCATCGCCGAACCCCTCACCCCCGGCGCCCTGCTGGCCGAGGAGCGCCGCCTCTTCTACGTCGCCGCCACCCGCGCCCGACACCGCCTCGTCGTCACCGCCGTCAAGGCACCGGCCGACGACGGCGACCAGCCGTCCCGCTTCCTCGCCGAACTCGGCGTCGAGCCCAAGGACGTCTCCGGCCGCCCCCGCCGGCCCCTTGCCGTCGCCGCGCTCGTCGCGGAACTGCGCGCCACCACCGTCGACCCGGCCGCCTCCGACGCGTTGCGCGCCGCCGCCGCCGAGCGGCTCGCCCGGCTCGCCGCGCTCGCCGACGACGAGGGCCAGCCGCTCGTACCGGCAGCCCACCCGGACCGCTGGTGGGGCCTGTTCGAGCCGACCCACAGCGCCGTCCCGCTCCGTGACCGGGACCGCCCGGTCACGCTCTCCGGCTCCGCGCTGGACCAGCTCGCCCACACCTGCGCCCTGCAGTGGTTCCTGGGCCGCGAGGTCAAGGCCGACGCCCCCGCCACCGCCGCCCAAGGCTTCGGCAACGTCGTCCACGTCCTCGCCGACGAGGTCGCCTCCGGCCGTACGCCCGCCGACCTCGACGTCCTCATGACCCGGCTCGACTCGGTCTGGGACGGACTCGCCTTCGACGCCCCCTGGAAGTCCGACCAGGAGAAGGCGAACGCCCGTACCGCCCTGGAGCGCTTCCTGCGCTGGCACGTCATGGACCGCGGCGGCCGCACGCCCGCCGCGACCGAGCACGACTTCGACGTGACCCTCGAAGCGGGCGCGTACGAGGTCCGGATCCGCGGCTCCATGGACCGCGTCGAGCAGGACGAGCACGGCCGTGCCTACGTCGTCGACTTCAAGACCGGCAAGTCCGCCCCGACGAAGGACGAGGTCGCCCACCACCCCCAGCTCGCCGTCTACCAGCTCGCGGTGCGCGAGGGCGCTGTGGACGAGGTGTTCGGCGGCCGCCGCCCCGAACTCGGCGGCGCCGAACTCGTCCAGCTGCGCCAGCCCGCCGCCAAGAAGGAGGGCGGCGACGCCCTGCCGAAGATCCAGGCGCAGGAACCCCTCGCGGGGGAGTGGGTCGGCGACCTGCTCGCCACCGCCGCCGGCCGCGTCCTGGACGAACGCTTCACCCCCAGCACCGGCCAGCACTGCACGAACTGCTCGTTCCAGGCGTCGTGCAGCGCCCGCCCGGAGGGCCGGCACGTCGTCGAGTGACGGAGGTCACGCCTAAGCGGAAGCAACCATTCAGCCGGGAAGCCGGTCGCACTCCGCGCGTAACCGAACCTGCGAGGAGTACGAACATGGCGTCCACTCGAAAGCTCTGGATCGCGACGACGGTCTGTGCGGCTCTGGCCCTGACCGCGACGGGCTGCTCCAAGGGCGGCGACGGCAAGGCCGAGGCCGGCAAGGACAAGAAGGCGAGCCCGTCCGCCCCCGCCCCCAGCCCGTCCCCGGTCGACCCGTTCGCCGGCCTGGACGCCGACGCCATCGCCGACAAGGCCATCGAGGCCAACAAGGCCGCGTCCTCGATGCACGCGGTCGGCACGATCAAGGCCGACGGCGAGTCCGTGGACATCGACTTCTCCGCCGACACCAAGGGCGCCTGCAACGGCAAGATGACCCTGAACGAAGGCACCGCCGAGCTGCGCAAGGTGCAGCCCAGCATGTACGTCAAGGGCGACGAGAAGTTCTGGACCAACGCGGCCGCCGAGGACGGCACCCCCAGGGCCGAGGCCGTCGCCATGGCCGAGGTCATGAAGGGCCGCTGGATCAAGATGTCCGCCAAGGAGGCCGGCAGCGACTTCGACATGGTCTGCAACAACGAGACCATGATGAAGGAGCTGGACAAGGACAAGTCGGACCGCAAGGGCATGACCCGCGGCGCCGACGCCGACGTCGACGGCGTGCCCGCGGCGACCCTGGTCAAGAGGGACGCCGACGGCGGGACGCTCACCTTCTACGTCGCCAAGGAGGGCAAGCCGTACCTCCTCAAGGCCGAGACCGTGGGCGGGAAGGACGCGGGCCTGATGACGTTCTCCGAGTTCGACAAGCCCGTCGTCGCGACCGCCCCGCCGGCCGACCAGATGCTCGACATGTCGAAGCTGGGCTGAGCTGCGGCGCACGCCCGCGAAGTCGCGGGCGTGCGCCGACTGGGTGACCCTGGTGGACGGAGAGAACGTGCTCGGGGAAGCAGCGAGGAGGGCCGCATGGCGTCCCATCGGAGGCTCCGGAGCGTGACGACCGCCGTGTGCGCGGCCGCACTGGCCGCGGGCGTGACCGGATGCTCCCAGTTCGACCAGAACATCCCCGACCTGGGCACGGGCACCGGCGGTCAGCAGGGTGTACGGCCCGCCGTCGCGGCCCCGTCGCCGTCTCCGTCGCCCGACCCGTTCAAGGGGATGAGCGCCGACGCGATCGCCGACAAGGCTGTCGCCGCGACCACCTCCGCGAAGTCGCTCCGTATGACCGGCCGGGTCGTCTCCGAGGGGCAGCCGCTCGCCATCGACTTCTCCGTCAACGACAAGTCCGAGTGCACCGGCACCCTCAAGGTGCAGGGCGGTCTGGCGCAGCTGCGCCAGACCGACAACGTCGCGTACATGAAGGGCGACGAGAGGTTCTGGCGCACCTCGATGACCTCCCAGGGCCTGCCGGAGCCCCAGATCGACGCCACCGTCGAACTGCTCAAGGGCCGCTGGGTGAAGATCGCCGCCGGGCAGCAGGGCAGCACGGAACTCGCCGGGGTCTGCGACCTCAAGAGCCTGCTCGCCGACCTGAAGACGGACAAGGACGCGCGTACCGGACTGACCCGGGGCAAGGACTCCCGGGTCGGCGCGGTGCCCACCGCCACCCTCGTCAAGAAGAAGGCCGACGGAGAGCGGACCACCGTCTCCGTCGCGCAGCGGGGCAAGCCGTACATCCTCCGGATCGTGAAGACCGGGGGCGACGAGCCGGGCGCGATCAGGCTCTCCGCGTTCGACAAGCCCGTGAAGGTGGTCACACCGCCGGCGGACGAGACCGTCGACCTGAGCAGGCTGGAGCAGGGCACCGGCGCCTGATCCGCCCCGCCGGGGCGTCCGGCCCGTCCGGTGGAGCGGGCCGGGACTGTCGGCCCGCCCCGTTAGCCTCTCTGGGGTGACCGCACGCCTCACCGACCCCGAGCAGCTCAAGGAGCTGCTCGGCATCCCGTTCACGCCGGAGCAGACGGCCTGCATCGTCGCGCCCCCGGCGCCGCAGGTCATCGTGGCCGGCGCGGGCTCGGGCAAGACGACGGTGATGGCCGCCCGGGTGGTCTGGCTGGTCGGCACCGGGCAGGTCGCGCCCGAGCAGGTCCTCGGCCTCACCTTCACCAACAAGGCCGCCGGCGAGCTCGCCGAGCGCGTCCGCACCGCGCTCGTACGGGCCGGGGTCACCGACCCCGACGTCATCGACCCTGACAACCCCCCGGGTGAGCCGCGCATCTCCACGTACCACGCCTTCGCCGGGCAGCTCCTCACCGACCACGGTCTGCGCATCGGCCTGGAGCCCACTGCCCGGCTGCTCGCCGACGCCACCCGCTACCAGCTCGCCGCCCGCGTGCTGCGCGAGGCACCGGGCCCGTACCCCGCGCTCACCAAATCGTTCCCGACGCTCGTCGGCGACCTGCTCGCGCTCGACGCCGAACTGGCCGAGCATCTGGTGCGGCCCGCCGAACTCCGCGCGTACGACGGCGAGCTGCTGCGCGCCCTGGAGTCCGCCAGGCTCAGCAACGCCGACCTGCGCAAGGTCCCCGAGGCCGCCGCGGCCCGCCGCGAACTGCTCGACCTCGTCGTCCGCTACCGCGCCGCCAAGCGCTCCCGCGACCTGCTCGACTTCGGCGACCAGATCGCCCTCTCCGCCGAACTGGCCACCACCCGCCCCGAGGTCGGGACGCTGCTGCGGGACGAGTTCCGGGTCGTCCTGCTCGACGAGTACCAGGACACCTCCGTCGCCCAACGGCTGCTCCTGTCCGGCCTGTTCGGCGGCGGCACCGGCCACGCGGTGACCGCCGTCGGCGACCCCTGCCAGGCGATCTACGGCTGGCGCGGCGCGTCCGTGGCCAACCTGGACGACTTCCCTGAGCACTTCCCGTACGCGGACGGCACACCCGCCACCCGCTACTCGCTGAGCGAGAACCGGCGCAGCGGCGGCCGGCTCCTCGACCTCGCCAACGGGCTCGCCGAGCCGCTGCGGGCCATGCACGAGGGCGTCGAGGCGCTGCGGCCCGCGCCGGGCGCAGAGCGGGACGGGACGGTCCGGATCGCCCTGCTCCCCACGCACGCGGAGGAGCTCGACTGGCTGGCCGACTCGATCGCCCACCTCGTCCGCACCGGCCGCGAGCCCGGCGAGATCGCCGTGCTGTGCCGGACCGCGACCGACTTCCCGGCGATCCAGGCGGCCCTGGTCGCCCGGGACGTCCCCGTCGAGGTCGTCGGCCTGTCCGGGCTGCTGCACCTGCCCGAGGTCGCCGACCTGGTCGCGGTCTGCGAGGTCCTCCAGGACCCGGGCGCCAACGCCTCCCTGGTCCGGCTGCTCACCGGCCCGCGCTGGCGCATCGGCCCGCGCGACCTCGCCCTGCTCGGCCGCCGCGCCCGGCTGCTCGTCCACCGCGCCGACGGCGGCTCCGACGACGCGGACGAGCGGCTCGCGGCGGCGGTCGAGGGCGTCGACCCGGCCGAGGTGATCTCCCTCGCGGACGCGCTCGACACCTTCCTCGACTCCGGCGGCGAGGACGACGGACTGCCGTTCTCGGCGGAGGCGCGGGTCCGGTTCGCCCGCCTCGCGGCCGAACTGCGCGGGCTGCGCACGGCCCTCGCGGACCCGCTGATGGACGTCCTGCACCGGGTGCTCGCCACGACCGGACTGGAGGTCGAGCTGTCGGCGTCCCCGCACGCCCTGGCCGCCCGCCGCCGCGAGACCCTTTCCAACTTCCTCGACGTCGCGGCCGGTTTCGCCTCGCTCGACGGCGAGGCGACGCTGCTGGCCTTCCTCGGCTTCCTGCGCACCGCCGCCCAGTACGAGAAGGGCCTGGACAACGCGCTGCCCGGCGGCGAGAACACCGTCAAGGTGCTGACCGCGCACAAGTCCAAGGGCCTGGAGTGGGACGTGGTCGCCGTGCCCGGCCTGGTCACCTCGCAGTTCCCGAGCGCCAGGGCGCGCGAGTCCTGGACCGCGCAGGCGCAGGTGCTGCCGCACGCCCTGCGCGGCGACGCGGCGACCCTGCCGGCGATCGACGACTGGTCGGCGGCCTCGCTCAAGACCTTCAAGGAGGAGATGCGGGAGCACCAGCACACGGAGGAGCTGCGCCTCGGGTACGTGACGTTCACCCGGCCGCGCTCGCTGCTGCTCGGCTCCGCGCACTGGTGGGGCCCGTCCCAGAAGCGGCCGCGTGGCCCGTCGGCGTTCCTGCACGCGCTGTACGAGCACTGCGCGGCGGGCCACGGCGAGATCGAGGCCTGGGCGGACGAGCCGGAGAAGGACGCGGAGAACCCCACCCTCCAGGACGACCTGGCCGACCAGGCCTGGCCCCTGCCCCTGGACGAGACGAGCCTGAAGCGCCGAAGGGAAGCAGCGCGGCGCGTCATGGACGCGTTGTGGGCGCAGCCCGCGAACGCGCTGTCCGCGCAGGTCTCCGAGCACGCTCCCGAGCCGGAGGACGAGGAGCCCCCGTACGACCCGTACTGGGACGACGAGCCCCCGCCGGAGGAGCCTGCGCCGGAGGAGGAGCCTCCGCTGGAGGACATCCCTGCCCCGAGGGCGCCGCAGCACCAGGCCGAGGCGCCCCGCCTCACTCCGGAGGAGACCCGCACCATCGCCTCCTGGGACCGTGACCTCACCGTCCTCGCCGAAGAGCTCCGCCGCAGCCGCTCCCGCACCCGCGACGTCCTGCTCCCCACCTACCTGACGACCTCCCAGGTCATGCGCCTCGCCGCCGACCCCGACGGCTTCGCGCAGGACCTCGCGCGGCCCATGCCCAGGCCGCCGCAGCCCGCCGCCCGGCGCGGCACACGGTTCCACGCCTGGGTGGAGGCGCAGTTCGAGGAGCTGCCGCTGCCCATGCTCGGGCCGGACGAGCTGCCCGGCGGCGAGGAGTTCGCCGACGAACCCGAGATCGTCGACGAGCGCGACCTCGCCGCGCTCAAGGACGCCTTCGTCCTCACCCCGTACGCCCACCGGACCCCGTACCGCGTCGAGGCCCCGGTCCAGCTGTCCCTGGCGGGCCGGGTCGTACGCGGCAGGATCGACGCCGTGTACCGGGACGAGACGACCGGCGCGTACGAGATCGTCGACTGGAAGACCAGCCGGCTGCACGCCGCCGACCCGCTCCAGCTCGCGATCTACCGGCTCGCCTGGGCCGAGCAGCACGGCCTCGACCCCGACGAGGTGGCCGCCGCGTTCGTCTACGTGCGCACCGGCGAGGTCGCCCGCCCCGAGCGGCTGCCCGGCCGCGCCGAGCTGGAGGAGCTGCTCCGTGGTTCCGGCGGCGGGGCCACCCCGGAGAGACCCGCTCCGGGCGCCGGATAGGCTCAGAAGCATGAGCGAGACCCCGGACAGCGCCGTCCAGACAGTACGTACGTACATCGAGCAGCACCGCGCCGCCTTCCTCGACGACCTCGTCGACTGGCTGCGCATCCCGTCGGTGTCGGCGCAGCCCGACCACGCCCCCGACGTGCGGCGCAGCGCCGAGTGGCTGTCCACCGCGCTGACCAGGACGGGGTTCAGGACGGTCGAGGTCTGGGAGACGGCCGGCGCCCCGGCGGTCTTCGCCGAGTGGCCGTCCGACGACCCGGACGCGCCGACCGTGCTGGTTTACGGTCACCACGACGTCCAGCCCGCCGCCCGTGAGGACGGCTGGCACACCGACCCGTTCGAGCCGACGGTCGTCGACGGCCGGATGTACGCGCGCGGCGCCGCCGACGACAAGGGCCAGGTGTTCTTCCACACCCTCGGCGTCCGCGCGCACCTCGCCGCCACCGGCCGCACCGCCCCCGCGGTCAACCTCAAGCTGCTGATCGAGGGCGAGGAGGAGTCCGGCTCCCCGCACTTCCGCGAGCTCGTCGAGGCGCACGCGGACCGGCTCGCCGCCGACGCCGTGATCGTCTCCGACACCGGCATGTGGTCCGAGGACACCCCGACCGTCTGCACCGGCATGCGCGGCGTCGCCGACTGCGAGATCGAGCTGTACGGCCCCGACCAGGACATCCACTCCGGTTCCTTCGGCGGCGCGGTGCCGAACCCGGCCACCGTCGCCGGCCGGATCGTCGCGGCCCTGCACGACGCGGACGAGCGGGTCGCGATCCCCGGCTTCTACGACGGGGTCGCCGAGCTGTCCGACGCCGAGCGCGAGCTGATCGCCGAGCTGCCCTTCGACGAGGCCGCCTGGCTGCGCACCGCCAAGTCGCACGGCGCCCGCGGCGAAGCCGGCTTCTCCACCCTGGAGCGGGTCTGGGCCCGGCCGACCGCCGAGGTCAACGGCATCGGCGGCGGCTACCAGGGCCCCGGCGGCAAGACGATCATCCCCTCCGCGGCGATGCTGAAGCTCTCCTTCCGGCTGGTCGCGGGCCAGGACCCGGCCGTGATCGAGCGGGCGGTCCGGGACTGGCTGGCCGGGCTCGTGCCCGCCGGCATCCGGTACGAGATCGACTTCGGGGCGCCGACCCGGCCGTGCCTGACCCCGCTCGACCACCCGGCGCTGCAGTCCGTCGCGCGGGCCATGAGCACCGCCTTCGACGGCGCGAAGATCCGTTTCACCCGCGAGGGCGGTTCGGGCCCGGCCGCCGACCTCCAGGACGTCCTGGCCGCGCCCGTACTCTTCCTCGGCATCTCCGTCCCGTCCGACGGCTGGCACGCGCCCAACGAGAAGGTCGAGCTGGACCTGCTCCTCAAGGGCGTCGAGACGACCGCACACCTGTGGGGCGACCTCGCGGCCTCCCTCCGCGGAGACGCATCGTCCCGCTGAGACCCGTAGTCCCGCAGAACCCACCCATCCGATCCGGGGGAGTTGGAAGCACCTGTGAGCATCCTGAGTAACGCGGCCGGAGACCGTCCCATCGGTCTGACCGCCCCGAGCGGGATCGACCGCGCCGCCCACCACCGCCTCGACGAGGCATGGCTGGCGGCGGCCTGGAGCCACCCGACGACGCGGGTCTTCGTCGTGTCCGGCGGTCAGGTGCTGATCGACGACACTCCGGACGGCCGCACCGAACTCGTCATGACCCCGGCCTTCGAGGCCCCGGTCACCGAGACGCACCGCTACTTCCTGGGCACGGACACCGACGGCGTCAGCTACTTCGCGCTCCAGAAGGACTCGCTGCCGGGCCGCATCGACCAGTCCGCCCGCCCCGCCGGGCTGCGCGAGGCCGGGCTGCTTCTGTCGCCGCGCGACGCCGGTCTGATGGTGCACGCGGTGGCACTGGAGAACTGGCAGCGGCTGCACCGCTTCTGCTCCCGCTGCGGCGAGCGCACCGTCATCGCCGCCGCGGGTCATGTCCGCCGCTGCCAGGCCTGCGGCGCGGAGCACTACCCGCGCACCGACCCGGCCGTGATCATGCTGGTCACGGACGAGGAGGACCGGGCGCTGCTCGGCCGCCAGGTGCACTGGCCCGAGGGCCGCTTCTCGACGCTGGCCGGCTTCGTCGAGCCCGGCGAGTCGATCGAGCAGGCGGTGGTCCGCGAGGTCTTCGAGGAGGCGGGCGTCACGATCGGCGAGGTCGAGTACGTGGCCAGCCAGCCGTGGCCGTTCCCGTCCAGCCTGATGCTCGGCTTCATGGCGCGGGCGACCTCGTCGGAGATCAACGTGGACGGCGAGGAGATCCACGAGGCCCGCTGGTTCTCCCGCGAGGAGCTCACCGCGGCGTTCGCGTCGGGCGAGGTGCTGGCCCCGTACGGCATCTCGATCGCCTCCCGCCTGATCGAGCTCTGGTACGGCAAGCCCCTCCCGAAGCCGGGCGACGCGGCCTGAGAACACGGCCGACCCCCGGCCCGAGAACGCGCGCGACCCCCGGCCGGAGCCGGGGGTCGTCGCCGATCGTGGCCGAAATCAGACGCCGAGCGCCTGCTTCACCTGCGCGAGGCTCGGGTTCGTCATGACGACCTCGTCGCCGCCGGCGGTGGGCAGCACGCGGACGGTCGGGACGGTCTGGTTGCCCCCGTTGGCCTTCTCGACGAACGCGGCCGACTCCGGGTCCTGCTCGATGTTGATCTCCGTGTACGCGATGCCCTCGCGGTCCAGCTGGCCCTTCAGCCGGCGGCAGTAGCCGCACCACTCGGTGCTGTACATCGTCACAGTGCCCTGCATGGCCTGGCGCTCCTCTGTTCGCTGGTGGGTGCCGAAGGTAAGCAACGTACGGCCGCCCGCCACCATTCCCGACTGCCCCGTTCGCCGCCCCGCAGTCCTCCGTGTTCGTACGACTACCGCCCGCCGCCTGTGGACAACGCCCCGCGTTCCGGCCCCGGAACCTGGCAGCATGGCGGGGTGACAGCAGCAACGCACTCCACTCTCTTCCCGCAGGTGCCGGAGACGGCCGACGCGGTGCTCGACGGCCTGGACCCCGAGCAGCGCGAGGTCGCCCTGGCCCTGCACGGCCCGGTGTGCGTCCTCGCCGGAGCCGGTACGGGCAAGACGCGCGCGATCACGCACCGGATCGCGTACGGGGTGCGGGCGGGCATGCTCCAGCCCGCGAGTGTGCTGGCCGTCACCTTCACCAACCGGGCCGCCGGCGAGATGCGCGGCCGGCTCCGCCAGCTCGGCGCGGGCGGCGTCCAGGCCCGTACGTTCCACTCGGCGGCGCTGCGGCAGCTCCAGTACTTCTGGCCGAAAGCCGTCGGTGGCGAGCTGCCCCGGCTGCTCGACCGGAAGGTCCAGCTGGTTGCCGAGGCGGGGGCGCGCTGCCGCGTCCGCCTCGACCGGAACGAGTTGCGTGATGTCACGAGCGAGATCGAGTGGGCCAAGGTCACGCAGACGGTCCCTGCCGACTACCCGGCCGCCGTCGCCAAGTCGGTCCGCGACGCACCCCGCGACCCGGCCGAGATCGGCCAGATCTACGCGATGTACGAGCAGCTCAAGCGCGACCGCTCGGTGATCGACTTCGAGGACGTGCTGTTGCTCACCGTCGGCATCCTCCAGGACCGGCACGACATCGCCGACCAGATCCGCAGCCAGTACCACCACTTCGTGGTGGACGAGTACCAGGACGTCTCCCCGCTCCAGCAGCGCCTGCTCGACCTGTGGCTCGGCGAGCGGGACAACCTCTGCGTCGTCGGCGACGCGAGCCAGACGATCTACTCCTTCACCGGCGCCACCCCCGAGCACCTGCTGAACTTCCGCGCCCGGCACCCCGGAGCCACCGTGGTGAAGCTGGTCCGCGACTACCGCTCCACCCCCCAGGTCGTGCACCTCGCGAACGGGCTGCTGAGCCAGGCCCGCGGCCGGGCCGCCGAGCACCGGCTCGAGCTGATCTCGCAGCGCGACCCCGGCCCCGAGCCGGTCCACACCGAGTACGCCGACGAGCCCGCCGAGGCGGAGGGCACCGCCCGCCGCATCCGCGACCTGATCGCCGCCGGCGTCCCGGCCGGCGAGATCGCCGTGCTCTACCGGGTCAACGCCCAGTCCGAGGTCTACGAGCAGGCCCTGGCCGACGCCGGGGTGCCGTACCAGCTGCGCGGAGCGGAGCGGTTCTTCGAGCGCCAGGAGGTGCGCGAGGCCGGCATCGCGCTGCGCGGCGCGGCCCGCGCCGGCGCCAACGACTCGCTGCTCGACGACGCGGAGGACCTGCCCGCGCAGGTCCGCGCGGTGCTCTCGACCAAGGGCTGGACGACCCAGCCGCCGGCCGGCTCGGGCGCGGCCCGTGACCGCTGGGAGTCGCTCGCCGCCCTGGTCCGGCTCGCCGAGGACTTCGCCCGCGCCACGCCGCAGGCCACCCTGTCCGCGCTGGTCGCCGAACTCGACGAGCGGGCCGCCGCCCAGCACGCCCCGACCGTCCAGGGCGTCACGCTCGCCTCGCTGCACGCGGCCAAGGGCCTGGAGTGGGACGCCGTCTTCCTGGTCGGCCTCACCGAGGGCATGATGCCGATCACGTACGCCAAGACGGACGAGCAGATCGAGGAGGAGCGACGGCTCCTCTACGTGGGCGTCACCCGGGCCCGGCTGCATCTGTCGCTCTCCTGGTCGCTGTCCCGCTCCCCGGGCGGGCGCGCCTCCCGTCGACCCACCCGGTTCCTCACCGGCCTGCGGCCCGGCTCGGGGTCGCGCGCCGCGGGCCGCGGCGGGGCCGGTGGCATCGAACGGGGCGGCGCGAGCGGCTTCGGCGGGACGGGCGGCAGCGGTGGGAGCCGGGGCGCCCGGCGCGGCGCGCGCGGCCCGGCGCGGTGCCGGGTCTGCGGCGCCACCCTCACCGAGGCCGGCGAGATGAAGCTGATGCGCTGTGAGGACTGCCCCTCGGACATGGACGAGGCGCTGTACGAGCGGTTGCGCGACTGGCGCGCGGAGCAGGCGCGGAAGCTGGGCCAGCCGGCGTACTGCGTCTTCACCGACAAGACGCTGATGGCGATCGCCGAGCGGGTGCCCGCCGCCGACGGCGAGCTGGTCGGCATCTCCGGCGTCGGGGCCCGCAAGCTGACCCGGTTCGGGGCTGACGTCCTCGCCATCTGCGCCGGTCAGGAGCCTGGAGGAGACGACGAGGAGGTCTGACGAAAACTCGTCGAAAAAATAGTTTGCGCCCGCCCCGTCAAGCCCCATAGGTTCTTAACCACGGAAACAGCAGCTTCTCCGAAGCGCTGTCTCCGTGCTGTACTTATCCGAATACGCGTGGGACCGGCTCACCCCGATCCCCCAGAGACGCCGAGAGGAGGCGATTCCAGTGATCAGCAACATCGACAGCATCATCGTCAGCACCGCCAAAATGACCGATCGCTCGGTCGTCTCCGCCTGCTCGCTCGGCCTCTCCGGCTCGGCGTTCCTCGGCAGCGGTCTGCCCGCCACCGGTCTGTTCGGTGCCGCGGCTGCCCGTCCGGCGACCCTCCCGACGGCTCTCCCCGTCGAGCGGCGCAATGAGCGACCGACCAAGGCACTGGAAGCAGGCGTAGCAGGCAAGGCCAAGGGAATGGCCTATGGCTTCGCGGCAGCCGGTGCCGGCAAGCAGCAGACGACGATGCACCACCACACGATGTGGGCCTTCCGTGGGCTCGAACCCTGGAGTGATCCAGCCTGATCCATGATCAGGCCGGCGCCTTCAGGGCCGCGGAACCCCACCCGGGATCCGCGGCCCTTCTGTTTGTCTCCGAACGGGGACGACGGAGCGAAGGGGCCTCGGGACAAGAACGACCCGGTACCAGCCGAAACCCCGGCCAACAGGCCGGAACGAACAGACGAGGAAGAACACCCGTGCAACTCGAAGCGCACGCCCCGTCCGTACCGCCTTCCGAAACGATCCCCCCGCCCGGCCTCACGGAGGACTCCGCCTTGACCCCCCTCACCACGCTCACCGCGCTCGACGACGCCATCGAGAACCTCGGTGTGCCCGTCCCGTGCCGCTCCTACGACCCGGAGGTCTTCTTCGCCGAGTCCCCCGCGGACGTCGAGTACGCCAAGTCCCTGTGCCGGACCTGTCCGCTGATGGCGGCCTGCCTGGCGGGCGCCAAGGAGCGGCGCGAGCCGTGGGGCGTCTGGGGCGGCGAGCTGTTCGTCCAGGGTGTCGTCGTCGCCCGCAAGCGGCCCCGTGGTCGCCCGCGCAAGAACCCGGTCGCGGCATGAACGCCCGCGGAACCATCGACCGACCCCTCACGCACGATCCCCAGAAGCTGGCCCCGATGACCTCTTCCACCAGCGAGCCCGCCGGCTCCGCCACCCCCGACGTTTCCACCATCGGCGCGAACGCCTCGCGTCAGAACAGGACCCGTGAGATGCAACTCATCCCAGAAGCCCTGGCCCGTGCCCATATGCACGACCGCATGCGGGAAGCCGACGCGGAACGCCAGGCCGCGCGCCTGGTCGCCGCCCGGCGCATGCAGCGGCGTGCCGAGCGCGTGTCCCTGCGCGCCCGCCGTGCCCTGGCCATGGCCGTCATGCACTGAGGCGCCGACGCGCGCCCGAGCGATCCGCGGGGGTCGGTCCGAACGGACCGGCCCCCGCGCCGCGTTGCACGCGGCCCCCGCACCCCGCCGGGGTTATCGTCTGCAGAGTGCGGAACAGCGATTCCGGGCGGGAACCCCGGACCCCCGAGGAGAGCTTCGTGTGCGCCCGCTGCGGCGCGGTGGCCGAGAGCCTGCCCGTGACCTGGACCTGCTCCGTGGAGAACGGCCGGCGGATCTACTTCTGCGACACCTGCGCCCGGGAGAACATCAGGTCGATCGAGGGACGCCTCGACTCGTCCTGGTGGTGACCCGCGCGGCCCCGGCCCCGGCGCTCACTCCGCCTCGACGAAGCCGGGCAGCCACTCCTCCAGTTCCTCGCGCAGCCGGACCGACGCGTTCAGCTGGCACAGCACCCCGATCGTGCTCAGCGTCACCCGGTGTATCAGCAGGTACGACGGAGGCAGATTGAGCTGCTTGCCCAACTGGTGCGCGGGGGAGCGGGGATCGGCGATCCGGGCGGCCTGGGTGCGGATCCAGTCCCGGGTGAAGCCGAAGGTCTCCACCTCCGCCGGCTCGATGATCGGCAGCAGGTAGTCGAGCACCCCGTCCGGATCGAGCGCCACCGTCTCCTTGACGAAGCCCTCCCGGCACAGCAGCTCGTAGACCGTCTCGGCGTCGCCCTCCAGCGTCATCCGCAGACAGACGCCGATCGTCTCCGGCAGCCCGCCCGGCAGCCGGTCCACCGTGCCGAAGTCCAGCACGCCCAGCCGCCAGGTCTCCGGACCGCCGTCCTCGTCCTCGCCCGGCAGCAGCCGGAAGTTCCCCGGGTGCGGATCCGCGTGCAGCAGCCCCGTCCGCCCCGGGCCGGAGAACAGGAACCGGGCCAGCAGCTGACCCGCCCGGTCCCGCTGCTCCTGCGTGCCGTCCGAGATCACCTCCGACAGCGGGATCCCGTCGATCCACTCCGTCACCAGGACCTGGTCCGACTGGTGGACCACGTTCGGCACCAGCACGTCCGGATCGCCCGCGAACTCCTCCGCGTGCGCCCGCTGGGACTCCGCCTCCAGCGCGTAGTCCAGCTCCTCCGAGACCCGGTCCCGCAGCTCCGTGATCAGCGGCTTGATGTCCATCCCCGGGATCAGCGGACCGAGCAGCCGGGCGAACCGGCTCAGCTGCGTCAGGTCCGACAGCAGCGCCTCGCCCGCCCCCGGGTACTGCACCTTCACCGCGACCTCGCGGCCGTCGTGCCACACCGCCCGGTGCACCTGCCCGATCGACGCCGCCGCGGCCGGCTTGTCCTCGAACTCCAGGAACAGCTCCCGCCATTCCTCGCCGAGCCGCTCCTCCAGCACCGCGTGCACCGTCCGCGTCGGCATCGGCGGCGCCGCCTCCTGAAGTCGGGTGAGCGCCGCCCGGTACGGGCCCGCCACCTCCTCCGGCAGGGCGGACTCGAAGACGGACAGCGCCTGCCCGAACTTCATGGCCCCGCCCTTGAGCTCACCGAGGACCTTGAACAGCTGCTCCGCCGTGCGCTGTTGCAGCTCCCGGGCGACGATCTCGGCCGACTTCCCGCCGATCCGTCTGCCCAGGCCCCACGTCGCCCGGCCGGCGATGCCCAGTGGCAGCGCGGCCAACTTCGCGGTCCGGGTGACCGCCTTCCGGGGAAGATCAGACATACGCCCCTCCAAATCCCAGACTGCCGGGCCGTGGGTGGCCGTTACCCCGCCATTGTGTCGTGCGCCCTCCGAAGCCCGGAGCGGCGCTCCCCTTCTCTGTTACCTGCCGCGCCGCACGGACAGCCCGAGTACGGCGCGAACCGCTCGGCACGCCACTCCAGCAGCGGCAGCGACACCTCCCATCGCGCCCCGGTGCTCGCCGGCAGCTCCCCGTCCAGGAACGCCAGCGCGTGCGCCGCGGCCAGCCCCGCCACCGTCGCCGCGAGCCCCGTGTCGCAGGCCGGCACCGGGTCCGGCGCGCCGGAGCGCCATTGCGCCAGCATCCTCGGCCACACCGGCTCCCGGTCGGTCCGCTCCCGCTGCAGGCACTCGGCGCACGCCGTCCCGCCCGGCAGCACCAGCGGCCCGACCACCCCGGTCGCCTCCACCACTCCCGCGTACAGGTGCGGGACGCCCGCCGCGATCCACGGCTGGGCCGGCACCGGATCGGGGACGTACGCCGCCAATCCGTCCCGCGGCGCCACCACCACGAGCGACAACGCCGGTTCGCCGCCGCCCGCCCCCGGGGAACCCCGCACCGCCCGAGGCGCCCGGCCGCCCGGCGCCGACCGCCCCACCAGCCGCCCCGCGGCGGCGGCCCGGCGCTCGCCCACCGCCTCGGCGGGCAGCCCGCCCGGCGTCACCTCCCACGGCTGCACAGATCCCGAGTCCAGCACCTCCACCCGGCCGACCCCGGAGGCCGAGAGCAGCGCCGCGACCGCCGCGCCGACCCTGCCCGCGCCCCGGACCTGCACGCGCGCCGAACGGCGGGCGGTCAGCCGGCGCAGCGCGCCGTCCGGCTCCGGCTCGACCACCGACAGCGACGCCAGATCGGCACGGAGCGGATCCAGTGCGCCCTCCGCGTGCCGGGACGCACCGGCCGTCCGGGGACGCGCCGCGGACGCGTCGGAGATCAGCCCCGCCTCCGCGAGCCGCGCCAGCAGCCGGTCCAGCCTGTCGTCCGGCAGTCCCAGCGCCCGCGCCTCCGCGCGCAGCAGCTCCGTCCCGCGCGTCCCGTCCATGCGCCCGATCAGACTGCCCGTCGTCGTGTCCACCGGACCCACCACCACCGCATGCGCGGAAGTGGCCCCGAACTGCACGGACTGGAGATTCCGCCAGGCACGCCGCAGTGCCGGTTTCACCATCGGATGCATATCCGCCCCCGTTCCACCCGTGATCCCACGGGCGCGATGCTCGTCGTCCCGTGATGAGAATGCCCGTCCGCGTGACCGGACCTGCGAAGTCGTCCACAGGGAAGGGGGATTAGTACTTCAAATGGTGCACGGCGTGGGTGGATCATGCGAGAACCGCTGCGGAGGCGGGACTTCCCGTGCTGACAGCGGGTAACGTCGGGCCCGTGCCCGCCGACCCACAGCGCAGCGTGATCAGCGAACCGCCCCGCGGCTCCGGGACGAGTGCGGTCGAGGTCCGCAGGAGCTCCCGGCGGAACAGGACCGTCTCCGCCTATCGCGAGGGCGACCGGACCATCGTCCTCATCCCCGCCCGGATGTCGGAGGCGGAGGAGCAACGGTGGGTCACCGTCATGCTCGACAAACTCGCCGCGCAGGAGAGCCGGAAACTCCTCGGCGACGCCGAACTGGCAGAGCGTGCCGAGCGGTTGTCCGCCCAGTGCTTCGGCGGCCGGGCCCGCCCCACATCGGTGCGCTGGGTCACCAACCAGAACACCCGCTGGGGCTCCTGCACCCCCGCCGAGGGCAGCATCCGACTCTCCCACCGGCTCCAGGGCATGCCCGAGTACGTCGTCGACTACGTGCTCGTGCACGAACTCGCCCATCTCCTGGTGCCCGGTCACGGACCGCGGTTCTGGCGCCTTCTCGAGGCGTACCCGAAGACCGAGCGGGCGCGCGGCTACCTCGAAGGCGTGGTCGCCGCGGAGCGGCTGCCGCATCTGCCCGCCGCACGCGAGGAGTGACGGCGCGGGAGCCCGAAGTCCGGTGCCGCGAGTTCATCACCGGATCACCGCAAGATCACCGCACTCGTCAATCCTGTACCGAATCCGTCCCGGCTTGGCTCAAAGGCGTACGCAGCGGTTAGCCTGGCGCGACGCATTCACATTTCGGGATGGGGGACGGTCGTTACGCATGGCCAGGGAATTCCAACGCGGCCACAAGGCCAAGATCAGTGATCTGACACCGGGGACCGATCTGTACGTGGGTGTGCAGATCGCCGCGCCCGGGCTGACCTTCGACATCAGCTGCTTCGGCCTCGATGCCGACGAACAGCTTTCGGACGACCGGTACTTCATCTTCTTCAACCAGCCCAAGTCGCCCGAGGAGTCCATCCAACTGCTCGGCGCGCAGTCCGGCGACACCGAGTCCTTCCGCGTCACGCTGGACCGCATTCCGGCGAACATCCACAAACTGTCCTTCACCGCGACCCTCGACGGCGCCGGCCAGATGAGCCAGATCGGCCCCGGCTACATCCGGATCGTCGCGGGCGGCGAAGAGGTCGTCCGGTACGCCTTCACCGGCGCGGAGTTCTCCACCGAGCGCGCCGTGATGCTGGGCGACTTCTACCTGAAGGACGTCTGGCGGTTCGCCGCCGTCGGCCAGGGCTTCGACGGCGGACTCGACGCCCTCCTGAAGAACTTCGGCGGCGAGGTCGCCGAGGAGCAGCCCGCCGCGCAGCAGGCTCCGGCCGCCACCCCCGGCTTCGCCCCGCCCCCGCAGGGCGCCGCGCCGCCCGCGTTCGGCGCTCCCGCGGCCCCGCCCGCGCCCACCGCGCCCCAGGTCCCGCAGCCCGCGCCGGGCTTCGGAGCCCCGGCCGCGCCGCCGGCGCCCGCGGCTCCGCAGCCGCCGGCCCAGCCGGTGTACGCGCAGCCGACCATCGCCGCCCCGCTCGCCCCGCCGGCTCCGGCCGCGCCGTCCCCGTACGGCCAGCCTCCGCAGCCGTACGGCCAGGTCCCGGGGCAGATTCCCGGCCAGGTCCCGGGCCAGGCCCCGTACGGTCAGCCGCCGGCCGGCATGCCGCAGCCCGGCATGCCCCAGCCCGGCATGCCCCAGCCCGGCATGCCCCAGCCCGGCATGCCCCAGCCCGGCATGGGGGTTCCGCAGGGTGTCCCGGCGGCCTCCGGACCCGGTCTCGCCGCCGCGCTCGCCCCGTACCGGGAGACCGCCACCGGCACCCGCTGGACGCCGCAGAACCAGCAGCTCATGCGGGTCGACCTCGCCATGGGCGGCGTCCCGGTGCTCGCCCGCCAGGGCAGCATGGTCATGTACCAGGGCAAGGTCGACTTCAGCCACAAGGGCGCCGGTTTCGCCGGCCGGATCGTCGGCAACGCCACCGGCCAGGAGATGCAGTTGATGCGCTGCACCGGCCGCGGCCAGGTCTTCCTCGCCGAGGACGCCGCGCACCTGCACTCCATCGAGCTGCAGGGCGACGGCATCTGCGTCTCCGCCGAGAACGTCCTCGCGTTCGACGAGTCCCTGCAGCACGAGGTCCGCCGCATCGAAGGCCACGGCATCCCCGGCGGGGCCCTGTTCACCATGCAGTTCACGGGTACCGGCACGGTCGTCGTGAAGACCCACGGCATCCCCGTCGTCCTGCCGGTCACGCCGACCACCTTCGCCGACTGCAACGCGGTCGTCGCCTGGTCGTCCGCGGCCCAGGTGATCCTCTCCAGCCAGGTCCGGCTGCGCCGCAACGCGTACCCGGGACACAGCGGCGAGACGGTGAACCTCCAGTTCCGGGGTGCGCCCGGCAACTTCATCGTCGTCCAGCCGTACGAGGTCTGAGGGAGCCCGAACCATGAACCAGCAACTCGCGGGCTACGCCCCGACCCCCATTGCGGCCCGGATGGAGAACCACGGCCGCACCATGCTCAAGGTCGCCATGGCCTCCGGCCAGGACCTGTACGCCCGGACCGGCTCGATGGTGGCCTACGAGGGCTTCATCACCTACGAGCCCAACCCGCCCGCCGTCCGCCAGGTCGCCCAGCAGTGGGCCACCGGCGAGGGCGCGCCCGTCATGAAGTGCTCCGGCGACGGACTGCTCTACCTCGCCGACTACGGCGCGGACGTCGTCGTGATCAACCTTCAGAACGACTCGCTGTCCGTCAACGGCTCCAACGTCCTCGCCTTCGACGCCCACCTCCAGTGGGGCGTCGAGCGGGTCAAGGGCCTGGCCAAGTTCGCCGGACAGGGCCTGTTCAACGTCGAGATCGCCGGTACCGGCTGGGTCGCCCTGACCTCGCGCGGCACCCCGATCGTCGTCGACTGCGGCCGCGGCGAGGACGAGACGTACGTCGACCCGGACGCGCTCGTCGCCTGGTCGCCGGCGCTCAAGGTCAAGGGCAAGCGCAGCTTCAAGGCCTCCTCCCTCATCGGGCGGGGCAGCGGCGAGGCGTACCAGATGGCGTTCTCCGGCCAGGGGATCGTCGTCGTGCAGCCGAGCGAGGACAGCACCGACCGCCTGCGGATCCGGGGCTGAGGGGGAGCGAGAACACACCATGCAGAGCGCGCTTTTCAACCACGGCGAGCAGCAGAGCCAGGACCGGTACGTCATGCAGAACCCGCAGCTGCTGCGGGTCGCCCTGACCGGTCAGGACGACGTCCTGGCCCGCAAGGGCGCCATGGTCGCGTACCAGGGCCTGATCGACTTCGACGGCGAGTACCAGACGTCCTCGCAGCGCCGGGCCCGTGCCCGCACGGGTGAGGGACTCGACCTCATGCGGTGCTCCGGCCAGGGCACGGTCTACTTCGCCAACCTCGCCCAGCACGTCCACGTCGTGGAGGTCGAGCAGGAGGGCATGACCGTCGACAGCGCCTATGTGCTGGCACTGGACTCCACCCTGCACACCGAGGTCATCGCCGTGGACAGCCAGTACGGCATCTCCGGCTCCGGCAAGTACCAGCTCAACATCTCCGGCCGCGGCAAGGTCGCCCTGATGACCTCCGGTCAGCCGCTGATGATGCAGGTCACGCCGGACAAGTACGTCAACGTCGACGCGGACGCGATCGTCGCCTGGTCCACCGGGCTGCGGGTGCAGATGCAGGCGCAGACGGTCAACAGCAGCGTCATGCGCCGCCGCGGCAACACCGGCGAGGGCTGGGAACTCAGCTTCCTCGGACAGGGCTTCGCCCTCGTCCAGCCCAGCGAGGTGATGCCGCCGCAGAACGCCGCCATCGGGCAGGGCATCGCCGCCCAGTTCGGCGCCGGCCAGCACGGCTCGCACGCCCAGAACCAGAACAACGCCTGGAACTGAGTGCCGTAGCAGGACACGAATCACAGAAGTAAGGGGCGGTCGCCACGGCGACCGCCCCTTACCCGCTCCTAGGCCAGCCGGGCGAGCGTGCCCTCCGTCAGCCGGACCACGGACGTGTCCGCCACGCCCGCGACCTCGTCGTACGCGAACCAGCGCAGGTCCAGCGACTCCTCGCTGATCTCCGCCACCGCGCCGGCCGGGGCCAGCGCCGCGTACTGCACGTCCAGGTGCCAGTGGCAGGGCGGCGGGATCGGGTGCCGGTCGAGCCGCACCGGCCCGCCCGGCAGCAGCGTCAGACCGGCGATGCCGGACTCCTCCGTCGCCTCGCGCAGCGCCGCGTCGGCCACCGTCGCGTCACCCGGCTCGCAGTGACCGCCCATCTGCAGCCACATGCCCAGCTTCTTGTGCAGCGTCAGCAGCACCCGGCCCCGAGACGGGTCGATCACCAGCGCGCTGCTGGTGAGGTGACCGGCCGAGCAGGGCTTGTACATGCCGTCGGGGTGGGCCGCCAGATGGTCGAGATAGACCTCGCGCAGCTGCTGCTGGTCCCCGTCCGGCTCGTACGTCTTCAGTACGAGGACCGCGTCGTCGTGCAGAGTCACTTGCCCTGGTCGTCCTTGCCCTCGTCGCCCTTGCCCTCGTCCTCGGGGCGGCCCCCGGCGGCCTCGCCGAGCATCTTGTCCAGCTCCGAGAAGTCGAGGTGCTCGCGGTGCACGAAGCCGTCCGGGTCGTCCAGGTCGGACGCCGTCGGCAGCATGTCCGGGTGGCTCCACAGCTCGTCACGGCCGTCCACGCCGCGCGCGTCGGTCAGCGAGGCCCACAGCCGCGAGGCGTCCCGCAGCCGGCGCGGACGCAGCTCCAGGCCGATCAGCGTGGCGAAGGTCTGCTCGGCGGGCCCGCCGGAGGCCCGGCGCCGGCGCAGCGTCTCGCGCAGCGCGTCCGCCGAGGTCAGCCGCGACTTCGCGGCCTCGTGCACCACCGCGTCCACCCAGCCCTCGACCAGCGCGAGCGCCGTCTCGAGCCGGGCCAGGGCGGCCTTCTGCTCCGGGGTGTCCTCCGGCTGGAACATGCCCTGCTGCAGCGCCTCCTGGAGCTGCTCGGGGTGCGTCGGGTCCAGGTTGCCGACCGCGTCCTCCAGCTTGGAGGTGTCGACCTTGATCCCGCGGGCATAGCCCTCGACCGCGCCGAACAGGTGCGAACGCAGCCACGGCACGTGCGCGAAGAGCCGCTGGTGGGCGGCCTCGCGCAGGGCCAGGTACAGCCGCACCTCGTCCATCGGGATGCTGAGGTCCTTGCCGAGCGCCTCGACGTTCAGCGGCAGCAGCGCCGCCTTGCCGGCCGGGCCGAGCGGCAGGCCGATGTCCGTCGAGCCGACGACCTCGCCGGCCAGCGCGCCGACGGCCTGCCCGATCTGCTGGCCGAACATGGCGCCGCCCATGGAGCGCATCATGCCGATCAGCGGGCCGGCCATGGCCTGCATCTCCTCGGGCAGCACGTCGCCCATGGCCGTGCCGACCCGCTCCGCGACCGGGTCGACCAGCTGCTGCCAGGCCGGCAGCGTCGCCTCGACCCACTCGGCGCGGCTCCACGCCACGGCGGTGTTCGACCCGGACGGCAGCGAGGTCACCTGGTCCAGCCACAGGTCGGCCAGGCGCACGGCCTCCTCGACGGCGGACTTCTCCGCCGGGCCGACGCTGGCGTCCTTGGTGCCGTCCGCGGTGCCCTGCGAGACCACCTGGCGGGCGATCTGCTTGGCCATGTCCCAGTTCACGGGACCGCCCTCGTAGCTCAGCATCTGGCCGAGCTGCTGGAAGGCGGCTCCGAGGTCGTTGGGGTTCATGGAGCCGAACATCGCGGCGAACGGGTTGTCCCCGCCGCCCGGCACGCCGAAGCCGAAGGGGTTGCCAGCACCCTGACCACCTCCGGCGGGGTCCTTCTTCTTGCCCTCGTCGCCGTTCTCCGGCTCCTCCGGCGGAAGGCCGAATCCGAATGGGGTGTCACTCACGGGTTTCCTCGGCTCGTAGGGCCGCCGGCACTCCGCCGGCGGCGACTGCCCGACAACACCACCAAGCCTAGACATCGAGGCCGGATAAGGCCTCAGTGCTTCGCCGTCTCGCGGCCTGCGGCAGGATGGACGCCACCTGGTACGTACGCGTCATTCGCGTACGTACTGAAGACAACCGCTGGAGACGCCCGGTGAGTTCCCCAGATCCTCAGGTTCGCGGAGCGCGAAACCCCTCAACCCGGTCCGCCGCGCGCGGGCCCGTCGTCGCGGTCACCGGCGCCGCGACCGGCGTCGGCGACCTGCTGACCAGGCGCCTTGTGGCCTCGGAGGAGGTCAGGCAGGTCATCGCGATCGACGAGCGCCGGGGCGAGGTGCCCGAGGCGCAGTGGCACATCCTCGACGTGCGTGACCCGGCCATCGCCGAGAAGCTGCGCGGGGCCGACGTCGTCGTGCACCTCGCCCTCGACCTCGACCTGGAGTCGGACTCCGCCGCCCGGACGGCGTACAACGTGCGCGGGGCGCAGACGGTGCTCACCGCGGCAGCAGCCGCGGGCGTCCGGCGTGTCGTGCTGTGCACCTCCGCCATGGTCTACGGAGCGCTGCCGGACAACGACATCCCGCTCTCCGAGGACGCCGAGCTGCGGGCCACCGCCGAGGCCACCGGCGTCGGCGACCTGCTGGAGATCGAGCGCCTGGGCCGCCGGGCTCCCCGCGCCCACCCCGGGCTCAACGTCACCGTCGTCCGCCCCGCCGTCCTGGTCGGCGGCACCGACACGGCCCTGACCCGCTACTTCGAGTCACCGCGCCTGCTCGTCGTCGCCGGATCGCGCCCCACCTGGCAGTTCTGCCATGTCGAGGACCTGGTCAGCGCGCTGGAGTACGCCGCCCTGGAGAAGGTCGACGGCGAGCTGGCGGTCGGCTGCGAGGGCTGGCTGGAGCAGGAGGAGGTCGAGGAGCTCAGCGGCATCCGGCGCATGGAGCTGCCCTCCGCGGTCGCCCTCGGCGCGGCGGCCCGGCTGCACCGGATCGGGCTGACCCCGTCACCGGCCGGTGACCTCGCTTACACGATGCACCCCTGGGTGGTCAGCGTCGGCCGGCTGCACGACGCGGGGTGGCGGCCGCGCTGGACCAACGAGGAGGTGCTCTCCGCGCTTCTGGAGGAGGCCGAGGGCCGGCACACGGTCGCGGGCCGCAGGCTCGGCCGCAAGGACGCCACGGCGGCCGGTGCGGCAGGTGCGACGGTGGCGCTGCTGGGCACGGCGGCGCTGGTCCGCCAGATGCGCAAGCGGCGCGGCCTGTAGGACCCTCCTACGGTCGGGCCGGTCCACCGGTCGAAAACGCTATTCCGGGATGTCCGTGCGGTGCGGCACCATGGCCTCATGGCACGTACCCACAGTGATCACCCCGGCGAGCAGGCCGCGGCCGACCCGATCAGGCTGCTGGCGATCCGTGAGACCCCGCTCTCCGTCGACGAGGTCTTCCGGGCCGTCGGCGACGACGCGGCCGGCGGCACGACCCTGTTCGTCGGCACGGTGCGCAACCACGACGGCGGGGCGGACGTCGCCGCCCTCGGGTACTCCTGCCACCCGTCCGCGGAGGCCGAGCTGCGCCGTGTCGCGGAGAAGGTCGTGGCGAACTATCCGGTCCGCGCGCTGGCCGCCGTCCACCGTGTGGGCGATCTGGAGATCGGCGACATCGCGGTCGTCGTCGCGGTCTCCTGCCCGCACCGCGGGGAGGCCTTCGAGGCCTGCCGCAAGCTGATCGACGACCTCAAGCACGAGGTCCCGATCTGGAAACACCAGCAGTTCTCGGACGGCACCGAGGAGTGGGTAGGGGCCTGCTGACGCAGGGTGACCGCCCTGTCGGGCGCTCTACCCGTTCGCCCGTGATGTCCAGCGACGCGCCGACGACCTGTAGTCGTACGCCCCGATTTGCGTAACCGCCCCCCTGGCAGCAGCGTTGAAGCAGCGGATGGCTACTCTGCTCAAAGATCATCTGCTCTAACCATCAGTTGCGGTTGCTCATTGGGGATGGGAGGTCGGGATGGCAGCGCTTGCCTGGTTGCTGATTCCGCTTTTCGCAGTTGTCGGCGCGGCGATATGGGCCGGCTGGGCGTCGAGGAACCGCACGATCGGCGACGTCGCCGAGCTTGCGGGTTACGCGCGGTTCCGGGACGCCATGGAGCGGTCGCACGGCGGCGAGGATTCCGGTACGGAGCGTCGCGAGCCGGCTACCGCCTCCCAGGCCTCGCTCGCGCAGCGTGCGCAGTAGCCAATACTCCGGTCGGCCGACCTTTCGGCCTCCTCGTACGGACCGCCCGGGCAGTGCACTCACAGGTCGGTCCCGTACTGTCGTTCCATGCCACGCCGCACTGCGACGATGCTCGCCTCCACCCTGGTCCTGATCTCGCTGCTCTGTGTGGGCGTCATCCTTCCGGTGCCGTACTCGGAGATGAGCCCCGGTCCCACGGTCAACACCCTGGGCGAGGCGGACGGCGAGCCGGTGCTGCAGATCTCCGGCCACCAGACCTACCCCACCACCGGGCACCTCAATATGACGACGGTGCGCGTCACCGGTGCGGACTACCGGATGAACCTGGTCGAGGCCGTCTACGGCTGGCTGGCCCACGACAACGTGGTCGTCCCGCACGACACGCTCTACCCGGACGGCAAGACCGAGGAGGAGTCGAGCCAGGAGAACGCCGAGGAGTTCAGCCAGTCGCAGGAGAGCGCCAAGGTCGCGGCGCTCACCGAGCTGAACATCCCGGTGACCTCCCGGGTCGTCGTCGCCACCGTGGTGAAGGGCAGCCCCGCCGAGGGCGCGCTGCACGCCGGCGACGTGATCCGCTCCGTCGACGGGACGCCGGTGAAGGAGCCCGGGGACGTGGCCGAGCTGGTCACCCGGCGCAAGCCGGGCCAGAAGGTCGAGTTCACGATCGTCCCCGCGAAGGAGGCCGCCGCGGCGGAGAAGGCCCGCAAGGAGCCGACCGTCACCCGGAAGATCGTCATCACCACGGCCAAGGCGCAGGACGACGACCGGGCGATCGTCGGCATCCAGGCCGGCACCGACCACGTCTTCCCGTTCACCATCGACATCAAGCTGGCGGACATCGGCGGCCCCAGCGCCGGACTGATGTTCGCGCTGGGCATCGTCGACAAGCTCACCCCGGGCAGCCTCACCGACGGGAAGTTCATCGCGGGCACCGGCACCATCGACGACAAGGGCAAGGTCGGCCCGATCGGCGGCATCGAGATGAAGCTCGTCGGCGCCCGGAACGCCGGCGCCCGGTACTTCCTCACGCCGGCCGAGAACTGCGCCTCCGCCGCGGCGGACACCCCGGACGGCCTCACCCTCATCAAGGTGGACACCATCGACGACGCGACGAAGTCCCTGGAGAAGCTCCGCAAGGGTGAGACCAAGGGCCTGCCCGCCTGCGCCAAGGGCTGACCGCCGAGCGCGGACCCCAAGGGCAGGCAGGGACGGGCCCCACGGCCGTCAGGACTCGAAGGTGGCGGCCAGCGCCTCGGCGAGCCCCGGCACCAGGTCGGCGCCGGTCAGCACCTCGGTCGGGGAGTCCTTCGCGCGCAGCCGCACCGCGGACTCGCGCGCGCCGTCCCGCAGCACGGCGACCGTCATCCGGACCTCCTGCCGGTCGGGGTGCCCGGCGACCCACTTGGCGAGCTGCTTCTCGCTCAGCCCCTCCGGCACCGACGCCTCCGCCGAAGGCGGCAGCATCAGCCGCTCCACGGTCAGGGCGCAGCCGGCCACCGCGTCGGGCCAGGCGATCGTGCCGAGGAACTCGTCCAGGGCCTTCCCGGCGGGCAGCTTGTCCTGCTCGATCGGGGTGAACTGGGCGGCGGCCTCGTCGCCGTCGAGGCCGAGCTGGGAGGCGAGGCCGGGCTCCCGGGCACGCAGCCGGGCGGTGTCGACGAGCGCGAAGAGACGGGCCGGCTGGTCCCAGCCGAGACCGGAGGCGTACTCGTCGATCTCGAGCACCGCGCGGGTGAGGGGGCTCGCGGCCATCGGGGGACCGGAGGGGGAAACGTTGGACATGCACAACATCCTCCCTCCTTTCGCCCCCGAGACGGGAACTAGGTAAAGCCTCAGTAAGTTGCATCAGTGGGCTCTACGATCGCGGGGCCTGCTCATCGACGCATCGGACGACGCGTCGATGGACGCATCAGACGCATCAACAACGAGGGGCGCACGTTGGCTTTCCAGATGCCGGACCGCGGCGGTGGCCCGTCCGGGCCAAGGATCAGAGTCGGCCGGCCCTCCCGGCGGGCCCGCACCCTGCTCATGACACTGGGCGTGCTGGCCGTCCTGGCCATGGCGTTCGTCATGTTCGCCGGGTTCTGGACGGACTGGCTCTGGTACCGGTCGGTCCAGTACTCGTCCGTCTTCACCACCACGCTGTGGACCAAGATCGGCCTGTTCGCGGTCTTCGGTCTGCTGATGGGCCTGGCCGTCGGGTTCAACATCTGGCTGGCGCACCGGCTGCGGCCCCCGCTGAGCGCGATGTCGCTGGAGCAGCAGAGCCTCGACCGGTACCGCATGGGCATCGCCCCGTTCAAGAAGTGGGTGCTGCTCGCGATCACCGCCCTGGTCGGGCTGATCGCCGGCGCGTCCGCGTCCGGTCAGTGGCGCACCTGGCTCATGTGGGTCAACGGCGTGTCGTTCGGCCAGAAGGACCCCCAGTTCGACCTGGACGTGTCGTTCTACGCCTTCGACCTGCCCTGGTACCGCTTCCTGCTGGCGTTCGGCTTCGCCGCCACCGTGCTCTCGCTGATCGCCGCCGCGCTGACGCACTACCTGTACGGCGGACTGCGGATCACCAGCCCCGGGGCCCGCGCCACGGCCGCAGCCACCGGCCATCTGTCGGTGCTGCTGGGCGTCTTCGTCTCCCTGAAGGCCGTGGCGTACTGGCTCGACCGGTACGGCCTCGCCGTGAAGTCCAGCGACTTCAAGGCGACGGGCAACTGGACCGGCCTGCGCTACGTCGACGCGAACGCCTACCTGCCGGCCAAGACGATCCTGTTCTGCATCGCCGTCATCTGCGCCGTGCTGTTCTTCGCCACCCTGTGGCGGCGCACCTGGCAGCTGCCGGTCATCGGCTTCGGCCTGATGGTCCTCTCGGCGATCCTGATCGGCGGCCTGTACCCGGCGATCGTGCAGAAGTTCCAGGTCCAGCCGAACGAGCAGGCCAAGGAAGCGCCGTACATCAAGAAGAACATCGACGCGACGCGCAAGGCCTACGCCATCGACTCGACGACACCGGAGAACTACTCCGGCAAGTCCACGGTCAAGGCCAAGGACAAGCTGCGCGCCGACGCCGACACGGCCGCCAGCTACCGGCTGATCGACCCGAACATCGTCTCGCCGACGTTCCAGCAGCTGGAGCAGAAGCGGAAGTACTACCAGTTCCCGACCACCCTGGACGTGGACCGCTACAAGGGCCAGGACACCGTCGTCGGCCTGCGTGAGCTCAACATCCGCGGCATCCCGAAGCGGAACTGGATCAACGACCACTTCACCTACACCCACGGCTACGGCGCGATCATGGCCGCGGGCACGGCGACGGACGCGAACGGCTCCCCGGTGTTCACCGAGGCCGGTCTGCCGACCACCGGTCAGCTCCCGGAGTACCAGCAGAAGATCTACTACGGCGAGAAGACCGACCAGTACTCCATCGTGGGCGGCCCGCAGAAGGAGCTGGACTACGAGGACAACGGCGAGAAGACCACCAGCTACCAGGGCAAGAGCGGGGTCAACCTCTCCAACACGTTCAACCGCGCCGCCTACGCGGTCGCGTTCAGCGAGCCGCAGATCCTCTACTCGGGAGCGATCGGCGACGGCTCGCGGATCCTGTACAACCGCACGCCCAAGGAGCGCGTCGAGGCGGTCGCCCCGTGGCTGACCATCGACGGCGACGCCTACCCGGCGGTCGTCGACGGCAAGATCCAGTGGATCGTCGACGCGTACACGACCACCAACGGCTACCCGTACGCCTCGCGCACCACGCTGGGCGAGACGACGGCCGACGCGCTGACCGTGGGCAACCAGCAGCGCGCGGTGGTGGCCCAGCAGAACCAGGTCAACTACATCCGCAACTCGGTGAAGGCGACCGTCGACGCGTACGACGGCACGGTCAAGCTCTACCAGTGGGACACCAAGGACCCCGTCCTCAAGACCTGGATGAAGGCCTTCCCCGGCACCGTGGAGAAGCGTGAGGCGATCAAGCCGAGCCTGCTCCAGCACCTGCGCTACCCGCAGGACATGTTCAAGGTCCAGCGCGAGCTGCTGACCCGCTACCACGTCAAGGACCCCGCGCAGTTCTACAGCGGCTCCGACGCGTGGCAGGTGCCGGACGACCCGACCAACAAGGACGGCAACGCGGTCCCGCCGTACTACCTGAGCATGAAGATGCCCGGGGACAAGGCGCAGAAGTTCTCGCTGACCACGACCTTCACGCCGAACGGGCGGCCCAACCTGGGCGGCTTCATGGCGGTCGACGCGGACGCGACGAGCAAGGAGTACGGCCGCATAAGGCTGCTGAGAGTCACCTCCGAGGTCCCCGGACCCGAGCAGGTGCAGAACAAGCTCAACGGTCTGCCGTCCGTGGCCCAGTTCGTGCGGGACATGAAGGGCGCCGACTCCGACATCCAGTACGGCAACCTGCTCACCGTGCCGCTCGACGGCGGGTTCCTGTACGTGGAGCCGGTGTACGCCCAGGGCCGCAACGCGCACTACCCGCTGCTGAAGAAGGTCGCGGTGTCGTACGTGGACGCGGACCAGCCGAACGGCGACACGACCAAGGACACCACGGTGTTCGAGGACACCCTCGCCAAGGCGCTGAACGCCGTGTTCGGAGTGGAGGGCGCCACCCCGCCGACCACGCCGCCCGGCACCAACCCGCCGCCGCCCCCGGCGACCAACGACGCCGCGCTGAAGCAGGCCATCGCCGACGCGCAGAAGGCGTACGAGGACGCCCAGGCCGCGCTGGCGAAGCCGGACTGGACGGCGTACGGCAAGGCGCAGCAGGACCTCGAGGCGGCGCTGCAGAAGGCCGCCGACGCGAGCGCCAAGCTCCAGTCGGACCAGAAGGCCGGCACCAAGCCGGGCGCCGGCGGCGCCACGCCGACGCCGAAGCCGAGCACCTCGCCGAGCGGTTGATCGACCCCACCCCGCGTCGTGATACGGTGGTGACACAACGACGCGGGGTGGAGCAGCTCGGTAGCTCGCTGGGCTCATAACCCAGAGGTCGCAGGTTCAAATCCTGTCCCCGCTACTGAAGAAGAGGGCCCGGATCCATATGGATCCGGGCCCTCTTCATGTGCGGATCCTGTGTCGAACCCGACACCCGGGCCCGAAGCGCGGTACACGTGGGGCGAGTTGGGGTGAGTCGTGTTTGACTTATCTCTCTGTGGGCATGTCGACAAAACGCTGAAGTGACCTCACTGGCTGCGATATACCAGGTGTACGCGGGTTGCGGGTGGTGCGACGATGGTATTTATGGGGGACAGGGCAACTCTGTTGGAGACAGGGCGGTTTGTACAGCGGCGCGTGACCAGTGCCGTTTCGGACACCGCGGACATGGACACGGCCGAGCCGGTGGCGGCCGTGGAGGAGGCCGTGCCGGGCGTCGAGGCCGTCGAGTACACGGACACCGCCGAGACCGAGGCGCGCCACCGGCGTGCCGCCGAGAGCGGGGACACCGCCTCGATGAGCGTCCTGGGCGCGCTGCTGCTGCGCCGCGGCGACCTCGACGGCGCCGAGCCGTACCTGCGCGGCGCCACCGCGGAGGGCGACCGGGCCGCCGCCAACAACCTCGGCGTCCTGCTGCACCAGCGCGGCTACGCCGACGAGGCCGCCGGCTGGTGGCGGATCGCCGCCGTCGCAGGCTCCGCCGCCGCCGCGCACGCCCTCGGCCGCCACCACCGCGAGCGCGGCGACGAGCCCGCCGCCGAGTACTGGCTGCGCCAGTCCGCCGAGCAGGGCCACGCCCTGGGCGCGTACGCCCTGGCCGACCTCCTCGAGCACCGCAGCGACGTCGGCGCCGAGCGCTGGCTGCGGGTCGCCGCCGAGCAGGGTCACCGCGAGGCCGCGTACCGGCTCGCCCGCGCCCTCGACAAGCGTGCCGCGGAGAGCGCCGGCCACCCCGTGACCGACGGCCCGGCCCGCCGCCGCCCGCGCGACGCCTCCGCGTACGCCACTGGCACCGGCCGCTCCGCCCGCGAGGCGCTCGTCTACGAGACGGGCGCCCGCCTCCGCGCGGCCCGCGAAGGCGACCCCGCCCCGGAGGGCGCCGCCGAGCCCGGCGGCGCGCTCGCCGAGGCCGAGCAGTGGTACCGCCAGGCCGCCGCGCGCGGACACCGGCGCGCCGCGCTGCACCTGGGCGCGATCCTGGAGAGGCGTGGTGAGCTCAAGGAGGCCGGCCGCTGGTACCTGAACTCCGCCAAGGACGGCGAGCCCAAGGCGGCCTGCGCGCTGGGGTTCCTGCTGCGCGACGCCGGCGACGAGGAGAGCGCCGCCGTGTGGTGGCTGCGCGCCGCCCAGGACGGCGACGGCAACGCCGCCAACGCGCTCGGCGCGCTGCACGCCGCCCGCGGCGAGCAGCAGACCGCCGAGCGCTGGTACCGCGCCGCCATGGACGCGGGCGACGTGAACGGGGCGTACAACCTCGGGCTGCTCTGTGCCGCCCAGGAGCGCATCCCGCAGGCCGAGCAGTGGTACCGGCGCGCCGCGTACGCCGGTCACCGCGAGGCCGCGAACGCGCTCGCCGTACTCCTGCTCCAGGCCGGCGACTCCAACGGAGCGGAGCCCTGGTTCTCCAAGGCCGCCGAGGCCGGCAGCGTGGACGCCGCCTTCAACCTGGGCATCATCCACGCCGGCCGGGACGACGACCGCGCCGCGCTGACCTGGTACGAGCGGGCCGCGGCCGCCGGGCACACCGAGGCCGCGCTCCAGGTCGGCATGGCCTGCCTGCGCGACGGCGACGAGCAGACCGCCGAGCGCCACCTGCGGTGCGCGGCGGGCGGCGGCAGCGCGGAGGCGGCGTACCGGCTCGCCACGGTCCTGGACGCCCGCCGCCCGGAGCCCGGCCCGCCGGCGCTCGGGGCGCCGCGCGCCGAGAAGACCGAGTGCGAGGAGTGGTACGAGCGCGCCGCAGAGCAGGGGCACCGCCGCGCCCAGGTGCGGGTCGGCATGCTGGCCGCCGCGCGCGGCGACGTCGCGGACGCCGCCCACTGGTACCGCGAGGCGGCCGAGGCGGGCAGCCGCAACGGCGCGTTCAACCTCGGGCTGCTGCTCGCCCGCGAGGGCAACGAGCGGGAGGCCGCTCTGTGGTGGACCCGCGCCGCGCACGCCGGGCACGGCCGCGCCGCGCTGCGGCTCGGGCTGCTCGCGGCGCGCCGCGGCGAGCTGACCGAGGGCCGCCGCTGGTGCGCCCGCGCGGTCGAGCTGGGTCCGGAAGAGGTGGCGGAGCGGGCCGCCCGGCTGAGCGAGGCGCTCCACCAGGAGCTCACCGCTTAAGCGATTTGCGCTGGTCGAAGGGGTGCCGTAGGGTTGTGTTCACCGACGCGGGGTGGAGCAGCTCGGTAGCTCGCTGGGCTCATAACCCAGAGGTCGCAGGTTCAAATCCTGTCCCCGCTACTACTGCCTTAATTGGCAAAGCGTGGCGAAGGCCCGGATCCAATGGATCCGGGCCTTCGTGCATGCAATGCGGCGGTACGAAGGAAGCCCCCGAAGGGGCTTCCGGCCCGGCCGCCTACGCGCTCGCGCAGTCCGGGCAGATGCCTCGGTACGTGACCTCGACGTTCGAGATCGTGAAACCGAAGCGCTCCGAGTCCGGCAGGTCGGCCAGCGGGTTGCCGGCCGGCTGCACGTCGCGGATCGCGCCGCAGCGCGCGCACACCAGGTGCTGGTGCGGGCGGTGTGCGTTCGGGTCGTAGCGCTTCGCACGGTGGTCCGTGGCGACTTCCATGACCTCGCCGAGCGAGACCATCTCGCCCAGCGTGTTGTACACGGTCGCCCGCGAGATCTCCGGCAGCTTCTGCACGGCGCGGGCGTGGACCTCGTCGGCGGTCAGGTGGACGTGGTCCCCGTCGAGGACTTCGGCCACGACACGCCGCTGCGCGGTCATCCGCCAGCCGCGGCCGCGCAGTCGTTCCAACAGGTCACTCATGGGGGCCAGCCTAACTCAGCGGGCCAGCGTCCCTTCGTGCCGGAGTGCGGGGGCCCAGCAGCGGATGATGTCGCGGACCGACACGATGCCCATGGGGCCGCCGTGGTCGTCCAGGACGATGAGATGGCGGAAGCCGCCGCGAGTCATGGCCTCCGCGGCCTCCTCGAGGGTCCAGCCGGGTGCGGCGAAGACGACGTCGGTGGTGGTGTGGGAGCCGGCGGTCTCGTGGTCGGGGTCCTGGTCGGAGCCGAGGGAAACGAGGATGTCGCGCTCGGTCAGAATGCCGATTCCGCTGTGGTCGGCGTCCATCACGACGGCCGCGCCGATACGGCGGGCCGCCATCAGTCGGGCGGCCTGTCGGAGGGTGTGGGTGGGGCCGATGGTCAGGATCACGGTGCTCATGGCGTCACGGACGAGCATGAAGGCAGCCACCTCCTCGGTGAACGGTCCCCGTTTCAACGAGAACCGATTCACAAGTTCACAAGTTGGGGGAGTCTTTACTGTGGCATCGAGGGGAGGGACCGACAAGAGGGCGCGCGCGGAGTACCCGGGGCGTGCGGAGGGCGCCACTCCGTCGGGACGGGGGAGGGAGGCGGCATGAGGCGCGCGCTCGATCGGCGCGCGCTCGCTCCTACTTCTGGTTCAGGTAACTCAGCAGTTCGCCGTGCAGCAGGCCGTTCGACGCCGCGGCGTTTCCGCTGTGGGGGCCGTGGCGGCCGTCGAGGCCGGTGAAGGTGCCACCCGCCTCCTGGACGACGATCGCCGTCGCCGCCATGTCCCACAGGGACAGCTCCGGCTCCGCGCAGATGTCCACCGCGCCCTCGGCCACCAGCATGTACGGCCAGAAGTCGCCGTACGCCCGGGTGCGCCAGCACGCACGGGTCAGGTCCAGGAAGCCGTCGAGCCGGCCCTGCTCCTCCCAGCCGCTCAGCGACGAGTACGCGAACGACGCGTCCGACAGCTCCGCCACCTTCGAGACCCCGATCCGGGTCGCCGACGACAGGCTCCGGCCGGTGTACGCGCCCAGGCCCTTCGCCGCCCACCACCGGCGGCCCAGCGCCGGTGCGGACACCACGCCCACCACCGGCTGGAACCCGGTCTCGCCGGCCTCCATCAGCGCGATCAGCGTCGCCCAGACGGGCACCCCGCGGACGTAGTTCTTCGTGCCGTCGATCGGGTCGATCACCCAGCGCCGGGGGCCCGAGCCCTCCACGCCGTACTCCTCGCCGAGCACCGCGTCGCGGGGCCGTGCGCGCTGGAGCTGGCCGCGGATCAGTTCCTCGGCGGCCTTGTCCGCCTCGCTCACCGGCGTCATGTCCGGCTTGGTCTCGACCTCCAGGTCGAGCGCCTTGAACCGGTCCATGGTGGCGGCGTCCGCGGCGTCCGCGAGGACATGGGCGAGACGCAGATCGTCGTGGTAATCGGCCATGTTCGGAACTCTATCCTCCCTGCGAGCGGCGCTCAGCGGGGCCTCTTGACAGTGCGTGGTCGTCCGTCAACTCTGTGCGCAGGAGTGGCAAGGACGGGAGGCGACGATGCCCTCAGCGCGAGAAGCCTTGCTGAACGCCGCCCTGGCGGCCCTCGCCGGCCGGCCCTGGTCCGGGGTCCGAATGGTCGATGTCGCCGTCGCCGCGGGGGTGTCCCGCCAGACGCTCTACAACGAGTTCGGCAGCAAGGAGGGGCTGGCCCGCGCCCTGGTCCGGCGCGAGGCGGACGCGTACCTGCGCGGCGTCGAGCGCATCCTCACCGACCGGCCGCAGGGCCCGTACCGCCCCGCCTCCGATCGCCCCGCCCCCGACCGCCCCCTGCCGGAGCGGCTCGCCTCCGTCGCCGAGTGGATCGTCGCCGAGGCCGCCGACCGTCCGCTGCTGCGCGCCCTGCTCACCGGCAGTTGGAGCGAACGGCTCCCCGCGCCCCGCCCGGCCCGGCCCGGCGCGTTCGCCTCCGGGGTCCCCGCCCAGCGTCGGGCCGACGCCGGCACCCCCGCTCCTGCCGAACTGGTCGCGGCGACGCTGGCCCACGCGGACCCGCGCACCGCCCCGTCCTGCGAACTCGCGGTCCGGCTCGCGCTCTCCTACATCGTCGCGCCCGGCCCCCAGGCCGTCGGTCAGGTGGTGCGTGCCGTCCTCAGTGGGCGGAGCCCGACAGTTGGAGACCGATGACCCCGGCGATCACCAGCGAGATCGACACGATCTTGAGCGTCGAGACGACGTCCCCGAGGAAGATCATTCCGTAGATCGCCGTGCCCGCCGCGCCGATCCCCGTCCACACCGCGTACGCCGGGCCCACGTCCAGCTTCCGCAGGGCGAGGGTCAGCAGTCCGAAGCTGCCGAGCGCGAAGACGGCGAAGGCGATCGTCGGCCAGAGCCGGGTGAAGCCGTGCGAGAGCTTGAGGCACACCGCGAACCCCGTTTCGAGGAGCCCGGCGACCACCACCAGCAGCCACGCCATCGTCAGTGCCTCCTACGCCGTCGGTGACTGCTTCGTCGCACTCCGTGCGATTATGCACTTACCGAGGGGTACCGGCCCGGGACGTGCCCGACATCAGTCGCCCTCGCGTCGTTCCCGAGTGGCGAGCAGTCGCCGCAGCGAGTAGAGGCGGGCCGGGTCGGCGTGGCCCTCGGCCACGTACGCGTCCAGCGCGCAGTCCGGCTCGTCGTGGCTGCACGCGCGCGGGCAGTTCTCCGTCCCCGGTACGAGGTCGGGGAAGGCGAGGATCACCCGGGACGGGTCGACGTGGTTCAGGCCGAAGGAACGCACACCCGGTGTGTCGATGACCCAGCCGCCCTCCTCGTCGTTCAGCGGCAGGGCGAGCGCCGACGTGGTGGTGTGCCGGCCGCGGCCGGTCACCGCGTTGACCACACCCGTGGTCCGCCGCCGGTCGGCCGGGACCAGGGCGTTGACCAGCGTCGTCTTGCCGACACCGGAGTGCCCGACGAACGCGGTGGTCCGCCCCCTGAGGTGCTCGTGGACCCGCTGGGCCGCGACCCCGTCCACGAACTCGTCACGCGTGGTCACGACGTGCGGCACACCCAGCGCGCCGTACAGCTCCAGCAGTTCGTCCGGCGGGGCCAGGTCCGACTTGGTGAGGACGAGCAGCGGTTCGAGACCGCCGTCGTACGCGGCGACCAGACAGCGGTCGATCAGCCGGGGTCGGGGCTCGGGGTCGGCGAGCGCCGTGACGATCGCGAGCTGGTCGGCGTTGGCGACGACCACGCGCTCGAACGGGTCGTCGTCGTCGGCCGTCCGCCGCAGGACGGAGCGGCGCTCCCCGATGCGGACGATCCGGGCCAGCGTGTCCTTCTTGCCGGACAGGTCGCCGACCAGCTGGACCCGGTCCCCGACGACGGCGGCCTTGCGGCCCAGCTCACGGGCCTTCATCGCCATGACGACCCGGTCGTCGACCAGGCAGGTCAGCCGCCCGCGGTCCACCGTGAGGACCATGCCCTCCGCGGCGTCCTCATGCTTCGGACGGATGTTGGTCCGGGGCCGGTTGCCCTTGGGGTTGGGCCGTTGGCGGATGTCGTCCTCGTCGGTGTGCTTCCCGTAGCGCCGCATGTCGTCAGCCCTCGAGCATTTCGGTCCACATCCTGGGGAAGTCCGGCAAGGTCTTGGCGGTCGTCGCCACGTTCTCGATCTCCACGCCCTCCACCGCGAGGCCGATGATCGAGCCGGCCGTCGCCATCCGGTGGTCGTCGTACGTGTGGAAGACGCCGCCGTGCAGCGGGCGCGGCCGGATGCGCAGACCGTCCTCGGTCTCGGTGACGTCGCCGCCGAGCTCGTTGATCTCCTTGGTCAGCGCGGCCAGGCGGTCGGTCTCGTGCAGCCGCAGGTGGGCCACACCGCGCAGGGTGGACGGCGAGTCGGCGAGGGCGGCGACCGCGGCGATGCCCGGGGTCAGTTCACCGACCTCGCTCAGGTCCACGTCGATGCCGTGGATCCGGCCGGTGCCGGTGAAGGTCAGACCGCGCTCGGTCAGCTCGCAGGAACCGCCCATCTCGGTGAAGATCTCGCGCAGCGCGTCACCGGGCTGGGTGGTGCGGGACGGCCAGTCGGGCACGGTGACCCGGCCGCCGGTGACCAGTGCCGCGGCCAGGAACGGCTGGGCGTTGGACAGGTCGGGCTCCACGGTCAGGTCGCGGCCGAGCAGCGCGGACGGGGAGACCCGCCACACGTTCGGCTCGCCGCCGGTCTCGGGCTCGTCGACCTGGGCGCCGACCACGCGGAGCATGTCGACCGTCATCCGGATGTGCGGCATGGAGGGCAGCTTCGCCCCGACGTGCCGGACCTCGACGCCCTGGTTGAAGCGTGGCGCGGACAGCAGCAGCGCCGACACGAACTGGGACGAGGACGAGGCGTCGATCTGCACCCGGCCGCCGTCCAGCGCGCCCGCACCCTGCACGGTCATGGGCAGCGCGCCCCGGCCGCCGTCCTCGATCCGGGCCCCGAGCACGCGCAGCGCGTCGATCACGCCGTTCAGCGGGCGTTCGTGCGACCGCGGGTCGCCGTCGAACCGGACCGGGCCGTCCGCGAGCGCGGCGACCGGCGGGAGGAAGCGCATCACGGTGCCGGCGTTGCCGACGTCCACGGTCGCGTCGCCGCGCAGCGGCGCCGGGATGACCCGCCAGGCCTCGCCCGTACCGTCCGGGCCCACGCCCTCCTCGATGCGGACGCCCAGCGTGCGCAGGGCCTCCGCCATCAGCAGGGTGTCGCGGGAGCGCAGCGGGCGGCGCAGCCAGCCGGGCTCGGCGGCGAGGGCCGCGAGGACCAGGCCTCGGTTGGTGACCGACTTCGATCCGGGCACGGTGACCGTCGCGTCGACGGCTCCGCTCGCATACGGGGCGGGCCAGAGGTCGGGCTGCGGGTCGGTGGGCCGGGAGGAAGCGGTCATGCCCTCACTTTAGTGGGGGTGCGACGGAGCGGCCGCACGCCGACTACCGGTGGTCACCGGCCCTGACCGGCGTCCTACAGGCCCAGCATCCACCGGCCGCCGCCGATCAGCGAACACAGCGAGACCGTGTGGAAGAGGAGGAACCACATCGCCGGCGGCACATGGGTGAGTCGGGAGAGCTGGTCCGCGTCCGAGTCCGGGGCGCCGCCGTGCCGCCGCTTCGCCTGGAGCTCGAAGGCCGGCCGGACGCCGCCGAGGAGCAGGAACCAGACGACGGTGTACGCGAACGCCGACTGCACGGCCGGGTCCGTCAGCCAGGAGACCAGCAGGAACGCGGCGCCCGTGAGGACGACGGTGAGCACCCCGTACGCGTTGCGGATCATCACGAGCATGGCGAGCAGCAGGGCGGTGGCGAGCCAGAGGAGAAGGGTGATGTGGTGCTCGGTGAGCAGCCACGCGCCGCCGAGGCCGAGCAACGGCGGGGCGGTGTAGCCGGCCGCCGCGGTGAGGATCATGCCGATGCCGGTGGGCCGGCCGCGGCTGACGGTCAGGCCGCTGGTGTCCGAGTGCAGCCGGATGCCTTCGAGGCGGCGGCCTGTCACCAGGGCGATCAGGCCGTGGCCGCCCTCGTGCGCGATCGTGATGGCGTTGCGGGACAGCCGCCATATGGGGCGCGGCGCGACCACGAGCAGCGCGGCCACCGCGGTCGCGATCACGATCCACTGCGCGGGGGCGGCCTGCGTGCCGAAGACGTCGTCGAGGACGTCGTTGCCGAGGACATCGCTCATTTTGTGGATCGGCTCCTCGCGGGTGAATCGGATCGTGGCAGTGTGGCACGTATGTGCGGACGGTATGCAGCGAGTCGTAGGCCCGAGGATCTGGTCGGGGTCTTCGAGATCGAGAAGTGGGAGCCGGAGGAGACGCTGGCGCCCGACTGGAACGTGGCCCCCACGAAGGAGGTCTACGCGGTGTTGGAGCGTCCTTTGAAGGACGCCGAATCGCGGCGGCCGGTTCGCCAGCTGCGCGCGCTGAAGTGGGGCCTGGTCCCGTCCTGGGCGAAGAACCCCGACGGAGCGGCCCGCATGATCAACGCGCGGGCGGAGACGATCCACGAGAAGCCGTCGTTCCGGCGCGCGTTCTCGGCACGCCGCTGCATCCTGCCGGCCGACGGGTACTACGAGTGGGTCACCGGGGTCGAGGAGCGGGACCTGGAAGTCGAGGGGAAGAAGAAGCGGCCGCGCAAGCAGCCGTACTTCGTGACCCCGGCGGACGGGTCGGTCTTCGCGATGGCCGGTCTGTACGAGTTCTGGCGGGACCGGACGTTGCCGGACGACCATCCGTCGGCGTGGTGGGTGACGTGCTCCGTCGTCACGACGGAGGCGGAGACCGGGCCGCTCGGCGTCGCGCCGGCGGAGGGGCCGGGGTCGCTGGCGGACATCCACCCGCGGATGCCGCTGATGCTGACGCCGGACCGTTGGGACGCGTGGCTGGACCCGTCGCGCACCGACCCGGACGAGCTCCGCGGCCTGCTGGTGCCGCCCCCCGAGGGCCTGATGCGGGCCTACCCGGTCCCGACGGCGGTCAGCAACGTCCGCAACAACGGCCCCGAGCTGCTGACCGAACTGTCCGGCCCGGAGGTGGCCACGCTGTTCTGACCGCGGCTCCTCCCGCGGTACGCCGGCAGGGCGCGGCAGGATGGGCGCGTGACGGAGATCGAGACGGACATCGAGTCGGTGGAGACCGGGACCGGTGAGGCCCGGGTGCACTGGCACCGGGCGCCGAAGCCGCGGTGCGTGGTGGCCCTGTCGCACGGGGCCGGGGGCGGGATCGGGGCGCGGGATCTCGTCGCGCTGGCCGGCACGCTGCCCGCGGCCGGGGTGAGCGTGGCGCTGGTGGAGATGCCGTGGCGGGTCGCGGGCAAGAAGGTCGCGCCCGCGCCGAAGACCCTGGACGCCGGATGGCGGGACATCTGGCCCGTCCTCGCGAAGCCCGGGCTGCCCGTCGTCGCCGGCGGCCGCAGCGCCGGCGCGCGGGTCGCCTGCCGCACCGGCGCCGAACTCGGCGCCGTCGCCGTGCTCGCGCTCAGCTTCCCCCTGCACCCGCCCGGCCGCCCCGAGAAGTCCCGCGCCGACGAACTCCTCGGCGCCGGCCTGCCCACCCTCGTCGTGCAGGGCGGCAACGACCCGTTCGGGAAGCCGGACGAGTTTCCCGAGGGGGACCACCGGCTCGTCGAGGTGCCGTACGGCGACCACTCCTTCGCCGTCCCCAAGCGGGCCGGCCTGACCGAGTCCGAGGTCCTCGGCCGCATCACCGACGCCGTCGCCGAATGGATCGCGACCCCGGGAATGTTGAGTACGCGACCAGTGTTGTGACGGGCGTCGGTACAGAGAGTCAAGGAGAGGAAGTCCGTCGCATGGGTTCGACGATCTGCCCCCAGCGCACGCAGGCCGCTGACCTCGACTGGACGGTTCTGCCTGCGGCGAAGGTCGCCCCTATTCGGGCGGCGGGCGGAGCGGTTCCTCGTCTAAGCTCCGAATCGAGCGGGTCCGCATTCGGTCCCGCCAAGGCGCTGGAGGAGGTGGGTCCGGTCACTGGGACCGACACAGGGACCGACGACGGCCCCGAGGAGACGACCGAGGAGCGCAACGCGCGCTTCGAGCGGGACGCCCTCGGATTCCTCGACCAGATGTACTCCGCCGCACTGCGCATGACGCGCAATCCCGCGGACGCGGAGGACCTGGTGCAGGAGACGTACGCCAAGGCGTACGGATCCTTCCACCAGTTCCGCGAGGGTACGAACCTGAAGGCCTGGCTGTACCGGATCCTCACGAACACCTTCATCAACTCGTACCGCAAGAAGCAGCGCGAGCCGCAGCGCAGTGCCGCCGAGGAGATCGAGGACTGGCAGCTCGCGCGCGCCGAGTCGCACATGTCGACCGGTCTGCGGTCCGCCGAGTCGCAGGCGCTCGACCACCTGCCGGACTCCGACGTGAAGGAAGCGCTCCAGGCGATTCCCGAGGAGTTCCGCATCGCCGTCTATCTCGCGGACGTCGAGGGCTTTGCGTACAAGGAGATCGCGGACATCATGGGTACACCCATCGGTACGGTGATGTCCCGACTGCACCGGGGTCGCCGCCAGTTGCGCGGCATGCTCGAGGACTACGCTCGCGACCGCGGGCTGGTACCGGCGGGCGCCGGAGAGTCGTCGAACGATCGGAAAGGCTCGGGCTCATGAGCTGCGGAGAGCCGCACGAGACGGATTGCTCAGAGGTCCTGGATCATCTCTACGAGTTCCTCGACCACGAGATGCCCGACAGTGACTGCACCAAGTTCGAGGTGCACTTCGAGGAGTGCTCCCCGTGCCTGGAGAAGTACGGCCTCGAACAGGCCGTGAAGAAGCTCGTCAAGCGCTGCTGCGGCAGTGACGACGTGCCCACCGACCTGCGGGCCAAGGTGATGGGCCGGATCGACCTGATCCGCGCCGGCGAGGCCGTGCCCGACCACGACGTGACGGCCGCGCCGCAGGAGCAGTAGCCCCGGCCGTACGCACGAGTTACTGCGCATCGGGCCGCCGCGAAGTGATCGCGGCGGCCCGATGCGTACATCAGCTTGTATCACCCGATGGTGCGAATCGGCCGTCACCGGCCCTCGCGCCCGCGCCGACTCGCTAGCGTTTCCGGCGTGACGACCGGCGTGATGGGACTCCCGGCAGTGGCTCGCGGCTACCTCGCGGGCGCCGCCCTGTGCGCCGCCGCGCTGGCGGCGCCCGCGTTGCGCCCCTCCGCGCACACCGCCTGGACGACGGTCGCGCTGCTCGCCGCCCTGTACGCGTTCTGCGAGCTGCCCGCGCGCTGCCGGCTGCTCGGCCGGGTCCTCGGCGGCACGGTGCCGATGGGCGCGGGATCGTTCTTCCCCGTACTCCTCGCCGCCGCACTGCTGTTGCCGCCCGCCGCCGCCGCGCTCACCGCGCTGCCAGGCGCGCTCGCCGCCCGCGTCGAACAGCGGCCCGCCGGACCGCGCCGGGTGTGGCGCGCGGCGCAGCTCGCGGTCGCCGCGTGGGCCGCGTCGCGGACCGCGGAACTGCTCGGCGGCCCGGCCGCGCTGGTCCCAGCGCACTTCCCCCGGATCCTCTTCGTCGCGCTCGCGGCCGCGGTCGTGTTCAGCCTCGTCCTCACCGCGCTGGACGGCGGCATCCTCCTCACGGCGGAGGGGCGGCCGGTCCGCACCGCCTGGCGCGGGCTGCTCGGCCCCTCCCTCGCCCCGCACACTGTGCACGGCCTCGCCGGACTGATGATGGCGGTGCTGTGGCGGAGTACGTACGGGCCGGTCGCCGCGCTGTTCGTCCTCCTCCCGATGTACATCACCTGCTGGGTCTTCGCGCAGTACCACCGCGAGCGGGCCGCCCACCAGGCCACCATCCGGGCGCTGGTCCAGGCCGTCGACCTCAAGGACACGTACACCCGCGGGCACAGCGAACGCGTGGGCCGGGCCTCGGTGCTGATCGCCCGTGAGCTGGGCATGGCCGAGGACCGGGTGGAGATCCTGCGGTTCGCCGGGATCCTGCACGACGTCGGCAAGCTGGGCGTGCCCACCCGGGTCCTCCGCAAGGACGGGCCGCTGACCCCGGAGGAGCGCCGGATCATCGAACTCCATCCCGAGTACGGGCACGAGATCGTGCGCGGCATCGGGTTCCTCGGCGAGGCGCGCGCGGCGATCCTGCACCACCACGAGCGCATGGACGGCAGCGGCTACCCGTACGGGCTCTGCGGCGACGGGATCCCCGAGTACGCCCGGGTGGTGGCGGTCGCCGACGCCTTCGACGCGATGACGTCGACGCGTTCCTACAGCAGGGCGCGGCCGGTCGGCACGGCGCTGGCCGAGCTGCGGCGGTGCGCGGGCGCCCAGTTCGACCCCCGCATGGTCGACGCGCTCGCCGGCGCGCTGGACCGGCACGGCTGGGAGACGGCCGTCACGGCGGACGAGCCGCCCCACGCCGAAGCCGCCGTACCGGCGCAGGCGCCGGCCATGGCGGACCGAGGGGTGGCGGCTCCTCCGCAACCCGCAGGCCGGACGCCCGACGGCCCGGCACCGGACCGGCCGGCGCCGGCGGCGCTGCCGCGCGCACGGGCCACCGCAGCCGCACTACCGTCGCCGAGTCCACGACCGCGCGCCGCCGGCGCGGGCCCGGCCGACCCGCCCGGGACGCGTACGCCCGGTCCCGCCGAAACGCCGCTTCCGTCGCTCGCACCGGCCCCCGCCGACTCGCCTACCGCGCCGGGTGCCCTGCCTCGCACGCCTGCCCTCGGGCTGCCGCCCGGGTCCGGGACGCGTACGCCCGGTCCCGCCGGAGCGCCGCTTCCGGCCCCCGCCGACCCGCCCGCCGCGACGGGTGCCCTGCCCCGCACGCCTGCCCTCGCCCCGCCGCCCCGATCCGGGACGCGTACGCCCGGTCCCGCCGGAGCGCCGCTTCCGGCCCCCGCCGACCCGCCCGCCGCGACGGGTGCCCTGCCCCGCACGCCTGACCTCGCCCCGCCGCCCCGATCCGGGACGCCTGCGCACGGGCCCGCCGGAGCGGCACCGGCTCCCGCCGACTCGCCTGCCGGGTCCTCCCGTGCGCCCGCGTCCGCCCCGCGCCGGGCGGGCGGTCGGTGAGCGTCGGGGGTGCGACCGTGCGGGTCGTGCACGGAGCGGCGGCCGCGCTCACGCTCGCCGGGGTCGTCGGCACCCTCCGGTACGGGGTCCACGAGCCCGGCCACGCCCTCGCCTTCGGGGTCCTCATCGCGCTCGGCGAACTCGCCGGATGGCGTGCGCCGCCCCGCGCCGAGGGGCTCCCCGGGCCGGGGCAGCTGCGGGACCGGGAGCCCGCGCCGCTCGCCGCCGCCGGAGCGCTCGCGTACGCGTTGCTCGGCGAGAGCGCCGGGTACGACACCACCCACGGCGTCTCGCAGATCGTCGCCGTCGTCGTCGCCGGGAGCCTCGCCGGGGCCGTCCCGCACCTCGCCCGGGGCAGCGGACCCGGCCGCGACCACCTGGCCCGGCGGGTCCTCACCACCGGCTTCGCCGCGCTGTGCTTCCAGCCCCTCTACAACACCGGCCTGCTCGACCGGTACGTCGGACAGGGCGCCGCGCTCGCCCTGTTCCTGCTGCTCCTGCTCGTGCTGACCGCGCTCTGCGACGCCGTCCTCGCCGCGCTGCTGCTGCGCGCCCGGACCGGTACCGGGCCCCCGTTCGGGCCCGTCCTGGGCGACGAACTGCGCGGGCTCCTCGGCATCGGCTCCGCGGTCTGCGCGACCGGCGTCGTGATGTCCCTCGGGGTCGCCGCCGCCGGGCTGTGGGCGCTGCCCGTGTTCTGCGTGCCGCTGCTGCTCACCCAGGTCTCGTACCGGCGCTACGCGGCCGTGCGCGTCACCAACGGCCAGACCATCGCCTCCCTCGCCCGGGCCACCGAGATCGCCGGCTACACCCCGGTGGGGCATGCCCGCCGGGTCGCCGCCCTCAGCACCGCCGTCGGGCGCGAGCTGGGCCTGTCCGGTCCCGATCTGACCGTCCTGGAGTACGCCGCCCTGATGCACGACATCGGCCAGCTCTCCCTCGTCGACCCCGTCCCGGCCGGCGCGACCGCCGTGCTGCCCGCCGAGGAGCAGCGCCGGATCGCCCTGCTCGGAGGCGCCGTCGTCCGTCGCACGGGCGTGCGGGAGGCCGTCGCCCTGGTGGTGGAGCGGCAGGCCGACCCGTACCGGGAGCAGCCGCTGCCCGCCCGGATCGTCCGCACCGTCAACGCGTACGACGACCTCGCCGGCGGCGGCCCGGGCGGTGCGCTCGCCGCGCTGGAGCGGCTGCGGCTGGGGACCGCCCGCGACCACTGCCCCGAGGTCGTCGAGTCCCTCGCCCGGGTTCTCGCGAACGGCGGCGTCGCCCCTCGTCGGCCTGGGTAACCCATGGGTAATGAGCGCGCGTCCAACCGGGCATGGTTGGATGCGAACAAGAGGGTGAAGCGACCGGCAGGCGGGAATCGTGAGGATCTTCGGGAAGGTACGGCATCGGCCCTCCGCCTCGTGGCGGCAGGCCACCGACCGCGCGTTCACGCTGATCGGCGACGGACGGTACGAGGACGCGGGCGCGCTGCTCACCCGCGCGGCGGATCTTGAGCCCTGGCTCTCCGAGTCCTGGTTCAACCTGGCCCTGCTGCACAAGTTCCGGCACGACTGGGAGCAGGCCCGCGCCGCCGGACTGCGCGCGGTCGCGCTGCTCGACAAGGAGACCGGCGCCCCGGACTGGTGGAACGTCGGCATCGCCGCCACCGCGCTGCAGGACTGGCCGCTGGCCCGTCGCGCCTGGCAGGCGTACGGCCTGAAGGTCCCCGGGGCCTCCGCCGGCACCGGCGAACCGGCCGGCATGGAGCTGGGCAGCGCCGCCGTGCGGCTGTCGCCCGAGGGCGAGGCAGAGGTGGTGTGGGGCCGCCGGCTCGACCCGGCCCGGATAGAGGTGCTGTCGATCCCGCTGCCGTCCTCCGGCCGCCGCTGGGGCGAGGTCGTGCTCCACGACGGCGTGCCCAACGGGGAGCGGACGACCACCGCCGGCCCCTCGTACCCGGTCTTCGACGAGATCGAGCTGTGGGCCCCTTCGCCGGTCCCGACCTGGGTGGTCCTCCTGGAGGCCGCGACGGAGGCCGACCGGGACGCCCTGGAGCAGCTCGCCGCCGACGCCGGCTTCGCGGCCGAGGACTGGTCGTCCTCCGTACGGCTGCTCTGCCGCGCGTGCTCCGAGTCGACCATGCCCAGCGCCGAGGGCGAGGGCGAGCACCTCGACCCGCACGACCACAGCGAGCCCGGCCACCCCGGCCCGCTCGGCCACCGTTCCCCCGGCGAACTCTGGGTACCGGAGCGGGAGTGCGGCATCGCCGCCCCGGCCGGCCTGGTCCGCGGGCTGCTCGACGGCTGGGTAGCGGACAGCCCGGACAGCCGGGAGTGGCGGGATCTCGAAGAGGTCTGCTGAGCATTGCCCGTAGGCTGTACGGGACCATTTACCAGGGTTCTGAGGAAGGCGTGCGGCACACATGGCGCAGCAGCAGACGGACGAGCAGCTGAACGACGGCTTCGTCGTCGACACGGAGGACTGCGAGGCGCGTGAGCTCGCGTACCGCGAGCGCGGCACGGCGCGCCCGATCACCGTCGTCGGGAACCCCGTGCTCCACAAGGAGTGCAAGGACGTCACCGAGTTCGACGACGAGCTTGCCGCACTGATCGACGACATGTTCGCCAGCCAGAAGGCGGCGGAGGGCGTGGGCCTGGCCGCCAACCAGATCGGCGTGGACCTCAAGGTCTTCGTGTACGACTGCCCGGACGACGAGGGCGTGCGGCACACCGGCGTCGTGATCAACCCGGTCCTCCAGGACCTGCCGGCCGACCGCCGCATCCTCGACGACTCCAACGAGGGCTGCCTGTCGGTGCCGACCGCGTACGCCTCGCTGGCCCGCCCGGACTACGCCGAGGTGCACGGCCAGGACGCCCAGGGCAACCCGATCAAGGTCCGTGGCACCGGCTACTTCGCCCGCTGCCTCCAGCACGAGACGGACCACCTGTACGGCTTCCTCTACATCGACAAGCTGTCGAAGCGCGACCGCAAGGACGCCCTCCGCCAGATGGAAGAGGGCACCCCGCGCTACGAGACGGTCCCGAACGACTGACACCGCCGCCGCCCCGCGCCCGCGCACGCGAAGGGCCCCGCTCTCCCCCCGTGGTGGAGCGGGGCCCTTCGCCGTTCATGCGGGGAGGATCAGAAGTCCTCGTCCAGGTCCACCGAGCCCTCGACGGCCACCTGGTAGGCGGACGGGCGGCGCTCGAAGAAGTTGGTCAGTTCCTGGACGCCCTGGAGCTCCATGAAGGAGAACGGGTTCTCCGAGCCGTAGACCGGCGGGAAGCCGAGGCGCTGCAGGCGCTGGTCGGCGACGCACTGGAGGTACTCGCGCATCGACTCGGTGTTCATGCCCGGCAGGCCGTCGCCGCACAGGTCACGGCCGAACTGCAGCTCCGCCTCGACGGCCTCCTTCAGCATGTCGGTGACCTGCTGCTGGAGCGCGTCGTCGAAGAGCTCAGGCTCTTCCTTGCGGACGGTGTCCACGACCTCGAAGGCGAAGTTCATGTGCATCGTCTCGTCGCGGAACACCCAGTTGGTGCCGGTCGCCAGACCGTGCAGCAGGCCGCGGGACCGGAACCAGTACACGTACGCGAAGGCGCCGTAGAAGAACAGGCCCTCGATGCAGGCGGCGAAGCAGATCAGGTTGAGCAGGAAGCGGCGCCGGTCGGCGGCCGTCTCCAGCTTCTCGATCTTCTCGACCGAGTCCATCCACTTGAAGCAGAACTGCGCCTTCTCGCGGATGGAGGGGATGTTCTCGACCGCGTCGAAGGCCGCCGCGCGGTCGGCCGGGTCGGGCAGGTACGTGTCCAGGAGCGTCAGGTAGAACTGGACGTGGACCGCCTCCTCGAAGAGCTGACGGCTCAGGTACAGCCGCGCCTCCGGGGAGTTGATGTGCTTGTACAGCGTCAGCACCAGGTTGTTCGCCACGATCGAGTCGCCGGTCGCGAAGAACGCGACGAGGCGGCCGATCATGTGCTGCTCACCCGGCGTGAGCTTGGCGAGGTCGGCGACGTCCGAGTGGAGGTCGACCTCCTCGACGGTCCAGGTGTTCTTGATCGCGTCCCGGTAGCGCTCGTAGAAGTCCGGGTAGCGCATCGGGCGGAGCGTGAGCTCGAAGCCCGGGTCGAGGAGGTTCTTGTCGGTCGAGCTCATTACTGGCAGGCCTCGCAGGACTCGGGGTTTTCCAGGGAGCAGGCGACGGCGTCCGCGTCGGGGGCGGCCTGCTGGACGGGGATCGGGGCGGCGGCCTGGGCCGCGCGGGCGATCCGGGTCGCCGGGCGGGAGCGCAGGTAGTACGTCGTCTTCAGGCCCTGCTTCCAGGCGTACGCGTACATCGACGACAGCTTGCCGATCGTCGGCGTCTCCATGAACAGGTTCAGGGACTGGCTCTGGTCGAGGAACGGGGTCCGCGCCGCCGCCATGTCGATCAGGCCGCGCTGCGGGATCTCCCAGGCCGTCCGGTACAGCTCGCGCACCTCCGCCGGCACCCAGGTGAAGCCGGCCACCGAGCCGTTGGACTCGCGCAGCGCCTCGCGGGTCTGCGCGTCCCACACGCCGAGCTTCTTCAGCTCGGCCACCAGGTACGAGTTGACCTGGAGGAACTCGCCGGACAGCGTCTCGCGCTTGAACAGGTTGGAGACCTGCGGCTCGATGCACTCGTACACACCGGCGATCGAGGCGATCGTCGCGGTCGGCGCGATGGCGAGCAGCAGGCTGTTGCGCATGCCGACGGCGGAGATCCGCTCGCGCAGCGAGGCCCAGCGCTCGGGCCAGTTCAGCTCCACGTCGTAGTGGTCCGGGTGCAGGACGCCACGCGCCGCGCGGGTCTTCTCCCAGGCCGGGAGCGGGCCGTTGCGCTCGGCCAGGTCGGCGGACGCCTCGTACGCGGCGAGCATGATCCGCTCGGCGATCCTCGTCGACAGCGCCCGCGCCTCGGCCGAGTCGAAGGGCAGCTTCAGCCGGAAGAAGACGTCCTGGAGGCCCATCGCGCCCAGGCCCACCGGCCGCCAGCGGGCGTTGGACCGGCCGGCCTGCTCGGTCGGGTAGAAGTTGATGTCGACGACCCGGTCGAGGAACGTGACGGCCGTACGGACGGTCGCGTCCAGACGCTCCCAGTCGATGTCGCCGGTCGCCGTGTCGACGAAGGCGCCGAGGTTCACCGAACCCAGGTTGCAGACGGCCGTCTCGCCGTCGTTCGTGACCTCGATGATCTCGGTGCAGAGGTTCGAGGAGTGGACGACCGTGCCCGGCTCCGCCGTCTGGTTGGCCGTGCGGTTGGAGGCGTCCTTGAACGTCATCCAGCCGTTGCCGGTCTGCGCCAGGGTCCGCATCATCCGGCCGTACAGGTCGCGGGCCGGCATGGTCTTGCGAGCCAGGCCCGCCGCCTCTGCCCTGCGGTACGCGGAGTCGAACTCCTCGCCCCACAGGTCGACCAGCTCGGGCACGTCCGCCGGGGAGAACAGCGACCACTCGGCGTCCGCGTTCACCCGGCGCATGAACTCGTCCGGGATCCAGTGGGCAAGGTTCAGGTTGTGCGTACGGCGGGCGTCCTCGCCCGTGTTGTCGCGGAGCTCCAGGAACTCCTCGATGTCCGCGTGCCAGGTCTCCAGGTAGACCGCGGCGGCGCCCTTGCGGCGGCCGCCCTGGTTCACGGCGGCGACCGAGGCGTCCAGCGTCTTCAGGAACGGCACGATGCCGTTGGAGTGCCCGTTGGTGCCGCGGATCAGCGAACCGCGGGCGCGGATGCGGGAGTACGACAGGCCGATGCCGCCGGCGTGCTTCGAGAGCCGCGCCACCTGGTGGTAGCGGTCGTAGATCGAGTCCAGCTCGTCCAGCGGCGAGTCCAGCAGGTAGCAGGAGGACATCTGCGGGTGCCGGGTGCCGGAGTTGAACAGGGTGGGGGAGGAGGGCAGGTAGTCGAGCCGGCTCATCAGCCCGTACAGCGCGGCGACCTCGTCCAGGGCCCGCAGGCTGTCGTCCTCCGCCAGGCCGCAGGCGACGCGGAGCATGAAGTGCTGCGGCGTCTCGACGACCTTGCGGGTGATCGGGTGCCGCAGCAGGTAGCGCGAGTAGAGGGTGCGCAGGCCGAAGTAGCCGAAGCGGTCGTCCGCGGCCGGGTCGATCAGCCCGTCCAGGCGGGCGGCGTGCCGGGCGACGAAGTCCGCGGTGCGGTCCGCGATCAGGCCCTCGCGGTGGCCGGTGGCGACAGACGCGGAGAACGACACCGCGCCCTGGCCGGCCGCTTCCTGACCGATCGTGAGGGTGAGCAGCCGGGCGGCGAGCCGGGAGTACGCGGGGTCCTCGGCGATCAGGCCGGCGGCGGCCTCCGTGGCCAGCTCGCGCAGCTCCGCCTCGTCCGAGCCGGCGTGCCGGCCGCGCAGCGCGGCGGCGGCGACCCGGCCCGGGTCGGTGTCGGGGAGATCGGCGGTGAGGTCGGTCAGGGTCCGCAGCAGTGCGGTCCCGGGGCCGTCGCTCTCGACCGCGGAAGCCTCGGCCGAAGCCGGATCGGCGGGCGCGATGGTCACGTGGGGGCTCTCCCTCGCTCGGCGCTCGTGGCCGGCGCGGCGAGGGGAGGCGGGCGGGCGGCCGTACGCACGGGGGCCCGCGTCCACCGGCCCACTCCGCGAGGCCCGGACGTCAGTCGGCACCCGGAACGGACGGACCGGGCGCACCGTCGGCAGGTCCTCGGACTCGGCAGGTGCGGATACGCACCGAAACCACACCGTTGCGGGACAGTTCCGGATTTCCACCGGATTCCCCTGCGGCGACAGCGAGCATGAGCATACATGTGGGGGGCGCCCCTCGGAGCACCCCCCACATGTTGTGTCGTTCTCGGCTCAGAGCTCCAGGCTGTAGGTGAGCAGCGGGTCCATGTCCGGGAGGGGCTTCCAGTCCCGTGCGGACGTCCGGACGAAGCCGAGCCGCTCGTAGATCCGGTGCGCGTCGGCCATGCGGGCCTGGGTGGACATGACCAGGCGGGTGCAGCCGTCGAGCGTCCGGGCCCGCTCGGCACAGGCCCGGACGAGGGCCTCGCCGACGCCCCGCCCGCGCGCCGCGTGCGCGACGGCGAGCATCCGGAACTCCGCCTCGCCGGGCACGGCGATGTCGGCCCACTCCTCGCCTCCGGCGGTGAACGTCACGCCGCCGAGGACCGTTCCCGTCTCGTCGACCGCGACCAGCACCTCGGCCTCGGCGTCCCTGCGGGCCACGTCCTTCAGGAGGTGCAGATAGTCGTCGTCCTCGCCGAAGTCCAGGTGTCCGTCGTCCAGATAGGCCCGTGCGGTGATCTCCCCGAGCGCCTCGTACTCCTCGGGGCGTACCGCCCTGATCGTGAAGTCCATGGACGCCAGTCTGCCCCCGTCATGGCGCCGCCCGCCTCAGGGTTTCCGGAGGCGGGCGGCGCTGGACGGCGGCGGGTCAGTGACCGGCGCCGGCCTTCGACAGGTCGGCCGTGACGCCCGGGTCGCCGGCGTCCGCCGTGTAGTCCGCCGGGGAGGTCTCGTCGGTCCCCTCGGGGGCCTTGACCGCCTTCAGGACGAAGGTCAGGACGACGGTGACGACCACGTTGAGCACGAACGCGGTGAGGCCGATGTAGCCGATCTCGCCGATGCCCGGGATCTCCGCCGCGGAGCCGCCGAAGTGCTTCTGCGTCGGGCTGGCCACGCCGTACGCGGCGGCCGTGCCGTACACCATGCCGACCGCCCAGCCGGCGAGCAGCGCCCAGCGGTGGAACCAGCGGGTGAACAGACCGCCCACCAGGGCCGGGAAGGTCTGCAGGATCCAGATGCCGCCGAGCAGCTGGAAGTTGATGGCGACCGTCTTGTCCATGGTGAGGACGAAGACCAGCGCGCCGACCTTCACCAGCAGCGACACCAACTTGGACACCTTGGTCTCCTGCGCCGGCGTGGCGTCCGGCTTCAGGAAGTCCTTGTAGATGTTGCGGGTGAAGAGGTTGGCCGCGGCGATCGACATGATGGCCGCCGGGACCAGCGCGCCGATGCCGATGGCCGCGAACGCGACGCCGGCGAACCAGTCCGGGAACATGTTCTCGAACAGCTGCGGAATGGCGAGCTGGCCGTTGGTGACCTTCACGCCGGCCGCGATCGCCATGAAGCCGAGCAGCGCGAGAAGGCCCAGCATCAGCGAGTACAGCGGCAGGATCGTGGTGTTGCGGCGGATCACGTCACGGCTGCGCGAGGAGAGCGTCGCCGTGATCGAGTGCGGGTACATGAACAGCGCGAGCGCCGAGCCGAGCGCCAGCGTCGCGTACGTCCACTGGCCCGCCTCGCCGGGCACCAGCGCGCCCTTGGGCTTGCCGGTCGCCGGGTTGACCGTCTGGTACGCCTCGCCCGCCTTGGCGAAGATCTCGTCGAAGCCGCCCAGCTTGATCGGGATGTAGATGATCGCCACCGCGATCACGAGGTAGATCAGGGTGTCCTTGACGAAGGCGATGAGCGCCGGGGCGCGCAGGCCGGAGGAGTACGTGTAGGCCGCGAGGACACCGAACGCGACGAGCAGCGGCAGGTCCTTGACGAACCAGTTGGTGTTCTCGCCGCCACCGACACCCATCACGTCCAGGACGGCCTGGATGCCGACCAGCTGGAGTGCGATGTACGGCATCGTGGCCAGGATGCCGGTGACGGCGACCGCCAGCGACAGGCCCTTGGAGCCGAACCGGCCGCGGACGAAGTCCGAGGTGGTGACGTATCCGTGCTTGTGCGACACCGACCAGAGCCGGGGCAGGAAGGTGAAGATCAGCGGGTAGACCAGGATCGTGTACGGCACGGCGAAGAAGCCGGCCGCGCCCGCCGCGTAGATCGCCGCCGGGACGGCGACGAAGGTGTACGCGGTGTAGAGGTCGCCGCCGAGCAGGAACCAGGTGACCCAGGTGCCGAACGAGCGGCCGCCGAGGCCCCATTCGTCGAGGCTGTTCTCGTTCTCGGCCTTGCGCCACTTCGCGGCCATGAAGCCCATGACCGTTACTGCGAGGAAGAAGAAGATGAAGACGGCGAGTGCGACGCCGTTCACGCCGTCCTTCACTTCGACTCACCGCCCTTGCGGGCGCGCTGGTCGCGCTGCCACAGCTGGTAGGCGAGCATCGTGAGCGCGGTCGAGATCACGACCCAGGCCATCTGGTACCAGTAGAAGAACGGGATGCCGGCGAAGAGCGGCTCGACCTTCGCGTACGAGCTCACCCAGAGCATGGCCACGAACGGCGCGACGAGACAGAGCGCGACAACCACCCGGAGTGGTGTGACGGTTGGTTGCTTTTGTTGCGTCACTTCTGACATACGGCGAACCGTCCCCTCGATGATCACCTGTTGTAATGCGCAGGAAATTTAGGGGACAGTCCCGCTCTTTGGAACCCCGGTCCGAATAACGGACGTGTATCGAGAGTGTCTCGGTGTATACCGCGGCACAGGAACGACAATGCCCCGACACATCTCACGGATGCGCCGGGGCACTGGTTCAGTCGAATTTCAGCCGCTCAGCCGCTCAGCCGTTCGGTCGCTGGAGTCGCGCCACGAACTTGTAGCGGTCGCCGCGGTAGACCGAGCGGACCCACTCGACCGGCTCGCCCCGGGCGTCCAGCGAGTGACGGGAGAGCATCAGCATCGGCAGGCCCACGTCGGTGCCGAGCAGTCCGGCCTCGCGCGGGGTGGCCAGCGAGGTCTCGATGGTCTCCTCGGCCTCGGCGAGGTGGACGTCGTAGACCTCGGCCAGCGCGGTGTAGAGCGAGGTGTACTTCACCAGCGAGCGGCGCAGCGCCGGGAAGCGCTTGGCCGAGAGGTGGGTGGTCTCGATCGCCATCGGCTCGCCGCTCGCCAGGCGCAGGCGCTCGATGCGGAGCACCCGGCCGCCGGCCGAGATGTCGAGCAGCCCGGCCAGGGTGTCGTCGGCCGTGACGTACCCGATGTCGAGGAGCTGCGAGGTGGGCTCCAGGCCCTGCGCCCGCATGTCCTCGGTGTACGAGGTGAGCTGCAGGGCCTGCGAGACCTTGGGCTTGGCCACGAACGTGCCCTTGCCCTGGATCCGTTCCAGCCGGCCCTCGACGACCAGTTCCTGCAAGGCCTGGCGCACCGTCGTGCGCGAGGTGTCGAACTCTGCGGCGAGCGTGCGCTCGGGCGGGACCGGGGTGCCGGGGGCCTGGGTCTCCGTCATGTCGAGCAAGTGTCGCTTGAGCCGGTAGTACTTGGGCACGCGTGCGGTGCGGCCGGCGGCGCCGCCCTCTGTCTCCGTACTGCCCCCGTCCGTGGCCATGGCCTGCCTTCCCGACTCCTGTGCTGTTGCCGTCACCGGCTCCTCCGTCTGTCGCGGCTCACATGGTGGCACGGACCGGTCACGGGTCGTCGCCCCGGCTCAGGTGTCGGTCCGATAACGGAGCCGACAGCCCTTCTTATACACCCTTGACACCCCTAAAGGTCTAGGCCAAGCTCCGGGTACTGGTCTAAACCATTAAAGACCAGGTCCCAGTCCCACGAGCATGACTCGTCGTATGACTTCGCGCGGTGGGTGGGGGTTGCAGGCATCCCTGAGGAGGGTGGCGTGAAGCGCAAGCTCATCGCGGCGGTCGGTGTCGCGGGCATGGTGGTCTCGGTCGCGGCGTGCGGTGCCGACAAGGGTGGCGACAAGGGCGCGTCCGGCGACAAGACGCTGACCGTCTGGGTCATGGACGGCTCGGCGCCGGACGCCTGGATGGCCGCCGTGAACAAGGAGTTCGAGGCGGCCCACAAGGGCGTCAAGGTCAAGGTCGAGAAGCAGCAGTGGAACGGCATCCAGGAGAAGGTGACCGCCGCCCTCTCCGAGGACAACGCGCCCGACGTCCTGGAGCTCGGCAACACCCAGACCGCGGGCTACGCGGCCACCGGCGGTCTCGCCGACCTGACCGGCGACAAGGCCGAGCTCGGCTACGACGGCTGGAACAAGGGCATGCTCGCCGCCAGCGAGCTGGACGGCAAGCTCTACTCCGCCCCCTGGTACGCCGCCAGCCGCGTCGTCGTCTACGACAAGGCCGCCTTCGCCAAGGCCGGTGTCACCCCGCCGAAGACCCGCCAGGAGTGGATCGACGGCCTGAAGAAGCTGAAGGCCGCCGACCCGAAGGGCCAGGCGATCTACCTGCCCGGCCAGAGCTGGTACGTCCTGGCCGGCCTCATCTGGGACGAGGGCGGCGACCTCGCCGTCAAGGACGGCGACAAGTGGAAGGGCCAGCTGGCCACCCCGCAGGCCGCCGCCGCGATGAACTTCTACAAGGAGCTCGCCTCCTACTCGACCGCGCCCAAGGACAAGGACGAGGCGACCCCGCAGCAGTCCACCGACATCGTCCCCAAGGGCGGCGTGGCGTCCTGGATCGGTCTCGGCTGGGAGGCCGGCGGCGCGATCGACGCCATGAAGAAGGCCGGCAAGACCGCCGACTTCGGCTACTTCCCGATCCCGGGCAAGACCGCCGACAAGCCGGGCTCCGTCTTCTTCGGCGGCTCGAACCTCGCCGTGGCCGAGCGCTCCGCGAACAAGGACCTCGCCAAGGAGTGGCTGGCCCTCGCCGCCGGCAAGGCGCAGATGGCGAAGTACGCCCAGGCCACCGAGGGCGGCCTGCTCCCGAACAACGACGCCGCGCAGTTCAAGCCCGCCGCCGGTTCCTTCGCCGAGGCCATGGCCCAGGCCGCCGGTGTCGGCAAGATCACCCCGGTGACCCCGGGCTGGGCGAACGTCGAGACCGCCCCGAACCCGATCAAGGACTTCATGACCAAGGTCCTGAAGGGGGAGGACCCGGCCAAGGCCGGCGAGGCCGCCGACAAGGTCATCAACGAGCGCATCAACCAGAAGTAGTCCCCGTCCGGTGGTGCGGCCGGTCTCGCACCGGCCGCACCACCGGTCGTCGCAGTGACCAGCGGCCCGCTCCCCCCGGGCCGCTGCCCGGTGGGCGCGGGAGCCCCAGAACCGCGAGGAATGAAGACCATGACCGTGGACTCCCAGGGGGCGGCCGCAGCCGCTCCTCAGGACGCGCCCGGGAGGGCTGCGAAGACGCCGAAGACGCAGGCGACTCCGCCGTCCCCTTCCGGCTCGAAGGAAGTCCTCCAGCCTCCACGCGGCAGACGCTCCCTGCCCGGCGGGGTGCTGCCCTACCTGCTCGTCACGCCGGCCCTCGTGTCGATGGCCGCGCTGCTGCTCTACCCGCTGATCCGCAACCTGATCCTCTCCTTCCAGCAGGTCGACCGGAAGGAGTTCATCACCCGCGAGACGGTCTGGATCGGCCTCGACAACTACACCAAGCTGCTCGGTGACTCCGACTTCTGGACCGTGGTCGTCCGCAGCGCCGTCTTCACCGCGGTCAACGTCTTCCTCGTCATGGCGATCGGCACCGGCATCGGGCTGCTGCTCAACCGCCTCGGCAAGAAGATGCGGCTGGTGCTCTCGCTCGCCCTGATGCTCGCCTGGGCCATGCCGGTCATCGCCGCCGTCACCATCTTCCAGTGGCTCTTCAACGAGCAGTTCGGCGTCGCCAACTGGGTGATGCGCACGCTCGGCTTCTCCGGTTACGAGCAGCACAACTGGTTCGAGACCGGCCTGTCCACGCTGACGATCATCACCGTGCTGCTGGTCTGGCAGTCGATCCCGTTCGTCGCCCTCAACATGTACGCCGGTCTGACCACCATCGGCACCGAGCTGTACGAGGCCGCGAAGATGGACGGCGCGAACGGCTGGCGCACCTTCTGGGCCGTGGTCTTCCCGAACCTCAAGCCCTTCTTCATGATCACCACGTTCCTGGAGATCATCTGGATCTTCAAGGCCTTCGCGCAGGTCTACGCGATGAACGCGGGAGGCCCCGACCGCGCCTCCGAGACCCTCCCGGTCTTCGCCTACATCGAGGGCGTCGGCCAGTTCCACTACGGCCTCGCCGCGGCGATCTCGGTCCTGACGATCGTGATGCTCCTGGCCGCCATGTCCTTCTACTTCCGCCTGATCCTGAAGCAGGAGGAGCAGCTGTGAGCACCACCGCCCCGACCCCGCAGAAGCTGCGCACCCGGAAGCCGCTCCGTGTCGGCACGGTCGCGAAGAACCTCACGGCCCTGGTCCTCGCGCTGCTCTTCGCCTTCCCGGTCTACTGGATGTTCTCGTCCTCGCTGAAGCCGCAGCACGAGATCCTCACCAAGGACCCGGTCTTCGTCTTCACCCCGACCCTCGAGAACTACTCGACGGCCACCGGCGTCGACCTGTTCTGGACGTACGTCACGAACAGCCTCGTGGTCACCTTCGGAGCCGTGCTCCTCGCCCTCGTGGTCGCCCTCGCGGCGAGCTTCGCGATCGCCCGCATGAAGTTCAAGGGCCGCAAGGGCATCGTCCTGATCGTGATGATGGCTCAGATGGCCCCCTGGGAGGTCATGGTCATCGCGATGTACATGATCGCCCGCGACGGCGACATGCTGAACAGCATCCCGCTGCTGACGCTCGTCTACTTCGTCATGGTGCTGCCCTTCACCATCTGGACCCTGCGCGGCTTCATCGCCGCCGTCCCGGTGGAGCTGGAGGAGGCGGCCCAGATCGACGGCTGCACCCGCGGCCAGGCCTTCCGCAAGGTGATCTTCCCGCTGCTCGCACCCGGCCTGATGTCCACCTCGCTCTTCGGCTTCATCACGGCCTGGAACGAGTTCGCGATGATCCTGATGCTCAACAAGGAGAAGGAGTCGCAGACCCTGACGCTCTGGCTGACCCAGTTCCAGACCGCGTTCGGCAGCGACTGGGGCGCCACCATGGCCGCCTCCACCCTCTTCGCACTCCCCGTGCTCATCGTCTTCCTCTTCCTGCAGCGCAAGGCCGTCGGCGGGATGACCGCCGGCGCGGTGAAGGGATAACGGCTCCTCATGACGACTCTCCTGACCGGGTCGGACACGCTGACCCGCGACGCCCTGACCGTCCTGCAGCCCGGCTTCCTCGGGACCACCGCGCCCGACTGGCTGCTCCGGCGCATCGGCGAGGGTCTCTCCTCGGTGGGACTCTTCGGCCGCAACATCACCGATCCCGAGCAGCTCGCCGCGCTCACCGCGCGGCTGCGCGCCGAGCGGGACGACGTCCTCGTCGCCATCGACGAGGAGGGCGGCGACGTCACGCGCCTGGAGGTCCGCCACGGCTCCTCGTTCCCCGGCAACCACGCGCTCGGCTCGGTCGACGACGTGGACCTCACCCGGGCCGTCGCCCGGGAGCTGGGCCGTCGGCTCGCCGAGTGCGGCGTGGACCTCAACTGGGCCCCGTCCGCCGACGTCAACTCGAACCCGGACAATCCGGTCATCGGTGTCCGGTCCTTCGGGGCCGACCCGGAGCTCGTCGCGCGGCACACCGTCGCGTACATCGAGGGGCTCCAGGCGGTGGGCGTCGCCGCGTGCACGAAGCACTTCCCCGGACACGGCGACACCAACGTCGATTCGCACCACGCGCTGCCCCGCATCGATGTGGATCCGGACACACTGCACGCCCGTGAGCTGGTGCCTTTCCGCGCGGCCGTCGCAGCGGGTTCCAAAGCGGTGATGAGCGCGCATATCCTGCTGCCCGCGCTCGACGCCGACCGTCCGGCCACCCTGAGCCCGCGGATCCTCACCGGTCTGCTGCGCCGGGAGCTGGGCTACGACGGCCTGATCGTCACCGACGGCATGGAGATGCAGGCCATCTCCTCCGTCTACGGGATCGAGCGCGGCTCCGTCCTGGCCATCGCCGCCGGAGCCGACGCGATCTGCGTCGGTGGCGGCCTGGCCGACGAGGAGACCGTACTGCGCCTGCGCGACGCGCTGGTGACGGCGGTACGGTCCGGCGAACTGCCCGAGGAGCGGCTGGCCGACGCGGCGGCGCGGGTACGCGCCCTCGCGTCCTGGACCCAGGCGCACCGGGTCAGGGGGGCTGAGACGGGGCCGGGCGCGGCAGTGCAGGAGGGGACCGCGCCCGGCACCGACATCGGACTGGTGGCGGCCCGCCGCGCGGTGAAGGTCACTCAGGGTGAGCGCCCCTGGGAGCCGGTCACCGAGGCGCCGTACGTCGCCTCTTTCACGCCCGAGGCCAACATCGCGGTCGGCGACGAGACGCCCTGGGGCGTCGCGGCCGAGCTGGACCGGCTGCTGCCGGGCACCGCGTCGGGCTCGTACACCGAGGCGGACGTGGCCGGCGTGCTGGCCGCCGCGGGGGAGCGGCGGATCGTCGCCGTCGTACGGGACGCCCACCGGCACCCGTGGATGACGGAGGCCCTGGACGGCCTGCTGGCCGCCCGCCCGGACACCGTCGTGGTGGAGATGGGCCTGCCAGGGGCGGAGCCCCGCGGGGCGCTGCACATCGCCACGTACGGCGCGGCCCGGGTCTGCGGCCGGGCGGCGGCGGAGCGGATCGCCGGCCTCTGAGCCTCCCGCGCACGACGAAGGGCCCGGCACCTCACCAGGTGCCGGGCCCTTCTCGTCGGCCCGCTCAGATGCCCTGCCAGGAGGGCTTGTTCGCGTAGGTGTGGCGGAAGTAGTCGGCGAGCTTCAGCTTGGACGCGGCGGCCTCGTCCACGACCACCGTGGCGTGCGGGTGGAGCTGGAGCGCGGAGGCCGGTACCAGCGCGGCGACCGGACCCTCGACCGTCGCGGCCACGGCGTCGGCCTTGCCCTCGCCGGTGGCGAGCAGCACCAGGTGCCGGGCCTCCAGGATGGTGCCGATGCCCTGGGTGATGACGTGGTGCGGCACCTGCTCGATGTCGTTGTCGAAGAACCGCGCGTTGTCCACCCGGGTCTGCTCGGTGAGCGTCTTGATCCGGGTGCGGGAGGCGAGGGAGGAGCAGGGCTCGTTGAAGCCGATGTGACCGTCGGTGCCGATCCCGAGGATCTGCAGGTCCACCCCGCCGGCGTCGGCGAGCGCCTGGTCGTACGCCACGCAGGCCGCCTGGACGTCCTCGGCGGAGCCGTCCGGCCCCATGAAGGCGTCCGCGGCGAGTCCGAGCGGCTCGACGACCTGGCGCAGCACGGTCGAGCGGTAAGACTCCGGGTGCCCGGCGGGCAGCCCGACGTACTCGTCCAGCTGGGCGACGCGGGCGCGCGAGGCGTCCACCGAGCCGGCCCGGACCTTGGCGATCAGAGCTTCGTAGATGGGCAGCGGAGTCGAACCGGTGGCCACGCCGAGCAGCGCGTCGGGCTTGCGCCACAGCAGGTCCGCGATGCCCTCCGCGATGAGCGCGCCGCCTGCCGTGGCGTCCGGGACGATGACAACTTCCACGCTGTGCCTGCCGATCTGGTGAGGGGCTGGAGGGAGCTGGTGGTATAGACCAATCAAAGTCCAATTTAGCAGAGCGGAGGCGGCCGGGCGCGCCGAAGACGCATGCTGGAATCGCCGAAGCGGCATGCGGGAATCAGTGAGAAGAGGGCCCTGGAAACACCCGCGGGCCGCGGCGCCCGACGGGACCCTCAACCCGTCCGGCACCGCAGCCCGGAGTTGCCCGGCCGGGGGTGTGCGGTTCCTCGGCCGTGTGGGAGGCCTCGGCGCAGTCAGGGCAGAGAGCGCCGGGTACCTCGTTCCATCCTCCTGTGCGGGGAGGACGGAGGCTGTATACCTGCATTGTGGACTAGACCAATCTGTCTGTCCATCCATGGGAGCAGGCCCGTTCCCGGCCCATCCTCCAACACGAACGCCCGGAGATCCAGGTTCACCGGCCGTCAATTCCGCAGGTACGCTCGCACACGTGCCCTCCATGAACGACCTCGTACGCCAGCACACCGCTCTGAGCGAGTCCGACCTCGAGTGGCTGCACCTGCTGGTCTCGGAGTGGCAGCTGCTCTCCGACCTCTCCTTCGCCGACCTGGTCCTCTGGGTGCCCACCCTGGACGGCACCCGGTACGTGTCCGTCGCGCAGATGCGCCCGAACACCGGGCCCACCTCCTATCAGGACGACATGGTCGGCCATCTCGTCCCCCGCGGCCGCCGTCCGCTGCTCGACGCCGCCCTCGACGAGGGCCGGATCGTGCGCGAGGGCGACCCGGAGTGGCGCGAGGAGGTCCCGGTACGGGTCGAGTCCATCCCCGTGCGCCGCGAGGGCCGGGTCCTCGGCGTCATCGCCCGCAACACCAACCTGCTCACCGTCCGGACCCCGTCCCGGCTGGAGCTCACCTACCTCCAGTCGGCCTCCGACCTGGCCCAGATGATCGCCGCGGGCGCCTTCCCGTTCCCCGGCGAGCAGGTCGACATGGACTCCTCGCCGCGCGCCGGCGACGGCCTGATCCGGCTCGACGCCGACGGCATCGTCCAGTACGCCTCGCCCAACGCGCTCTCCGCGTACCACCGGCTGGGCCTCGCCGCCGACCTCGTCGGCCAGCACCTCGGCCAGATCACCGCCGAACTCGCCCCCTCCCGCGGCCCGGTCGACGAGGCCCTGGTCAAGCTGGCCTCCGGCTACGCGCCCAGGGAGGCCGAGATCGAGGGCAACGGCGGCGTGATCCAGCTGCGGGCCATCCCGCTGAAGCCGAAGGGCACCCGCACCGGCTCGCTCGTGCTGCTCCGCGACGTCACCGAACTGCGGCGCCGCGAACGCGAGTTGATCACCAAGGACGCCACCATCCGGGAGATCCACCACCGGGTGAAGAACAACCTCCAGACGGTCGCCGCCCTGTTGCGGCTCCAGGCCCGGCGGATGGACTCGGACCGCGGGCGCGAGGCACTCAACGAGGCCGTGCGGCGGGTGGGCTCGATCGCGATCGTCCACGAGACGCTCTCCCAGAACCTGGACGAGCGCGTGCAGTTCGACGAGATCGCCGACCGGGTCATCGCGATGGTGGCGGAGATCTCCCCGGGCAAGGTCACCTGCCGGCGCAACGGCCGCTTCGGCATCCTCGACGCCGAGGTCGCCACCCCGCTCTCCATGGTCCTCACGGAGATCCTGCAGAACGCCCTGGAGCACGCGTTCGCGCCGGGGGAGACCGGCACGGTCGACGTCACGGCCGTCCGCGGCGAACCCCGCGCCGACGCCCGGCTGCTCATCACCATCACCGACGACGGCCGCGGACTGCCCGAGGGCTTCGACCCGCAGCGCGCCGGAAACCTCGGCCTGCAGATCGTGCGGACCCTGGTGGAGGGGGAGTTGGGCGGCTCGTTCGACATGCAGCCGGCCGCCGACCGCGGTACCCGGGTCGTCCTCGACATCCCCGTCGAGCCGCAGAAGTGATGTGAGCACAGCAGCGAGCCCCGGACCGAAGTGAATCGGTCCGGGGCTCGAATGCTGTGGGTTACTGCTGCGCGCTGCGGCTCGGGGGCGGTGATTGCGTACTCGGTGTACGCGCCGCTCGCCTCAGGCTCGTCTCACAGGTGGTGGCGTCAGGCGCTGGCGTTGCGCGCCCGGTTGCGAGCGGCGCGACGCTTCATCGCACGACGCTCGTCCTCACTGAGGCCACCCCAGACGCCGGAGTCCTGGCCGGACTCGAGCGCCCACTGCAGACACTGCTCCATGACGGGGCAGCGGCGGCAGACGGCCTTGGCTTCCTCGATCTGCAGCAGCGCAGGACCGGTGTTGCCGATGGGGAAGAACAGCTCGGGGTCTTCCTCACGACAAACGGCGTTGTGACGCCAGTCCATGGCTGCTACCTCTCTTGGTTACGTGCTCGTTGCTTGTGAATGTGAACGCTTTCACGAATCCCCCCGCAAGGGAAGGGCCGACTGCCAGTTGAACTGGTGTGGTCCTTGGACTGAGGAGGGGTTCTGGCTCTCAGTGGAGGCCGGTGTTGCGGGCCGTCCCGATCGCCATGTAGAGATTCGCAAACCTCGGCGGCGGATACAACCCCTTCCGGAAAGTTTTTTTTGATTCCTCGGTGTCGGCTAGGTCACAGCCGTACTTCTATGGGGTGGATGCGCGCCTAAACGTTCGACTAGAAGGACTTTGGGCCCTTCCACTCACACAATCACACGCAGTGCACGGCGTACGCCTGTGAACGTCACGCTCGTACGCAGACCGAGGTGGTCTCCGTCCATCTGAAGGGGGAGGGGAACCTTCGAATGCAAGGTGAAGTCGGTCAGATCGTGCAGAGTCAGCGCATGCTTGCCATGCGGACCGCGCTCGGGCGTCGAGGTGAGCAACTGGGTCGCGTAGCGGGCCACCGCGGGGGCCGAGAGCCGGCTCAGACCGAGCACGTCGAGGGCCGTTTCGAAGGACGCCTCCGGGGACGCGTACACCGGGCGATTGCCCAGGTAGGTCCAGGGGGAGGTGTTGCAGATTATGGACAGGACCAGGTCCTCGACCGGGGCCTCGCCCGGGCGCTCCAGCGTGATCGTCCCGTGCCGGCGGTGCGGTTCCTCCAGGAACTGGCGGAACACCTGACGCAGATAGAGCGCATGGGTGGATCTCTTGCCGCGCTCGCGCTGCTGTTCGACCCGGCCGACGACGCCGGCGTCGAAGCCGAAGCCGGCGCAGAACGTGAACCAGCGAGCCGGGACTGCCTCGTCCTCCGTGCCCGGCGTCCCCGACGCGATCCCCAGGCTCACCGTGCGTGCCCGGCGCTCACGCAGCGCGTCCAGCAGGGCGCCGGTCGCCTCGACGGCGTCGTTCGGCAGGCCGAGGGCGCGCGCGAAGACGTTGGTCGAACCGCCGGGGACCACGGCGAGACCGGGCAGCCGGTCCGGATCCGGGCCTCCGTGCAGCAGTCCGTTGACCACCTCGTTGACCGTTCCGTCGCCGCCGAGGGCCACGACCAGATCGGTCTCCCCTGATTCGGCGGCCCGCCGCGCCAGATCGCGGGCGTGCCCGCGGTACTCGGTGGTCACCGCCTCCAGCTTCATCTCACTGGCCAGCGCGTGGATCAGCACGTCACGGGTGCGGGCACTGGTGGTGGTGGCTGCCGGATTGACCACGAGAAGCGCGCGCATGCCCGCCAGGGTACCTACCGATCGGTACCTGGCCCAGTCCGGTCCGGAGGCCGGGACGGACCTCGGCCGCGCCCGCGGCTACCCTGCCTGCATGAGCAGTACGGAGCAGAAAACGCGTCCCGGGCGTCTCACCGCCGCCGCCGCGGTGGCCGGAATCGAGGCCGCGGCCCTGGTGGCCGGCGGCCTCTACATGCTGGTGACCACGCTGACCGGCACGCCGGACGATCTCACCCAGGCCGTCACCGGCGGGGCGACGCTGGTCGCCCTCGGCCTCATCCCGCTCGCCGCGGCCCGCGGCCTGTGGCTGCTCCGCGCCTGGAGCCGCGGCCCGGCGATCATCACCCAGATCCTGGCGCTGCCGGTCGCCTGGCAGCTGCTCCAGGCCGACAGCGCCATGATCCCGGCCGGCATCGCCCTGGCCGTCCTCGCCGTCACCGGGCTGACGCTGCTGATCAACCCGGCGACGACCGAGGCGCTGGGCATCCGGCGCCCCGGCCAGGACGCCTCCTAGCCTCGATCCACCCTCGGTCCTCTCGGTCCTTCGAGGTCACTCCTCCACCAGGAGCTTCTCCCGCAGCTGCGCCAGCGTGCGGGCGAGCAGCCGGGAGACGTGCATCTGCGAGATGCCGACCTCCTGTGCGATCTGCGACTGGGTCATGTTCCCGAAGAACCGGAGCAACAGGATCCGCTTCTCTCGCGGCGGCAGGTCCTCAAGGAGCGGCTTCAAGGACTCGCGGTACTCGACGCCCTCCAGCGCCTCGTCCTCCGCGCCCAGCGTGTCCGCGACCGCCGGGGACTCGTCGTCCGTGTCCGGCACGTCCAGCGAGAGCGTCGAGTACGCGTTCGCGGACTCCAGGCCCTCCAGGACCTCCTCCTCCGAGATGCCGAGCCGCTCGGCGAGCTCGTGCACCGTGGGGGAGCGGCCGTGCTGCTGGGACAGCTCCGCCGTCGCCGTCGTCAGCGAGAGCCGCAGCTCCTGGAGCCGGCGCGGCACCCGGACCGCCCAGCCCTTGTCCCGGAAGTGGCGCTTGATCTCACCGACCACGGTGGGCGTCGCGTACGTCGAGAACTCGACGCCGCGCTCCGGGTCGAACCGGTCCACCGACTTGATCAGACCGATCGTGGCGACCTGGGTGAGGTCGTCCAGCGGCTCGCCCCGGTTGCGGAACCGGCGCGCGAGGTGCTCCACCAGCGGCAGGTGCATCCGCACCAGCTGGTTGCGCAGCTCCGCCTTCTCCGCGGAGCCCTCCGGGAGCCCCCGAAGCTCGACGAACATCGCCTTGGCCCCGCTCCGGTCGTGCGGATCCGGGGCCTCGACGGGCTCGACGTGCTCGTCGTGCCCGTCGAGCCGCTCGTCGCTCTTGTCGCTCGTGTCGGGATCGTCCTGCTGCTTGGGTTCGTGCTGCTCTTGCTCGCTCATATGGACCGCCCTCCCCCAGGGCTCCGCCTGGGAGGTACCCCCAACCTGCGCCTGCTCCGTAGCTTGCTGTTCAGGGATGCCCGCCGTGGCGTGCAGCTCGCTGCTCACGCCGGGCCTGGTCCGGCGCCGCGCTGTTTGTACAGGCTGATGGAGACCGTGCGGTCGTCCGCGACGGAGGATTCGACCTTGCCGGCCAGTGCGGAGAGCACCGTCCAGGCGAAGGTGTCCCGCTCCGGGGCCCGGCCGTCGGTGGTCGGCGCCGAGACGGTCACGTCGAGGGAGTCGTCGACGAGACGGAACACGCAGCTGAGGACGGAACCGGGCACGGCCTGCTGGAGCAGGATCGCGCAGGCCTCGTCGACCGCGATGCGCAAGTCCTCGATCTCGTCGAGGGTGAAGTCCAAGCGTGCTGCCAGACCCGCCGTGGCCGTACGCAGCACGGACAGGTAGGCACCCGCAGCGGGCAGCCGGACTTCCACGAAGTCCTGGGTCCCGGGCTCGCCTGCGATCTGGGACACCCTCACCTCCAAGGTGGCACAAGCTCGTTCGGGGCCCGGAGGAACGTTGTCCCCCGGACCGGGCGGTACGCAGTCGGTCACTGAGTCCGCGGTGACGCTATCGCGATCCATGGTGCCGTGTCGCCGTGGGCCCCGGACCGACCGCGGGCACACGGACCGTCACTCATGGTAGATCCACGAGCACGGACAGTGGCTATAGGTCTGCGGCGCCCAATTATGAGCAACCGGCAGTCGTTTGACCGGGGTGACGTACCCAGGCGTCAGACGATCGAACCGTCCACGAAGCACCACCGCCAGCTCTCGTCCGGCTCGAAGGTCCGCATCACCGCGTGCCCGCTGGCCGTGAAGTGCCCCGTCGCGTGCCGTCCGGACGACGAGTCGCAGCAGCCCACGTGCCCGCAGTGCAGGCAGATCCGCAGCTGCACCGGGTTCGCGCCGGTGGCCAGGCACTCCGGGCAGGTCGGGCTCAGGGGCGCCGGCTCGGGGCGCGGCAGTTCGGCAACGTGCGGACACTCGCTCATGATGGCCAGGTTACGTGGCGGGCGGGACGTGGGGACGGGAGAGATGGACGCACTGCAGTTGGTGGGACTGGTCGCGGTGAGTGCCGCGGTGGCGGGGGCGGCACGAAGGACACCTGTGGCCGCGCCGCTGCTCCTCGTGGCGGCGGGGCTGGCCGCCTCGTACCTCCCCGGGGTGCCGGACTACACGCTCGACCCGCACATCGTGCTGCCGCTGATCCTGCCGCCGCTGCTCTACACGGCCGCGGTGGACTCCTCGTACCTCGACCTGCGGGCGAACTTCCGGCCCGTCGCTCTGCTGTCCGTGGGGTACGTGCTCTTCGCGACCTTCGCCGTCGGCTGGCTGGCCTACGAGCTGGTGCCGGGCCTGCCGCTGACCGCGGCCCTGGTCCTCGGCGCGGTGGTCGCCCCGCCGGACGCGGTCGCGGCGACCGCCATCGCCCGCCGGCTCGGGCTGCCCAACCGGATCACCACGATCCTCCAGGGCGAGTCCCTGGTGAACGACGCCACCGCCATCACCGCGTACAAGGTCGCGCTGGCGGCGGCCGTCGGCGAGGGGGTGAGCTGGGCCGGCGGGCTCGGCGAGTTCGCGCTCGCCGCCCTCGGCGGCATCGGGGTCGGCCTCGTGCTGATGGCGCCGATCCACTGGCTGCGTGTCCGTCTCGCCGACCCGCTGCTGAAGAACACCCTCTCCCTCCTGATCCCGTTCGTCGCCTACGCGGCGGCGGAGGAGGTCGGCGCCTCCGGTGTGCTCGCGGTCGTCGTGGTCGCCCTCTATCTCGGGCACCGGGCCTGGCAGGTCGACTTCGCGACCCGGCTCCAGGAGGAGGCGGTGTGGAAGATGGTCGCCTTCGTCCTGGAGTCCACCGTCTTCGCGCTGATCGGTCTCCAGCTCCCGTACGTCGTCAAGGGCCTCGGGCAGTACGGGATGGGCGAGGCCGCCTGGTACGCGACCGGGGTCTTCGTGGCGGTCGTGGTGGTGCGCTTCGTCTGGGTCTACCCGGCCACCTTTCTGCCGCGCTGGATGTCGGCCCGGATCCGGGCGCGGGAGCCCGGGGTGAACTGGACGGCGCCGCTGATCGTCGGCTGGGCCGGGATGCGCGGGGTGGTGTCGCTGGCCATCGCGTTCTCGATCCCCGTGACCGCCGACGGCGAGCCCTTCCCGGCCCGCAACCTGATCCTGTTCCTCACCTTCACCACGGTGATCGGCACTCTCGTGGTGCAGGGGCTCACGCTGCCGCCGCTGATCCGGTTCCTGAAGCTGCCCGGCCGTGACGTGCAGGCCGAGACCCTGGCCGAGGCGCAGGCGCAGAGCGAGGCGTCCCGGGCCGCGGAGGAGCGGCTCGACGCGCTGCTGTCCGACGAGCGCAACGCGCTGCCGCAACCCCTGGCCGACCGGCTGCGCACGGTCCTGGAGCGCCGCCGCAACGCGGTGTGGGAGCGGCTCGGCGCGGTCAACGAGATCACCGGGGAGACCGTCGACGACACCTACCGGCGGCTGTCCCGGGACGTGATCGAGGCCGAGCGTGAGGTCTTCGTCCAGCTGCGGGACGAGCGCCGGATCGACGACGAGATGATGCGGACCCTGCTGCGCCGGCTGGACCTGGAGGAGGCGGCGGCCTACCGGGAGGAGGCCGCCGACTGACCCCCCTCCGAGGCAGGTGTACGCGGGTTCGAACCATCCTCCGAGCCGGTGATCACGGCCACGACCCGGGTGTAGGGCGGGAAGGCGTCCTCCTCGACGAGCGTCAGCAGTCCGTACAACATTTTGGCGACATACAGACGCTCGATGGCGAGTCCGTGCCGCGCCTCGAAGTCCTGTGCGAACGCTTCCAGGGCCGGGGTCGTCCGGGCGTAGCCGCCGTGGTGGAACCGCTCGTCCAGGCTCCAGTCGCCGGCCCGGCCGCCGAACGCCTCCTGCTGGAGTGCCGTGACGGCGTCGCCGAGGAAGCCGCCCCTGAGGACCGGTACGCCGAGCGCCCGCTGCCCCGGGCCGAGCCCGGCGGCCAGACCGGCCAGGGTGCCGCCGGTGCCGCAAGCCACGGCGACGACCTCGGCCGCGCCCGCCAGCTCCCGACCGAGCTCCACGCAGCCCCGGACGGCCGCGGCGTTGCTGCCGCCCTCGGGGACGACGTACGTGTCCGGGGGCGCGTCGCGCAGGATCTCCGCCAGCACGGCGGGGTCGTCCTTGGCGCGGTACGTGGCCCGGTCCACGAAGCGCAGCCGCATCCCGTCGGCCGCGCAGCGGGCCAGGGAGGGGTTCAACGGCCGGCCGGCCAGCTCGTCGCCCCGGACCACGCCGACCGTGGTGAAGCCCAGGAGCCGGCCGGCGGCGGCCGTGGCCCGCAGGTGGTTGGAGTACGCGCCGCCGAAGGTGAGCACCGGACGCCCGGCGGCGGCGCGCAGATTGGGCGCGAGCTTGCGCCACTTGTTGCCGGGCAGGTCCGGGTGGATCAGGTCGTCCCGCTTCAGCAGCAGCCGCACCCCGCGCCGGGCGAAGCGCTCGTCGTCCACCTGCTCCAGGGGCGAGGGGAGTCGGGGCCGCAGCGGGGCGAGGTCGGACGCGTTCACCAGGCCATTGTCGGGGTGCGGCGCGGGGAGGCCCCTCTCGGGGGAGTGCCCGCGCCGCCCCTGCTACCGCAGGCGGTCCGCGATGCGCTCCCGCATCGAGGCCATGGTGAACCCGCGCGGGTCCACCTTGCCGGGCTGCCACTCCAGGTGGCCGATCACCGAGCGCTGCGTCCAGCCGTGGACCCGGCACACCGCCGCCGCGGCCCGCTCGATCGCCTCCAGCTGGACCTTCGGCCACGGGTCCCTGCCATCGCCGAGGTTCTCGCACTCGAAGCCGTAGAAGTGCCGGTTGCCGTCCGTCGACGCCTCGTCGTCGGGCGGCAGCCGGTGCTCGGCGATCACCGCCCGCAGGACGTCGTCGTCACCGGCGCCCGCGTGGTTGGCGCGGCCGTAGCCGACCAGATGGACCCGGCCGTCCTTGGCGATCACGCCGTGGCACAACGGGCCCGGCAGGGTGCTGTGGCCGTCGCGGCAGAGCCGGACGGTGCTCGCGGTGCCCCGGGTGACCGTGTGGTGGATCATCACTCCGTGGACCGGGCCCCAGGGGCCCTTGTGGTTGCGGTTGTGGGTGCGCCAGTCGCCGACCTCGACGACCGTGATGCCCTCGTCGCGCAGCGCTCCGAGAAACCTGCTGGCGGACATGGGTGGGGCCATGGCCGACTCCTCTTCGTCTCGTCGTACCGGAAGTACTCCTCCCGGATGTATCGGAGTACGGCGCTGCGGCCTGAGCCGTTCGGACGGTGTGCGAGCCGATCCGGACAGCCCCCGCGGTGCGTCCGGCGACCGGCTGCGCCGATCGAGTGGAAACCGAGTGTCATGCCCCGCGGTGCACGGATCATGCCCACTCATTTGTGTAATGGCGTGTGTACGCAGCGTGCTGAAAGGCTTCCTCTCGCAGGTCTACATGATCGAGAGGGAGATCCATGTCGGTTGGTTCGGTTGGCGACGAGGTCCGCGCGGAGCAGGCGCCCCCGCAGCAGAGTCTCGGTACCGCCGCCGCGCGGAACCTGGCGACCACCACGAAGTCGGCACCGCAGATGCAGGAGATCACCTCCCGGTGGCTGCTGCGGATGCTGCCGTGGGTGCAGGTGCAGGGCGGTACCTACCGGGTGAACCGGAGGCTCAGCTATTCCGTCGGTGACGGCCGCGTCACCTTCGTGCAGACCGGGGAGCGGGTCGCCGTCATCCCGGCCGAGCTCGGCGAACTCCCCGCGCTGCGCGGCTACGAGGACGAGGAGGCGCTGGCCGAGCTGGCGGCCCGCTGCCGGCAGCGCGAGTTCGCCGTCGGCGAGGTGATCGCCGTCTCCGGTGAGGCCACCGACCGGGTCTACCTGCTCGCGCACGGCCGGATCGAGCAGATCGGCGAGGGCCCGTACGGCGACGAGGCGGTGCTCGGCGTCCTCGCCGACGGTGCGTACTTCGGCGACCACTCGCTGACCGACCCCGAGGCGGTCTGGGACTGGACGGCCCGCGCGGCCACCGCCTGCACCGTTCTCGAACTCACCCGGGACGACGTGCGCAACCTGGCGGAGCGGGCCACCTCGCTCGCCGCGCACCTCGCCGCCGTCGCCGCGCTGCCGCACCAGCGCACCAACAAGTACGGCGAGGCCGAGATCGACCTTTCCGCCGGCCACGTCGGCGAGGCGGTCGTCCCGCACACCTACGTCGACTACGACGCCTCGCCCCGCGAGTACGAGCTGAGCGTCGCCCAGACCGTCCTCAAGGTGCACAGCCGGGTCGCCGACCTCTACAACCAGCCGATGAACCAGACCGAGCAGCAGTTGCGGCTCACGGTCGAGGCGCTCCGGGAGCGCCAGGAGCACGAGCTGATCAACAACCGGGAGTTCGGCCTCCTCTCCAACTGCGACTACGGGCAGCGGATCCAGCCGCACGACGGCGTGCCCAGCCCGGACGACATGGACGAGCTGCTGTCGCGGCGGCGCGGCTCCAAGATGTTCCTCGCCCACCCGCGCGCCATCGCCGCCTTCGGGCGCGAGTGCAACAAGCGCGGCCTGGTGCCCGAGTCGATCGAGGTCAACGGCAACCGGATCCCCACCTGGCGCGGGGTGCCGATCTTCCCGTGCAACAAGATCCCGATCTCGGACGCCCGCACCACGTCGATCATCTGCATGCGTACCGGCGAGTCCGACCAGGGCGTGATCGGTCTGCACCAGACCGGGCTGCCGGACGAGATCGAGCCCAGCCTCTCGGTCCGCTTCATGGGCATCGACGAGCAGGCGATCATCTCGTACCTCGTCACGGCCTACTACTCGGCCGCCGTGCTGGTCCCGGACGCGCTGGGCGTGCTGGAGAACGTCGAGGTCAGCCGCTGGCGCTGACGCGGTGAACGGCGGCGGGGTGCCGGGCCGCGCGCCCGGGCCCCCGCCGTCCGCACCGCTCTCGCCCCGCGCGCCGCCGTCCCGCCCGCCGTGAGGAAGTGACCGTGACCATGACCAGCACGCCTGCCACGACCGACGGTCAGGGGGCCGTGGCGCTCCTGGACCAGACCCGTACCGTCGTCACGCCCCAGCTGCGCTCCACCGTCGAGACCCTGCCCGGGTCCATACGGAGGGTCGCGATGTACCACTTCGGCTGGGAGCACGCCGACGGCACCCCGGCCGCCGGGCAGGCCGGCAAGGCGATCCGCCCCGCCCTGGTCCTGGCCGCCACCCGGGCCCTCGGCGGCGACCCGGCCCCGGCCGTCCGCGCCGCCGCGGCGGTGGAGCTGGCGCACAACTTCACCCTGCTCCACGACGACATCGTCGACGAGGACCCGACGCGCCGTCACCGACCCACCGCCTGGACCGTGTTCGGCATCCCCGACGCGCTGATCGCGGGCGACGCGATGCTGGCGCTGGCGGTGCGGCTGCTCGCCGAGGACGGCCACCCGGCGTCCGCCGCGGCCTCGGCCCGGCTCGCCGCCTGCGTCATCGAGCTGTGCGCCGGGCAGCAGGCGGACTGCGCGTTCGAGCAACGGCCGCCGCACGAGGTGACGCTGGACGAGTGCGTCGCGATGGCCACGGCGAAGACCGGCGCGCTGCTCGGCTGCGCGTGCGCGCTCGGCGCGCTGTACGCGGGGGCGGGGGAGAGGGAGGTCGCGGCGATGGACGCGTTCGGCCGGGAGGCCGGACTGGCCTTCCAGCTGATCGACGACCTGATCGGGATCTGGGGCGACCCCGAGCGGACCGGCAAGCCGGCCGGCGCGGACCTGGCCGCCCACAAGAAGTCGCTGCCGGTGGTGGCCGCGCTCGGCTCCGGCACCGCCGCCGGCGCGGAGCTGGCGGGTCTGTACGGGCAGCCGGTGCTCGACGCGGCGGCGGTACGGGCGGCGGCGGACGCGGTGGAGCGGGCCGGCGGCCGGGACTGGGCCCAGGCCGAGGCGGCCGACCGGATGGCCCGGGCGGTGCAGCAGCTCTCCCTCGCGGTACCGGACCTGGCGGCGGCGGGCGACCTGCTGTCGCTCGCGGAGTTCGTGACGCGCCGCACGCGCTGAGGTGGGGAGAGGGCCCGTGGCCCGCCCCTGGCGCACCCCCCGGCTCGCCCGGCACTCCGGCGGGACGCGGCGCCGACGGGCCCCTAGCTCTCCGGCACGATCCGGTGGACCACCGTCTCCACGAGTGTGTCGAGCTCCCGCTCGTCGTGCATGCCCGGGACGGTGAGGTGGTCGACCAGCAGTCCGGTGAGGGCGAAATAGAGCAGCCGGACCGTGTCGGCGTCGCCCGGCATGTGGGCGGCGAGATGCAGCCGGATGTTCTCGTCGAGGTCGGAGCGGAGCACCTCGGTGAGCCGCGCGCGCAGATCGGGCCGGCGGGTGGCCTCCAGGCGGAGCTCGAAGAGCCCGAGATAGCAGGAGCGCTGCGCCGACAGGCGCCGCACGAGCCACCGCATCAGCTCGACGACCAGTTCGCGCGAGGGCTCGGGCGCCATGGCGGTGTCGATGGAGCCCGGTTCCGGGGTCAGGCGTACGAAGATGCGCTCCGCCACCTCGGAGAGCAACCGGTCCCGGTCGGCGAAGTAGTTGGACGAGGTGCCCGTCGGCACGCCCGCCCGGGCGTCGACCGCCCGGAAGGTCAGCCCGCGGGCGCCTTCGTCCGCCATCACCTCGATCGCCGCGTCCAGCAGAGCCGCCCTGCGCTCGGGATTCCTCGCCACCCGGACCTCCTCGTTCCACTTCTTCCCGGAAGATAGCTCTTGCGCAACCACTACAGATGAAGCACTATAGCTGTCGTGGTCGCGGGGATGCGGCCTCTCCGAAACGAAAGAGGAACCGGTTTGCGCAAGCTCACGTACTACGTCGCCTGCTCGCTCGACGGCTTCATCGGCGACCCGAAGGGCGACGCCACGTCGATGATGGCGTTCATCGACGAGGAGTACCTGGCGTTCATGAACGCCGAATACCCGGAGACGGTCCCGACCCTGGCGCGGAACCACCTGGGCATCGACGCGCCCAACAAGCGCTTCGACACGGTGATCCAGGGCATGGGCTCGTACCAGCTCGGCCTGGACGAGGGCAGCCCCAGCCCGTACGCGCACCTGCGCCAGTACGTGGCGACCCGCTCGCTGAAGGAGTCGCCGAGCCCGGACGTCGAACTGATCGCCGACGACCTCGTCGGCCGCGTCCGCGCCCTGAAGGCCGAGGAGAGCGACCTGGGCATCTGGCTCTGCGGCGGCGCGACGGTGGCCGGCGAGCTGATCGAAGAGGTCGACGAGCTGGTGATCAAGTCGTACCCGCAGATCTACGGCTCCGGGATGCCGATGTTCGGCGGCGCGGCCTTCGAGCCGCGCGACTTCGTCCTGGACGACGTCCGCACCTTCGGGAACGGTGTGGTCGTCCGCACGTACACCAGGAAGCGGTGACCCCCGGCGCCGGATCGCGGCGCGGGCGGCGTCCGCGGGGCTGACCTACCCTTGACGTATGGGCAGCGAAGGACGCCGCACCGCCGGGGGTCCGCAGGTCGAGCCGGTGTGCCCGGCCTGTGGCACGTCCGTCGGTACGACCATGCAGCGGCACAAGGTGCTGGGCGCCTGGGTACCCGTCTGGGTGCGCAAGCCCTGCCACAACCCGGACTGCAAGCTGTTCGGCCATCGCCCGGAGGGATACCTCGAAGAGGTCCGCGAGGACGCCGGGCAGGAGGCTGGGCAGGAGAGCGGAGAAGGGTCCGGGGACGACACCCGGGAGGAGACCGACATCCCGTCGCCACCAGGCACAACGGACAAGACCGGGAGAAGTCAGGCCACCGGGTGACCGGCCGCGCGGCGGAGCCGGTCATACCGCTACAGTCCGCGCATGTCATCGGAGTCGACGGAAGTCTGGACCGGCTGGTACCGGGACCGCCGCGGTGCGGAAGCGCTCGTGATCACGGCGGGCGGGGGCCAAGTGGCCGCCCGCGTCAGGGGAATCGAGTACACGGGCGCGAGCTTCGCGTCCCTGCGCGCGGACGGCGGGGCCGGTGAGGCCCTCACCCACTGCGTACTGGAGTGGGACCTGCCGCTCCCCGTCGTCATCGACGGGACCTCGCAACAGGCAACGCTCAGCTGCCTGTTGGCGCTCGGTGAGCGGACCGACCTGAACCTCACCCTGCACTGTGGCGGCGCGGCCTACGAATCCGGCATCGCCGGGGCCGACTTCGACGAGGCGCTGGACCGGGTGCGCCAACAGCTCCCGCCGGGCGCCGAGTTCGGCCGCCGCCCGGTGTCGGCGGCCGCGTAGGCCCGGAGCCCGGGGCCGGGGAGCCCCGGGCGCCCGCGAGGTGGCATGACGTTACGTCAGGCGAGACCGTTCCAGCCCCAGCGCGGCGTCGGGCCGGGCTCGCCGAGATCCGTACCGGGTGCCGAGGCGGACACGTCCTTGGCGATCCGGGTCCCCCAGTCGAAGTACTCCACCACCCGGCGGCGCAGCAACGCGTCGTCCGGCAGCTCCTTCTCGACCGCCGCGGTCATCAGCTCCATCCAGCGCACCCGCTGCTCCTCGGTGATCCCGAGCCCCAGGTGTGCGCGCAACAGGGCCTGATGGCCGCCCAGTTCCGCGGTGAACTCGGCCGGACCGGAGAACACCTCGGCCAGCCACACGGCGACGTGCTGCACGTGCGCCGGCGTGAACTCCGCGAAGACCGGCGCGAGCAGCGGGTCGGCGAGCACCGCCTCGTAGAACGTGTCGGACAGCCGCTGCAGGGCCTCGGCCCCGCCCACCGCCTCGTACAGCGTCTTGTCGTGCCCGGCGGATTCGGTGGACATGGCGGCCCCCTCGACTGAAGTCATGGCGCGTGCGGTCGTTCCTCAGCCTGCCCCGCGCCCCTCCCGCCCGCCACCGGTTACGCCGGTGGCGGACTGGCGCCGTGCGCCGGAGGCCAGTGAACGAACAAGGTTGGACTTTCGGCAGTGTCCGAGGGGGCGCATCGTTCCGTAGCGTCACGTCCGTGAACGAGACCACGACCGAAGACGAGCGCGGGACCGGTATCGGGGCCGGGGCCGGGGGCCGGGCGGGTGGCCTGCGGCGGGTGGTGGATCCGGGGAGCCTGCCGGCGGTGGCCATGACGCTGTCCGCCGGGTTGAGCGTGGTGAACTCGTGGTGGGTTCTGCCGACCGTGATCACCGCGTTCCTGGCGGGGCGGCGGCCCGGGAGCATCCGTCCGACGGCACTGGTGCTGGTCGCGGTTCTCGCGGCCGCAGTGGTGGCCGCGTCCCTCGTGCCCTCGTGGCTCGCGCTGGGGAGCCGGTTCGTGGGGGTGGTGGCCTTCGCCGCCATGCTGCCCTGGTTCGCGGGCCGGTTCTGGCGCCAGCACCAGGATCTGATCAGGGCCGGCTGGGAGCGGGCCGAGCATCTGGAGCGGGAACAGCGGCTGGTCGCCGAGCAGGCCAGGCTGCTGGAGCGCGCTCGCATCGCGCAGGACATGCATGACGTCCTCGGCCATGACCTCAGCCTGATCGCGCTGTCCGCCGGCGCCCTGAAGCTCGCGCCCGACCTGGAGGACCACCATCGGCTGGCCGCCCAGGACATCAGGGCCAGGGCCGCGGCCGCGGTGGAGCGTCTCGGCGAGGTGATCGGTGTCCTGCGGGAGGAGACGGACGACGCGCCCATGAGGCCGTCCGACTTCAGCGTGGCCCGTCTGGTCGGCGAGGCGTCCCGGTCCGGGCTCGCGGTCGAACTGCGCGTCGAGGGCGAGGACGCCGGCCTTCCGCCGGTGGTCGAACGAGCCGCGCATCGCGTCGTGCAGGAAGCGCTGACCAATGTCGTCAAGCACGCACCTCGCGCGGCGACGAAGGTGCGCGTGTCGCACACGGCGACCGAGACGAAGGTCGTGGTGAGCAACGGGCCCGCGCCGGCCGCGGACGCGCCTCGTCCCTGGAGCGGGGGCCGCGGCCTCATCGGACTCGACGAACGCGTCCGGCTGGCCGGAGGCTCACTCGAGTACGGGCCCCGGGGCGGCGGCTACGCGGTCGTCGCCCGGCTGCCGCGCGTACCCCCGGCGCAGCCGCAGCGACCCGCCGCCGCCAGTCCTCCGCGGCAGCGGGGCGGAGTGCCGCAGGAGTACCGCGGGGCCCGGCGCCGCGCCGGCCGCACCCTGGCCGTGGCGGTGCTGCTGCCCCTGGTGACCGGCGCGGTGCTGAGCGCGGGGCTGACGGGGTGGGAGATGCTGTCGGCGTCGCGGTCGGTGCTGGACCCGCGCGACTACGCGCGCCTGCGAGTGGGGCAGGATCGCTCCGAGGTGGAGCGCGTACTGCCGGACCGTCAGGCGATCCACCGCCCGCCGGTGACGGAACCACAGGGACGAGGTATGACGTGCGAGTACTACGCGATGACGACCGACCGGTTCGACGACCGGTCCGGGGACGTGTACCGGCTGTGCTTCCAGGGGGACACGCTGGTGTCGCTCGACGCTCTGACGCCCTGAGCGTTCGATGATCCGGGTGCTGATCGCCGACGACGAGGCGATGATCCGAGCGGGCGTCCGCGCCGTGTTGTCCACCGATCCGGACATCGACGTCGTTGCCGAGGCCGCCGACGGGCACGACGCCGTGGAACTGGTCCGGCGCCACCGCCCCCAGGTCGCCGTGCTCGACATCCGTATGCCGAAGGTCAACGGCATCGAGGCGGCGGCGGAGATCCACAGGGCGGTGCCGGCCACCGGCGTCATCATGCTGACGACCTTCGGGGAGGACGACTACATCCTCCGGGCGCTGGGTGGCGGCGCCACCGGATTCCTGATCAAGTCGGGCGAGCCCGAGGAGTTGATCGCGGGCGTCCGTGCGGTGGCCGACGGCGCCGCCTACCTGTCACCGAAGGTCGCGGCCCGAGTGGTCGCGCACCTCGCGTCGAACGGCGTCGGTGCCCTGGCCGGTCGGCGCGCCGCCGCCCGGGAGCGGGTCGACGGGCTCACCGCCCGGGAACGCGAAGTGCTGTCCCACCTCGGCAGCGGGTTGTCCAACGGACAGATCGCCCGCCGGCTCCAGGTGGTGGAAGGAACGGTCAAGGCGCACGTCAGCTCCGTCCTGGCCCGTCTGGGCGTCGACAACCGGGCGGCCGCCGCCGTCGTGGCCCACGAGGCGGGCATCGTTCCCCCAGCGGCGCCCGACCAGCCCTGACGTCGCCCGGACCACGAGCGGCAGCACGGCGAGCAGCGCAGCAGCCACGATCGTGGCGCCGAGCGCAGCGCCGGCGAGCACGTCGTGCGGGTAGTGGACCCCCACCAGGACGCGCAGCAGCGCCGCCGCCCCGGCCAACGGCAGCGTCACGAAAGCCAGGCGAGGCCGCAGTATGGCCAGACCGACGGCGAGAGCCATCGCCAGGGTGGCGTGGTTGCTCGGGAAGGACCAGTCCCCGGCCTCCGGACACTCGGCGATCGCCGCGGCCCCTCGCAGCGCTCGACAGGGCCGCTCCTCGTCCACCACGAGTTTCAGCGCCTCGCTGACCGCGTACGCGGCGACGGTGCCGACCCCGATCACGACGGCCCCCGCGACGCCCGCCGCGTCCTTGCGACGAAGCGCGGTCCAGCAGAGCCCGACCAGCAACAGCCCGAGGACCACCAGGGTGCCCTCGGTGGCCACCTCGAGAAGCGACCCCACCCACGCCGGCGTCTCCGCCACCGCCCCGGTCAACGACCGGTACACGGACACGGAGCTCCCGCCCCTGACCTCGGTCGCGCCCGCGTCCCCCAGCCCGCCCGGCGACAGCCGGGCGACCGCCCCGGCTCCCGCTCCCAGTAAGGCCAGGGCCCCCAGCAGCCGCCCGACCCGGAAATTCTCTCGAAAGTGCGTCTCCATGCCCCCGAACGTAGGAGCGCCGACTCCGCACGACCCGTGCCGAACGACAGGGCGGGACCTGGACGATGGTCAGGGTTGACACCACGACGCAGAACGCAGAAGGCCGCTCGTGCATGGGGTGAAGGAACATCAGGACTTCTTTGTTTCCCAGAAGATGGGATTCATCTATTTGGGTCAGGTCCGAATGGGGGATCCACAGTTACGGACGGGAAATTACGCGGGCTGGGATCGGGGTGCCGAGCTTGCTTCATCGTTGCCGTAGCCCTGACTCGTGAGCCGGAGACGTACCTCCCGCTCACGAGTCAGGCGAAGGGATCAGGCCTGCGAAGAGTATCCGCTGGCGACAAGGCCCCCGTAGGCTACGCCGTTCTTGAAACGCTGGATTGTGACCGACACCCAGTAGTCCTCCGACACGTCGAAGTTGCAGACCGAGTAGCCGTCAGACCTGTCCTGCGTCGTGGTCGTGTCGGAGCAGGTCCGGATCTCAACCCGCAAACCGTCGGCCACCTCCCGCCAGAGCGTGGCCTTCACGGAGTAGCCGTCCGCACTCTTGTCCTTCACCCACAGATAGTCGCCGTTGGTCTTGAAGGTTGCCGTGCCCCAGCTGGCGGTGGCCGTCACATCGGGCCCGTCCGCGTAGGCCGAGCCTGTCGTTCCGGCGGCAATGACGACGCTTGCCGCGATACTCATACCGACCTTTGCCAACATGCTGCGTGTCACGAAATGTTCCCCTTTTCGATGGCAGCTCATCACTACCGAAAAGATCTAAGTCGAACCCTTGACTATCTGTCAACTGGGGCAAATTGGCGAAGCTTGGGGCATCGCCGGACGACATCGACTTCCTTCTCAGCAGGGCAACTGGTTCTCCGTCACAAGCATCCAAGGACCGTTGAGTTGGACTCCCAGCGCAGCACTCCAGCTACCGCGAAAACGCAGCCATCACGATTGCTTGGAGGATTGTCGCGCATAAGGGGATGAAGCCTTATTGCCTAAATGCTTTCGATGATGAAAGTCCAGTCGACCACCGGATCGGCGATATCTTCTGGAACGGCGCGTTGATCGATCGCTACCACCTTGCGTCGGTTGACGGCGGTCGGGCTGTGCTGCCAGTTCCTGCCGCCCGGTGCACCCACACTCACCGAGCCGCGGCTCGGGCACCGGCTCAAGGGCGTGGAGGGGCCGTACTCGCACACCTCGCCGGGGGTCGTGAGGGTTCTCCCCTCGGCTCCCACCCAATCTCCCGATGGATCTTGGAACACCGAACGGCCCGGCCGGATGACTCCGGTCGGGCCGTTCGGACCTGCCGCGGAGGCAGGTGGGAAGTGTCGGAAGGTCAGGCCTTCTTCGTCTCCCAGAAGATGCGGTCGATCTCGGCGATGAGCTCCAGCGCCTTCTCGCCCGTCTTCGGGTCGTTCGACGCCTTGGCGGCCGAGAGGGCCTTCAGGGTGTCGTTGACCAGCTGGTGGAGCTGGGGGAACTTCTCGAAGTGCGGGGGCTTGAAGTAGTCGCTCCACAGCACCGAGACGTGGTGCTTGGCGAGCTCGGCGCGCTGCTCCTTGATGATCAGGGCACGGGTGCGGAAGTCCGCGTCCTCGTTGGCCTGGTACTTCTCCTGCACGGCCTTGACCGACTCCGCCTCGATGCGGGCCTGGGCCGGGTCGTACACGCCGCAGGGCAGGTCGCAGTGGGCGCTGACCTTCACCTTGGGGGCAAACAGGCGGGAAAGCATGGAGCTGTCCTTCCTCGTGATCGTCTTCTCTAGTGGGAGATTACTCGGTGAGAAGGCTGTTTTCGCGAGGGGCCCCCGGTGCTTAGGACAAAAGTCCAGGGTCATCCTGGGACTCGTGGACGATCGGACCGGGAGGTGCCGGATGACGGGTTCGGGGCGGGAATCGTCGCCACCGTTCGGGATCGCCGAGGTGAGGGGGCCGTCGATGGTGCCCACGCTGCTGCACGGCGACCAGTTGTTGGTGCACTACGGGGGGCGGTTGCGGGCGGGTGACGTGGCCGTGATGCGGCATCCGCTCCAGCAGGATCTGCTCATCGTCAAACGGCTGATCGAGCGACAGGCCGCCGGCTGGTGGGTGCTCGGCGACAACCCGGCCGCGGAGGGGGACAGCCGGGTGTTCGGCGCCGTGCCGGCGGAGCTCGTGCTGGGGCGCGTGCGGGCGAGGTACCGGCCCGTCACGCCCGGGCTTCAGCGGTCGGCCGGGGTGGTGCTCTCCTGGCTCTTCTCGGCCGTCAGGCCGGTGCTGTCGGACCGCTCGGCCGCCAGGGCGTCCAGGGCCTCCTGACGCTTGCGGGCGCGGTACGCGGCCACGTTGGCGCGGGTCGCGCAGCGGTCGGAGCAGTAGCGGCGCGAGCGGTTGGTGGACGTGTCGAGGTAGGCGTTGCGGCACGGCGGGGCCTGGCAGAGGCCGAGCCGGTCGGCGCCGAACTCCGTGAGGTGGAAGGCGAGTCCCATCGCGGCGATGGCCGCGTACCCCGCAGTCGCGTTCGAAGGGTGGTCGGCCAGGTGCATGTGCCACCGCGGCCGGCCCTCCTCGTCGAGGTAGTCGTGACCGGAGATCTGCGGGCTGACCGGGAACTCCAGGAGCAGTGAGTTCAGCAGGTCGACGGCGGTGGTCTGGTCGCCCTCGTCCGCCGCGGTGAAGACCGCGCGCAGCCGGCCGCGGACCGAGCGGAAGCGGGTGACGTCCGCGTCGGTGGCCCGGCGCGACATCTGGGAGGCCGCGCCGAAGAGTTCGCGTACCGCCTCCACCGTGGTCAGGGAGTCCTTGTTGCGGGCCGGCTCCTCGGTGTTGACCAGACGCACGGCGTAATCCGAGTAATAGGCCAGTTCCACTTGTAGTCCTTACGGTGACGGTCTAGGGTCGGTGGAGCGGGGGGTAAGAGACGGTTGCCCTTCGAGGGTATTACGAAACGTCGAGGTCGGAGGAGCGGAAGTCATGACGGATGCAGCCGTGGCCGGAACCGACTGGCAGGCCTGGCAGGCGAGCTGGGACCGCCAGCAGGAGTGGTACATGCCGGACCGCGAGGAGCGGTTCCGCGTGATGCTGGACATGGTCGAGGCCGTGGTGGGCCCGGAGCCCCGGGTCCTCGACCTCGCGTGCGGTACGGGAAGTATCACGGATCGGCTCCTCACCCGGTTCCCGAACGCGACCAGCACCGGCGTCGACCTCGACCCGGCCCTGCTCGCCATCGCCCGCGGCTCCTTCGCCGGCGACCCGCGCGTCACCTTCGTGACCGCCGACCTCAAGGACCCGCGGTGGACCGCGGAGCTCCTGTACGACACGTACGACGCCGTGCTCACCGCCACCGCCCTGCACTGGCTCCACGAGGGCCCGCTGACCGCGCTGTACGGGCAGCTCGCCGGCCTCGTCCGGGACGGCGGGGTCTTCATGAACGCCGACCACATGATCGACGAGACCACCCCGCGCATCAACGCCGCCGAGCGCGCCCAGCGGCACGCCCGGATGGACCGTGAGAAGGCCGCCGGCGTCCTCGACTGGGCCGACTGGTGGGCCCTCGCCGCCGAGGACCCGGTCCTCGCCGAGCCCACCGCCCGCCGCTTCGAGATCTACGGCGAGCACGCCGACGGCGACATGCCGTCCGCGCACTGGCACGCCGACACCCTCCGCACCGCCGGCTTCGTCGAGGCCCGCCCGGTCTGGTGCTCGCCGTCGGACACGCTGCTGCTGGCCGTGAAGTGACGATGTAGGCCCGCGTACGAGCGACGAGGCCGCGTACGAGCGAGGAGGGGCGGTACGGGAGATCCCGTACCGCCCCTCCTCGTGTGCCCGTGCCCTACAGCACCTTCGACAGGAACGCCTTCGTCCGGTCGTGCTGCGGGTTGCCCAGGACGTCGCGCGGGTTGCCGGACTCGACCACCACACCGCCGTCCATGAACACCAGGTTGTCGCCGACCTCGCGGGCGAAGCCCATCTCGTGGGTCACCACGATCATGGTCATGCCCGACTCGGCCAGGTCCCGCATGACGTCCAGGACGTCACCGACGAGCTCCGGGTCGAGCGCCGAGGTGGGCTCGTCGAAGAGCATCAGCTTCGGCTCCATCGCCAGCGCGCGGGCGATGGCGACGCGCTGCTGCTGGCCGCCGGAGAGCTGGGACGGGTAGTTCTTGCCCTTGTCCCCGAGCCCGACGCGGTCGAGGAGCTTGATCGCACGCTCGCGCGCCACCGCCTTCGACTCGCCCTTCACCATGACCGGGGCTTCCATCACGTTCTCGATGGCCGTCATGTGCGGGAAGAGGTTGAAGCGCTGGAAGACCATGCCGATGTCGCGGCGCTGGGCGGCGACCTCGCTGTCCTTCAGCTCGTAGAGCTTGTCGCCCTTCTGGCGGTAGCCCACGAGTTCGCCGTCGACGGACAGCCGTCCGCCGTCGACCCGCTCCAGGTGGTTGATGCACCGCAGGAAGGTCGACTTGCCCGAGCCGGACGGACCGACCAGACAGAAGACCTCGCGCGGGGCGACCTCGAGGTCGATGCCCCGAAGGATGTGTGCGGGGCCGTAGGACTTGTGGACGCCTTCGGCCTTCACCATGGGGGTCATACGCCGGCACCTCCGCTCTGGTCGGACCTCTTGGACAGCAGGTTCGCCTTGACCCTCTGCCAGGGCGTGGGCGGCAGGGAGCGCAGCGAACCGCGCGCGTAACGCCGCTCCAGGTAGTACTGGCCGACACTGAACACACTAGTCAGGGCCAGGTACCAGATGGAGGCCACGAAGAGCATCTCCATGACGGCGCCGGCGGTGTTGCCGATGTTCGACGACGCCCTCAGCACCTCCGTGTACTGCACGGCCGAGACCAGCGACGAGGTCTTGAGCATGTTGATGAACTCGTTGCCCGTCGGGGGAACGATCACCCGCATGGCCTGCGGCAGGACGATGCGGCGCATGGTCTTCGTCTGGGACATGCCGAGCGCGTGCGCCGCCTCGGTCTGGCCCTCGTCGACGGACTGGATGCCGGCCCGGACGATCTCCGCCATGTACGCGCCCTCGTTCAGGCCGAGGCCCAGCAGCGCGACCATGAACGGCGTCATGACGTCGACGGTCTCGTTCTTGTAGATCGGCCCGAGGTTGATGTACTCGAAGATCAGCGACAGGTTGAACCACACGAGCAGCTGGACGTACACCGGCGTGCCGCGGAAGAACCAGATGTAGAGCCAGGCGACCGCGCCGGTCACCGGGTTCTTGGAGAGCCGCATCACGGCGAAGACGATGCCGAGGACGAGGCCCAGCGCCATGGAGGCGACGCTGATGACGACGGTGTTCCAGAGGCCCTCGAGGACCGAGGGGTCGAACAGCTTGTCCCAGACCGTGTCCCAGATGACGTTGCCCTGGGAGAAGGCGTAGACGAGCCAGCCCAGCAGCACGACCACGACGACGGCGCTGATCCAGCGGCCGACGTGCCGCACGGGGATGGCCTTGATGGCCTCGTACGGCGTGCCGGAGGGGTCGGGTCCGGCCGGAGCGGCGGCCGGACCCTTGTCGATCTTGTCAGTCACGATGACTGCCCTTCAGTGGAGCGAGGAGGTCACTTGCCGGCGTTGACGGTGGCCTGCTTGACCGCGCTCTGCTCGACGTCCCACTTCTTCAGGACCTCGGTGTAGGAGCCGTCCTTGATGATCGCATCGAGGGCTTCCTTGACGGCGTCGCGCAGCTGCGTGTTCTCCTTCGAGACGCCGATGCCGAAGAGGCCGACGTCGCTCTGGCTGCCGGCGACCTCGAAGTCGTTGCCGCCGCCCGAGGTCTTCGCGATGTACGCGGCGACCGGGTAGTCGTTCAGGTCGGCGACGGCGCCGCCGGCCTTCACGCGGGTCTGGGCCTCGGCGTCGGTGTCGAACGCCTGGATGGTGAGCTTGTTGGCGCCGCACTTGGTGGCCTGCGCCTTGAAGGTGTCCTCGTAGATCGTGCCGCGCTGGACGGCGACGGTCTTGCCGCACAGGTCGTCCAGGGACTTGATGTTCTGCGGGTTGCCCTTCTTGACCAGCAGGGAGACGCCGGAGCTGAAGTAGTCGACGAAGTCGATGCCCTTGCCGATCTTCTTGCCGTTGTCGTCCAGGCCCTCCTGACGCTTCTTGTTGTCCGTCATCGAGGACATGATCAGGTCCTGGCGGCCGGTGTAGATCGAGGTGATCAGGCCGTCGAAGGTGCCCGAGACGAACTCGAACTTCACGCCGAGCTGCTTGCCCAGGGCGGCGCCGAGGTCGGGGTCGACGCCGACGATCTTGCCGCCCTCGGTGAACTCCATCGGGGCGTACGCGGCGTCGGTGCCGACCTTGATGACGCCGGCCTTCTGGATGTCGGCGGGCAGCTTGGAGAAGAGCGGAGCGGCGGAGCCGGCGGCCGACTTCTCGCCGGACGGGGTGCTGCCCCCGCCCTCGGTCTGGTCGCCGCACGCGGTCAGCAGCATCGAGCCGGCGACCGCGACGGCGGCGACCGCGGCAAGACGGGAGGTGCGGGTCTTGGCAGCGGTCTTACAGCGCGTGGTGCTTGCGGTCATGGTCGGGTTCCTCCGGCGTGTTCGGGAGTTGCCATAGGCCGCGCACGCACCTTCGGGTGTCGCGACCTCGTGTGATTACGGCATCTTGCCATTCGGACTGCCCGATTCAGGGGGGCACGGATGTCAAAATCGGATAACGGGTGACCCCCGAACCCCGACAGGCCGGTACAACCAGGCCGGATCCCTTGCGGTGATTGCTCCATCAGGCCGGAAAATCTCCGGTTGATCTCGCCATTCGGACGACCCGAACCACGTGATTCGGTTCGCTCAGGCATCTGTCCGGACATTAAGTGACGCGTCGGCTCTGTGAGTGACGGTGTCGCGGGTCTATGAGCCTCGTCACCGAGGCGGAATGGACTCGTCTGCGGTGCTGTTCGTCCGGTAAGAAGGATCCTTACACCCCTCATCCGGGGCTCAGGGCGCGTTGTGCGGCGCGCCCGCGCGGCTGCCAGACAAGGCGGCCGCGGGACCCACCCACCCCTCCTCAACCGGGAGTGGCCACCCTCAAATGAAGAAGACTTAAGGGGTCAACCCAATGGCAGCGGAGATCGTCAACCCTCGCAGCGCGAGCGGCCCGGAAGGGGCTCAGGAGGAGCCCTTCGATCCGGCCTTCGCCCTGCACCGCGGCGGCAAGATGGCCATCCAGGCCACCGTGCCGCTGCGTGACAAGGACGACCTGTCCCTCGCGTACACGCCCGGCGTCGCCAAGGTGTGCAGCGCTATCGCCGAGCAGCCCGAGCTCGTCAACGACTACACCTGGAAGTCCCAGGTCGTGGCCGTCGTGACGGACGGTACGGCGGTGCTCGGCCTCGGCGACATCGGCCCGGAGGCCTCGCTCCCCGTCATGGAGGGCAAGGCGATCCTGTTCAAGCAGTTCGGCGGCGTGGACGCGGTGCCGATCGCGCTCGCGACGAAGGACACCGACGAGATCATCGAGACCGTCGTCCGGCTCGCCCCCTCCTTCGGCGGAGTGAACCTGGAGGACATCTCGGCGCCGCGGTGCTTCGAGATCGAGCGCAGGCTCCAGGAGCGCCTCGACATCCCCGTCTTCCACGACGACCAGCACGGCACCGCCATCGTCACCCTCGCCGCCCTCCGCAACGCGGCGAAGCTGACCGGCCGGACCCTCGGCGACCTGCGCGCGGTGATCTCCGGCGCCGGCGCGGCCGGTGTGGCCATCGCCAAGTTCCTCCTGGAGGCCGGCCTCGGCGACGTCGCCGTCGCGGACCGCAAGGGCATCGTCAGTCGCGACCGGGACGACCTCACGGACGTCAAGCGCGAGATCGCCGAGCTGACGAACAAGGCGGGCCTGTCCGGCTCCCTGGAGACCGCCCTGGCCGGCGCGGACGTCTTCATCGGCGTCTCCGGCGGTACGGTCCCCGAGGCCGCGGTCGCGTCCATGGCGCCGAACGCCTTCGTGTTCGCCATGGCCAACCCGAACCCCGAGGTCCACCCGGACGTGGCGCACAAGTACGCCGCGGTCGTCGCGACCGGCCGTTCGGACTACCCGAACCAGATCAACAACGTCCTCGCCTTCCCCGGCATCTTCGCCGGTGCGCTCCAGGTCCGGGCCTCCCGGATCACCGAGGGCATGAAGATCGCCGCGGCGAACGCGATCGCCGACGTGGTCGCCGACGAGCTGTCGGCCGACCGCGTGATCCCGTCGCCGTTCGACGAGCGCGTCGCCCCGGCCGTCTCGGCCGCCGTGGCCGCCGCCGCCCGCGCGGAGGGCGTCGCCCGCCGCTGACCCGGCCGGCACGCGCGAGGGGCCCCGTCCTGGGTCAGGACGGGGCCCCTCGCGCGTGATCAGGCGCCGTCGCCCCCGTCGTGCTCCGACCAGCGGACGCCGTTCTCGTCCGGACTCCTATGCCCGTTCGTCATGCCCGGCACCGTATCGACCGCCCTGGCACGGCGCTTGGGGGCGAACAAGCCGTGGTCCGCCGCTCGGCGTTCCCGGGGGACGTGTGTCACACCCGTACGTGGTTCCGCCGTGCGACAGTGCCGCCCTACGCTCAAGGTCATGTTCGCTGCCTACGCCGCCCGAATCGATCGCGATCAGCCGCTGAACGGCCTCGAGCTGGGCGAACGCCCGGAACCCGAGGTACGACCCGGCTGGACCACCGTCACCGTCAAGGCCGCCTCGCTCAACCACCACGACCTGTGGTCGCTGCGCGGGGTGGGACTGCCCGAGGAGAAGCTGCCGATGATCCTCGGCTGCGACGCCGCGGGGATCGACGAGGACGGCAACGAGGTCGTCCTGCACTCCGTCATCGGCCAGACCGGGCACGGCGTCGGCCCGAAGGAGCCGCGCTCCATCCTCACCGAGCACTACCAGGGCACCTTCGCCGAGCGGGTGACCGTGCCGAGCTGGAACGTGCTGCCCAAGCCGAAGGAGCTCTCCTTCGAGGAGGCCGCCTGTCTGCCGACCGCGTGGCTGACGGCGTACCGGATGCTGTTCACCAACGCCGGGGTCCGGCCGGGCGACTCGATCCTGGTGCAGGGCGCGGGCGGTGGCGTCGCCACGGCGGCCATCGCGCTGGGCCGGGCGGCGGGCCTGCGGGTCTTCGCGACGAGCCGGGACGAGGCCAAGCGCAAGCGGGCGATCGAGCTCGGCGCGGTCGAGGCCTTTGAGCCGGGCGCGCGGCTGCCGCAGCGGGTCGACGCGGTCATCGAGACGGTCGGCGCCGCCACCTGGTCCCACTCCGTCAAGTCGCTGCGCCCCGGCGGCACTCTGGTCATCTCCGGCGCCACCAGCGGCGACCGTCCCTCGCACGCCGAGCTGACCCGGATCTTCTTCCTGGAGCTGAAGGTCGTCGGCTCGACGATGGGCTCGAAGGACGAGCTGGAGGACCTGCTGTCGTTCTGCGCGACCACCGGGCTGCGGCCGGTCATCGACGAGGTGCTGCCGCTGGACCGGGCCCGGGAGGGCTTCGAGAAGATGGCCTCCGGCGAACTCTTCGGAAAGATCGTTCTGAAGACCTCGTGACAACCCCTTGATACCGGTCAGTTGACCTGATGGGATCTCCGGCACGCGAAACGTGAACATCACTCACCTTGTCGTGCCGGAGGTCCTCCTTGTTGCGAACCACTCTCGCGGCGACCCTCGTCGTCGCCTCGCTGCTCGCCCCGACCGCCGCCGGCGCGGAGACCGCCACCCGGGCGGAGACCGGTGGTGACGGGATACCCGCCCTCACCGACTCCCGCGGCCGGGTCGTCACCCTCCGCGGCTGGAACCTCGCGGACAAGTCGCACAGCGGCGACGCCGCCCTCTCCGCGATCACCGAGAAGCACTTCCGGGACATGCGGGCCAAGGGCTACAACACGGCCCGGCTCCTGGTCTTCTGGGACGACCTGGAGCCCCGCCCCGGGCAGTACAGCCAGGCCTACCTCCGCAAGATCGAACGCGTCCTGGACTGGGCCGCCAAGCACGACGTCAAGGTCATCCTCGACGCCCACCAGGACATCTTCGGGCCCGCGTTCGAGTCGCGGGGCATCCCCGCCTGGGCCACCAGGACCGACGGGCTGCCCTTCAAGAAGCACCCCGACGACTGGTTCTCCGAGTACTTCGAGCCCGCCGTCCAGCGCGCCTTCACCCACCTGTACGAGGACGAGGACCTGCAGCGCGCCCAGGCCCGCATGTGGCGGGTGCTCGCCGACCGCTTCGAGGACCACCCGGCCGTGTTCGGCTACGACCCGATCAACGAGCCGATGGGCGAGATGCGCGAGGGCGAGGACCTGGCGACGGCGGCGCGGCGCATCGAACGTGACCAGATCACCCCGATGTACAACCGCATCGCGGACGCGATCCGTCAGGTCGACCGGGACTCCTGGATCTTCGTCGAGCCGACCCCGATCGTGGGTGAGGGAGTGCCCACGGGCATGGGGAAGATCGACGACCCGAAGGTGGTCTACGCCCCGCACTTCTACAACGGCACGATGGAGGCGGGTGGCGACTACGACCCGTCGGCGCGCTGGATCGAGAACTACGAGGCGGCGGTCACCCAGTACGCCAAGGAGCACAAGGTGCCCCTGGCCGTGGGCGAGTGGGGGCCGCTCAACAACTCCCTGCCGAACATGAACCGTTTCTACCGGGAGGCCATGGCCTCGCTCGGCCGCTACAGCTCCGGCTGGACCGGCTGGGAGTGGTGCTACGGCGCCGGCTACTGCGCCGTGGATGCCGCCGGGGCCTTCCGCGCGAACAAGGAGCTGACCGCCGAGCCGTACGCGGAGGCGGTGGCGGGCCGCGTGCGCTCCGACGCGTACGACGCGTCGGCCGGCGCCTACCGCCTGGAGTACGAGGCCGCCGGGCGTCGCGGCTCCCGAGTCACCGAACTGTCGCTGCCGGAGGGCGAGTGGAAGGTCGCCGTGACGGGCAAGGCGGTGTCGGTCAGGAAGGGTCAGCGGGTGTGGGTGTACGCGGTGCCGGGGGCTCGGGTGGTGGTCACTGTCAACCATGGTTGACAGCCTCGGGGTGTCAACGTAAGTTGACACCATGACCGATGCGACCGATCTCGCCGCGCGGGCGGGCGACCGCGACCCACGGGTCGGGTTGCGGGCCGTCTCCGCGCTGCGGCGACTGCTGGAACAGCTGGAGGCCGTCCAGGTGCGCAGTGCGCGCAACCAGGGCTGGTCCTGGCAGGAGATCGCGGCCGAACTGGGTGTCAGCCGCCAGGCCGTCCACAAGAAGTACGGGAGGCAGTGATGTTCGAACGGTTCACGAAGGGCGCCCGTGCCGTGGTGAAGGGGGCGGTCGGGCACGCGGAACGCGGGGGCGCGGCCGTCGTCACCGAGGAGCATCTGCTGCTGGCCCTGCTCGACCAGGAGGACACGAGGGCCGCGGCGGCTCTGCGGGAGCTGTGCCCGCAGGACCGCCGCGCGTCCCTCGTGGCCACTCTCTCCGACGCCCGGCGCCGGGCGGGCCTGTCCCGGGCGGACGCGGATGCGCTGGCGGACCTGGGCATCGACCTCGGGGCGATCGTGGCCCGGGTGGAGGAGACCCACGGCGCGGGCGCGCTGGCGGGCGACCGTAAGGACGCCGGATGGTGGTCCGGGCGCCGGTCCTTCACCCGTGAGGCCAAGACGGTCCTGGAGAAGTCGCTCCGGGTGGCTCTGGCGCGCCGCGACCGGGAGATCGGCGACGAGCACATCCTGCTGGCCCTGACGACGACCGGGGGAGTGGTCGCGGAGGCGCTGGCCGACCACGGGGTGACCTTCGCCTCCGTCGACGCGGAGGTCTCCCGCCCCGCCGTGCCCTGACGGGGCCAGGGGGCGGGGCGGGCGGCGGTGGCAGCCGTCAGGCGTCGCGGCGCAGCAGGCCGAGCAGGGTGGTGGCGGTGGCGGAGAGCTGGTCCTTCGCCTCGGCGAACTGGGCGGGGGTGACCCCGTGGTCGCGGGCCGCGTCGCGGACGTCGTCGCGGAAGCGGTCGAGCAGCCGGTCCAGATCACGCGCCGGGTCCCCGGATTCGGGCGTCTCCGGGGTCCAGGCCGCGTCGGCGGGGGCCGTCCAGGCGGTGGTGGGGGTGCCGAGCGGTCCCGTGCCGATCGGTCCCGTGCCGGCCGGTCCCGTGCCGGCCGGTCCCGCCGTCCCGGCGCCGAACGCACCGGAAGGGCCGTTCGTGACCGTCGGCTCTGAGGTGCCGCCCGGAACGGGCGTCACGGGACCACCGGGTGTCCCCGGACCCCCGGGTGTCCCGGGACCGCCTGGTGTCCCCGCGCCGGCCGGCGTCCCCTTCGGTGCCGTCGGCGGCCAGGTCGTCCCCGGCGTGCCCAGGAGGCCGCCGAGCTGGCTGGTGATCTCGGCGAGGCCCTCGCGCACGCCGGCCGGCCAGTCGCCCCGGCCGAAGCGGTCCTGGACCTGGTCCTGGACCTGCTTGGCGATCCGCTGGAACTCCTTCGCCTGGCGGCGCGCCGACTGCGCCTCCTCCCGGGCCTGTCGCGCCTGCTCGCGGAACGACGTACCGCCGCGCCGGTTCTCGCCGGCCGCCGCCCGCATCTCACGGCGCAGCTTGCCCGCCGCGCCGCGCACGTCGTCGCGGATCTCGGCGGCCAGCTCGGAGACCGAGTCGCGGATCTCCTGCTCCAGGTCGTCGAGTTCGCCGACCCGGCCGGCGAGTTCCGCGCGGCCCGCGTCGGTGATCGAGTACACCTTCCGGCCGCCCTCGGTGGCGTGCGTGACGAGCCCCTCGGCCTCCAGCTTGGCCAGGCGCGGGTAGACCGTGCCCGCGGAGGGGGCGTACAGGCCCTGGAAACGCTCCTCCAGGAGGCGGATGACCTCGTAGCCGTGCCGCGGTGCCTCGTCGAGGAGCTTCAGCAGGTAGAGGCGGAGTCGGCCGTGGGCGAAGACGGGCGGCATCTCAGAGCACCTTTCCGGAGGTGGTCTCGGTTTCGGACTCGGTCGCGGGCTCGGGGCGGCGCAGCAGCGCGATCGAGCCGGAGAGGGTGGTCGCCTTCAGCGAGCCGCGGCCCGAGCCGAGCGTGCCGGTGATGCTCTTCGTGCCCCACTGGCCCTCGACCCGCAGGTCCTCGAAGGCGTTGGAGACGGAGCCGCTGGTGGTGTTCGCCTCGACCCGCGCGTCCGCCGGGTGCGACAGCCGGATCGCGACCTCGCCGGAGACGCTGGTGAGCCGGATGTCCGCGGGCGGACCGTCGAGCCGCTGCGGGTCCAGGTCGATGACCAGCGCGCCGCTGATCGTGTCCGCCTTCACGGACGAGCCGGCGCCCTCGACGAGCGTCAGGTCGCCGGAGACCGAGCCGACCCGCAGATCGCCGGTGACGGACTGGGCCTCCAGGCTGCCGGAGACGCTGTCCGCCCGTACCGGACCGGAGAGCTTCACGAGCGTGGTGTCGCCGGAGACGCTCCGTACGTCCGTCCGGCCGCTGATCCCGGAGATCACCGCCTCCGCGGCGACCGTGCCGACCTCGATGTCCGTGCCGGCCGGCACCGCGACCGAGACGACCGCCCGGCGCCGCAGGCCCTTGGACTCGAGCCACTTGTGCAGGCCCTTCCAGTGCAGGTCCTCGTAGCTGATGGTCAGCGTCGCGCCCTCCTGGGTCACGATCAGCGGCGGGCCCTTGATCTCGGAGACCTCCAGGCGCGCGGTCGGCTCGTCCGTGCCCACCACGTTCACCGTGCCGCTGACGATGCGGACCTGCAGCTGCCGCACCGGTTCGGTCAGCGTGAGTTTCCTCGGCTCGGCGACGGACCACTCTGTCATCGTGCTGACCTCCCGTGTCGGGCGACGCAACATATCGCGTCTTCTGAAGAAGACGATATATCGCGGTTGGGTGAAGTCAACCCCACCCGCCTGCCGACGTGCCTCGACATACACCGTCGAACCAGGGCGAATTGCCCTAGCGTGTGAGGCATGAACGCGACATCCGGATCGGCCCCCGTCGGGGCCCTGCTGCTCTGCCGTGCCGAGCCCGCCGCCGTACGGGGCCCGGCCCAGCTGCTGCGCGAGCGGCTGCTGCTCGCCCCGGCCGGGCCCGACTGGAGCGTCCTCGTCCCCGAGGGAAAGCCGTGGCTGGACGGAGCGGAGGCCGTCGACCAGGTCGTGGCGGGCTGGGCAGCGGCGCTGGCCGTCGGCGCCACCTGGCCGGTCCTCGCGCTCTGGTGGGACGCGGACGGGGCCGGCTACACCCTGGCCTCCGGCTTCCGCCGCTCCGTCGGGTACACCTGGCTCGCCGACGGCACCCCGGCCGGCGAGGACGAGGCGATGCGCACGTTCGCGACCCGGCTCGCCCTCGACCCCGTCCTGGACGTCCAGGCCCTGGAGCCCCTCACCCGCCCGGACCGCGACGCCGACGCGCACGCCCGGCTCGTCGGCCTCACCGCCGTCCTCGCCCGTACCGGCCTGGCCCTGCCCGAAGGGCTCACCCCCGGCGACGGCGCCGACCGGCTGCGCGCGGTCGCCGAGGTACGGGGCGCGGAGGAACTCGCCTGGTCAGGTTGGAGGGACGCCGTCCGCGCCGAGCTCGAGGTGGTGGAGAGCAGCCGCGTCGGCTCGTACCTGCGCGGCTCGAAGGCCCGCGCAGTCGTCGCCGCCGAGATCGCGGTCGGGCTCCCGCTCACCGTCTGGGGCATCGCCCGCCGCAGCGGCGGCTGGACCGCGGCGGGCCTCCTGCTCCTGGCCGACGGCGCCATCGGACTGACCCGCAACCTGCTCCGCACCGCCGACGTGCACAGCGGCGAGATGCCCGCCTGACTACTCGTCGTCGTCCTCGTCGTCCAGCCGCGCCAGCCAGGTGGCCAGGCGCTCCACCGGCACCTCGAAGTCGGGGTTCAGATCGACGAAGGTCCTCAGCTGCTCGGCGAGCCACTCGAAGGTGACCTCCTCCTCGCCACGCCGCTTCTCCAGCTCCTCGATGCCACGGTCAGTGAAGTACATGCGACCAGGATAGGCCGGAGGCCCGGCCCCCCTGTCGGGGGTGCCGGGCCTCCGGGCCGTGCGAAGAAGCTTCGGGGCTACGCCTCGAAGACCTCGTTGCACAGCTGCTGCTGCTCCGCCTGGTGACGCTTGGCCGAGCCGACCGCCGGCGAGGAGGAGTGCGGGCGCGAGATGCGCCGCAGCCGCTCCGCCGGGGGCAGGTCCGCGCCGACCGCCAGGTCCAGGTGGTCGATCAGGTTGAGCGCGATGAACGGCCACGCACCCTGGTTCGCCGGCTCCTCCTGCGCCCAGATGTACTTCGCGGCGTTCGGGTACTTGGCGATCTCGGCCTGGAGCTCGGCACCCGGCAGCGGGTACAGGCGCTCCACGCGGATGATCGCGGTGTCCGTGTTGCCGCGCTTCTGCCGCTCGGCCTCCAGGTCGTAGTAGACCTTGCCGGCGCAGAAGACGACCTTGCGGACGTCGGCCGGGTTCACCGAGTCGTCGCCGATCACCGGGCGGAAGCCGCCGGTGGTGAACTCCTCCGCCTTCGAGGCCGCGGCCTTCAGGCGCAGCATCGACTTCGGGGTGAAGACGATCAGCGGCTTGTGGTGCGGGTTGTGCACCTGCCACCGCAGGAGGTGGAAGTAGTTCGACGGCAGGGTCGGCATCGCGACCGTCATGTTGTCCTGCGCGCACATCTGGAGGAAGCGCTCCGGGCGGGCGGACGAGTGGTCCGGGCCCTGGCCCTCGTAGCCGTGCGGCAGCAGCAGCGTGACGCCGGAGGTCTGGCCCCACTTCTGCTCGGCCGAGGAGATGAACTCGTCGACGACGGTCTGCGCGCCGTTGACGAAGTCACCGAACTGGGCCTCCCAGATGACCAGCGCGTCCGGGCGGGCCAGCGAGTAGCCGTACTCGAAGCCCATCGCCGCGTACTCGCTGAGCAGCGAGTCGTAGACGTTGTACCGGGCCTGGTCGTCGGCCAGGTAGAGCAGCGGGGTGTAGTCCTCGCCGGTCTCCTGGTCGACCAGGACCGCGTGGCGCTGGCCGAAGGTGCCGCGGCGGGAGTCCTGGCCGGCGAGCCGGACCGTGGTGCCCTCCATCAGCAGCGAACCGATGGCCAGGGTCTCGCCCATGCCCCAGTCGATCGTGCCGTCCTCGACCGAGGCCGCGCGGCGCTGCATCTGCGGCATCAGGCGCGGGTGGACGGTGATCCGCTCGGGGACGTTCACCTGCGACTCGGCGATCCGCTTCACGACCTCCTGGGAGACCGCGGTGCTCACGGCGACCGGGAACTCGGCGCGGGTGTCAGGGACGTGCACCGGGGCCGGCGCCGAGGTGGCCTCGCGGACCTCCGCGAAGACCTTCTCCAGCTGGCCCTGGAAGTCCTGGAGCGCCTGCTCCGCCTCTTCGAGGGTGATGTCGCCGCGACCGATGAGCGACTCGGTGTACAGCTTGCGCACCGAGCGCTTCTTGTCGATCAGGTTGTACATCTGCGGGTTGGTGAACTGCGGGTTGTCGCCCTCGTTGTGACCGCGGCGGCGGTAGCAGATGAGGTCGATGACGACGTCCTTGTTGAACGCCTGGCGGAACTCGAAGGCGAGCCGCGCGACGCGGACCACGGCCTCCGGGTCGTCGCCGTTCACGTGGAAGATCGGCGCCTCGATCATGCGGGCCACGTCGGTCGCGTACATCGAGGAACGCGAGGACTCCGGGGCGGCGGTGAAGCCGACCTGGTTGTTGATGACGATGTGGACCGTGCCGCCGGTGCGGTAGCCGCGCAGCTGCGACATGTTCAGCGTCTCGGCCACGACGCCCTGGCCCGCGAAGGCCGCGTCGCCGTGCAGGGCGACCGGCAGGACGGTGAAGTCCGTGCCGCCCTTGTTGATGACGTCCTGCTTGGCGCGGACGACACCCTCCAGGACCGGGTCGACCGCCTCCAGGTGCGAGGGGTTGGCGACCAGCGAGACCTTGATCTGCTCGCCGTCCAGGCCGGTGAAGGTGCCCTCGGCGCCCAGGTGGTACTTCACGTCGCCGGAGCCGTGCATCGACTTCGGGTCGAGGTTGCCCTCGAACTCGCGGAAGATCTGCGCGTACGACTTGCCGACGATGTTGGCGAGGACGTTCAGCCGGCCGCGGTGGGCCATGCCGATGACGACCTCGTCCAGGCGCGACTCGGCGGCCGAGTCGATGACCGCGTCGAGCAGCGGGATGACGGACTCGCCGCCCTCCAGCGAGAAGCGCTTCTGACCGACGTACTTGGTCTGCAGGAAGGTCTCGAACGCCTCCGCGGCGTTCAGACGGCGCAGGATCCGCAGCTGCTCCTCGCGCTCCGGCTTGGAGTGCGAGCGCTCGACGCGGTCCTGGATCCACTTGCGCTGCTTCGGGTCCTGGATGTGCATGAACTCGACGCCGGTGGTGCGGCAGTACGAGTCGCGCAGCACGCCGAGGATGTCGCGCAGCTTCATCATCGACTTGCCGGCGAAGCCGCCGACCGCGAACTCGCGCTCCAGGTCCCACAGGGTGAGGCCGTGCTCGGTGATGTCCAGGTCGGGGTGCTTGCGCTGGCGGTACTCCAGCGGGTCGGTGTCGGCCATGACGTGGCCGCGGACCCGGTAGGAGTGGATCAGCTCGAAGACCCGCGCGGCCTTGGTGACGTCGTCGTCGTGCGAGGCGTCGATGTCCTTGAGCCAGCGGACCGGCTCGTAGGGGATGCGCAGGGCCTTGAAGATGTCGTCGTAGAAGCCGTCCTCGCCGAGGAGCAGGTTCGCGACGATGCGCAGGAACTCGCCGGAGGCGGCGCCCTGGATCACCCGGTGGTCGTAGGTCGACGTGAGCGTCATGACCTTCGAGATGCCGAGCTTGTTGAGGGTGTCCTGGCTCGTGCCCTGGAACTCGGCCGGGTAGTCCATCGAGCCGACGCCCATGATGACCGACTGTCCGGGCATCAGACGCGGCACGGAGTGGACCGTGCCGAGGCCGCCGGGGTTGGTCAGCGAGACCGTGACGCCGGTGAAGTCCTCCATCGTCAGCTTGCCGACGCGGGCGCGCTTGACGATGTCCTCGTAGGCCTGCCAGAACTCGAAGAAGTTCAGCGTCTCGGCCTTCTTGATGCCCGCGACGACGAGCTGGCGGTCGCCGTTCGGCTTCACCAGGTCGATGGCCAGACCGAAGTTCACGTGGTCCGGCTTGACCAGCGTCGGCTTGCCGTCCTTCTCCGCGAAGGAGTAGTTCATCGACGGCATGGCCTTGATCGCCTGCACCATCGCGTAGCCGATGAGGTGGGTGAAGGAGATCTTCCCGCCCCGGGCGCGCTTCAGGTGGTTGTTGATCACGATCCGGTTGTCGAAGAGCAGCTTCACCGGGACGGCGCGGACGGACGTGGCCGTCGGCATCTCCAGCGAGAGGTTCATGTTCTTCGCGACGGCGGCGGCGGGACCGCGCAGCGTGACCAGCTCGGGACCGGCCGGGGCCTCGGCCGCCGGAGCGGCCTTGGCGGGCGCCGGAGCGGCCTTGACGGCGGCCGGCGCGGCCGCGGCGGGCTTCGCCGGAGCCGGAGCCGGAGCCGGAGCCGGAGCGGCCGGAGCGGACGCAGCCGGAGCGGCGGCCGGGGTCGGGGCGGCCTGGGCGGGCGCGGCCGGAGCGGCGGGGGCGGCCGGAGCGGCAGGTGCAGCCTGTGCGGGGCTCACCTGCGGCGCGGCGGCGGGAGCCTCCGTCGAGCCGGGCTTGTAGTCGGCGAAGAAGTCCCACCAGGCACGATCGACCGAATTCGGGTCCTGGAGGTACTGCTGGTAGATCTCGTCGACGAGCCACTCATTGGCGCCGAAGGCGGTAGCAGGGTTCTGACCCTGCCCGTCTTGGTCGGTGGAGGTACTCGGGGTACTGGGGGACTGAGACGACACGGCGGTAACCGCCCTCTTCCGCTTCACAAGGTGATGGACAGCGGAAATAAAGGCTACGCCTCCCTGGCCTGGAGGTGCAGGCCGGGCGCTACCAACGTCGCGCAAGTCACACTTGACGGGGTGTTTCGGCGCTGTGAATGGCGGGAAACAAGCGGGGTTCCGCGTCTGTGAGGGTACGAGGAACCGGGGTTACGACCCCCATGGGTTCGCATCCCTGATCACAACCTGGCCACGTCCTGGCCATGTCCCGGCAATCCTCTGCACAGGTACACGCAGAACGTGCTCTTCCGGTTCGAACCTTACGTCAACCCTGCGCCTGAAGGCCGCCCGGAAGGGTGACCCTGATGCGGCACCCGCGTGACGATTCGGCCACGCCGATGCCGCCGCCGTGCAGATCCACCGCCCAGCGCGCGATCGCCAGGCCCAGCCCCGTGCCGCCGTCACTGCCCTTGCCGGCCTGACCGGGCACCACGCCCCGGTTGAAGCGCTCGAAGACCCGGTGCCGCTCCTCCTCCGGGATGCCGGGGCCCTCGTCCTCGACCTCCAGCTCCAGCGAGTCCGACACCGGGCCGCGCCGGGCCCGTACGGTCACCCGGCCGTGCGGCGGGGAGTGCTTCACCGCGTTGTCGATCAGGTTCGCCATCACCTGGTGCAGCCGCTCCACGTCCGCGTGGGCGGTGAGCTCGGGCGGCGACACGTCCAGGTGCAGATGGACGTCCGTGCGGTTGTGCAGCCCGGACGTGGAGGAGAGCCCGCGCTGCGACGCGGCCAGGTTGGCCTCGCGCAGGATGCCCGCGAGGTACGGCCAGACCTCGAAGCGCCGCGCCTTGAGCGTGACGACACCGTTGTCGAGACGTGACAGGTCCAGCAGCGTCTCGACCAGCCGGCCGAGCCGCTCGGTCTGCTTCAGGGCGGAGCGCATGGTCTCCGGATCGGCCTCGGAGACGCCGTCGACCACGTTCTCCAGGACCGCGCGCAGTGCGGCGATGGGCGTCCGCAGCTCGTGCGAGACATTGGCGACCAGCTCCTTGCGGTGCCGGTCCTCCGCCTCCAGGTCGTCCGCCATGCGGTTGATCGTCCCGGCCAGGCCGCCCAGCTCGTCGCGCCGGTCCGCGCCCCGCACCCGGCGGCCGAAGTCGCCGCGCGAGATGGAGCCCGCGACGGTGGTCATCTCGTCCAGCGGGGCCGTCAGGCCGTGCGCGACGAACTGCGTGATCAGCAGCGTCGCGATCATCGCGAAGATCGTGATGTAGCGGAACTCGGTGGACGTCCGGATGGCCACCAGGGCCAGGCCGGAGGTCAGCAGGACCGCCCCGACGACCAGAGCGCCCAGCTTGGTCTTGATCGAGATCACGATCCGGCGCCGGGGGCGCGCGGCGGGACGACCCGGGCGGGTCATGACGCCGGGGTCTCCAGCGCGTACCCGACGCCGTGCACGGTACGGATGCGCTCGGCGCCGATCTTCCGGCGCAGCGCCTTGATGTGGCTGTCCACGGTCCGGGTGCCGGAGGCGTCCGCCCAGTCCCACACCTCGGCGAGCAGCTGCTCGCGGGAGAGCACGGCGCGCGGGGTGTTCGCCAGGCAGACCAGCAGGTCGAACTCGGTCGGGGTCAGGTGGACGTCCTCCGCCTTCACCCGGACCCGGCGCTGCGCGTGGTCGATCTCCAGCTCGCCGAGCCGCAGGATCCCGCTGCGCGGGGTGACCGCCGCCAGCGCGGCCCGCTCGACCCGGCGCAGCAGCACGTGCACCCGGGCGGCCAGCTCCCGCATGGAGAAAGGCTTCGTCATGTAGTCGTCGGCGCCGACGCCGAGCCCGACCAGCATGTCGGTCTCGTCGTCCCGCGCCGTGAGCATCAGGACCGGAACCGGCCGCTGGGCCTGGACCCGGCGGCAGACCTCCAGGCCGTCGAAGCCCGGCAGCATCACGTCCAGGACCATCAGGTCCGGCTGCCACGCCTCGGCCGCGTCCACCGCGGCCGGGCCGTCGGTCGCGGTCTGGACCAGGAAGCCCTCGGCCCGCAGCCGGTTCGCGACCGCCTCGACGATCGTCGCGTCGTCCTCCACGACCAGGACGCGCCGCTGCGCACCGGGGGTGGCCGCCGCACCGTTGTGAGTGGTGTGTGTCTGCTCCATCGCCCCGCCCCTGTCGCGTTCCCGCGTGTTCCGTCGTTCGTGCCGTCGCTGTTTGCGGCCGTGATCCGTACGTTGTCGGTCAGCAGCGTAAAGGCAGTCGCGGCGTCCCGGCTACGCAGGTCGTACGCCGAGGTGCACCACGTCGGGAACGCCTCGGGCAACGCGGATCTCTTCGGTTCTTACCCCGCTGAATCCGGCATTCCGCAACGACTTCTCGAAAGCGGAGGACGGCTGCGCGGACCACACGGCGAGCACGCCGCCGGGTGTCAGTCGATCCTTGCATGCGTCAAGTCCGGCCGGAGAGTAAAGACTTCCGTTGTCCTCGGTGACCGTCCAGTCCGGCCCGTTGTCGATGTCGAGGCAGAGCGCGTCGTACGTCTCCGTGCTCGTGCGCAGGTGAGCGACCAGATCGGTGTGCAGGATCCCGCTGCGCGGATCGGCCAGCGCCCCGGCGGAGAGCTCTGCCAGCGGGCCGGTGCGGTGCCAGTCGATGACGGCGGCCTCGCGCTCGACGACGACGATCCGGCCCCAGCGCGGGTCGGCGGCGGCGTGCGCGAGCGAGAAGCCGACACCGAGACCGCCGATCAGGACCGAGGGCGCGGTACGGCCGGCCGGCAGCGCGTCGCGGGCCGCGTCGATCAGCAGCCGCTCGGAACGTCCGTCGGACGTGTCCATCAGGAACGTGCCGTTGGCGATGATCTCGAAGTGCTCGTCGCGCCGCCGCAGCACGATCTCTCCGTACGGTCCTTCACGGCGGTCGAGGGTGACGGGGCTGGACATGGTCCCTCCGGTACTCGCGTGCACGGTCGGCTCGGCCATCCTCGCCGCACGGCGACGGGCGGGACAAACGATTACCGCCGGATTCGGCCGCGCGGGGCGATCGCCGGCCGGACGTCGTCCTACGCCCCCTCGGCGGCCTGCTCGGCGGTCTCCTCGGTGGGCTGCTCCGCGCAGCCGGCTGGTCGTCACGGGGAGGGAACGCGCCGCGCCCGCCGGAAGGTCGCACTCAGGCGGGCGCGGCGGTGGCGGGATGTCGCACGAGGGGCGCACACGTCGTCCGTGTGCCAGCCGCGTGCGCCCGGCCGCGGAGGTCAGGCCTTCTTGACCACGCCGGACTTCAGCTGCATGTTGCCGAAGCCCTCGATCCGGCAGTCGATGTCGTGGCCGTCGACCCCGTCGACGAGACGGATGTTGCGCACCTTGGTGCCCGCCTTGATGCCGTTCGGGCTGCCCTTGACCTTGAGCGTCTTGATCACGGTCACGGTGTCGCCGTCGGCCAGCACGTTCCCGACCGAGTCGCGGATCACCCCGGCCTCGGCCCCGGCCACCGCTCCCTCGCCGCCGTCCGCCGCGGGCGTCCACTCGTGGCCGCACTCGGGGCAGACCAGCAGGGCGCCCATCTCGTAGGTGAAGGCGCCGGAGCACTCGGGGCACGGGGGGAGGAGGTTCTCGTTCACCCCGAAATTCTAGGCTCCGAGCGGGATCGCTCACAGCGAACAGCCCCCGGGGAACAATCCCCCGCCCACGTGCATTGAGTCGGCATAGCTCAACTTGACTGCCGAAGGGGAGATCATGGCTTCGACGTCCACACCGCTCACTCTGCCTGTGCTGCCGCTCGACGACGAGGTCGTGCTGCCCGGAATGGTGGTGCCCCTGGACCTGTCCGACACCGACGTGCGCGCCGCGGTCGAGGCCGCGCAGGCCGCCGCACGCGCCGGGGGCCGCAAGCCGCAGGTGCTGCTGGTGCCCCGGATCGACGGCACGTACGCCGCCACCGGTGTGCTCGGCACGGTCGAGCAGGTGGGGCGGCTCTCCGACGGCGACCCCGGCGCGCTGATCCGCGGCCGCGGCCGGGTCCGCATCGGCGCGGGGACGACCGGTCCCGGCGCAGCCCTCTGGGTCGAGGGCCTCACGGTCGAGGAGATCGTGCCCGACCCGCTGCCCGGTTCCGTCACGGAGCTGGTGAAGGAGTACAAGGCGCTCGCCACCAGCTGGCTGAAGAAGCGCGGCGCCTGGCAGGTCGTGGACCGGGTCCAGGCCATCGACGACGTGTCCGCCCTGGCCGACAACTCCGGGTACTCGCCCTTCCTGAGCACCGAGCAGAAGGTCGAGCTCCTGGAGACCGCCGACCCGGTCGCCCGGCTGAAGCTCGCCACCGCGCAGCTGCGCGAGCACCTCGCCGAGCAGGACGTCGCCGAGACCATCGCCAAGGACGTCCAGGAGGGCGTCGACAAGCAGCAGCGCGAGTTCCTGCTGCGGCGTCAGCTCGACGCCGTCCGCAAGGAGCTGCGTGAGCTCAACGGCGAGTCCGAGGGCGACGAGTCCGACGACTACCGCACCCGGGTGGAGGCCGCCGACCTGCCCGAGAAGGTACGGGAGGCCGCCCTCAAGGAGGTCGAGAAGCTGGAGCGGTCCAGCGACCAGTCCCCGGAGGGCTCCTGGATCCGCACCTGGCTCGACACCGTCCTCGAACTGCCGTGGAACGAGCGCACCGAGGACCGGTACGACATCCAGGACGCCAAGGCCGTCCTGGACGCCGAGCACGCGGGCCTGGAGGACGTGAAGGAGCGCATCACCGAGTACCTGGCCGTGCGCAAGCGGCGCGCCGAGCGCGGCCTCGGCGTGGTCGGAGGCCGTCGTGGCGGTGCCGTACTGGCCCTCGTCGGCCCGCCCGGCGTCGGCAAGACCTCGCTCGGCGAGTCCGTCGCGCATGCGATGGGGCGCAAGTTCGTCCGCGTCGCGCTCGGCGGCGTACGGGACGAGGCGGAGGTCCGCGGCCACCGGCGTACGTACGTCGGCGCGCTGCCCGGCCGGATCGTCCGGGCGATCAAGGAGGCCGGGTCGATGAACCCGGTGGTCCTGCTCGACGAGATCGACAAGGTCGGCTCCGACTTCCGCGGCGACCCGGCCGCGGCCCTGCTCGAAGTCCTCGACCCGGCGCAGAACCACACCTTCCGCGACCACTACCTGGAGGTCGAGCTCGACCTGAGCGACGTCGTCTTCCTGGCCACCGCGAACGTCCTGGAGGCCATCCCGGAGGCGCTGCTCGACCGCATGGAGCTGGTGCGGCTGGACGGCTACACCGAGGACGAGAAGGTCGTCATCGCCCGCGACCACCTGCTGCCGAGGCAGCTGGAGCGGGCCGGCCTGGAGGAGGGCGAGGTCGTCCTGGAGGACGCGTCGCTGCGCAAGCTGGCCGGCGAGTACACCCGCGAGGCGGGCGTCCGCACCCTGGAGCGGTCGATCGCCCGGCTGCTGCGGAAGGTCGCGGCGCAGCACGAACTCGGCGACCGCGAGCTGCCGTTCACGGTCACCCCGGACGACCTGCGCGCGCTGCTCGGCCGGCCGCACCACGTGCCCGAGTCCGCTCAGGACCCGGCCGAGCGCCGCACCGCGGTGCCCGGCGTCGCGACCGGTCTCGCCGTCACCGGCGCGGGCGGCGACGTCCTCTTCGTCGAGGCGTCGCTGGCCGACCCGGAGACGGGTGCGGCGGGCCTGACCCTGACCGGGCAGCTCGGCGACGTGATGAAGGAGTCCGCGCAGATCGCGCTGAGCTTCCTGCGGAGCCACGGCGCGGAACTGGAGCTGCCCGTCACCGGCCTGAAGGACCGGGGCGTGCACATCCACTTCCCGGCGGGCGCGGTCCCGAAGGACGGCCCGAGCGCCGGCATCACCATGACGACGGCGCTGGCCTCGCTGCTCTCCGGCCGCCTGGTCCGCACCGACGTCGCCATGACCGGCGAGGTCTCGCTGACCGGCCGGGTGCTCCCGATCGGCGGCCTGAAGCAGAAGCTGCTGGCGGCCCACCGCGCGGGCATCACGACGGTCGTGATCCCGAAGCGCAACGAGGCAGACCTGGACGACGTCCCGGCCGAGATCCTGGAGAAGCTGGAGGTCCACCCGGTGACCGACGTCCGGCAGGTGCTGGAGATCGCCCTGTCCCCGGCGGAGGTTCCGGTGGGCGTGGCGGCCTGAGCCGCGTACGCCGGAGCGGGGCGCCCTTCGCGGGGCGCCCCGCTCCGGCATACCGGACGGCCCTCCCGGTGTGCCGCCGCACACCCGGAGGGCCGTCGTTCGCACGGACCGCGTCGGTCAGCCGTTCGCCAGCGCCTGCACGCGGGAGTAGTCGCCGTTGAAGTGGTTGTGGTCGCCGACCGTCGGGCCGGACGAGGTGTACTGCCACATCGTGTAGTAGCCCCAGCCCGCCGGGAGTTCGCCGACGGTGGAGGCGTAGCGCGCGATCCACAGCGGGTTCGTCGTCGCGAAGCCGCCGTAGTTGCCGGTGCACTGCTTCCACCAGCTGGTCGCGGTGTAGATCACGGGGTCGCGGCCCGTCCGGTACTTGTACCGGTTCACGAAGTCGCGGATCCAGGTCACCATCCCGGACTGCGTCTTGCCGTAGCAGGTCGCGCCGTACGGGTTCCACTCGATGTCGAGCGCGCCGGGGAGGGTCTTGCCGTCCCGCGACCAGCCGCCGCCGTTGTTCACGAAGTAGTCCGCCTGCGTCGCGCCCGACGTCGTGTCGGGGGTCGCGAAGTGGTACGAGCCGCGGATCATGCCGACGTTGTAGGAGCCGTTGTACTGCTGCGCGAAGTAGGTGTTCTTGTAGTACGTGCCTTCCGTCGCCTTGACGTAGGCCCACCTGACCCCGCTGTTCCACAGGGTCGACCAGGCGACGTTGCCCTGGTGGCTGGAGACGTCGACGCCCTCGGTCTGGGTGGCGAGGGTCGAGATGCCGCCGGCGGGCTTTCCGCCCCGGCCGTCGTGCTTGACGACGCCCATGCCCATCCAGGCGGTGCCGCGGTCGGGCACCTGGGCGGCGCTCGCCGCGCCGGGCAGGGTCAGGAGGAGGGCCAGGGCCGCGAGTAACGCGGTGACGACGGCGGAGCGGCCGCTGAGGGTCTTTCCGGATCTGTGCACGGGCATTGCGTGCCTCCGAAAGGCTGGGTGGGGGGACGTACGACATGTGCTGGGTGTGGACATGTCATGCAGGACGCTACGCACGTAGACCCCGTCGACGGAAGAGGGCCTGGGTGCTGCCGATGGTCTACGCCTGCGAAATACTGGGGGAGCTGCGGCGATGTCCGCGACTGAAGGAAACTTTCATCGACCGGAAAGCGCGCGAGGGGTGCTGACGTGCACGGAAGCGGTACGGGGAGTGAAGTCGACCCCACGGCCGGGAATGGTGTGGACCAGGAATTCCTGGCGCTGGAAAGGGAATTGGCCGTCTTCCTGCGTCGGGCCCGTGCCTCCTCCGGCGAGATGGCCCGCGAGGTGCACCCCGAACTGGAGCCCGCCGCGTACGGTCTGCTCGTCCGGCTCGACGACGCTGGCCCGCAGCGCGCCACCGAACTCGCCGCGTACTTCGGCGTCGGCAAGGCGACGATGAGCCGCCAGCTCCGCGCCCTGGACGACCTCGGGCTGATCGTCCGCGACCCCGACCCGGCCGACGGGCGGGCCTGGCTCGTCCGGCTCACCGACGAGGGCCGGGACCGCTTCCGCCGGGTCCGCGACGCGCGGCGCGAGCGGTACGTGCGCAAGCTCGCCGACTGGGACCGCGGCGAGGTCGCCGAACTGGCCCGGCTGCTGCACCAGCTGAACACCCGGGCCGAGAACGCCTGACGGCGGCCGGGGCGCGGCGGCGAGTGGCCGCGGGCTACAACTCCGCGTACACCGCCGTCGCGTCGTCGTGCGGCTTGCCGCGCCGCACGACTCCGCCCGCGCCCGCCCTCGTCGCCGCCGCGTCGGCTGCCGTCTCCAGTGCCCGTACCCGGTCCACGAGGCCGCGCGGGCCCTCCGCCGCCAGCAGCGCGAAGCACTCCACCCAGTCGCCCGCGCCGAACCGCTCCACCCAGCGGGCCGCGCCGTCCGTGAGCGCCGCCAGCGCCCGTACCTCCGCGCGCGACACCGTGCCGGTGACCGCCCGCTCCGCCACCGCCGGGTCCGCGGCGGCCGTGAAGAAGCCGCCCTCCCGGTTGCGCAGCCGGTCCGTCGCCTCGTGGGAGCGCAGGATCTCCGGCGGGACGCGGTCCAGCCGGTCGTCCCGTACCGCGCGCACCGCGCCCGCGGGCGACTCCAGGAGCAGCACCGAGTCCGACAGGACCAGGTACTCGACGGTGTCCGCGTCCCAGCGGGCCAGGGCCACCGTCGCCTGCGGCGTACGGACGTGAGAAAGGTCACAGGATTCGCGGTGCGCGTCCGCGGTGCGCCGGATCCCATACGACAGGATCGCGGGCAGTGTCATGTCCCTTCGCGAACCGGACAGTTCGGTCAGAGCGCCCCCGAGCCGGGCGGTGAACCAGGGCACGCCGTGCACACAACCGTCATCTCCGGCCGGCGGGGTCACCCCGTCCAGGACGACCACCGCGCCGCCCCCGCCGGACGCGGGCAGAACTGCGGCCGCCCAGTCCTCGTTGGGGCGTTCGGGGCTGCCGGGGAGGGAGACCAGATCGGTGCGCATGATCCCAGTCTGCATGAGTCCTTCACACCGCCTCCCGAAAGCCGAAATTGGCCTGAACCAGGCCTCGGAGGGGCCGGAAGTCAACGGAACCGGAACGTCCGGGAAGCTGCGGGCGGGCATCCTGCCAAAGCCCGCCCGGAAGATCCAACCGGCGCCCCGAAAGGCACCCCAATTCGCCTCCGGGGGAGTTGTTCGACAACTCGGGAGTGTTGTTCACTCGTTCGGGTGGCGGAGTGGCCGATGCGCGCCCCCTTCCCATAAGCACTGGAATGGTCGGAAGCCGTACCAGGGGTGGGGGCGCTCTGCTGTGTGACCGGTCGTCACCTCTGCTTCATGGGCGGACGAGTCAAGAATGCGAGCACCGGTGCAGAAGAAGCGGCCTGGGAGCAAGAACGGCACGCGCGAGGAGACCCCCGGTGACCCGCAGGCTCCGGACAAGGGCGCCCGGCGGCCCGTTCGCGTCCGCACCCGACTCGTCGGCGGCGTCGCCCTCGTCTCCCTGACCGTCCTCGCGGCCGGAGCCCCGGCCGTCCTCGGCGCCTCCGCCGAACTCAAGGACGCCCAGCAGCTCGTCGACCTCGCCGCCCTCGACCGACAGGCCGTCACCCTCGCGCACTCCCTCGCCGACGAACGCGACGAGGTCGTCGCCTACGTCGCCGCCGGCCGCGACGAACAGCGCGGCCCCGCCAAGAACAAGCGGAAGATCACCCCGGCCCGAGCCGCCCGCGTCGACCGGCAGATCGACGAGATCCGCCCCGACGCCCCGGCCGACCTCCGCCACGACCTCGCCGCCGTCAGCTCCGTACGCCGCTCCGCCCTCACCGGCAAGGGCACCGCCCTGGAGGCGTTCAAGGCGTACACCGACGTCATCACCAAGCTCCAGGCCCTCGCCGACCGGCTCGCCGAGCGCACGCCCCCGGAGATCGCCGAGGCCACCCGCGCCCCCGCCGCCCTCGGCCGCGCCGTCGAACAGGCCTCCGCCACCCGCGCCCTGCTCCTCGCCGACCTCGCCGTGCCCGAGCCGAAGGACGGCGGGTCGCACTTCGACCCGGCCACGGGCACGATGGTCCCGGACGAGAACGAGGACGCCGCCGCGGCCGACCGCGCCCGCACCGCCCTCGGCGCCGCCGCCCAGCAGGCCCGGATCCGCGAACTCACCGCGCTCGCCGACTTCGACCAGGCCGCCAGCGCCGAGGGACGCGACTCGCTCGCCACCAACGTCACCGGCCCCGAGGTCAAGCAGGCCGAGAACTACCTGGCCAAGCTCACCGACGACGCCGAACTGACCCGCTCCGAGCGCCGCACCGACCCGGCCCGCCTGGACGCCGCGCTCTCCGCCCGGATCGAGCAGCTGCGCGGCGTCGAATCCGCCTTCGCCACCGCCCAGGTCCAGCGGCTCGAGACCGTACGGGACGACCAGCTCACCGCCCTCGAACTGCGCATCGGCCTCCTCGGAGGCTGCCTGCTCGTCGCGATCGGTGTCTCCGCCGCCGTCGCCCGCACCCTCACCCAGCCGCTCGCCGTGCTGCGCATCGGGGCCGCCCGGCTCGCCGCAGCCCCCGAGCCGCAGTCGGAGGAGCCGGTCCGCTACACCGGCCGCAACGACGAGTTCGCCCAGGTCGTACGGTCCCTCAACAGCCTGCAGGGCAAGCTCGCCGGCCTCGCCGGACAGGTCGAGCGGCTCGACGGGGACCGCGCCGACCTGGCCGGCGCCCGCGAGGTGCTGGCCGCCGAACTCACCGCCCGGCGCGCCGAACTCCAGGAACAGACCGCCCTGCTCACCGCCGAGCTGGAGCAGCTCCGGCACACCGTCCGGCACACCTTCGTCAACCTCTCGCTGCGCACCCTCGGTCTCGTCGAGCGCCAGCTCGGCGTCATCGAGAAGCTGGAGGAGCGCGAGCAGGACCCGGACCGGCTCGCCACCCTCTTCAAGCTCGACCACATGGCCACCGTCATGCGCCGGCACAGCGAGAACCTGCTCATCCTCGCCGGGCACGAGCACATCCACGGCCACCCCGGCCCGGTCCCGCTGGTCGACGTGCTGCGCGCCGCCGTCAGCGAGATCGAGCGGTACGAGCGGGTCACCATCCAGTCCCTGCCGCCGCACGCCCAGATCGCCGGCTTCGCCGCGGACGACCTCAGCCACCTCGTCGCCGAACTCCTGGAGAACGCCACCGCGTTCTCCCCGCCGGACGCCCAGGTCCAGCTCTCCGGCTGGCTCCTGGAGAGCGGCGAGGTCATGCTCTCCGTCCAGGACGAGGGCATCGGCATGACCGAGGGGCGGCTCGCCGAGCTCAACGCCCGGCTGGCCGAGCCCGACCCGGAGGACTCCGACGCCGACCTGGAGGGCGAGGGCCTGGGCATCCGGGTGACCGCCCTGCTGGCCGCGCGGCTCGGCGTCCGCGTCCAGCTGCGGGAGCAGAAGCAGGGCGGCGTCGCGGCCGTCATCGTGCTGCCGCAGCCGCTGCTGCCGGACGCGCCGCCGGCGGCCGTACCGCCGCCGGTCCCGGTCGCGGGCGGCCCGGCCCCGACGCTCAACCTGCCCGGCTCGGTCGCGGAGGCCAACTCCAACGCGCTGCCGGAGCGCACCCGCGACCCGCTGATCGCGGCGGCCGAGCAGGCCGTCGAGGCGGCGGAGCGGGAGCAGGCGGAGACGCCCGCAGCACCGGAGCCAGAGGCCACGGAGCCGGAGGCGCCCGAGGCGGAGGCCGTGTCGGAGGCGGAGCCGGAGACGGATGCCGAGGCCGGTGTCCCCGAGGAGTCGCGCGCCGAGACCACGCTCCAGGTCCGCCTGCCGCTCGCGCCCGAGGCGGAGCCGGAGTCGGAGTCGGAGTTCGAGCCCGCGTCGGACGCGGAGCCCGAGCCGGAGGCCGTACACGTACCCGCGCCGGCACCGGCCCCCGAGCCGGAGCCCGAGGCGCCCGCGCCCAGCCCGTACGCGATCGGCCCCGACGCGCACGAGCGCGCGGCCGAACCGTACGAGACCGTCGCGGACGCCCCCCGGGTCACCGACAAGGGACTGCCCAAGCGCACCCCGCGGGTACTCCGGCAGGCCGACGCGCCCGTGCCGCGGCAGGCCGGCGGCGTCGACGCCGAGGCCCTGCGGGCCCGGCTCGGCGGGTTCCACCAGGGCGCCAAGGACGGCCGTCGCGACGTCGAGGCCGAGATCGCGCGTACCGAAGAAACAGGCACAGGGGAGTCGGCGGGGGACACAGTCGAGGAGGCACGCAGTTGACTGCGACCGGAACGTTCGGACTGAGCACGGAGGCCCGCAATCTGCAGTGGCTGCTCGGCAACCTCGTCGAGGAGGTGCCAGGGCTCCGCTCCGTCGCCGTCGTCTCGTCCGACGGCCTGCTGCTGCTCTCCTCCGACCCGGCGGTGAACGCCGCCCCGGCCGCCGCTCCCCGGACCGGCGGACCGCGCGGCTCCAGCGCCGACCTCGCCACCATCGTCTCCGGCATCGGCAGCCTCACTGTGGGCGCCGCCCGGCTGATGGACGGCGGCGGGGTCAAGCAGACCATGGTGGCCATGGAGGACGGCAGCGTCTTCGTCATGTCGATCAGCGACGGCTCGCTGCTCGGCGTGCACGCCGCCCCCGACTGCGACATGAGCGTCGTCGCGTACCACATGGCGCTCTTCGTCGGCCGCGCCGGACACGTCCTCACCCCCGAACTCCGCAGCGAGCTGCGCAAATCGATGGAGAGCACCAAGTGACGTCCGCGTCTGTCCCGCATCCCCGGAAGCTGCCGGTCCGAGGCGACGGACGGCGCCCCGCGCGGGTCCGCCCGTACTCCCTGACCGGCGGCCGCACCCGCTTCGGCCACGTCCTGCTGGTCGAGACCTTCGTGGCGGCGCTCGAGGCGCCCGAGCCGCGCAAGGAGCTCACCAGCGGCGGGATCGGCGCCCGGCTCATGCCGGAGCTCCGGGCCATCGTCGAGATCTGCCGGCGGATGCGTACCGTCGCCGAGATCTCGGCCCTCCTGAAGATGCCACTGGGTGTCGTCCGAGTGCTGCTCAGCGACTTGGCCGACCAGGGAAAGATCCGTGTGTACGGGACCGGTCACGGCACCGGCCAGCCCGACCGCGCGCTCCTCGAAAGGGTGCTGAGTGGACTCCGTCGTCTCTGACGTCACCGCCGATCCGGTCCTCACCGGAATACCCGCGCAGCCCGACGGGTCGTCGTCCGAACCGCAGTCCGGTCCGCGGTCCGGTCCGCTCCCGCAGTCCGAGGAGGGTGCCCGGGACTGGCAGCTGGACCACACCCGCGCCCCGATCGCCACGAAGATCGTGGTCGCCGGCGGCTTCGGCGTCGGCAAGACGACGTTCGTCCGGTCCGTCTCCGAGATCACGCCGCTCCAGACCGAGGCGCTGATGACCCAGGCGAGCGAGGAGACCGACGATCTCTCCGCCACGCCCGGCAAGCTGACCACGACCGTCGCGATGGACTTCGGCCGGATCACCCTCGACGACGACCTGGTCCTGTACGTCTTCGGTACGCCGGGCCAGCAGCGGTTCTGGTTCATGTGGGACGACCTGGTGCGCGGCGCGATCGGCGCGGTCGTGCTCGCCGACACCCGCCGGCTCACCGACTGCTTCCCCGCGCTCGACTACTTCGAGAGCTGCGGTCTGCCGTACGTCGTCGCGGTCAACCACTTCGAGGGGACCGAGCTGTTCGAGGCCGAGGACGTCCGGGAGGCCCTGACGATCCCGCCGCACGTGCCCGTGGTCGTCATGGACGCGCGCAAGAGGTACAGCGTCGTCGAGACACTGCTCGCCATGGTCGGGCATGCTCTCGAGGCCACCCCCGAATAGCCGTCACCCCTCCGCACACCACGCACGCTCTAGGAGACTCCGCCATGCGGAAGATACTCATCGTCGGAGCCGGCCAGTCCGGTCTCCAGCTCGCCCTCGGCCTCCAGTCGCAGGGGTACGAGGTCACCCTGATGTCCAACCGCACGGCGGACGAGATCCGGTCCGGCAGGGTCATGTCCACGCAGTGCATGTTCGACACCGCGCTCCAGCACGAGCGCGACCTCGGCATCAACTTCTGGGAGACCCAGGCCCCGCAGATCAAGGGCCTCGGGGTCTCCGTCGCCGGCCCCGAGTCCCAGAGGGTCATCGACTGGGTCGGCAAGCTCGACGGCTACGCCCAGTCCGTCGACCAGCGCGTGAAGATGGCCGGCTGGATGGAGACCTTCGCCCAGCGTGGCGGCCAGCTCGTCATCCACGGCGCGGCCGTCTCCGACCTGGACTACTTCTCCCGCACCTACGACCTGGTGCTGGTCTCGGCAGGCAAGGGCGAGCTGGTCTCCATGTTCGGCCGGGACGCCGAGCGCTCCCCGTACAGCGAGCCGCAGCGCGCGCTGGCCGTCGCGTACGTGCACGGCCTCGGCCCGCGCCCCGAGCACCCCGACTTCGACGCGGTCCGCTGCAACCTGGTGCCCGGCGTCGGCGAGCTGTTCGTGATGCCGACCCTCACCACCTCCGGCCGCGCCGACATCCTCTTCTGGGAGGGCGTTCCCGGCGGCCCGCTCGACGTGTTCAAGGGCGTCAAGGACCCGGCGGAGCACCTGTCGCTCACGCTGGAGCTGATGGAGAAGTTCACGCCCTGGGAGTACGCGCGGGCCACCAAGGTCGAGCTGACCGACGCCAACGGCACCCTGGCCGGCCGCTACGCGCCGACCGTGCGCAACCCGATCGGCCGGCTGCCCGGCGGTGGCCTGGTGCTCGGTGTGGCGGACGTCGTCGTCGCCAACGACCCGATCACCGGCCAGGGCTCCAACTCGGCCTCCAAGTGCGCCGCCGCGTACCTGGCGTCCATCGTCGAGCAGGGCGACAAGCCCTTCGACGAGGAGTGGATGCAGGCCACGTTCGACCGGTACTGGGACACCGCGCAGCACGTCACCAAGTGGACGAACGCGATGCTGGGCGTCCCGCCGGAGCACGTGCTGGGCCTGATCGGCGCGGCCGGCCAGCTCCAGCCGGTCGCCGACCGCTTCGCCAACGGCTTCGACAACCCGGCCGACTTCGAGAACTTCTTCTACGACCCGGCGAAGACCGGCGCGTACCTGGAAGAGGCCGCCGGCGCCTGACGCCCCGGCAGACCGGCCCGGACCCCGTCACGCCGGAGGTCCGGGCGGTCGGCCCTGAGGGCGCGTCAGGGTCGGTTCAGGGTCTCGACAGGGTGATGCCTGATCATCCGGAACGGGAGCGCCGAGAAGATCGACACATGACGAACGAGCCTCGGGGGACCCGCGGGACCGCGCTGACGCGGACCGCCTTCATCGCCGCACCACTGTGCCTGCTCGCCTACGGAGCCATCCGCCTCTCCGACCCGGACCACGGTCCGGGGCCCGCCTGGACGATCAGTCATGTCGCCATGATCGCCGGGGTGCTGCTCTTCGGACCGGTCCTTCTCGGCCTGCTGCGTCTGTCGGAGCCGGCGACCGGTGCGGCACGGCTCAGCGCCCGCGCGGCGACGCTGGTCGGGCTGGCCGGGGTGGCGGCGGTCACGGCTCAAGGAGTCATCGACCTCGTCGTCGGCCTCCGGGCCGACGACCGGGCGGGGATGAACCGGCTCTTCGACGAGATCCAGAGCGTCCCCGCCTTGATGCCCGTGGTGTACACGGTCGTCCCGATCCTGTTCTACGTCGGCCTGCTGTGGCTGACGATCCAGCTCGCCGTCCAGCGCCGCGTCGGTGTCTGGTGTCCCGTGCTGGTGGTGCTCGGTACGGCGACGATGGCGGCCAGTCTGGATCTGATACCCGTCGGCGCGCTCCTGTTCTGCGTGGCCCTGTTCCCGCTGGGCCGCGACGCGGCGACGTCCCGCGCCGCAGCCGGCTCCCGGGCGTAGCACCCGCGCCGCCCCCGTCACTCCCGGTCGAAACCCTCGTCCCCGCCGTCCGTGGCTCCCTCCGGGAGCTCGGGCGGCGTGTACGAGGGGAGCGCCGCACCGCCCGGGTCCGGCCGGACCGCGCCGAGCAGCGGATTCGCCGCGATCGGCGAGACCTTGACCTTGCCGCCGGGGCGCGGGGCCTGCACCACCAGGCCGTCGCCGAGATAGATCGCCACGTGCGTGGCACCGGGGAAGTAGACCACCAGGTCACCCGGGCGCAGCTCGGTCAGCTTCACCTTCGGCAGCGTCGCCCACTGCTCCTGGCTGGTGCGCGGGATCTCCCGTCCCGCGCTCGCCCAGGCCTGAGAGGTCAGCCCGGAGCAGTCGTACGAATCCGGCCCCTCCGCGCCCCAGACGTACGGCTTGCCGATCTGCGAGACCGCGAACCGCAGCGCCTCGTCGCCCTCCCGGGACGGGGCCCGCTCGCCGTCCAGCACCCCGGAGTCGAGCAGTTCGCGCTGCGCGCCCGCCGCGCCCTTGCGCTCCAGCTCGCCGAGCGCGGCCAGCTCCTCGGGCGAGAGCGCGGCGAGCATCCCCGAGACCTCCTTCAGCTTCGCCTCGACGGAGTCCCGCGCCTTCTTCTGCCGCGCGGCGAGCACCTGCTGCCGGTCCAGGGCCTTGCGGGACGCGGAGGCCAGCTCGTCGGCCTTCTTCTCACCGCCCGCGAGCCGGGCGATCGTCGCCGCCCGGTCACGCGCCGCACGGTTCATCAGATGACGCTGGTCCATGGCCTGCTGGGGGTCGGGCGCGAGCAGCAGCCGCAGGTAGCCGGAGAACTCGCTGTTCCCCCGGTACTGCTCGCGGGCCAGCCGCCCGGCCTCGTCCCGGCTGCGGGAGAGCGCGGTGCGCGCGGTGGTGAGCCGGGCGGTGACGGCCTTGGTCTCGGCGGTCTGCAGGGTCAGCGCCTCGGCGGTGGCGTTGTACGTCTCGGTCGCCGCCTCGGCCTGCTGGTAGAGGGCGCGGAGCCGGGTGAGCAGCTGGGCGAGCGAGGAGGGGGCGCCGGGCGTGACGGGGACGGCGTCGGGGAGCTCGGACGCGTCGGCGGTGCCGGGGAGCGCGGGGTCACTCGGATCCGCGTCCACGTCCGTGGCGGTGTCGGTGAGGGGGTCGGTGGCGCCGGCGGCGTCCGCGGGCTCCTGGCCGCCGGTCGTCTCCGGGTTCGGTACGCCCGTCCCGCTCGGGACGTCCTCCGGCCCGACCGGGGTCTCCGTGCCGTCCTCGCCGTCCGACGGATCGGGGACCTCGGGCACTTCCGCCGCGACCGGCGGGTCGCCCGGGTCGTCAGCCGTCGCGGCCGGCGTCGGCGCGAACGCCGTCGCCGCGGCGAGCATCCCCGTGCAGACCGTGCGCAGCAGCTTTCCTGACACGTCATCACCTCCACCGCGATGATGCGGGGGAGGTGATCCGATCACCTCACGAGTGGGCGATTCGGCCCAACGCCCTCACCCGTCCGGTCACACGTCAGTCGACCGGCCGCACCGGCTTCGTCCAGGGCCACTTGAGCCCCTCGCGGCCCTCGGGCACGTACTCGTACGTCCAGCCGCGCTGGATGCCCAGCCGCTTGGTACGCCCGGCGGGTTCGCGCCGGTAGGCGTACACGGTGGGCGGGCCGCCGGCGTCGTCCGGCACCGGGACCTCGTACCACTTGGGCGGGTGGCCGGTCGGGCCGACGAGGACCGGCAGGACCTCGCCGTCCAGGGGGCCGCCGTGAAATCGGGTGTACTCGCTTCGCACGGGACCAGTGTCACCCAGTCGTCTCGTCGGGCGCGTCCGCGAGCAGGTGCGCCGCGTGGCCGACGACGGGTACGACCCGGCGCGCCAGCTTTCCCACCGGCCCCGACGCGGTCTCCCGCGTCAGCAGCTCCTCGACGACCGCCGCGGTCTCCGGGTCCGTCGCCGCGGTCGCCGTGAGCAGCGCGACGAGGTGGTCGACCTGCCAGTCCCTCAGCTCGGCGGCGGCCGGCTGCTTGCCCTGGTCCAGCCAGATCAGCGAGGCCGCCTCGACGGCCGCGATCCAGGTCCGGATCATCATCCGCAGCCGCGCGCCCGGCGCCGGCACCCCCAGGTGCAGCTGGATCTGCTCGGCGGCGGCCCGCCGCACCTCGTCCACGATCGCGGTCGTCCGGGAGGTCTCCACGACGCTGCCGCCGCGCAGCAGGGCGCTGAATCCGGCGTCGTGCTCGTCGACGAAGGTCAGGTAGCGGTCGAGGACGCGGGTGAGCCGCTCGGTCGGCGGGCCGTCGGTCGGCTCGCCGAAGCACTCCTCCAGCCGGTCGGCCGCGGAGCGCAGCGCGGCCTCGTACAGCTGCTGCTTGCCGCCCGGGAAGTACCGGTAGACGAGCGGCCGGGAGACGCCCGCCGCCTCGGCGACGTCGTCGAGCGAGACCTCGTCCGGGGTGCGGTGCGCGAAGAGCGTGAGCGCGGCGCCGAGCAGCTGGGTACGGCGCTCCTCCACGCTGAGCCTGCGGTACGCGGGCGAGGCGGCACTGGTCATGCCACGCAGCGTAACCCGGTCGTACGCCGTTCAGGCGAGGAGTCAGGACGACCTCCGGAGCGCCCGCCCGGTCGTCGCCTGGGCCAGCAGGCCGGACGACCTCCAGAGTGCTCGCCCCGGCCCCCGCAGGAGGCCTATGTCGTCGAGGAAGTCCGTCAGGCGCTTCGCACCGGACTGCATGACCTCGCGGCGGTGGCCGCTCGCGCGGACCTGGGCGACGGCCTCGCGACGGTCCAGGCCCACCTGCTCGTACACCTTCGGGCTGACGAAGCAGACCGAGAACACCCGCGCCGCCTCGCCGCAGCTGAGGCGGGTCAACTCCTGCTCCCAGCGGGGCGCGGTCGCCATCTGGCGGCGCAGCTCCTCGCGGGCGTACCGGACGTGCCGGGCCTCCTCGATCACGTGGATCCGGGTCACGCCGCGCACCAGCGGCTGGACCCGCTCGTCCGGGAAGGTCAGCCGCTGCATCCAGTCGAGGATCTCCTCGCCGAGCAGGGTCGCGGCGAAGGAGCCGGGGGTGGTGGAGACGGTCTTCAGGACGCGGGCGAGGTGGTGGTAGATCCGCGGGACCGGGTAGTCCGGGGCACCGCTCCTGCGGATCATCCGGGCGAACATCATCGAGTGCCGGCACTCGTCGGCGATCTCGGTCAGCGCGTAGCGGACGTGGTTGCTGGTCAGGGACTTGTCGTAGATGTGCCGGACGAGCAGCTGCATCAGGATGATCTCGAACCAGATCCCGAGCGAGGCCAGCGAGGCGGCCTCGTGGCGGGCCAGGTCGAGCCGCTGCTCCTCGCCCATCCGCCGCCACAGGGGCGTGTCGTAGAGGGAGACCAGCTCCGGCGGCCAGAACCACTTTCCGTCCTCGAAGGGGGCGTCCCAGTCGAGTTCCGTCTCCGGGTCGAAGGAGTGCTGACGGGAGGCGTCGAGCAGGCGCTCGGCGAGCTGCTCGCGGTCGCGCAGCGGACCGAGCGCGTCGCGCAGCAGTGTGAAGTCCCGTTCGGTGGATGTCGTCATGACCGTGCGCACCTCGCTGTGCAAGCCGTCGCGTTACCGGGGGTCATCGGTTATGAGACTGCCCGTCAGCAAGTGCGTCAATCCCTCGCGCACGACTTGTTGACTCTGTGTCTACCCGCGTGTGAGCCTGCTCGAAGTCCGCCCCGTGCAAGGTCCGTCCAACGGTGTGAGGAGGCGTCGGTGTCGACGCACGACCTGTACGCGAACGCCCCGGGAGACCAGGTCTGGCAGGTGCCGGCCGCCGGCTCGGCCCGCTTCAACTGGGAATACGATCTGAATTCAGCCGGCCGTGACCGGCTCCTCGCCCTGTACCAGAAGGGCAAGGACAAGCAGTGGGACGGCGCGAAGCGCATCGACTGGGACCTCGAGGTCGACCCGTACGACCCGCTCGGCACCCCCGACGAGGTGCTGACGCTCCACGGCACCCGCCACTGGGCGAAGATGACCGAGAAGGACAAGGGCACCCTGCGCCGGCACTACGCCGCCTGGCAGTTCAGCCAGTTCCTGCACGGCGAGCAGGGCGCGATGATCTGCGCGGCCCGCATCGTGGAGTCGGTGCCGGACCTGGACGCCAAGTTCTACTCGGCCACCCAGACCATGGACGAGGCCCGGCACGCCGAGATCTACGGCCGGTTCCTGCACGAGAAGATCGGGATGCTCTACCCCATCAACGACAACCTGCAGTCGCTGCTCGGCGACACCCTGCGGGACTCCCGCTGGGACATGCCGTACCTCGGCATGCAGGTACTGATCGAGGGTCTGGCGCTCGCCGCGTTCGGCATGATCCGCGACACCACCGACAAGCCGCTGCCCAAGCAGATCCTCGCGTACGTGATGCAGGACGAGGCCCGGCACGTGGCCTTCGGGCGGATGGCGCTGCGGGACTACTACAAGCAGCTCACGGACGCGGAACTGCGCGAACGCGAGGAGTTCGTGATCGAGGGCTGCTACCTGATGCGGGACCGGCTGCGCGGCATCGAGGTCCTGGAGAACTTCGGCATCCCGAAGAAGGAGGCGGAGGAGTACTCGGAGCAGTCCGAGTTCCTGCACCTGTTCCGCAAACTGCTGTTCAGCCGCATCGTGCCCTGCGTGAAGGACATCGGCCTGTGGGGCGAACGCCTCCAGAAGGCCTACCTCGACATGGGCGTCTTCGACCTCGGCGACTCCAGCCTCGACCTCCTGATGACCCAGGACGAGGAGATCGCCGAAGCCCTGGACCGCGAACGCTTCGCGACGGAGGAGCGGGAGCGGGTCGCGGAGGTGACGGGGGCGATCGCGGAGGGGGCGGAGGGGTGATGCGAGGGCTGGCATATGTCCCCGTCAATCTCGCGAACGCCCTTCGCTCGTCAGAGGGGCGCATCGTCGTTCCCCCTGGGTAGCCTGGCTGTGCCAGGCAGACTCCTCCCCCAAGCTCTCAGCTTCGTTCGAGCAGGGGGGACCCCCTTCATGGGAGCAATCATGAGCGCCGCACGCGAGTACGGGCTGGACGACCAGTTCGAGTGGCCCCGCCCGCCGGAAGGCGGCTGGACGGCGGACGACCTGGACCGGCTTCCGAACCTGCCTCCGCACACGGAGCTGATCGACGGGAGCCTTGTCCTGATGAGTCCGCAGACTGCGTTCCACGCGCTGACCATGCGGCTTCTGGAGAACGCGCTGCTGGCGCTCGCGCCGGACAGCGTGAACGTCATCCGAGAGATGAGTGTTCGACTTGATGGCCGTAACAGGCCGGAGCCCGACATTCTGGTGTTCCGGTCGGACGCGTACAGGGGCCCGCACCAAACGTTCTTTCTCCCCGAGGACGTTGTTCTGGCCATCGAGGTCGTCTCCGCCGACTCGGAGGATCGTGACCGTGAGGTCAAGCCCCGCAAGTACGCGGAGGCTGACATTCCGCACTTCTGGCGGGTCGAGGAGAACGTGGGTCTGCCGGTCGTCTACGTCTTCGAGCTGGAGCCTGGTACCAGCTCGTACGTTCCGACCGGCATCTTCCACGACCGGCTCAAGGTCTCCGTACCTTTCCCCATCGACATCGACCTCACGGCCGTGGGTCGGCGCCGCGCCTGAGCGAGGGAAACCCCGTGTCCCTCCCGGCGGTTCTTCGTCAGGATGGGCGCATGACCGCCACCCGTACCGCCGATCGTGAAGCCGCTCGTCGCAGTGTCCAGGGGCTCAGTCTCGGGGACGCCTTCGGGGAGCGGTGGTTTCCGCTCTTCCGTGAACCTGCCCGGGCCGCCCGGGAGATCCGTGACCGGGTCGTGCCGACCGAGGCGGAGTGGCACTGGACCGACGACACGGCCATGGCGCTGGCCGTCCTCCGTGTGCTCGTCGAGCACGGCACGATCGAGCAGGACCGGCTCGCGGCCTGCTTCGCGCTCACTTACGACGCCGACCAGGCGCGCGGCTACGGGCACGGCATGCACATGCTGCTGCCGCCGCTGCTCACCGCGCCCGGCGACTGGCGGACCCTCGCGCCGACCCTCTTCGAGGGCGGCAGCCTGGGCAACGGGGCCGCGATGCGCGTCGCGCCGCTGGGGGCCTGGTTCTCCGCGGATCTCGACCTGGTCGTCGAGCAGGCGCGGCTGTCCGCCGAGGTCACCCACGCCCACCCGGAGGGCATCGCGGGCGCGGTCGCCGTGGCGGTCGCCGCCGCCCTGTCCGTGCGTGGCGGGCTCGGCCTCGCCGAGGTGGCCGCCCGTACCCCGGCCGGAGCCGTCCACGACGGCCTCCTGAAGGCCGCCGACGTGCCCCTCGACACCGCGCCGTGGCGCGCCGCGGACCTGCTCGGCAACGGGCAGCGGATCCGCGCCGACGACACCGTCCCGTTCGCCGTCTGGACGGCGGTCCGGCACGCGGACGACCTCGTCGCCGCGCTCTGGGCGACCGCCGAGGGACTCGGCGACGTCGACACCACCTGCGCGATCACCGGCGGGATCGTCGGTGCGGCGACCGGGGTCGAGGGGGTGCCGGCGGCGTGGCTGCGGCGGCGCGAGTCGCCCGGGGCGAGCTGGGCGTGAGCGCCCGGGTCGCCCGGAGCGCGCGCCCCCACGGGGTCCGATGTCGGCGTGGTGCCGTACGGTTCCCCGCATGAGCACGCCGCCGCAGCCGCCGCCGTACGGTCCCGGTCCCCAGCAGCCCCCCAACCCGTACGCGGGCGGGCCCCAGCAGCCGGGCCCCTACGGCGCCCCCGCGCAGGGCGCGCCGCAGGGCGTTCCGCCTCAGTACCCCGGGCCCGGGCCCGCGCAGGGCGGCTGGGGACAGCCGCCGGCGCCGTACGGCCCGCCGCAGCCCCCGTTCGGCCAGCCGCAGCCGCCGAGGAAGAGCCGGACCGGGCTGGTCCTCGGGATCGTCGGCGGCGTCCTGCTCGTCGGCGTCCTCGTCGTCGTGGGCCTCGCCTTCCTCGGCAGGTCCCTGTTCGCGGCGGCCGAGTCGTCGTTCCCGGAGGCCGAGTACAAGCTCACCGTCCCCAAGACCCTCCTCGCCGGCGAGTACAAGCTGCTCACCGACTCGTCCAAGACGGAGGGCAAGGAGGTCGAGGACACCATCGACCCCACCGTCCGGGACGCCAAGGCCGCCATCGCCCAGTACGAGGGCAAGAACGCCGCGGTCCTCGTCGTCTCGGGCTTCCACGGCCGCCTGTCCGACCCCGAGGGCACCCGCGCGCTCATCCTCAAGGGCGCCGCCGACGACCCGAACACGAAGATCGCCGTGCCCGCCAAGAACTTCACCCCGGCCGGCCACGACATCACGATCAGCTGCCAGGTCGCCCGCTCCACCGAGGGCGGCGTGACCTCCACCCTGCCGATGTGCGCCTGGGGCGACGACAACACCGCCTCCTTCGTCGCCGTCGTCACCGCCGAGACCGCGCTGATGGCCCCCGAGAAGGTCGACCTCGCCGCGATCGCCGAGACCACCGCCAAGGTCCGCGCGGAGATGCGCAAGCCGATCGGCTGACCCGCCGACGCGACGTCAGGGGCGCTGCGGCTCCGCCCGCAGCGCCTCCTCCATGACCGCCTTCGCGATCGGCGCCGCGATCCCGTTCCCGCTGATCTCCGTCCGGCGTGCCTCCGCGTCCTCGACGACCACGGCGACCGCGACCCCCGGCTGCGGTGCGCCGTCCGCCTGCGCGAAGGCGATGAACCAGGCGTACGGCGTCCCCGCGTTGCCCACCCCGTGCTGCGCCGTGCCCGTCTTGCCGCCCACCCGCGCCCCCGGGATCGCCGCGTTCGTGCCGGTCCCCTCCGTCACCACCTCGGTCATCATCTGCTGCAGCCGCAGTGCCGTCCCCGGCCGCATCGCCTGCCGGTAGCTCCGCCGCCCCGTCCGGTCCACCGTCCGACCGCCCCCCGCCGTCGTCCGCTCCACCAGGTACGGGTAGGCGATCTCCCCGTTGTTCGCGACCGCCGCCGCCACCATCGCCATCTGCAGCGGTGTCGCCGTCGTGTCGAACTGCCCGATCGACGACAGCGCCAGCTGGTCCACGCTCATGTCCCGGTCGAAGTTGGACGCGGCCACCCCGGACGGGATCCGCAGCCCCGGGTCGTCGAAGCCGAACCGCTCCGCCGCCTCCACCATCCCGTCCAGCCCGACCCGCACCCCCAGCTCGGCCATCACCGTGTTGCACGACCAGCGGATCGCGTCCGCGAGCGACGCGTCCGCGCAGCCGCTCGCCGCGTTCGGCAGCACCGTCCGGGTCCCCGGCAGGACGTACGGCTCGGGGGTGTCGGTCGCCGCGTCGACGTCCGTCACCACCCCCGCGTCCAGCGCCGCCGCGGCCGTCACGATCTTGAACGTGGAGCCGGGCGGATACGTCTGCCGGATCGCCCGGTTCAGCATCGGCTGGTTCGGCGAGCCGTTCAGCCGCGCCCACGCCTCCTTGACCGGTCTCCCCGTCCCGGACAGCACCCCCGGGTCGTACGAGGGGCTGCTCACCAGCGCCAGGATCCGCCCGCTGGACGGCTCGATCGCGGCGACCGCGCCCCGCTTCCCGCCGAGCCCCCGGTACGCCGCCTCCTGCACGGCCGCCCGGATCGTCGTCACCGCGTCGCCGCCCGGCTCCCGCGCCCGGCTGATGTCGTTCCAGAACGGCAGCGGCGCGAGCATCGGGTCCGTGCCCGCCAGGATCCCGTCCTCCGCGTTCTCCACCAGGGTCGTGCCGTACGTCTGGGACGAGTACCCGGTCACCGGCGCGTACACCGGCCCGCGCTTGTACGTGCGCTCGTAGCGCAGCTGCTCGCCGCTGTCCCGCGAGCCGGTCACCGGCTTGCCGTCCACCAGGATGTTCCCGCGCGGCTGCTCGTAACGGGCGATCGCCACCCGCCGGTTGGCCGGGTTCTCGTCCAGCGCCGCAGCCTCCCACAGCTGCACCCGCGCCGCGTTCACCAGCAGCGCGGCGAGCAGGACGAGCAGCAGCGCGGCCGCCCGCCGGATGTACGGGATCATTCCGCCGCCTCCCCGTCGCTCATCGGGCGTCCGGTACGAGCGGGGCGATCGTGCCCGCCTCCACCGTCTCCGGGCGCGGCATCCGCGCCGAGTCGCTGACCCGGATCAGCAGCGCCACGATGACCCAGTTGGTGACGACCGACGAACCGCCCTGCGCCAGGAACGGCATCGCCATGCCGGTCAGCGGGATCAGCCCGGTCACCCCTCCCGCGATCACGAACACCTGGAGCGCCAGGATCGACGCGAGCCCGATCGCGAGCAGCCGGCCGAAAGGGTCGCGCAGCGCGAGCCCGGCCCGGTAGCCGCGCGCGACGAGCAGCGCGTACAGCAGGAACAGCGCGGTCAGTCCCGCCAGGCCGAGTTCCTCCCCGGCCGTCGCCAGGATGAAGTCCGACTTGGCGGCGAAGCCGATGAGGACGGAGTGGCCGAGCCCGAGCCCGGTGCCGAACATCCCGCCGGCCGCGAAGGCGAACAGCGACTGGGCGAGCTGCCCCGGCCCGTCGCCCGCCTCGATGGACGCGTACGGGTTCAGCCAGTCCTCCACCCTGCTGTGCACGTGCGGTTCGAGGGAGCCGACCGCGAACGCCCCGAGTCCGGCGAGCAGCAGACCGACGGCGATCCAGCCGGTCCGGCCGGTCGCCACGTACAGCATGATCACGAAGAGCCCGAAGAAGAGCAGCGAGGTCCCGAGGTCCCGTTCCAGGATCAGCACCCCGACGCTCAGCAGCCAGATCGCGACGATCGGCCCGAGCACCCGGCCGGTGGGCAGCTGGAGCCGCCAGATCCGGCGGCCGGTGTACGCCAGCGCGTTGCGGTTCGCGGCCAGGTACGCGGCGAAGAACACCGCGAGCAGGATCTTGGCGAACTCCCCGGGCTGGAAGGACAGTCCGCCGATCCGGATCCAGATCTTCGCCCCGTTCACTGCGGGGAAGAAGATCGGCACGATCATCAGCGCGAGCGCGGCGGCCATGGAGAGGTACGCGTACCGCTGCAGCGTGCGGTGGTCGCGCAGCAGCACCACGACGGCGATGAACAGCCCCACGCCCAGGGTCGACCAGACCAGTTGGGTGGTCGCGGCCTGGTCCCGGGGCGTCTCCAGGTCGAGCCGGTAGATCAGTACCAGGCCGAGGCCGTTGAGCAGGACCGCGATCGGCAGCAGCAGCGGGTCGGCGAAGGGCGCGCGGAACCGGACGGCGAGATGGGCGACGAGCGCGAGCAGCCCGAGCCCCGCGCCGTAGCGCGCGGCGTCGGGCGGGACGGCGCCGTTCCGCGCCAGGCCGACGTCCATGTAGCCGAAGACGGACAGCAGCACGGCCCCGACGAGGAGCGAGAGTTCCACGCCGCGGCGCTTCGGGACGCGTACCCCGGGCGGGGGCCGGTCCGTCGTCGTTGCGGTCATGGATCGCAACGTAGCAACCGGTAAGCCTTATGTCCCTTTTGTGTGACGGTGTGCCGTCAGGGCGTGGCGGACCCGAGGGGTGGCGGGGAACCGTTTCTGCCGTGGGTCGTCACGCTCTCCCTCAGGCGTCCCGCTCCATCCGGGCCAGTGCTGCCCGGCACAGCGTCAGCAGCTTCTCGTCCTCCCGCACGTCGTGTCCGCTGTAGCCGCCGGCCACCACGTTGTGACGGCGCCGGCGGGCCAGTTCCGTACGGATCACCGGCTCCGCGCCCGCCGCCGCCGGGCCCATCTCCGCCAGGCACTCCGCGATCCTGACCCTGGTGTGACGGTTCTCCTCCCAGCCGGCGAGCAGTACCGGAAGAGCGGCCTCGGTGTCGCCGGAGACCTGCCACAGCGCCATCGCGCCCTCGACCCGCAGCCACAGGTCCTGCGCGCTCAGGCAGCGGCGCAGCGCGGGCGCGACCGAGGCCGCCGCCGGTCCGATCGCGCCGAGCGCGGCGGCGGCCGAGCGCCGCTCGCCCGTCTCGCGGTCCGTCCCCAGCCAGCGCTCCAGCACCGGCAGGGCGAGCCCGGTCTCGCCGGTCACCGCCCACAGGGCGCGCGCGGCCCCGGTGGCCACCGCGGCCGTGCCGCAGTCCAGGAGCCGGCGCAGGTCCGGCACCGCCTCGTGCGCGGCGGGCCCGAAGGCGGCCAGCGCGCGCAGCGCCGACTCGTGCACCCAGTCCCGCCGGTACGCGGGCGCACCGCGCAGCACCCGCAGCACCTCCGGCACCGCCTGCCCGGCCCGCAGGCCGGTCAGCGCGAAGAGCAGCGGGCCCGCGTGGTCGAACAGGGCGTCGTCCAGTTCCACCTGGCCCAGCCTGCGCCGCAGCACCGGGGCGAGCGGCGCCGCGGCCGGGCCGAGCAACGGCACGGTGTACAGCAGGTCGTCGCACGGCTCGGGCCGTTCCAGCGCCCGGGCCAGCACCGGTACGGCACGGGCGTCGCCCGCCCGGGCCAGCGCGAGCAGCGCCCCGTCGGGACCGATCCGCTCCCGCATCCAGGGCCGCGCCTCGGTGGCCACCCGCGCCGCGAGGGCGTCCGTGGCGGGGCCGGCCAGCTCGAACAGGTCCTTCAGCCAGGAGGCGGCGGCCTCCCGCACCCGCGGCTCGGGGTCGGCGAGCTGCTCGCCGACCAGCCGCACGACCTCCTCGTACCGGCCGCGCCACACCCGGATCAGCCCGCCGCACATCCAGATCGCGTCGGCCCGCTGTCCCCAGTCGGGGCTCTGCAACTGGGCGACGATCAGCGCGATCCGGTCGTCGACCCGGTCGTCGAGCGCGGTGTGCAGGGTGCGGAGCAGCTCGTCGGTCCACGGGGTGGTCCGATCCCGCCGCCGCTCGTCGTCGAACTCCCGTAGGTACCCGAGGAGGGTGGGGTGCGGGGCGGCGCCGTCGGCGCCATCGGCCAGGTCGGCGAGGTCGGCGAGGTCGGAGAGGCCGGTCAGGTCGTCGACATCGGTGAGGTCGCCGAGCGCCTGGAGGTCGGGCAGGTCGGGGAGTTCGGAGTGCTCGGTGTGCTCGGTGTGCTTGGGGAGTTGGGCAGGGTCCGAGGGGTCGTGCGGCCCGGGGGGAGCGGGCTGCCCGGACGGGTCGGGGTGCCCGGAGAGTTCGGGGTGCTCGGTCGGGTCGGTGTGGCCGGACGGTTCGGGGCGCCCGGCGAGGTCGGGGTGCCCGGACAGCTCGGGGTGCCCGGCGAGGTCGGGGTGTGCGGACAGGTCCGCGAGATCGGCCAGATCGGGGTGGTGCTCCGGTAGCCCGGTCGTCGGACCGGAGGTCTCCGGGACGGCTCGGCCGGAGTGTTCGGGGAATCCGGCCGCCGGACCGGCGGGGTCCGCGAGGCCGTAAGGGGCGGTGGGGTCGCCCCACGTGCCGAGCGGGTCGCGGTCGGCGGGCGCCTGGGCGGTCTGCGACCGCCCCTCGCGGCGGACCTCCTCCAGGAGTCCGGTCACCGTCACCACCACGTCCGCCGGCAGCCGGTCCGGCGCGCAGCGCGCGAGCTGTGCGAGCGCCGCGAGGCGCAGTCCGGGCGCGCGCGCCGCCCGGGAGACCAAGGCCAGCCAGTCCACCGTCTCCTCGTGCAGCGACTCGTGCCGCAGCGCGATCCGCCCGACCGCCTCGACCAGCGCGAGCCGGACCTGCGTGTCGTTCTCGACGGTCAGCCGCTCGCGCAGCAGGGTCAGCACCCGCGCCGGTTCCGGATGGAGCGAGGCGAGGGCGCACGGCGCGGCGAGCCGTACCTCCGGGTCGGGGTCGAAGACCAGGCCGAAGAACACCTCCGCGCCGGCGGCGACCCCGGCCGCCGCCATCGCGTAGTTCGCCGCGTCCTCGAACTCGTCCTCGTCCAGGTCGAGTTCGTCGAGCTCGTCGTCGCCGTCGAGATCGATCCCGCCGATGCTGGTGAGCAACTCGACGATGCCGCCCCGGTCCTGGACCTCCGGGTCGGCGACGAGTTCGAGCAGGAAGGGGATGCAGGCGAGCGTGGAGTCGTACACGTCGCCCTGATGGTGCACCGCTCCGTACAGCCCGTCGAGGGCGGTCTCCCGTGCGTCGGGGTCGTCCGAGGCGAGTCCGCGCAGCAGTGCCGGTACGTCGTCGGCCGGGCCGTACGCGTGTCCCAACGAGGCCCAGTCGACCTCATCGATCCCGGCCAACATGCCCCCACCTCCCCATGAGCGCTGTGCTAGGGGGCAAGTGTGCACCACCCGGACGGCAAGGAGGACCCGACGGCGAGCCGTGGTTCCCGGCGGGCCCGCGGGGCGCTCGCTTTGCGCCACGCGGGTGTTCACCGCGGGCGCGTCACTCCGTGGTGCGCAGGCGCAGGACGGTGATCAGGTTGTGCTGCCGGGTGGTTCCCCGGGCCACCTCGGCGGTCAGCTCGGGAGGAACGCGCCGGTACGGGACCTCGCCGACGCCGACGGCGGTCACTGTCGAGTCGTCGTCGGCGAGGTCCTCCGCACCCGCCGCCGGCACGCCCAGCGCCCGGCCCGCCTGGATGCGCAGCGCGGGCGCGAGAGGGCTGGAGAGCGCCGGGGTGTCGTCGTCGGGCACCACCAGGACCAGCGCGGAAGGCCGCTGCGCGGGTCCGGTGTACCCGACGACCACGGCGTCCCGGGTGTCGGTGTGCCGGAGCTTCTCCCACAGTCGCGCGCCGCCCCGGTACGTCGAGTCGAGCCGCTTCACGACCAGGCCCTCGACCCCGGCCTCCGGCAGCGTCTCGTACCAGGTCACGGCCAGCTCCGGGTCCGTCGTCATCGGCACCGGCTGGAGGGGTGGCCCGAGCGGTCCGAGGAGCGCGACGAGCCGTTCGCGCCGTACCTCGTACCGTTTCGCCCGCAGATCCGTGCCGCCCTCCGCGAGGACGTCGAAGGCGGCGTACGAGGCGGGCAGCCGGCGCGCGAGGGCGGGCGCCCGCGCGGGCGTGGCCGCCGCGCGCGCCTGTACTGCGGCGAAGTCGGTGCGTCCCTCCCGCCACACGACGACCTCGCCGTCCAGCACCGTGCCGGCCGGCAACTCCCGTGCCGCCTCCGCCAGATCGGGGAACGCGGCCGTGACGATACGGCCGGATCGCGCCTGCAGCAGCACCTTGTCCCCGGGGTACCGGAGGACCACCATCCGGTGACCGTCGAACTTCGGCTCGTACGCGAGCCCCGCCCCGCGCGGCAGCGACCCCACCGACCGCGCGAGCGCCACCCGCACCGGGGGATCGAGACCGGCGGGGAGCCCGGTGGACCCGGGCCGCCCGGCGGGACTCACGGCAGGCTCCCGCTCGGCACCGGGCTCACGGGCAGGCTCCCCGCGTCGGCGGTCCTCACGGCAGGCTCCCCGCCGCGTCCGGGTCGTTCAGCGGCCCGAGCAGATCCCCGTACCGCTCCAGACGTGGCGCGATGTCGTCCATCAGAAGGACCAGCCGCTCCGGATCCCCGAAGTCCGCCGTCTCCTCGACCTCGTCCCAGGTAACCGGCGCCGATACGGTCGGCCGGGGCTGCGCCCGCAGGGTGTACGGGGTCGCCGTGGTCTTGGCGGCCGCGTTCTGGCTGTGGTCGACGAAGACCTTGCCGCGCCGCAGCGCCTTGGCCATCCGGTGCACGACGTGCGCCGGAAGTTCCGCCTCCGCCTCGACCGCGAGCGCCCGCGCGTACGCCGAGACGCGCTCCGACGGCGTGGGCTCCAGCGGTACGAGCAGATGGAGCCCCTTCGCGCCGGAGGTCTTGGCGTACGCGGTCAGGCCGTCCGCGGCCAGCCGCTCACGCAGCCACAGGGCCACCCCGCAGCACTCCACGATCGTCGCGGGCGGCCCGGGGTCGAGGTCGAGGACGAGCCGGTCGGCGACGGCGGGGGTCTCCATCCGCCATTGGTGGGTGTGGAACTCCACGACGAGGTTCGCCGCCCAGACGAGCGAGGCGAGGTCTTGGATCACCGGCTGCCGGGCCCGCGGGTCCTCGGAGCGGGGTACGGGGGCGGTCGTCACCCAGGCGGGTGTGCCGGGCGGCGGGTTCTTGGTGAAGAAGAGCTGCCCGTCCGGGCCGTCCGGATAGCGCAGGAAGGAGACCGCCCGGTCGCGCAGGTGCGGGAGCATCGCGGCGGCCGTGGTCGCGTAGTAGTGCAGCAGCTCGCCCTTGGTGGTGCCGGTGGCGGGGTGGAGGACCTTGTCCAGATTGCTCAGGGCCAGTCGACGCCCCTCCACCTCTGTGATCGGCGTCATACGATGAGAATCCCACGAATCCGGCAATCCCGTACGAAAGGGATGAAACGTGCGATCCATATGGAACGGCGCCATCTCCTTCGGGCTGGTCAGCATCCCGATCAAGCTCGTGAACGCCACCGAGAGCCGGTCCGTCTCCTTCCGGCAGATCCACACCGAGGACGGCGGCCGGATCCGCTACAAGAAGGTCTGCGAGCTGGACGGCGAGGAGGTGGCGACGGCGGACATCGGCAAGGCCTACGAGGACGCCGACGGCTCCATGATTCCGATCACGGACGAGGACCTGGCCTCGCTGCCGCTGCCGACCGCCAAGACGATCGAGATCGTCGCGTTCGTGGCGGCCGACGAGATCGACCCGCTCCAGATGGACGCGGCGTACTACCTCTCCGCCAACGGCGTGCCGGCCGCCAAGCCGTACACCTTGCTGCGCGAGGCACTGAAGCGCAGCGACCGGGTCGCGGTGGCGAAGTACGCGCTGCGGGGGCGGGAGCGGCTCGGGATGCTCCGGGTGGTCGGCGACGTGATCGCCATGCACGGTCTGCTCTGGCCGGACGAGGTCCGCGAGCCGGAGGGCGTGGCGCCGGAGGCGCCGGTGTCGGTACGGGAGGCCGAACTCGACCTGGCGGACGCGCTGATGGCGACGCTGGGCGAGGTCGATCTCGACTCGCTGCACGACGACTACCGCGAGGCCGTCGAGGAGATGATCGCCGCGAAGGCCGAGGGCGGCGAGGCGGTCGTGCCGGCCGCGCCGGCGGAGGAGGGCGGCGGCCGGGTCATCGACCTGATGGCTGCCCTGGAAAGCAGTGTCCGTGCGGCGAAGGAGGCCCGCGGCGAGGAGCCGGCGTCGGTCACGGAGCTGGCCGGCCGCAAGCGGGCCGCGACGTCGCGGAGCACGCCGAAGGAGACCGGCGCGAAGAAGTCCACGGCGACCGGTGGCCGGGCCGGGGCGGCGGCGAAGAAGACGACGCAGCCGAAGAAGACCACGGCGCGTACGGGCTCGGCCGCGAAGAGGACGGCGACGAAATCGACCGCGACCAAGTCGACCGCGACGACGAAATCGACCTCGACGACGAAATCGACCGCGAAGAAGGCGACGGCCAAGAAGGCCACGACGAAGAAGGCCACCCCGCGCAAGCGCAGCGCGTGAGGCGCGGGCCTCCAGGGAGCCTGTCCGGCGAACCATCCCGCCGGACAGGCCCTGGCCTGCGAAGACGCCTCAGCGGCGCTCGAGCAGCAGCTCCCCGAGCGAGGCACGCATCGCCGCCACGAATCCCTCCCGCTCCCGCTCGCCGACCAGGTCGAGCGACAGATACGGATTGAGGTCCTCCAGCTCCACCAACAGCAGCTCGCCGCCCGGCGCCCGGCAGGCGTCGACGCGCTGGATGCCGTACGGGAGGTCGTTCCAGTCCACGAAGCGCTGCGCGAACTCCAGATCCGCTGCCGTCGGCTCGTACGGCTCCAGCACCCAGCGCGCCTCGGGGTGCGGCGCGTACAGGGCGTACTGGAAGCTCCGCCCGACGAAGTAGAACGACACCTCGTACGCGAACGGGATCCGCGGCTGCACGAGCATCCCGGCGGGGTCGACGCCCGCGAGCTCGTCCCGCCCGACGAACCGCAGCCCGACCGAGTCCGCGCCGAGCAACGGCTTCACCACGTACTCGTCGGCCTCGGGCAGCGCGTCGAAGTCCTCGCGGCGAGCGACGGTCGGTATGACCGGGTATCCCTCCCGGAAGAGCTCGAGCAGGTACTCCTTCCCGCTCATGTCCCCCTTGCCGCTCAGCGAGTTGAACATCCGGACGCCGTCGTCGCGTGCGGCGGCGCGGAACGCCTCGTACGCCTCCCGGTAGTGGATGACGGGCCCGCTGTTGCGCACCACGACGGCGTCGAACCGCCCCATGAGCGCGGCGGCGTCGCGCGGGTGGCAGAGCGCGAGGTCGAACGTCTCCCGCAGTCGCCCGCTCAGCCAGATGTCCTCGTCGCAGTACCGCCGCCCGCGCGCCTCGTAGCCGAGGTCGGTGACGTAGAGGATCGATCCGTCGTTCGTGTGTGCGCCCATGCGGGGCATCTTGTCAGGAGTGTCAGGCCGGACGCACCTGTATGAACGTCACGGATTCAGAACACGACGTGCGCGAGGACGGGCAGGTGGTCGCTCCCCGTCGCCGGGAGCGTACGGACGCGGGGCATCATGGCCCCGCGGACGAGCACCTGGTCGATGCGCGCCAGGGGCGCGGAGGCCGGCCAGCTGAAGGCGAGGCCGGAGCGGGGGCCGGAGTGGGGGCCGGCGAGGCGGTGGGTGACGGGGGAGAGGGCGCGGTCGGCAAGGGTGCTGTTGAGGTCCCCGGCGAGGACGACGCGCTCCAGCGGTTCGTCCGCGAGGGCCCGCCCGAGCTTCCGGGCACTGTCGTCGCGCCACGCGGACCGGAACCCGCTCGCCCCGATCCGTACGGACGGCAGGTGGGCGACGTACACGGCGACGTCGCCGTGCGGCGTGGCCGCGGTGGCCCGCAGACCGCGTCGCCAGCCGGGGTCGGCGAGGCCGGCTGGCCTGATGTCCACCGGCCGTACGTCCCGCAGCGGGTGGCGGGACCACAGCCCGACGGACCCGTACGTGGCGTGATGCGGGTACGCGCCCGCGAGCCCGGTCGCGTACGCGGGCAGGGCGGCGGGCGTCAGTTCCTCCAGCGCGACGAGATCGGCCCCGGCCGCGCGCAGGGCCCGCGCGGTCCCGGCCGGGTCGGGGTTCACGTCGCTCACATTGTGCTGCGCGACGACGAGGTCGGGGTGCGCTGCCTCGCCCCGCGGCGGCAGGAGCAGCGGCCCGAACAGCACGGCCCACGTCACGGCCGGCAGCAGCGCCGCAGCCAGTGCGGCCGTGGACCGGACGAGCACCGCGACGACCACCAGGAACGGCACCGCGAGCCCGGCCCACGGCAGGAACGTCTCCAGCAGGCTGCCGAGGCGCGCGGGCGTCTGCGGCACGAACCCGTGCCCGCCGAGCACGAGGGCGACCCCGACGGCCGTTGTCGCCGATCGTCGCCCCCACCGCCGCCCGAACACCGACCATCCCGCCCGCCACCGCACAGCAGTTCCCTCCCGTCGCCGGGTGGGACGACGCGGGGGCCGCGGGCCCGGTTCCCCGGCGGTCCGGGGGCGCGGGGGCGGTGGGCCCGGTTCCCGGCGACCGGGGGTGCGGGGGCGGTGGGCCCGTTCCCCGGCGGACCGGGGACGTGGGAGCCGTGGGACCGGTTCCCGGCGACTGGCACCCTCACGTGTCGGCGACGCCCGCCCGAAGCTCCTCGAAGGCCGTGGTCATGTCCGCGACCCGGACGCCGTCAGCTCCTCGCGGCTCGGCATGCCCGAGCCGCCGTGGACCTCGTACACCCGAAGATCGCGCAGCGCGGCGGCCTTGCGGCACAGCTCGCGTGCGAACCGGCCGTTGCCGAGCCGCTCCACGAGCCCGTCCTCGGCGGCGCGGCGGAAGCAGGCGCCGAGGGCGGTGGCCGAGTCGTCGTCCAGCGTGTCGCCCTGCCCGTCCAGGATGCCGCGGGCGATCTGCTCCAGTTCGGACGTGGAGTACGAGGGGAAGTCCACCCGTGTGGTGAACCGGGAGGCGAGGCCCGGGTTGGTCGACAGCAGCTGGGACATCTCGTCCGGGTACCCCGCGAGGATCACGACGAGCCGCTCCCGGTCGTCCTCGGCGCGCTTGAGCAGCACCTGGAGGGCCTCCTTCCCGAACGCGTCGCCGCCGGAGTAGCCGGTGTTGTGAAGCGCGTACGCCTCGTCGATGAACAGGACGCCGCCGAGGGCGGAGTCGATCACCGCGGTGGTCTTGATGGCCGTCGCACCGAGGTACTGGCCGACCAGGTCGACGCGCTGCGTCTCGACGACGTGCCCGCTCTCCAGCAGCCCGAGCCCAGCGAATACCTTGCCGACGATCCGGGCTACCGTCGTCTTGCCGGTACCGGGCGGGCCCGCGAAGACGAAGTGCTGCGGCCCGGCGGTCGACGGCAGCCCCTGCTCCCTGCGCACCACGGCCATCCGCAACTGCGCGATCATCGTGCGCAGTTGGCGCTTGACCGAGTCCAGTCCGACCATCCCGTCCAGCATGGCCATCGCCTCGGCGAGCTGCGCCTCGCGGCCACCGTCGTCGGCCGGAGCGGCGGCAGGATCAGGAGTGGTGGGGGCCGCGGAGCCGGCGGGGGTGGCGGACCGGGTGGGCCGCGCGGGCTGGGCGGGGGCGGCCGGAGGCGTCGACGGCGGCGCGGGCGGGGGCGCCGACGGTGGGGCGGGTGGAGCCGTACGCTGCTTCGCCCGTTCGGCGACGTCGCCGAAGGTGGGGAAGCAGCGGTACGAGAACTGGAAGTGCCGTAGCGCCTCGTCGGGCCGCCCGAGCCCCTCGTGGGCGAGACCGCGCAGGTAGGAGACCTCGCCCTCGAACCGCGCGCCCTTGCGCATGCTGCGGGGGAGCCCGGACAGGGTGTTCAGGACCTCGTGGAACATGTGGTCGTGGACGAGCGCGTACGCCACGTACAGCCGCGCCTCGTCGTTCTGGAACCCGTCCGAGATGTCGCGTGACCACTCCAGGACCCTGGGCCAGTCCTTCTTCAGGAAGGCGAACCGGCAGTAGAGGAACCGGGTCTCGTCGCAGTCGCGGTGCGCACTCATGAGCACCGGCTCGACCTCGTCGAACCGCTTGTCGTCGAGCATCGACACCAGGCCGGCCAGCCACAGGTCGCGCGCGCTCTCCAGGCGGAAGGTGGCGTAGTGGCCGAGATCGAAACGGGACTGGAGCTGCATCGTGTTCTTGTTCCGCAGGACCCCGAACGAGCGGTGATGCAGCGACATCGCCGCCAGCGCCTCCGCCTGCCGCCGCCCCGTCGCGTGCAGCCCCAACCACGCGTCCGCGGCGGTCGGATCCTGCTCCACGGCCTGCTGGAACCGCCCGGCGGCCTCGGCGTCCCGCCCCTGCCGCAGCAGCATCATCCCCTCGACCCACAGCCGCTCGCACTTCCTGGCCGCGTGCCACGAGACCGACGATCCCGACACTGTGCCCCCGCCCCGGTCGTCCGACCACTCCCTGTCGTTGTCTGATCACGGTACCGGCGGAGCGACGCGCTCGGAGGGCCAAGACGCGGTGGACCGGCGGGAGTCGGCCGACGTACGTTCGGGGAATGGGGGAAGAGGAACGAGGCCGCCCGATCACGCTCGACGCTCGCCGCAATGCGGTCACGTCCGATGCTCGTGGCCGCCCGGTCACGTCCGATGCTCGTGGCCGCCCGGTCACGTCCGATGCTCGTGGCCGCCCGGTCACGTCCGATGCTCGTCGCCGCCCGGTCACGCCCGAGGCTCGTCGCCGCCCGGTCACACCCCACACTCTTCGCCGCCCGGTCGCACTCGACGCGCTCGCCGCGCTCGGCTTCGTCCTGCTCCCGCAGGTGTCCGTCCTGCGCCCGCCGTCCGCCGACGCGCTGGACGCCACGACCGCCTGGCTGCTGGCGGCGATCACGGCCCTGCCGCTCGCCGTCCGCCGGCTCCGGCCCGTACCGGTCTTCGCGTGCTCCCTGGCCGGCGCGTGCGCGGCGCTGGTGGCCGGGCTCGGCCCGACGCCGTTCCTGGGCGCGGCGTACGGGCTGTATGCGGTGGTGCTGGGGAGGTCGGCGCGGACGGCGGGGGCGGGGCGCCCCGGGCAGTCCCGGCGACCTCGGCCGCCGGTTCGGTGGCCCCGGCCGCCCGCCGCTGTCGCCGTCGGCGTGGTGAGCGCGGTGGCCGCGGCCGCGCTGACGACGACCGGGGCACGGCAGTACGAGGGCGGGACGCGAGCCGTACAACTCGTCCTCGGCCTGCTCGTCCTGGGCGCCACCTGGGCCACGGCGTCGGCGGTCCGGGAGCGCCGGGAGAGCGCGCGGCGGGCGGTCGAGGAGGCCGCCGAGCGGGCGAAGGTCGAGGAACGCCTGCGGATCGCCCGCGACATCCATGACGTCGTCACGCACAGCGTGGGCCTGATCGCGGTGAAGGCCGGCGTCGCCAACCATGTGATCGCCACGCACCCGGAGGAGGCGCACGAGGCGCTGACCGTGATCGAGGACGTCAGCCGCAGGGCACTGCGCGACATGCGGGCGACGCTCACGGTGCTGCGCGGGGACGAGGGGGAACTGCGTCCGGTCCGGGGCCTCGCCGATCTGCCCGAGCTGGTCGGGGCAGCCGAGGCGGCGGGCGTACGGGTCGAGTTGCGCACGCACGGGCCGGAGGAACCCCCGGACGCCGTGGGGCTGTCCGCGTACCGCATCGTCCAGGAGGCCCTGAACAACACGGTGAAGCACGCGGGCGCGGGCGTCCGGTGCAGCGTCGAAGTCACCGCGCGGGGCGGGGTGGTGGAGATCGCCGTGGAGGACGACGGCCCCGGTGACGGGCACCGGCCGGTCGTACCCGGCGGCGGACTGGGCCTGGTCGGCATGCGGGAGCGGGCCGCGGCGCACGGCGGCACGCTGACGGCGGGACCGGGGGAGGACGGCGGCTTCGGGGTGCGGGCGAGGCTGCCGTACTGAGGGGGCGGGCGAGGCTGCCGTACTGAGGGGGCGGGCGAGGCTGCCGTACTGAGGGGGCGGGCGGGGAACTCATCCGCAGGGATGAGCCCCGCCCGCGGCGAAAGGGCGAGGAGTCCGATCCCGCGACCGATGTGCGCGCGCCGGGCCGCGGCAAGACTGACGACGTGATCGACGTCCAGAACCTGACCAAGCGCTACGGGCCGAACACCGCCGTGCACGGCCTGTCCTTCACGGTACGGCCAGGCGCCGTGACCGGATTCCTGGGCCCGAACGGGGCCGGGAAGTCCACGACGATGCGCATGATGCTCGGCCTGACCCGACCGGACGACGGCTCCGCGCGCATCGGCGGCCGCGCGTACCGCGAACTCCGCCACCCGGCCCGGCACGTCGGCGCCGTACTGGAAACCGCGGCCCCGCATCGCGGCATGACCGCCGCCGGCCACCTGCTGTGGCTGGCGCGGGCCAATCGCGTCCCCCGGCGGCGGATCGCGGAGGTCCTGGAGGCGGTGGACCTGGCGGGCGCGGCCCGGCGACGGATCGGCACGTACTCGCTGGGCATGGCGCAGCGGCTGGGCCTGGCGGCGGCCCTGCTCGGCGACCCGCCCGTACTGGTGCTCGACGAGCCGGTCAACGGCCTCGACGCGGAGGGCATCCGCCGGCTGCGCGGCACGCTCCGCGCGATGGCCGCCGAGGGCCGTACGGTCCTGATCTCCAGCCACCTGATGACGGAGATGTCGCTGGTCGCGGACCACCTGATCGTGATCCACCGGGGGCGTCTGGTGGCGGACACCGGCATGGGGGAGTTCCTCCGCCGGCACGGCCGGAGCCACGTCCGCGTCCGCACGCCGGACCCGGGGCGCCTGGCGAGGGAGCTGGAACGGCACGGGGCGGCGGTGACACGCACGGCCGACGGAAGCCTGGCGGTCGAGGGTCTACCGGCAGCGGACATCAGCCACAGGGCGGCGGTCTGCGGACTGCCACTGGACGAACTGAGCACGCACTCGGCTTCGTTGGAGGACACGTTCCTCGACCTGATCGGAGCAGGGGAGAGTGGACGATGACCGAGACCTGGGCGGCGGTGCGCGGCGAATGGACCAAGCTGCGCTGCGTCCGCGGCACATGGGTGACGCTGCTGCTCTTCGCCGTCGTGAGCGTGCTGCTGGCGGCGCTGGCGGGCCGGTCGACGAGGGCCGCGATCGAGTCGGAGAGCCCGCTGCTCCGCGCGGACTTCACACCCGAACAGGCGGGCTTCGACGCCGTCCTCTACGGCCAGCCGGCACTGATCGCCTTCGGCGTCCTGATGGTGGCGGGTGAGTACGGCTCGGGTGGCCTGATGCGCGTCTCACTGCTCGCCGTCCCCCGTCGCGGCCGGCTCTTCGCGGCGAAGACGCTGGTCACCGGCGCGGCGACGATCGCGGTGGCGGCCCCGGTGACGGCGCTCTCGTACCTGACGACCCAACGGGCCCTGGGCCCCCACGGCGCCCCGATCGACGCCCCGGGCGTCCCGGGCGCCCTGGCGGGAGCGGTCGTCTACCTGACGCTGATGGCCCTGTTCGCGGCGGGCATCGCGATGACCGCCCGCAACGCGGTCGTCCCGCTGGCGATCCTGCTCCCGATGGTCCTGGTGGGCACCCACCTGCTCTCCCTCCTGGGCGCGACGAAGGACCTGGTCCGCTACTTCCCCGACCGCGCGGGCGCGGAACTGCTGACGGTCGCCTCGTCGGACGCCCCGACCGGCCTCGCGGTCCTCGTGACCTGGACGGCCGCGGCCCTCGCCTGCGGCTACGTGCGCCACAGCCGCTGGGAATAGGATCGCGGAATGACCGAACCGGTCCGGGTACTGATCGCAGACGATCAGGCGCTGCTCCGCGGTAGCTTCCGCGTCCTCATCGACGCGACACCGGGGATGACGGTGGTGGGAGAGGCGGAAGACGGCGCGAGGACCGTGGAGTTGGCCCGCACCCTGCGACCGGACGTGGTCCTGATGGACCTCCGCATGCCCGTCATGGACGGCATCGAGGCGACCCGCGCGATCCGCGCCGACGAGACCCTCCGGGGGGTCCGCGTCCTCGCCCTGACGATGTTCGACACGGACGAGTACGCCTACCCGGCGCTCCGCGCCGGCGCGAGCGGCTTCCTCCTGAAGGACGCCACCCCGAACGAACTGATCACCGGCATCCGCATCGTCGCCGCCGGCGAATCGGTCCTGGCCGCCACCACCACAACCCGCCTGATATCCACCCTCACCCCGCCCCCCACTCCCCGCCCCCGACCAACCCCCCTACCGGGCCTCACGACCCGCGAGACCGAGGTCCTGGTCCAGATAGCCAACGGCCTCTCGAACGCAGAAATCGCGGCAACCCTCCAGATCACCCTGCCGACGGTAAAAACCCACGTCAGCACCCTCCTGACCAAACTCCAAGCCAGAGACCGCACCCAACTGGCCATCATCGCCTACGAAACCAACCACGCAGAACCCGGCTTCCCCACCTGACTCCACACCCCTTGCCGAAGCACGGCATTCCCGAACCCGCCGTGCGGCTGATTCGTGCCCTTACCCGGCACGGCTGGTTCTCGTCACACTCTGATGGGAGTGAGCGCGACACCATTGGCTTGATGCGGAGTGCGCTGGGGGATCCGTTGGCTTATGTTCCGATACTCAAGGGCAAAGCGGGGGAGTTCTCGGCCCTCGAGCACGTCACGCCGGCTGTCCGCTCCAGCATCCGCCCTGTCATGGAGTTGGTCCCGGACCCGGACGTCCGGGATGTTCTGGAGACCTTCTGCGACCGCGCGATGGACGCCGTGCCCCAAGGCACGGTTCTCACCGTCGACAGCGGCGCCCTGCCGTCAGCGCAAGTCCTCGCGGGCGATGCCGGCGGCCCCATGGCCCGCCTCAGCGAGTCCCTGGGCCTCCGGGGCGTTGCCATGTCCCCGGTGGTCCGGCACACGGACAAAGATGAGGTCCTGGCTGAGGCAGCACGCGCGATCAACGCGCATCAGCACGGGGCCTGCCTACGCGTCTCTGTTACCGCCGACTCGCCTCCGTGCTTTCCGAATCACTCACAGATCCGCGGACTCCTCGGAGTGCTACGCCTTGAACCAGAGCAGGTCGACCTCCTCAAGCGGCTGCGCCATCGCCCCGTACAGCGATGAGGTAAAGCCGTGGGCGGCCCTTGCGGCAGGTGTGCTCGTGGCTCTGGGCGCGGCGATTCTGCTCCACCTACCCGGAACACTGTCTGTTGGCTTCTCTCTTACGACCCCTGTCACCAGCAGGCCGGTGGCCGCCAGGAAGAAGGCCGGGGCGTTCGTCCTCGTGGTGGCGGCCATCACTGCCCTATGGGCGGCAGCAGTGACGACGATGTCCCTTGGTACGCAGTTGCTGCTGAGCGATCGCGCGAGCGTGATGGTCTCCGCCCTGCTACTGACCGTATTCGGCGGTGGTTACGTCGTCCAAGCCGCGACGGAGCCGGTGGAGAGGGAGGTACATGCCCTGCAGTCCGGTCCTGCCAAGACGATGGCGCTGGAGTTGATCCAGAGTGGCGGAAGAGGTGCCGTGGACGAGGAGCACTCTGACAAGCGGGGCGAGCGCACGACCGAGCCGTACGCGCGCGCAGCCCGTGGTTGCGTGGCCGCCCTCGTTTTCGCCTTTGCCCTACTCGTGGTGTTGTTCAGCTTCGGGGGGACCATCGAGATGGAGTCGTTTCCCGGGCTGCGGGAGAACAGGGGACCGCTGATCGTCTACATGCAGGTGTTCGCAGCCCTGGTGGGCATCGGCGGACTGGCGCTCTCTGGCTGGCGGTCCTACGGGGGATGGGCTGCTGTCGCTTGCATCGGTGCCCTCATGGCACTGCGGATGTGGACGCTCGCGCCGGCGCTCCACTGCTGGTCGTACGACAGCGTGGGGCGCAATGACGACGGCTCGTACACCTGCGTGAACCGGGGAGACATGCTTCCCTGAGGCCTCAGAAACGTCCGAGGGACTGTTGCTCTGGTCGGCTGTGGACTTCAGGAAGGGGGCGGCGTGATAGCTCAAGGCAGGGCCCGTCCTCGCTGCGGGGCGGCTGTTTCGATTCGCGCGCGGCTCGTCGCGGTAGCGCTGACGTCCTTGCTGGCTGCCGGTTGCGGCATGCTGAACGATCCGGTCAAGGAACGCTGGGAGTCTAGAACCGAGTTTTCAAGTTGTGGCGAGGTGAGCCTGGATCAGCGTGAGGAGATGCAGAAACAGGCGGCGCGGGAAATCGTCTGCCTTCAGCGAGCCCTCAAGAACGGCGAGAGCGCGGAACTGAAGGTGACCTGTCCCACCGTGGAGGGTGACCCGATTCGCGAGTACTACCGCTTGACGCCGCAAGGCAGGCTTGAGGTGTACACCGACAGCACAGACGATCACTACTCGGACCAGGAATGGTCGTTCGCCGAGTGCTACACCCCGGAATGGTTGGCTGAGATTTCCTGCGACCTATGATCAGCGCCAAGGACCCCATCTGGCGCGATGGTGTCGTCTATTGCCTCCCGGCAACCGACTGGAACCACCCGTCAGACGCTTTCACGCCGAGTCGCAGGGTTGGAGCATTGGTATTCGGGCGGTGCAGACGCGCGGGCGGCAGATAGCCGTTAGTTGTTGCGGGACATGAGGTTGTTGACGCTTGGGCAGGTCTTCTCTTCGTTGTAGCGATGGTGCTGGAAGATCGTGGTGTTCCTGGACGTTGCCTCCAGGTATGAAGATCAGCGAAGCTTCCAGAGTCAGCGGCGTGAGTGCGAGATCGTTGCGGCACTACGAGGATGAGGGCTTGATCGTCCCTGGCCGTTTCAGCAATGGGTTCCGCGACTACTGCCAGTCCACGATCGACCGGGTGCTCGTCATCCGCTCGCTGCTGGAGTCTGGGCTGCCCGTGCGGTTGATCAGGGAGCTCCTGCCCCGCCTCACTGACGGTTCCGAAGCCGGCACCGACGCAGTGTGCGCGGAGTTTCTGCACGAGGTGCAGAGCTATCGCGATCGGCTCGCTGCTCGCATCGCCGTTCTCAGCGATCAGCAGGCGGCACTCGACACCTACCTGCGAGAGGCCCGCCGTGCTGATCTATAGCTGCCACTTGACCTTGACGTAAGTGTCAGACTCCTACGTTCGGTGCATGGAGATCAACGAGCAGCAGCACACCGCTGAGCAGACGGTACGAGCACTGGTCCAGCGGTCGCATCGGGGACCGAAGGACCTGACCCTCACGACCGATCACCGCCGCCCCACCCCGGGGCCCGGCGAGTACCTGATCCGTGTCGGCGCCGCCGGGGTCAACTTCGCAGACGTCATGCAGGCCCATGGAACTTATGGAGGAGGCCCGCAGGCACCCTATGTGGCGGGCTTCGAGGCCGCAGGCGAGATCGTGGGGGTCGGCCTGGAGGTCGAGAGTCCGCTGCGCCTCGGCACCCACGTCGTCGGCGCCGGCCCGGGAGCCTTCGCGCAGTACATGACGATGCCGGCCGCGGGCGTGCTGCCCGTGCCGTCCGGCTGGAGCGACGCCGCAGCCCTCGGCCTGGTGCTGAACTGGGCCACCGCCTTGGCTGCACTGAAGCCGCTGGGCGAGATCAAGACGGGTGAGACAGTCCTCGTCCATGCCGCGGCCGGAGGCGTGGGGCAGGCCGCCGTCCGCCTCGCCCGCCACTACGGTGCCCGCGTGATCGCCACGGCGTCACCAGCGAAGCACGACACCGTCAAAGCGCTCGGCGCCGACGAGGTCCTGGACAGCCGACGCCCGGATCTCGCAGAGGAGATCACCCGCCTGACCGGCGGTGTCGATCTGGTCCTGGAGTCAGTGGGACAGGCCACGTTCAAGATCAGCCTGTCGGTCACCAAACCCTTCACCGGACGCATCGTCGTGTTCGGTGCCGCTTCCGGCGACGCCACCCTGACCACGCACGACCTGGTCTTCACCCACCAGGTCCAGGTCAAGGGGCTGCACATCGGTGCACTGGCGGTCGCGGCCCCGTCCCTCTACCAGTCGTTGCTCGTCGAGATCGAGGCCCTCATCGCCCACGGCACGTACCCGCCCGGCACCCCCCAGGTTCACCCCCTGGCCGAGGGGGCCAAGGTGCTGGAGCAACTCGAAGCGGGCCAGACCCGGGGCAAGCTCGCCCTCGACCCCTGGCGTTAGGAACGCCGGTGCTTCACCGCAATGCTCCGCTGCCCCCGAGGGGCGGCTGCGACTCGTGCAGCGTTGCCGGCACCGCTGCGATCGCCCACGTGGCGGCCGAGATGGGCATCTCCCGCGCGTGCGCGTCGAAATGGGTCAACCGCGACCGTCAGCACGGTGCACTCGGTCTACTGGACCGTTCCTGTCGCTTTGCCGTTCCCACCTTGGGCGTTGCGCCAAGATCCCGTCCACGCCTCGTCCGCAGGCCTCGACATACGGCTGCACATACGACAAGACCCCGTCCTCAGCGTTCTCGCTGATGGCGGGGTCTTTAGGCACTTCCTGCGAAGTGCCCCCGGCAGGATTCGAACCTGCGCACACGGCTCCGGAGGCCGTTGCTCTATCCCCTGAGCTACGGGGGCGTTGCCGCGTTCGGCGGCGACGGGTAGAACCCTACCAGGCTCCGAGGGGTGGCTGTGAACAGGTATTTCCGGGGCGTCACCGACCCCTCGTTCCCCCGCACGGGTCGGAAGTGGGGAAAACCGGGACGCAGCCGTGACCGGACGCCTACTCTCGAGTTGTGTCAGGCGTGTCCGGGCGAGTGCTCGTTGTCGATGACAACCGGGTGATCCGTCAGTTGATCAGGGTCAATCTCGAGCTCGAGGGGTTCGAGGTGGTGACCGCGGCCGATGGTGCCGAGTGTCTTGATGTGGTGCATCAGGTATGTCCTGATGTCGTCACTCTCGACGTCGTCATGCCGCGGCTCGACGGGCTGCGGACCGCTGCGCGGCTGCGGGACGATCCGCAGACCAGCGGGGTGCCCGTCGCCATCATCAGTGCCTGCACTCCGTACGAGGTCGAGAGCGGGTTCGCCGCGGGTGTCGACGCGTTTCTCGCCAAGCCCTTCGAGCCTGCCGAGCTCGTGCGCGTCGTGCGGCAGCTCGTGCACGGGGGGCGGCGGCAGGGGCCGTCGCAGGAAACGGAGGGGCCGCCGTCCGTCGACGGCAGCAGACGCGGGGCCGGGCGGGCCGGCACTCCCCGTACGTGAGCCCGTAGCTGCGCCCCTGCGTGAGTTCGTCCCGTGCGTGAGCCGTACCGAGACCATCCCGTGCGTGAGCCGTACCGAGACCGTCCTGTGCGTGAGCCCGTGCGTGAGCCGTACGAGCCCGTCCCGTGCGTGAGTCGTACCGGGCCCGTCCCGTGCGTGAGCTCGTGTCCGGGCCTTCGCGTCGGGGGCGTCGGCCTCCGTTCGGCCCATCCCGACCGGCCCTCATGACCGCATCGCGAAACCCGTTCGCATTCCCACCCCCCTCCTCCCATACGCTTGTCCCGTGACCCCCGCGGACCTCTCCCTCACCCTCCGGCGCGCCGTGCGCCGTGCGGTTGACGAGGGTGTGCTGTCCGTCGACGTGCCCGAGGTCGTCCGCGTCGAGCGGACCCGGCCCGGCGGCAGCGGGGACTACGCCAGCAACGTCGCGCTCGTGCTCGCCCGCGCCGCCGACGCGACGCCGCGGCACGTCGCCGAGCTGCTCATCGAGCGGCTCCTCCCGCACCCCGACCTCGGCCGCATCGACATCACCGGGCCCGGGTTCCTCAACTTCACCCTGCGCCTCGACACGCAGCAGGACCTCGTGCGGGCCATCCAGCGGTACGGACTCCGGTACGGGCATCGGCCCGACACCGGCGAGATCGCCCAGCCCTGCTACCGCTCCGACGTCCGGGCCGCCGTCACCGCCGACGCCGTCCGGCGGCTCCTCCACTCCCAGGGTGTGCTCCTGCGGACCGCCGCCGAGGACGCCGCCGACCCCGACTGGGCTCTGCTCGGCGTGCGGATCGAGGCCGAGCACTCCCGGTCGCATCTGCCGACCGACATCACCCCGCTGCCGGTGCCGTACACCGCCCGCGAGCTCCTCGATCGCTTCGGCGTCGACGCCGCCCGCTGGGGGCTCCTCTCCGCCGCCTCGCACGACCACGCCAAGCTCACCGACGAGCTGCTCCACCAGCACGAGGGCAACCCCCTCTTCCGGGTGCGGTACGCCTACTCCCGTACCCGCGCCCTGCTCCGCAACGCCGAGCAGCTGGGCTTCGGCACCGAGGGCGAGCCGACGCGGGCCGTCGACGCGCCCGTGCTCACCGGGCTGCTCCGCGACCACCCCGCCGTCCTCGCCTCGGCCGCCCGCCTCCGCGCCCCCGACCGGGTCGCCCGGCACCTCGAAGCCACCGCCGACGCGCTGCTCGCCTTCCAGCACACGGTCCTGCCCCTCGGCGACGAGAAACCCTCGGCCGCCCATCGATCCCGGCTCGCGCTCGCCGAAGCCGCCGGGACGGTGCTCGCCGGTGGCCTCGCCCTGCTCGGCATCAGCGCACCCGAACAGATCTGAAAGATGCAGCCATGAGCCGTTCCGCCCACCCCGCCGGGCCCCGCCACGCCGACGTCCTCCCCGAGGGGCACTACTCCGGGCCGCCCGCCGACCTCAACGCGCTCGACCCCAAGGTCTGGTCCCGGACCGTCGGGCGTGACGACGAGGGCGTCGTCACCGTCGGCGGGCTGACCGTCGCCCAGCTCGCCGAGCAGGTCGGCACGCCCGCCTACATCCTCGACGAGGCCGACTTCCGGGCCCGTTGCCGCGCCTGGGCCGACGCGTTCGGCGCGGACGCCGACGTCTTCTACGCCGGCAAGGCGTTCCTCTCCCGGGCCGTCGTGCGGTGGCTCAAGGAAGAGGGGCTGAACCTCGACGTCTGCTCCGGCGGCGAGCTCGCCACCGCCCTCTCCGCCGGCATGCCGGCGGAGCGCATCGCCTTCCACGGCAACAACAAGAGCGAGGAGGAGATCCGCCGAGCCGTCACCGCCGGTGTCGGACGGATCGTGCTCGACTCCTTCCAGGAGATCGTGCGCGTCGCGCACATCGCCCAGTCCCTCGGCAAGCGGCAGCGCGTGCAGATCCGCGTGACCGTCGGCGTCGAGGCGCACACCCACGAGTTCATCGCCACCGCGCACGAGGACCAGAAGTTCGGCATCGCGCTGGCGGGCGGGCAGGCCGCCGAGGCCGTGCGGCGGGCGCTCAAGCTCGACGGGCTCGAGCTCATCGGCATCCACTCGCACATCGGGTCCCAGATCTTCGACATGGCCGGCTTCGAGGTGTCCGCGCGCCGCGTCGTCCAGCTGCTCGCCGAGGTCCGCGACGAGCACGGCGTCGAGCTGCCCGAGATCGACCTCGGCGGCGGTCTCGGCATCGCGTACACCTCCGCCGACGACCCGCGCGAGCCGCACGACATCGCCAAGGCCCTCAACGAGATCGTCGGGAGAGAGTGCGAGGCCGCGGGGCTGCGCACGCCGCGCATCTCCGTCGAGCCCGGGCGGGCCATCGTGGGCCCGACCGCCTTCACCCTGTACGAGGTCGGCACCGTCAAGCCGCTCGAAGGGCTGCGCACGTACGTCTCCGTCGACGGCGGCATGTCGGACAACATCCGCACCGCGCTCTACGACGCCGAGTACAGCGTCTCCCTCGTGTCCCGCACCTCCGACGCCGAGCCGATGCTCGTCCGCGTCGTCGGCAAGCACTGCGAGAGCGGCGACATCGTCGTACGGGACGCCTTCCTGCCGGCCGACGTCGCGCCCGGCGACCTGATCGCCGTGCCCGCGACCGGGGCGTACTGCCGCTCCATGGCCAACAACTACAACCACGCACTTCGCCCGCCGGTCGTCGCCGTCCGCGACGGCGAGGCCCGGGTGATCGTCCGGCGTGAGACGGAGGAGGATCTCCTGCGTCTCGATGTCGGGTGATGAAATAACTGTCTCAGGATCCGGACGGGGCGCAGAAAGCCCCGTCCGGTGAGTGAGACTGGTTCCCACCGTAGAGATACGAAGTAGTACGAGAAACGAGGTCGGATGATGCGTACGCGTCCGCTGAAGGTGGCGCTGCTGGGCTGTGGTGTGGTCGGCTCAGAGGTGGCGCGCATCATGACGACGCACGCCGACGACCTCGCCGCGCGCATCGGCGCCCCGGTCGAGCTCGCCGGCGTGGCGGTCCGCCGCCCGGACAAGGTCCGCGAGGGCATTCCCGGCGAGCTCATCACCACCGACGCGACCGCCCTGGTCAAACGGGGCGACATCGACGTCATCGTCGAGGTCATCGGCGGGGTCGAGCCGGCCCGCACCCTCATCACCACCGCCTTCGAGCACGGCGCGTCCGTCGTCTCCGCGAACAAGGCGCTGCTCGCCCAGGACGGCGCGACCCTCTACGAGGCCGCCGACCAGCACGGGCGGGACCTGTACTTCGAGGCCGCCGTCGCCGGCGCCATCCCGCTGATCCGGCCGCTGCGCGAGTCCCTCGCCGGCGACAAGATCAACCGGGTCATGGGCATCGTCAACGGGACCACCAACTTCATCCTCGACGCCATGGACACCTCCGGCGCCGGGTACTCCGAGGCGCTCGACGAGGCCACCGCCCTCGGGTACGCCGAGGCCGACCCGACCGCCGACGTCGAGGGCTTCGACGCCGCCGCCAAGGCCGCCATCCTCGCCGGTATCGCCTTCCACACCCGGGTCCGCCTCGACGACGTCTACCGCGAGGGCATGACCGAGGTCACCGCCGCGGACTTCGCCTCCGCCAAGCGCATGGGCTGCACCATCAAGCTGCTCGCGATCTGCGAGCGGGCCGCCGACGGCGAGTCCGTCACCGCGCGCGTGCACCCCGCGATGATTCCGCTCAGCCACCCGCTCGCCTCCGTCCGCGAGGCGTACAACGCCGTCTTCGTCGAGGCGGAGGCCGCCGGGCGGCTCATGTTCTACGGCCCCGGCGCCGGCGGCTCGCCGACCGCTTCGGCCGTACTCGGCGACCTCGTCGCCGTCTGCCGCAACCGTCTCAACGAGGCGACGGGCCCCGGCGAGTCCGCGTACACGCAGCTGCCCGTGAGCCCCATGGGCGAGGTCGTGACGCGGTACCACATCAGTCTCGACGTGGCCGACAAGCCGGGTGTCCTCGCCCAGGTCGCGACGGTCTTCGCCGAGCACGGCGTATCCATCGATACGGTGCGCCAGCAGGGCAAGGACGGCGAGGCAAGCCTCGTCGTCGTCACCCACCGCGCGCCCGACGCCGCCCTCTCCGGGACCGTCGAGGCGCTGCGCAAGCTCGACACCGTGCGCGGTGTCGCCAGCATCATGCGTGTTGAAGGGGAGTAAGGACCCATGACCACCAAGGGCACCCACCAGTGGCGCGGCATCATCGAGGAGTACCGGGACCGCCTTCCGGTCACGGACACGACGCCGGTCGTCACGCTTCGTGAGGGCGGCACGCCGCTCGTCCCCGCTCAGGTCCTCTCCGAGCGCACGGGCTGCGAGGTGCATCTCAAGGTCGAGGGCGCCAACCCCACCGGTTCCTTCAAGGACCGCGGCATGACCATGGCCATCTCCAAGGCCAAGGAGGACGGCGCGAAGGCCGTCATCTGCGCCTCCACCGGCAACACCTCCGCCTCCGCCGCCGCGTACGCGGTGCGCGCCGGCATGGTGTCCGCGGTGCTCGTGCCGCAGGGCAAGATCGCGCTCGGCAAGATGGGCCAGGCCCTCGTGCACGGCGCGAAGATCCTCCAGGTCGACGGCAACTTCGACGACTGTCTGGACCTCGCCCGCGCGCTGTCCGACAACTACCCCGTCGCGCTGGTCAATTCCGTCAACCCGGTGCGCATCGAGGGGCAGAAGACCGCCGCCTTCGAGATCGTGGACATGCTGGGCGAGGCGCCCGACATCCACGTCCTGCCGGTCGGCAACGCGGGCAACATCACGGCCTACTGGAAGGGGTACCGGGAGTACGCGGCCGACGGCCTCGCCACCCGCACCCCGCGCATGTGGGGTTTCCAGGCCTCCGGTTCCGCCCCGCTGGTGCGCGGCGAGGTCGTCAAGGACCCGTCGACCATCGCCACCGCGATCCGCATCGGCAACCCGGCCTCCTGGGACTACGCGATCGCCGCGCGCGACGAGTCGGGCGGCTTCATCGACGAGGTGACGGACCGTGAGATCCTGCAGGCTTACCGCCTGTTGGCCTCCCAGGAGGGCGTCTTCGTGGAGCCCGCCTCGGCCGCTTCGGTCGCCGGTCTGCTGAAGGCCGCCGCGCAGGGCAAGGTCGACCCGGGCCAGACCATCGTCTGCACGGTCACCGGCAACGGCCTCAAGGACCCCGACTGGGCCGTCGCCGGCGCGCCGCAGCCGGTCACCGTCCCGGTCGACGCCGCCACCGCGGCCCAGCGGCTCGGGCTGGCGTAACATCTGCTCCTGACAGGGCGTCAAACCCCCCAGGAACGTACATAGGCGCACAGGAAGGCTCGCGACACGCATCGTGCGCCTCCTGTGCGCCCTATGTCGCCACAGAACCTTCCTTCGATAGGCTGTACCCAACCCGCCCCGTTGCATATGCGCGGTGTCGTTGCCGTTGTCGCCGCCTCCGGGCCGACGCGGCCCCCGGGTGTCTCAGGTACTTCTCTCGAACCCCCGCACAGACCCATGTAGTCGCAAGTCAAGGAGAGTCATCGAGCGATGGCCGGTCCCGCGTTCCGCGCCGCCGCCGTCCGGGTGCGCGTCCCCGCCACCAGCGCCAACCTCGGGCCGGGCTTCGACGCCCTCGGCCTGTCGCTGGGGCTCTACGACGACATCGTCGTCCGGGTCGCCGATTCCGGTCTGCACGTCGACATCGCCGGCGAGGGCGCCGAGACGCTCCCGCGCGACGAGAGCCACCTGCTCGTACGCTCCCTGCGCACGGCCTTCGACCTGCTCGGCGGCCAGCCCCGCGGCCTCGAGGTCGTCTGCGCCAACCGCATCCCGCACGGCCGCGGCCTCGGCTCATCCTCCGCCGCCATCTGCGCCGGCATCGTCGCCGCCCGCGCCGTGACCATAGGCGGGGACGCCCGGCTCGACGACGCCGCCCTGCTCGAGCTCGCCACCGAGATCGAGGGGCACCCCGACAACGTGGCCGCCTGTCTGCTCGGCGGTTTCACCCTCGCCTGGATGGAGTCCGGCGCCGCGCGGGCGATCACCATGAAGCCCGCCGATTCCATCGTTCCGGTGGTTTTCGTCCCCGGGAAGCCGGTGCTGACGGAGACCGCCCGCGGCCTGCTGCCGCGCACCGTCCCGCACGTGGACGCCGCGGCCAACGCCGGCCGCGCCGCCCTCCTCGTCGAGGCCCTGACCCGCCGCCCCGAGCTGCTGCTCGCGGCCACCGAGGACCGGCTGCACCAGGAGTACCGCGCCCCCGCCATGCCGCAGAGCATCGATCTGGTGAACCGGCTGCGCGCCGACGGCGTGCCCGCCGTCATCTCCGGCGCCGGTCCCACGGTGCTCGCGCTGGCCGAGCCCGGCACCGCCGACAAGGTCGCGCTGCTGGCCGGCGACGGCTGGGCCGCGAACCGACTGGCCCTCGACATGTCGGGAGCGAGCGTCCTGCCGCTCGCCCCGTAGACGAGGGCTCCGCGGATCCGCGTCGGCAGCGGCCTTCGGGCGGCCGCTCCGAACGGCGCGGTCCGCGGACACGAGATTGCCGGTGACGGAGAGGGGGAATGTTTGTTGGAGCCGGTAGTGTTAACCTCAAGTCAGCACCCGGCGCCTTTGTGGCGCGGTGCTGAGTGTCCCCATCAGGGACCACCAATTCTTCCGGGAGCCTCCCCAACTGCCTGAGCAGCCTGCCTGAGCAGTTTCGAGCACGCTCCGGAACCGGCACGACACCCCTCGCTCTTTCCGCGTGAGGGCCGAGCAGGGGGCTCGGGCCGGACCCCAGCACGTTTCTTCTTCCGCCGTACCCGGCGGGACCACCGCCCCGGACACGGTCCACAAGCCAGGACCGCTGCCGGACAGCACAACCGGTCGCCGAGCCAGATGGCCGACGTCCGCTCCAGGGAAGGACCCTTCGTGAGCGACACCACCGATCTGATGGGCGTGACTGCCGACAGCAGTGTCGACAACGCCGCGCCCGCCGCAGGTGCTGCCACTGGCACCACCGCACGGCGCCGCCGCTCCGGCACCGGCCTCGAGGGCATGGTCCTGGCCGAGCTGCAGCAGGTCGCGTCCGGCCTCGGCATCAGGGGCACCGCGCGGATGCGCAAGAGCCAGCTGATCGAGGTCATCAAGGAGGCGCAGGCCGGAGGCGGCCAGGCCCCCGCGAAGTCCGCCGACACCGCGGAGACCAAGCCGAAGCGCCGCGCCACCTCCAAGGCCCGTACGGGCGAGGACGCCGCCGAGTCGGCCGCGCCCAAGGCCGAGAAGGCCGCGCAGCAGCAGATCGACATCCCGGGCCAGCCGAAGCCCGCCGCCTCCGCCGAGGCCGCCGGTGACGAGCAGCCCGCGGGTGAGCGCCGTCGCCGCCGCGCCACCGCCCCGGCCGGCAGCCCCGAGGGCGACGTCAAGGCCGAGGTCAAGGCCGAGACCCGTACCGACGCGCAGCCGGAGGCGAAGGCCGAGGCCGCCGTCGAGGGCGCCGAGGGCCGTGGCCGCCGCGACCGCGGGGAGCGGGGCGAGCGCGGTGACCGCCGCGACCGTCAGCGCGACCGCCGCGACCGTGGCAAGGGCGACGACCAGCAGGGCGGTGGCCAGGGTGGCCAGCGCCAGCAGCGTCAGGGCCAGCAGGGCGGTCAGCAGAGCGGACCGCAGGACGACTTCGACGACGAGGGCGGCCGCCGTGGCCGTCGCGGCCGCTACCGCGACCGTCGTGGCCGTCGTGGCCGTGACGAGTTCGCCGCCGGCGAGCCGCAGGTCTCCGACGACGACGTCCTGATCCCCGTCGCGGGCATCCTGGACATCCTCGACAACTACGCGTTCATCCGGACCTCCGGCTACCTGCCCGGCCCGAACGACGTGTACGTCTCCCTCGCCCAGGTCCGCAAGAACGGCCTGCGCAAGGGTGACCACGTCACCGGCGCCGTGCGTCAGCCGAAGGAGGGCGAGCGCCGCGAGAAGTTCAACGCGCTGGTCCGCCTGGACTCCTCGAACGGCATGGCCGCCGATTCCGGCCGTGGCCGCCCGGAGTTCAACAAGCTGACCCCGCTCTACCCGCAGGACCGCCTCCGTCTGGAGACCGACCCGGGTGTGCTGACCACGCGGATCATCGACCTCGTGTCGCCGATCGGCAAGGGCCAGCGAGGCCTGATCGTGGCCCCGCCGAAGACCGGCAAGACCATGATCATGCAGGCGATCGCCAACGCGATCACCCACAACAACCCCGAGTGCCACCTGATGGTCGTCCTGGTCGACGAGCGTCCGGAAGAGGTCACCGACATGCAGCGGTCGGTCAAGGGCGAGGTCATCTCCTCGACCTTCGACCGTCCGGCCGAGGACCACACCACCGTCGCCGAGCTGGCCATCGAGCGCGCCAAGCGCCTCGTGGAGCTGGGTCACGACGTGGTCGTCCTGCTCGACTCGATCACCCGCCTGGGCCGCGCGTACAACCTCGCGGCGCCCGCCTCCGGCCGCATCCTGTCCGGTGGTGTCGACTCGACCGCGCTCTACCCGCCGAAGCGCTTCTTCGGTGCGGCGCGCAACATCGAGGACGGCGGCTCGCTGACCATCCTGGCCACCGCGCTGGTCGACACCGGCTCGCGCATGGACGAGGTGATCTTCGAGGAGTTCAAGGGCACCGGCAACATGGAGCTCAAGCTCGACCGGAAGCTCGCCGACAAGCGCATCTTCCCGGCCGTCGACGTCGACGCCTCGGGTACGCGCAAGGAGGAGATCCTGCTCGGCAGCGAGGAGCTCGCCATCGTCTGGAAGCTGCGCCGGGTGCTGCACGCGCTCGACCAGCAGCAGGCGATCGAGCTGCTGCTCGACAAGATGAAGCAGACGAAGTCGAACGCCGAGTTCCTGCTGCAGATCCAGAAGACGACCCCGTCGGCCGGCAACAACGACTGACGCGTCGCCCGACAGCGCCTCGGACGCCCTTTCGGGCCGTTCTGACGAGGTATGAGACCGCCCCCGTTACTCCGGTGACGGGGGCGGTCCAGCATTGTACGATCGGCGGGTCGCACGTGGGGGGGGAACACATTTCCGGATGTGCCCATTGAGGCATCACGCCGTCATGCCCTGACACCGTCATGCCCCGACGCAGTGGGGTCACTCGATTCTTCTCTCCTGACGTGTGCGACACATCGATAGGAGAACTGCGTGACTTCTGCTCACCGGAGGGCCCGCGTGGCCCTTCCAGCGGCCGCGGCCGCGCTCGCGCTGGGTGGCGCGGGCCTGACGGCCGTACCGGCCCAGGCGGACGAGGCGCCGCGGCACACCGGTGTCGAGCGCCCGGCCCAGGATTCGGCCGCCGAGCTGCAGGCCCGGGTCGACGGCGCGAAGGCCGTCCTCAAGGCCAAGGCCGAGAAGGAGGGCGCCGAGGCCGGCACCCAGGAGTCCCCGAAGGCGGCGGAGTCGTCCGCCCCGGGCTCGTCGACGATCGACCCGAAGATCATCGGGGGCGTCGACGCCACCATCACGGAGGCCCCGTGGATGGTGCAGCTGTACTACTTCGACGACCGTGGCACCGCGGACTCGGCCGATGACATCGGCTTCTTCTGCGGCGGCACGCTCGTCTCGCCGGCCAAGGTCCTGACCGCCGCGCACTGCGTGGACGGCCTCGACTGGAACAAGAACGGCACCGTCACCGGCGGCACCTCGAAGCTCTTCACCAGCGGTGAGGGCACGACCGTCGGCGTCTGGCGCCAGTGGCGCAACCCCGGGTACTCGGACACCACCCTCAAGGGCGATGTCGCGGTGCTCACCCTCGGGTCGCCGCTGCCGTACAAGCCGATCCAGCCGGCCCAGTACGGCGCCTCGTACGCGGCGGGCACGCCCGGCACCGTGTACGGCTGGGGCCGCACCACCTCGCTCAACGAGGACATCTCGCCGACGCTGAAGAAGGCGACCATCCCGGTCCAGTCGGACGCGACGTGCACCGGCGCGTACGGCTCCGAGTTCGTTCCGGGCGCGATGCTCTGCGCGGGCAACGCGGCCACCGGCCAGGACGCCGGCACGGTCTCGCCGTGCAACGGCGACTCGGGCGGCCCGCTCGTCGTCAACGGGCGCATCGCGGGTGTCGTGTCGTGGGGCGTGAAGGACTGCGTCGCCACCGGCGCGCGCAGCGTGTTCGCGAAGACGGCGACGTACGCCGGTCCGATCAACCACCGGATCGACGACGCCAACCTCAACTTCGACGACAAGGCGGACCTGTTCGCCCGCAACTCGCTGGGCGAAGGCTTCGGCTACCACTCGACCGGCACCTCGCTCACCAACCCCGCCTCGTGGGGCGACTGGCGGGACGCCAACCTGGTGCGCCAGTCGGACCTGAACCGGGACGACTTCCAGGACTTCCTCTACCGGAAGACCAACGGAGAGCTCTGGGTCTTCAGCTACGACGTCGCGACCGAGCAGTGGCTCGACCGCCGCGTCGGCACCGGCTGGTCCGGCTACCGCAACCTCGCGGTCGCCGGCGACCTGACCGCCGACGGTCACCCCGACCTGACGGCCAGCGACTCGGGCGGCACGCTCTACCTGTGGCCGGGCCGCGGCAACGGCACCTTCGGCACCAAGGTCAAGATCGGTGTCGGCTGGGGCAGCTACCAGGTCTACGGCAAGGGCGACTTCACCGGCGACGGCCGTCCGGACCTGCTGGCCCGCGACAGCTCGGCCCGGCTCTGGGTCTACAAGGGCACCGGCAACCCGAGCTGGCCGTTCTCGGCCCGCGTCCAGGTCGGCAGCGGCTGGAACTTCACCGCGTACGCCACCACCGGTGACATCACGGGTGACGGTCACGCCGACTTCCTCGTCCGCGACGCGAACGGTTACCTCTGGGCGTACAAGAGCTCCGGCTCGGCGACGACCCCGTTCGTGACGGCCAACCGGGTCCGTGTCGGCACCGGCTGGAAGTCGTACACCCTCTTCGGCTAGATCCGACAGATTCCGGAGATCTTGGTCACAACCGGACGATCACGGTCTTCAATCCCCGTGATCAGCCCGTGACCTGCGGAAAGACCACTGTGCCCACCGTGCATCGCACGGTGGGCACAGTGCGTCTCCGGCGCTTTCACATCGGTCGCTCACCGAAACCTCACAGGGACACATGCAACCCTTTTGGGTGCCTTGCCGTCACAGAAGGTGACGTGCAGGGCTCCATCGTCCCGAGGAAGACCATGACCGAGCAGAGCAAGAGCGGCCGAATATCCGGCTCCGGGCGCCGCCGCAGGCAGCCCACCAAGGGCCGCCGCGCGGTGACCGCCGTCGCCTGGGGCGCGGCCGCGCTCGTCGCGCTCGGCGGCACCGGACTCGGCTACGTCTACTTCAAGCTCAACGGCAACCTGCAGGGCGTCGACATCAACGCCCAGCTCGGCACCGACCGCCCCGAGAACGTCGACAACGGCTCCATGGACATCCTCGTCCTCGGCTCGGACTCCCGCTCCGGCGACAACGGCGACTACGGCCGCGACGAGGGCACCGCCCGCTCGGACACCGCGATGGTCGTCCACGTCTACGAGGGCCACAGGACCGCCTCCGTGGTCTCCGTCCCGCGCGACACCCTCGTCGAGCGCCCCGACTGCACCGACGCCAAAGGGAAGCGCGTGGCCGGTGAGGACCGGGCCATGTTCAACACCGCGTACGAGGTCGGCGGCCCGGCCTGCGCGGTGAAGACCGTCGAGTCGCTGTCCGGCATCCGCATGGACCACTACATCGAGGTCGACTTCACCGGCTTCAAGAAACTGATCGACGAGCTCGGCGGCGTGGAGATCACCACCACCAAGGCCATCAGGGACAGCAAGAGTCACCTCGACCTGGAGCCCGGCACGCACACCCTCGACGGCGAGCAGTCGCTCGGCCTGGTCCGCACCCGCAAGAGCGTCGGCGACGGCAGCGACCTGGGCCGGATCCAGCTCCAGCAGGCGTTCATCAAGGCCTTCATCGACCAGGTCAAGGACGTCGGCGTCCTCACCAACCCGAAGAAGCTCGTCGACCTCGCCGACACCGCCACCAAGGCGATCACGCCGGACTCCGAGCTGGACTCCGTGGACGAGCTCATGGGCTTCGCCAAGGGGCTGAGCAAGCTCGGTGCCGAGGACGTCCAGATGATCACGCTGCCGGTCGAGTACGACAGGACGGACCCGAACCGCGTCGTCCCGCTGGAACAGGCCGGACAGCAGGTCTGGACGGCCCTCAGGGCCGACCTTCCGATCCCCGCCTCCGCGACGAAGGACGCCGCGAAGGGGCAGGCCGACGGCGTGGTGCGGTAGCCGGGTCGGTACGGAATAGATTCGGCCACCCCCCGGTTTTGGGAGATGCGGCCGGTCCTGGCAGACTGGTACGTCGGCCCCGGTTCACGCATGCGCACCCCGCGCCTGCGACCCGGAGCCCTCCCGAAACTAGGAGACACCTTGAAGCGCGACATCCACCCCGAGTACGTCGAGACCCAGGTCAGCTGCACCTGCGGCGCGTCGTTCACCACCCGTAGCACCCTCACCGAGGGCACCATCCGTGCCGAGGTCTGCTCCGAGTGCCACCCGTTCTACACGGGCAAGCAGAAGATCCTCGACACCGGCGGCCGTGTGGCCCGCTTCGAGGCCCGCTTCGGCAAGGCTGCCGGCTCCGCCAAGAAGTAGCGAGCCACTGCGCCGGTCCTCGGCTGCCCCGGCGTGGGGCGGCCGGGACCGGCGCTTTGCCGTCCCCGTAGCAACTTACGAAAACCCAGGAGCCCCCGATGTTCGAGGCGGTCGAGGAACTGGTCGGCGAGCACGCCGACCTCGAGAAGAAGCTCGCCGACCCTTCGGTCCACGCAGATCAGGCCAACGCGCGCAAGCTGAACAAGCGCTACGCCGAGCTGACCCCGATCGTCGGCACCTACCGCTCCTGGAAGCAGACCGGTGACGACATCGAGACCGCCCGCGAGCTGGCGCACGACGACCCCGACTTCGCCGCCGAGGTGAAGGAGCTGGAGAAGCAGCGCGAGGAGCTGACCGACAAGCTGCGGCTGCTCCTGGTCCCGCGCGACCCCAGCGACGACAAGGACGTCATCCTGGAGATCAAGGCGGGCGCGGGCGGCGACGAGTCCGCTCTGTTCGCCGGCGACCTGCTGCGGATGTACCTGCGCTACGCCGAGCGGATCGGCTGGAAGACCGAGATCATCGACTCCACGGAGTCCGAGCTCGGCGGCTACAAGGACGTCCAGGTCGCCGTCAAGACCAAGGGCGGCAACGGCGCGACCGAGCCCGGCCAGGGCGTCTGGGCCCGGCTGAAGTACGAGGGCGGCGTGCACCGCGTGCAGCGCGTGCCGGCCACCGAGTCGCAGGGCCGCATCCACACCTCCGCCGCCGGTGTCCTCGTGACCCCGGAGGCCGAGGAGATCGACGTCGAGATCCACGCCAACGACCTGCGCATCGACGTGTACCGCTCGTCCGGTCCCGGCGGCCAGTCCGTCAACACCACCGACTCCGCGGTCCGCATCACGCACCTGCCGACCGGCATCGTCGCCTCCTGCCAGAACGAGAAGAGCCAGCTCCAGAACAAGGAGCAGGCCATGCGCATCCTCCGCTCCCGGCTGCTCGCCGCGGCGCAGGAGAAGGCCGAGGCCGAGGCCGCGGACGCGCGCCGCAGCCAGGTGCGCACCGTCGACCGCTCCGAGAAGATCCGGACGTACAACTTCCCGGAGAACCGCATCTCGGACCACCGCGTCGGCTTCAAGGCGTACAACTTGGACCAGGTGCTCGACGGAGAGCTGGACGCCGTCATCCAGGCCTGCGTCGACGCCGACTCGGCGGCCAAGCTGGCCGCGGCCTGAGCCCCGCTTCGTACCACCCAGCCCGGAGGACCAGCGTGCAGTCACCTTCTGGGGGGCGACCCCCAGGCCCCCGCAGTCTGCTGCTTGCCGAAGTGGCCCAGGCCACCCAGCGGCTGGCCGACGCCGGCGTCCCCTCGCCGCGTTTCGACGCGGAGGAACTCGCCGCGTTCGTGCACGGCGTCAAGCGGGGGGAGCTGCACACGGTCAAGGACGCCGACTTCGACGCCCGGTACTGGGAGGCGATCGCCCGCCGCGAGGCGCGCGAACCCCTCCAGCACATCACCGGGCGGGCCTTCTTCCGGTACCTGGAGCTCCAGGTCGGGCCCGGCGTCTTCGTGCCCCGTCCCGAGACCGAGTCGGTCGTCGGCTGGGCCATAGACGCCGTACGCGCCATGGACGTCGTCGAACCGCTGATCGTCGACCTGTGCACCGGTTCCGGCGCGATCGCGCTCGCGCTTGCGCAGGAGGTGCCGCGCTCGCGCGTGCACGCCGTGGAGCTGTCCGAGGACGCGCTGGCGTGGACCAGGAAGAACGTCGAGGGCTCCCGCGTCGAGCTGCACGAGGGCGACGCCCTGGCCGCGCTTCCGGAGCTCGACGGCCAGGTCGACCTGGTCGTCTCCAACCCGCCGTACATCCCGCTCACCGAGTGGGAGTACGTCGCGCCCGAGGCCCGCGACCACGACCCGGAGATGGCGCTCTTCTCCGGCGAGGACGGCCTCGACTTCATCCGCGGCCTGGAGCGCACCGCGCACCGGCTGCTGCGGCCCGGGGGACTGGTCGTCGTCGAGCACGCCGACACCCAGGGCGGCCAGGTGCCGTGGATCTTCAACGAGGAGGCCGGCTGGGTCGACGCCGCCGACCACCCCGACCTGAACAACCGGCCGCGCTTCGCGACCGCACGCAAGGCAATGCCATGACCAAGCACGTGTACGAAGGGGCCCACGACTGATGGCACGGCGATACGACTGCAACGAGGCGACCGACCGTGCGACCGGGCTGCGCGAGGCCGCGTCCGCCGTCCGCCGGGGCGAGCTGGTCGTGCTGCCTACCGACACCGTGTACGGCATCGGCGCGGACGCCTTCAGCTCGGAGGCGGTCGCCGACCTGCTCGCGGCGAAGGGGCGCGGCCGCAACATGCCCACGCCCGTGCTCATCGGCTCCCCGAACACGCTCCACGGCCTCGTCACGGACTTCTCCGAGCAGGCCTGGGAGCTCGTCGACGCGTTCTGGCCGGGTGCGCTGACGCTCGTCGCGCGGCACCAGCCGTCGCTCCAGTGGGACCTCGGCGACACCCGCGGCACCGTCGCGATCCGGATGCCGCTGCACCCGGTCGCGATCGAGCTGCTCACCGAGGTCGGCCCGATGGCGGTCTCCTCCGCGAACCTGACGGGGCACCCGTCGCCCGAGGACTGCGACGCGGCCCAGGAGATGCTCGGCGACTCCGTCTCCGTGTACCTGGACGGCGGTCCGACGCCCGGCATCGTGCCGTCGTCGATCGTCGACGTCACCGGCAACGTCCCGGTGCTGCTGCGGGCCGGCGCGCTCGACGCGGACGAGCTGCGCAAGGTCGTACCCGACCTCGAGGTGGCCAGTTGACCGCCCCTGAGGGGCGTGGCATAGCGGGACCCGAGAGCAGTTCCTTCCGCATCCTCCACGTCAGCACCGGCAACGTCTGCCGCTCGCCGATCACCGAGCGGCTGACCCGGCATGCCCTGTGCGACCGGCTCGGCGACCCGCGGGGCGGCGGCCTGATCGTGGAGAGCGCGGGTACCTGGGGCCACGAGGGCGCCCCGATGGAGGCCAACGCGGAGCTGGTCCTCGCCGACTTCGGCGCGGACGCGACGGGCTTCGTGGGCCGCGAGCTCCTCGACGAGCACGTCATCCGCGCGGACCTGGTCCTCACGGCCACCCGCGACCACCGCGCCCAGGTCATCTCCATGGGCCACTCGGCGGGCCTGCGCACCTTCACCCTGAAGGAGTTCACCCGCCTCGTCCGCGCCATAGACCCGGCAACGCTGCCGGACCCGCTGGGCGACGGCATGGTCGAACGCGCACGCGCCCTGGTCCGCGCCGCCGCCGCTCTACGCGGGTGGCTCCTGGCCCCCAACCCCGAGGCCGACGAGGTCAACGACCCGTACGGGGCCCCGATCACGTTCTTCCGCTCGGTGGGTGAGGAGATCAATGACGCTTTGGACCCGGTCGTGACGGCGCTGACGGGCGTTGCGGCGAAGCGCTGAGCCCGACTCGGCGGCCGGAGGCCGGCGCAGCGGCTCGAAGCCTGGGAGGCCCCTCGGGGCCGAGCGGTGCGAGGGGCGCGTCGGGGATCGGGACCCGTACGGGGCCCCGATCACGTTCTTCCGCTCGGTGGGCGAGGAGATCAATGACGCTTTGGACCCGGTCGTGACGGCGCTGACGGGCGTTGCGGCGAAGCGCTGAGCCCGGCTCGGCGGCCGGAGGCCGGCGCAGCGGCTCGAAGCCTGGGAGGCCCCTCGGGGCCGAGCGGTGCGAGGGGCGCGTCGGGGATCGGGACCCGTACGGGGCCCCGATCACGTTCTTCCGCTCGGTGGGCGAGGAGATCAATGACGCCTTGGACCCGGTCGTGACGGCGCTGACGGGCGTTGCGGCGAAGCGCTGAGCCCGGCTCGGCGGCCGGAGGCCGGCGCAGCGGCTCGAAGCCTGGGAGGCCCCTCGGGGCCGAGCGGTGCGAGGGGCGCGTCGGGGATCGGGACCCGGTGGTGACGGCGCTGACCGGGGTGTCCGCCAAGCGGTGAGCCGGGTGGCCCGTGTGGGTCAGGGTGGGCCACGGACGGCGGAGAAATCGGGGGGAACATCGGGCAAACACGTCCGTACGTGCCTACATTGGATCTGAAGCCCAGCCCACGCCTGGAGCCACAGATGCCGGTCACCGCCCTCCCCGCAGACGTGCCTGTTTCCTCGTACGGTCCGGATCTCGACGTCCTGCGCAGGCAGGACCCGGAGATCGCCGACGTGATGCTCGGGGAGGTCCGCCGGCAGCAGGACTCGCTGCAGCTGATCGCCGCCGAGAACTTCACCTCGCCCGCCGTCCTCGCCGCGCTCGGCTCCCCGCTGGCCAACAAGTACGCCGAGGGCTACCCCGGCGCCCGCCACCACGGCGGCTGCGAGTACGTCGACGCCGCCGAGCGGATCGCCGTGGACCGCGCCACCGCGCTCTTCGGCGCCGAGCACGCCAACGTGCAGCCGCACTCCGGCTCCTCCGCCGTGCTCGCCGCGTACGCTGCCCTGCTGCGCCCCGGCGACACCGTGCTCGCCATGGGGCTGCCGTACGGCGGCCACCTCACCCACGGCTCACCGGCGAACTTCTCCGGCCGCTGGTTCGACTTCGTGCCGTACGGCGTCGAACCCGACAGCGGGCTCATCGACTACGAGCAGGTCCGCGAGCTCGCCCGCGGCCGCCGCCCGAAGGCGATCGTCTGCGGCTCGATCTCCTACCCCCGGCACGTCGACTACGCGCTGTTCCGGGAGATCGCCGACGAGGTCGGGGCGTACCTCATCGCCGACGCGGCCCACCCCATGGGCCTGGTCGCCGGGGGCGCGGCGCCGAGCCCCGTGCCGTACGCCGACGTGGTCTGCGCCACCACGCACAAGGTGCTGCGCGGACCGCGCGGCGGGATGATCCTGTGCGGCTCCGAGCTCGCCGAGCGGATCGACCGGGCCGTCTTCCCGTTCACCCAGGGCGGCGCGCAGATGCACACGATCGCGGCCAAGGCCGTCGCCTTCGGGGAGGCGGCAACGCCGGCGTTCACCGCGTACGCCCATCAGGTGGTGGAACACGCCCAGGTGCTCGCCGCCGCGCTCGCCGCGGAGGGCTTCGCGGTCACCACGGGCGGCACCGACACCCACCTCATCACCGCCGACCCGGCGCCGCTGGGCGTCGACGGCCCCACCGCGCGGGCCCGTCTCGCCGCCGCCGGTCTGGTCCTGGACACCTGCGCCCTGCCGTACGGCGACGGCCGCGGCATCCGGCTCGGCACCGCCGCCGTCACCACCCAGGGCATGGGCCCGGCCGAGATGGCGCGGATCGCGATGTTGTTCACGCTCGCCCTCGACGAAGATCCGGAACGTACGGCTCGGGTACGTGCGGAAGTACGCGATCTGGCCGGTCGATTTCCCCCGTATGGCCGGTAGTCGGCCGTCTTCGGCACCCCCCGGGAACCGTTCGCGCGGACCGTATGTCCTCAACCACATGGGTGGCACGGCTAGGGTGTGGGGCTGAGATGGCCAGCGATTCCTGTGGGGCAGCCCGTGCGTGATTACCTGCTGACGCTCTGTGTCACGGCCGCGGTGACCTATCTGCTGACCGGTCCGGTGCGGAAGTTCGCCATCGCGACCGGGGCGATGCCGGAGATCCGCGCACGCGACGTACACCGAGAACCGACACCGCGGCTCGGTGGCATCGCCATGTTCTTCGGCCTGTGCGCGGGCCTGCTGGTCGCGAGCCACCTGGCGAACCTCAGCAGTGTCTTCGAGCTCTCCAACGAGCCCCGCGCGCTGCTCTCCGGCGCCGCCCTGATCTGGCTGATCGGCGTCCTGGACGACAAGTTCGAACTGGACGCGCTGATCAAGCTGGGCGCGCAGATGATCTCCGCCGGCGTGATGGTCATGCAGGGTCTGACGATCCTGTGGCTGCCCATCCCCGGCGTCGGCACGGTCGCCCTCACGCAGTGGCAGGGCACCCTGCTGACCGTCGCCCTGGTGGTGCTCACCATCAACGCGGTGAACTTCGTGGACGGCCTGGACGGCCTCGCCGCCGGCATGGTCTGCATCGCCGCCGCCGCGTTCTTCCTGTACGCGTACCGGATCTGGTACGGCTACACGATCGAGGCCGCCGCCCCCGCGACGCTGTTCGCCGCGATCCTCATGGGCATGTGCCTTGGCTTCCTGCCGCACAACATGCACCCGGCGCGGATCTTCATGGGCGACTCCGGCTCGATGCTGATCGGCCTGATCCTCGCCGCCTCCGCGATCTCCATCACCGGTCAGGTCGACCCGGACGCGCTGAAGATCTTCGAGGGTTCGACCCGGCAGGCCACCCACGCGGCGCTGCCCGTCTTCATCCCGCTGGTGCTGCCGCTGACCATCATCGCGATCCCGATGGCGGACCTGATCCTGGCGATCGTCCGCCGGACCTGGAACGGCCAGTCGCCGTTCGCGGCGGACCGCGGCCACCTGCACCACCGGCTCCTGGAGATCGGGCACTCGCACAGCCGGGCCGTCCTGATCATGTACTTCTGGTCCGGGCTGATCGCCTTCGGGACGCTCGCGTACTCGGTGCACTCGGCGTCGGGGTGGATCGTGATGGTCATCGTCGCGCTCAGCGCGATCGGTCTGGTGCTGCTCCTGCTGCCGCGGTTCACGCCGCGCGCCCCGCGGTGGGCGGAGTCGTTCGTGCCGCCGCGCTACCGCCGCCGCGGCCGTACGGAGGAGGCCGTTCCGGCCGTCGCCGGTGCCGCCGAGGTCCACCCGGTGGAAGCCGAGACTCCGGCGGAGGAGCGCGTTCCGGTGCCGGCCGGGGTCAACGGCGCTACCGCCATCGGCCACCGTTCGCGCTTCACGGATCGGCGTAAGGCCGGAACGCCGAGTTGACGAAAACCGCAGGCGGGGTCAATACCAGACAAAGGGCCCCGCTGTCGCGCACACACGCGCGCGGTCACTCTCATGTGTGACAGTCGGCACACGTGCGGGTAAAGACCTCATCAAATAGTTTGTGATACCGTTCACGAGACCCGGCGACAGTGCCGAAGGACCGTAGTGCGACGGTTCGTTGGCCCCGAGACCCACCTCGGACCGGGCTTACGCTCGTCCCTGACGACACCATCGCCCCCACCAGCAAGCGGAGACACCGCCATGCCGTCCAACGACGCACGCATCCTTCTGTCCGCCGCCATTCCCGCAGCGGCCGCCGGCGCCATCGCCACGGTCATCAGCGGAGTGGTCGCCGGCGGAGAGGGTGCGATCGGCGCCGTCCTGGGCACCGCGCTCGTCATCCTCTTCATGGGAATCGGGATGGTGGTGCTCCAGAAGACGGCCAAGTCGCTGCCGCACCTGTTCCAGGCCATGGGGCTGCTGCTCTACACGGCCCAGCTGCTGCTGCTCTTCGTGGTGATGGCGCTGCTCAAGAACACCACGTGGTTCGACTTCAAGGCTTTCGCCTTCACCCTGCTCGGCGTGACCATCATCTGGATCGCCGCGCAGGCCCGTGCCTACATGAAGGCCAAGATCCTTTACGTCGACCCCAAGAACTCGGGGTCGTCGTCGTGAGGAGTAGGGCCGGGATAAAGCCGTGTTCGGCTTCCTGCTATCGTCCGGTGCCAACTGCGGCACTGCGGGCGCGGGCATCCGAGCTGACGCCTGTCCCAGCGCGAGGCTCGAAGCCGAACCGCCGCCCCCTTATCCGTAAGACCAGTCCAGTGCCGACCCGCGGCTGCGTGCCGCGCCGACACAACGAGGTTGCCGTACCTATGCGCCACGCTGAAGGAGCCCGCGGTGAGTGCTGACCAGACGCTTGCCTTCGACCCGGATTGCCACATCTTCTCTGGATGTGGCTTCCCGGCGCCGGGCCTGCACACGTTCATGTACGAGCCCATCGGCACGGTGGCCGGCATCGAGATCACCAAGCCGATGCTGCTCGCCGTCCTCGGCTCCATCGTGGTCGTCGGGTTCTTCTGGGCCGCTTTCAACAAGCCCAAGCTGATCCCGGGCAAGATGCAGATGGTCGGCGAGGCCGGTTACGACTTCGTGCGCCGCGGCATCGTCTACGACATCATCGGCAAGAAGGACGGCGAGAAGTACGTCCCCTTCATGGTGTCGCTGTTCTTCTTCGTGTGGATCATGAACCTCTGGTCCATCATCCCGCTCGCCCAGTTCCCGGTCACCTCGCTGATCGCCTTCCCGGCCGGTCTCGCCCTGATCGTGTACATCCTCTGGGTCTCGCTCACCTTCCGGAAGCACGGCTTCGTGGGCGGCTGGAAGAACATCACCGGCTACGACAAGTCGCTCGGCCCGATCCTGCCGCTCATCGTGGTTCTCGAGTTCCTCTCGAACATGCTGATCCGGCCCTTCACGCACGCGGTCCGACTGTTCGCGAACATGTTCGCCGGTCACCTGCTCATCGTGATGTTCTCGCTCGCCACGTACTACCTGATGAACGGCCTCGGCTTCGTCTACGCCGGCGCCTCCTTCGCGATGGTCATCATCATGACCGCGTTCGAGCTCTTCATCCAGGCTGTCCAGGCGTACGTCTTCGTCCTCCTGTCCTGCAGCTACATCCAGGGCGCGCTCGCCGAGCACCACTGAGCCGGCCCCGGCCCAGCAGCTTCACCCCCGAAACCAGCAGTCGTCCGGTGGCCAACCCCCATCGGGTCATTGAACAGAGAAGGAAGTAACGGCATGTCCGCTGCTCTCGACATGATCAACCTCGCCGCCGAAGGTGGCAGCGCCAAGACCAACGTCGTCGGCAACGTCGCCTCGATCGGTTACGGCCTCGCCGCGATCGGCCCCGGCGTCGGCGTCGGCATCATCTTCGGTAACGGCACGCAGGCGCTCGCCCGCCAGCCCGAGGCCGCCGGTCTGATCCGCACCAACCAGATCATGGGCTTCGCCTTCTGTGAGGCGCTCGCCCTCATCGGCATCGTCATGGGCTTCGTCTACCAGTAAGCCCGGACCGACAGCCCGAACCTTTTTACGGAAGGCACTGATGTGAACGCCCTGCTTCTTGCGCAGGCGGAGGAGCCCCAGCCTCCTCTGATTCCGCATCTTGACGAGCTCGTCATCGGCCTGATCGCCTTCGTCATCGTCTTCGGCTTCCTCGCCAAGAAGCTCCTCCCGAACATCAACAAGGTTCTGGACGAGCGCCGCGAGGCCATCGAGGGTGGCATCGAGAAGGCCGAGTCGGCCCAGATCGAGGCCCAGAGCGTGCTGGAGCAGTACAAGGCCCAGCTCGCCGAGGCCCGCCACGAGGCTGCGCGTCTTCGCCAGGAGGCGACGGAGCAGGGCACCGCTCTCATCCAGGAGATGAAGGCGGAAGGCCAGCGGCAGCGCGAGGAGATCATCGCGGCCGGTCACGCCCAGATCGAGGCCGACCGCAAGGCGGCGTCCGCGGCGCTGCGTCAGGACGTGGGCAAGCTCGCCACCGACCTGGCCGGCAAGCTGGTCGGCGAGTCCCTCGAGGACACCGCCCGCCAGAGCCGCACGATCGACCGCTTCCTCGACGAGCTCGAGGAGAAGGTCGAGGCCGTCCGATGAATGGAGCGAGCCGCGAGGCACTGGCCGCCGCACGCGAGGCCCTCGACGCGCTGACGGACAACACGTCCGTGAACGCGACGACGCTCGCCGACGAGCTGGCCGCCGTCACCACGCTGCTCCACCGTGAGGTGTCGCTGCGTCGGGTCCTCACCGACCCGGCCCAGGCCGGCGAGGCGAAGGCCGAGCTCGCGCAGCGACTGCTCAACGGTCAGGTGGGCGGCACGACCGTCGACCTGGTGTCCGGCATGGTGCGTTCCCGCTGGTCCCAGTCCCGCGACCTGGTCGACGCCGTGGAGGAGCTGGCGAACATCGCCGACCTCACCGCGGCGCAGCAGGCCGGCGCGCTGGACGACGTCGAGGACGAGCTGTTCCGGTTCGGCCGGATCGTCACCTCCAGCCCCGAGCTCCGCTCGGCGCTGACGGACAAGGCGGCCACCGCCTCCGCCAAGGGCGAGCTGCTGCGCAGCCTGCTCGGCGGCAAGGCGAACGTCACCACCGAGCGACTGATCGTCCGACTCGTGACCCAGCCGCGTGGACGTAGCCTGGAACAGGGACTCGACTCCCTGTCCCACCTGGCCGCGGCGCGCCGGGACCGCATGGTCGCGGTCGTCACCTCCGCGGTGCCGCTGTCCGACCAGCAGAAGCAGCGCCTCGGCGCCGTACTCGCCAAGCTGTACGGCCGCCAGATGCACCTGAACCTGGACGTGGACCCGACGGTCCTCGGCGGGATCTCGGTGCGGGTGGGCGACGAGGTCATCGACGGCACGATCGCGGACCGCCTCGCCGAGGCGACCCGCCGACTGGCCGGCTGACGGCAGCAGCCACCCAACTCAACAAGCATCACCAGCGGCCCGGTTGGGCCGTGCACATTGCAGAAGATTCCTGGGGGTCGGCCCCCAGACCCCCAAGAAAACTTCGGGCCCAACAAGGAGAGCAGGGAACCCAGATGGCGGAGCTCACGATCCGGCCGGAGGAGATCCGGGACGCGCTGGAGAACTTCGTCCAGTCGTACCAGCCGGACGCGGCCTCGCGCGAGGAGGTCGGCACGGTCAGCCTGGCCGGCGACGGTATCGCGAAGATCGAGGGTCTTCCCTCGGCCATGGCGAACGAGCTGCTGAAGTTCGAGGACGGCACCCTCGGTCTCGCCCTCAACCTCGAGGAGCGCGAGATCGGTGCGATCGTCCTCGGCGAGTTCAGCGGCATCGAGGAGGGGCAGTCGGTGCAGCGCACCGGCGAGGTCCTCTCCGTCGGCGTCGGTGAGGGATACCTGGGTCGCGTCGTCGACCCGCTCGGCAACCCGATCGACGGTCTCGGCGAGATCGCGACCGAGGGCCGCCGCGCCCTCGAGCTGCAGGCGCCCGGCGTCATGCAGCGCAAGTCGGTCCACGAGCCGATGGAGACGGGCTACAAGGCCGTCGACGCCATGACCCCGGTCGGCCGTGGTCAGCGTCAGCTGATCATCGGTGACCGTCAGACCGGCAAGACCGCGCTGTGCATCGACACGATCATCAACCAGCGTGACAACTGGCGCTCGGGCGACCCGGAGAAGCAGGTCCGCTGCATCTACGTCGCCGTCGGCCAGAAGGGCTCCACCATCGCGTCCGTGCGCGGCGCCCTGGAGGAGGCCGGTGCGCTCGAGTACACGACGATCGTCGCCGCCCCGGCGTCCGACCCGGCCGGCTTCAAGTACCTGGCGCCGTACACCGGTTCCGCCATCGGTCAGCACTGGATGTACCAGGGCAAGCACGTCCTGATCGTCTTCGACGACCTGTCGAAGCAGGCCGACGCCTACCGCGCCGTGTCGCTGCTGCTGCGCCGCCCGCCGGGCCGTGAGGCCTACCCGGGTGACGTCTTCTACCTGCACTCGCGTCTCCTCGAGCGTTGCGCGAAGCTGTCGGACGACCTCGGTGCCGGCTCGATGACCGGTCTGCCGATCGTCGAGACCAAGGCCAACGACGTCTCGGCGTTCATCCCGACCAACGTCATCTCCATCACCGACGGCCAGTGCTTCCTGGAGTCCGACCTGTTCAACGCCGGCCAGCGCCCGGCCCTGAACGTCGGTATCTCCGTCTCCCGTGTCGGTGGCTCCGCCCAGCACAAGGCGATGAAGCAGATCTCCGGTCGCCTCCGTGTGGACCTCGCCCAGTTCCGTGAGCTGGAGGCCTTCGCCGCCTTCGGTTCCGACCTGGACGCGGCCTCGAAGGCGCAGCTGGAGCGCGGTCAGCGCATGGTCGAGCTGCTGAAGCAGGCTCAGTACCAGCCGATGCCGACCGAGAACCAGGTCGTCTCCATCTGGGCCGGCACCACCGGCAAGATGGACGACGTCCCGGTCGTCGACATCCGTCGCTTCGAGGCCGAGCTGCTGGCGTACCTCCGCCAGAACAACTCGGGTCTCATGACCTCCATCCGTGAGGGCGGCAAGATGTCGGACGACACGCTGCAGGCCGTCGGCGACGCCATCGCGGAGTTCAAGAAGCAGTTCGAGACGTCTGACGGCAAGCTGCTCGGCGAGGACGCTGCCGCCGTCAACGTCTCGAAGTGACGACGGAAGGGACCTGACTCATGGGAGCGCAGCTCCGGGTCTACAAGCGTCGCATCAAATCCGTCACCGCGACGAAGAAGATCACCAAGGCGATGGAGATGATCGCCGCCTCGCGTGTCGTCAAGGCGCAGCGCAAGGTACAGGCGTCGACTCCGTACGCGACCGAGCTCACCCGTGCGGTGACGGCGGTGGCCACGGGTGCGAGCGACAAGCACCCGCTGACCAACGAGGCTGAGAACCCGACCCGCGCCGCGGTCCTGCTCCTCTCGAGCGACCGCGGTCTGGCCGGCGCCTTCAACTCCAACGCCATCAAGGCGGCGGAGCAGCTGACGAGGAAGCTGGAGAGCGAGGGACGCGAGGTCGACATCTACGTCGTCGGCCGCCGCGGCATCGCGCACTACAACTTCCGTGAGCGCAAGCTCGCCGACTCGTGGACCGGTTTCACGGACCAGCCGGAGTACGCGGACGCCAAGAAGGTCGCGGCGCCGCTGATCGAGGCGATCGAGAAGGACTCGGCCGAGGGCGGCGTGGACGAACTCCACATCGTCTACACCGAGTTCGTCTCGATGATGACGCAGACGGCGGTCGAGGCCCGGCTGCTGCCCCTCAGCCTCGACGAGGTGGCGAAGGAGGCGGGCGACGCCGACGCGCTGCGTCCGCTGTACGACTTCGAGCCGTCGGCGGAGGACGTCCTCGACGCCCTTCTGCCGCGCTACGTCGAGAGCCGGATCTACAACGCGCTGCTCCAGTCGGCTGCTTCCAAGCACGCCGCCACGCGCCGCGCGATGAAGTCGGCCACCGACAACGCGGGAGAGCTCATCACGAACCTCTCCCGACTTGCCAACGCGGCCCGACAGGCCGAAATCACCCAGGAAATCAGCGAGATCGTCGGTGGCACCGCAGCCCTGGCCGACGCGACCGCGGGGAGTGACAAGTAATGACGACCACTGTTGAGACGGCCGCCGCCACGGGCCGCGTCGCCCGGGTCATCGGCCCGGTCGTCGACGTGGAGTTCCCCGTCGACGCGATGCCGGAGATCTACAACGCGCTGAACGTCGACGTGCCGGACCCGACCGAGGAGGGCGCGACGAAGACGCTGACCCTCGAGGTCGCGCAGCACCTCGGTGACGGCATCGTCCGCGCCATCTCGATGCAGCCCACCGACGGTCTGGTCCGCCAGGCCCCGGTGACCGACACGGGTTCCTCGATCTCGGTCCCGGTCGGCGACGTCACCAAGGGCAAGGTGTTCAACACCCTGGGCGAGGTCCTCAACGAGGACCCGGCCACGGTCGCGGACGCCGAGCGCTGGGGCATCCACCGCAAGGCCCCGGCCTTCGACCAGCTCGAGTCCAAGACCGAGATGTTCGAGACCGGCCTGAAGGTCGTCGACCTTCTCACCCCGTACGTCAAGGGTGGAAAGATCGGTCTGTTCGGTGGTGCCGGTGTCGGCAAGACCGTTCTGATCCAGGAAATGATCATGCGTGTGGCGAAGCTGCACGAGGGTGTGTCGGTCTTCGCGGGCGTCGGTGAGCGTACCCGTGAGGGCAACGACCTCATGGTCGAGATGGAGGAGGCCGGCGTTCTCGACAAGACCGCGCTGGTCTTCGGCCAGATGGACGAGCCCCCGGGCACCCGTCTGCGCGTCGCCCTGGCCGGTCTGACCATGGCGGAGTACTTCCGCGATGTGCAGAAGCAGGACGTGCTGTTCTTCATCGACAACATCTTCCGCTTCACCCAGGCCGGTTCCGAGGTCTCCACGCTGCTGGGCCGCATGCCCTCCGCCGTGGGTTACCAGCCGAACCTCGCGGACGAGATGGGCATCCTGCAGGAGCGCATCACCTCGACCCGTGGTCACTCGATCACCTCGATGCAGGCGATCTACGTCCCCGCCGACGACCTCACCGACCCGGCGCCGGCGACCACCTTCGCCCACCTCGACGCGACGACGGTTCTCTCCCGTCCGATCTCCGAGAAGGGCATCTACCCGGCCGTGGACCCGCTGGACTCCACGTCCCGGATCCTGGACCCGCGCTACATCGCGCAGGACCACTACGACGCCGCCATGCGCGTCAAGGGCATCCTGCAGAAGTACAAGGACCTCCAGGACATCATCGCGATCCTCGGTATCGACGAGCTCAGCGAGGAAGACAAGCTCGTCGTGCACCGCGCGCGTCGTGTCGAGCGCTTCCTGTCCCAGAACACCCACGCGGCGAAGCAGTTCACCGGTGTGGACGGTTCGGACGTTCCGCTGGACGAGTCGATCGCCGCGTTCAACGCGATCTGCGACGGCGAGTTCGACCACTTCCCGGAGCAGGCCTTCTTCATGTGTGGTGGTCTCGAGGACCTCAAGAAGAACGCCAAGGAGCTCGGCGTCTCCTGAGCCTCGTGCTCGTCCGAGGGGGCGGGTCCGCCCCGCCCCCTCGGAACGCCACCTGCGGTACCCCCGGGTTCACCCCCGGGGTTGCGGGCTCCCGCGCCTCGGCGCGGGACGCCCGACTAGACTTTGACCCAACACCCGGCGCCACAGCCGGGTGGTGACCCGAGGAGCCACCCTTGGCTGCTGAGCTGCACGTCGAGCTGGTCGCCGCGGACCGGAGTGTCTGGTCCGGCGAGGCCACCCTGGTCATCGCGCGTACCACCTCCGGCGACATCGGCGTCATGCCCGGCCACCAGCCGCTGCTCGGTGTGCTGGAGTCGGGCCCGGTGACCATCCGTACGAGCGAGGGCGCGACCGTCGTCGCGGCCGTGCACGGCGGATTCATCTCGTTCGCCGACGACAAGCTGTCTCTGCTCGCGGAGATCGCCGAGCTGGCGGACGAGATCGACGCCCAGCGCGCCGAGCGCGCGCTGGAGCGTGCCAAGTCGGACGAGGACGCGGCCGCCGAGCGTCGCGCCGACGTCCGGCTGCGCGCGGTGAGTGTCCGCTAGCGGACCGCACCGAGAGTTGTGCCCTCAGCCGCGGTACGCCTGGGAATGATCCGGGCCGTACCGCGGCTGAGGCGATGCAGATACAGGTTGTTGTATTCGCTTACGGGACGATGCGAGGAGGTCGGTGGAGATGTTCCTCGCTCTGCTTGTGGGCGGCCTGGTCGTCGCACTGGTGGTGATCGGGCTCTTTGTCTTCGGCTTGCGCCGGAGACTGATCCAGCGCTCGGGCGGCACCTTCGACTGTTCGCTGCGCTGGAACGTTCCCGAGGAGCCGGACCTGTCCGGCAAGGGCTGGGTGTACGGCGTCGCGCGTTACAGCGGTGACCGGATCGCCTGGTTCCGTGTCTTCTCGTACGCGCCCCGGCCGCGCCGGATCCTGGAGCGCTCGGCCATCGAGGTGCTGGCCCGCCGGATGCCGGAGGGCGAGGAGGAGCTGGCGCTGCTGTCCGACGCCGTCGTGCTCGGCTGTCTCCATCAGGGGACCCGCCTGGAGCTGGCGATGAGCGAGGACGCGCTGACCGGATTCCTGGCCTGGCTGGAGGCCGCGCCGCCCGGACAGCGAGTCAATGTCGCTTGAAAAGGGGGTCTCTCCCCCTGCACGAAGTCTGGGGGAGGGTGAACGTCGCGTGAGTGCAGCGTTAGCCGTCGTACGGCCCGGTGAGTGCCATGTGTGGACCGCCCGGGCCGTTTCCGTGCGCTCCGCCGCCGCGCCGGCGTTGCTGAAGCTGCTCGACGCGGGGGAGCGGGCCCGGTACGAGGCCTTCCTGCGGGACGACCCGCGGGCCCTCTACCTCACCGCGCACGCGCTGCTGCGCGAGCTGGTCGGTGCCGAGCTGGACCGCGACCCGGCGGAACTGGCCTTCACCGCCGTGTGCCGGCACTGCACCTCCGGCGGCCACGGCAAGCCCCGGCTGCCGGACTCCCCGCTCCATCTGTCGCTGTCGCACTCGGGGGACCGGGTGGCGGTGGCGTTGACGTACACGGGACCGGTCGGCGTGGACGTCGAGCAGCTCACCCGGCCCGGCGAGGCCCCGCTCATGGTGCTCTCGGCCGAGGAGCGGGCCGCGTACGACCTGCTGCCGGAGGGCGAGCGGACGCGCGGCTTCACCCGGTACTGGACGCGGAAGGAAGCGGTGCTCAAGGCGACCGGGGACGGACTGAGCGTCGACCCGGCCCTGCTCACGGTGAGCGCTCCGGACGCGCCCGCCGCGTTGCTCGGCTGGGCGGAACGCGAACAGCCGCACCCGCCGGTGCGGCTGTACGACGTCCCGGTGTCCGGGGACTGCCTGGTGTCCGTGGCCGTGCTCGGCGACGACTGCCGGGTGGTCATGCACGAGGTGGCGTACGACGGGGACGGCGTGCTGCGCCGCCCCCGCCGCACCGGGGCCTAGTTCAGGCCCGTGTTGATGGCGCCGACCAGCTCGCCGTTGGCGGTGTCGCCGCTGAACTCCCAGAAGAACGCGCCGCCCAGGCCCTGGTTCTTCGCCCAGCCCATCTTGGACGTGACGGTGGCCGGGGTGTCGTAGCTCCACCAGTTGCTGCCGCACTTCGCGTACGCGGTGCCCGCGACGGTGCCGGTGGCCGGGCAGGTGTTCTTGAGGACCTTGTAGTCCTCGATGCCCTGCTCGTACGTGCCGGCCGCCGGGCCGGTCGCCGTGCCGCCGGGCGCGGCCTGGGTGACGCCGGTCCAGCCGCGGCCGTAGAAGCCGATGCCGAGCAGCAGCTTGTTCGACGGGACGCCCTTCGCCTTGTACTTGGCGATCGCCTCGGCGGAGTTGAAGCCCGCCTGCGGGATGCCGGTGTACGAGGTCAGCGGGGAGTGCGGGGCCGTCGGGCCCTGCGCCGCCCAGGCGCCGAAGAAGTCGTACGTCATGACGTTGAACCAGTTCATGTACTGCGCGGCGCCTGCGTAGTCGGTGGCGTCGATCTTGCCGCCGGAGGAGGCGTCGGCGGTGACGGCCGCGGTGACCAGGGCGCTGCTGCCGAACTTGGCGCGCATCGCCGACATCATGTTCTTGAACGCGGCCGGGCCGCTGGTGTCGCAGGACAGACCGCAGGCGTTGGGGTACTCCCAGTCCAGGTCGATGCCGTCGAAGACGTCGGCCCAGCGCGGGTCCTCCACGAGGTCGTAGCAGGACTGCGCGAACGCGGCCGGGTTCGCCACGGCCTGGCCGAAGCCGCCGGACCAGGTCCAGCCGCCGAAGGACCAGATCACCTTGATGTTCGGGTACGCCTTCTTCAGCTTGCGCAGCTGGTTGAAGTTGCCGCGCAGCGGCTGGTCCCAGGTGTCGGCGACGCCGTCGACGGACTGGTCGGCGGTGTACGCCTTGTCGTAGTCGGCGTAGGAGTCGCCGATGGTGCACTTGCCGCCGGAGACGTTGCCGAAGGCGTAGTTGATGTGCGTGATCTTCGCGGCGGAACCGGAGGTGACCAGGTTCTTCACGTGGTAGTTGCGGCCGTAGACGCCCCAGTTGGTGAAGTAGCCCATCTTGACCGTGCCGCCGGGGTTCGGATTGCCCCCGCCGCCGCCGGTGGTGCGGACGGGGGTGGCGCCGCTGGCCGGGCCGGTCTGGTCGGCGGTGTCACGGGCGACGACCGTGTAGCTGTAGTCGGTGCCGGCGGTCAGTCCGGTGTTGGTGTACGTGAGTCCGGTGACCGTGGCGATCGTGGCGCCGTCCCGCTTGACGTCGTAGTTCTTGATGCCCTTGTCGTCGGTGGCGGCGGTCCAGGTCAGCTTGACCGAGGTGTCGGTGACATTGGAGGCGGCCGGGGCGCCGGGGGCCGACGGCGGGGCGTCGCCGGGCTGCGAACCGCCGTCGCAGGAGCCTCCGTTGACCTTGCAGCCGCTGGGGGCGCCGGAGCCGGTGCCGTTGAAGCCGAAGGAGACGGACGCGCCGGGGGCGAGGGTGCCGTTCCAGCCGACGTTCTTGGCGGTCCAGTGGGTGCCGGAGCTGGTGACGGTGGCGTCCCAGGCGGAGGTGACGGCGGTGCCGGAGGGGTAGTCCCACTCGACGGTCCAGGACGAGAGCGTGGTGGTGCCGGTGTTCTTCACCGTCCACTTGCCCTCGAAGCCGGTGCCCCAGTCGGAGACCTTGGTGTACGTGGCGGTGGCGGAGGTGGCCGCCTCGGCGGGGGAGGCGAGGCCGACCATGGCGGCCAGAGGCAGGATCAGGGCGGTCAGACCGGCGGCGGCACGGTGTCTGAACCCTGTTCTGCGCGGCGGTGCTTGAGTGCTCAACGGTGCTCCTCAAGTTGCGGACGGACAAGGTGGGGGTGGTCCGTAGAACTGCGCGCGCCGCGAGCGTAGGAAGGTCTGGACCAATCGTCAAGAGGTCCAGACCAACGTCGGAGTGGGAGATTCAGGATCCGGTCAGACTCCCAACTCCTGTGCGAGCACCGCCGCTTGGACCCGGCTGCGCAGCTCCAGCTTCCCCAGCACCTTGCTGACGTGCGTCTTCACCGTCGCCTCCGCCATCCGCAGGGACTCGGCGATCTGCGCGTTCGACAGCCCCTGGCCGAGGCAGGACAACACCTCACGCTCCCGCGGGGTCAGCACGTCGAGCACCGAAGGATCCGGCCCACCGGCCGCCCGTACGGGGGTCGGTGCGGCGAACTCCGCGATGAGCCGGCGGGTCACCGCCGGCGCGATCAGGCCCTCGCCGCGGGCCACCGTCCGTACCGCCTCGATCAGGTCCTTCGCGTCGGTGTTCTTCAGCAGGAAGCCCGCCGCGCCGGCCCGCAGCGCCCCGAAGACGTACTCGTCCAGGTCGAAGGTGGTCAGGACCAGGACGTCGGCGAGCCCCTCGGAGACCACGTGCCGGGTCGCCGTCACCCCGTCCATCCGCGGCATCTGGACGTCCATCAGGACCAGGTCCGGTCGCAGTTCACGGGCCAGCGCGACGGCCCGCTCGCCGTCCGCTGCCTCGCCGACCACCTCGATGTCCGGCGTGCTCCCCAGGATCAGTACCAGGCCCGCCCGTACCGCGCTCTGGTCCTCCGCGACCAGCACCCGGATCGTCATCCGTCCGACATCCTCTCCTCGGCGGGCAGCCCGGCCCGCACCTGCCAGATCTTCGTGCCGTCCGCCGCGGTGACCGGCCCGGCCTCGAACTCCCCGCCGAGCAGCGCGACCCGCTCCCGCATGCCGACCAGTCCGGCCCCCGAGCCGGGCGCGCGCGGGCCCGGCCGGTCCCCGAACGGGCTGGCGACCCGGACGGTCAGCGTGCGCGCGTCACGCGCCAGGAAGACCGTGACCGGGCCGGCCGGGGCGTGCTTGAGCGCGTTCGTCAGCGACTCCTGCACGATCCGGTACGCGGCGAGCTCGACCGGGGCCGGCAGCGGCTCGTCGTCCTCGCCCCGGGTGTCGTCGATCGTGAACGTCAGCCCGCTGGAGGCCCCGTTCGTCCTGGCCTGCTCGACCAGCGCGTCGAGGCCGGCCAGGGTGGGCGCCGCGGCGGGCTCGGCGTCGCCGCTGCTGTCCCGCAGCAGCCCGATCAGCCGGCGCATCTCCGCAAGACCCGCCACGCTGTTCTCCCGGATCACGGTCAGCGCCTGGTTCGTGGTGGCCGCGTCGTCCAGGGAGAGCGCGGCGGTGGAGTGGATGGCGATCGCGGACAGGTGGTTGGCGACCATGTCGTGCAGCTCCCGGGCCATCCGGGCCCGCTCGGCCACCACGGCCTGGCTGCGGTCCATCTCCGCGAGCAGCGCGGTCTGCTCGGCGCGCAGCCGGGCGGCCTCGGCGGCCTCCCGGTGGTTGCGCACGACTGCGCCGGTCATGGCGGGCAGGAACGCGACCATGCCCGTGACCACGCCGATCAGCAGGGCGACGGCGTTCTGCCACCAGACGAGAAGGCCGATCGTGACGCCGACGCTGATCAGGCCGGTCGAGTACGGGATGCGGCGGGCGGACGCGGGGGACCCGTACACCACGGCGGCGTAGACGACGTCCGTGAACATCAGGACGGTCGCGAGGGTGCCGTGGGTGAACTCGTTCGCCACGATGGCGAGGGTGCCGGCGACCAGGGCGGTCTGCGGCAGGACGCGACGCACCGTCTCCGCCGCGGTGATCACCAAGAGGGGGACCAGGGGCGCCCAGCGCGTCTCGATCAGCGCGTCGGTCCGGTTGACGATGCCGAAACCCCACAGCACCAACCCGCAGGCCAGGCCGCCGGCGGCGATGAGCAGGTCGACGCGGTGCGGTCGGGGGATTGTCACAGCCCCATCCAACACGCTGCGCCCCGCGCCGGCGTCCCCGTCAGGACCGATCCCCGCCGGTGCGCGCCTCCGTCGAAGGATGTAGCCGAGGTTCGTCACCGCCGACGACGAGACGGGCCCGATGGCACGGGAGGCTGAGAACTGTGCCTTCCCGGGGGACAACCCCCGGACCCCCGGCCGGGGCCTGACCCGCGTCGGGGTCGGCGCCCTCCACGGGGCGCGCGGGCACGGGGGAACCGAAAGGGGTGTACCGCCGTGATCTTCCGGCTGATCGTGATCTGCGAAGTGGACCGTGCCTTCCCGGGAGACAACCCCCGGACCGCCGGCCGGGGCGTGGCCGACGTCCGGGTCGGCGCCCTCCGCGGGGCGCGCGGGCCTTGGGGCAGTGAGAGGGGTGTTCGGCCGTGATCTTCTGGCTGATCGTGATCTGTGAGGTGGGGTTCTGGGTGCTGCTGGCCGCCGGGCTGGCGAGCCGCTACCTGTTGAAGATGCCGCGCCTCGGCATGGCCCTGCTGCTGTGCGAGCCGCTCCTGGAGGTCGTGCTGCTCGTGGTGACGGCCATCGACCTGAAGAACGGCGCGGCCCCGGACTGGAAGCACGGGCTCGCCGCGCTGTACATCGGCTACACCGTCGGCCACGGCCACCGCACCGTGAAGTGGCTCGACGGCCACGCCGCCCATCGCCTCGCGGGCGGCCCGCCGCCGCCGAAGCCCCCGAAGTACGGCATGGCCCGCGCCCGCCACGAGGGCCGGATCTGGCTGGGCACCCTGATCGGCGGCGCCGTCGCGACCGCGCTCCTGCTGTGCGCGATGTGGTACGTCGGGGACGACGGCGACACGTCCTCGCTGAAGATGTGGATGTACGGGGCCTGGCGGGCCGTCGGCATCCACGGCCTGATCGCCCTCAGCTACGCGCTCTGGCCCAAGAAGGCCCCGACGCCCGAGCAGCCGTCAGCGCTCCCCGCCCGGGACCCACAGGACGTCCCCGACCTCCTTGTTCGACCCCCGGCAGGGGCCTGTCCGGCCTCCGGTCTAGCGCTCCCCGCCCGGGACCCACAGGACGTCCCCGACCTCCTTGTTCGCCGTCCTGGCCAGGATGAAGAGAAGGTCTGAGAGGCGGTTCAGGTAGGTGGCGGTCAGGGTGTTCATGGTCTCGCCGTGCGCCTCGATCGCCGCCCACGTGGAGCGCTCCGCCCGGCGGACCACCGTGCAGGCCTGGTGCAGCAGGGCCGCGCCGGGGGTGCCGCCGGGGAGGATGAAGGAGCGGAGCTTGTCCAGCTGCTCCAGGAAGGCGTCGCAGTCCGCCTCCAGCTTGTCGATGTACGACTGCTCGACCCGCAGCGGCGGGTACTTCGGGTCTTCCACCACCGGGGTGCAGAGGTCCGCGCCCACGTCGAACAGGTCGTTCTGCACGCGGACGAGGACCTTCACGACCTCCTCGTCGAGCTGCCCGAGGGCGATGGCCGTACCGATGACGGCGTTGGCCTCGTTGGCGTCGGCGTAGGCCGAGATCCGCAGATCGGTCTTGGCGGTCCGGCTCATGTCCCCCAGGGCGGTGGTGCCCTGGTCGCCGGTGCGGGTGTAGATGCGCGTCAGATTGACCATGCGACCAGCGTAGTTACGGTCAGGCCTTCTGGAACGTCCGTGTGCCGATGGTCACCGACAGAGCCGTCAGGCCGACGGCGACCAGCACCCCGTACAGCATGCCGCTCGACGTGTACTGCCCGACGTACGCGTCCCGGACCGCGTCCACCAGGTAGCGGAACGGCATCAGGTGCGAGAGCACGTCCAGCCAGCCCGGCGCGAGCGCCATCGGCAGCATCAGCCCGGACAGCAGCATCGCGGGCATCGCCAGCGTGTTGATCGCCGGCCCGAACTCCTGCGGGGTGCGCAGCTTCAGCGCCAGCGCGTAGGAGAGCGAGGCCAGCGAGAAGGTGAGCAGCGCGACGAACGCGAAGCCGATCAGGATGCCGCCGAGCGGCGCCCGCAGGCCCATCGCGAGGGCCGCGAGGACCAGCAGGACGGCCTGGAAGACGAAGAGCGAGGCGTCGCGCAGGAGCCGGCCGAGCAGCAGGCCGAGCCGGCTGACCGGGGTGACCCGCATCCGCTCCAGGACGCCCCAGTTCTTCTCCATGATGATCGAGAAGCCGGCGAACGAGGCCCCGAAGAGGCCGAGTTGGAGCAGCAGCCCGGGCACGAGGATCTGCCAGGAGTCGCCGCTGCGGCCGAGCGGCAGCCCGGTGAGCAGCGGTCCGAAGAGGAACAGGTACAGCAGCGGCATCAGCGTGCCGAAGAAGATCTGGAACGGGGAGCGCAGGGTCTGGCGGGCATAGCGCCCGAAGACGATCGCGGTGTCGTGGAGAAGCACGGTGAGTCCTAAACGGCTACGGGGGTCGTGTCGACGGGGGCCGGGCCGCGCCCGGTGATGGTGAGGAAGGCGTCCTGGAGGGTGTCCGCCCCGTGCGCGGCCTTGAGGCCGGCCGGGGTGCCCTCCGCGACGACGACGCCCCGGTCCACGACCGCCAGCCGGTCGGAGAGCGCGTCGGCCTCGTCGAGGTAGTGGGTGGTGAGGAAGACGGTGGTGCCGTGCTCGTCGCGCAGCTGCCGCACCAGCGCCCACAGGTCGGCCCGGCTGCCGGGATCGAGTCCGGTCGTCGGCTCGTCGAGGAAGAGGATCTCCGGCCGGTGGACGAGTCCCAGCGCGAGGTCGAGCCGGCGCCGCTGGCCGCCGGAGAGCGCGGCGGTGCCGCGGTCGAGGAGGTCCGTGAGGTCGAGCTCGCGGGCGAGCTCCTCGGCGCGCGCCGCAGCCCCGGCCGCGGTCAGCCGGTAGAGCCGGCCCTGCAGGACGAGTTCGGAGCGCACCGTCTCCTGCGGGTCGACCCCGCCGGACTGGGCGACGTAGCCGATCCGCCGGCGCACTCCCGCCGGGTCGCGGACCAGGTCGTGCCCGGCGACGGTCGCGGCGCCGCCGGTGGGCGGCAGCAGCGTGGTCAGCATGCGCAGCGTGGTGGTCTTGCCCGCTCCGTTGGGGCCGAGGAAGCCGAGGATCTCGCCCGGCTGGACGGTCAGGTCGATGCCGCGAACGGCCTCCACCTCGCCGTTCTTCGTGCGGAAGGTCCGGGCGAGCCCGGCCGTGCTGATGATTGCCATGACGACCACAAAAACAGAGTCACTGAAATTTTGCAACGTCACCAAAATTTCAGGGGCTCTAGGATGAGGGCATGGCCGAGGGACTCAGGGAGCGCAAGAAGCGCGAGACGAAGCAGCGGATCTCCGACATCGCCACCGGGCTCTTCCTGGAGCGCGGCTTCGCGGCGGTGACCATCGCGGAGATCGCCGAGGCGGCGGACGTCTCCGTCAACACCGTCTACAACTACTTCCCGGCCAAGGAGGACCTCTTCCTCGACCGGATGGACGGCGTGACCCAGCGCCTCGCCCGGATGATCCGCGGCCGCGACAAGGGCGAGTCCGCGGCCGACGCGGTGCTGCGCGAACTGCGCCAGGACATCGGTGCCGTCTCGCCCGCGTACGGACTCATGGACGGCTTCGACGCCTTCATGCGGGTCATCGACGACGCGCCCACCCTCAAGGCCCGGCTCTTCCACGTCCAGCACCAGGTCCACGACGCCGTCGTCGCCGTCCTGCGCGAGGAGACCGGGGCGTCCGACGACGACCCGCTGCCGCTGCTCGTGGGCGGGCAGCTCGCCTGGATCGAGAACGCCGTCGTCGGCTACATCACCCGCGAGATGACCGCCGGGCGCAAGGCCACCACCGTCTCCCGCGAGGCGCTCGCGCTCCTCGACGAGATCGAGGAACTGCTCGGCGAGAAGGTCCTCGGCTACGCCGTGCGCGACTGACCGCCGCCCGTACGGGGTGTCGTCGGTGTGACGTCCGTCAAACCGGGCGTGACGCGCATTACTTCCGGGTCACATGGCGCTCCGCGACCGCTAATGTCCGCCGAGGAGTCATCGGTGAACAGTCGTTAAGGGGAAACACGTGGCCAGGAAGCTCGCCGTCATCGGGGCCGGACTCATGGGGTCCGGAATCGCGCAGGTCTCCGCCCAGGCGGGCTGGGACGTCGTGCTGCGTGACGTCACCGACGCGGCCCTGACCCGCGGCACCGACGGCATCAAGGCCTCGTACGACAAGTTCGTCGCCAAGGGGAAGCTCGACGCGGACGCCGCCGAGGCCGCGTTCGCCCGGATCACCCCGACGACGGACCTCGACGCGGTCGCCGACGCGGACATCGTGGTCGAGGCAGTCTTCGAGAAGCTCGAGGTCAAGCACGAGATCTTCCGCTCGCTCGACAAGATCGCCAAGGACGGCGCGGTCCTCGCCTCCAACACCTCCGCCATCCCGATCACCAAGATCGCCGCGGTCACGGAGCGCCCGGAGGCCGTCGTCGGCGTCCACTTCTTCTCGCCGGTCCCGATGATGCAGCTCGTCGAGCTGGTCCGCGGCTACAAGACCAGCGACGAAACCCTCGCCACCGCCCGCGAGTTCGCCGAGTCGGTCGGCAAGACCTGCATCGTCGTCAACCGCGACGTGGCCGGCTTCGTCACCACCCGCCTCATCTCGGCGCTCGTCGTCGAGGCCGCCAAGCTGTACGAGTCGGGCGTGGCCACCGCCGAGGACATCGACATCGCCTGCAAGCTCGGCTTCGGGCACGCGATGGGCCCCCTGGCCACCGCCGACCTGACGGGCGTCGACATCCTCGTCAACGCCACCGGCAACATCTACACCGAGTGCCAGGACGAGAAGTTCGCCCCGCCGGAGCTGATGCGCCGGATGGTGGACGCCGGTGACATCGGCCGCAAGAGCGGGCAGGGGTTCTACACGTACTGATCCGCCATCACCCCGACGGGTGAATTCGGTCTCGGTTCGCTTACAAGGCGCAACGCTTCTGCCCGTACGGCAGTCAGTTGTTGCATAGACGGAGCACTCTCGGGGAGCGCATATGCACATCAGGGGCGACCACGTCGAGCTGGTCGTCGGGGGCCGCCTCGACGTCCGCAGCGCGGCGGACGCCCGTACGGTCCTCCACTCGGCCGTCGACGACGGAGACGGGGATCTGGTCCTGGACCTGACCGGTCTCGACTCCTGGGACGCCACCGGGCTCGGAGTCATCATGGGCGCGCACCGGCGGGCCGGCCGCTGCGGCCGCCGGCTGGTGCTGCGCGGGGTGCCACCCCAGATGCAGCGCCTGCTGGTGGCGACGCGGCTGCACCGCATCCTCGCCATCGAGGGCGGGCTCGCGGCGGAGTCCCTGCCGCGCGTCTGAGACACCTCGGGTGCCGAGCACGCGTACGTGTGAAGCACCTGTGTGAACCAGGCGTCCCGCTCAATCCTCACCGGACCGTGACGTGACGGGCGGGGTGGTACCCCGGGCGTGCGTGGATACTGTCCCAAGGTCTAGGGTTCGGTCGCCTGCCGAATGACATACCCACCCGGCCGGCACCGGACCCGAAGCGACAGCGAGCGTGCAGATCGGCCGGGAGGGGCTCGGCGCGCACCGCTTTTTGGGGGCTTTCGACATGGACCCGATGAACCGGGGACCGGAGGAGTACGGCAAGGACGACGACCGCACCGGTGCGGGTACCGGCGGTCGGCGGGGCTCGCGCGAGCCCCTGACGTCCGATTTCGGGCAGTCCGCACCCGCGGTCTCCCGCACCGTCCGGCTCGTCGCCGGTGACCTCCTGCTGACCGTCAACCCGGTCGACGGCAGCGAGATCGTGGCCTGCCCGCCCGGAGAGATACCCGGGCGGCCCCGCCGCCGCACCGCCGACGAGCGCGCCGACCGCGCCCGCGCCGCCGCCCCGCCCGTACCGCCCGGCCCCGCCGTGCCGCGCATGCCGCTCCTGGAACGCCAGGAGGAGCGCGAACAGCTCGTCCAGCTGCTCTCCCGGGGCCGCTCCGTCCGCGTCACCGGCCCGTCCGGATCCGGCCGCACCCGGCTGCTCGACGAGGTCGCCGCGGACTGCGCCGACCTCGCCCCCGACGGAGTCGTCCGCCTCTCCGGCCACCACCGCACCGCCGCCGAGCTGCTGCACGAGCTCCATGCCACGGTGCTGCACGCCCCCGCGCACCGCCCCGACCGGGCCGACATGCTCGACCTCGTCCGCGACATCGGCGCGGTCGTGGTCGTCGACGACCTCGAACTCGGCGGCGCCGCGCTCGACGAGCTGCTCACCGCCACCCCCGAGTGCGCCTACCTGTTCGCCGCCGGTCCCGAAGTCGCCGCGCCCTCCGCCGAGTCCCACGTCGAGGAGGTCCTCCTCGCCGGCCTCGGCCGCGCCGCCGCGCTCGATCTGCTGGAGACCGCGGTCGGCCGCCCGCTCACCGACGAAGAGGCGAACTGGGCCGGCGACCTGTGGTTCGAGTCCGAGGGCCTGCCGCTGCGCTTCGTCCAGGCCGGCGCGCTGCTGCGGCAGCGCGACCGGCTGCGGGGCGGGACCGAGCAGGACGAGGCCTTCGACGAGTTCGACGCCTTCGGCGCGCTCGACGAGGCCTTCGGCGGGCCCGGCCAGGACGGCGGCCAGGACGCCGGCCAGGGCCGGGGCCCCGGCCACGGGAGCCGGATCCACGGCGGCATATCCGGCGCGGCCGACGCGCCCGATGTCCCGCTGCCGACCCTCGGCGAGGGCGCCGCGCCGGCCGCCCTGCTCGCCTCCCGGCTCAGCGAGTCCGCCCAGAACACCCTGCGGTTCGCGGTCTCCCTCGGCGGTGAGGTCCCGCACCCCGCCCACCTGCCCGCGCTCGTCGGCGACACGCACGCCGACGCCGCGCTCGGCGAGCTCACCGGCTGCGGTCTGCTCAGCCCCGTCGGCTCCCGGTACCGGCTCGCCACCGGCGTCCTCACGCAGCTCGTCGCCACCGGGTACGCCGAGGACACCGCGGCCCGCGCCCACACCGTCGCCCAGCACTACGCCTGGTGGGCCGGACACCCCTCCGTCACCCCCGAGCGCGCCGCCGCCGAGTCGGACGCGCTGATCGCCGCGCTGTCCGCGCTGGTCCCCAGCGAGGAGGCCGGGCACGCGAGCGCAGCCGTGCTGCTCGCCCGCAGCGCCGCGCCGGTGTTCGCCGCCGGCCTGCACTGGGCCGCCTGGGAGCGGGCCCTGCGGGCCGGCCAGGAGGCCGCCCGGATCGCGGGCGAGGTCGCGGAGGAGGCGTACTTCCACCACGAGCTGGGCGTGCTCGCGCTCTGCGCGGGCAACCCGGACCGTGCCCGCGCCGAGCTGGAGGCGTCCATCGCGCTGCGCGGCGCGCTCGCCGACAAGCGCGGCACCCTGGCCGGCCGTCGGGCGCTCGCCCTGGCCGCCGACCTCGCGGGCACCCCGCTGGAGGTCTCCGGCGCGCTCTTCGACGAACCGTTCACTCCCGCCGCCGGGACCCCGGGCGTCGGTGACGCCGCGCCGGCGTCCACGGCGAAGGAGCGCTCGCCGTTCCCGGCCGTCGCGCACTTCCCGGACGACGGCCCGACGATCATCACCCGCCCGGACGCCCTCGCCGGCGCCGCGAAGTCCGAGCCGTCCGACGGCTCCCGCCGCGGCGGCTTCCTGGGCACCCGCCGCAACCTGGTCGCCGCGGGCGCGGGCGCGCTGCTCGTGGCCGTCCTCGGCACGGTGGTCACTCTGGGCGCGACCTCCGGCAACGGCGACGAGAACCCCGGCTCGAACCAGGTCACCTCGGACCGGACGGCGAGCGAGGACGGCGACGGCGGCCTGAACGCGGACGAGCCGGACGCGACGGACGACCCGGAGAGCCCCGGCGCCTCCGGCGAGGCGACCCCGGGCGAGAGCGGCTCCCCGACGGGCGACGGCAAGACCGGCACCGCGACCGGCGGCTCCGCCTCGACGAAGCCGAGCAGCCCCTCGTCGACGGCCGGTACCTCGACCAAGCCCGGCTCCCCGACGACCGGTGGCTCCACCACGGGCGGTTCCACGACCGGTGGCTCGTCCACCGGGGGCACTGCGACGGGCAGCCCGTCCGGCGGCACACCGTCTGGCGGCGCCGACGGCGGTACGGCCGACGGTGGCACGGCGGACGGCGGCACCACGGACGGTGGTACGGCGGACGGTGGTACCGCCGACGGCGGTACGACGACGGACGGCGGTACGACGACGGACGGCGGCACCACGACGGACGGCGGTACGACCACCGACGGCGGCACCACGACCGGCAGCACCGATTCCACCGCTGGTGGCCCCACCGGCGTCTGACGACCCGGCCCGCCGCGGGGAGCCCGTTGCTCCGCCCACGGGCGGCGGGCACATGCCCGCGACGCACGACGGCCCCCGTCCGGCTCTCGCCGGACGGGGGCCGTCCCCGTTGTGGAACCGCGGCTCAGAACAGCCGCAGCTTGTCGTCCTCGATGCCGCGCAGGGCGTCGTAGTCCAGGACCACGCAGCCGATGCCGCGGTCCGTCGCCAGGACGCGGGCCTGGGGCTTGATCTCCTGGGCCGCGAAGATCCCCTTGACCGGCGCGAGGTGCGGATCGCGGTTGAGCAGCTCCAGGTACCGGGTCAGCTGCTCGACGCCGTCGATCTCGCCCCGTCGCTTGATCTCGACGGCGACCGTCGCCCCGTCCGCGTCCCGGCACAGGATGTCCACCGGGCCGATCGCCGTCGGATACTCGCGGCGGATCAGCGCGTAGCCCTCGCCGAGCGTCTCGATCCGGTCGGCGAGGAGCTCCTGGAGGTGCGCTTCCACGCCGTCCTTGATGAGGCCGGGATCGACCCCGAGCTCGTGGGAGGAGTCGTGCAGGATCTCCTCCATCGTGATGATCAGTTTCTCGCCTGCCTTGTTCACCACGGTCCAGACGCCCTCCTCGCCGTCGACGCCCTCCTTGAGGGTGCACGGCGGAGACATCCAGTTGAGCGGTTTGTACGCGCGGTCGTCCGCGTGGATGGAGACGCTGCCGTCGGCCTTGACCAGGATCAGGCGGGGGGCGGAGGGCAGATGGGCGGTGAGCCGGCCCGCGTAGTCCACGGAACAACGGGCAATGACGAGACGCATGGTGCGCAACGCTACAAGACAGCCGCTCTTCCGCGCGATTCGGCCCTAAACTCCCGTTCGTTATTGGCCGGTTGTGGTCCCAATCTCCTGGTGCGGTCAGGACACCACGCTTACCGTGGATGCAGGAGGTCGCCGCCCGTGCACTCTGCGTTGCGTACGGGGGTCCTCCGTCCCTGCCCGTAAGACCCCGCTCCGGGCGGGGTCGCGAGAGGAGAACCCATGTCGCTCGACGTCTCACCGGCGCTGTTGGAACAGGCCGAGCGAGGCGAGGTCGACGAAGCCGACTTCGTCGACTGCGTCCGGACCTCCCTGCCCTACGCGTGGGAGATGATCAGCTCTCTGGTGGCACAGCTGAAGGTCGACGGCGGAGAGTTCGCCGACAACCAGACGCCGCCGCCGAGCGAGCAGGCACGTGGCCAGCTGCTGCGTGCGCTGGCGAGTGACGCGATCCGTGGTGCGCTCCAGCGGCACTTCGGGGTGCGTCTCGCCTTCCAGAACTGCCACCGCGTGGCGGTCTTCCCGCTGGACGCCTCGGCGGACGAGCGGCTCGCCCGCTTCACTTCCGTACGGGGGCAGCTGCTCAACCAGTCGCCGGAACTGCGCGACTGCTGATGTCTTGTGCTGCCGCTCCCTCACCGGGGGAGGTCCCGACGGGGGAGATCCGTCCGGTGTCGGAGCGGCGGCATTCGTCTTCCCGCACGGGAGAGCGGTCCTCGGGTCGGCTGCGGCGCTCAGGTCGGCTGTGGTGCTCAGGCCGGCTGCGGTGCTCAGGCCGGCCGGGGCTCTCAGGTCAGCTGGGGCAGGACCTCCGCGCCCAGCCGCCGTACGTTCTCCTCCGTCGCCGCCAGGTCGCCGGAGCCCTCCGCGAGCAGCGCGAACCGGGTGATGCCGGTCCGCTCGGCGGTCGCCGCGAGACGGTCGGCCGCGAGGCGGGGCGTGCCCACCGGGTGCAGTCCGCACAGCAGCTCCGTGTACGCCACCGGGTCCCGCATCGACCGGTACCGGCCGTCCACGGTCACATGCGCGTCGAGCCCCTGCTTCAGCCAGCCGGGCATCGCCTTCAGCAGCGTCTCCGCGGCGTCAGCCGTGCGTTCCGCGAGCTGCACGACCCCGGCCGAGACATGGCCGCGCCCGATCCGTTCGACCTCCCCGGCACTGCGGCCGGCGTCCCGCGCGAAGCGGCGCCAAGCGGCGACCATCTCCGCCTTGTCCTCGTCCCCGCAGTGCATCCCGAGCAGCATCGGCAGCCCGCGCTCGGCGGCCAGCCGCACGCTGTTCGGCGAGGTGCAGGCGACGACGACCTCCGGCCCGTCCTCGCCGCCGACCGCCTCGTCCGCCCGCGGCACGACCGCCACCTCGCGGAACGCGTACCGCTCGCCGTCCGCCCCGACCCGGGGCTCGCTCAGCCAGCGGAGCAGCAGGTCCAGCGACTCCGGGAAGCCCCGGTCGTACGCCGCGAGCCCCGCGCCGAAGACCTCCAGGTCCACCCACGGCCCGCCCCGGCCCACGCCCAGCGTGAACCGGCCGCCGGAGGTGAGATGGAGCAGCGCCGCCTGCTCGCCGAGGGCCACAGGATGGGCCGTCGGCAGCACGCTCACCGCCGTGCCGACCCGGATCCGCCGGGTCCGCCCGAGCAGCAGCGCGGCAAGTGTGACGGCGGACGGGCACACGCCGTACGGGACGAAGTGGTGCTCGGCCAGCCAGACCGAGTCCAGCCCGGACTCCTCGGCCGTCTCGGCCGTGCGCACCGCCCGGTGCAACGCCTCCCCGGGACCCTGCCCCGGGAACTGGGCGGCCAGAACAAACGTACCCACGCGCATCGCCTTATGCCTCCTCGCGGCCGACGCGGTTCTCCCCCTCGTAACTGCATCAACGTCTGACACGTGCCAAAGGCAACGGCCGCGCGGGAAGTTGTTGCGATTTTCCGGTAACCCGGCCGTCCGGGTGGGCCGGAGCGGCCGGCGGCGGCCCGTACGCTGGAGGGAATCGTCCGCCGTCCCCTGCCCTGTGAGGTGTTCCGTGTCCCCGCGTCGCAACCGCTCCAAAGGCGGCGAGAATCCGGCAGCTCAGCAGGGCGAGGCGGGCGACCGGTACGGCGGTGCGCAGCGCACCGAGTCGTGGCAGGGCGAGGAGTGGAACGTCCGGCACGTGGCGGGCGCGAGTGCGCCGGGCAAGCGGTACCGCTGCCCCGGCTGCGACCAGGAGATCCCGCCCGGCGCGCCGCACGTGGTGGCGTGGCCGGAGTACGGGGGAGTGGACGACCGGCGGCACTGGCACAAGGCCTGCTGGAACGCGAAGGACCGCCGCACCACGAGGGTGCAGCGGTCCCGCAGCGCACCGCGCCACTGAGCCCGGGGGGCGTACGTCCCGGGTCAGACGCCCCGCGCCGGACGCGCCGGGTCAGACGTCCCGGCTCTGCAGCGCCGCGTACGCCCCGCCGAACGCGAGCGCCGTGACGGCGACGAGGATCCCGACCGGCTCCCAGCCCGCCGGGCCGTCGGTGCCGAGCGGCGGGACGTCGGCGTACAGCGCGAGCATCTGCGAGGGGATCGCGTAGGTGAAGAGCGCTTCCTGAACGTCCTTCAGGGGCTCCGAGAACATGAACAGCGCCGCCACCAGCGGGAGCAGCAGCAGTCCGATCATGATGGTGATGGCGCCGGCCGAGTGCCGGATCACCGCGCCCACCGCGAGCGCGAGCAGGCCCAGCGTGGCGACGTAGAAGCCGGCCCCGACGGTGGCGCGCAGCCACGCCGAGGCGCTCGGCTCGGGGCCGCCGATCATCGCGTACTGCGCCACGGCGACCAGGGTCGCGGTGACGGTGGTGATCGCGAAGACCAGCAGGAAGAAGACGATCGCCTTGGCGATCAGCACCCGGCCGCGGCTCGGGCAGGCGGTCAGCGTGGTGCGGATCATGCCGGTGCCGTACTCGGAGGCGATGGTCAGCACGCCGAGCGTGATCACGCAGATCGAACCGGGCAGCATGCCGAAGAAGCCGAGCCCGAGGGCGGGCTCGTTCTCCGGGTCGACGCCGGAGGCGGCGACGATCGCGCCGACGCCGAGGCCGATCGAGAGCATCAGCAGCACGAGCACGCCCAGCGTCCACAGGGTGGAGCGGACGGACCGGATCTTGGTCCACTCGGAGGCCAGCGCGTCGCCGAGGTGGGCCCGGCGGACCGGGATGGGGGAGACGTACGAGGCGCTGCCCTGCTGCGCGTACGGGGTGGTCATCGGGCGTCCTCGGGGTGGTCGTCGGTCCGCTTCGCGCTCGGGTCGGTCGCGTACGGGTTCTGTCCGGGCGGGGGCGGGGCGTACCAGCCCTGCTGCGGCACGTCGGGGACGACCGGGGCCGGCGGCGGGGTGTGCCCGTACGCGGGCTGCGGCGGCTGGAGGCCGGCCAGCTGGTCCTCGGTGGACCGGTAGTCGACGGCGCCCTGGGTCAGCCGCATGTACGCCTCCTCCAGGGACGCCTGGTGCGGCGAGAGCTCCCAGAGGCGTACGTCCGCGCCGTGCGCCAGGTCGCTGATCCGCGGCAGCGGCAGGCCGGTCACCCGCAGCGCGCCGTCCCGCTCGGACAGCACCTGCCCGCCGGCCTCGGTCAGCGCGGCGGTCAGCTTCTCGCGCTGCTCGGGGGCGTCCTGGGGGGTGCGCACCCGGGCGAAGTCCGCGGAGTTGGCCGAGATGAAGGCCGGGACGGTCATGTCCGCGAGGAGCTGGCCGCGGCCGATCACGATCAGATGGTCGGCGGTCAGCGCCATCTCGCTCATCAGGTGACTGGACACGAACACCGTCCGCCCCTCGGCGGCGAGCTTCTTCATGAGGTTGCGCACCCAGAGGATCCCCTCGGGGTCGAGCCCGTTGACCGGCTCGTCGAACAGCAGCACCTGCGGGTCCCCGAGCAGCGCGGCCGCGATGCCGAGCCGCTGCCCCATGCCGAGCGAGAACCCCTTGGACCGCCGCCGCGCCACGTCCTGCAGCCCGACGACCCCGAGCACCTCGTCCACCCGCTGCGCCGGGATACCGGCCAGCTGCGCGAGCGACAGCAGGTGATTGCGCGCACTCCGCCCGCCGTGCACGGCCTTCGCGTCGAGCAGCGCCCCGACCTGCCGCGGCGCGTTGGGCAGCTGCCGGTAGGGGTGCCCGCCGATGGTTACCGAGCCGGAGGTGGGGTTGTCGAGCCCGAGGATCATGCGCATCGTCGTCGACTTCCCGGACCCGTTGGGCCCCAGAAAGCCGGTGACGGCCCCCGGCCGCACCTGGAAGGAAAGGTTGTACACGGCCGTCTTGTCGCCGTAGCGCTTCGTCAGGCCGACTGCCTCGATCATTCTCCAGCCCCATCGACAGGTCAGGTCGGTATCGGGGCAGTGGCCCTCGGCCCAAGGCCCCCGTACGAGTGAGGAGCCTATCGGTGCCTTTACGGTTCCGCGGAAGCCCGAACCGGCAGGGATCCGGACAGCGGCGGCAGATCGTCGTACAGCCGGACCGTCGGCGAGCCGTCCACGTAGGGCAGGAAATCGGTCTGCGGCAGCACCCAGCCCTCCTTGCCGAAGATCCTGGTGCCCTGTTCCCGGACCTCCCGATCGGCGCCGGCGCGCGCGACCCAGGAGACGGGGTCCGGCCCCAGCAGCTCGCGCAGTCGCGCGGAGCCGGCGAGCAGCTCGGCGAGCAGCTCCGACTGGTCGCCCCCGCCGGGGTGGGGCCGCCCGTCGGGCCGGGCGAGCACACCGTGTGCGCTGAAGTAGATGTACGCGCCGCCCAGCCGCTCCCCGGAAGGCATGGTCATGTCGAACGCGTCGCCGGGCAGGATGGCCCGCTGGTAGTCGGGGAACTCGGTGTCGTCGACGGCCTTCAGCTGCTGTGCGTCCAGCCAGGCCACCACCAGCGTCGACTCGGCCTGCGGGTCGATGTACGGCGTGCCCGCGACGTAGCCCGCCGGGCTGATGTGGCCGGAGCAGCCGACTCCGATGCCGCGGACCCGTACCGGGACCATCGGCACGGTAGTCGGGAGGTTCATCCGGGACAGCTTGTGACTGACCTGGCCGGGGGAGGCGTTGGACCCGACCGCGATCACCGGGTGACGGCGGCCGGTGGGCGCCTGCCCCAGCCGCGACAGGGTCTCGTCGAGCCGGCGGCGCTCCCGCTCCTGGGCCTCCTCGACGTACCAGTCGCCCAGCCTCATCGGGCGCACGCCCAGCTGCAGCAGAACGTCCCCGTTGAGGAGAGAGGGCTCGGTGGCGGGTCGGCCGGGATAGGTGAGCGGCTGGACGGCCGGCACACCGTCCAGGCCGAGCGCTCGGAGACTGCGGTCCTTCACGATGGGCCCCTCGGGTTGGTCGTGCGGCGGCAGAACCTTCCCTGGCAGATCTACCCCCGTCGAGCCTACGGGACCCTCTCCCCGGTTCTGCCGTCACGCCGCGGAGTCGGGCAGAATACTGCTGAGTACGACTCAATTTCTTTGGGGGAGAAGAAAGTTGATGTGGGTGCCAGGGTGGTTCGGGAGAACTCGGCCGCACCCGAGATACCGGACCTCAGTTCGATGGTGGATCGCCGAGCGACCCGTTCACGTGCTGATGCTGATGGCCTTGGGCGCCCTGCTGACCCTGGCCCTGGTGATCACCGTCGTCTGGACGCTGACGGAGCGGTCCCCACGCAGTGTCAGGGACCGGTTCGCCGACGTCGAAGGCCTGCTCAACGGCACCCTCACGGCCCTGCGGGCCTGCGTCGGCACCGACAACCTCGCTCCGCACCCGGACAGCATCGTGCAGCAGCTGCTGGCCACGCTCGCCTCGGTAACCGGGGCGATGGTCCCCGCCGTGGTGCTCGGCATCGTCCTGATCAAGTTGTTCGCCCTTCGGCCGTTCATCTGGCGCAAGCGGGCCAGCATCTCGCACGCCTGGTCCGCCGACTTCCCCGGCTACGCACGCGAGCACGTCGACAGCGACGACGCGATCATCGCCGTGCGCTTCTACAACCACCTCGACAACCTCTCGGTCGTCGACCTGCGGGCCCGCGTCCATCTGCGCTACCTGGAGCTGTCGCCCCACGACGGCAGCCTGGTCGTCTACAAGAAGTGGCTGAAGGTCCTCGACGAGAAGGGCGAGCCGGCCGACGAGCGGTCCTGGCTGGCCGTGGAGCGCGGCGCCCCGTTCACCGTATGGATCCCGGTGGACGCCCCGGTGGCCGCCCTGCCGGTCAAGGAGATCCAGGGCAAGGACCTGAGCCGGTCGGTCGGCGCGAAGCTGCTCGTGCGGCTCACCGCCCGGACGGTGGGTCTGGGCACCGAGGTGGTCGACGAGCGCTGGTTCGACCTCGACGGGGACGACTTCGAGCGCGGTCGGTTCGTGCCGCTGGAGCCGGACATGAACACCGATGTCTGGGCCTGGCACGGCTGGGCGCGGTTCGACGAGCTCCTCGACGAGGGGGCGCCGCCGCTGCCGGCGCCCCGGACGTCCGAGCCCAGTCCGTAAGGGACGAACAGGCGTCGCGCCGCGTCGCTCGGGCGTCTTCGTTCCGCCCCCGGGCGGCTTCCCTCAGGCGTCGCGTTTCTTCATGACCAGGTAGCCGCCCAGGAGGGCCGCCGCGACCCAGAGGAGCATGATGCCGAGGCCGCCCCAGGGGCCGTAGGGGGCTTCCTCCTGGTTCATGGCGTCGGGGAGGACCTGCATGATCTTGGAGCCGGCCTGGTCGGGGAAGTACAGGGCCACCTCTTTGGCCTTCGGGACCGCGGAGAGGATCTGGGAGACCAGGAAGAAGAAGGGGACCAGGATCCCGAGGGAGAGCATCGAGGAGCGGAGCATCGTGGCCACGCCCATCGAGAACAGCGCGATCAGGCCCATGTAGAGGCCGCCGCCGACCACCGCGCGCAGCACGTTGTCCGCGCCGAGGGTCGTGCGGTGTTCGCCGAGAAGGGCCTGGCCGAGGAAGAAGGACAGGAAGCTGGTCAGCATGCCGACGACCAGCGCCAGCGTGCCCGCCACCGCGATCTTGCTGAACAGGAACGTGGCCCGTTGCGGAACCGCCGCGAGGGAGGTGCGGATCATGCCGGAGGAGTACTCCGTGCCGACCACCAGGACGCCGAAGACCACCATCGCCAGCTGCCCGAGCACCATCCCGGAGAAGCTGACGAAGGTCGGGTCGAAGGTGGCCCGTTCCGCCTCGGAGAGGTCGTCGAAGGTGGACCTCAGCAGCGCGCACAGCGCCGCGCTCATCGCCACCGTCACCAGCAGCGCGCTCGCCAGCGTCCAGGTCGTGGAGGAGACCGTACGGATCTTGGTCCACTCGGACTGCAGGACCGCGGGTACCGATGCCATCGTTCAGGCCCCCTTGCCCTGGTAGCTCTCGCCCCAGCGGGGACTCTGCCGCGCGCTGCCGGTGTCGCCGTGCACGTCCGTGCCGTGCGCGTGGTACTCCACCGCGCTCGCCGTCATCTGCATGAACGCCTCCTCCAGGGAGGCGCGCTGGGCGCTCAGTTCATGGAGGACCAGATGGTGCTGGGCGGCCAGCTCGCCCAGCTGCTCCGTGCTCGCGCCGTCCACCTCCAGGGTGCCGCTGCCGGCCTCGACCGGACGGAATCCGTTCTCGTGCAGCACATCCCGCAGACGTTCCCGTTGCGGGGAGCGCAAGCGCACATAACTTCGGGAATTCTGATGGATGAAATCGGCCATCGACGTGTCGGCGAGCAGCTTCCCCTGCCCGATCACGATCAAGTGATCCGCGGTCAGCGCCATTTCGCTCATCAGATGGCTGGATACGAAGATCGTCCGGCCTTCCGCGGCCAGCGCCTTCATCAGATTGCGGATCCAGTGAATTCCCTCGGGGTCCAGACCATTGACGGGTTCGTCGAACATCAGGATCTCGGGATCCCCGAGCAACGCCGACGCGATGCCGAGCCGCTGGCCCATACCGAGCGAGAACCCCTTCACCTTCTTTTTCGCCACCGCCGTCAGACCGACCAGATCCAGCACCTCGCCGACCCGGGCGGCCGGAATACGATTCGACTGGGCGAGGCAGAGAAGGTTGTTGTACGCGCTCCGGCCGCCGTGCATCGCCTTGGCGTCCAGCAGCGCACCGATGTACTTCAGGGGCTCCTCGAGCTCCCGGTAGTGCCGTCCGTCGATCCGGACCGTCCCGCTCGTCGGGTTGTCCAGATCGAGCATCATCCGCATCGTCGTCGACTTGCCCGCCCCGTTCGGCCCCAGGAAACCGGTGACCACACCGGGCCGCACCTGGAAGGAGAGCTGGTCGACCGCCGTCTTCGTCCCGAACCTCTTCGTCAGCCCCTCGAGCTCGATCATGCGTACCAAGCTAAGGGCGCGAAAAACCCCCCGCCACCGGAGTGACGGAGGGCTTTCGGCGCCGTACTTGCTACCGCGACAGGTCAGCGGGTCTGCTGTGCCGGGACGCCGCGGGTCGCCGGCTCGTCGTCGATCGGCGAACCCGCCGCGGCGACGGCCGCGCCGGTCAGCGTGGCCAGCATCTCGCGGACGTTCGTCAGCTGGGCGTTGATGGAGTCGCGGCGGTTCGTCAGCGCGGCGAGCTCGCGCTCCGATTCGCTGCGGATCCGGTCGGCCTTGGCGTTCGCGTCGGCCACGATGTCCTCGGCCTGGCGCTGCGCGGTCTCCACCGTCTGGCGGGCCCGGCGCTCCGCGTCCGTGCGCAGCTTCTCGGCCTCGAGGCGAAGCTGCTCGGCGCGGTGCTCGATCTCGGCGAGGCGCTTCTCGGCCTTGGCCTGACGGGAGGCCAGGTCGCGCTCCGACTGCTCGCGGCGCTTGGCCAGGTTCGTCTCGAAGTCCGCGGCCGCCTGGGCGGCCTTGGCGCGGGTCTCCTCGAAGAGGGCGTCCGCCTCCTCACGCTTCGACTGCGCGTCCTTCTGCGCCTCGGCACGCAGCGAGTTGGCCTCGCCCTGCGCCTTCTCGACGATCCGGACGCCCTCGTCCTCGGCCTTCGCCTTCCGCTCGGCGGCGAACGACTCGGCGTCGTTGCGCACCTGCTGGGCGGCCGACTCGGCCAGCTCGCGGTGCTGCTCGGCGGCGCGACGGGCCTCCTCGCGCAGGTCCTTCGCCTCCTCCTCGGCGAGACGGAGGATCTTCTCGACGCGGGCGCCGAGGCCGGCGTACGACGGCTCGGCGTCGGTCACCTGCGCCTGGGCGTTCTGCGTCTCGAGGTGCAGCTCCTCGATGCGCTTCTCGAGAGAGGTGATCCGGGCCAGAGCACTGTCACGGTCGGCGACGAGCTTGGTAATGCGGTCGTCCACCTGACCGCGGTCGTAACCACGCCGCACGAGCTCGAAGCCGAAGGGGGAGGATGTGTCGCTCATGGGGTTCCTGTCGAATGAGACCGGTGAGGTGTTAGGGGGAATCCTAGGGGTCCGAGCGGCGTGTCATCGAGCGTATGCCCGTTTGATCTGGAGAATGTCCAGCCTTTTGAGTGGCTAGCCCTCCGAGGACTTGCCACTCGAACGGGTGGCCCCTGCCGAAGCGGCCGCCTTGACGTCATCCTTCGCGCCGGCGTTCCTCGAGCCGCCCGCCGGAGCCTCGAAAGACTCCAACGCCTCCAGAACGTCCTGGACACGGGAGATCTCGGCATTGATGTCCTCGCGCCTGCGCACCAGCACATCCAGCTCACGCTGACCGTCGGAGATCATCTTCTCCGATTCGCGCTCCGCTTCCGCCTTGATCCTTTCCGCCTCGCCGACCAGCGAGGCCTTCTTCTGCTCGGCCTCCTTGAGCAGCGCCTCGGCCTTGCGCACCGCCGCGATGCGGACCTTGCTCGCCTCCGAACTCGCGTCGGACAGCAGCTCCTTGGCCTTCTCCTCGGCCTCGGCGCGCTGCTCGGTCGCGGCCTTCACCAGCTTGTCGACACGCTCGCCGGCCGTCTTCATCTGCTCGGCCGTCTCGCGCCGCGCCCGCTCGTGCAGCTCCTCGATCTCGCCCTCGACCCGGGCCCGCAGCTCCTCGCCGCGTTCCCTTATGGCCGTCGCGTCGCTGCGCGCCCCGACCAGCAGCTCGTCCGCGTCCGTACGGGCCTTCTCCACCAGCGAGTTGCCCTCGACGGTCGCCTCGGCGACGATCCGCTCGGCCTCCTTGCGGGCCGCCCCGACCATCGTGTCCGCCTGCGTCTCCGCCTCGGTGGTGGCGCGCAGCGCCTCCTCTTGGGCCTTGGCGATGAGCTGGTCGGCCTGCTCGGCCGCGTCCGAACGCTTCTTGGCGCCGGCCTCGCGGGCCTCGTCCAGCGTCCGGTCCGCCTCGGACCGCGCCTCCGAGCGCATCTGCTCGGCGGCCGCCTCCGCGTCCGCCTTGGCCCGCTCCGCCTCGGCGCGGATCCGCTCCGCCGCCTGCTGAGCCTGGCCCACCGTCTCGGCGGCCTCGGCCCGCAGCCGCTCCGCCTCGTCGGTCGCCTCGGTCGCGATCCGCTCGGCCTCCGCGGTCGCCTCGCCGATGAGCTGGTCGGCCTGCTCGGCGGCGTCCGCACGGCGCTTGTCCGCGGTCTGCCGGGCCTCGTCGAGGACCTGCTCGGCATCGGCCAGGGCCGCCGCCCGCAGCGCCTCGGCGTGCGCCTCGCCGTCCGCCCTGACCTGCTCCGCCTCGGCCCGCAGCCGCTGTGCGTCCTGCTCCGCCGCCGCCCGCAGCTCCGCCGCCTCGGCGGCGATCCGCTCGGCCTCGGCGGTCGCCTCGCCGATGAGCTGGTCTGCCTGCTCCGCCGCGTCCGAGCGGCGCTTGTCCGCCGCCTGGCGCGCCTCGTCGAGGGTCTGCTCGCCCTCCGCACGCGCCGCCGTCAGCAGCTCGCCCGCCTCGGAACGGATCCGGTTCGCGTCCTCCCGGGCCTCCGCCTTCGTGCGCGCCGCGTCCTGCTCGGCCTGCGCCAGCGACTCCGTCGCCTCGGTACGGATCCGCTGCGCGTACTCCGCGGTGTCCGACTTCAGCTTCTCCGACTCGGAGATCGCGTCCGCGACCGTCCGCTCGGCCAGCGACGCGGCGGCCTCCGCCTCCTCCGTCGCCCGGGCCCGGATCCGGTTCGCGTCCTCGGTGGCCCGCTCCCGCTCCTCGTACGCGTCGGCGCGGACCCGGTCCGCCTCCTCCTGCGCCTCGGTCCGGGTGCGCTCCGCCGCGTGCTCGGCCGCGCTGCGCAGCCCGGAGACCTCCTCCTCGGCCTGCTCCCGCAGCCCCGAGACGGAGTCCCGCACCTCCTGCGCGGTCTGCTCGGCGGCCGTGACCATGTCGGTCGCGCGCGCGTCGGCCTCCTCGACCAGCCGCTGCGCCTCGGCCTGCGCCTCCTCCACCCGCTTGCGGGCGGAGGCCAGCAGTTCCTCGCTCTGCTCACGGGCCTGCGCCCGCTCGCCGTCGGCCTCGGTACGGGCCGACGCCAGCGTCTCCTCGGCCTCCCGGCGCCGCCGGTTGGCCTCCTCCTGCGCCGCGGACAGCGCCTCGGCGGCCTCCGCCGCGACCCGCTCGGCCGCGGCCGCCGCCTCGGCCCGTACCCGGTCCGCGGTCTCCTGGGCCTCCGACTTCAGCCGCTCGGCCTCCGCGGACGCCTCGGTGCGCAGCCGTGCCGCCGCGTTCTCGGCCTCGGCGCGCGCCGTCGACGCGTCCGACGACGCCTCCGCGCGCAGCCGTTCGGCCTCCTGCTCCGCCTGCGCCTGGAGCGTACGGATCCGCTCCGCCGCCTCGGTGCGCAGCCGCTCCGTCTCCTCCGCGGCCTCGCGGCGGAGACGCTCGCCCTCCACACGGGCCTCGCCGAGCTCCCGCTCGGTGTTCTCCACCCGGGTCTCGGCCTCGGCGTGCAGCCGGGTCAGCTCCTCGGCCGCCTCGGCCCGCCGCGCTGCCGCCGCCCGCGCGGCCTCCTCGCGGGTCTCCGCCGCGTCCCGGTCGGCCGCCGCCTTGACCGACTCGGCCTGCTCCTCGGCCTCGGCACGCAGCCGCTCGGCCTCGGCACGGGTCCGCTCCAGCGTCTCCTCGGCCTGCGTGCGCAGCGTCTGGGCGCGCTCGACCGCCTCGGCCTTGACCCGCTCGCTCTCCGCGCTCGCCCCGGCCCGCAGCTCCGCCGCGTCGGCCTTCGTCTTGGTCAGCAGTTCCTCGGCGCTCTTCGCCGACTCCTCGATCTGCTGGACCGCCTCGCGCCGGGCCTCACCACGGATCTTCTCGCCCTCGGCGATCGCCTCGGCCCGCAGCTGCTCGGCCTCGCCGCGCAGCCGGCGCGCCTCCTCCTGCAGCTCGACCGTCTTGGCGCGGTACTCCTTGGTGTCGTCCTTCGCCGAACCGAGCAGCTCGTCCGCCTGCTCCTCGGCCTGCGAACGCAGCCTGTCCGCCTCGGTCTCGGCCTCGCGGCGGATCCGCTCGGCCTCCTCGGACGCCTTGCGGGTGGTCTCCCGGGCGTCGTCGGACGCCTTGGTCAGCACCTCCTCGGCGCTGCGCGCGGCCTTCGCCAGGGCCGCCGCGGAATCCTCGGCGGCGGTGCTCCGGGCCTTCTCCGAGGCCTCCGCGACCAGCTTCTCGGCCTCCGCGCGGGCCTCGCGGAGCTTGTCCTCGGCATCCGCCTTGAGAGTCTCCGCCTCCTTGGTCGCCTCGCCGACGAGCCGGGCCACCTGCTCCTTGGCCGTACGGGTGCGCTGCTCGTTGGCCGCCTCGGCCGACGACAGCTGCTTGGCCGCCGCCTCCTTGGCCTCGGCCAGGGCCTTCTCGGCCTCCACCCGCGCCTCGCGGAGCCTGAGGTCCGCCTCCTGCGCACGTGCCTCGGCGGCCCGGGACATCTCCGTGGCCTGCTGGCGGGCCTGCTCCGCCTCCGCGGCCGTCGACGAGCGCAGCTGCTCGGCGTGGCTGGTGGCCTCCTGGGCCTGCGTGGACGCCGCGTTGAGCAGCCGCTCCGCGTCCTTGCGGGCGCGCAGCAGCAGCGCCTCGGCCTCGGCGCGGGCGTTCTCCGCGTCGGCGGTGAGCCGCTGACGGGCCTCCTCGGCGAGCCGGGCGGCCTCCGCGCGGGCGGCGGCGAGCGACTGCTCGGCCTCCGCGCGGGACTCCTCCATCAGCCGGCGGGCCTGGGACTCCGTACGGGCACGCAGCTGCTCGGCCCAGGCGACGTTCTCGTTGACGTGCGACTCGACGGTCTGCCGGCGCTCGGCCAGCTCCTGGTCGAGCCGCTGCCGGCGCTGCACCGCCTCGGCGTGCAGCTCCGCCTGGAGCCGCGCCTGGTGCTCGGCGTGCTCCTGGAGGATCCGCTGCGTCTGGGCCCGGGCGTCACGCAGCTCGCGCTCCGCGTCCGAGCGCATCTGATCGGCCTGGATCTGCGCGTTCCGCAGCAGCTGCTCGGCCTGATAGCCGATGTCGGCGTTGTCGTACGCGGGCCGGGAGGCGATCGCGCGACGCGCCTCGTGCAGCTTGGCACGCAAGACCTCGACCTGGTAACCGAGGTCCTCGGCGTGCTGGACGGCCTTCTCCCGCTCGGTCTTCAGCCGCTCCATCTCGGCTTCGAACCGCGAGAGATGGTCGTCTTCAGCTCGGTGGCTCTCCTGGCGTTCGTAGCCCCGCACTGCGCGGTCCCATCCTTCCCCGAGCTCTTCGAGCAGGGGAGACCCCAACCCTGGTCGCGATATCACCTGCGTGAACCGTTCCCCGGCGAACGGCCCCCCGGGAAATGGTGGCAGATCGGATACCCCGACTTCGACGGCCGCGCAGGACGCGGCCCCCGACCGGCCCCGGCCCGGAGCCGCCCACTCTACCGGGCCAGGAATCCGGAGGTCAGTGCTCCGCTGAGGCGGGGTCAGCCGACGTGACCAGTTCCGTCAGCACACCGTGGCAGTCCTTCGGGTGCAGGAAGGTGATCCTGGACCCCATCGAGCCGATCCGGGGCTCGTCGTACAGAACCCGCACACCCTTTTCACGGATGGCCGCCGCGTCCCCGTCGACGTCCGCCGTGCCGAAGGCGATGTGGTGCACACCCTCGCCGTTCTTGGCCAGCCACTTGCCCACCGCGGAGTCCTCGCGGGTGGGCTCCAGGAGCTGGAGGTACGAGGCCCCGCCGTCAGAGGTGTCATTGATCTTGAGCATGGCCTCGCGGACGCCCTGCTCCTCGTTGACCTCGGAGTGGAAGACCTCGAAACCGTACGTGGCACGGTAGAACTCGACGGTCTTGTCGAGGTCGAAACAGGCGATCCCGATGTGGTCGATACGCGTCAGCATTCCTCCAGTGCAGCGCCTGCACCCTGGTTACGCAACGTGCGCGCCGTCACACCGGATGGCCGGTGACCTCGTGCACCGGCGCTCAGTACATTGGCGGTAAACCCTCGTTCACCTCTCATCCCAAGGGGCTGTGCCTCATGTCTGGAACGACCGGTACCACGTCAGTGATCGTCGCGGGCGCGCGTACGCCCATGGGACGGCTGCTCGGCTCTCTCAAGTCCTTCTCGGGCGCCGACCTCGGCGGCTTCGCCATCAAGGCCGCCCTGGACCGCGCCGGCATCGGCGGCGACCAGGTGCAGTACGTGATCATGGGCCAGGTGCTGCAGGCCGGCGCGGGCCAGATCCCGGCCCGCCAGGCCGCCGTCAAGGCGGGCATCCCCATGAACGTCCCGGCGCTCACCATCAACAAGGTGTGTCTCTCCGGCCTGGACGCCATCGCGCTGGCCGACCAGCTGATCCGCGCCGGCGAGTTCGACATCGTCGTGGCCGGCGGCCAGGAGTCCATGACCAACGCCCCGCACCTGCTGCCGAAGTCCCGCGAGGGCTTCAAGTACGGCGCGATCGAGATGCTCGACGCGATGGCGTACGACGGTCTCACCGACGCCTTCGAGAACGTCGCCATGGGCGAGTCCACGGAGAAGCACAACACCCGCCTCGGCATCCAGCGCCCGGAGCAGGACGAGATCGCCGCGCTGTCGCACCAGCGCGCCGCCGCCGCGCAGAAGAACGGCATCTTCGAGGCCGAGATCACCCCGATCGAGATCCCGCAGCGCAAGGGCGACCCGGTCGTCTTCGCGAAGGACGAGGGCGTCCGCGCCGAGACGACCGTCGAGTCCCTCGGCAAGCTCCGCCCGGCGTTCGCCAAGGACGGCACCATCACCGCCGGCACGTCCTCGCAGATCTCCGACGGCGCCGCCGCCGTCGTCGTGATGAGCAAGGCGAAGGCCGAGGAGCTCGGCCTGGAGTGGATCGCCGAGATCGGCGCCCACGGCAACGTCGCCGGCCCGGACAACTCGCTGCAGTCGCAGCCGTCCAACGCGATCCAGCACGCCCTCAAGAAGGAGGGCCTGGCCGTCGAGGACCTCGACCTCATCGAGATCAACGAGGCCTTCGCGGCCGTCGCCGTCCAGTCCATGAAGGACCTCGGCGTCACCCCGGAAAAGGTGAACGTCAACGGCGGCGCCATCGCGCTCGGCCACCCGATCGGCATGTCCGGCGCCCGCGTGGTGCTGCACCTGGCCCTCGAGCTCAAGCGGCGCGGCGGCGGCGTCGGCGCGGCCGCGCTGTGCGGCGGCGGCGGCCAGGGCGACGCGCTGATCGTCCGCGTCCCCGGCAAGTAAGTCCCGGCGAGAATTCGTCACGCGCGTCACGTAAGGAGCAGCGAGCACATGGTGGACGTCCCCGCACTGGTCGCCCAGGCACGGGAGGGCCGGCCGCGCGCCGTGGCCCGGCTGATCTCGCTCGTGGAGGGGGCGTCCCCGCAGCTGCGCGAGGTGATGGCCACGCTGGCCCCGCTCACGGGCAGGGCGTACGTGGTCGGCCTGACCGGCTCGCCCGGCGTCGGCAAGTCCACGTCGACCTCGGCGCTGGTCACCGCCTACCGCAAGGCCGGCAAGCGGGTCGGCGTCCTGGCCGTCGACCCGTCGTCGCCGTTCAGCGGCGGCGCGCTGCTCGGCGACCGGGTCCGGATGTCGGAGCACGCCTCCGACCCCGGCGTCTACATCCGCTCCATGGCCACCCGCGGCCACCTGGGCGGGCTCGCCTGGTCCGCGCCGCAGGCGATTCGCGTCCTCGACGCGGCCGGCTGCGACGTGATCCTGGTCGAGACCGTCGGCGTCGGACAGTCGGAGGTGGAGATCGCCTCCCAGGCCGACACCAGCGTGGTCCTGCTGGCCCCGGGCATGGGCGACGGCATCCAGGCCGCCAAGGCGGGCATCCTGGAGATCGGCGACGTGTACGTGGTCAACAAGGCGGACCGGGACGGCGCGGACGCGACGGCCCGCGAGCTCAACCACATGCTCGGCCTGGGCGAGTCCCGCGGCCCGGGCGACTGGCGGCCGCCGATCGTGAAGACGGTCGCGGCGCGCGCCGAGGGCGTGGACGAGCTGGTCGAGGCGCTGGAGAAGCACCGCGCCTGGATGGAGGAGCACGGCGTGCTCGCCGAGCGGCGCGCCCGGCGGGCGGCGAACGAGGTCGAGACGATCGCGGTGACCCGGCTGCGGGAGCGGATCGGCGACCTGCACGGCGACCGCCGTCTCGACACGCTCGCGCAGCGCATCGTCGCGGGCGAGCTGGACCCGTACGCGGCGGCCGACGAGCTCGTGGCGGGCCTGACGGGCAACTGAAGCCCGATACGGACGCCCACGGGACCGCCTACGGACGCCCACGGGACCGCCTACGGACGCCCACGGGGACCCGCCTACGGACGCCCACAGCTCCCGTAGACCCCCAAGGCGCCCACGGACGCGGAAGGCCCCTGTGCACCGCACAGGGGCCCTTCCGCACGTACGACGTGCTCGCGACAGTCCGCTACGGCTTGCCGCGTACTCCGCGCAGCTGCTCGGCCACCGGCTTCAGGGACTCGTGCAGGTCCGTGAGCGCCTCGCCGGTCAGCAGGTCGACGAAGTGCTTGCGCACCGATTCCACGTGGTGCGGCGCGACCTTGCGCATGGTGTCCATGCCGTGGTCGGTCAGCACCGCGTACAGCCCGCGCCGGTCCGACTCGCAGTTCTCCCGGCGCACCAGCCCGGCGTTCTCCATGCGGGTGATCTGGTGCGAGAGCCTGCTCTTGGACTGCAGGGTCGCGGCGGCGAGATCGCTCATGCGCAGGCGCTGGTCGGGCGCCTCGGAGAGATTGACGAGGATCTCGTAGTCGTTCATCGTCAGCCCGAAGGGCTGCAGATCCCTCTCCATCTGGTACGTCAGCATTCTGTTGACGTCCAGGTACGTGCGCCAGGCGCACTGTTCGGCGTCGGTGAGCCAGCGGGTGGCCGTCTCGGTCTCCATATGTGGATTCTACCTAAGAAGTTGAATACTGGACGAACTGTGGGAGTGTGACGCCGCGCACCCGGCCCCCCGGCCTTCGGGCGCAGACGTTCGAGAGCGTCACACTCCGCAGACTACCGCTCACAGGCCGAAGCGACGCTGGAGGTCCCCCAGCTGTCCGGGAAGGCGCGGTACGCCCGCGGCCGGGCCCTGGCCGGAACCGTGCCCCCCGGGGACGCCGGCCTGGTGCGGGACCTCGCCCGTCGCCCGCTCCGGCATCAGCATCTCGGTCGACTGGAGCAGGACCGTGCCCGCGCCCACGAACTCGAACTGGTGCTCCTCGCCGGAGGCGCCGCCGAGGCCCGTCAGGGCCCGTACGCCGCCCATCACCCCGGTCATGTAGCCGTGGTCGTAGTGGTGGCAGGGGGACGGGCAGTCCGCCCAGCCGACCAGGGCCTGCGGGTCCACCCGCAGCGGCGGCTCCATGAAGACCACCGGGCCGTTGGAGGCCGCGACGAACTTGCCGGTGCCGATCAGCGTGACGAAGCCCGGCACGATCGACTGCTTCATTGCCAGCGACGGCTGGAACGCGAGCAGGTTGCCCGAACGGATCGTCAGGTTGCCGTTGTCCAGGTCGAACGAGTTGACGTCGAAGGCGCGGTCCGCGAGCAGCATCTTGCCGCTGCCCTCCGCGACCACCCAGTCGCTGGCGTGCAGGGGCGAGTGGAAGGACGTACGGACCAGCCGGTCCAGCCGGCCGTGCCCGATGCCGTTGAAGTCCATCCGCCCGTAGTAGGCGATCATCTTGCCCTTCTGCAGGAACCACTGGGAGCCCTTGAGCTCCACGCAGAAGGTGTACGGGTTGACGTTGTCGTCCGACGGCAGGGTCGCCGGGTCGAAGACCACAGGGCCGGTCACAGCTTCTCCTCCGAGGCCTGGACGTACACCGCTCCGGTGCCGGTCAGCTCCAGTTGGAAGGCCTCGCCGGAGCCGCGGCCCACCATGTCGCGCCAGCCGAGGGCGGTGGACAGCTTGTTCCGTACGTCGCCGTGGTGGGCGACGTACGCCTGAGGGTCCACGTGGACCGGGCGGCCGGGGCTGATCGGCAGTTCGATCACGCCACCGTGGGCCATCACGGCGACCTCGCCGCGGCCCTTCAGGGTCGTGGTGAACAGGCCCTGGCCGGTGACCTGGCCGCGGACCATGCCCATGACCCCGCCCTGCGAGCCCATGAACATCGTGCCCTGCTCCAGGGAGCCGTCGAAGGCGAGCAGGCGGTCGGCCTCGACGTACAGGGTGTCGCCGGTCAGCCGGATCACCTGGATGTGGTGGCCGCCGTGCCCGAACATCACGGTGCCGCTGCCCTCCACGGTCATCAGCGGCGTCGCCTCGTTCGCCACCCGGCGGCCGATCATCGACATCACGCCGCCCTGGCCGCCGACGATGTTCGGCGTGAAAGCGACCTCGCCGCGGTAGGCCAGCATCGCTCCGCGCTGGCTGAACATGCGCTGTCCGGGGACCACCTGGGCCTCGACCATCTTCGAGTTGACCTCACGGAACGGCATTACACGTCACCCCCGATCGTGTTCCGCTCGCTCGGCTGGACGTACACCAGGCCGTCGCCCTCGAAGCGGATCTGGAACGCCTCGCCGCCTCCCTCGCCCAGGAAGGTGCGGAAGGTCACCCCGGACTGGAAGCTCTGCTGGAGGTTGCCCTGGTGAGCGACGTACGCGCCCGGGTCGACCGACAGCGGGTAGTCGCGGCTCACGCGGAGCACCACCGCCGGCCCGTCGGACATGATCGCGGCCTGGCCGGTGCCCTCCACCGTGGTGGTGAAGAGTCCGTTGCCGGTCGCGCCGCCGCGCAGGCCGGTGAAGGAGGTGCCGGTGCGCAGCCCGGCGTCGGTGCAGAGCAGGTTGCTCGCCTCGACCCAGAGCTTGTCGCCGTGCAGGTTCACCAGGTTGATCTCGGAGGCCCGGTCGGCGAACCAGCAGGTGCCCTGCCCGCGCACCTCCATGACCTCCATCTGCTCGCCGGTGAGTCGGCGGGTCACCATGCCGCGCAGGCCCTCACCGCCGCCGGACATCTTCTTGAACGCCATCTGGCCGTCGTAGGCGACCATCGAGCCGTTCTTCGCCTTGACGGCGTCGCCGGACATGTCGACGGCGAGCACCTTGCTGCCTTGGAGTCGGAACGTAGCCACCCCGAGAAGGTACTGGGCCCCCGGACAAAGAGACAGCAAAGTCGGCTGTCACAATGGACACGCCCTTGTGCATCCATTCACAAGATCAAACGAAGGTGCCCCCGTGGACATCAAGACCGCCGCCTCCCTCCACCGTCTCCGACTCGTCTCCGCGCCGGAGGCCGTCTCGTTCCTCCTGCTGCTGGTCTGCTCGGTGCTCAAGCGCACCACGGACTTCAACGCGGTGCCGGTGATGGGTGCGATCCACGGCATCCTCTTCGTTCTCTACGTGCTGTTCTGGCTGGACGCCTGGAACCGCACCAAGTGGAGCTTCAAGACCGCCGCCGTCTACTTCGTCCTCTCGGTGCTGCCGTTCGGTGGCTTCTTCGCCGAGCGCAAGCTCAAGCGCGAGGCCGAGGACGCCGTGATCGCCACCCGCGCCCGCAAGGAGGGCGTGGTCAACGCATGATCGTCGCCTTCTCCGTGACCCCGCTCGGCGTGGGCGAGGAGGTCGGCGAGTACGTCGCCGACGCCGTGCGCGTCGTCCGGGAGTCGGGGCTGCCGAACCGCACCGATGCGATGTTCACCTCGATCGAGGGGGAGTGGGACGAGGTGATGGACGTCGTGAAGCGCGCCGTCGCCGCCGTCGAGGCGCGCGCGCCGCGGGTCTCCGTCGTCCTCAAGGCCGACATCCGGCCCGGCGTCACGGGCGGTCTCACCTCCAAGGTGGCGACGATGGAGCGGCATCTCGCCGACGGCTGAGCACCGGAGCGCCGAAGCACCGAAGCACGTACGAGCCCCCGGTCCTGATGGGCCGGGGGCTTTGTCGTGCCCGCTGGTTGAGCGACTGCTCAAAATCCGCTACCTTCCCGTTGAGCGGTCGCTCAAAAGGGGCGCCGAGCTGGGGGGACAGGGCATGGGCCTCTACATAGAGACGCACGTCCGCGCGGACCTGGAGACGCTCTGGGAGCGCACCCAGGAACCGGCGGAGCATCAGCGGTGGGACCTTCGGTTCACCGAGATCGACTATCTGCCGCGCACCGAGGGCGAACCCCAGCGGTTCCGGTACGCCACCCGCGTGCTGCCCTTCCTGACCGTCGCCGGCACCGGTGTCTCCGCGGGGGAGCGCCACCGGGCCGGCGGCGACCGGGTCTCCGCACTGCGGTTCGCCTCGCCGCATCCGCTGTCGCTGCTCGCGGAGGGCAGCGGGTACTGGCGTTACGTCCCCGGCCCCGAGGGCGTGCGGTTCCTCACCGGGTACGACTACCGGCCGCGCTGGGGCCGCCTCGGCCGCGCCGCCGACCGGCTCGTCTTCCGCCCCCTGATGGGCTGGGCGACGGCCTGGTCCTTCGACCGGCTGCGCCTGTGGTGCGAGCACGGCATCACCCCGGAACGCTCCCGCACCCACTGGCAGCTCGAACTCGCCGCCCGCGCCCTGCTCGTGGCCGCCGCGGCGGTCTGGGGCCCGGTGGCGCTGATCGTCGTGGCCGCCGCCCTCCTCGTACCGCCCTCGTCCCGGACGCCCGCCGCGCGGCGCTGTCTGCGGACCCCGCCCGCCCGTACCGCCGCGCCGCGGCTTCTCGCCACCCTGGAGCAGGCATGACCTCGATCTTCCGTGCCGCCATGGGGGACGCCGCGTTCGGGCGGCTGCACCCGCAGCTCCAGCGGCGGTTCACCGTCGGGCTCGACAGTGGCGAGGCCTGCACCGGGCGGGGCGTCATGGACCGGATCTGGCACGGACCGGCGTTCGTGAAGCCGTTCCTGGCGCTCGGCGGGCTGCGGCACATCCTCGTGCCGCGCACCGGTCGCGACGTGCCCTTCACCATCGAGAACGTGCCGTACACCGACTCGTACGGCCGCGAGACCGTCACCTTCGTACGGACCTTCGCGCTGCCCGGCGGCCCGCGCCGCTTCGACGCCACCATGGTGTTCAGCCCGGAGCGCGACTGCGTCCTCGACTACCTCGGGACCCACCAGCACCTCGCCACCGATCTGCACATGTCCGCGGAGCCGGACGGCTCGCTGCTGATCCGGTCCGGCGAACACCGTTTCCGTGAGGGCCGGCTGGACGCCCGGGTGCCCGAACTCCTCGGCGGCGAGGCGGAGGTGAGGGAGTCGTACGACGAGGCCGCCGGCCGCTTCCGGATCCGGGTCCGGGTCGTGAACCGGTACGTCGGGCCGCTGTTCGGCTACGAGGGCTCGTTCACCGCCGAGTACCACGACGTACGCTCCCACGGGGTGCGCGCCGGGCTGCGCCCCGTGCGCGAGGAGGTGCGGGCGTGAGCCAGGAGACCAAGGACAAGCTGCTCGAAGGGGCCCTGCGGACCCTGACCGAGCAGGGCATCGCCAAGACGTCCGCGCGGTCCGTCGCCGCGGCCGCCGGCGTCAACCAGGCCTTGGTCTTCTACCACTTCGGCTCCGTCGACGAGCTGCTCGCCGCGGCCTGCCGGTACGGCTCCGAGCAGCGGGTCGCCCTGTACCGCGACCGGCTCCGCAGCGTCGACAGCCTCACCGGGCTGCTCGCCGTCGGCCGCGAGATCCACGCCGAGGAGCGTGCCGCCGGCCATGTCGCGGTGCTCGGCCAGCTGCTCGCCGGGGCGCAGACCCAGCCGCGGCTCGCCCCGGCCACCGCCGCCGGGCTCGACCTGTGGATCGCCGAGATCGAGCAGGTCCTCAGGCGGGTGCTCGACGCCAGCCCGGTCGGCGAGTTCGCCGACCCCGCCGGGCTGGCCCGCGCCGTCGCCGCGTCCTTCGTCGGCATGGAGCTGTACGAGGGGGTGGACCCGGCCGGCGCGGAGGCGGCCCTCGTCGCGCTCGAACAGCTCGGTGCGCTGATGGCGGCGGTCGACGAGCTGGGGCCCGTCGCCCAGAAGGCGGTCCGCTACACCTTGCGCCGGCGAAACCCCGTGGGCTGAAAACCCCTCACTCGGACGCCTCCAGTCGACACATTGCCGAAACTCCCTTTCTGTGGGGATATCGACACGTTCGACCGCTGGAGGCACCGTGCGGCCGCAAGGCTACGACTACGACACCTACAGCCGGCTGGCCGGGCCGCTCACCCAGCCCGCGACGACGCCCTACACGGTGCAGTACCGAAGCTTGCTGTCGAAGGAGTCCCACCGAATACGAGCCGTCCTCCTCATGAGCCTCGCGCCGGTCCTCTCGGCGCTCCTGCTGGTCTACCTCGTCTGGCCCAGCCACTGGACCGTCCGGGAGGGCGGCGCCCGGTGGCTCGTCCGGTTCGACGCGGTGATGCTCGTGTCGATCGGCGTGATCTGCCTGTTCATGCTGGTCAACGTCACCTCGATCGCGCACGCCACGATGGTCGCCCGCGACCCCGTGCCCGTGTACCCGAAGAAGGGCACCCGGGTCGCCTTCCTCACCACCTACGTGCCCGGCAAGGAACCCCTCGCCATGGCCCGCGCGACCCTGGAGGGCGCCGTCCGGCTCCGGCACGACGGCGTCCTGGACGTCTGGCTGCTCGACGAGGGCGACGACGAGCAGGCCAGGGCGCTCTGCGCGGAGCTCGGGGTACGGCACTTCACCCGGGCCGGCGTCCCCGAGTGGAACCGGAAGAAGGGCGTTCACAAGGCCCGCACCAAGCACGGCAACTACAACGCCTGGCTGGCCATGCACGGGGACGCGTACGAATTCTTCGCCTCCGTCGACACCGACCACGTCCCGCTGCCGAACTTCCTGGAGCGGATGCTCGGTTTCTTCCGCGACCCCGACGTCGCCTTCGTCGTCGGCCCCCAGGTGTACGGCAACTACACCTCGCCCGTCACCAAGGCCGCCGAGTCGCAGCAGTTCCTCTTCCACGCGCTGATCCAGCGGGCCGGCAACCGCTACCACGCGCCCATGTTCGTCGGCACCAACAACATCGTCCGGGTCGCCGCCCTCAAGCAGATCGGCGGGCTGTACGACTCGATCACCGAGGACATGGCCACCGGCTTCGAACTGCACCGCCGCAAGAACCCGCTGACCGGGCACTTCTGGCGCTCGGTCTACACCCCGGACGTGCTCGCCGTCGGCGAGGGCCCGGCGTCCTGGACCGACTTCTTCACCCAACAGCTGCGCTGGTCCCGGGGCACCTACGAGACCCTCTTCAAGCAGTACTGGAAGGCGCCCTTCCGGGTTCCGCCGGGCCGGCTGCTCAACTACACGCTGATGCTCGTCTACTACCCGATGACGGCCGTCAACTGGTTCCTCGGCATCCTCAGCTGCGTCCTGTTCCTGTGGCTCGGCGCGTCCGGGACGCAGGTCTCCTCGTCGGTCTGGCTGATGATCTACAGCGACGCGCTCGCCCTGCAGATCGGGCTCTACCTGTGGAACCGGCGGCACAACGTCTCACCGCACGAACCCGAGGGCTCCGGCGGCCTGGCCGGCATGGTGATGTCCGCGCTGTCCGCGCCGATCTACCTCAAGTCGCTCTGCTCCGCGGTGCTGCGCACCCGGGGCCGCTTCGTCGTCACCCCCAAGGGGGGCGAGGCCAGCCCGGACCGGCTGCTCACCTTCCGGATCCACCTCTACTGGGCCGCCGTCCTGATCGCCTCGCTGGTCGCCTCGGTGCACTTCGGCCACACCCACGCGGCCATGCGCACCTGGGCCGTACTCGCGCTGGTCATCGCGCTCGCCCCGGTCGCGGTCTGGCTCTGGACCGAGGTGCGCCGGCGGCGCACGCAGCGGCTGCGCGCCGAGGCCCGGGTCCGTACCCGTACCCGCGCCCGCGCCCGTGCCGACGCCCGCGACGGCCTCGGGGCGCGGCCCGCCGCCGGCCCGCCCGCGTCCCCGGCACCCGCCCCCACGACGACCGGAGGGAACTGAGACATGGCCTACCGGCCGTCGAACAAGTTCAGGAAACAGCTTCTGGCCGGCGGGGCGGTGCTGCTGCTCGCCGGGCTCAACGCCCCCGCCGCGGTCACCTTCGCCACCGAGAAGTACCACGCCTACAAGATCGCCCAGCCCGGCTACAAGGCCCGGTACGGCTCCTGGCAGGAGCTCGACGTCCCGGCCGAGTTCCGGATCAACGCCATCCACGCCGCCCTGCTGCACACCGGCAAGGTGCTGCTCATCGCCGGATCCGGCAACGATCAGAAGAAGTTCGACTCCGGCACCTTCGAGACCGTCCTCTGGGACCCGCGGAACGACACCTTCAAGAAGATCCCCACCCCCGAGGACTTCTTCTGCGCCGGACACTCCCAACTCCCCGACGGAAAGCTGCTGGTCGCCGGAGGCACCGCCCGCTACGAGGTGCTCGACGGCGAGGTCGAGAAGGCCGGCGGCGGCATGCGGGTCAAGAACGAGAGCCCCGACCGGGCGATCACCCTGAAGAAGGGCACCGTCTTCCGCTCGCCCTCGGGCGTCGAGTACGTCTCCCGGTTCGACGTCACCGTGCCCAAGGCCAAGCGCGCGTTCGAGGTCTCGTACTTCAAGAGCGGCCAGATGAAGCCCTGGAAGACGAAGATCACCGCCGCCGAGTCCCGGGTCTTCGTCGAGGCGCGCAAGGCCGGGCCGCAGGCCCTGACCACCGAGGCCGCGCAGTACGAGGTCGTCGGCCTCAAGGGCAAGGACGCCGACAACGTCTACGGCATCGCCCAGAAGATCACCACCGAGAAGCAGGACTTCCAGGGCATCAAGGCCGCCTACGAGTTCGACCCCAAGGCCGAACGCTACGTACCGGTCGCCCCGATGAAGGACGCGCGCTGGTACCCCACCCTGGTCACCCTGCAGGACGGCAAGGTGCTCGCCGTCTCCGGACTCAACGACGTCGGCGACGTCGTCCCCGGCGACAACGAGATCTACGACCCGGCGACGAAGAAGTGGACCAAGGGCCCCTTCCGCTACTTCCCGACCTACCCGGCGCTCTTCCTCACCCAGGGCGGCAAGCTGCTCTACACCGGCTCCAACGCCGGGTACGGGCCGGCCGGCAAGGGCCGGGAGCCCGGGCTGTGGGACCTGAAGAAGAACGTCTTCACCAAGCTCGGCGGACTCTCCGACACCGACCAGCTGGAGACCTCCGCCTCCCTGATGCTGCCGCCCGTGCAGGACCAGAAGGTGATGGTGCTCGGCGGCGGCGGGGTCGGCGAGTCCCAGAAGTCCACCGCCCGCACCTCGATCGTCGACCTGTCGAAGGACGAGCCGAGCTTCACCGACGGGCCGAAGCTGCCCCAGGGCACCCGCTACCTCAGCGGTGTCCTGATGCCCGACGACACCGTGTTCACCACCGGCGGGTCCGAGCAGTACCGCGGCCGCAGCGGCAGCGACATCCTCAAGGCGCAGTTCTACGACCCGAGGACCAACGCCTTCACCGCCGCCGCGGACCCGACGGTCGGCCGCAACTACCACTCGGAGGCGCTGCTGCTGCCCGACGGACGAGTCGCCACCTTCGGCTCCGACCCGCTCTTCGACGACGCCGACAACACCAAGCTCGGCACCTTCGAGCAGCGCGTCGAGATCTTCACCCCGCCGTACATGCAGGCCGGCGCCGACCGGCCGGTCCTGGGGGAGGGGCCGCAGGAACTCGACCAGAACGCGCGCGCCACCTTCCGCAGCGCGGACGCGGCCCGGATCACCACGGCGCGGCTGATGCGCCCCAGCGCCGTCACGCACACCACGGACGTGGAACAGCGGTCGGTGGCCCTCGGCCTGACGAAGACCCGGGACACCGTCACCGTGGAGGCGCCGCTGGACCGCACCCTCGTGCCGCCCGGCTGGTACATGCTCTTCGTGACCGACGACAAGGGGACGCCTTCGGAGGCGAGGTGGGTGCAGGTGGAGTGAGGCGGCGGGTCTCGGCTCCCGGGCGCGGCCGAGAGCCTCAGCCCTTCGCGCGGCGCGCCAGGCCGAGGGCGTAGTCCGGCCACCACGTCCCGGCGGCCGGGCCGCCCCGGCAGGTGCCGTCCGACTCCCCGGGGCGCTTGATCCACAGGTACGCGTCGACGAGCGGATCGCCGGTCCGGGTCGTCGGCGGTGTGCCGAGCGCCCGCCCCGGCGGGTTGCACCACGCCTGGTCCCGGTTCCCGGGCAGCGGGCCGTCGCCGTTGCGGCTGGTGTCCACGGTGTAGTGCGCGCCGCCGAGGAGCCCGGAGAGCTTGGCGCCGAAGTCCTTGACGGCGTTGTTCGTCTGGAAGTTGGAGACGTTGAGCGCGAAGCCGTCGGCGTGGGCGATGCCCGCCCGGCGCAGCGGCTCGACCAGCTTGGCCGGGTCCTCGATCCACGCCGGGTTGCCCGCGTCCAGGTAGACCCGGGTGTGCGGCTGCCGCTTCAGCCGGTCGATCGCCCCGGAGAGCAGCTGGTAGCGCTCGTCCTGGTGCTGGGCGGGGGTGCAGCCGTCGACGAGGTGCGGCACCGCGTCCGGTTCGAGGACGACGACCGCGGGCGCGTCGCCGATCGCGCCGGCGAACGCGTCGATCCAGTTCCGGTAGGCACCGGCGTCGGGCGCGCCGCCCGCGGAGTACAGGCCGCAGTCGCGGTGCGGGATGTTGTACGCGACGAGGACCGCGGTCCGGCCGGCCGCCCCAGCGCCCTTCACGACCTTCGCGATGTCCGGCACCGGGTCCTCGTGGGCCGGCCAGTCGGCGACGGGGCGCTCCGAGATCCGCCGCAGCACCTTCGCGTCCTCGGTACGGCCCTGCGCCTCGTACCGCTTCACCTCGCGCGCCGCGTCGCTGTCCGGGTCGACCCAGAACGCTGAACCGGCGGTGGGCGCCACTGAACCCGTCTCGCCGACCGGGGGCCCGACGGGCGTCCGTCCCGCCGGCTCGTCCGGTCCGCCGCAGCCGGTGAGGGCGAGCAGTACCACGCCCGCCAGGGACAGAGAGGTGACGGCGGAACGGCGGGACATCCGGCCCCCAGAGTCGAGGCGAGGGGAGGCGAATCGAGACGATTCAAGATCGGGACAAGCCGGGCCATCCTCGCACAGCGGTCATTCGGCGGCCGGGTGCGACACCGGCGCCGCGAGGGCGATCCCCAGCGGCGTCCGCTCGTACAGCACCTGGTGGCCGTAGCGGCGCGAGGTGAGCAGCCCGGCCTCGCGCAGCACCGCCAGATGCGCGGAGACGGACGACGGCGCCAGGCCGAGGCGGTGCGCGAGCGCGCTGGTCCCGGCCGGCTCGTCGAGCGCGCACAGCACGTCCGCCCGGTGCCGGCCGAGCAGCCGGGCGAGCGCGTCGGGGGTCCGGTCGCGCGGCGCCGTCCACAGCCCGCCGATGCCGCGCACGGGATAGACCACCGTCGGCTGCCACGGCGGGTCGAAGCCGCTGACCACGTGCGGCCAGGTGAACACCGACGGCATGAGGACGAGGCCCTGCCCGTCCAGCGTCCGGACGTGCTCGCCGCGGTAGTCGACGACGAGCGTGGCGGTCTCGGCGACCCAGGCGAACGCCGGATGCAGCTCCGTCAGCAGCCGCTCCGTCCCGCCCTCGGCGAGCCGCCGCGAGTGGTACGCGACGTCCGCCTCAAGGAGCGCGCGCAGCCGTGGCCAGTCCGGGGCGACGAGCACCTCCCAGGCGGCCTCCAGCAGGTCGGCGAGCCGTGCGATCGACGCGGCGGGATCGGCCAGCAGTCGGCGCCCCTCCTCGGACCGGGCCGCCCCCGGCGTCCCGGCCAGCGCCCGCGCGACGTCCTCGCGCACGAGCTCCGGGTCGGTCCGGCGCACCGCCGCGATCTCCTCCTCGAACGTGGCGGCCGGGCCGAGCGGCGGCGGATAGAGGAAGTCCGGACTGTGCCCACGCCACGGCATCAGCAGATGCAGCGGCCCCAGATCCAGCCCGCCCGCCGAACGTCTGATCCGCCGCAGCCACGGCAGGTGGTAGCCCTGCTGCTCCGGCCGGGCGAGCACCCGCACCGCGGAGTGCGTCTCCCAGAGCGGCGACACCGCGAACCGGATCCGCAGCGGGTCGGCCTCCCCGAAGTGGAGGTGATACGGCATGGGAGGCCTCGTGGTGGGGGCGAAGATTCGTCTGGAGCCGAAAGACTACGGCCGCGGCTCGGCCTCCGCCAGGCTCCCGGTCATGCCGAACAACGCCCTGCCGCCGCAGGGGTCCCCACCGCTGCCCGCGCCGCCCTCAGCCGCGGCGCCGACGCCCGCCGGCCCGCAGCCCCCGGCGCCGCAGGACGTGGCCGCTGCCCCCGCCCCGGCCCCCGCCGCGCCGACCCCCGGCCCCGCCGGATACGCCGCCGTCTTCCGGGTGCGGGAGTTCCGGTTCGTCTTCGTGGCACACCTGTTCTCGCTGCTCGGTGTCGTCGTCAGCGAGCTGGCGCTCACCGTGCTCGTGTACCAGACGACCCGCTCGCCGCTGCTGTCAGCGCTCACCTTCGCGCTCGGCTTCCTGCCCTACCTCGTCGGCGGCACCCTGCTCGCCGGACTCGCCGACCGGATCCCGCCCCGCCGGATCCTCGTCGTCTGCGACCTGGTCTGCGCAGGCTGCGTCGCGCTCATGGTCGTGCCCGCCACCCCCGTCGCCGTCCTCCTCGCGCTGCGCTGCGCGATCGCCGTCGTCTCGCCCGTCTTCAACGGCACCCGCATGGCGACCCTCGCCGACATCCTCGGCGACGGCGACCTCTTCGTCCTCGGCCGCTCGCTCCTGCGGATCGTCTCGCAGAGCGCCCTGCTCGCCGGCTTCGCCGTCGGCGGCGTCCTGCTCACCGTCGTACCCCCGCGCGGCGCCCTCGTCATCACCACCGCCACCTTCCTCGTGTCGGCCCTCCTGCTCCGCCTTGGCACCGCCCGCCGCCCCGCCCGCGCCGCGGACGGCCCGCGCGAAGGGATTCGCGCCACCTGGGGGATCCTGCGCGACCGCCGCGTCCGCGCCCTCATGCTCGCCTTCTGGGTGCCGCCCCTGTTCGCCGTCGTCCCCGAGGCCCTCGCCGCCCCGTACGCCGACCACATCGACGTCTCCACCGCCGCCCTCGGCCTGCTGATGTGCGCGCTGCCGGTCGGCACGATCGCCGCCGAACTCCTCGCCGGCTCCGTCCTCGGCACCGCCGCCCGCGCCCGGATCGTGCTCCCGCTCGTCGCCGCCGGCGTGCTGCCGTACCTCCTGTACGCGCTCACCCCCGGCGTCGCGCTCGCCGCTCTCGCGCTCTTCCTGGCCGGCGCGACCGGCGCGTACACCCTCGGCCTCGACGCCTGGTTCGTCGCCGCCGTCCCCGAGGAGCAGCGCGGTCGGGCGATGACCCTGATGACCGCGGGCATGATGACCGTCCAGGGCGTCGGCATGGCCGCCGCCGGCGTCGCCGCCGAGTTCGTCCCGGTGCCCGCCGTCGTCGCCGGCACCGGCGTCCTCGGCACCCTGTGCCTGGTCGCGCTCGCCCTGGAGCTCCGGGCGACCGAAGGACGAGACAGGGCTGACCACCATATGACCAGTAGGTAAGGTCGTGCCGTGCCGAAGCCGCTCAGTCTCCCGTTCGACCCCATCGCCCGCGCCGACGAGCTCTGGCAGAACCGCTGGGGACCGGTCCCCTCGATGGCCGCGATCACCTCGATCATGCGGGCCCACCAGATCCTCCTCGCCGAGGTCGACGCGGTGGTGAAGCCGTACGGGCTGACCTTCGCCCGGTACGAGGCGCTGGTGCTGCTCACCTTCTCCAAGGCCGGTGAGCTGCCGATGTCCAAGATCGGCGAGCGACTGATGGTCCACCCGACGTCCGTGACGAACACGGTGGACCGCCTGGTGAGGTCCGGCCTGGTCGACAAGCGGCCCAACCCCAACGACGGCCGCGGCACCCTCGCCTCCATCACGGAGAAGGGCCGCGAGGTCGTCGAGGCGGCCACCCGGGACCTGATGGGGATGGAATTCGGCCTGGGCGCGTACGACGCCGAGGAGTGCGCCGAGATCTTCGCGCTGCTGCGCCCCCTGCGGGTGGCGGCGCACGACTTCGACGAGGGCTGATCCGGAAGCGGGCGGGGGCCCGGAAGCGGGCAGGGACCCGGCGGAAGATCGCCCGGAACGTGCCGTTACGCTCGACGGCATGAAATCCAGCGTGCTGACCCGCTACCGCGTCATGGCGTACGTGACCGCCGTCATGCTGCTCGTGCTGTGCACCTGCATGGTCTTCAAGTACGGGTTCGACATGGGCGAGGACGTGACCTTCGCGGTCTCCCAGGCCCACGGCGTCCTCTACATCATCTACCTGATCTTCGCGTTCGACCTGGGCTCCAAGGCGAAGTGGCCGTTCGGCAAGCTCCTGTGGGTGCTGCTGTCCGGGACGATTCCCTTCGCCGCCTTCTTCGTCGAGCGCAAGGTCGTCCGCGAGACGCTTCCGCTGGTCAGCGGCGCGGAGCCGATTCCGGCCAAGGTCTGACGCAGGCCCTCACCCTCACCCCCGCACAAACGTGCGGGGGTTTGCCGTCGACATTTACTAGGACGTCCTAGTAAATTTGAAGCATGGACGCTGACGCGATCGAGGAAGGCCGCCGTCGCTGGCAGGCCCGCTACGACAAGGCCCGCAAGCGCGACGCCGACTTCACGACGCTCTCCGGTGACCCGGTCGAGCCCGTCTACGGGCCGCGGCCCGGGGACACCTACGAGGGCTTCGAGCGCATCGGGTGGCCGGGCGAGTACCCGTTCACCCGTGGCCTGCACCCCACCGGCTACCGCGGCCGGACGTGGACCATCCGCCAGTTCGCGGGCTTCGGCAACGCCGAGCAGACGAACGAGCGCTACAAGATGATCCTGGCCGCCGGCGGCGGCGGGCTCTCCGTCGCGTTCGACATGCCCACGCTCATGGGCCGCGACTCCGACGACCCGCGCTCGCTCGGCGAGGTCGGCCACTGCGGTGTGGCCATCGACTCCGCCGCCGACATGGAGGTCCTGTTCAAGGACATCCCGCTCGGCGACGTCACCACCTCCATGACGATCAGCGGCCCCGCCGTTCCCGTCTTCTGCATGTACCTGGTCGCCGCCGAGCGCCAGGGCGTCGACCCGGCGGTGCTCAACGGCACGCTGCAGACGGACATCTTCAAGGAGTACATCGCGCAGAAGGAGTGGCTCTTCCAGCCCGAGCCGCACCTGCGCCTGATCGGCGACCTGATGGAGCACTGCGCGCAGGGCATCCCCGCGTACAAGCCGCTCTCGGTCTCCGGCTACCACATCCGCGAGGCCGGGGCGACGGCCGCGCAGGAGCTGGCGTACACCCTCGCCGACGGCTTCGGCTACGTCGAGCTCGGCCTCTCCCGCGGCCTTGACGTGGACGTCTTCGCGCCCGGCCTGTCCTTCTTCTTCGACGCGCACCTCGACTTCTTCGAGGAGATCGCCAAGTTCCGCGCCGCCCGCCGGATCTGGGCCCGCTGGATGAAGGAGGTCTACGGCGCCAAGACCGACAAGGCGCAGTGGCTCCGCTTCCACACCCAGACCGCCGGTGTCTCGCTCACCGCCCAGCAGCCGTACAACAACGTCGTGCGCACCGCGGTCGAGGCCCTGTCGGCGGTCCTCGGCGGCACCAACTCGCTGCACACCAACGCCCTCGACGAGACCCTCGCGCTCCCCAGCGAGCAGGCCGCCGAGATCGCCCTGCGCACCCAGCAGGTGCTGATGGAGGAGACCGGCGTCGCCAACGTCGCGGACCCGCTGGGCGGTTCCTGGTACGTGGAGCAGCTCACCGACCGCATCGAGGCGGACGCCGAGAAGATCTTCGACCAGATCAAGGAGCGGGGCCGCCGGGCGCACCCGGACGGTCAGCACCCGATCGGTCCGATCACCTCCGGCATCCTGCGCGGCATCGAGGACGGCTGGTTCACCGGCGAGATCGCCGAGTCCGCCTTCCGCTACCAGCAGTCCCTGGAGAAGGGCGACAAGCGCGTGGTCGGCGTCAACGTCCACCACGGCTCGGTCACCGGTGACCTGGAGATCCTGCGGGTCAGCCACGAGGTCGAGTGGGAGCAGGTCCGGGTGCTCGGCGAGCGCAAGGGCCGGCGGGACGACGCGAAGGTGCGCGCCTCGCTCGACGCCATGCTGGCGGCCGCGCGGGACGGCTCCAACATGATCGTGCCGATGCTGGAGGCGGTCCGCGCCGAGGCCACGCTCGGCGAGATCTGCGGCGTGCTGCGCGACGAGTGGGGCGTCTACACGGAGCCCCCGGGCTTCTAGCGGCCGGGGCCGAAGGCCCGGGTACGGCGGCGGGGGCGGTACGGGACATCCCGTACCGCCCCCGCCCGTGTCCGAACCGTCAGCCGCGGTCAGCCGCCGCGCCGAGGCCGCCGACGAGGAGCGCGGAGAGCCGTTCCGCCCACCGCCGGTCGACGGGTTCGGCGCTGACCAGGGCGCGGTGCACGACCGCCCCGGCGATGACGTCGAAGATCAGGTCGTCGACGGCCGCCACGGTCTCCGGGTCGCGGTCCGTGGCGAGTTCGCCGCGCTCCTGCGCGCGCCGCCGGCCGTCCAGGACGAGGCGCTTCTGACGCTCGACGATCGAGGTGCGGATGCGCTCGCGCAGCGGCTCGTCACGGGTCGACTCGGCGACCACGGCCATCAGGGCCGTCTTGGTCTCCGGGCGTTCCAGGAGGGCGGCGAACTGGAGCACCACGTGCTCGACATCGGCCTGCAGGGAACCCAGGTCGGGCAGTTCGAGTTCGTCGAAGAGGACGGCGACGGCGTCGACGACGAGTTCGTTCTTGTTGCCCCAGCGCCGGTACAGGGTGGTCTTGGCGACCCCGGCCCGGGTCGCCACGTCGCCCATCGTCAGCTTGGACCAGCCGAGGTCGACCAGGGCCGCCCGCGTCGCGTCCAGGATGGCGGTGTCGGCCTCGGCGGACCGGGGACGTCCGGTACGGCCGCTGCGGGTGGTGCGAGAACACATGCAGGCGACCATACCCGTCGGTAAGTAACGCGCCAGAGGCTCGTCCTGTGAGGCAGTTCACGCGGAAGTTCCACCCCCGCCCCGCCCGATCCAGTTACGCTACGACCCGTAGCGAAAGGGTCTGAGCGGCCCCCGCGACAACCACAGGCACCGGGTGGGGACCCGGTGCGCCACAGCAGAACAGCACACCGAACCGGGCACGTCCGTACGCCCCGCAACCGGCGGGGGGCCTACGGGCGGCACGGTTCGGCCATGGCTTTCCGGTTACGCGCGCGGAAGGGGGAGGATGTACCCATGCAGCCTAGGAACATGTCCATGAGCGGCGTCGTCGACCTCGCCGCGGTGAAGGCGGCCGGAGAGGCCAAGGCCAAGGCCGAGCAGGCCCGCGCCGAGGCGGCCCGCACCGGCGGCGGCGCGGCCGTCGCCCCGTCCGCCCTGGTGATCGACGTCGACGAGGCGGGCTTCGAGCGCGATGTCCTGCAGCGGTCCGCCGAGGTCCCGGTCGTCATCGACTTCTGGGCCGAGTGGTGCGAGCCGTGCAAGCAGCTCGGCCCCCTCCTCGAGCGCCTCGCGGTCGAGTACAACGGGCGCTTCGTCCTCGCCAAGGTCGACGTCGACGCCAACCAGATGCTGATGCAGCAGTTCGGGATCCAGGGAATTCCGGCCGTTTTCGCGGTGGTCGCCGGTCAGGCGCTGCCGCTCTTCCAGGGCGCGGCCCCGGAGGCACAGATCCGGGCCACCCTCGACCAGCTGATCCAGGTCGGCGAGGAGCGCTTCGGGCTCACCGGCATCGTCGTGGACCAGGACGCCGAGTCCGGTGTCCCGGCCGCCGCCCCCGCCGGCCCGTACGACGCGCTGCTCTCGGCCGCCGTCGACGCGCTGGACGCGGGCGACCTGGGCGGTGCGGTCCAGGCGTACAAGAATGTGCTGGCCGACGACCCGGGCAACACCGAGGCCAAGCTGGGCCTGGCCCAGGCCGAACTCCTGGCCCGCGTACAGGGCGTGGACCCGCAGCGGGTGCGCAAGGAGGCCGCGGACAACCCGAAGGACGTCGCCGCCCAGATCGCCGCAGCGGACCTCGATCTGGTGGGCGGTCATGTGCAGGACGCCTTCGGCCGGCTCGTGGACACCGTGCGCGTCACCTTCGGCGAGGACCGCGACGCGGCCCGGCTCCGGCTGCTCGAACTCTTCGAGGTCATCGGCGCGGAGGACCCGCGGGTGACGGCCGCGCGCCAGGCGCTCGCCCGGGTGCTGTTCTGACCCTCCGCTTTTGACGCGTCCGCGCCGCACGTCAGCCCGTGCGGCGCCCGGCGATTTGGCGACACAGTGACAAAACACGGCCGCGCTTTACCAAAACTTGGTAATCGCGGCCGCTGTTACTCGTAGTAAATCGAACCCCGATTTCTGTCCGAGTTGATCCGTTCATCATCCTTTTTGTCGCGTCACTTGACGACACCCTGTGTACCCGTCCGACGGCGCCCTGTCGCGCCGTGGTTATCCACCCGTTACTAGCCAGTAACGAACCCCCTTGTGCCCCGGCCCGTAATGGACCACGATCGGCCACGCTCGGTCCTCTCCACACCAGCCCCGGCACCCGGCCGGGAAGTCGGCGAGGGTCCCCACCGAGCGGGCCGGTGGCAGTGCCGCCGGTCGTGGACAGGGGGGTTCCTGCTCTTGTCGGCAGGGCCTGTCCAGCAGGTTGCGCGCAAGGCGTGGCCAGTGGTTGTCGCTCGGGGGTGATCGCCGGTGATTCGGACGCGCGTCGCGCCTGAAGACGGCGCTCTCCTTCCCGAGGACGTAGCACTTCTCCCATCCCAGGACGGGCCTTGGCCCATCCGGAGATGTACGTCCGAGAAGGAGGAATTCTCATGAAGTCCCAGGTTCGTGGCGGGACCAGATGGAAGCGGTTCGCCGTCGTCATGGTGCCGAGCGTGGCCGCGACGGCCGCGATCGGTGTCGGCCTGGCTCAGGGCGCGCTCGCCGCGTCCTTCAGCATCTCCGGCCAGGAGTTCAAGGTGAAGGCCGACAGCCTTGTCGGCAAGGACTTCGTCCAGTACGGCAGCGTGGCGAGCGGCAAGGACCTCAAGGGTCAGCCGTTCGCTGAGCCGGTCGGTGTCTCGGGCTTCTCCGAGGCCTGGATCTCCAACATGTGCCAGTCCGTGGTGACCCCGGACGTTCCGTTCATCGGCAACGTCTCGCTGGAGCTGCGCGCCGGTACGGACCCGGCCAAGCCGGTCTACGCGAAGGACATCTACCTGGATGTCTCCTCGCTGAAGGCGGACGCCGAGTTCGGCAACATCGACATCGGTGTGGCCGCGGGCTCCCTGAAGGACCCGGGCATTCAGCCGGGCACCCAGGCCAACCCGTACGGCTTCTCGCAGCGCGCCAAGACGGCGAAGCTGACGAACGTGGAGCAGAAGGCGTGGGCGACCACCGCCGGAACGTTCAAGCTCAGCAACCTGAGCCTGAAGCTGCACAAGGGCACCAAGGAGTGCTTCACCGAGTAGTCACTCGGCCGGCGGGCGGGGACGTGGCCACACGACCCCGCCCGTTTCGGGCAGCCGCCCCCGGGCGGCGCCGATCTCCATCTCTTCTCAGCAACACCGCTTCCAGGGAGCTTTTCCATGAGCGCCGAGACCATTGGTTCCCGCGGATTCACCTACTGGCGACTGCGTTTCAAGGCCTGGCGGGGCAACCGGCCGTTCTGGGCCGGGCTGCTCACCATGATCGGCGGCCTGCCGATCGCCTACCTGCCGTACGCCGACCTGCGGCTCGGCAACATGACGATCGCCATGGCCACCACGGCCGGCGCCGGCTCGCTGATCATCGGCGTGCTGCTGGTCACCCTCGGCCTGACGATGTGGTTCCAGTCCGCGGTCCGGGTGTTCGCGGGTATCGCGGCGATCATCCTGGCGCTCGTGTCCATCCCGGTCGCCAACCTCGGCGGCTTCGGCATCGGCCTGATCTGCGCCCTGATCGGCGGCGGTCTCTCCGTCGCGTGGGTCCCCGGCGTCCCGGCGGACGAGACCGAGGCCTCCCAGGCGGCTCCGGCCGCGCAGCCGGCTCCGGTGGCGGAGGCCGCCCCGGCGGCCGCGGTCACCATGATCAAGCCCCTCGCGGTGCCCGAGCAGCGCGCAACCGACGAGTCGGCGGCCCCGAACGAGCACGCGACCGAAACCACGATCGACGCCAACGGCGGGAGGAACAGTGCGGGGTGACGAAACACAGTCGGCGACGGCTGGAGAGGACGCCACTCTGGCGAGAAAGGGTCCGCGTCACGCGGCCCCCCGCAAGTCGCTGCTGAACAAGCTCCAGGTGCCCGCCGGCAAGGCGATGGCCCTGGCCGCCATGCCGACCGCGGTCCTCGTGGGCATGGGCCTGACGCCCAAGCTCGCGCTCGCCGACGAGAAGGACATCCCCTTCGCGCCGGGCCCCTGTGTGACCCGCTCCGACGAGCCGGTCGAGGAGTCGAAGAGCCCCGAGCCCACCAAGACTCCCGAGCCGAGCGCGTCGAGCAGCGAGACGGGCAAGGACGATTCGGCCGACAAGACGCCGGAGCCGACCGCCAGCCCGTCCGCGAGCGCCACCACCGACAAGGCCACCACGGAGGAGCGGACCACGAGCGGCGCCACCGCGCCGTCCGCCTCGCCGTCCCCGACCCCGACGAAGTCCGTCAATCCGCTGGACCCGCTGGGCGTCGGCGACAAGATCAAGGACCTCTTCGACGGACCGGACGAGCCGACGGCCACCCCGACGCCGACCGCGTCCACCGAGCCGACGGCCGAGCCCACGCCCACCGCGAAGCCGACCGACGAGCCGACGTCCGGCGCCTCCAAGCCGGCCCTCGACGACGCGAGCGACCGCACCAAGGACGCGATCAAGGACGCCGCCGACAAGGCCGGCGCCACCGTCAAGGAGCTCGGGGACGACGCCAAGGGCCTGGACGTCAAGAAGGACACGGACATACCGGAGGAGGGCAAGCCCCGCTTCCCCTGTCCGACGCCCGACCCGCAGGCGCTCGCCGCGGCGGACCTGGAGGAGGGCGCGGCCCTCGTCCCGGACGAGCCGTGGATCCTCGACAGCACGCTGCTCACGCTCAAGGGCCTCAAGTACCACGGCATCGTCGAGGTCAAGACCGGCAGCGGCAAGATCAAGAAGGTCCTGAAGTTCACCGCAAGCAACGGCGTGGACATCAAGGACCTGCACCAGAAGACCGTCCACTCGGACGGCTACACCGGCCACGTCCGCTCGGACCGGGGCTCCACGTCGACGATGCGCGACGGCACGGTGACCATGTACACGGAGCAGCTGAAGGGCAACCTCTTCGGCCTGATCCCGGTCACCTTCAACCCGGAGACCCCGCCGCCGCTCGACGTCCCGTTCGCGTTCTTCACGAACGTGGAGGTCATCCAGGCCGGCCAGTTCGGCGGCACGCTCAGGGTTCCCGGCCTGCGCAACACGATCGAACCGAACTGACCCTTCCACGGGCAGCGAAAGACCCCCCCCCCGGGAGCCGCGGTACGACGAGGGCCCCCGTCCGATCGGGCGGGGGCCCTCGTCGTGTTCCGGTGCCGCGGCGCGTCAGGCGCGCTGCGCGCCGCCCAGGTGGTGCACCCGGACCATGTTGGTGGTGCCGGGGACGCCGGGGGGCGAGCCGGCGGTGATGACCATGGTGTCGCCCTCGTTGTACCGCTGGAGCTTCAGCAGCTCCGCGTCGACGATGTCGACCATGGCGTCGGTGGTCTCCACGAACGGGGCGAGGAAGGACTCCACGCCCCAGCTCAGGGTGAGCTGGTTGCGGGTCGACTCGTCCGTGGTGAAGGCCAGGATCGGCTGGACGGTGCGATAGCGGGACAGCCGGCGGGCGGTGTCGCCGGACTTGGTGAAGGCGATCAGCGCCTTGCCGTCGAGGAAGTCCGCGATCTCGCAGGCCGCGCGGGCGACGGAGCCGCCCTGGGTACGCGGCTTCTTGCCCGGGACCAGCGGCTGCAGGCCCTTGGAGAGCAGCTCCTCCTCGGCCGCGGCGACGATCTTCGACATCGTCTTCACGGTCTCGATCGGGTAGGCGCCCACCGAGGACTCGGCGGAGAGCATGACCGCGTCCGCGCCGTCCAGGATCGCGTTGGCGACGTCGCTCGCCTCGGCGCGGGTCGGGCGGGAGTTGGTGATCATCGACTCCATCATCTGGGTGGCGACGATGACCGGCTTGGCGTTGCGGCGGCACATCTCCACGAGGCGCTTCTGCACCATCGGGACCTTCTCCAGCGGGTACTCCACCGCGAGGTCGCCACGGGCGACCATGACGGCGTCGAAGGCCGCGACGACCTCGGCCATGTTCTCGACGGCCTGCGGCTTCTCCACCTTGGCGATGACCGGGACCCGGCGGCCCTCCTCGTCCATCACCTTGTGGACGTCCTTGACGTCGGCGGCGTCCCGGACGAAGGAGAGCGCGACCATGTCGCAGCCCATGCGGAGCGCGAAGCGGAGGTCCTCGACGTCCTTCTCGGACAGGGCCGGGACGTTCACCGCCGCGCCGGGCAGGTTGATGCCCTTGTGGTCGGAGATCACTCCGCCCTCGACGACGATGGTCTTCACCCGGGGGCCCTCGACCTCGACGACCCGCAGCTCGACGTTGCCGTCGTTGATAAGGACCTGGTCGCCCTTGGAGACGTCGCCCGGCAGCCCCTTGTAGGTGGTGCCGCAGATGGACTTGTCGCCCGGGACGTCCTCGGTGGTGATGGTGAACTCGTCACCGCGAACCAGCTCGACCGGTCCCTCGGCGAAGGTCTCCAGACGGATCTTCGGGCCCTGAAGGTCGGCGAGCACGCCCACGGCGTGACCGGTGTCCTCCACCGCCCTGCGGAGACGGTCGTACCGCTCCTGGTGCTCTGCCTGGGTCCCGTGGCTCATGTTGAAACGGGCCACGTTCATGCCGGCCTCGATCAGCGCTTTCAGCTGCTCGTAGGAGTCGACGGCGGGGCCCAGCGTACAGACGATTTTGGAACGGCGCATGAGGCGCATCCTATCGGTTTGTTTCATCGCGGAATATTCCGTCTGGTGGAATATACAAATGGGCGGAGGGCCGCTCAGTCGCGTACCAGTGCGTAGGTCTGTCGTGCGATCTCCAGCTCCTCGTCCGTCGGCACCACGGCGACCGCCACCCGCGCGTAGTTCGGCGAGATCAGCCGCGGTTCGCCGGAGCGCACCGCGTTGAGGTCGGCGTCCACCACCAGGCCCAGCTCCTCCAGACCCGCGATCGCAGCTTCCCGCACCGGAGCCGCGTTCTCACCCACTCCGGCCGTGAACACCACCGCGTCCACCCGGCCGAGTACCGCGTAGTACGCCCCGATGTACTTCTTCAGCCGGTGGATGTAGATCTCGAAGGCCAGCAGCGCCCGCTCGTCGCCCTCGTCGATCCGCCGCCGGATCTCCCGCATGTCGTTGTCGCCGCAGAGCCCGACCAGACCGCTCCTCTTGTTGAGCAGCGTGTCGATCTCGTCCGTCGACATCCCCGCCACCCGCTCCAGATGGAAGGTCACCGCCGGGTCGACGTCGCCCGACCGGGTGCCCATGACCAGGCCCTCCAGCGGGGTCAGCCCCATCGAGGTGTCCACGCACCGCCCGCCCGCCACCGCCGAGGCGGACGCGCCGTTGCCCAGGTGCAGCACGATGACGTTGACCTCCTCGGGCGCCTTCCCGAGCAGCTGCGCCGCCGCCCGCGAGACGTACGCGTGCGAGGTGCCGTGGAAGCCGTACCGGCGGATCCGGTGCGCGTCCGCCGTCTCCACGTCGATCGCGTACCGGGCCGCGGACTCCGGCATCGTGGTGTGGAACGCCGTGTCGAAGACCGCCACCTGCGGCAGGTCGGGACGCAACGTCATCGCCGTACGGATGCCCAGCAGGTTGGCCGGGTTGTGCAGCGGCGCCACCGGCACCAGACGCTCGATCTCGGCGAGCACCTCGTCGTCGATCACCGTCGGCGCGGTGAACCGCAGCCCGCCGTGCACCACCCGGTGGCCGATCGCGGCCAGTTCGGGGGAGTCCAGGCCGAGCCCGTCCGCGGCCAGCTCCTCGGCGACCGCCTTGAGTGCGGCGGCGTGGTCGGCGATCGGGCCGGTCTTCTCGCGCGCCGCACCCTCACCGTCCCGCAGCGGGGTGTGCACCAGGCGCGAGGTCTCCTCGCCGATCCGCTCCACCAGGCCGACCGCGAGCCGCTCGCCCTCGCTCATGTCGAGCAGCTGGTACTTCACCGACGACGAGCCGGAGTTGAGGACGAGGACGCGGGTGGCATCGGTGCCGGTCATGCGGGGAGCTCCTGACCCTGGGACTGGATCGCGGTGATCGCGACCGTGTTGACGATGTCGCTGACGAGCGCGCCGCGTGACAGGTCGTTGACCGGCTTGCGCAGGCCCTGCAGGACCGGGCCGACGGCCACGGCGCCGGCCGAGCGCTGCACGGCCTTGTACGTGTTGTTGCCGGTGTTGAGGTCCGGGAAGATCAGCACGGTCGCCTGGCCGGCAACCTCCGACCCGGGCAGCTTCGTGGCGGCGACGGACGGCTCGACGGCCGCGTCGTACTGGATCGGGCCCTCGATCCGCAGCTCCGCATGGGATTCCCGGACCAGCTTGGTCGCCTCGCGCACCTTGTCGACGTCCGCGCCGGAGCCGGAGGTGCCCGTCGAGTAAGAGAGCATCGCGATCCGCGGCTCGACACCGAACCGGGCCGCGGTGGCCGCCGACTGCACGGCGATGTCCGCCAGTTGCTCCGCGTTCGGGTCGGGGTTCACCGCGCAGTCGCCGTACACCAGCACCTTGTCGGCCAGGCACATGAAGAAGACGGACGAGACGATCGACGCGTCCGGCTTCGTCTTGATGATCTCGAAGGCCGGGCGGATCGTCGCGGCCGTGGAGTGCACGGAACCGGACACCATGCCGTCGGCCAGGCCCTCCTGCACCATCAGCGTGCCGAAGTAGTTCACGTCCGACACCACGTCGTACGCCAGCTCCACCGTCACGCCCTTGTGGGCGCGCAGCTTCGCGTACTTCTCCGCGAACGCGTCGCGCAGCTCGGAGGTCTGCGGGTCGATCAGCTGCGTGGACGGCGCGGACAGGTCGACGCCGAGGTCCACGGCCTTCTTCCGGATGACTTCGACGTCCCCGAGCAGTGTCAGGTCGCACACGTTCCGGCGCAGCAGCAGGTCCGCGGCGCGCAGCACCCGCTCCTCCGTGCCCTCCGGCAGCACCACCCGTCGGCGGTCGGCGCGCGCCTGCTCAAGGAGGTCGTGCTCGAACATCATCGGCGTGACCCGGCCGCTGCGGGCCACCGAGATCCGCTTCAGCAGGTCGGCGGTGGCCACGTACCGCTCGAACAGGCCGAGCGCGGTCTCCGCCTTGCGGGGCGTGGCGGCGCTCAACTTGCCTTCGAGGGCCAGCAGTTCGGCGGCGGTCGGGTAGCTCTTGCCGGCCACCGAGAGGACCGGGGTGCCGGGCGCGAGCCGGGCCGCCAGGGTCAGGATCGTGTCGCTGGGCCGCTCGCCCAGGGTCAGCAGTACACCCGCGATCGGCGGGGTGCCGGCCGCGTGCGCGGCCAGCGCGCCGACCACCAGGTCGGCCCGGTCCCCGGGGGTGACGACCAGCGAGCCCGGGGTGAGCGCGGGCAGGAAGTTCGGCAGCATGGCGCCGCCGAACACGAAGTCCAGGGCGTCCCGCGCGAGGCCCGCGTCGTCGCCGAGGACCAGCTCCGCGCCGAGCGCGTGCTTGATCTGGGCCAGCGTCGGGGCGGCCAGCGCGGGCTCGTCGGGCAGCACGTAACAGGGGACGGGCAGCCGGGCGGACAGTCGCTCGGCGATCGGCTCCCGGTCCTCGGCGGCGACCCGGTTCACCACCATCGCGAGCACGTCGCAGCCCAGCCCGTCGTACGCGCGGAACGCGTTGCGCGCCTCGGCCCGCACCGACTCGGCGGCCTGCCCCTTGCCGCCGACGACCGGTATCACGGAGGCGCCGAACTCGTTGGCCAGCCGGGCGTTCAGCGCCAGCTCGTCGGGCAGCTGGGTGGCGGCGAAGTCGGTGCCGAGGACGAGGACCACCTCGTACTCCCGGGCCACCGCGTGGAACCGCTCCACCAGCTGGGACACCAGCTCGTCGGTGCCCCGCTCGGCCTGGAGCGCGGACGCCTCGTGGTAGTCCATGCCGTACACCGACGCCGGGTCCTGCTCGAGCCGGTAGCGGGCCCGCAGCAGATCGAAGAGTCGGTCGGGACGGTGGTGCACCAGCGGCCGGAACACCCCCACCCGGTCGACCTGCCGGGTCAGGAGATCCATGACCCCCAGCTCGACGACCTGGCGGCCGTCCCCGCGATCGATTCCGGTCACGTACACGCTGCGCGTCACGCCGTCGTCTCCCGTCCGCACCCGTCCGCTTTCGGCCAGGCGATTCCATCAACCGATTCCGTCAAGCGCCCGCGCCGAGAAAACCCCCGCACGGGTGGCCATACCCCCTTGACAATACCTCCGTCCGTGGATAAGAGCGCGGAGTAGTCGAAGGCGCGGTCGGCGGTCCGACCGTGTGAGAATCGGAACCGGCGCAACCGCAACGACAGCGATCAGGAGACGACGCACGATGCGTATCGGAGTTCTCACCGCAGGCGGCGACTGCCCCGGCCTGAACGCAGTGATCCGGTCGGTCGTGCACCGGGCGCTCACCGGTTACGGCGACGAAGTCATCGGTTTCGAGGACGGGTTCAAAGGTCTCCTGGACGGCCACTACCGACCGCTCGACCTCAACGCGGTCAGCGGCATCCTCGCCCGCGGCGGCACCATCCTCGGCTCCGCCCGCATGGAGCGCGCCCGGCTCAGCGAAGCGGCCGAGAACTGCGTCGAGTTGCAGAAGGAGTACGGCCTCGACGCGCTCATCCCGATCGGCGGCGAGGGCACCCTGACGGCGGCGCGGATGCTCGCGGACGCGGGTATGCCCGTCGTCGGCGTCCCGAAGACCATCGACAACGACATCTCGTCCACCGACCGCACCTTCGGCTTCGACACCGCCGTCACGGTCGCCACCGAGGCCATGGACCGGCTGAAGACCACGGCGGAGTCCCACCAGCGGGTCATGGTCGTCGAGGTGATGGGCCGCCACGCCGGCTGGATCGCGCTGGAGTCCGGCATGGCGGGCGGCGCGCACGGCATCTGCCTGCCCGAGCGGCCCTTCGACCCGGCGGACCTGGTCAAGATGGTCGAGGAACGCTTCGCGCGCGGCAAGAAGTTCGCCGTCGTCTGCGTCGCCGAGGGCGCGCACCCGGCCGACGGGACGATGGACTACCAGAAGGGCGAGATCGACCAGTACGGCCACGAGCGCTTCCAGGGCATCGGCAACCGGCTCGCCGTCGAGCTGGAGAAGCGCCTCGGCAAGGAGGCCCGCCCGGTCATCCTCGGTCACGTCCAGCGCGGCGGCACGCCGACCGCGTACGACAGGGTGCTCGCGACCCGCTTCGGCTGGCACGCGGTGGAGGCCGTGCACCGCGGCGAGTACGGGCGGATGACGGCATTGCGCGGCACGGACGTCCGTATGGTGCCGCTGGCCGAGGCGGTCACCCAGCTCAAGACGGTCCCGCTGGACCGCATGGCGGAGGCCGAGTCCGTCTTCTGACCCCGGTGTCCCCGGTGCCCCGATACCCGGGCCTCCCGGGGCCGTACCTCGCGCTGCCGAGCGGCCCCGCCCGTCTCCCCCGTGGGCGGGCAGGGGCCGCTCGTCGTGCCGGCAGTCCGGCCCCCCGACCGGAAATGCCGTGTTCCACTCTTGAGTCGAACAGCTCGATCAACAAGGCTTACGCCTGTCCGGGACATGTCCCAACCCGGCGGTAACCTGCGACGGGTCGACGAGGGGGAGGGGCGGATGAACGCGGGGGAGAGAGCTCCCGATCCGCAGGGGGCACGGACCCCTGCCGAGTTCCTGGCCCGGCTCCAGGAGCTGAAGGACTGGTCGGGGCTGACCTACCGTGAACTGTCCGCCCGCGCGGAGGCGGTCGGCGACGTCCTGCCCCGCTCGACGGTCGCGAACATGCTGACCCGCGCCGGCCTCCCTCGCGAGGAACTCCTCGCCGCCTTCGTCCGCGCCTGCGGGACGCCCCCGGGGGAGCGCGAGACCTGGCTGGTCGTCCGCAAGGAACTGGCGACGGGTGGCGTGCGGACCGTGCCGGGGAGCATGGCGGCGGCTGCCGCCGACCGCACCGCGGAGGGCGCCGCGGGCACGACCGCCGAGCCGGCCGTGTCCCGGAGCGGTGCCGGGCCGATGCCGGACCTCGATGCCGACGTCCCGGCCGGGGCGGCCGCCGCGCCCGCGGCGCGGTGGGCCCCCGGCGGCTCCGCGCACCGGGGGCGGATACCCCGGGTGCTGGTGGCGGTCGTCGCCGTCGCCGGGCTGGGGCTCGCCGTGTCCAGCGTGGTCGCCCTCGTACGGGACGGGGTCGAGCGGGTGTCCGGGCCGCCGGTCACGCCCGCCGCCGGGCCGGTGCTGATCCGCACGCTCGACGCGGGGCTCTGCCTGGGCGAGAAACCGTCGGACCGGAGCGGGCAGGTGTATCAGCGTGAGTGCGCGGGCGCCGACGTCCCCCGGTACGAGCTGATGCCGCTGACCGGCCGGGACAGCGGGCACTGGCGGCTGGTCACGCACCACCCCGAGTTCGGCGTCGGCTGCACCGGGGTCCCGGGCGCCGCCGCCAAGGCGGCGGCCCCGCTGCACGACTCGGAGTGCGGCGAGCAGGGGCGGACCGAATCCTTCCGCCTGGAGCCCTTCGGCACCCCGGTCGAGGGCTACCGGATCAGGCCGGGCGACTCCGCCCAATGCATCACGGTGACCGGGGACCCGCGCGCCCCCTGGGCGCGGCTGGAGACGGCGGCCTGCGCGGACGACGCGCGGGGGCGGCGCGGCCAGCTGTTCAGCTTCGACCGGCGGGACTGACCGGTGGGCCGGTCGGCCGGCCCCGTGAGCCGATCGCGTCAGCGGACCACGTCGGCCGATCGCGTCAGCGGACCACGTCGGCCGTTCGCGTCAGCCGATCGCGTTCCAGAAGTGATCGACGATCTCCTCCAGGTACGCCCGGCCCTCGTCGCCACTGCCGCCCGACGCGCCCCAGCTGCTGGTGGCCGCCATCTTCGCGTGGTACTCGCCGTGCAGCCGCTGCAGCGCGCCCTCCAGGGTGGGGCGCGGCAGCGGCAGCATCTTCGCGGCCGGCCGCACGTACGCCTGCCAGCGCGTCGTCGCCGCGTCCCGCAGCACCGCCGCCAGCTCCTCGTCGCGACCGGTCGCGGTGAGCAGCGCGCGCGGGCCGAGGCCCAGCGTCTCGGCGAGGGCCGCGGTCTGCCGGTCGTTGCCGCGCCAGCGGCCGGAGTCCTCCATCCGCTGGTACACGTGCGCCTCCATGCCGACCCGGCGCGCCAGGTCCTCCGGCGCGAGGCCGCGGGCCATCCGGTGCTCGCGAAGCGTCGTCGCGGCGGCCAGCAGCTCGGACGGCGCGCACCACAGCACGCCGGCGAGCGCGGTCAGCTCCCGCGAGGTGGGGGCTAGCTGACCCCGCTCCCAGGCGACGACGGTGTCGGGCGTGACGGCCATGCCGTACTGCGCCCGCAGGCCGTACGCGACGTGGCCCGGCGCCATGCCCAGGCCTTCGCGCAGTCGGCGCGCGGCGAGGGCGTTGAAGGGCGGGGACGGAACAGAGGGGTGCACACAAGCCACCGTAGGTGCGGAAAGTGACTCGTGACTACGGTCGGTTCCCCCAACGCCACATGCTGTAGGAATGTGCGAACCAATCGGTAACCGCACGAACACTGCAGGTCAGCAGCGGTCCGGCCGGTGGCGCGGCGCCGGTCAGGGCCGCGCGGGCAGCCAGCGGTACTGAAGCTCGGGGCGCCCGATCTGGCCATACTGTGGCGCCCGGGCCGCCCGGCCTTCGGTCACCAGGTGCTCCAGGTAGCGCCGCGCCGTGATCCGCGAGATGCCGACCGCCGCACCCGCCTCGGCCGCGGTCAGCCCGCCCGGCGCGGCCCGCAGGCTCCGGGTGACGGCCTCCAGCGTCGGCGCGCTCAGACCCTTGGGGAGCGCGGCGGGCTGCGGGGTGCGCAGGGTGGCCAGCGCCCGGTCGACCTCGTCCTGCCCGGACGCCTCGCCGGCGGACGCGCGGAACTCGGCGTACCGGGTGAGCCGGTCGCGCAGGGTGGCGAAGGTGAAGGGCTTCAGCACGTACTGGACGACGCCGAGGGACACCCCCTCGCGGACGATCGCCAGGTCCCGGGCGGAGGTGACGGCGATGACGTCGGCGGAGTGCCCGGCGGCGCGCAGGGAGCGCAGCAGCTGGAGGCCGTGCCCGTCGGGGAGATAGAGGTCGAGGAGGATCAGGTCGACCGGCGTCCGCTCCAGGGTCCGTACCGCCGCGGCCCGCGAGTGGGCCACGCCGACCACGGTGAACCCGGCGACCCGCCCGGCGTAGAGCGCGTGCGCGTCGGCGGCGACGGGGTCGTCCTCGACGACCAGGACGCGTATCCCGTCGGCAGGGGCCGTCATACCGAGCCCTCCGCTCCGGCCGGACGCACGGGAAGCTCGGCCTCGGGCCCGGCGGGCCCGGCTGCCCCGACGGGCCCGGGCCCGCCGAGGTCGGCTGCGGACCCGGCCTGCGGCCGCTCGGCCTGCGGTCCCGATGCCGGGAGGCTCGCCCCGGCCCCGGGCCCGGCCCCGGGCCCGCCCTGCGGCCCGGGCAGCGGCAGGCGGACCGTGAAGGACGCGCCGCCCTCCGGGGCGCGGCCCAGGGCGACCGTGCCCCGGTTGCGCCGGGCGGCCTGGCGGACCAGGGCCAGGCCGAGGCCGCGGCCCGCTCCGCGGGTCGACCAGCCGCGCTCGAAGACGGCCTCCCCGTCGTCGTCGGGCACCCCGGGTCCGGAGTCGGCGACCCGGACCAGCAGCTCGTCGCCCCGCGCCGCCGCGGTGACCGTGACCCGGGCCCGCCCCGCGGCCGGCGCCTCCGCGCTCGCCGCCTCGACCGCGTTGTCGATCAGGTTGCCGAGGATCGTCACCAGGTCCCGGGCCGGCAGCGTGCCGGCCAGCAGTCCGTCGTCGATCCGGCTCTCCGGGGTCAGCACCAGCTCCACACCGCGCTCGTTCGCCTGCGCGGCCTTGCCGAGCAGCAGCGCCGCGAGCACCGGCTCGGCGACCGCGTCGACGACCCGGTCGGTGAGCGCCTGCGCCAGCTCCAGCTCGGCCGTCGCGAACTCCACCGCCTCGTCCGCGCGGCCCAGCTCGATCAGCGAGACGACCGTGTGCAGCCGGTTCGCCGCCTCGTGGGCCTGCGAGCGCAGCGCCTGAGTGAAGCCCCGCTCGGAATCCAACTCACCTGCCAGCGACTGGAGTTCCGTGCGGTCCCGGAGCGTCGCCACGGTGCCACGGCGCTCCCCGCCCACCACCGGCCGGGTGTTGACCACGAGCACCCGCTCGGCGGTCAGATGCACCTCGTCCACCCGCGGCCCGGACGACAGCAGTGCCCCGGTCAGTGCCGGCGGCAGCCCGAGCTCGGCCGCCGACGAGCCGACCACGTCGGCGTCCCCGGTGCCGAGCAGCTCCCGGGCGCCGTCGTTGATCAGGGCGATCCTGCGCTGTCCGTCCAGCATCACCAGGCCCTCGCTCACCGCGTGCAGCGCGGCCTCGTGGTAGTCGTGCATCCGGCTCAGCTCGGTCGCGTTCATGCCGTGCGTGTGCCGCCGCAGCCGGGCGTTGATCACGTACGTGCCCGCCCCGCCGAGGACCAGCGCCGCCCCGGCCATCACGAGCAGGGCCGTCACCTGCTCCCGTACCTGCTCGCTGATCTTCTCGATGGTGATGCCCGCGCTCACCAGCGCGACCACCCGGCCGCCGTCGTACACCGGTGCGACGGTACGGACCGAGGGGCCGAGCACGCCGAGGTGCGTCTCGGAGAACATCCGGCCGTGCACGGCGTCGTCGATGTGGCCGAGGTACGTGCGTCCGATCTGGGACGGCTCCGGGTGCGTCCAGCGCGTCCCGTCCGGCGCCATGATCACCACGAAGGTGACCCCGGCGTCCTTCCGCAGCGCCTCCGTGTACGGCTGGAGCTGCGCGGTCGGGTCGGCCGAGCGGGCCGCCGCGGCCACGGCCGGCGACTTCGCGACCGCCGACGCGGTGGCCGTCGACTGCCGCCTCGCCGTCTCCTCGGCCTGCGCGCGGTCGGTCACGTACGCGAAGGCCGCGCAGCCCGCGACGACCACGGCGACCAGCACGACCTGCATCGCGAAGAGCTGGCCGGCCAGGCTCCGGGGCCGGGGGAGGGGTATGCGCATGCGGTCAGTGTGCCTGGCCGAAAAGGGACCGCGAAACGCGTCGGCGAATTGCGTGAACGAAAGGAACGCAACGGTGACCTGGGTCACAGGGTGATGGATAGTCGCGGGGATCCACCGGGACGTGGACGCTTCACCATCGAGGAGGACCCCGTGGCCGCACGACGGGACCGTACCCATTACCTGTATCTGGCCGTCATCGGCGCCGTGCTGCTCGGCATCGCGGTCGGCTTCCTGGCGCCGGGGGTCGCCGTCGAGCTCAAACCGCTGGGCACCGGCTTCGTGAACCTGATCAAGATGATGATCTCGCCGATCATCTTCTGCACGATCGTGCTCGGCGTCGGGTCCGTCCGCAAGGCCGCGAAGGTCGGCGCCGTCGGCGGTCTCGCCCTCGGCTACTTCCTGGTGATGTCCACCGTCGCCCTGGCCATCGGCCTCGTCGTCGGCAACATCCTCGAGCCGGGCTCCGGGCTGCACCTCACCAAGGAGGTCGCCGAGGCGGGCTCGCAGCAGGCCGCCGGCGCGAGCGAATCCACCGCGGACTTCCTGCTCGGGATCATCCCGACCACCATCGTCTCCGCCTTCACCGAGGGCGAGGTGCTGCAGACCCTGCTCGTCGCCCTGCTCGCCGGCTTCGCGCTCCAGGCCATGGGCAGCACCGGTGAGCCGGTGCTGCGCGGCATCGGGCACATCCAGCGGCTGGTCTTCCGGATCCTGGCGATGATCATGTGGGCGGCCCCGGTCGGCGCGTTCGGCGCCATCGCCGCGGTGGTCGGCGCGACCGGGATCGACGCGCTCAAGTCGCTCGCCGTCATCATGATCGGCTTCTACCTGACCTGTGCCGTCTTCGTCTTCCTCGTGCTCGGCACGCTGCTGCGGCTGGTCGCCGGGGTCAACATCCTCAGCCTGCTGAGGTACCTGGGCCGCGAGTTCCTGCTGATCCTCTCCACCTCCTCGTCCGAGTCGGCGCTGCCGCGCCTCATCGCGAAGATGGAGCACCTGGGCGTCAGCAAGCCCGTCGTCGGCATCACCGTGCCGACCGGCTACTCGTTCAACCTGGACGGCACCGCGATCTACCTGACGATGGCCTCCCTCTTCGTCGCCGAGGCGATGGGCGACCCGCTGTCGGTCGGCGAGCAGATCTCGCTCCTCGTCTTCATGATCATCGCCTCCAAGGGTGCGGCGGGCGTCACCGGAGCGGGCCTGGCCACGCTCGCCGGCGGCCTCCAGTCGCACCGCCCCGAACTGGTCGACGGCGTCGGCCTGATCGTCGGCATCGACCGCTTCATGAGCGAGGCGCGGGCGCTGACCAACTTCGCGGGCAACGCCGTCGCCACGGTCCTGGTCGGCACCTGGACGAAGGAGATCGACAAGGCGCGGGTGACCGAGGTCCTCGCGGGCAGGGTTCCCTTCGACGAGACGACCCTCGTCGACGACCACGCCTCCGCGGACGCCGGACTTCCGGACCAGCGGAGCGACGACGGCGGGGAGAAGGCCCCGGCCGCCGTCGGATGATCCCGGGACCCGGGCCTTGAGCCGGATCCGGGCACCGGGTACGGGACGGCCCCGACCGCCTTCACGGCGGCCGGGGCCGTCCCCCGCGCGTCCGCGTACGGGATGCGGAACCGCACGCGGACGTCGGAGTGCCGGGCGGCCCCGCGCGTACGGGACGCGGAGCCCTAGGCGTACGGGATCCGGACCACCGACTGGTTGCCGATCCCGAGCGTGCTCGGCCCGTTCCCGATCGCGCTCCACACCTCGACCCGCACCCGGCCGTTCACCAGGTCGCCGTGGCTCCCGGTCGCCGACCTCAGGCCGCGCGCCTCGGTGTAGTGCTCGTAGCCCGGCACCGGATCGGTCGCGAAGTACTGGTACGTCTCCACCCGTTCCCAGGTCCCGTCGCCGGTCCGGTCGTAACTCACCCGCACCTGCTGGCCGTTCGCCACCGTCGTGCCCGCGTCGGCGAACAGGTCGAAGCGTGTCGCCCCGCCGTCGTACGCCCGGGTGATCGGGCCCGAGGTGAAGACCTGCGGCTGGTACGGCGTCCCGTCGTGGTTGGCGCCGCCCGCCGACGGCAGCGTGGCCGTCGCCGCCGACGCCTGCGCGTCGCCCGCACCCGACCCGGTCCGCAGGTACAGCTGCGCGGAGCCGGACGGCGGCGGAGTGGTGGGCGGGGGCGTGGTCGGCGGGGTCGTCGTACCGCCCCCGCGCGTCCACACCGCGACGTAGTCGACGAGCATCGGCCGCCCGGGGACGGTCGCGCCGGTCGGGGTCCGGACGCCGGACACCCCGTCCGGGAACGCCCCGCCCATGGCGAGGTTGAGGAGCAGGAAGTACCCGGCGTGGCCGGTCATGTCCGCCCACGCGGCGGCGCCCACCCGGGCTTCGTCCACGCGGTGGAACAGCTGGTCGTCCACGTACCAGCGCAGCTCGTTCGGCGAGACCGAGCGGTCCCACTCGAAGCGGTACGTGTGGAACCCCGACTGGCAGCTGCTGCCGGGGCAGGCGCGGCTGCCGCCGATGCCGTTGGTCTCGTTGCACGGGCCGCCCGGGTTCACGCCGCAGTGCAGCACGCCCCAGACGGAGTCGAGCCCGTTGACGTTCTCCATGATGTCGAACTCGCCGATGGCCGGCCAGTTCCAGTAGTTGCCCCGGTACGGGCTGCCGAGCGCCCAGAACGCCGGCCAGTAGCCGAGGGCCGCCTCGCCGGTCACGTTCGGCATCTGAACGCGGCCCTCGATGCGCAGGGTGCCGCCGGCCGGTGCCTTGAAGTCGCCCCGTTTCGTTTCGATCCGGGCCGAGGTCCAGGTGCCCGCGGCGTCCCGGAGCGGGGTGATGCGCAGGTTGCCGGCGCCGTCCAGGCGCACGTTGTCGGGGCTGGCGGTGTACTCCTGGATCTCGCCGGTGCCCCAGTTCCCGGGGCCTCCGGGGTAGCCGTGGCCGGTGTCGATCTGCCAGTCGGCGGAGTTGGGCAGCGAGCGGTCGGGGCCGGTGAAATCGTCGCTCCACTGCAGCGACCAGCCGGGCGCGGGCGGGGGCACCGCGGCCCCGGCCGGGCCGGCCGTGGTCGCGCCCAGCAGGGCGCCGGCGGCGAGCACGGCGGCGAGGAGCGAGGCGAGCAGGGGGGTTCGTCGGACGCGGCTCACGAGGGAACACCTCCGGTGAGGACGGTGTGCGGGGGGTTGAGAGCGCTCTCAGAAAGCTTTTGTAGTTGGAGACACCGGACCCGTCAATGGGTCCGGCGCCTTCGGTCAGTGAACGTTCAGTGCCGCCAACTCCGCATCCTCCAGAATGAGTTCGGCTGCTGCGGCCGAATCCCGCGCCGTCTCCGGGCGGCTCGCGCCGGGGATCGGGACCACCGTCCCCGAACGCGCGAGCAGCCACGCGAGCGCCACCTGCTGCGGGCTCGCCCCGCGCTCCCGCGCCACCCGGTGGAAAGCCCCGAAGCGCGGGTCCTCCTCCTGCGCCGAGCCGCCGTCCAGCGAACTCCGCGAGATCCCGCCCAGCGGGCTCCACGGCAGGAACGCCAGCCCCAGCTCCGCGCAGAGCCGCAGTTCCCCTTCCCCGTCGCGCACCTCGGGCGAGTACCGGTTCTGCACCGAGACCAGCCGCTCGCCCAGGATCTCCCGGGCGAGCCGGATCCGCCCCGCGTCCACATTGGAGATCCCGGCCAGCCGGATCGTGCCCGCGTCCAGCAACTCCCGTATCGCGCCCAGGGATTCGGCGTACGGCACGGCCGGGTCCGGCTTGTGCAGCTGGTACAGCCCGATCGCCTCCGTGCCCAGCCGGCGCAGCGAGCCCTCCGCCGCCCGCCGCAGATGCTCGGGCCGGCCGTCCACCGTCCAGCCGCCGTCGTCCGTGCGGCCCCGGCCGCCCTTCGTCGCCACCAACACCTCGTCCGTGCCGCCGCCGTACGCCTTGAGGGCCCGGGCCACCAGCAGCTCGCCCGCGCCCGGCTCGCCGCCCGGCGGGTGGTACGAGTCGGCCGTGTCCAGCAGGGTGACGCCCGCGTCGAGCGCGGCGTGGACGGTCGCCAGGGCGCGCCGCTCGTCCGGCCGGCCCTCGATCGACAGCGGCATCGTGCCGAGCCCGATCGCGCTGACCCGCAGCGGGCCCAGGGTGCGGTATCTCATCGCAGCGTCTCCTCGATCGCGGTGCCGAGCCATTCGGTGGTGTGGCCGAAGCGATAACCGAGCTTCTCGGCCCGGGAGTTGTCCATCCCGTAGGAGCGGGCGAAGGAGAGCGGCGACACCTCGCCGACCTCCACCTCCTGGAAGACCGTCCGGCCGCCCGTCCGGCGCTCGATCTCCGCGCAGATCTCGGCGGTGGTCAGCGGGCCGTGGGAATGCGCGTTGACCGGCCCGGTGAATTCCTGGAACACCGCCCATTCGAGGAATGCGGCGATCTCCTCCACGTACACATAGGTCGCCGGCCGGTTCACCGCCGGCACCGGGATCGGCTCCCCGGTCCGGATCCGGTCCGCGTAGTAGGCGACGCGCCCGGTGAAGTCGTCCGCCCCGCCCAGTACATGGGCCACCCGCACGGCCGTGTACGGGAAGTCCGGTGCGGTCGCGAACACCGCCTCGGCCTGCCGCTTCCCCTCCCCGTAGTGCGCGTCGAGGAACTCCGGGTCGTCCCACGGCAGGCTCGTGTCGACGTGCACGGTGCCCAGGTCGAGCGCGTCCTCGGCGAGCGGCACGGGGGAGTCCTCGTACGCGTACACCTCGACGGTCGAGGTCATCACGTACCGCCGTGTGCGCGGTCCCAGCACGCGCAGGGCGACGGCCGCCTGGCGCGGGGTGTAGCAGACCTGGTCGATCACCACGTCGAAGGTCCGCGCGCCCAGGGCCGCTTCCAGCGCCCGCTCGTCGTCCCGGTCGGCGACGAGATGCGCGGCCCCTTCGGGCGGGGTCGAGGAACCCCGGTTCAATACGGTCACGGAATGCCCGGAAAGCAGCAGACGGTCCGTCAGCCGCTTTCCGAAATAGCGGTTTCCCCCGATGATCAGAATCTCCATGCCTCAAGTGTTACGTTGTGCCGCCGCAGCCTGAAGGGGGAAACATGGGAGTCCAGGCCGCCGAACCGAAAGAACCACGGCATCTGCGTTCCGCCGCCGTCGAAACCTCAGCAGCCGCCGGAAGGACCGGTTACGACGCGGTCGACCGGCAGATCCTGGAGCTCCTCCAGACCGACGGCCGGATCAAGCTCAGCGAGCTCGGCCGGCGGGTCCGGCTCAGCCCGGCGGCCGTCACCGAGCGGGTCCGACGCCTGGAGGCGAGCGGCGCGATCACCGGGTACGGCGCGCACGTCGCCCCCGCCCGGCTGGGCTACGGCATCCAGGCGTTCGTCCGGGTCGACCCGCACGGCGGGTACACCCTCCGGCATCCGCGCACCCTGGAGCTGACCGCCCGGCCCGAGATCCTGGAGGCGCACCACGTGGTCGGCGAGGACTGCTGGTTCCTCAAGGTCGCCGTCACCGACACGATCCATCTGGAGGAGGTCCTGGAGCAGATCTCCGCCCTGGGCCGGACGACCACCTCGATCGTCCTGTCCTCCCCGGTGGAGCGGAAGCCGCTGCTGCCGCCGGGCTGATCGGAGCGGGTCTACAGCTCGAGCTCCTCGATCGCCGGCGGCTCCTGGGTGAAGTCGCTGAACCGCACCCAGCGCGGCCGGACCCGCGCGTAGGTGATCCCGGGCCAGGCCAGGCGGTCGCGCCCGTCCGGGTACGTGCCGAAGTACACCTCCTGCAGGCGCGCCAGGTCGGGGCCGAGCGGGAAGTCCGCCAGGCCCTCGATCTGCAGGGTGCGTTCTCCCCAGCCGACGACCAGCGCGATCCGGGGGTCGGTACTCAGGTTGTGGTACTTCCGCGTCGTCTCCAGCGTGTCGAACACGATCTCCAGGTCGTCGCTGACCGCGTACCCGACGACGGCCGCCTGGGGCGCGCCGTTCGGGGCCACGGACGCCTCGACGGCGAGCCGGTGGTCGCGCAGGAACCGGAGCAGTTCGTCGTGCCTCATGGCCTCTGCCTACCACGGCGGGGCCCGCGCGGACGGTCCGCTTGCCTTGACGTCGGCGTCAAGGCATACGTTCGTACGCATGCGCATCGGCGAGCTGGCCGAGCGGGCCGGAACCACCACGCGGACTCTGCGGTACTACGAGTCCCGGGGACTCCTGCCCGCCCGGCGCACGGAGAACGGGCACCGCACGTACGACGAGGACGACCTGCGGCTGCTCCAGCAGATCCGGACCCTGCAGGACTTCGGGTTCGAGCTGGAGGAGACCCGGCCGTTCGTCGAGTGCCTGCGGGCGGGCCACCCGGCGGGCGACGCCTGCCCTGCCTCGCTCGCCGTCTACCGGCGCAAGCTCACCGAGCTGGACGGCCTGATCGACCAGCTCCAGGCGGTGCGGGCGCAGGTCGCCGCGCAACTGCTGCGGGCCGAGGCGGAACAGCCCGGCGGTCCGGAACCCACGTGCGAACTAGGAGGCTGACAGATGACGCGGACGACGAACGTCGCCGAGGTGACGACGACGGACTTCGACACGGAGGTGCTGGGCGCGGACCGCCCGGTCCTGGTGAAGTTCACCGCGACGTGGTGCGGACCGTGCCGCCAGCTCACCCCCGTCCTGGCCGCGGTCGCGGAGGAGGAGGCGGACCGGCTGAAGATCGTCGAGATCGACGTGGACCGGAACCCCGACATCCCGGTCCGGTACGGCATCCTGGCCACCCCGACGCTGATGGTCTTCGACTCAGGCGAACCGGTGAAGTCCCTGGTCGGCGCCCGCCCCAAGCGCCGGCTCCTCGAGGAACTGGCGGACGTCCTGGGGTAGTCGACCCCCTCCGGCGCTAGCAGTGGGGCAGCGAGACCGTCCCGTTGCTGAGCTTGGTGGCGGAGGCCCAGCCCTCGGTGCTCGACCCCGCGACCCGGGCGTAGATCCACTTGTTGCCGTACGCGTTGGTGATGTAGCAGTGGTAGTACACCTTCACGCCCTTGTCGACCGGACTCACGGTCGAGCATTCCGCGTACGGCCCCGTGTAGAGGTGGGAGTTCGCGGACAGGGAGCCGGTGGCGTCGCTGCGGTTCGAGTGGGCCCAGCCGGTGCAGGCCGTCGACGTCGGGGTGGGCTCCTTCGTCGTCGGGGCGGGCTTGGTGGTCCGCGTGGCGGACGGGGTCGCGGCCGGCTTGTCGGCCCCGGCGTCGGGCTTCTCCGTGGTGCCCGGCTCGTCAGTGCCGTCGTCCTTGCCCTTGTCGTCGCCCGTCTTCTCCGGGGGAGCCGGCTGCAGGGACGCGCCGGGAGACCCGGAGGCCGTCGGGGTGCCGTCCCCGGTCGGCTCCTGGCTGCCCGCCGGGGAGCTCACGCCGGGCGGCGTCGCCTGCGCGCCGTCCGTGGGCGTGCTGCCCTTCTGGGTCAGGGCGTAGGTGATACCGCCGCCCACGGCGAGGATCGCGACGGCGGCCGATGCCGCGACGAGGGTGCGGTTGCCGCTGCGGCGCCGTGCGCGCCGGGCCGCGGTGCGGCTCGTCTCGGCGGCGGGGGCGACGGTGGGCGCGGGCGCGGGGAACCCGGCGGGGCCCGCGGCGGGCGCGCCGTGCTGCGGGTAGCCGGCGTGCGGTGGCACCGGGTGCCGCTGGTGCTGCTGGGCGTCCCGGGGGAACAGCGGGGGCCCGAACCCGGGGCCGGCGGGCGCGGGCGCCGGAGCGGCAGCCGGGCCGCCCGCGGAAGCCGCGTGCGCTCCGGACGCGAGATGGACCGTCCCTCCCGAGGCGACGCGCTCCAGCAGGCCGCGCGCCTCCTCCGCGGAGGGCCGGGCCTCCGGGTCCTTCGCCATCAGCGCCTGGAGCACCGGCGTGAGCGGTCCCGCCCGGTGGGGATCCGGCAGCGGCTCGGTGACGATCGCCGACAGGGTGGACCACGCGGAATTGCGGCGGAACGGCGAGGTGCCCTCGACGGCCGCGTACAGCGTCATGCCGAGCGACCAGATGTCCGAGGCGGGGCCGGGCTCCCGGCCCTGCGCGCGCTCCGGCGGCAGATAGTCGACCGAGCCGATGATGTCGCCGCTGCGGGTCAGCTTGGCCATGGCGTCGTCGCCGGACGTCTCCATGGTGGCGATGCCGAAGTCGGTGAGGACGACCCGGCCGCCGTTCTCGATCAGCACGTTCGCGGGCTTGACGTCCCGGTGCAGCACGCCGACCCGGTGCGCGGCGTCGAGCGCGTCCATCAACTTGGCGCCGATCGCGGCGGCTTCGTGCGGCTCCAGGGTGCCGCGCTCCATCAGCACGTCGTCGAGCGAGGCCCCTTCGACGAGTTCCATGACGATGACCGGCAGGCCCTGCTCCTCGGTCACGTCGTGCACGGTGACCACGCCGCTGTGCCGGATGCGGGCGGCGGCCTGCGCCTCCCGCTGCATCCGGGTCCGCAGGTCGGCCAGTTCGGCCGCGGAGGCGTCGGTGAAGGCGCGCAGGACCTTGACGGCGACCTCGCGGTTCAGCGCCTCGTCGACAGCTCGGGCGACCACTCCCATGCCACCGCGTCCGATCACCGAGGTCACCCGGTATCGCCCGCCGAGCACCCTGCCGACCAACTCTGCGCCCTGTGCTTCCCCCGCGGTCACCGCACGCTCCGTTCCACAGTTGTTCGTGATCCCTCAACTCGAAGCCTCAAGCCTAGAGGCAGAAACGTGAGGGGATTGCGACGGCCGTGCGGAGGTATGTGGGTGCCGTGTGTGGCCCGCTACCTGCGGGGGCAGGGCGCGCCGGCGTCGGCGGCCGCATCGCGTCCCATGGCGCACAAAAATACCCCGACCTAGAATTGACAGTCGAGGTTATTCGGCGGGTATATTGTTTGGCTCCGTATGTGCGCAGTGGAAAGCGCGCATGCCATTCAATAAACGCACTGTATCGCGGCGGGAGTCGAATTGTCAACCGAGGAATTCCGGAACGAACAGCAATTCATCACCGGTCTCTACGCACGCCTCGACGACCTGCGCGATCAGGCCGAGCGGGCGGTGGCCGCCGCACTGAAGGACCCCGGCAGCACCATGCAGGCGCGGCGCGACCGGGACGTGATGGTCGCCGAGCAGTCCGGGCTGCTCGCCGCGTACAACGCCGGGGAGACCGGGCTCTGTTTCGGGCGGCTCGTGTTCAAGGACGGGGCCGACCACCACATCGGCCGGCTGGGCATGCGTGAGGACGACGAGCAGCGCACCCCGCTCGTCCTCGACTGGCGCGCCGACGTCGCCCGGCCGTTCTATCTCGCGACCGGCTACGAGCCCATGGGGCTGAGCCGGCGCCGGCACATCACCACCAAGGGCCGCGAGGTCGTCTCGCTGCACGACGAGGTCCTCGACCTCGCCGACCGCACCCGCACCGGGCACGAGAGCCGGGACGCCGACGAGGTGCTGCTCGCCGCCCTGGACGCGGCCCGCACCGGCCGGATGCACGACATCGTGCAGACCATCCAGGCCGAGCAGGACCACATCATCCGCTCCCCGCACCGCGGCGTCCTCGTCGTCGAGGGCGGACCCGGCACCGGCAAGACCGCGGTCGCGCTGCACCGCGCCGCGTACCTCCTCTACGCGCACCGCGAGCAGCTCGCCCGCCGCGCCGTCCTCATCGTCGGGCCGAACCCGGCCTTCCTCGGCTACATCGGCAACGTCCTGCCGTCCCTGGGCGAGACGGGCGTGCTGCTCGCCACCCCCGGCGAGCTGTTCCCCGGCGTCCACGCCACCGGCACCGACACCCCCCGCGCCGCCGCCGTCAAGGGCTCCGCCGCCATGGCGGGCGCGCTCGCCGAGGCCGTGCGCGACCGGCAGCAGGTTCCGGAGCGCGGCGAGCCCCTGATCGTCCCGCACGAGGACGGCGACCTGATCATCGACTGGGACATGGCCCTGGAGGCCCGGCACAAGGCCCGCGAGACCCTCCTCCCGCACAACCTCGCCCGCCCCTACTTCGTGTTCCGGATCCTCGACGCGCTCGCCGAGCAGCTCGCCGACCGGATCGGCGCCGACCCCTACGGCGGCCCCAACTTCCTCGGCCCGGACGACATCGCCCTGCTCGCCAAGGGCATCGCCGCCAATCCGGACGTGCACGCCACGATCGACACCCTCTGGCCGCCGCTCACCCCGCAGCAGTTCCTCGCCGGCTACCTCGCCGAGCCGACGCACCTCGAAGACGAGGACGCCGCCGCGATCCGCCGTGAGTCGGGCCCCTGGACCCCCGGCGACGTGCCCCTCCTCGACGAGGCCGCCGAACTCCTCGGCGAGGACGACTCCGCCGCCCGTCGCGCCGAGGAGGCCGAGCGGCTGCGGGCGATCCAGTACGCGCAGGGCGTCCTCGACGTCTCGTACGCCTCCCGGACCTACGAGTTCGAGGACAAGGAGGAGCTCGACAAGGACGCCTCCGAGGTGCTGTCCGCGCACGACATCATCGACGCGGAGCGCTTCGCCGAGCGGCACGAGGAGGCCGATCACCGCAGCGCGGCCGAGCGCGCCGCCGCCGACCGGACCTGGGCCTTCGGCCACATCATCGTCGACGAGGCGCAGGAGCTGTCCGCCATGATGTGGCGGCTCCTGATGCGCCGCAGCCCCACCCGTTCGATGACCCTGGTCGGCGACCCGGCCCAGACCGGCGACCCGGCGGGCGTCGGCTCCTGGCAGGAGATCCTCGCCCCGTACGTGGAGGACCGCTGGGACCTGGTCCGGCTCGGCGTCAACTACCGCACCCCGGCCGAGATCATGGCGGTCGCCGCCGAGGTCCGGCGCGAGGCGGACCCGGCCTTCGAGCCGCCGCGCTCGGTCCGTTCCACCGGCGTGGAGCCGTGGGAGCGGACCGTCGACGACCCGGTCAAGGAGGCCGCCGACGCGGTCGCCGTCGAGCTGCGCACCGAGGGCCGGCTCGCCGTGATCGCCCCGCCGGAACTGCACCCCGAGCTGATCGCCGCCCTGCCGGACGCCGCCCACGGGCCCGTCCCCGACCTGACCCGGCCCGTCGTCCTGCTCGACCCGCGCCAGGCCAAGGGCCTGGAGTTCGACACGGTCCTCGTCGTCGACCCGGACGCCGTCCGGGCCGGCGCCACGCACGGCACCAACGACCTGTACGTGGCGCTGACCCGGGCCACTCAGCGGCTCGGCGTCGTCAGGCGGGCCTGAGCCGTCCGGCGGGCCTGTGCCGTCAGGCCGGCCGCAGCCACACCGTCGCCAGCGGCGGCAGCGTCAGCCGGACGCTCGCCGGGCGGCCGTTCCAGGGCACGGACTCGGTCTTCACCGGGTCCGTGCCCACCACGTCCCCGCCGCCGTACCGCGCCGCGTCCGTGTTCAGCACCTCCGCCCAGGCCGCCGTCTGGTCCGGCACTCCGAGCCGGTAGTCGTGCCGGACGACCGGCGAGAAGTTGCAGACCGCGAGCAGCGGCGAGCCCTCCGCGTCGTACCGCAGGAACGCGAAGACGTTGTCCTCCGCCGCGTCCCCGGCCACCCAGGAGAAGCCCTCAGGGGCCGTGTCCCGCTCCCAGAGCGCGGGTGTGGCGGCGTACACCTTGTTCAGGTCGCGTACCAGGTCGCGCACGCCCCGGTGGTCACCGGCCGAGTGGTAGTCGTCGTTCAACAGCCACCACTCGGGGCCGTGTTCGTGCGACCACTCGGCGCCCTGCGCGAACTCCTGGCCCATGAAGAGGAGTTGTTTTCCCGGATGGGCCCACATGAAGCCCAGGTAGGCGCGGTGGTTCGCCCGCCGCTGCCACCAGTCGCCGGGCATCTTCGACACCAGGGCCTGCTTGCCGTGCACGACTTCGTCGTGGGAGATCGGCAGGATGTAGTTCTCGCTGTACGCGTACACCATCGAGAAGGTCATCTCGTGGTGGTGGTACTTGCGGTGCACGGGTTCCTTGGCCACGTAGCCGAGCGAGTCGTGCATCCAGCCCATGTTCCACTTCATGCCGAAGCCGAGCCCGCCGAAGCCGCCGGGGCCGACCTGGTCCGTCGCCCGGGTCACGCCGTCCCAGGCGGTCGACTCCTCGGCGAAGGTGATGACGCCTGGGCAGCGGCGGTAGACGGTGGCGTTCATCTCCTGGAGGAAGCGGACCGCGTCCAGGTTCTCCCGGCCGCCGTGCTCGTTCGGCAGCCATTCGCCGTGCTCGCGCGAGTAGTCGAGGTACAGCATCGAGGCGACCGCGTCGACCCGGAGCCCGTCGAGGTGGAACTCCTGGCACCAGTAGACCGCGTTGGCGACGAGGAAGTTCCGCACCTCCTTGCGGCCGTAGTCGAACTCCAGCGTCCCCCAGTCCGGGTGCGCGGAGCGGCGCGGGTCCTCGTGCTCGTACAGCGGGCGTCCGTCGAACTCGGCCAGGGCCCAGTCGTCGCGCGGGAAGTGCGCCGGCACCCAGTCCATCAGGACACCGATGCCCGCCCCGTGCAGTGCGTCGATCAGGTTCTTGAAGTCGTCCGGGGTGCCCATCCGCGAGGTCGGCGCGTAGAAGCCGGTGACCTGGTAGCCCCACGAGCCGCTGAAGGGGTGCTCGGCGACGGCCATGAACTCCACGTGTGTGAAACCGAGATCGCGCACGTAGTCCGGCAACTGCTCGGCCAGCTGCCGGTAGGTCAATCCGGGCCGCCAGGAGGGCAGATGGACCTCGTAGACGGAGAGCGGGGCCTCGTGGTGCGGCCGGGCGCCGCGCCGGGCCATCCACTCCTGGTCGGTCCACTCGTGGTGCGAGGCGGTCACCACCGAGGCGGTGTTCGGGGGGCACTCGGTACGCCGGGCCATCGGGTCGGCGCGCAGCGTGTGGCTGCCGTCGGGCCGGGTGATGTCGTACTTGTAGAGCGTGCCCTCGCCGATCCCGGGGACGAACAGCTCCCACACGCCGGTCGAACCGAGCGAGCGCATCGGGAGCCCGGCGCCGTCCCAGTACGTGAAGTCGGTGGCGAGCCGCACGCCGCGCGCGTTCGGCGCCCAGACCGTGAACCGCGTCCCGGCCACGCCCTCGTGGGTCATCGTGCGGGCACCGAGCGCCGTCCACAACTGCTCGTGCCGGCCCTCGCCGATCAGGTGCAGGTCGAACTCGCCGAGCGCGGGCAGGAAGCGGTACGGGTCGTCGAAGACGATCTCGTCCCCGTCGTAGCGGACCCGCAGTTCGTACTCGGGGACCTTGCGCAGCAGCGGCAGCACGCCGGAGAAGAGCCCGTCGCCCTCGTCGTGCAGCACCACCCGGCGACCCTTGGCGACGAGCACGACCTCGCGCGCGTACGGCCGCAGCACCCGGAACAGCACGCCGCCGCGCACCGGGCGGGCGCCGAGCAGCGCGTGCGGGTCGTGGTGCTCGCCGGCCAGCAGTCGGGCCCGCTCGCCCGGGTCGAGCGCCGGGGCGGGCCGCAGGTTCCGCGCGCCGCCCTCGGTCCGTGGCGCGGGCGGCTTGGCGGCGGCCCGCTTCGCGGCCGGCTCCTTCCCGGCCGCCTTCCCGGCGGGCTTCCTCACGGTCACGGTCGGCATCTCCTCGTCGGTCGTGTTCCGGGCCGTCTTGCGCGCGGGCGGTCGGGCGGTCACGTCGTGGCCTCCTGGGAGCGGATGGGGGTGGGCGGAACGGAGAACGCGGGCGCGGGCGACGGCGTCACGGACCCGCCGCCAAACGGTGGATCGCCGCCATCGGCACCGGGAGCCAGTCCGGGCGGTGCCGGGCCTCGTAGACGACCTCGTAGACCGCCTTGTCCGTCTCGTAGGCGCGCAGCAGCGCCGGGTCCGCGCGCGGGTCGGCGCCCGAGGCCTCGGCGTAGCCCGCGCAGTAGGCGGCACGGCAGCGGGCGGCCCAGCCGTCGTTCCAGGGACGGTGGGTGCGGGCGGCGTAGTCGAAGGAGCGCAGCATCCCGGCGATGTCCCGGACCGGCGGCTGCGGGCTGCGCCGTTCGGCCAGCGGCTTGGCGGGCTCGCCCTCGAAGTCGATGACCGACCAGGTGCCGTCGGCGGACCGCAGGGTCTGTCCGAGGTGCAGGTCGCCGTGGACCCGCTGGGCGAGCCGTGCCGTGCCGTGCCCGTGGGCGGGGGCGTGCCGGCCGTACTCGGCGAAGACCTCCCGCAGCCCCTTCACGTACGGCAGCAGGCCGGGCACCGCCTGCACGGCGGCGTCCAGCCGGGTGGCCATCGCCTCGGCGAGCCGCTCGGTCTGGGCGCGGTGCAGCGGCTCGGTGGGCAGCGCCGCCGCGAGGGCGGTGTGCACCTCGGCGGTGGCCCGGCCCAGGGCGTGCGCCTCGTCCGTGAACTCCCGGCCGTCGGCCAGGGAGTCCAGGGCGAGCCGCCAGCCGTCCCGGGAGTCGCGCAGGTACGGCTGGAGCACGCCGAGCGTGCTGGACCCGGCGGCGGACCCGGTCTCGAACCAGGCCACCGGCGCCGGGACCCGGGCGCAGCCCGCGCCGGCCAGCGCGAGCGGCAGCTCCAGGTCGGGGTTGGCGCCCGCGCTCACCCGCCGGAAGATCTTCAGGATGTACGAGTCGCCGAACACCAGCGAGGAGTTGGACTGCTCGGCATCCAGCATCCGGGGCGCGAGCGCGGGCGGCAGCGGCGCGGTCCGGGCGAACCGCAGCGGCCCCAGCGTGCCGGGGGTGCGCAGCCGTTCGTACAGCAGCCCGGCCAGCCGCGGGTCGCGCAGCCCCTCGTAGACCGCGCGGCCGGCCAGCGGGCCCTGGCGGACCCGGCCGATCATCGTGGGCGCGAGGCGCGGCGGCACGGTGGTGCGCACGCCCAGCAGCAACTGGTAGCAGTCCGCGGGCGTTCCGGCGGGTTGGCCGGGCTGTTCGACGCGGATCAGCAGGTGCAGCAGCCCCGGTCCCGGGCCGTCCAGCGGCAGCAGTTCGGTCGCCGCGTCCAGGGCGAAACCGTTCACCGTGCGTCCCTTGCCCGCGAACCAGCGCTGCCGGGGCAGCCATTCATGGAGCAGCGGGGCGAGTGACGGGAGGAGGGCGGCCGGGGCCCGGGTGGTGGAGGCGGTCTCCGGCATTGCGTCGCGTCCTTTCCCCGGGGGGCGCAGCTCGTGTTGGGAACGCGCAGATTGTCCCGGATTGCGGCTACGGCTGTCCGGATGTGCGGGACGTGTCGGATGGGGAAGATCCGTATGGGCCCGGCAAGAAGGCCCTTATGGACCTGATTCGGTGTATGAGGGTCAGAGTGCCCAGGGCGGCGCGGGGGAAACCGCCCCGCCCCGGGTCGTCTCTGACGTTTCGTCAGTTCGGCTTGTTCAGCACTGCTGGTTGCGCTTCGCCGAGACCGGAGCCGGTACCGCCGACCCCGCCCGCACCGAACCGTCCTTGCGGAGCCGGAACCAGTAGAAGCCGTGGCCCGCCAGGGTCAGCAGGTACGGCCACTCGCCGATCGCCGGGAAGGTCACCCCGCCGATCAGCTCCACCGGGCGCCGCCCGTTGAACCGCCTCAGATCCAGCTCCGTCGGCTGCGCGAACCGCGAGAAGTTGTTCACGCACATCACCAGGTCGTCGCCGTACTCCCGCAGGAACGCGAGCACCGCCGGGTTCGACGAGGGCAGCTCCGTGTACGAGCCCAGGCCGAACGCCGGGTTCTGCTTGCGGATCTCGATCATCCGCCGCGTCCAGTGCAGCAGCGAGGACGGCGAGGCCATCGACGCCTCGACGTTGGTGACCTGGTAGCCGTAGACCGGGTCCATGATGGTCGGCAGGTACAGCCGGCCCGGGTCGCAGGACGAGAAACCGGCGTTGCGGTCCGGCGTCCACTGCATCGGGGTGCGCACCCCGTCCCGGTCGCCCAGCCAGATGTTGTCGCCCATGCCGATCTCGTCGCCGTAGTACAGCACCGGCGAACCCGGCAGCGCGAACAGCAGCGCGGTGAACAGCTCCATCTGCTTGCGGTCGTTGTCCAGGAGCGGCGCGAGCCGGCGGCGGATACCGATGTTGGCCCGCATCCGCGGGTCCTTGGCGTACTCCGCGTACATGTAGTCGCGCTCTTCGTCGGTGACCATCTCGAGGGTCAGCTCGTCGTGGTTCCGCAGGAAGACGCCCCATTGACAGCCCCCCGGGATCTCCGGGGTCTTGGCCAGGATCTCCGAGACCGGATGGCGCGATTCCCGCCGTACGGCCATGAAGATGCGCGGCATCACGGGGAAGTGGAACGCCATGTGGCACTCGTCCCCGCCCGAGCGGAAGTCGCCGAAGTAGTCGACCACGTCCTCCGGCCACTGGTTCGCCTCGGCGAGCAGCACCGTGTCCGGGTAGTGCGCGTCGATCTCCTTGCGGACCCGCTTGAGGAAGGCGTGGGTGGCGGGCAGGTTCTCGCAGTTGGTGCCCTCCTCCTGGTACAGGTACGGCACCGCGTCCAGCCGGAAGCCGTCGATGCCCAGGTCCAGCCAGAAGCGGAGGGCCGAGATGATCTCCTCCTGCACCGCCGGGTTCTCGTAGTTGAGGTCCGGCTGGTGCGAGAAGAAGCGGTGCCAGTAGTACTGCTTGCGGACCGGGTCGAAGGTCCAGTTGGACGTCTCGGTGTCGACGAAGATGATCCGGGCGTCCTGGTACTGCTTGTCGTCGTCGGCCCAGACGTAGTAGTCGCCGTACGGGCCGTCCGGATCGGAACGCGACTCCTGGAACCACGGATGCTGGTCGCTGGTGTGGTTCATGACGAAGTCGATGATCACGCGCATCCCGCGCTGGTGGGCGGCGTCGACGAACTCCACGAAGTCGGCGAGGTCGCCGAACTCCGGCAGCACGGACGTGTAGTCCGCGACGTCGTATCCGCCGTCCCGGAGCGGGGACTTGAAGAAGGGCGGCAGCCAGAGGCAGTCGATGCCCAGCCACTGCAGATAGTCGAGCTTGGCGGTGATGCCCTTGAGGTCGCCGACGCCGTCGCCGTTGCTGTCCTGGAAGGACCTGACCAGCACCTCGTAGAACACCGCCCGCTTGAACCAGTCGGGATCGCGGTCCTTGGCGGGGGTGTCCTCGAAGGTGTCGGGGACGGGTTCGTTGATCATCATGATGTGGGTGACCCTCCGGTCTGCGGGGACGGTCGCAGGGTGAGCACATGCGCGGGCGTGACGCCCGGCTCGAGGCGCACGTAGTTGGCCCTGCCCCAGTGATAGGTCTCGCCGGTGAGCTCGTCGCGCACCGGAACGGTCTCGTGCCAGTCCAGGCCGAGTTCCGGCATGTTCAACGAGACCGTGGCCTCCTGGGTGTGGTGGGGGTCGAGGTTCGCGACCACCACAACCGTGTTCGAACCGGCGTGCCGGCTGTACGCCAGCACCGCGTCGTTGTCGGTGTCGTGGAACCGCAGCCCGCGCAGCCGCCGCAGGGCGGGCTGCCGGCGCCGGATCCGGTTGAGCGTGGTGATGAGCGGCGCGATCGACGCGCCCGAGCGCTCAGCCGACTCCCAGTCTCGGGGCCGCAGTTCGTACTTCTCCGAGTCAAGATACTCCTCACTGCCGTCCCGCAGCGGGGCGTTCTCGCACAATTCGTACCCGGCGTAGACGCCCCAGGTCGGCGACAGCGTGGCGGCCAGCACCGCCCGCACCTCGAACGCCGGCCGGCCGCCCTTCTGGAGGTACGCGTGCAGGATGTCCGGGGTGTTCACGAAGAGGTTCGGCCGCATGAAGTCGGCCGACTCGCCCGACAGCTCGGTGAGGTACTCGGTCAATTCACTCTTGGTGTTGCGCCAGGTGAAGTACGTGTACGACTGCTGGAACCCGACCGCGCCCAGGGTCTTCATCATCGCGGGCCGGGTGAACGCCTCCGCCAGGAAGATCACGTCCGGGTCGGCGACGTTGATCTCGGCGATGACCCGCTCCCAGAACACCACCGGCTTGGTGTGCGGGTTGTCCACCCGGAAGATCCGTACGCCGTGGTCCATCCAGTGCCGCAGCACCCGCACCGTCTCCTCGACGATGCCGTCCATGTCCCGGTCGAACGCAATCGGATAGATGTCCTGGTACTTCTTCGGCGGGTTCTCCGCGTACGCGATCGAGCCGTCCGCGCGGCGGTGGAACCAGTCCGGGTGCTTGTCCACCCACGGGTGGTCCGGCGAGCACTGCAGGGCGAAGTCCAGCGCGATCTCCAGGCGCAGTTCGCGGGCGCGCGCCACGAACGCGTCGAAGTCCTCCAGGGTCCCCAGGTCCGGGTGGACGGCGTCGTGGCCGCCCTCGTGGGAGCCGATCGCCCACGGCACGCCGACGTCCCTCGGGCCCGCGGAGAGCGTGTTGTTGGGGCCCTTGCGGTGCGTCACGCCGATCGGGTGGATCGGCGGCAGGTAGACCACGTCGAAGCCCATCGCGGCCACCGCGGGCAGCCGCTCGGCCGCGGTGCGGAAGGTGCCGGAGACCAGCTTGCCGCGGACCCGGCGGGCACCCTCGGAGCGCGGGAAGAACTCGTACCACGAGCCGTACAGCGCCCGCTCGCGCTCCACGAGCAGTGGCAACGCGGGGGAGCTGCTCACCAGTTCGCGCAGCGGGTGGCGGTCGAGGGCCTCGGTCACCTGCGGTGCGAGGGCGGCCGCGAGGCGGGCCGCCGCGGGCCGCTTCTCGTCGCGCAGCGCGTCCGCGGCGGCCAGCACCGCCTCGCGGCCGCCGCCCTTCTTCGGGACGCCCTTCGCGGCGCGCTCGTGCAGCTCGGCGCCCTCGGCCAGGACCAGTTCGGTGTCGATACCGGCCGGGATCTTGATCCGGGCGGTGTGCCGCCAGGTGGCGACCGGGTCGCTCCAGGCCTCGACCGCGTACGACCAGCGGCCCTCGGCGTCCGGAGTGATCTCGGCGCCCCAGCGGTCCGTTCCGGGGGCGAGTTCGCGCATCGGGGTCCAGGGGCCCGGCCGGCCGGACGGGTCCCGGAGCGCCACGTTGGCGGCGACGGCGTCATGGCCCTCGCGGAAGACGGTTGCGGTCACTTCGAGCGTCTCGCCGGCCACCGCCTTCGCGGGACGGCGTCCGCAGTCGACCAGCGGTCGGACGTCGAGGACGGGAATACGACCAATCAGCGAGTTCACAGCATCACCTGGGGGTCGGTCACGGGGGTGCGGGTGGTGCGCTCTTTGTAGCTCCGTCGACGGCAGAGGAGTTGCGGGCATGGCCGCTCCTGTCCGCGTTCACTCGGATGGCTTACGTGGCTTGCTCGGGGGGCTTTCACGTGCGTACTCGGGTGAGCCTTCCCACCCGATTCGGGAGGGCAATCCGGACGCTTTGTTAACTACTCGGACGCGGCCGGTCCGACAACCCCCCACCCCGGCCACAAAGTCCGCCCGGGAGAGGGCCCGCCGGGGTGCGCTGCGGGTGAGCGCAGCGTGGCGTGCCGGTTTCGGTGGGTGTCCGGCTGTGAAGGTGGAACACGTGAAGGCAATCCGTCGCTTTACCGTGCGCCCCGTCCTCCCCGACACCCTTCGACCCCTCGCCGGGCTCGCGCGCAATCTGCGCTGGTCCTGGCACGAACCCACGCGTGCGCTCTTCGACTCCCTCGCCCCCGAGGGCCTTTCGGGCGCCGATCCGGTCCGTGTGCTCGGTGCCCTGGAGGCGCCGCGGCTGGCCGCGCTCGCCGCCGACCGGGAGTTCCTGGACCGGCTCGGCGTCGCGGCCGAGGAGCTCGACACGTATCTGAGCGGGCCCCGCTGGTACCAGGAGCAGTCCGGCGGCCGCGGTCCGGCCGCGGTCGCCTACTTCTCGCCCGAGTTCGGCGTGGCCGCCGCCCTGCCGCAGTACTCGGGCGGCCTCGGCATCCTCGCCGGGGACCACCTCAAGTCCGCCAGCGACCTCGGTGTCCCGCTCATCGGCGTCGGGCTGCTCTACCGGCACGGCTACTTCCGGCAGTCCCTCGGCCGCGACGGCTGGCAGCAGGAGCAGTACCCCGTCCTGGATCCCGGCGAGCTGCCGGTCGCCCTGCTCCGCGAGGCCGACGGCACCCCCGCCCGGATCGCGCTCGCGCTGCCCGGCGGGCGGAGCCTGCACGCCCACATCTGGGTCGCCCAGGTCGGCCGCGTCCCGCTGCTCATGCTCGACTCCGACGTCGAGGAGAACGCGGCCGGCGAACGGAGCGTCACCGACCGGCTGTACGGGGGCGGCAGCGAGCACCGGCTCCTCCAGGAGATGCTCCTCGGCATCGGCGGCGTCCGCGCCGTCCGCACGTACACCCGGCTCACCGGCCACCCCGCGCCCGAGGTCTTCCACACCAACGAGGGCCACGCCGGCTTCCTCGGACTCGAACGCGTCCGCGAACTCCAGGGCGAGGGGCTGGACTTCGACAGCGCCCTGGAGACCGTCCGGGCCGGGACCGTCTTCACCACCCACACCCCCGTCCCGGCCGGCATCGACCGCTTCGACCGGGGCCTGGTCGCCCGCCACTTCGGCGAGGACGGCGCGCTGCCCGGCGTCGACACCGCCCGGATCCTCGCCCTCGGTGACGAGACCCCGCTCGGCGGCGAACCCGGCGTCTTCAACATGGCCGCCATGGGCCTGCGGCTGGCGCAGCGCGCCAACGGCGTCTCCACCCTCCACGGCGCGGTCAGCCGGGAGATGTTCGCCGGACTCTGGCCGGGCTTCGACGCCGACGAGGTGCCGATCACCTCCATCACCAACGGCGTCCACGCCCCCACCTGGGTCGCCCCCGAGACCGGCCGGCTCGGCACCGACGCGGGCGACCGGGAGCTGTGGGAGCTCCGCCGCACCCTGCGCGAACGACTCGTCGGCGACGTACGGGACCGGCTGCGGGCCTCCTGGCGGCAACGCGGCGCCGCCGACGCCGAGCTGGGCTGGACCGACTCCGCCCTCGACCCCGACGTGCTCACCATCGGCTTCGCCCGCCGCGTCCCCTCGTACAAGCGGCTCACCCTCATGCTCCGCGACAAGGACCGGCTGCGGTCGCTCCTGCTCCACCCCGAGCGGCCGGTGCAGCTCGTGGTGGCCGGCAAGGCGCACCCCGCCGACGACGGCGGGAAGCGGCTCGTGCAGGAGCTGGTCCGCTTCGCCGACGACCCCCGGGTCCGGCACCGGATCGTCTTCCTGCCCGACTACGGCATGGAGATGGCCCGCGGGCTCTACCCCGGCTGCGACGTGTGGCTCAACAACCCGCTGCGCCCGCTGGAGGCCTGCGGCACCAGCGGAATGAAGGCCGCCCTCAACGGCTGCCTCAACCTCTCCGTCCTCGACGGCTGGTGGGACGAGTGGTACGAGCCCGACTTCGGCTGGGCCATCCCCACCGCCGACGGCGCCGCCGCCGACGACGAGGACCGCCGCGACGACCTGGAGGCCGCCGCGCTCTACGAGCTGATCGAGCGCCGGGTCGCCCCCCGCTTCTACGACCGGGGCGCCGACGGGGTGCCGGCCGGCTGGATCACGATGGTCCGCCGTACCCTCTCCGACCTGGGCCCGAAGGTGCTCGCCGACCGGATGGTCCGCGACTACGTGGAGCGGCTCTACGTCCCCGCCGCCGAGGCCCGCCGGGCCCTCGGCCCGGCCCGGGCGCGGGAGCTGGCCGCCTGGAAGGCGAAGGTCCGCGCGACCTGGCCCGGGGTGGCCGTGGACCACGTGGAGACCGGCGACGACCTCGCCGAGTGCGACGCCGAACTCGGCGCCACGCCCGTCGTCCGGGTCCAGGTCTCCCTCGGCGGGCTGAGCCCCGACGACGTCGAGGTGCAGGCCGTCACGGGCCGGGTCGACGCCGACGACGTGCTCTCCCACACCCGCACGGTCACCCTGAAGCCGGCCGGCGGGCCGGACCTGGAGGGCCGGCAGCCCTACGCCGGCACCCTGGAGCTGGACCGCACCGGCCCCTTCGGCTGCACGGTCCGCGTCCTGCCCGCCCACGCCCTGCTCGCCCACCCTGCCGAACTCGGCCTCGTCGCCCTCCCGGCGGAGACGACCGCCGAGGGCGCGGGCGTGCTGCTGCGCTAGCCGGGCCGCCGCCGGCCGGCGCGGGAGGCCGGCCGGCGGCGCACCGGGCCCTCAGAGGTACTCGACGTGGACGTGCGGCGCGCAGCGGCCGATCGCTAGCCGGCCGCCGGGCGAGCGGCCCTGGTAGACCCGGCCCATCCCGCCCTCGCCCAGTCTGCCGGTGATCTCGTAGTCCCCGACGGTGCGAGGGTCCTCGGGTCCCAGCTCCTCCACGTCAGTCCCCCCGGAAATGCGGATGTCGGTCCCCGGGGCGAACGCGCCCCGGGAACCGACATTCTGATGCACAGTCAGTGGATCTGTGCGGGCTTACGGGAAGGTCAGCTTGAAGCTGTTGATGTAGCCGGTGTCGATCCCGGCCTTGTCCTGGACCCGCAGCTTCCAGACGCCGTTGGCGACCTCGGAGGAGGCGTTCACGGTGTAGGTCTGGTTGATGTTGTCGGCACTGCCGCCGGAGCGGTTGTGCAGGTTGTAGACCGAGCCGTCGGGGGCGATCAGGTCGACGACGAGGTCACCGATGTAGGTGTGGACGATGTCCACACCGACGGAGAGGTTGCTCGGGGCGTTGCCCGTGACGCCGGAGACGGTCACGGACGAGGTCACCGCGGCACCGGGGGAGTCCGGGATGGCCACGTCGGCGGTGTTCTCGAAGACCTTGCCACCGGGGTTGCCGCCGCCCGGACGGGAGCCCACGTTGATGCCGGCCCAGGCGTTCTCCACCGCGGTCACCTCGGCGCTGCCCGCGCCGTACAGCTCGGTGGCCGCCGCGACGGTGCCCGTGCGGGCGCCGGCGTAGTTGGTGTTCGAGTTGAACTTCGTGGTGAGCGCCTTGAACCAGATCAGCGAGGCCTTGTCCCGGCCGATGCCGGTGACGGGCAGCCCGTCGGAGGTCGGCGAGTCGTAGTTCACGCCGTTGACGGTCTTCGCGCCGCTGCCCTCGGAGAGCAGGTAGTACCAGTGGTTCGCCGGGCCCGAGGAGTAGTGGACGTCGATGCTGCCGATGCCCGAGTACCACGAGTCCTTGGACGAGCCGTCCTTGCTCGGCTTGTCCATGTAGCGCAGCGGCGTGCCGTTGCCCCGGATGTCGATCTTCTCGCCGACCAGGTAGTCGCCCTTGTCCTGCGCGTTGTTGGCGTAGAACTCGACGGCCGCCGCGAAGATGTCGGAGGTCGCCTCGTTCAGGCCGCCGGACTCGCCGCTGTAGACCAGGCCGGCCGTGTTGGAGGTGACGCCGTGCGTCATCTCGTGCGCGGCGACGTCGATCGACGTCAGCGGCTTGCTGTTGCCGGAGCCGTCGCCGTACGTCATGCAGAAGCAGGAGTCCGACCAGAAGGCGTTGACGTACGCGTTGCCGTAGTGGACCCGGGAGTACGCGCCGACACCGTCACCGCGGATACCGGTGCGGCCGTGCACGTTCTTGTAGTAGTCCCAGGTGAGCGCCGCACCGTAGTGGGCGTCCGCGCCGGCCGTCTCCTTGTTGGAGGGCAGGCCGTTGCCCCACACGTCGGTGGTGTTGGAGAACAGCGTGCCGGTGCCGCTCGTGCCGCCGTTGAGGTTGTACGTCTTGTGGTTGCCGCGGCCGGTGTCGGTCAGCGTGTACGACGGCGCGGTGCCCAGCGTCACCTGGCCGCTGTACATCGTGTTGCCGGTACCGGTCTCGATGGCCTGCCACTCGTACAGCTTCGCGCCGGTGGACGCGTCGGTGACGACGTGCAGCTCGTTCGGGGTGCCGTCGTGCTGGAGGCCGCCCACGACGGTCTCGTACGCGAGGACGGGCGAACCCTGGGCCATCCAGACGACCTTGCGCGGGGCGCGCTGGGCGGCGGTCGACTTCGAGCCCTCGCTCTTCGCCGCGGAGAGCGCCTGCTTCTCGGCCGCCGCCGGGGCGACGTCCGCGCTCATGTCGACGTTCTTCAGCTCCGCGCGGGAGGCCTTGCGGACGGACTGGGTGGCCCCGGCCTTGCTCTCGGCGACGATCAGGTCGCCGCCGAGGACGGGGAGTCCGGCGAAGGTGCGCTCGTAGCGCGTGTGGGTGGTGCCGTCGCGGTCCTTGACGACGTCACGGACGACCAGCTTCTCCTGGGCGCCGAGGCCGAGGGCCTTGGCGGTGTTCGCCTTGTCCGCGTCGGCCGCCTTGATCAGGGCGGTGCGCTCGGCGGGGGAGAGGTCGGCGGGCAGCTTGCCGGGGTTGGCCTTCCCGGCGGCCTGCGCCTTCGGCGCCGCGGAGAAACCGGCGGTGTCGGCGGAGGCGGAACCCTGGAAGCCGGCGGCGATCATGGCCGCGGCGGCGATCAGAGCGCCCGTCGCGGTGGCGCGACGGCTGGGCGTGGATCTCACGCGAACTCCTTTTGCGAGGGGGGTACCGGACGGCTGGGTGGGGCCGGCCGGGCGGAGCAAACAGAGCTGTGGTGCGCGAACTGTGGTGCGAAGAGCCGGGGGAGAGAGTGGCACCTGTGACGGGTACCTGTCATGACTGTGGCGTCAAGTTGGCCAAAAATCGTCCGGAGCCCGAAGACCCGTGTTCGTTAAGCGGACGTTTCGTCGATCAACGCGGCGATGCCGTCCAGCGTTCGCCGGAGCCCGAACGCGAAGAGGGAGTCCAGGTCGAGCTCGAAGTCCCCCTCCGCCGCGAGGGTGTGCAGCAGCGGAAGGTCGCCCGGCCCCGCGATCGCGTCGAAGCGAGACTCGTTCTGCGACATCCACTCGTCGTCGGAGATACCGCTGTCCTGTTTCGCCTGCTCCTCCAGGTCCGCCGCCATGGCGATGCCCTGGACGAAGGCGAAGATCATCAGGTGCACGTGGAGCTTGTCGCCGGGGCCGAGCCGGGTGCCCCGGAGCACCTTCAGCACCCACTCCGTGTACGCCATCGCGTTCGGCGAGGCGATCGGCCGGGTGAACGAGGCCATCGCCTGCGCCATCCAGCGGTGCCGCGTGTACACGTCCCGCAGCCAGTGCGCGGCCCGTTCGAGTCCGGTCCGCCAGTCCGCCGGCACCGGCCCCAACGGCACCTCGCCGCAGGCCACGTCCGTCATCAGCCGGACCAGCTCGCCCTTGCCCGGAACATGCCGGTACAGCGCCATCGTCGACGTCGACAGGGCCGTCGCCACCCGGCGCATCGTCAGCCCCGGCAGCCCCTCCGCGATCGCGATGTCCAGCGCCGCCCGCACGATCCGCTCCCGGCTCAGCGCCGACGCGGCCGGCCCGGACCCGTGCGCGGACTGCCGTACGACCACCGTCCCGACGCCCGGCTCCGGCCGCACCAGACCCTCCTGACGGAGCGTCGCCAGCGCCTTCGTGGCGGTCGCCATCGCCACCCCCCACTCCCGGGTGAGCGCGCGGGTGGACGGCACCCGGTCGCCCGGCGCGAGTTCGCCGGACGCGATCCGGGCGCGGATCGCCGAGGCGATGACGAGGTAGGGCGGTCGATCGGCCACGGCGGGGAGTGTACTAGTGCACCTGGACGCCGTACACGGCTTCCACCAGCCATGTTCGGGTCCGGTGCGGCAGTGCACTAGGGCGAGCGGAGACGTGTACACCCCGCCGGTGCTTCGCTCCCGCCATGACCTCTTCGATGTCGCCCGACGCACTCGCCGGACGCCGCGCCTGGACGGCGCTCGGCGTCCTGATGCTGCCCCTGCTCCTCGTCTCGATGGACGTGTCCATCCTCTACTTCGCCATCCCGTCCATCAGCGCGGACCTGCGCCCCGGCGCCACCGCCCAGCTGTGGATCCTCGACATGTACGGCTTCGTCCTGGCCGGACTCCTCATCACCATGGGCGCGCTCGGCGACCGCATCGGCCGCCGCCGGCTGCTGCTGTTCGGCGCGGCGCTCTTCGGCGCGGCCTCGCCGGCCGCCGCTTACGCGACCAGCCCAGGCACCCTCATCGCGGCCCGCGCGCTGCTCGGCGTGGCCGGCGCCTGCCTGATGCCGTCGACGCTGGCGCTCATCCGGGTCCTGTTCGCGGACCCCGCGCAGCGGGCCAAGGCGGTCACCGTCTGGACGGCAGTCATGGCCAGCGGCATCTCGCTCGGCCCGGTCCTCAGCGGCGCGCTGCTCGAACACTTCTGGTGGGGCTCGGTCTTCCTCGTCAACCTGCCCGCGATGGCGCTGCTGCTGCTCCTCGGGCCGATCCTGCTGCCCGAGTCCAAGGTCCCCGTGCGCGGCCCGTTCGACTTCGTCAGCAGCCTGCTCTCGCTCGCCGCGCTGCTTCCCGTCATCCACGGGATCAAGGAACTCGCCCAGGACGGCTGGGCGCCGGCGCCCGCGCTCGGCATCGTGGCCGGACTGCTGATCGGCGGCCTGTTCGTGCACCGCCAGACCCGCCTCGCGCACCCGATGGTCGACCTGGCGCTCGTCCGGCAGCGCACGTACGGCGGCGCGGTGCTGGTGAACCTGATGGCGATGGCCGCCACCGTCGGCTTCGCCGTGTTCATCACCCAGTACCTGCAGTCCGTGCTCGGCAAGAGCCCCTTCGAGTCCGCGCTGTGGAGCCTCGTGCCGTCCGGTGGCGTCATGGTCGCCGCGCCCGTCTGTGCGGCGCTCGCGCAGCGGATCGACCGGGCGTACGTGATGGGCGGCGGCTGCCTGGTGTCCGCGGCCGGCTTCGGCTGGCTCGCCCTCACCGACACCTCGACGCCCTTCTGGGCGGTGCTCACCGCGAGCGCGGTGTACGCGGGCGGCCTGGTCGGCGCGATGACCCTGGCCAACGAGCTCGCCCTCGGCGCGGCCCCGCCGGAGCGGGCCGGCTCGGCGGCGGCGGTGCTCGAATCCGGCCAGGAGCTGGGCGGCGCGCTCGGCATGGCGATCCTCGGCTCCCTCGGCACCGCCGTCTACGCCGCCGCGATGCCCGACGCCGCCCCCGCCGCGGCCCGCGACACCCTCGGTGGCGCGGTCGCCACGGCCGCGCGGCTACCGGCGGACGCGGCGGCGGCCCTGATGCGGGAGGCCCGCGAGGCCTTCGTCTCGGGCCTCGGCGCGGCCGGCGCGGGCGCCGCGGCCACGATGCTCCTGGCCGCCGGCCTCGCCCTGTGGCTCCTCCGCGGCGCCCCGCGCGACCAGGCGGCCGAGGCCGCGCCGGCCGCGCCCCGCGCGTCCCAGGACGCGTCCGTCCTGGCGCGGTTCTGAGGACACGCCCGCCCCCACAACGGGCGGACGGGGCCGTTGCCCCCGTCAGACCAGGCTCTCCCGCCAGGCCCGGTGCAGGCCCGCGAACCGGCCCGCGCCGGCGGTCAGTTCGGCGGGCGGGCCGTCCTCCACGATGCGGCCGGACTCCATCACCAGGACGCGGTCCGCGATCTCGACCGTCGACAGGCGGTGGGCGATGACCACCGCCGTACGGCCCGCCAGGACCGTGTCCATCGCCCGCTGCACCGCCCGCTCGCCCGGTACGTCCAGCGAACTCGTCGCCTCGTCCAGGATCAGCACGGCCGGGTCCGCCAGCAGCGCCCGGGCGAAGGCGACCAGCTGGCGCTGGCCCGCCGAGATCCGGCCGCCCCGCTTGCGCACGTCCGTGTCGTAGCCGTCCGGGAGCCCCGCGATGAAGTCGTGCGCGCCGATCGCCTTCGCCGCGTGCTCGATCTCCTCGCGGGTCGCGTCCGGCCGGCCGATCGCGATGTTCTCCGCGACCGTGCCGGAGAACAGGAACGCCTCCTGCGTCACCATCACCACCCCACGCCGGAGTTCCGGCGTCGCCAGCTCGCGCACGTCGACCCCGTCGAGCAGCACCCGCCCCTCCGTGGGGTCGTAGAACCGGGCCAGCAGCTTCGCCAGCGTCGACTTGCCCGCGCCCGTCGAGCCGACCACCGCGACGGTCTGCCCGGCCGGGATCGTCAGAGCGAACCGCGGCAGCACCTCGCCGCCGGTCCGGTACGCGAACCGGACGTCCTCGAAGACCACCTCGCGGCCCGGCCGCCCGTCCGTCCGGACCGGCAGCTCGCGCGGCGCGACCGGCTCCGGCACCGTCGGCGCCTGCGCGAGCAGCCCGGCGATCTTCTGCAGCGACGCGGCGGCCGACTGGTACGAGTTCAGGAACATGCCGAGCCGGTCGATCGGGTCGTACAGCCGCCGCATGTACAGCACCGCCGCCGCCAGTACGCCCAGCGCGAGCGTCCCGCCCGCCACCCGGTACGCACCCCACAGCACCATCCCCGCGACCGCCGTGTTGGCGACCAGCCGCGAGCCGACCACGTACCGCGCCATCTCCAGGATCGCGTCGCCGTTGGCCCGCTCGTGGCGGTGGTTGAGCGTGTGGAACTCGGCGTCGTTGACCGCCTCGCGGCGGAACGCCCGCACCGGCCGGATCCCGTTCATCGTCTCCGCGAACTTCACGATCACCGAGGCGATCGCCGTCGACCGCGCGGCGAAGGCCACCGCGGCGCGCCGCTGGTAGAGCCGTACCAGCAGATACAGCGGGACGAACGAGGCGACCGCCACGGCCCCGATGCCCAGATCCAGCCAGAGCAGCATCGCCGAGATGTACACGAAGGCGAGGACGACGCCGATCAGCTCCTGCAGGCCCTCCGCGAGGAGTTCGCGCAGCGACTCGACGTCGGCGGTCGCGCGGGAGATCAGCCGGCCCGAGGTGTACCGCTCGTGGAAGTCCAGGCTCAGCGCCTGCGCGTGCCGGAAGATGCGCTCCCGAAGTTCCAGCAGCACGTCCTGGTTGACGTGCGCCGAGACCCGGATGAAGGAGTACTGGAACAGGCCCGCCGCGGCCGCGCAGCCGAGGTAGCCCACGGCCACCGCGATCAGCGGGCCGTGATCGCCGGCGCGCAGCGCGGGCACGCCGCGGTCGATGGCGTACGCGACGAGCAGCGGGCCGGCCTGCACGGCGGCCTGCTGGAGCAGCAGCAGTACGGCGGAGAGCACCACGCGGGCGCGGTACGGGGCGAGCAGGGACCGCAGCAGCGTGCCGGTCGCGCGGGGCGGGGTGGGCAGGTCGTCCTGGTCGAACGGGTCGGGAGAGGTCGTGGTCATCGCGGGTCGGTCCCCCGGTCCTCGGCGTCGCCGGACATCAGCCAGGCGTACTCGGGATGGTCGCGGAGCAGTTCGTGGTGGGTGCCGACGGCCGTGATCCGGCCCTCGGACAGCAGCGCCACCCGGTCGGCGAGCAGCACGGTGGACGGGCGGTGCGCGACGACGAGCGCGGTGGTGCCGCGCAGCACCTCGCGCAGCGCCGCCTCCACCAGGGCCTCGGTGTGCACGTCCAGCGCGGACAGCGGGTCGTCGAGGACGAGGAACCGCGGCCGGCCGACGACCGCGCGGGCCAGCGCGAGGCGCTGGCGCTGGCCGCCGGACAGGCTCAGGCCCTGCTCGCCGACCTGGGTCGCGGTGCCGCCGGGCAGCGCGGCGACGAACTGCTCGGCCTGCGCGACGGCCAGGGCGCGGGTCATGGCGTCGGCGTCGCCGCCGCCCATGAGGACGTTCTCGCCGACGCTCGCCGAGAACAGCGTCGGCTCCTCGAAGGCGACCGAGACCAGTTCGCGCAGCCGCTCGCGCGGCATGTGCGTGATGTCCTCGCCGTCGAGCAGGATCCGGCCGCCGGTCGCCTCGTGCAGCCGGGGTACGAGGGCGGTGAGCGTGGTCTTGCCTGAGCCGGTCGCACCCACCAGGGCGAGCGTCTCGCCGGCCCGCACGTGCAGGTCGATCCCGTCGAGCACGGGCGGACTCCCGTCGGGGGCGTCCGGGTAGCGGAACGACACCCCTTCGAACCGCACCCCGTCGGCCCGCGGCGTTGCCTCGGCGGCGGCGGTCCCGGCCGGGCCGATGTCCTCCTCCGGCTCGTCCATCACCTCGAAGAACCGCTCCGTCGCCGTCGCCGCCTCCTGGCTCATCGCGAGCAGGAAGCCGATCGACTCCACCGGCCAGCGCAGCGCCAGCGTCGTCGACAGGAAGGCGACCAGCGTGCCCGCCGACAGGTCGCCGTCGGCGACCTGCACCGTGCCGACCACCAGCGCCGCGCCGACGGCGACCTCCGGCAGGATCGTGATGAGCGCCCAGATCCCGGCGAGCAGCCGGGCCTTGTCCAGTTCCGTGCCGCGCAGCAGCCCGGCCAGCGCGCGGAAGGCGGTCGCCTGGCTGCGGTGTCGGCCGAAGCCCTTGACGATCCGGATGCCGAGGACGCTCTCCTCCACCACCGTGGTCAGGTCGCCGACCTGGTCCTGGGCGCGCCGCGCGACGACCGCGTACCGCTTCTCGAAGAACGTGCAGAGCACCACGAGCGGGGCGACCGGCGCGAGCAGCACCAGGCCGAGCGTCCACTGCTGGTCGAGCAGCACCACGTAACCGACCAGGATCGTCACGCCGTTGACGAACAGGAAGGTCAGCGGGAAGACCAGGAACATCCGCAGCAGGCTCAGGTCCGTCGTCCCACGGGACAGCAACTGCCCCGAGGCCCACCGGTCGTGGAAGGAGATCGGCAGCCGCTGCAGATGCCGGTACAGATCCGCCCGCATCGCCGCCTCGACGCTCGCCAGCGGCCGGCCCACCAGCCAGCGCCGGAACCCGAACAGCAGCGCCTCGGCGATCCCGAGCAGCAGCACGTACAGCGCCCCGAGCCACACCCCGCCCGGGTCCCGCGCCGCCACCGGACCGTCCACGATCCACTTCAGCACCAGCGGTATCACCAGCCCGAGGCACGAGGCGACGACGGCCACCAGGGCCGCCGTCCCCCAGCGCAGCCGGACGGGCCGGAGATAGGGCCACAACCGCAGCAGCGAACGAACGGTGGATCGGTCTTCGGCGGAGTCACGTTTCTCGGGCATCAGGCCCGATCGTAGGGTTGGCCCCTGACACGTCTCACCCGCTTTTTCGGCCGCGTGGCACCCCGGTCCGAACGGGGGGTCGTACGCCCCGTCAACCGATCGGTCGATGCCGAGGACGAGCGGTTCGGCCGATGTGGCGGCCCCCGCCCGGTCGGCAGCCTTGGGGCATGGCAATGATCGAGGTACGGGAACTGCACAAGTCGTACGGCGCCCGGAAGGTCGTCGACGGGGTGTCGTTCGAGGTCGCCGAGGGGGAGATCTTCGGGATCCTCGGGCCCAACGGGGCCGGGAAGACCACCACCGTCGAGTGCGTGGAGGGGCTGCGGACGCCCGACTCCGGAACGGTACGGGTGGCGGGGTACGACCCGGTCGCCGACCGCGATCGGGTCACCCTGCTGCTCGGCGCGCAGCTCCAGGAGAGCGAGCTGCAGGCCAAGCTGACGGTCCGCGAGGCGCTGGAGCTGTACGCGGCCTGCTACCCGAGCCCGGCCGACCGGCGGGAACTCGCCGAACGGCTCGGCCTGACGGCGCGGCTCGACGCCCGGTTCGGGAAGCTGTCCGGCGGCCAGAAGCAGCGGCTGTTCATCGCCCTCGCCCTGATCGGCAACCCGAAGGTCGTCGTCCTGGACGAGCTGACCACCGGCCTCGACCCGCGGGCCCGCCGCGACACCTGGCAGCTCGTCGAGGAGGTCCGCGACAGCGGCGTCACCGTCCTGCTGGTCACCCACTTCATGGAGGAGGCCCAGCGCCTCTGCGACCGGATCGCCGTCGTCGACCGCGGCCGGATCACCGCCCTCGACACCCCCGGCGGGCTGATCGAACGGGCCTCCGCCAACACGGTGGTCTCCTTCCAGCCCTCCGCCCCGCTCGACGTCCGCGCCCTGGGCGTCCTGCCCGGAGTCATGTCCGTCGACGAGGCGCGGGACGGCCGGATCACCGTCCACGGCGACGACACCGCCGGCGCCGTGCTCTCCCACCTCGCGCAGCAGGGCGTCACCGCCCACCACCTCCGCGTCTCCGACGCCACCCTCGACGACGCCTTCCTCGACCTGACGGGAACCGACAAGTGAGCACCGGCACCGCCGTACTGAAGGCCGAGGCCCGCCTCTTCACCCGCGAGCCCGGCGCCCTGTTCTGGATCCTCGCCTTCCCGACCCTGCTCCTCGTCGTGATCGGCTGCATCCCCGCGTTCCGCGAGCCCTCCGCCGACCTCGGCGGCCTGCGGACGGTCGACCTGTACGTGCCGATCGCGATCCTGCTCGCGATGATCACCTCGGCGATCCAGTCGATGCCACCGGTCCTCACCGGCTACCGCGAGCGCGGCATCCTGCGCCGCATGGCGACCACCCCGATGAAGCCCGGGGCGCTGATCAACGCCCAGATCGCGCTGCACGGCGCGGCGGTCGTCGGCTCCACGCTGATCGCCCTGGCCGTCGGCCGTCTCGCCTTCGGCGTCGCGCTGCCCCGCCAGCTCGCCGGCTACCTGGTCGCCCTGGTGCTCGCCGCACTGTCCGCCCTCGCGATCGGCGCGGCGGTCTCCGCGGTCAGCCGCACCACCAAGATCACTCAGGCGGTCGGTTCGGCGGTATTCTTCCCGGCGATGTTCACCTCCGGCGTCTGGCTGCCGGTCGGTGCCATGCCCGAGCTGCTGCAGGACATCGTCGGCCTCACCCCGCTGGGCGCGTCCGCCCAGGCCCTCGACCAGGCCGCGGCCGGCCAGTGGCCGAGCTGGACGCACCTCGCGGTGACCGCGGTCTGGACCGTGGCCTTGGTCGCCGTCGCCCGGCGCCGGTTCACCTGGGAATGAGCGGGAGAGGCGGGGGCGGATGACGACGACCACCACCACGGCCGAGCAGCGCTGGGCCCAGTTCTTCCGCTACGGCCCGTACGCCCTGCTCGCCGTCTCGGCGGTCGTCGGCGCGGCCGCCGCCGACGAGGTCATGAGCCCCGGCACGCCGTACGCGGCCGGGGCGCTCGCCCTCGCGGCGCTGGTCCTCCAGGTGTGGTGGCAGCTGACCGCCGCGCCGGGCCTCGCCACCCCCTCCCCGCGCGGCGAGCTGTACTACGGACTGCGCACCGTCCTTGCCTTCGCGCTCACCTGGCTCAACCCGCTCTTCGCGATCTACGCCTCGATCGGCTACTTCGACGTGGCCAACGTGGTCCGGGCCCGGCTGGTCCGGCCCGCCCTGATCGCCGTGGCCGTCACCATGGCGGGCTCCCAGTCCGGCGGGCTGCCACCCGGCTCTGCGGTCCAATGGCTGCTCTTCGGCGGCCTGTTCGTGGTCAACGCCGGACTCTCCACCGTGTTCAGCCAGATCAGCAACAAAGAGGCCGAGCACGCCCGGGAGAAGGCCGCCACCATCACCGCCCTGGAGCGCGCCCTGGAGGAGAACTCCGCGCTGCACGCCCAGCTCGTGGTCCAGGCCCGCGAGGCCGGAGTCGCCGACGAACGCCGCCGCCTGGCCGCCGAGATCCACGACACCATCGCCCAGGGCCTGGCCGGCATCATCGCCCAGCTCCAGGCCGTCTCCGCCGCCGGCGACCCGGCCTCCGCCCGCGTCCACCTCGACCGCGCACAGGCCCTGGCCCGGCACTCCCTCGGCGAGGCCCGCCGCTCGGTGCAGAACCTCGCCCCGGCCGCCCTGGAGCACGACACCCTCCCGGAGGCCCTGGCGAAGACCGTCGCCGCCTGGGCCGAACGCACCGGCGTCCACGCCCGGTTCACCGTCACCGGCACCGAGGAGCCGCTGCACGACGAACTCGCCGCCACCCTGCTGCGGATCGCAGAGGAGGCCCTCGCCAACACGGACCGGCACGCGGCGGCCGGCCGGGCCGGCGTCACCCTCTCCTACATGGGCGACGAGGTCACCCTCGACGTCCGCGACGACGGCAAGGGCTTCGATCCCTCGGACGTCCAGGAGCGCACCGTCGAGGGCGGGTTCGGCCTCGACGGGATGCGGGCCCGCGCAGCCCGGGTGGCCGGCGAGGTCACGGTGGAGAGCGAGGCCGGGGCCGGGACCGCCGTCAGCGCCCGCGTACCTTTGGTCCGCCATGACTGAGCAACGGACCACCACCCTGCTGATCGTCGACGACCACCCGGTCGTACGCGACGGGCTGCGCGGCATGTTCGCCGCCGAGCCCGCCTTCACCGTCCTCGGCGAGGCGCCGGACGGCGTCCGGGGCGTCGAACTCGCCCTGAGCCTGGACCCCGACGTGATCCTGATGGACCTGCGGATGCCCGGCGGCGGGGGAGTGGACGCGATCGCCGAGCTGACCCGTCGCGGCGCCCGCGCCCGGGTCCTCGTCCTCACGACGTACGACACGGACTCCGACACCCTCCCCGCGATCGAGGCGGGCGCCACCGGGTACCTCCTCAAGGACGCCCCCCGCGACGAGCTGTTCGCCGCCGTCCGGGCCGCCGCCGACGGTCGTACGGTCCTCTCCCCGGCCGTCGCCTCCCGCCTCGTCACCCGCGTCCGCACACCGGCCGCCCCGCCACGCGACGACACCCTCTCGGCCCGCGAGTCGGAGGTCCTCGCCCTCGTCGCGAAGGGCACCTCCAACAAGGCCATCGCCGCCGAACTGTTCATCAGCGAGGCGACGGTGAAGACGCACCTGACCCACATCTTCGCCAAACTGGACGTGAAGGACCGCGCCGCCGCCGTGGCCACCGGTTACGAACGCGGCATCCTCGGCCGCGCCACCCCCGGCTAGCCCACCACCCGCAGCAGCACCACCGACCGTTCCGCCACCGTGAACCGCTCGCCGCCCCGGTGCACCGTCCCCGGGGCGCGCGACTGGTCCTCGCGCGAGGTGTCCACGACCAGCTCGTACGACTCCGCCCACGGCGGCCCGGGCAGCATGAACTCCACCGGCTCGGGCGCGGCGTGCAGCACGGCCAGGAAGCTGTCGTCGGTGACCTGGGCGCCGCGTGCGTCCCGGCCCGGTATGTCGCGGCCCGACAGGTACAGGCCGATCGTCGCCGCCGGCGCGTACCAGTCCGGCTCGGTCATCTCCGCGCCCTCCGGCGTGAACCAGGCCAGGTCCCGCAGCCCGTCCGCGCCCTGCGGGCGGCCGTCGAAGAACGCCCGGCGGCGCAGCACCGGGTGACGGTGACGCAGGTCGAGCAGCCGGGTGGTCAGTTCGAGCAGGCCGCGCGGGCCGTCGCCGTCCGGCAGCGACCAGTCCACCCAGCCCAGCTCGTTGTCCTGGCAGTACGCGTTGTTGTTGCCGCCCTGCGTGCGACCCATCTCGTCGCCCGCGACCAGCATCGGCACGCCGGTCGACAGCAGCAGCGTGGTGAGCAGGTTGCGGATCTGGCGGCGGCGCAGCGCGTTGACCGCCGGATCGTCGGTCTCGCCCTCCACCCCGCAGTTCCACGCCCGGTTGTCGTCCGTGCCGTCCCGGTTGCCCTCCCCGTTCGCCTCGTTGTGCTTGCGCTCGTAGGTCACCAGGTCCCGCAGCGTGAACCCGTCGTGCGCGGTGACGAAGTTGACCGAGGCGTACGGCCGCCGGCCGCCCCACGCGTACAGGTCGCTGGAGCCGGACAGCCGGTAGCCCAGGTCCCGTACGTCGGGCAGCGCGCCGCGCCAGAAGTCCCGCACCGCGTCCCGGTAGCGGTCGTTCCACTCGGTCCACAGCGGCGGGAACGCACCCACCTGGTAGCCGCCGTTGCCGACGTCCCACGGCTCGGCGATCAGCTTGACCCGGCGCAGCACGGGGTCCTGCGCGATCACCGCGAGGAACGGCGACAGCATGTCGACGTCGTGCATGGAGCGGGCCAGCGCCGCCGCCAGGTCGAAGCGGAAGCCGTCCACGCCCATCTCGGTGACCCAGTACCGCAGCGAGTCGGTGATCAGCCGCAGCACCTGCGGCTGCACCACGTGCAGGGTGTTGCCGCAGCCGGTGTAGTCGGCGTACCGGCGGGCGTCCGACTGGAGCCGGTAGTAGCCCCGGTTGTCGATGCCCTTCAGGGAGAGCGTCGGCCCCAGCTCGCCCGCCTCCGCGGTGTGGTTGTAGACCACGTCGAGGATGACCTCGATGCCCGCCGCGTGCAGCGCCCGCACCATCCGCTTGAACTCGCCGACCTGCTGACCCGTCGTTCCCGACGCGCTGTATCCGGCGTGCGGGGCGAAGTAGCCGATCGAGTTGTAGCCCCAGTGGTTGCGCAGCCCGCGTCGCAGCAGATGGTCCTCGTGCGCGAACTGGTGCACCGGCAGCAGCTCGACCGCCGTCACCCCGAGCCGGACCAGGTGCTCGATCGCCGCCGGGTGCGCGAGCCCCGCGTATGTGCCCCGCAGCTCCTCCGGGATCCCCGGGTGCCGCTGCGTGAAGCCCTTCACGTGCAGCTCGTAGATGACGGAGTCGGGCCACGGTGTCTTCGGCCGGCGGTCGTCCGCCCAGTCGTCGTCGTCCTGGACGACCACGCCCTTGGGCACGAACGGCGCCGAGTCCCGCTCGTCGCGCACGGTGTCCGCCACATGCTGCTGCGGCCAGTCCCGGACGTGCCCGTACACCTCCGCGGGCAGGGCGAAGTCGCCGTCCACCGCCCGTGCGTACGGGTCCAGCAGCAGCTTGGCCGGATTCCAGCGGGCCCCCGTCCACGGGTCCCAGCGGCCGTGCACCCGGTAGCCGTACCGCTGCCCCGCCGCCACCCCCGGCACGAAGCCGTGCCAGATCTCGTGGGTCAGCTCGGTCAGCGGCAGCCGCTTCTCCGTCCCGTCCGGTGTGAACAGGCACAGCTCCACCGCCTCCGCCCCGCCCGCCCACAGCGCGAAGTTCGTGCCCGCGACCCCGTCCGGCCCGACCCGGCAGCGGGCCCCCAGCGGCGTCGGCGCGCCCGGCCACACCACCGGCCCGGGACCCGGGCCCCGCTCCCGCACCTGCTCCACGGCAGGGGAGAGCGCCGCTCCCTCCCGCACCGCCTCCTGTTCGGCTGCGCTCGACACCTGCCGGCCTCCCGCGGCTCGTCGGGCCCCGTGCTCCGACTCCGGGGAGCCCCGGCGTCCCGGCCGGCGCTCCCCGCACGTGGTCCTCCCACCTGTTCTGCCCGGACGACCGTGCTCCCAACATGACCCGCACGCACGTTTCCCCTGGAGGGGGGCAGTCGTTGGGCCGGGCGTGAAACATGTACTGAAGCGGGCGAGGACCTGCCTGGGCCTCGGGCTGGCGGCGGCCGGCCTGCTGGCCGCGACGACGGGCTGCACCGGCGACGGCGGATCCGACGGCGGGAAGGGCGGCGGTCTCTCCCTCCCGCTGCCCGGCAAGAAGGCCCCGGGGGACGTCATCCGGATCACCCCCGAGGACGGCACGCGCGCCGTCCCGGCGGACGGGCCGGTCGAGATCGAGATCGACGGCGGACGGCTCGAGAGAGTCTCCGTCGTCCAGGTCGAGGACGCCCAGCCCGCCCGCCTGGAGGGGACCATCAGCGAGGACGGCCTGCACTGGCGTCCGGCCGCGGGCGCCCGGCTCGCACTGGCCGCCAGGTACAGCGTGGACGTGGTCGCGCTGGACGAGCACGGCCGCCGGTCCGCCCGGCACACCACCTTCGCCACCGTCGTCCCCGAGAAGCGCTTCATCGGCTACTTCAAGCCGGAGAACCGCTCCACCGTGGGCACCGGCATGATCGTCTCGTTCGGCTTCAACCGGCCCATCGAGAACCGCGCGGCCGTCGAGCGGGCCATCCGGATCACCTCCGACCCGCCGGTCGAGGTCGCCGGCCACTGGTTCGGCAAGGAGCGGCTCGACTTCCGGCCGAAGGAGTACTGGAAGCCCGGCACCGAGGTCACCGTCGAGCTGAACCTGCGGGACGTCGAAGGGGCGCCCGGCGTGTACGGGATCCAGCGCAAGACCGTCGGGTTCACCGTCGGCCGCTCCCAGGTCTCCCTGGTGGACGCCGAGGAACACACCATGGAGGTACGCCGGGACGGTCAGGTCCTGGCGACCCTGCCGATCACCGCCGGGGCCCCGAAGACCACCACGTACAACGGCAAGATGGTGGTCACGGAGCTGTTCGACGTGACCCGGATGGACGGCCGGACGGTCGGCTTCGGCGGCGAGTACGACATCAAGGACGTGCCGCACGCCATCCGGCTGACCAACTCCGGGACCTTCCTGCACGGCAACTACTGGGCGTCCGAGGACACCTTCGGCTCGGCGAACGTCAGTCACGGCTGTGTCGGCCTGCAGGACGAGAAGGGCGGCAGCTCGTCCAGCCCGGCCGGCTGGTTCTTCGACCGGACCCTCGTCGGTGACGTCGTGGAAGTGGTCAACTCCCGTGACCGAAAGGTCGCTCCCGACAACGGCCTGGGAGGGTGGAACATGGACTGGATCCGGTGGAAGGCCGGCTCCGCCCTGCGCTGACCCCGCGCCCGCTTCCCGCACCCCCGCCCCGACCTGCGGGCCTGCGCCGCCGTCCCGGGACGAGTTGGGACTGAACGGTGACATTCGCAGTGAACTTTCCGTGGCTGCGGTGTGATTATCTAGCGCCGTGCGCGCCAGTCGAGCGCGCGGGGGTAGCAGGCCGTGGCGGGACCAGGCCGTGCGAGGGGAGTGGACCAGAGTGAACGGGCAGCCGATATCGGGTGCATCGGCCGGGGCGGGTCGCGGACGCGTGCGCGGGGGCGTACGCCTGCGGGCACTGGCGGCGGGGGCGATGCTCCTTCTTGTGACGGCCTGTGGCGGCGGGGACGGCGACGACGCCGGGAAGTCGGGGCAGGGCAAGGGCGGCGGCCAGGTCGAGAACTCGGCCTCGCAGGCCGTCGTGACCGTCCTGCCGAAGGACGGCGCGAACGACGTCGCCACCAGCGGTGCGCTGAAGGTCACCGCCGAGAAGGGCAAGCTGACCACCGTCGAGGTGGCCGACTCCAAGGGCACCCCGGTCGAGGGCAAGCTGGCCGCGGACGGCTCCAGCTGGGAGCCCGCGCGGCACCTGGCCGCCGCCACCCAGTACAAGGTCCACGCGATCGCGAAGGACGCCGAGGGCCGTGAGTCGGCGAAGGACACCACCTTCACCACCCTGGTCCCGAAGAACACCTTCGTCGGCCACTACACGCCGGAGGACGGCTCGACCGTCGGCGTCGGCATGCCGGTCTCGATCAACTTCACCCGCGGCATCACCAACCCGGACGCCGTCGAGAACGCCATCAAGGTGACCGCGGAGCCGAACGTCGAGGTCCAGGGCCACTGGTTCGGCAACGACCGGCTCGACTTCCGTCCGAAGGACTACTGGGCCGCCGGCACCAAGGTGACGGTGGAGCTCAACCTGGACGGCGTCGAGGGCCGCCCGGGCGTCTACGGCAAGCAGAAGAAGACGGTGAAGTTCACCATCGGCCGCGCCCAGGTCGCCACCGTGGACGCGAGCTCCAAGACGATGAAGGTCCGCCGCGACGGCAAGGTCATCCGGACCATCCCGATCACCGCGGGCGCGCCGTCCACGACCACGTACAACGGTCAGATGGTCATCAGCGAGAAGTACAAGGTGACCCGCATGAACGGGGCCACGGTCGGCTTCGGCGGCGAGTACGACATCAAGGACGTCCCGCACGCCATGCGCCTGTCCACCTCGGGCACCTTCGTGCACGGCAACTACTGGGCCTCCGCCGGCACCTTCGGCTCGTCGAACGTCAGCCACGGCTGCGTCGGCCTGCGGGACGCCCGCGGCGCCGGTGACGGCTCCACGCCGGCCGCCTGGTTCTACAACAACTCGATCATCGGCGACGTCGTGGTCGTGAAGAACTCCAAGGACAAGCAGATCCAGCCGGACAACGGTCTGAACGGCTGGAACATGTCCTGGGAGGAGTGGACCAAGTAGGTCCTCCCCCGATCGAAGGCGGGCCCGGTGCTGTGAGCAACAGCACCGGGCCCGCCGTCGTGCTGCGTCCATCTGGGGGAGACCCCCAGACCCCCCAGGGCTAACCTGCCTCCATGACTGTGAACCTCGAAGTCGCCGAAGGCGTCGGCACGATCCGCCTCGACCGCCCCCCGATGAACGCGCTGGACATCGCCACCCAGGACCGGCTGCGCGAGCTGGCCCAGGAGGCGACCGACCGCGACGACGTGCGCGCGGTGATCCTGTACGGCGGGGAGAAGGTGTTCGCGGCCGGCGCGGACATCAAGGAGATGCAGGTCATGGACCACGCGGCCATGGTCAAGCGGTCCCGCGGCCTCCAGGACGCGTTCACCGCGATCGCCCGCATCCCCAAGCCCGTGGTCGCCGCGGTCACCGGGTACGCCCTGGGCGGCGGCTGTGAGCTGGCGCTCTGCGCCGACTACCGGATCGCCGCGGACAACGCCAAGCTCGGCCAGCCGGAGATCCTGCTCGGCCTGATCCCCGGCGCCGGCGGCACCCAGCGGCTGTCCCGCCTCATCGGCCCCTCCAAGGCCAAGGACCTCATCTTCACCGGCCGCATGGTCAAGGCCGACGAGGCGCTGACCCTCGGCCTGGTCGACCGCGTCGTCCCGGCCGCCGAGGTGTACGAGCAGGCGCACGCCTGGGCCGCGAAGCTCGCCCAGGGCCCGGCGCTGGCGCTGCGCGCCGCGAAGGAGTCGATCGACGCGGGCCTGGAGGCCGACATCGACACCGGACTGGCGATCGAACGGAACTGGTTCGCCGGGCTGTTCGCGACCGAGGACCGCGAGCGTGGCATGCGCAGCTTCGTCGAGGAGGGCCCGGGCAAGGCCAAGTTCCTCTGACCGGCATGAAGTTGGCGGCGTCAACCATGTGAGTGGTTCGACGCCGCCACGGGGGACGGCTGGTTCCGGCCGGTTTTCGACGGTTCCGTGATCATGTGAATACGGTGCGTCGTCGCAGGTCAAGGCCGGTTTTCCGGGGCGATTTCTGCCCCTGGCATATGACTGACGGGTTCCGCGCGGCCGCCGGAACCGGGGGAGCGATTCCTCCGGAACGGCCCCGCGGACGCTCCCGGGCGGCCATGATGGGGGCATGGCGGGCCTGGAGGGTGTGGAGCAACCACGGCAGCGCGGCGGCTCTGCCGCTGCCCGGTGGGTACCGGGCGCCGAGGACGAACAGGCCCTCAAGGCGCTGGAGTTGTTCGGCAATCCGGTGGAGGGCGAAGTCCGTCTGCCGTCCCTGCCGGAGTCGGCCGCGACGGCCCGCCGGCTCACCCAGTGCGTCGTGCTGCGCCACTGGATGCTCTCCCCGCAGATCGCCGAGCACGCCGTCCTGCTCGTCTCCGAGCTGGTCGGCAACGCCGTCCGGCACACCGGGGCCCGGGTCTTCGGACTGCGGATGCTGCGCCGCCGCGGCTGGATCAGGATCGAGGTGCGCGACCCGTCCCGCGGGCTGCCCTGCCTGATGCCCGTCCACGAGCTCGACATCAGCGGGCGCGGCCTCTTCCTCGTCGACAAGCTCTCGGACCGCTGGGGCGTCGACCTGCTGCCGCGCGGCAAGACCACCTGGTTCGAGATGCGGGTCGCCGACCGTCCCTGAACGCACCGAAGCCCCCGTTCGCCGTGGTGGGGCGCCATGGGGGCTTCGTGTGGAGCGCCGCGGACGAAGGGGGTGTGTCCACGGCGCCGAGTCGACCTGGCCCGGGTCAATGGGGGTCGTGTCCTCGACTATGGCAGACCAGGGGCCTTGCGGCAAAAGTCCCTAGCGGGGCAGATCAGGTCAAATCCGGACAGTTGACCAGTGAATCATTGGTGACATAGAGCACCTGCCTTGTAAACGATGAATAAGTATGGCGTTCATTGATTGTTTCGACGAAGCCGCCCTTTGGTGCCCCGGGAGGGTCGGCGACGGCAAACGTCCTGAATTGGCTCAATCATTACCTTTCGGGCATACCAGCCTTTTAATGAGCGGGTGACTCCGACCGACCGCCGTGGCGCCCTGCGGGCGGGTGCGGCCGCCGCCCTCGCGGGAGCCGTCACCGCCGCCTGCGGTACGGACCGACGCCCCGCGGACCCCCCGTCCGCGGCCGCGCCCGCCGAGCCCGCCGCCGCGCCGCTCCCGCGCCGGTTCCCCGGCCGTCCCACCGAGATCGACCACGGCCCCCGCGACCGGGCGCGGGTCGCCCTCACCTTCCACGGCCAGGGCGACCCCGCCGTCGCCCGCGCCCTGCTCACCGCGGCCGAGCGGGCCGGCGCCCGGCTCACCGTCCTCGCCGTCGGCGACTGGCTCGACCGGTATCCCGACCTGGCCCGGCGGATCCTCGACGGCGGCCACGACCTCGGCAACCACACCCAGCGCCACGTCGACATCAACGCCATGACCGAAGCGCAGGCGTACGCCGAGATCAACGCCTGCGCGCAGCGGCTGCGCCGGCTCACCGGCTCCATCGGCACCTGGTTCCGCCCCTCCCGCGCCCCGCACGCGCTCCCGCACGTCCAGCGGGCCGCCGCGCGGGCCGGCTACCCGCACGTCCTCGGTTACGAGGTCGACTCCCTCGACTTCACCTCGCCCGGCGCACCGGCCGTCGTCCGCAACGTCACCGGGCCGATCCGCAACGGATCCGTGGTGAGCCTGCACCTCGGCTACGCGGACACGGTCGCCGCGCTGCCCGCCCTCCTCGCCGACCTCGACCGCCGCGGACTGCGCGCGGTGACCACCACGGAGCTGCTGACCTGATGCCTCCTCACACCACGTCCCGCCCCCTGCCCACCACCCCTCGTCCCGCGCTGGCCCGGTTCACCCGGCGCGCCTCCGCGCTGCTCGCCGCCGGCCTGCTCACCGCCCTCGCGGGCTGCGGCAGCGACGACGGCCGGGGCCCGAGCGGCCGCGGCAAGGCCGCCCCGCCGCCCGCGGTGCCGAAGCCCGCGACCGCCCCGGCCGGGCTGGCGGGCATGCCGCCGGTCCTCGACCCGAAGGACGTCTACGCGGCCGACCGGCCGAACCAGCTCTCCCCGGTGGTCAAGGGCTTCCCGTCCCGGGTCTACGTGCCCAACACCAACTCCAACACGGTCTCGGTCATCGACCCGGCGACGTACAAGGTCATCGAGACGATCCCGGTCGGCGTCCAGCCCCAGCACGTCGTGCCGTCCTGGGACATGAAGACCCTGTGGGTCAACAACAACCGCGGCCACACGCTCACCCCGATCGACCCGGCCACCGGCGTCGCGGGCAAGGCCGTCGAGGTGCACGACCCGTACAACCTCTACTTCACGCCGAACGGCAAGTACGCCATCGTCATGGCCTCCATGGACCGTGAGCTGGTCTTCCGCGATCCGCACACCATGGAGCGGAAGAAGACCGTCCCGGTCTCCTGCTACGGCGTCAACCACGCCGACTTCTCCGCCGACGGCCGGTACTTCGTCGTGTCCTGCGAGTTCTCCGGCGAACTGCTGAAGGTCGACACCGAGAAGATGGAGGTGATCGGCCAGCAGAAGCTGCCCTTCCAGGGCGCGATGCCGCAGGACGTGAAGATCTCCCCGGACGGCAAGACCTTCTACATCGCCGACATGATGGCCCACGGCATGTGGGTGCTCGACGGCGAGAAGTTCACCACGCCGACCCTGCTGCCCACGGGCAAGGGCGCGCACGGCCTCTACGTCTCCCGCGACTCGAAGGAGATGTACATCCCCAACCGGGGCGAGGGCAGCATCTCGGTCTTCGACTTCGCCCAGAACAAGCTCACCAAGAAGTGGCACCTGCCGAACGGCGGCTCCCCGGACATGGGCGGTGTCTCGGCCGACGGCAAGGTGCTCTGGCTGTCCGGGCGGTACGACTCCGAGGTGTACGCCATCGACACCGCCACCGGGAAGCAGCTCGCCCGGATCCCGGTCGGCGGCGGCCCGCACGGCCTCGCGGTCTACCCGCAGCCGGGCCGGTACTCGCTGGGCCACACCGGCGTCTTCCGCTGACGCCGGCGGGGCGGCCCCGGCCCTCCGGCCGGGGCCGCCCCGCGTGCGTCAGCGCCTCGCCGCGGCCTTCATCGCGGCCTCACCACAGCACCGGCAGCCGTTCCGGCAGCCGCTTGATGAACCCTGTGCGCCACACCAGCTGCTCCGCCGGCACCGCGAGCCGCAGCTCCGGCAGCCGCTCCACCAGCGCCGCGAGGGCCGTCGCCGCGTGCGCCCGGCCGAGCGCGGTGGCCGGGCAGAAGTGCCGCCCCGCGCCGAAGGACAGGTGTGGATTGTGCTCCCGGTCCAGGTCCAGCCGCTCGGGGTCGGTGAACACCTCCGGGTCGAAGTTGGCCGCCTCCACCAGGACGAGCACCAACTCGCCCTTGCGGACCACCACCTCGCCCAGCTCGACGTCGTCCAGCGCGAGCCGGGGCAGCCCGTCGCCGATCGACAGGTTCCAGCGCAGCAGCTCGTCCACCGCCCGGTCCATCCGGTCCGGGTGCTCCCGCAGATACCCGATCAGCTCCGGGTGCTGGAGCAGTGCGAGGACCGCGAGCACCAGGAAGGAGGACGTGGACACCGCCCCGGCGCCGAAGAGCGAGACGGCGACGGTCGCCAGCATCTCGTCCGTCAGATGCGTGGAGTCCGGGTCCTCCTCGCGCAGCGCGGCGAGCCGGCCGAGGAGGCCGGCGTTCTCCTCGGCCGGGGCGTTGAGGTGGCGGACCATCAGGTCGAGGTCCTTGTACCAGTTGAGCCGGGCCCCCTCGAAGGGCTCCGCGCTCGTCATGAACGCGATGTCGAGGCCCGACATCAGCCGCCGCCACTCCGCGAACGGCACCCCGATCACCCGGCAGTGCAGCGCCGCCGAGAACGGGTCGGCGAAGCCCGCCCGGAAGTCCGCCGGCGGCCCCTGCGCCAGCAGGTCGTCGATCAGGTCGTCGGCGGTGGCCCTCAGGAAGTCCGTGAGGCCGTCGGCGCGCGGATTGAGCGATTTCATCACCGCGCCGCGCAGACCGGCGCTGTTGATGCTCCCCATGTTGTCGACGACCTCCGGCGGGATCGTCAGCGCGTACTGCCGGGGCGCGCCGGGCGAGGCCGTGTGCGGGAGGCTGAAGCGATCGTCCTCCAGGACCTGGCGGGCCAGCCGGTGGCTGCTCACCAGCCAGGCCTCGTCGCCTGTCAGCGTCCGTACCCGGGCCACCGGCGTCTTCTCGCGCAGCGCGGCGCACTCCGGGGGCAGCACGTCGCCGCGCCGGGACAGCGGGAACTCAAGCGGCTCGGCGGTCATGCTCGTACCCTCCTTCCGCGTCGGCAGGGTGGACGACGGCGTAGCCCTGGTTGCGCGCGGCGCGCAGACCGCCGCCCTTGGCGTACAGCAGCTCGGTCAGCGGGATCAGCTGGTGGTAGCAGGACACCGAGGAGGGCACCCCGAGGATGCCGGGGGTGTCCAGGAAGAACGGCAGCTCTGCGGCGATGTAGTCGAGGCATGCCGTCCGCTGGGAGGCGGTGATCCCGCCGGCCGGGTCGGCCTTGCCGGACAGGAACGCCTCCACCATCGCGTCGCAGCCCTTGCGGAACTCCGCGTCGGTGGCGAGGAAGTGCCGTACCCGCCGGTGCAGCAGGGCGTACGCGGGGTCGTCGGCGAACTCCGACAGGGCCCGCACCCTGATGCGTGCCCCGCCCGGGGGGCCGGCGGCCTCGACACCGGCGAGGACCCGGCGGCGCACCGCCTTCAGTTCCTTCGCGGCGCGCCGGGCCGCGTGCTCCGGGGCGTGGCCGAGCGCCGCGAACAGCTCCGCGACGTGCAGGTCCGCGTAGACGAAGTCGACGGCGGTGAAGCGGCGGGTGGCCCAGCGGGTCAGTTCGGCGACGCGGCCGGCGTTGAAGTAGCTGTTGCCGGGGGAGACGCCGATGAGTACGTGATCGCCCTCGTCCCAGAGGAGTCGGCAGAGGGAGGTCAAGGGCCGGACCGTGAACGTGTCTTCGATGAGAGTCACTTGATGTGTCGCCCTCGCGTCGCTTGTCCCTGGGAGCCCAGTGCTCCCGGTGTGGCGACGACGGCATGCAAATTAGCCCGCGACGCCGGAGAGTGACGAGTGGATCGCGCTCTGTTTGGCGAGAACTCGTCAGCCTGAGGCGTGAAAGTGTCTTTCCGGGTTACGGAAAGATGAACGGGGCCGGTCAGGCCTCGACGAACAGGGCCTCGGAGGCCACCGGGCGGTAGCCCGCGGCCTGGAAGGTCCGGACACTGCGCGCGTTGCCCGGGGACTGCTGGGCCCACACCACCGGGCCCGGCGTGAGGTGCCGCGCGGCCCGCGCGAGCGCGCGGCCGAGCCCCTGGTGCCGGGCGTGCTCGTCCACCTCGATCGCGGCCTCCCAGCGGCCCGCGACACCCCGGCCGAGGATCAGCACCCCGCCGTCGGCCGTCCAGACCCGGACGTCGTCCCGGTACTTCAGGGCCCGCACCACCCGCGGATGCGACAGGTCCTCGATCTCGCGCAGCTCCACGCCGGGCTCGCCCGGCAGCGCGTCGGCGACGGTCAGCAGGTCGATGGTGTTCATGCGGCGGCCGGTCTTCGCCAGCAGGGCGGTCAGGAAGACCGGGTTCATCGACGCGGCGAGCGGATCTGCCGCCGTCGCGGCGAGCGCCGCGTGCACCCACTCGGGGTCCTCGTCCGTGAAGATCACCGAGTGGGCGGTGAAGGCCAGGACGCCGGCGTCCCGCTGGTTCGGCTGCGGGACGACCACCGCCGAACCGTCCGGGGGCGGGAAGTCCCCGCTCGCCGCCGCCGCCAGGATCCGTGCCACGTCGTCGCTCATGTCTCCATGATCGTCCAAGGCCCGGCGGCCGGACACCGGATATCGCCCGATAACCTGACCCCCGTCAGAAGACGCACCAAGAAGGGGTGGACAGTGGCGGACATCGAGTCGGCACGCAAGGCATTCGACCGGTACGACGTGGACGGTGACGGCTTCATCACCGCCGCCGAGTACAAGAGCGTCATGGCGCAGCTCGGCGACTTCAACGTCACCGAGACCGTCGCCGAGGCCCTGATCCGGCCGCAGGACGGCAACGGCGACGGCAAGCTCTCCTGGGACGAGTTCTGGGCGAACCTCAACAAGGCCTGATGCCGGGCCACCGGGACGCCCGCGCACTCCGAGTCGCCGGGCGTCCTACGCCCGGTGACGATCGCCTGCCGACGCTCCCCGGCCCTCAGGAGGCGTACGCGCCGCGAACCTCTGAGAGCACCACCGTGCAGGATTCGATGTACTGGATCGCCGCCGCCCGGGTGACCCCGGTGTTCTCGTAGCGCACCTGGTCGCCGAGGTCGGCCAGCCGTTGCGCCAGCGAAAGCGTCCGCGCCGACACTCCCAGGTGCCCCAGGGCGCCCACCAAGGACGTCTCGACGGGGGACGCGTCGCCGTTCCGGTTCCGCAGGAACATGTAGACCAGGGATTCCATCCGCGCGTGCGCCGTGACGATCGCGGTGGCCGGCAGGCTCTCCACCATCCGGAACGCATCGTCGAGCAGCGGATCGATCCTGCGGTCCCCGGCCAGGTCCTCGGGCGAGATCCGCTCGGGCACGAGCCGGTGCAGCATCTCCTCGTCCGGGGCGGGCTCGTCGCTCCGTGCCGGAGGGACGGCGGCGGGCCGGACGTGGGGACGCTGCCGGCCGGGGGCGACGCCGTACGGGTGCCTCTCCTGCACCTCCTCGGCGAACTCCGCCACCTCTCGGATCCGCGCCTCGAACTCCGCCGACCCGCCGAGCGTCTCGATCCTGCGCATCCGGGAGAAGAGCTCACGCAATTGGCTCCGGAAGGTGAGCACGAACGTCAGCACCACCCCCGGCCACACGAAGGTCTCCACGTAGGTGTGCACCATCTTGGCGATCTCCATCCCCGCATGATGCACGCACGGTCACGCCTTGGGTAGGGCCACCCTGAGCCACTTCCCTTGCCTGCCAAGGGAGTTGGTCGTCGAGGCCCTCATCCGGCGGGGGATGAGGGCCTCGACGTACGCGTGACGCCCGGTCCGGGCCTCAGCACTCGATGATGTTCACCGCGAGCCCGCCGCGGGCCGTCTCCTTGTACTTGACCGACATGTCGGCGCCCGTCTCCTTCATGGTCTTGATGACCTTGTCGAGGGAGACCAGGTGGCTGCCGTCGCCGCGCATGGACATCTTCGCCGCCGTGACGGCCTTCACCGAGGCCATGCCGTTGCGCTCGATGCAGGGGATCTGGACCAGGCCGCCGACCGGGTCGCAGGTCAGGCCCAGGTTGTGCTCCATGCCGATCTCGGCGGCGTTCTCCACCTGCTCCGGGGTGCCGCCGAGGACCTCGGCCAGCGCGCCGGCGGCCATCGAGCAGGCCGAGCCGACCTCGCCCTGGCAGCCGACCTCGGCGCCGGAGATCGAGGCGTTCTCCTTGAAGAGCATGCCGACCGCGCCGGCCGCGAGCAGGAAGCGGACCACGCCGTCCTCGTCCGCGCCGGGCACGAAGTTCATGTAGTAGTGCAGGACCGCCGGGATGATGCCGGCCGCGCCGTTCGTCGGGGCGGTGACCACGCGGCCGCCGGCCGCGTTCTCCTCGTTCACGGCCATCGCGTAGAGGGTGATCCACTCCATCGCGTGCGCCTTCGGGTCGCCCTCGGAGCGCAGCTTGCGGGCCAGCGCCGAGGCGCGGCGGCGGACCTTCAGGCCGCCCGGCAGGATGCCCTCGCGGGACATGCCGCGCGAGACGCAGGCCTGCATGACCCGCCAGATCTCCAGCAGGCCGGCCCGGATCTCGTCCTCCGTGCGCCAGGCCTTCTCGTTCTCCAGCATCATCGCGGAGATCGACAGGCCGGTCTCCTTCGCCATGCGGAGGAGCTCGTCGCCGGTGCGGAACGGGTACTTCAGGACCGTGTCGTCCGGGATGATCGGGCTCTGGCCGTCGACCCCCTCGTTGGAAAGTGCAGTCTCGTCGACGACGAAGCCGCCGCCCACCGAGTAGTACGTCTTCTCCAGGAGCAGCGCGCCGTCCGCGTCGTACGCGAAGACCGTCATGCCGTTGGCGTGGTACGGCAGCGCCTTGCGGCGGTGCAGGATCAGGTCCGCGTCGAAGTCGAACGGGATCTCGTGCGCGCCCAGCACGTTGATATGGCCGCTGCTCTTGATCCGCTCCACCTGCTCGTCCGCCGTCTCGACGTCGACCGTGCGCGGAGAGTTGCCCTCCAGGCCCAGCAGGACCGCCTTCGGGGTGCCGTGGCCGTGGCCGGTCGCGCCCAGCGAGCCGTACAGCTCCGCGCGTATGGAAGCGGTCGGGGCCAGCAGCCCCTCGTTCTTCAGCCGGCGCGCGAACATCCGGGCCGCCCGCATCGGGCCCACCGTGTGGGAGCTGGACGGGCCGATGCCGATCGAGAACAGGTCGAAGACCGAGATGGCCACGGGGGACTCCTTGTGGGGCTGGTAGACGCCGTTGTCTGCCGGGGTGGTGCAGAGATACGGGGAGGGGAGGGGGAGATCGTTTTCGTTGTCCACACGGGGCGGGGCACCGTGCTCACTGTCCAGTGTGCGCGGTGCCCCGCAGGTTCCGTACATACGAACCCAGTAACAAAAGGGTACGAAACTACTTCAGGCCGGGGTACAGAGGGTGCTTGTCCGCCAGCGCGGTGACCCGGGCCTTCAGCGCCTCGGCGTCGAAGCCGGGCTTGAGGGTCTCGGCGATCACGTCGGCGACCTCGGCGAAGTCCTCGGCCTGGAAGCCGCGGGTGGCCAGGGCCGGGGTGCCGATCCGCAGGCCGGAGGTGACCATCGGCGGGCGCGGGTCGTTCGGGATCGCGTTCCGGTTGACCGTGATGCCGACCTCGTGGAGACGGTCCTCGGCCTGCTGGCCGTCCAGCTCGCTGTTGCGCAGGTCGACCAGGACGAGGTGGACGTCCGTGCCGCCGGACAGGACCGACACGCCGTGCTCGGTCACGTCCGCCTGCGTCAGGCGCTCCGCGAGGATGCGGGCGCCGTCCAGCGTCCGCTGCTGGCGCTCCTTGAACTCCTCCGAGGCGGCGACCTTGAAGGAGACCGCCTTGGCGGCGATCACGTGCTCCAGCGGGCCGCCCTGGAAGCCCGGGAAGACCGAGGAGTTCAGCTTCTTCGCGAACTCCTTCTTCGCCAGGATGATGCCGCCGCGCGGGCCGCCCAGGGTCTTGTGGGTCGTGGAGGTGACCACGTCCGCGTACTCGACCGGGTTCGGGTGCAGACCCGCGGCGACCAGACCGGCGAAGTGGGCCATGTCGACCCACAGGTACGCCTCGACCTCGTCCGCGATCCGGCGGAACTCGGCGAAGTCCAGCTGGCGCGGGTACGCGGACCAGCCGGCGATGATGACCTTGGGGCGGTGCTCCTTGGCCAGGCGCTCGACCTCGGCCATGTCGACCAGACCGGCCTCGTCGACGTGGTACGCGACCACGTCGAACTGCTTGCCGGAGAAGTTCAGGCGCATGCCGTGGGTCAGGTGACCGCCGTGCGCCAGGTCCAGGCCCAGGATCGTGTCGCCCGGCTGGGCGATCGCGAACAGCGCGGCCTGGTTCGCCGAGGCACCGGAGTGCGGCTGGACGTTGGCGTACTCGGCGCCGAACAGGTCCTTGATCCGGTCGATGGCGATCTGCTCGGCCACGTCGACGTGCTCGCAGCCGCCGTAGTACCGGCGGCCGGGGTAGCCCTCGGCGTACTTGTTGGTGAGGACCGAGCCCTGCGCCTCCATGACGGCGACCGGAGCGAAGTTCTCCGAGGCGATCATCTCGAGGGTGGACTGCTGGCGGTGGAGCTCGGCGTCGACGGCGGCGGCGACGTCCGGGTCCAGCTCGTGGAGAGGGGTGTTCAGAAGCGACATCGGGAGGGGTCCTTAGCTGCCGGAGAACGCGGTGTACTCGTCGGCGGAGAGCAGGTCCTTCGGCTCCTCCGCGACGCGCACCTTGAAGAGCCAGCCACCCTCGAAGGGAGCCGTGTTCACCAGCGACGGGTCGTCCACGACGTCCTGGTTCGCGGCGACGACCTCGCCGGTCACCGGGGAGTACAGGTCGCTGACCGACTTGGTGGACTCCAGCTCGCCACAGGTCTCGCCCGCGGTCACCGTGTCGCCGACCTCGGGGAGCTGGACGTACACGACGTCGCCGAGGGCGTTCGCCGCGTGCTCGGTGATACCGATCGTGGCGACGTCGTCCTCGGCGGGCGACAGCCACTCGTGCTCCTTGCTGTAGCGCAGGTGCGTGGGGTTGCTGGCGTTGCTCATGACCTGAATTCTCCTGTACGCGGGGGAGTGCTGATGAACGGGGAGGGGACTGCGGGACGAGACGTGCTCAGTGTCACTTCTGGCGCTTGTAGAACGGCAGCGCCACGACCTCGTAGGGCTCGTGGGTGCCGCGGATGTCCACGCCGACGCCCGCCGTGCCCGGCTCGGCGTGGGCGGCGTCGACGTACGCCATGGCGATCGGCTTGCCCAGCGTCGGGGACGGGGCGCCGGAGGTGATCTCGCCGACGACCTGGCCGTCCACGACGACCTGCATACCGGCGCGGGGCACCCGGCGGCCCTCGGCGATCAGGCCGACGAGCTTGCGCGGCGGGGCGGTCTCGGCGCGCTCGGCGGCCTTCTCCAGCGCCTCGCGGCCGACGAAGCGGCCCTCGTTCGTCGTCTTCTCGAACTTCACGACCCGGCCCAGACCCGCGTCGAACGGGGTGAGGGACGTGGTCAGCTCGTGGCCGTACAGCGGCATGCCCGCCTCCAGGCGGAGCGTGTCGCGGCAGGACAGGCCGCACGGCACCAGGCCGACCGGCGCGCCGGCCTCGGTCAGCGCCTTCCAGACGCCCTCGGCGTGCTCGGGCTTCAGGAACAGCTCGAAGCCGTCCTCGCCGGTGTAGCCGGTACGGGCGATCAGCGCGGGGACCCCGGCGACCGTGCCCGGCAGGCCGGCGTAGTACTTCAGTCCGTCCAGGTCGGCGTCGGTCAGCGACTTCAGGATGCCGGGGGACTCCGGGCCCTGGACGGCGATCAGCGCGTACGCGTCGCGGTCGTCACGCACCTCGGCGTCGAAGCCGGCCGCCCGCTCGGTCACCGCGTCCAGCACGACCTGCGCGTTGGAGGCGTTGGCGACGATCATGTACTCCTGCTCCTGGAGCCGGTACACGATCAGGTCGTCGAGGATGCCGCCGTCCTCCTGGCAGATCATCGTGTAGCGCGCGCGGCCGACACCGACCGTGGAGATGTTGCCGACCAGGGCGAAGTCGAGCAGCTCGACGGCCTGCGGGCCCGTGACGGTGATCTCGCCCATGTGCGAGAGGTCGAAGAGACCGGCCTTGGTGCGGACGGCGTTGTGCTCGTCCCGCTCGCTGCCGTACCGCAGCGGCATGTCCCAGCCGGCGAAGTCGGTCATGGTCGCGCCCAGCGAACGATGCAGGGCATCGAGGGCGGTCAGACGGGGGGCAGTGCTCATCGGGTGGCTCCCGGGTCCCAGGGGCGTGGCGTGCAGGGCACGACATACATGACGGGTGAGGACGGATCCTCCCCATCTGTCATGGAACCTGAGAGGTTCACCGGGGGCATCCCCGGCTTGCACCTTGGGTGGGGCCGCGACGACGCGGCCCGCTTTTCAGATCTGCCTCGTCCACGCGGTATCGGGGCCTGAGAGATTCAAGGGAGGGTCTTGCTCCTTCGGCGCCCGGCCGGATAGTTCCGGCCCGGGACTCTCCCGCGCGGCTTCGAGCGGCCAGTATGTGATTGTGTGCGCTTGGCGCGCACATCATTGCATGCGGGATCCGAACGGCAAATCGCTTGTGCCTCATTACCGTCTCTTTACACTTCATGGGCAAGGGTCCCGAAAGACCCGGCAGGGGGAGAAGCGATGACGTGGCAGCGAACCGGCGCGATGGCGACGAACACCGGCCTACCGGCCCAGCGTGTGCGGCGCGCCGCACGGCGCGGGGCCACGCCCGTGCTGCGCGATCTGCGCGAGCGGGAGGGCCGCGGCCCTCGTGTGCTCGCCTTCCGGGAGGGCGACGTGGTGGTGGTCTCCGGGCTGCCCGGCAGCGGGAAGTCGACGCTGATCCGGCGTGCTGCGCAGGACCGCACCATCGACTCGCAGGACGTCCGTGAGCGCTGGGAGGCGAAGATGCCGCGCTTCCTGCCGTACGCCGTCTACCGCCCGCTGGTCCGGATCGCGCACTACGCCGGGCTGCGCAGCGCCCTGCGCTCCGGCGAGAGCCTCATCGTGCACGACTGCGGCACCCAGGGCTGGGTCCGCGGCTGGCTGGCCCGCGCGGCGCGCCGCCGCGGCCGCGCCATGCACCTGATCCTGCTCGACGTCACCCCCGAGACCGCCCGCGAGGGCCAGCGGGACCGGGGCCGCGGTGTCTCCGGGTACGCGTTCAGCCGGCACCGCCACGCGGTCGGCCGGCTGCTCGCCGCCGCGCAGTCGCCGCACCCGCCGGCCGGCTGCGCCACCACCACCCTGCTGGACCGCCCTGCGGCGACCGCCCTGCGCCGGATCGCCTTCCGCCGCGAGCCCTGACCGGTGCTCCGACCGGCGGCGCGGCGGAAGGGCTCCCTCCGCCGCGCCGGTGGCCTACGTCACCCCGTCCGAATCGGGGGCACCGTGCCCGCGGTGACGGTCCGCGACGTTAAGGTGCCCCGAGGACGCTCCGCCGAAGGGGAAGAACGTGGACATCGCATGGCCGGGCAACGAGCTGGAAGAGACGCTCGCCGCCTCGCTCGGCACCCCCTCCGCCGGAGCCCGTCTCGTCGAGGTCCTCGGGCGCAGCCAGGTATGGGTGCCCCTGCCGCAGGGCGGCGGCCCCGACAGCACCGTCCTCGACCTGCCCACCGTGGAGATCGACGGCGCGGCCTACGTCCCCGTCTTCAGCTCCGAGCAGCAGTTCCACGCCTGCGTCGGCGCCCCCATGGCGTACACCGTCGCCCCCGCCCGTGACTTCGCCCGCGGACTGCCGCCGCAGCTCGGCATCGCCGTGAACCCCGGCGGCACCGTCGGCGTCCCGCTGCCCCCGCCCGCCGTCGCCGAGCTGTGCCGCACCGGCCGCACCCCGCTGGACGGCCCCGCGAGCGGCGGCCGGGTCCGGCTCTTCGAACCCGACTGGCAGGACGACCCGGTCGACTTCCTCTCCGCCGCGGCCGCCGAGTTCGACGCCCTCGGCGTCGTCACCACCGCCCGCCGCGTGCTCGCCAGCGTCGAGGGCGGCGAGCCGGCGCTCTTCGTCGGCGTCCAGCTCTCCGTCTACGACGGCGTCGACCGCGACGCGCCGTTGGACGCGCTCGGCCGCGCGCTGGGGCGGGTCCAGGTCCGCTGGCCGGTGAACATCGTCCTGCTCGACGTGGCCCAGGACCCGGTGGCCGACTGGATGCTGGCCAAGGTGCGCCCCTTCTACCAGCGCGTGTACGCATAATCGGAACCGAACGGCAGACGGAAGAGGGGGCGGAACCCAGGGTGAGTGCGTCGCGCGACGCTGCGGCCGGCCGGACCGGACAGGCCGGCGGCCAGGTCGAGCACCTGATGCGCCAGGTCGCTCCCGGCCGCTTCGACGCCTACGAGGCGCTGCTCGGCGCGCTGGCCGCGGAACCGGTCTGGATGCTGCTCTGGCACGGGCAGCCCGGCTCCTCCGACGCCCAGTACGGGAACATGCAGGTCGACGGCCTCGGCTACGCGCCCTGCGTCACCTCCGCCCAGGAGCTGGCCGCCTCCGGCTGGAACCGCGCCCACGAGGTCGTCACCGGCCAGGACATCGCCCGCGCCCTCTACCCCGACCGCTGGGGCATCTGGCTCAACCCGCACGCTCCCGGCGGCGGCGTCGGCATCCCGTGGGCCGACCTGCGGCGCATCGCCACCGGTCTGGACCGGATGCCCGCCGGACCGCTGAGGCTGTCCGAGCCGGCCATCGAGATCCCGCAGTTCTACGCCCTGCTCACGCAGAACGCGCACCGCACCCCCGCCGTCCGCTCGTTGCGCCGCGCCTGGGTGCAGCCGGTGCTCGGCTCCCCGTACCTCGCCATCGGTCTCGACCTGTACGACACCTCGCCGGCCTCCGTCGAGTCCGTGCGGGCGATGATGCGGCAGTCCGTGGCCGCCGTGCCCGACGGGCTGCCGGTGTCCACGGTCGCGATGTCGGACGACCACGACCCCGTGACGATGTGGCTGCGGGCCACCGCGCGCCCGTTCTACGACCGCGAGGCGCACGCCGCGCCGTCCCGCGGGTCCGCCGGTTACGGCTATCCCCAGTGACCCTTCGGGTCGCTCGCTTCACCCCAATCACCCGTCTCACCAGGACGGTTGAGCTTTTGTCCGTTCTGGCCGAATAGCGGCCGAGTTGGTCCGCTGAGCCGATCTCCCCGTCCGCATAACGGAAGTGGGCGGACCGCATCACAGTTGCGCAAACATTCACCTTGAGGTCTGGCGGCTGATCGCAAGCCCGTTGAAGACTCCCCGGAACGCCGGGCGTTCGACCGCGTGATCGAGCGTCCAACCAGCAGTTCCACTACGCCGCCACCCGCGGCGAGGCAAGGGCCGTCCACCCGCGGCCGAGAGGGGTCCTCACCACGATGACGGCACCACTGCACGACACGAGTGCGGCCGAGACCGCCGCTGTCGACGTCGCGGCCGCAGCCCCCGCCAAAGCGATCGAAGGCCGCTCCCCGTGGCAGATCGCCTGGACTCGCCTCAAGAGGGACAAGCTGGCCCTCGCCGGCGGCGCCGTCGTGTTCTTCCTGATCCTGGTCGCGATCTTCGCGCCGCTCATCGTCGGCCTGCTCGGCCACCCGCCGAACGAGTTCCACGAGGACCAGATCGATGCGCTGTTCGGCACGCCGATCGAGCCGTACGGCGGCATCAACTCCGACTTCCTACTGGGCGTCGAGCCGGTCAACGGCCGCGACGTGTTCAGCCGGATCGTCTACGGCGCCCGGATCTCGCTCCTCGTCGCCTTCCTGGCGGCACTCTTCGCGGTCCTGCTCGGCACGGTCCTCGGCATCATCGCCGGCTACTTCGGCGGCTGGATCGACGCCGCGCTGAGCCGCGTCATGGACGTCATGCTCGCCTTCCCGCAGCTGCTCTTCACGATCGCCCTGGTCTCCGTGCTCCCCAACGACCTGCTGGGCTTCGGTGGTTCGAGCATCCGGATCGGCGCCCTGGTCGTCGTCATCGGCTTCTTCGGCTGGCCGTACGTCGGACGCATCGTCCGCGGCCAGACCCTGTCGCTGCGCAACCGCGAGTACGTCGAGGCGGCCCAGAGCCTCGGCGCCGGCCGCCTCTACATCCTGCGCCGGGAGCTGCTGCCCAACCTGGTGGCCCCGATCACCGTCTACGCGACGCTGATGATCCCCACGAACATCCTGACCGAGGCGGCCCTCAGCTTCCTCGGCGCGGGAGTCAAGCCGCCCACGGCCTCGTGGGGGCAGATGCTGTCGAAGGCCGTCAACACCTATGAATCGGACCCCCTGTTCATGGTGATCCCCGGCCTCGCGATCTTCATCACCGTGTTGGCGTTCAACCTCTTCGGCGACGGCGTGCGCGACGCGCTGGACCCGAAGGGCGCCCGCTGACCGTACGCCGGTACCGCAAGACCAGCCCCTGCCGCTGTCGACAGGAGGCACATCCCCAAACCGGCGGACCGTTTCCGACGGCCGCCATACTTCCGGAGGTTGCGAGACCCATGACACTCAACAGCCCGGCGCGGCGCCGACTCGCCGCGGGCGCACTGCTCGCCGCGGCGACCATGCTGGTCACCACCGCGTGCGGCGGCGGCGACGCCGGCGGCGACAAGGGCAACAAGGGCGCCGCGGGCTTCAACGCCGCGGTGAACAAGGTCGCCAACGCCTCCGACAAGAAGGGCGGCGAGCTGAAGTTCATCGCCTCGCAGGAGGCCGACTCGTGGGACCCGCAGCGCGGTTACTACGGCTTCGTGTGGGACTTCGCCCGCTACTACACGCGTCAGCTGGTCACCTTCAAGGCCGAGCCGGGCGCCGCCTCCACCGAGCTGGTCCCCGACCTCGCCGCCGAGGCCCCCCAGATCTCCGCCGACGGCCTGACCTACACCTTCAAGCTGCGGGACGGGATCGCCTGGGAGGACGGCAAGGCCATCACCTCCAAGGACATCAAGTACGGCATCGAGCGCATCTGGGCCCAGGACGTCATCTCCGGCGGCCCGATCTACCTGCAGCAGGTCCTCGACCCGAAGAAGACCTACACCGGTCCGTACAAGGACACCTCCGCCGACAAGCTCGGTCTGAAGGCGATCGAGACGCCGGACGACAAGACCATCATCTTCAAGCTGCCGGTCGCCAACAGCGACTTCCTGCAGATGCTGGCCATGCCCGCCGCCTCCCCGGTCCGCCAGGACAAGGACACCAAGGCCCAGTACGGTCTGAAGCCGTTCTCCTCCGGCCCGTACAAGTTCGAGTCCTACACGCCGAACAAGGCCATGAAGCTTGTCCGCAACGACAAGTGGGACCAGAAGTCGGACACCATCCGCAAGGCCCTGCCGGACAAGATCAGCGTCACGTTCACCACGAACGCCGACGACATGGACAACCGCCTGATCGAGGGCGAGTACGACGTCGACCTCAACGCCACCGGTGTCGGCCAGGCCGCCCGCGCCAAGGTGCTGCAGCAGCACAAGGAGAACGCGGACAACCCGCAGACCGGCTTCATCCGTTACGCGGTGTTCCCGCAGACGGTGATCCCGAACATCGAGTGCCGCAAGGCGATCATCTACGCCGCCGACTCCAAGTCCCTGCAGACCGCGCGTGGTGGCCCGCAGGCCGGTGGCGACATCGCCACCAACATGCTGCCCGCCGGCGTCAAGGGCTCGGACATCAAGGCCGACCCGTATGGCAAGCTCGGCGGCAAGCCGGACCTCGCCAAGGCCAAGGAGGCCCTGACGAAGTGCGGTCAGCCGAACGGCTTCAAGACCACCATCGCGGTCCGCAACAACAAGCCGATCGAGATCGCCACCGCCGAGTCCCTGCAGCAGTCGCTGAAGGCCGTCGGCATCGACGCCCAGATCGACCAGTTCGACGGTGCCCAGACCAACGGCATCATCGGCTCGCCGACCGTGGTCAAGCAGAAGAACTACGGCATCATCATCATGGGCTGGGGCGCCGACTTCCCGTCGGGCCAGGGCTTCCTGCAGCCGCTCGTCGACGGCCGCTTCATCCTGCCGAGCGGTAACAACAACTTCTCGGAGCTGAACGACCCGGCCATCAACGGCCTGTTCGACCAGGCGCTGAAGGAGACCGACCCGAACAAGGCCGGCGAGCTCTACAAGCAGATCAACACGAAGGTCTCGGAGCACGCCGTCTACCTGCCCTTCACCCACGAGAAGAACATCATCTGGCGCAGCTCGCGACTGACCAACGTCTACACGGCCGACGCGTACAACGGCCGCTACGACTACGCGTCGCTCGGCGTCAAGTAAACCCACCCGCTCCAACGGCGCACCACCCGCCGCCAGGTCCGAAGGGCAGGTGATGGCCGGGCCGGTGGCCGGGGAATCCGATCGGGTTCCCCGGCCGCCGGCCGGCCGACCGCATGCTTGCATACATAGTCCGACGGCTCTTCGCCGTCGTCGTGATGCTGCTCGTCGTCACGTTCGTGACGCTCGGCATCTTCTTCCTGATCCCCAAGCTGACCGGCAGCGACCCTGCCGCGATGTTCGTCGGCAAGCAGGCGGATCCGGCCTCCATCGAGGGCGTCCGGCAGAAGCTGGGCCTGGACGACCCGATCCTGGTGCAGTTCTGGCACTTCGTCTCGGGCATCTTCGTCGGCCGTGACTACGTCGGCGGCGGCGACACGATCCACTGCGCGGCGCCGTGCTTCGGCTACTCGTTCAAGACCGAGCAGGACGTCTGGCTCATGCTGGTCGACCGCATCCCCGTCACCGTCTCCATGGTCCTCGGCGCGGCCGTGCTGTGGCTGGTCATGGGCGTCAGCACCGGCGTGGTCTCCGCGCTCCGGCGCGGCACCATGATCGACCGGGCGGCGATGGTCACGGCGCTCGCCGGCGTCTCGCTCCCCATCTACTTCACCGCCATGCTGGCGCTGCTCGTCTTCCGCATCCAGCTCGGCTGGCTGGACGCCAAGTGGGTCCCGTTCACCGAGTCGCCCGGATCGTGGTTCATGGGCCTGCTCCTGCCGTGGGTCACCCTCGCCTTCCTGTACGCGGCGATGTACGCCCGGCTCACCCGCGCCACCATGCTGGAGGTGCTCGGCGAGGACTACATCCGCACCGCCCGCGCGAAGGGCCTCACGGAGCCGGTGGTGCTCGGCAAGCACGCCATGCGCTCCACGATGACCCCCATCCTGACCATCTTCGGCATGGACCTCGGCGCTCTCATCGGCGGCGCGATCCTGACCGAGACCGCGTTCAACCTGCCCGGCCTCGGCAGCGCGGCCTTCAAGGCGGTCGGCGACCGCGACCTGCCGCTGATCCTGGCGGTCACCCTGATCACCGCGGCCGCCGTGGTCGTCATGAACCTCGTCGTGGACCTCATGTACGCCGTGATCGACCCCCGAGTGAGGCTCGCATGACCGAGATGTCGAAGACCGGAACCGCGACGGCGGCAGAGCCCGTTCGTTCCGCGCCGTCCGACGCGTTCCTGGACGTACGCGACCTGAAGATCCACTTCCCGACCGACGACGGCCTGGTCAAGTCGGTCGACGGCCTCACCTTCCAGCTGGAGAAGGGCAAGACCCTCGGCATCGTGGGCGAGTCCGGTTCCGGCAAGTCGGTGACCTCGCTCGGCATCATGGGCCTGCACACCGTCGGCCAGTACGGCCGGCAGAAGGCGCAGATCTCCGGCGAGATCTGGCTGAACGGGCAGGAGCTGCTCTCCGCCGACCCGGACACCGTGCGCCGCCTCCGCGGCCGCGAGATGGCGATGATCTTCCAGGACCCGCTGTCCGCGATGCACCCGTACTACACGGTGGGCAACCAGATCGTGGAGGCGTACCGGGTCCACCACGACGTCGACAAGAAGACCGCCAAGCGGCGTGCGATCGAACTGCTCGACCGGGTCGGCATCCCCGAGCCGGCCAAGCGCTTCTCCAACTACCCGCACGAGTTCTCCGGCGGTATGCGCCAGCGCGCGATGATCGCGATGGCGTTGGTCAACAACCCCGAGCTGCTGATCGCCGACGAGCCGACGACGGCCCTGGACGTGACCGTCCAGGCGCAGATCCTCGACCTGATCCGGGACCTGCAGAAGGAGTTCGGCTCCGCGGTCGTCATCATCACGCACGACCTCGGCGTGGTCGCCGAGATCGCCGACGACATCCTCGTGATGTACGGCGGCCGGTGCGTGGAGCGCGGCTCGGCGGAGTCCGTCTTCTACGAGCCGCAGCACCCCTACACCTGGGGCCTGCTCGGTTCCATGCCGCGGATCGACCGGGAGCAGACCGACCGGCTCATCCCGGTCAAGGGCAACCCGCCCAGCCTCATCAACGTCCCGAGCGGCTGCGCCTTCAACCCGCGCTGCCCGTACGCGGACGTGCCGAAGGGCGGCATCACCCGGACGGAGCGCCCCGAGCTGAAGCTCGCGACGGGCGGCGAGTCCGGCGGCCGGCACTACTCCGCCTGCCACATGTCGCAGGAGGAGCGGACCCGGATCTGGACCGAAGAGATTGCGCCGAAGCTGTGACCGACAAAAGTGACGTGACGATCCCGGCGCAGGCGACCTCCTCGCCGGAGGCGCCCGAGGCACTGCTCCGGGTCGAGGGCCTGACGAAGCACTTCCCCATCAAGAAGGGCCTGCTGCAGCGGCAGGTCGGCGCCGTGAAGGCGGTCGACGGGATCTCCTTCGACGTGCGACCGGGGGAGACCCTGGGCGTCGTCGGCGAGTCCGGCTGCGGCAAGTCGACGATGGGCCGGCTGATCACCCGGCTCCTCGAACCGACCGGCGGCAAGGTCGAGTTCCAGGGGACGGACATCTCGCACCTGGGCGTGGCGAAGATGCGCCCGCTGCGGCGGGACATCCAGATGATCTTCCAGGACCCGTACGGCTCACTGAACCCCCGGCACACCGTCGGCTCGATCGTCTCCGCGCCGTTCGTGCTGCAGGGCGTCCAGCCGGAGGGCGGCGTGAAGAAGGAGGTCCAGCGGCTGCTCGGCCTGGTGGGCCTCAACCCGGAGCACTACAACCGCTACCCGCACGAGTTCTCCGGCGGTCAGCGGCAGCGCATCGGCATCGCGCGGGCGCTGGCGCTCAAGCCGAAGCTGGTGGTCGCGGACGAGCCGGTCTCCGCGCTCGACGTGTCGATCCAGGCGCAGGTGGTGAACCTCCTGGACGACCTCCAGGAGGAGCTGGGCCTGACCTACGTGATCATCGCGCACGACCTGTCGGTCATCCGGCACGTGTCGGACCGGATCGCGGTCATGTACCTCGGCAAGATCGTGGAGCTGGCGGACCGCAAGTCGCTGTACGAGTCGCCGATGCACCCGTACACCAAGGCCCTGATGTCCGCGGTCCCGATCCCGGACCCGCGGCGACGGGGCGCGAAGACCGACCGGATCCTGCTGAAGGGCGACGTCCCGTCGCCCATCAAGCCGCCGGCCGGCTGCCGCTTCCACACCCGCTGCTGGAAGGCCACGGAGATCTGCAAGACCCAGGAGCCCCCGCTCCTGGAGCTGCGCCCCGGCCAGCAGGTCGCCTGCCATCACCCGGAGGGTGTGGCGGCGGCGCCTGAGGTCATCGAGGTGACGGTCGCGAAGCCGGCGGAGGAGCCCGCGGCGGAGTCCGCGGCGGAGTCCGCCCCGGAGGCGGAGGCGCCCTCGAAGGACGACGAGGCCCCGGAGAAGTAGCCCGGGTGGCAACGGTGCGGCGGGGCCGGGGAATCCGGCCCGGCCCCGCGCACCGCACAATGGGCGCGTGCTCCACGAACTGTTCACCCCGTCCGTCCAACACGCGCTCGACCTCGTCGGGATCTTCGTCTTCGCGATCTCCGGCGCCCTGCTCGCCGTCCGGAAGAACTTCGACGTCTTCGGCATCGCCGTCCTCGCCGAGGTGACCGCGCTCGGCGGCGGTCTCTTCCGCGATCTGGTCATCGGCGCCGTGCCGCCGGCCGCGTTCTCCGACCTCGGGTACTTCCTCACCCCGCTCGTCGCCACGGTCCTCGTCTTCTTCCTCCATCCCGAGGTGGAGCGCACCCAGACGGCCGTCAACGTCTTCGACGCCGCGGGACTCGGACTGTTCTGTGTGACCGGCACGACCAAGGCGTACGACTACGGGCTCGGCCTGACCTCCTCCGCCGCGCTCGGTCTCGCCACCGCCGTCGGCGGCGGTGTGCTGCGGGACGTCCTGGCCAACGAGGTGCCCTCGCTGCTCCGCTGGGACCGCGACCTGTACGCCGTGCCCGCGATCGTCGGCGCGACGATGGTCGTGCTCTGCATCCGTTTCGACTCGCTCAACGCCCTCACCAGCGGCCTCGCCGTGCTCGTGGCGTTCGCGCTGCGGCTGCTCGCCATGCGCTACCACTGGCGCGCCCCGCGCGCCTGGAACCGGCGGTCCAACGCCCGCGAGGAGCCCGAGACCGAGAAAGCTACCGCTCAGTAGTTACTTGTTGTACCGTGCATCGCATGGCACAGGCAGCTCAGGCACTCATCGGCGACAGCGAGTTCGACCGCGACACCGCCGTCACCCTTCGCGAGCCCGGCGTCTACGACGCCGACCTCTCCGCCGGCTGGACGATCATCCAGGCCGTCAACGGCGGCTACCTCCTCGCCCTGCTCGGCCGTGCCCTGGGCGAGGCCCTGCCGCACCCGGACCCGTTCTCGGTCTCCGCGCACTACCTGACCCCGTCCGTGCCCGGCCCCGCGGTGATCCGGACCGAGGTCGTCCGCACCGGCCGCACGCTCTCCACCGGCCAGGCGTCCCTCTTCCAGTTCGCCGAGGACGGCACCGAGGTCGAGCGCATCCGCGTGCTCGCCTCGTACGGAGACCTCGACGCGCTGCCCGACGACGTCCGCACCACCGCCACGCCCCCGGCGATCCCGCCGCGCGAGCACTGCTTCGGCCCCGCCGACGGCCCGGCCCGGCCCGCGATCCCCGGCTCCTCCGCCATCACCGACCGTCTCGACATCAAGCTCGACCCGGCCTGCGTGGGCTGGGCGGTCGGCGCGCCGTCCGGCAAGGGCGAGATGCGGGCCTGGTTCGGGCTCGCGGACGGCCGCGACGCCGACCCGTACTCCCTGCTGCTCACCGTCGACGCGCTGCCGCCCACCTCCTTCGAGCTGGGCCTCAAGGGCTGGACCCCGACCGTCGAGCTCACCACCCACATCCGCTGCCGCCCGGCCCCCGGCCCGCTGCGCGTCTCCATCACCACCCGCAACCTGGCCGGCGGCTTCCTGGAGGAGGACGCCGAGGTCTGGGACAGCGCCGATCGCCTCGTCGCCCAGTCCCGCCAACTCGCCCGCGCCCCGCGCGACTGAAGGCCCTGGAGTCCGGTCGGTGAAGTCCGACCGGCTCGCGACCGCCGCGGCCGAGGCGGTGGCGCTGTACGGCGCGAACCGGCCAGGGGGAGCCGAGGGGCCCGCGGCGGGCTCGTAGAATCGACGCACCATGGCTTACCTCGACCACGCCGCGACCACTCCGATGCTGCCGGAGGCGGTCGAGGCGATGACCGCCCAGCTCGTCGTGACCGGCAACGCCTCCTCGCTGCACGCCGCCGGCCGCCGTGCCCGGCGCGCCGTCGAGGAGGGCCGCGAGGCCCTGGCCGCCTCGCTCGGCGCACGGCCCAGCGAGGTCGTGTTCACCTCCGGCGGCACCGAGGCCGACAACCTCGCCGTCAAGGGCCTGTACTGGGCCCGCCGGGACGCCGACCCGCGCCGCACCCGCGTCCTCGCCAGCCCCGTCGAGCACCACGCCGTGCTCGACGCCGTCGACTGGCTCGGTCAGCACGAAGGCGCGACCGTCGAGTACCTGCCCGTCGACCGGTACGGGCGGGTCCACCCCGACGCGCTGCGCGAGGCGATCGCCCGGGACCCCGAGTCCGTCGCGCTGGCCACCGTGATGTGGGCCAACAACGAGATCGGCACGATCATGCCGGTCCGTGAACTCGCCGACGTCGCCGCCGAGTTCGGCGTCCCGCTGCACGCGGACGCGGTCCAGGCCTTCGGCCAGGTTCCGGTCGACTTCGCCGCGTCGGGCCTCGCCGCGCTGACCGTCTCCGGTCACAAGATCGGCGGTCCGTACGGCATCGGCGCGCTGCTCCTCGGCCGGGAGTACAGCCCCGTGCCCGTGCTGCACGGCGGTGGCCAGGAGCGACACGTCCGCTCCGGCACCCTCGACGTGCCCGCCGTCGCCGCGTTCGCCGTCGCCGGGCGGCTGGCCGCCGAGCTGCGCGAGGAGTACGCCCGCGAGGTCGGCGCGCTCCGCGACGAGCTGGTCGCGGCCGTCCGCGCCACCGTCCCGGACGCGATCCTCGGCGGCGACCCGGTCGACCGGCTGCCCGCCAACGCCCACTTCACCTTCCCCGGCTGCGAGGGCGACTCGCTCCTGCTGCTCCTCGACGCGGCGGGCATCGAGTGCTCCACCGGCTCCGCCTGCACCGCCGGCGTCGCCCAGCCCAGCCACGTCCTGCTCGCCACCGGCACCGACCCGGACCTGGCCCGGGGCACCCTGCGCTTCACCCTCGGCCACACCTCCACCAAGGAGGACGTGGCGGCGGTGGCCGAGGCGATCGGCCCGGCGGTCGAACGGGCGCGGACGGCCGGACTCAGCTGAGCTTCGCCCGCGCCGCCCGGACCAGGGGGAGGTAGCGGTCCCAGTCCCAGTGCGGGCCCGGGTCCGTGTGGTCCGTGCCCTCGACCTCCACGTGCCCGATGATGTGCTTCCGGTCGACGGGTATGCCGTACCGCGCGCATATCCCGGCCGTCAGCGCCGCCGACGCCGCGTACATCGCCGGCGTGAAGTCCTGCGGCCGGTCCACGAAGCCCTCGTGCTCGATGCCGACGCTCCGCTCGTTCATCGACCGGTCCCCGGCGTGGAAGGCCACGTCGAGCTCTCGGATCATCTGGGCGACCCGGCCGTCCTTCCCGACCACGTAGTGCGCCGCCGCCCCGTGGCCCGGGTTCTTGAACACCTTCAGGGCCGTCGCATAGCTGCCCTGCACCACGTGGATCACCACCCGGTCGATGACGTAGTCGTCCGGCCGGTCCGCCCGCCGCCAGTTCGCCCGGGCCGCCGCCGTCCACACCGCGCCCTTGTGGTCCAGCTCGCCTTGGACCCGCTTCCTCTCCGTCCCCGGCAGCCGCCACCAGGCACGCCGCAGCTCGTCCCGTGCCAGCACAGCCGTGCCCACCAGCGCGGCCCCGCCGCCCAACAGCACGGTGCGTCGCCCCACCCCGCCCCGCCCGCCGGTCTTTTCGCTCCCCATGTGATCCAGAACGCTTACCGCCACGACCACGGTTCCCGCGGACCCGTACCCTGGGAGGGCTATGACTGAGACTCGCCAGCCGACTTCCCCGCGCCCCCGCCCCCTCCGCGTCCTGGCCGCCATGTCCGGCGGCGTGGACTCCGCCGTCGCCGCCGCCCGGGCCGCCGAAGCCGGGCACGACGTCACCGGCGTGCACCTGGCGCTGTCGGCGAACCCGCAGTCCTTCCGCACCGGTGCACGCGGCTGCTGCACCATCGAGGACTCGCGCGACGCCCGCCGCGCCGCCGACGTCATCGGCATCCCGTTCTACGTCTGGGACCTCGCCGAGCGTTTCCGCGAGGACGTCGTCGACGACTTCGTCGCCGAGTACGAGGCGGGCCGCACCCCCAACCCGTGCCTGCGCTGCAACGAGAAGATCAAGTTCGCGGCGCTGCTCGACAAGGCGCTCGCGCTCGGCTTCGACGCCGTCTGCACCGGCCACTACGCCACCGTCGTGCTGAACGAGGACGGCTCGCGCGAGCTGCACCGCGCCGCCGACATGGCCAAGGACCAGTCGTACGTGCTCGGCGTCCTGGACGAGAAGCAGCTCGCGCACGCGATGTTCCCGCTCGGCGACACCCTCACCACCAAGGACGAGATCCGGGCGGAGGCGGAGCGGCGCGGGCTCGCGGTCGCCAAGAAGCCGGACAGCCACGACATCTGCTTCATCGCCGACGGCGACACCCAGGGCTTCCTCGCCGCCCGCCTGGGCAAGGCCGAGGGCGACATCGTCGACGAGTCCGGCACGAAGGTCGGCAGCCACGAGGGCGCGTACGGCTTCACCATCGGCCAGCGCAAGGGCCTGCGGATCGGCCATCCCGCCGCGGACGGCAAGCCGCGCTACGTCCTCGACATCTCGCCGGTGAACAACACGGTCACGGTCGGCCCGGCCGAGGCGCTCGACGTCACCGCGCTGACCGCGATCAAGCCCCGCTGGTGCGGCCGGGCCCCGGAGGGCTCCGGCACGTACACGGCCCAGCTGCGCGCGCACGGCGGCGAGACCGAGGTGACGGCCGAGCTGGTGGACGGCGAGCTGCGGGTCGCCTTCGCCGAGCCGGTCCGCGGCGTGGCCCCCGGCCAGGCGATCGTGCTGTACGACGGCACCCGCGTGGTCGGCTCCGCCACGATCGCGACGACCGTCCGCCGTACGGCGCCGACACCGGCGTAGCCCGCCCGGGCGGGGCCGGGCCGGCCCCGGTCAGTCCTCCGCGTAGAACTCCGCGAGCACCGGCGCCAGGACGTGCGGCGCCACCATGTGGGTCTGGCCCGTCAGCGTGCGGTGCCGGCCCCGGGGAAGCGCGGTGGCCACGGCGCCGGCCGCCTCGCGCATCCACAGCGGGCTCGCGCCGCCGTCCACCACCAGGGTGCGGGTGTGCACCCCGGCCAGCCGTTCCGTCGGCACCAGGCCGTCGCCCAGCACCGCGTGGTCGTACGCGAGGGTGTGCGCGACCTCGCGCAGCCCGGGCCAGGCCGGGGAGCCACGCATCCCGGCGAGCGCCTCCGGCGGCATCGCCCCGGACAGGAACAGCTCCAGGGCCGCGTCCCGCGCGCCCTTGTCCAGCAGCTCCGTCAGCCGCGCCGTGTGCGCCGCGAAGACCGCCCCGGCCGCCGGATCGGCTGAGTACGGCGGCTCGAACACCGAGAGCCGGGCGATCGGCAGGCCCGCGGCCGCCGCGGCCAGGGCGAGCGCGCCGCCCGACGACGTCCCGTGCACCGCCGCGCCGTCGCCCGCCTCGCCGAGTACCGCCGCCAGGTCCTCGATCTCCCGCTCCACCGAGTACGCCGGGCCGTCGCCGCTGGCGCCGCGGCCCCGCCGGTCGTACGCGACCACCGTGTGCCGCGGTGCGAGCAGCCCGGCCAGCGGGAGTTCCGCCCCTGCCGTGCACAGCGCCCCGCTCACCAGGACGAGCGGCGGCCCGTCGCCGTACCGCTCGTACGCGATCCGTGTCCCGTCCGGCGCCGTGACCTGCCCCCGGGACCTGCTCAGCGTGGAGTTCACCTCGTCCATGCCAGGGCAGACCGCGGGCGTCGCCGGAACTCATCGGTCCCGGGCGGCATTTCTCGCGGGAGTGTCGGCGGCAGGCCCTACGGTGGGGGGATGAACATCTGCGTCTTCCTCTCCGCCGCCGACCTCGACGAGCGCTACACCCGCCCTGCCCGTGAGTTCGCCGAACTGCTCGGCAAGGGTGGCCACACCCTGGTCTGGGGCGGTTCGGACGTCGGCCTGATGAAGGTCGTGGCGGACGGCGTGCAGGAGAACGGCGGCCGGCTCGTCGGCATCTCGGTGGAGTTCCTGGCGTACAAGGCCCGTGAGCAGGCCGACGAGATGATCACCGCCAAGGACCTCGCCGAGCGCAAGGCGCTGCTCCTGGAGAAGTCGGACGCGATCGTGGTCATGGTCGGCGGCACCGGCACGCTCGACGAGGCCACCGACGTGCTGGAGCTGAAGAAGCACGGCAAGCACGCCAAGCCGGTGGTGGTCCTGAACACGGAGGGGTTCTACGACGGGCTCAAGGACCAGTTCCGGCGGATGGACGAGGAGGGCTTCCTGCCGCTCCCGCTGACCGACCTGGTCTTCTTCGCCGAGGACGGCGTCTCGGCGCTCGCCTACCTGGAGGAGAGCGTGGGCATCCAGTAGTGCGAGCATGGCCGCTATGGCTACTCATGTGATCACCGGAGCCGGCTCCGGCATCGGGGCTGCGGTCGCCCGCCGCCTGCACGCGCGCGGCGACGAGCTGGTGCTGCACGCCCGCGACGCGGGCCGCGCCAAGGAACTCGCCGCCGCGTTCCCGGGCTCCCGCACCCTCGTCGGCGACCTCGCCGACCCGGACCGGCTGTCCTGGGCCTTCTCGCACCAGACCATGCCCGAGCGGGTCGACACCCTGCTGCACATCGCGGGCGTCGTGGAGCTCGGCCCGGTCGGCGACCTCACCCCGAAGACCTGGCACCACCAGCTGAACGTCAACCTGATCGCCCCGGCCGAGCTGACCCGGCACCTGCTGCCCCAGCTGCGGGTCTCACAGGGCCACGTGGTGTTCGTGAACTCCGGTGCCGGGCTCGCCGCGCACGCCGACTGGAGCGCGTACGCGGCCTCCAAGCACGGCCTGAAGGCGCTCGCCGACTCGCTGCGCCAGGAGGAGCACGCCAATGGCGTCCGGGTCACCTCCGTCTACCCGGGCCGGACCGCCAGCCCGATGCAGGCGAAGGTGCACCGCCAGGAGGGCAAGGAGTACGACGCGTCCCGCTGGATCGACCCCGAGTCGGTCGCCACGACGATCGTCACCGCGATCGACCTGCCGCGCGACGCCGAGATCAACGACCTGACGGTCCGTCCGGGGCGGTAGTGGCGGGACCGCCCGCGTAGGCTTCCCGGGTGAGCGAGAAGAGCGACTTCACCTGGGGGCCCGCGACCGGCGTCGGGTCCATGCCCGGCGGCGACGCGCGCGAGGCCGCCAAGACCGTCACCGGGTCCTTCGAGGACTTCCCGTACCTCGCGGAGCTGCCCGCCCGCGGGCCCGGCGCGGACATGATCGGGCGGACGATCGGGCTGCTCGTCGAGATGTACGCCCATGTCGAGCCGAGCGGCTGGCGGGTCAGCGACCGGCCCGGCCGCGACACCCGGCGCGCCCGCTCCTGGCTCGGCGAGGACCTCGACGCGCTGGAGGAGTTCACCCAGGGCTACGAGGGCCCGCTGAAGGTCCAGGCCGTCGGGCCGTGGACGCTCGCCGCCGCCCTGGAGCTGCGCGGCGGCGAGGCCGCGCTCGGCGACGCAGGTGCCTGCCGGGACCTCGCGGGCTCGCTCGCCGAAGGACTCCGCGGTCACCTCGCCGAACTGCGCAAGCGGGTGCCGGGGGCCGACCTGGTGCTCCAGCTCGACGAGCCCTCCCTCACCGCCGTGCTGCGCGGACAGGTCCGCACCGCCAGCGGCTACCGCACGTACCGGGCCGTGGACCGGCAGGTCGTGGAGAGCGCGCTGCGGGACGTGATCGCCGTTCACGACGGCCCGGTCGTGGTCCACTCGTGCGCCCCGGACGTGCCGTTCGCCCTGCTTCGCAGGGCCGGCGTGGCGGGTGTCTCGTTCGATTTCGGGCTCCTCACCGAACGTGACGAGGAGCCGATCGGCGAGGCCGTGGAAGCCGGCACGAAGCTCTTCGCAGGCGTGGTGCCGTCCACCGACGCCGCATTGTCCGACCCGGGCGGTAGCGTCATGGGTGTCAGGACGCTGTGGCGCAGGCTGGGGCTGAATCCGGGGACTCTGGCGGAGTCCGTCGTGGTCACCCCCTCGTGCGGGCTCGCGGGCGCTTCGCCCGCTTATGCCCGGGCGGCGCTCGCCCACTGCGTCCGTGCGGCGAGATCGCTCGCGGACAACCCTGAGTGACGGGAGGACGAAACGGTGGCTGTCGAACAGGGGGCCCTGCCCGCCGACGTGCGGGAGCAGCACGCACAGCTGGCCGAGCAGGTCGAGGAGCACCGCTTCCGGTACTACGTGAAGGACCAGCCGGTCGTCAGTGACGCGGAGTTCGACAGGCTCCTGCGCGCCCTCGAGGCGCTGGAGGACGAGTACCCGGCGCTGCGCACGCCCGACTCGCCGACCCAGAAGGTCTCCGGGGACTACGAGACGGGCCTCGCGAAGGTCGACCACCGGGAGCGGATGCTCTCGCTCGACAACGCCTTCGACGACGCGGAGCTCGCCGCCTGGGCGGAGCGCGTCGCGCGGGACGTCGGCGCGTCCGGGTACCACTTCCTGTGCGAGCTGAAGGTCGACGGCCTGGCGGTCAACCTCACGTACGAGAAGGGCCGGCTGACCCGGGCCGCCACCCGGGGCAACGGCACCACGGGCGAGGACATCACGCCCAACGCCCGGACGATCCAGGGCATTCCGGACCGACTCAAGGGCGACCGGATCCCGGACCTCGTGGAGATCCGCGGCGAGGTCTACTTCCCGATGGAGAAGTTCGAGGAGCTGAACGCCCGCCGGATCGCCGCCGGCGAGCAGCCGTACGCCAACCCGCGCAACTCCGCCTCGGGTTCGCTGCGCCAGAAGGACCCCCGGGTCACCGCCACGCTGCCGCTGCGCATGGTCGTGCACGGCCTCGGTGCCCGCGACGGCCTGGACATCGCCCGGCTCTCCGAGGCGTACGAGCTGCTCCACGAGTGGGGCCTGCCGACCGCCCGGCACAACCGGGTGGTCGACTCGCTGGCGGGCGTGCGCGAGTTCATCGCGTACTTCGGCGAGAACCGGCACTCCGTCGAGCACGAGATCGACGGCGTGGTCGTGAAGCTGGACGAGATCCCGCTCCAGGGTCGGCTGGGCTCGACGGCGCGCGCGCCGCGCTGGGCGATCGCCTGGAAGTACCCGCCGGAGGAGGTCAACACCAAGCTGGTCGACATCAAGGTCGGCGTCGGCCGGACCGGCCGGGTCACGCCGTACGCGCAGGTCGAGCCGGTCACGGTGGCCGGGTCCGAGGTCGAGTTCGCCACCCTGCACAACCAGGACGTGGTGAAGCTCAAGGGCGTGCTGATCGGCGACACGGTGGTGCTGCGCAAGGCGGGCGACGTGATCCCGGAGATCCTCGGCCCGGTCGTCGACCTGCGGGACGGCACGGAGCGCGAGTTCGTCATGCCGGCCGAGTGTCCCGAGTGCGGTACGCCGCTGCGGGCCATGAAGGAGGGCGACATCGACCTGCGCTGCCCGAACGCCCGGACCTGCCCGGCCCAGCTTCGGGAGCGCGTCTCCTACCTCGCCGGCCGCGAGTGCCTGGACATCGAGAACTTCGGCGAGGTGGCGGCGGCGGCGCTGACCCGCCCGCTGGAGCCGGCCGAGCCGGCGCTGCGCGACGAGGGCGACCTGTTCGACCTGACGATCGAGCAGCTGCTGCCGATCAAGGCGTACGTGCGCGACCAGGACAGCGGGCTGCCCAAGCGGGACCCGAAGACCGGCGAGGCGAAGGTCGTCACGGTCTTCGCCAACCAGAAGGGCGAGCCGAAGAAGAACGCGCTGGCGATGCTGGCGAACATCGAGGCCGCCAAGCAGCGTCCGCTCGCCCGCTTCCTCAACGGCCTGTCGATCCGGCACGTGGGTCCGGTCGCGGCCCAGGCGCTGGCCCGCGAGTTCCGCTCCATCGACCGCATCGACGCGGCCACCGAGCAGGAGCTGGCGGCCACCGAGGGCGTCGGCCCGATCATCGCGGCCGCGGTGAAGCAGTGGTTCGCCGAGGACTGGCACCGCGAGATCCTGCGCAAGTGGCGGGAGGCCGGGGCCCGGACGGAGGACGAGGGGGCCGGCGAGGACGAGGGCCCGCGTCCGCTGGAGGGGCTGACGGTCGTCGTCACCGGCACCCTGGAGAACCACACCAGGGATGGCGCAAAAGAGGCGTTGCAGAGCCGCGGAGCGAAGGTGACCGGTTCCGTTTCGAAGAAGACCGACTTTGTCGTTGTGGGTGACAACCCGGGGTCCAAATACGACAAGGCGATGCAGCTGAAGGTTCCGGTTCTGAACGAGGAAGGCTTCGCGGTGCTGCTGGAACAGGGTCCGGAGGCCGCCCGGGAGGCCGCGGTCCCGGTGCCCGAGGCCGGCTGAGCGGGCGCCCGGGCCGGCCCGGAGCTCACCCGTTCAGCGCATACCAGATCGTTACGGGTGGCCGGGTCGCATTCGGGCAAGACCTGTAGAGCGCTGCCCGCAGGGGGCTCCCGCGTCCTACTGTTGAGACGTGCGCCTCGTCGTGCACGGCTGCGTGGTGGGATGTCAGCCGTGATGGCATGACAACGGGCCATCGCGATGCATCGGCACCGCCGGCTGTGAGAGGGACGGGAATGAAACCGACCGAGAGTGCCGCCCCGGTCCCGCGGTCGCACGCCCGCGCGGGATACGCGGGCTTCGGTTCCGCGGCGGCCGCCGCGCTGGCGGGGCTCGCCGCCGTCGTGTTCGTCGCCGGCATCTTCGCGGTGATCGGCACCGGCCACGGGCTCTTCCCCGGTGGCGCCGCCGGATGGTCCTTCGCCGTGCTCACCGCACTCGTCGTGGGCCATCTGGTCGCCCTCGGCCGGGAACGCTGGTGGGGCGGCACGGGCTCCGGCGCCGCCCTCACCCTCGCCGTCCTGCTCCTGTACGGCTGGGTGCCGGCCGGTCTGGTGTCCCTGGCGGTCGTCCTGCTGGTCTCCGCGGCCCGGCGGCACCGCTGGCGACAGGGCCTGCTGCACGGCGCCGCGGACGTCCTCGGCATCGGCGCCGCCGCCCTCGTCCTGCTCGCCTTCGGGGACGTCCCGACCGTCGACGCGCCCTGGCAGCCGCTCGACTGGGGGATCGCGGCCCTGCCGGAAGTGGCGCTGGCCGCGGGCGCCTATCTCGCGGTCACCCGGGTGCTGCTGTGGTACGCGCTCGCGCCGCAGGGCGGCGGGCTGCCCACGGTCGCCCGGACGGCCCTGATGCGCCAGGGCCTGGTGGCCGTGGCGCTGCTCGGCATCGCCCCGCTGATCTGCGTGGTCGCCGCCTCCCTGCCCGTCCTGCTGCCGCTGTTCGCCGTACCGCTGATCGCCCTCGACTCCACCCTCTGGATCGCCCGGGCCCGCGCCGAGGAGCAGCTGAAGGACCCGCTGACCGGGCTGCCCAACCGCCAGTGGCTCCTGGAGCGGACCTGGACGGCGCTGGAGCAGGCCGAGGCCGAGGGGGCCCGCTCCGCCCTCGTCCTGATCGACCTCGACCGCTTCCGATCGGTCAACGACACGCTCGGCCACCTCGCGGGCGACCGGCTGCTGCTGCAGATAGCGGACCGGCTGCGACTCGCGCTGCCGCGCGGCGCCGAGGCGGCCCGGCTCGGCGGCGACGAGTTCGCCGTCCTGCTGCCCGCCGCCGACTCCACCACCAGCGCCCAGCGGGTCGCCCGGCACCTCGTCGCCGAACTGTCCTCGCCGCTCGACCTGGACGGGCTCACCCTCGTCCTGGAGGCCAGCGCGGGCGTCGCGGTCTTCCCCGACCACGCGCTCGACGCGGAGGGCCTGCTGCGCCGCGCCGACGTGGCGATGTACCAGGCCAAGCGGGACCGCACCGGCGTCGAGGTGTACGAGTCCAAGCGCGACTCCAACACCCCCGACCGGCTCGGTCTGCTCGGCGACCTGCGCCGCGCGCTGGACGCCGGCGAGGTCGAGCTGCACTACCAGCCCAAGGTCCGCTTCGACGGACAGGTGGCCGGCCTGGAGGCGCTGGTGCGCTGGGTGCACCCCGAACGGGGCAAGGTCCCGCCGGACGAGTTCATCGCCATCGCCGAGTCCTCCGGCCTGATGCCGCACCTCACCGAGTACGTCCTGGAGACCGCCCTGGCCCAGGTCGCCCGGTGGCGCGCGCAGGGCCTGAAGGTCCCGGTCGCGGTCAACGTCTCCCCCCGCGACGTGCACACGCCCGGCTTCGCCGGCGCCGTCGCGGCCCGGCTCGCCCGGCACGGCGTGCCGGCCGGCGCCCTCCAGCTGGAGATAACGGAACACGTGCTCCTGGAGGACCCGCAGCGGGCCGCCGACACCCTGGCCGGGCTCACCGGCCACGGCGTGAAGATGTCGCTCGACGACTTCGGCACCGGCTACTCCTCCCTGGTGCACCTGCGCCGGCTGCCGGTCAGCGAACTGAAGATCGACCGCTCCTTCGTGGCCCGGCTCGCCGTGGACACCGAGGACGCCGAGATCGTCCGCTGCACCGTCGACCTCGCGCACTCCCTCGGCCTGCTGGTCGTCGCCGAGGGCGTCGAGGACGACGAGACCTGGGAGCGCCTGCGGGACCTGGGCTGCGACGCCGTCCAGGGCTGGCTGGTCGCCGCCGCGATGCCGCCGAGCGAGACCACGGCCTGGCTGCGCGCCCGCGGCGAGCACGGCTGGCACCGGCCGAGCGAGCTGCAGGCCGCGGCCGAGGCGGACCACCCCTCGGGGCAGGCCGTGAAGTAACGTCCCGCCCCGTTCGGGCCCCGTCGTCCGGGCCGGTCAGGCCAGCCGGGTCGGCAGCGGGGCCAGGGTGAAGTTCGCCCAGACGTAGTTGTCCATCTGGTGCTGGTCGCCGCTCAGGTTGACGACCCGGTCGATCTTCCCGTCCGCGTCGAAGTGCCAGACCAGCGCCCAGATCGTGTCGACCTGCCCGACACCCTCGGTGGACCAGCCGCGGTGCACGTCCACCACGTACTCCTCGTTCGCGCCGAAGAAGATCGGCTCGGCCTTGAAGCCCGCCGTGCCCAGCTGGTCGAAGAAGCTGCGCACCTCCGCGAGGCCGTGCTTGGTCCCCGACAGCGGATGACGGCCCGGGATCGTCCAGGCGATGTCCTCCGCCAGCGTGCCGCTCATCCCCTCCACGTCGCCCGCCGCGTAGGCGGCGAAGAACCGCTCGATCGTCGCGACCTTGGCGTCCTTGCCGTCCTTGCCGTCCCGCTCCGCGCCGTTCTGCTCCGTCATGGATCCCCCTCGGATCGGTGTCGCACAGGTGCCGGTGACGGTCAGGACTGTAATGCGTTTCGTGCCGGGAACCGTCCGCCCCCTAGGATTGGGTCCAAACGACACACACTCACCCCTGAGGATCGCTGCATGCCTGGCATCACGCGCGAGGAGGTCGCCCACCTCGCCCGGCTGGCGCGTCTGGAACTGAAGGGCGAAGAGCTCGATCACTTCGCCGGTCAGCTCGACGACATCATCGGCGCGGTCGCCCGCGTCGCCGAGGTCGCCGACCAAGACGTCCCGCCGACCTCCCACCCGCTGCCGCTGACCAATGTCATGCGCGCGGACGAGGTCCGTCCGTCGCTCACCCCCGAGCAGGCGCTCTCCGGCGCCCCGGCCCAGGAGCAGCAGCGTTTCAAGGTGCCGCAGATCCTGGGGGAGGACTAATCACATGACGGACATCATCAAGCTCACCGCCGCCGAGATCGCGTCGAAGATCGCCTCCGGCGAGCTCACGGCCGTCGAGGTCACCGAGGCCCACCTGGCCCGGATCGACGCGGTCGACGAGAAGGTGCACGCCTTCCTGCACGTCGACCGCGAGGGCGCGCTCGCGCAGGCCCGCGCCGTGGACGCCAAGCGCGCGGCCGGCGAGAAGCTCGGCCCGCTGGCCGGCGTCCCGCTGGCGCTCAAGGACATCTTCACCACCGTGGGCGTACCCACGACCGTGGGTTCGAAGATCCTCGAGGGCTGGATCCCGCCGTACGACGCCACCCTGACGCGCAAGCTGAAGGAGGCCGACGTCGTCATCCTCGGCAAGACCAACATGGACGAGTTCGCCATGGGGTCCTCCACCGAGAACAGCGCGTACGGCCCGACCGGAAACCCCTGGGACCTGACCCGGATCCCCGGCGGCTCCGGCGGCGGTTCGTCCGCCGCGCTCGCCTCGTACGAGGCCCCGCTCGCCATCGGCACGGACACCGGCGGCTCGATCCGCCAGCCCGCCGCCGTCACCGGCACCGTCGGCGTCAAGCCGACCTACGGCGGCGTCTCCCGGTACGGCATGGTGGCCTTCTCGTCCTCCCTCGACCAGGGCGGCCCGTGCGCCCGTACGGTCCTGGACGCGGCGCTGCTGCACGAGGTCATCGCCGGCCACGACCCGCTCGACTCGACGTCCATCGACGCGCCGGTCCCGCCGGTCGTCGAGGCCGCCCGCAACGGCTCGGTGGCCGGCATGCGCGTCGGCGTCGTCAAGCAGTTCCGCGGCGAGGGCTACCAGGCCGGCGTCGTGCAGCGCTTCGACGAGTCGGTGGAGCTCCTCAAGGAGCTGGGCGCCGAGATCGTCGAGCTGGACTGCCCGACCTTCGACCTCGCGCTCTCGGCGTACTACCTGATCGCGCCGTCGGAGTGCTCCTCCAACCTGGCCCGCTTCGACGCCATGCGCTACGGCCTGCGCGTCGGCGACGACGGCACCCGCTCGGCCGAGGACGTCACCGCCCTCACCCGTGAGGCCGGCTTCGGCGACGAGGTCAAGCGCCGCATCATCCTCGGTACCTACGCGCTCAGCTCCGGCTACTACGACGCGTACTACGGCTCGGCCCAGAAGGTCCGCACGCTGATCACCCGGGAGTTCGAGAAGGCATTCGAGCAGGTGGACGTGATCGTCTCCCCGACGACGCCCACCACCGCCTTCCCGATCGGCGAGCGCGCCGACGACCCGATGGCGATGTACCTCGCGGACCTGTGCACCATCCCGACCAACCTGGCCGGCAACGCGGCCATGTCCCTGCCCTGCGGCCTCGCGCCGGAGGACGGGCTGCCGGTCGGTCTGCAGATCATCGCCCCGGCGATGAAGGACGACCGCCTGTACAAGGTGGGTGCCGCAGTCGAGGCCGCCTTCGTCGAGCGCTGGGGTCACCCGCTGCTTGAGGAGGCACCGTCGCTGTGAGCACCACACTCGCCAAGGCCAAGGGCTTCAAGAAGTCCAAGGCCGGTACGTACCTGTCCATCGGCACCACCGCCTTCGGCGCCGTCACCGTGTACAAGCAGGCCAAGAAGGCCCGCAACGAGCACGACATGCTGAAGCTCGCCGACGCCGTCGTGTCCGCCGCCGCCATCGTCACCGGCCTCGCGATCCTCTACCGCGAGCTGAAGCGCATGGGCGACGACGACGTCCTGCTGGGCTGAGAGGGAAAGTCTCACCGTGACCACTGAACTGCTGTCGTACGAGGCGGCCCTCGCCGAGTACGACCCCGTCATGGGCCTCGAGGTCCATGTCGAACTCGGTACCAAGACCAAGATGTTCTGCGGCTGCTCGACCGAGCTGGGCGCCGAGGCCAACTCGCAGACCTGCCCGACCTGTCTCGGTCTGCCCGGCTCGCTCCCGGTCGTCAACGCGATCGGCGTCGAGTCGGCGGTCAAGATCGGCCTCGCGCTCAACTGCGAGATCGCCGAGTGGTGCCGCTTCGCCCGGAAGAACTACTTCTATCCGGACATGCCGAAGAACTTCCAGACCTCGCAGTACGACGAGCCGATCGCCTTCAACGGCTACCTGGACGTCCAGCTGGAGGACGGCGAGATCTTCCGCGTGGAGATCGAGCGCGCCCACATGGAGGAGGACACCGGCAAGTCGACGCACATCGGCGGCGCGACCGGCCGCATCCACGGCGCCTCGCACTCGCTGCTCGACTACAACCGGGCCGGCATCCCGCTGATCGAGATCGTCACCAAGCCGATCGAGGGTGCCGGCGAGCGGGCCCCCGAGGTCGCCAAGGCGTACGTCGCCGAGCTGCGCGAGCTGATCCGCGCGCTGGGCGTCTCCGAGGCGCGGATGGACAAGGGCCAGATGCGCTGCGACGTGAACCTGTCGCTGCGCCCCAACGGCACCACGACCTTCGGCACCCGCTCGGAGACGAAGAACGTCAACTCGCTCCGTTCGGTGGAGCGGGCGGCGCGCTACGAGATCCAGCGCCACGCGGCCGTGCTCGCCTCCGGCGGCACGATCGTGCAGGAGACCCGTCACTTCCACGAGGACGACGGCTCCACCACCTCCGGCCGCATCAAGGACAACGCCGAGGACTACCGCTACTTCCCGGAGCCGGACCTGGTGCCGGTGGCCCCCTCCCGCGAGTGGGTCGAGGGGCTGCGGAAGAGCCTGCCCGAGCTGCCGCGCGTGCGCCGCAACCGGCTCCGCGAGGAGTGGGGCGTCAGCGAGCACGACATGCAGTCGATCCTCAACGCGGGCGCGGTCGACCTGATCGTCGCGACCACGGACGCGGGTGCTCCCGCGGACCAGGCCCGCAAGTGGTGGATGGGCGAACTGGCCCGTTCCGCCAACGAGTCGGGCAAGGCCCTGGACGAGCTGGCGATCACCCCGGCGCAGGTCGCCCGGGTGACGGAGCTGGTGGCCTCCGGCGACCTCACCGACAAGCTGGCCCGTCAGGTCATCGAGGGCGTGCTCGCGGGTGAGGGCGACCCGGACGCGGTCGTCGAGAAGCGCGGTCTGAAGGTCGTCTCCGACGAGGGCGCGCTCGGCGCGGCCGTCGACGAGGCGATCGCGGGCAACGCGGCCATCGCGGACAAGATCCGCGGCGGCAAGGTCGCCGCGGTCGGCGCCCTGGTCGGCGCGGTCATGAAGGCCACCCGTGGCCAGGCCGACGCGGCTCGCGTGAAGGACCTGATCCTGGAGAAGCTGGGCGTCAGCGAGGGCTGACCCGGGCTCCGGGACCGAGGGGCGGTACGGCTGTCGACGAGACGGCCGTACCGCCCCTCGGGCCTTTCTCGGAGCGGCGATCAGCGGCCCGTCGACGCCCGCGCGGACGAAGCATTGCGGTAATGGCTGCATGGCGCATAGGGTCATTACATGTCACGTGTGCGCAAGGCATCGCAGGGCGACGTCGCCGAGCTCGTACGGCTTCGGGCGCTGTTGTTCGAGGATCTGGGCGGCGAGTTCTTCGCGCCGGCGGAGGGGGACGACGACTGGCGGCGCGAACTCGCCGCCGTCCTGAAGGAGCAGATGGCGTCGGACGCCGTGCGCATCCTCGTGGTGGACGGCGACGGCGGCGGGCTCGCCGCCTGCGGCATCGGCACCGTCGAGCAGCGGCTGCCCGGCCCGCACCTGCGCAACGGACTCATCGGCCACGTGATCGGCGTGGTCACCGACCCGGCGTTCCGCCGCCGCGGCCACAGCCGGGCGATCATGCACGGCCTGCTCGACTGGTTCCGCGAGCGTGGCGTCGCGCGGGCGGATCTGTACGCGTCCGAGGAGGGCGAACCCCTCTACCGTGCCCTCGGCTTCACGCCCCACCCCGACCCGGCCCTCTACTGGCGCCCCTGATTCCGCTCGGACTCCCGGGGCGACCCGTCGGACGTTCACTGCCAGGACGTCGTCGGGTCGACTTTCGGTCATCCGGTCTCACTACCGTCCCGGCCGTACCGCACCCAATGGCTCGAAGGCGATCCATTGGCCGTCGACTGGGAGGTCGGGCTTGTCCCCGGAGATTTCGCGCAGAAGGCTGCTCGCGCTGGGCGGAGGCGCGCTCGGCGCCGCCGCGGCGGGATCGATGCTGCCGCCGTCGCTGCAGGCCGCGATGGCCGCCGAGCCGCCGGCCGGCGGGCTGTCCGCGGTCAGGCACGTGGTGATCCTCATGCAGGAGAACCGCTCCTTCGACCACTACTTCGGCACCCTCCGCGGCGTTCGGGGGTTCTCCGACCGCAACGCGATCGAGCTCCCCTCCGGCAAGCCCGTCTTCGAGCAGCCCGCCGCGCTCGGCCGGACCGTGCTGCCGTTCCCGGTCCGCGGCGCCGCCGAGACGCAGGCGAAGGACCTCCAGTACATCGGCGACCTCGACCACTCCTGGGGCGGCGGCGCCAAGGCCTGGCACGGCGGCTGGATGGACGGCTGGGTCACCGCCAAGACCGCCGCGACCATGGCGTACTACGACCGCCAGGACATCCCGCTGCACCACGAGCTGGCCGACACCTTCACGGTCTGCGACGCCTACCACTCCTCCATCCACACCTCCACCAGCCCCAACCGGAACCATCTGTGGTCCGGCTGGACCGGCTTCGAGGCCGACGGCAGCCGCGCCGTCACCAACGCCGCCTACGCCGAGGGCACCCACCCCGGCTACGCCTGGCCCACCTACGCCGAGCGCCTGGAGGCCGCGGGGCGGAGCTGGAAGACGTACACGGAGTGGGAGAACTTCACCGACAACAACATCGAGTTCTTCACCAGCTTCAAGAAGATCGCCCGCAAGGCGCTCGCCCACACCGGCGGCCACACCTTCATGGAGTCCTTCTACGCCGCCGTCCGCGACACCGCGGACGCCGCCGAGCGGACCCGGCTCCTGGACGCCCTGGAGCAGGGCGTCGCCGGGCTGACGGACGCCGAGCGCTCGCTCTTCGAGCGCGGGCTGCGCCGCGTCGAGACCGGCACCCTCGCCGACGCCTTCCGTGCCGACGTCGCCGCCGGCACGCTGCCCGAGGTCTCGTACCTGGTGCCCTCCGCGATCGACTCCGAGCACCCCGGCTCGTCCTCGCCGATCGCCTCGGCGAGCCTCGTCTACAAGGTGCTCGACGCCCTCGGCTCGCACCCGGACGTCTGGCGGCACACCGTCCTGCTGATCAACTACGACGAGAACGACGGCTTCTTCGACCACGTCCCGCCGCCGGTCCCGCCCGCCGACGACAAGGACGAGCGGTACAAGGGCCTGCCCACCGGCCTCGGCATCCGTGTCCCGCTGCTCGTCGTCTCCCCGTGGTCCGTCGGCGGCTACGTCTGCTCGGAGGTCTTCGACCACACCTCCGTCGTCCGCTTCCTGGAGACCTGGACGGGCGTCCGGGAGCCCAACATCACCCCGTGGCGCCGCCGCGTCACCGGCGACCTGACGTCCGCCTTCGACTTCCGCCGCGGCCATCGGCAGCCCGAGGTCGAGCAGCCCGGCCCGATCCCGCCGTTCACCGGCCGCTGGCGGCCCCAGCCGCCCCTGGTGCAGAAGATGCCGGTGCAGGAGCCGGGAACCCGGCCGGCCCGCCCGCTGCCGTACCAGCCGGACGCGTACGGCGCGATCGCCGACGGCACCATGACCGTCGAGCTCCGCAACAGCGGCCGGGCGAGCGCGCCCCTCGCGCTCTACCCGTACGCGGGCGAGTTCGACGTCCCCCAGCACCGCGACGTCAGGGGCACGGCGCAATGGGCCGTCCCCCTGACGCGTGAGCGGTACCGCTTCACGATCACCGGGCCCAACGGCTTCCGCCGCGAGTTCGAGGGGCCCGCCGCGGGCGGGGCCGAGGTCACCACCCGCCTCGACCACGAGGACCGTGACGTGCACATCACCGTGCGCAACACCTCCGCCGTCCCGGTCTCCTTCACCGTCCGGCCGCTCGGCTACGTCGACGAGGCCGACCTCGCGGACTGGACCCGCACGGTCACGGTCAAGCCCGGCAAGAGCCGTACGGTCGTCCACTCCGCCGCCGACGCGCACGGCTGGTACGACGTCGAGGTCACCGCGGCCGACGGCTTCCGCCGCCGTCTGATGGGCCACATCGAGAACGGACGCGCCAGCGTCTCGGGCTGACCCGGCCCGGCGCGGGGGTATGGGGCGATTCCGTACCCTCGCGCCCATTGTGAGGATCGACACGAAACGGGCAAAGGATCACTTTCGGCTGCGACAGTGGGCTCATCCACGAACCCCGAGGGAGCTCGTCCTTTGGCCGCCATCGCCCGGTGGTGCATCAAGCACCGTCTCGTCGCCGTTCTGCTCTGGCTCGTCGCCCTCGGCGGCGCCACCGCCGCCGCAGCCGTCGCCGGCAACGCGTACTCGAACGACTACGAGGTCCCGGGCACCGAGTCCGGCCGTGCCACCGCCCTGCTCGAACGGGGCTTCCCCGGCACCGGCGGCGACAGCGACACCATCGTCTGGCACACCGACAAGGGCTCGGTCCGCGCCACCGCCGTCGAGCAGCGGGTCACCACGATGCTCGACGAGGTCGCCGAGTTGCCCGGCATCTCCTCCGTCACCGGCCCGTACGACGGCCCCGCGGGCCAGGCGCAGATCAGCGAGGACGGCCGCACCGCGTACGCCACGGTGACCTTCGGCGCGCAGGTCGACGACATCCCCGAGGCGCAGGCCCAGGCCCTCGTCGACACCGCCGAGAAGGCCGAGGGCGACGGCGTGCAGGTCGAGCTCGGCGGCACCGCCGTCGCGCTCACCGAGGCGAAGGGCGGCCACATCGCCGAGGCCGTGGGCGTCGCCGTCGCCGGCGTCGTGCTCTTCCTCGCCTTCGGCTCGCTCGCCGCCAGCGTGCTGCCCATCGCGACCGCCCTGGTCAGCGTCGGCACCGCGTACGCCGGGATCGCCCTGCTCGGCCATGTCATGACCGTCGCCGACTTCGCACCGATGCTCGGCATGCTCATCGGCCTCGGCGTCGGCATCGACTACGCGCTGTTCATCGTGACCCGGCACCGCAAGGGCCTCAAACGCGGCCTGAGCGTCCCCGAAGCCGCGCAGAACGCCGTCGCGACCACCGGCAGGGCCGTCGTCTTCGCCGGCGCGACCGTGTGCATCGCCCTGCTCGGCATGCTCATCCTGCGGCTCAACTTCCTCAACGGCGTCGCCATCGCCGCCTCCCTGACCGTCGTCCTCACCGTCGCCGCGTCCGTGACCCTGCTGCCCGCGCTGCTGTCCTTCATCGGAATGCGGGCGCTCAGCCGCCGCGAGCGCCGCCGGCTCGCCGAGCACGGCCCCGAGCCGGAGCTGCCCACCGGCTTCGCCGCCCGCTGGTCCGCCTTCGTCGAGCGCCACCCCAAGCTGCTCGGCGCGGTCGCCGCCGTCGTCATGGCCGTGCTGACCCTGCCGACGCTCTCGCTCCACCTCGGCACCTCGGACCAGGGCAACAACCCGGCCACCGCCACCACCCGGCAGGCGTACGACCTGCTCGCCGACGGCTTCGGCCCCGGCGTCAACGGGCCGCTGACCCTCGTCGCGGACATCGACGGCGCCGACGACCGGCTCGCCCTCGGCGAGCTGCCCGCGAAGCTGGCGAACACCAAGGGCGTCGAGTCCGTCTCGCCGGTGACGTACAACAGCACCGGCGACACCGCCGTGCTCACCGTCGTACCGGACTCCTCCCCGCAGTCCAAGGCCACCAGCGAGCTCGTCGACCGGCTCCGCGGCGACGTGATCCCCGCAGCCGCCGACGGCACCTCGCTGGACGTGCACGTGGGCGGCGTCACCGCCTCCTACGACGACTTCGCCGAGATCATCGTCGGCAAGCTGCCGCTCTTCGTCGGCGTCGTGGTGGCGCTCGGCTGCCTGCTGCTCCTGCTGGCCTTCCGCTCGATCGGCATCCCGGTGAAGGCCGCCCTGATGAACGTGATGGCCGTCGCCGCCGCCTTCGGCGTCGTCGTGGCGATCTTCCAGTGGGGCTGGGGCACCGAGCTGCTCGGCCTCGGCAGCGGTGGGCCGATCGAACCGTTCCTGCCCGTGATCATGGTCTCGGTGCTGTTCGGCCTCTCCATGGACTACCAGGTCTTCCTGGTCAGCCGGATGTACGAGGAGTGGCTGGAGACCGGCGACAACCGGCGTGCGGTACGCGTCGGCCTCGCCGAGACCAGCCGGGTGATCAACTCGGCGGCGGTCATCATGATCTCCGTCTTCCTGGCCTTCGTCCTCTCCGGTGACCGGGTCGTCGCGATGTTCGGCATCGCGCTCGCCGCCGCCGTCGCACTGGACGCCTTCGTCCTGCGGACCCTCCTCGTCCCCGCCCTCATGCACATGCTCGGCGGCGCGAACTGGTGGCTGCCGAAGTGGCTCGACCGGCTGCTGCCGCGGATCAGCATCGAACCCCCGGACTCCCGCGCGATCGCGGACGCCAGGGACGCCGACGCCCGCGACGCGGCCGAGGAGCGTGCGAAGATCCCCTCGCAGCGTGTGACGGTTTCCGCCCCGACCGAGGAGAAGAACGAGGATGTTCGCGATATCGCTGGGTGACGACGCCGAACTGCGGCCGCTGGAGCCCTGGCAGGCCGGGGAACTGCTGGCCGCCATGGACCGCGGACGCGAGTACGTCGGACGGTTCATCGCCCTGCCGGACTTCGTGACCGACCTGGACTCCGCCCGGACCTACCTCCGCACCTACGCCGACAAGGCCGCGAACGACACCGGCCGGCTCTGGGGCATCTGGGCGGACGGCACCCTCGTCGGCGGCGTCCTGTTCCGCACCTTCGACGTGCAGTTCGGCACCGCCGAGGCGGGCTGCTGGCTGGAGCCCGCCGCCGTGGGCAAGGGCCTGGTCACCCGGGCCACCCGCGCGATCATCGACTGGGCGGTCGAGGAGCGCGGCATCCACCGCGTCGAATGGCTCGTCGCCTCGGAGAACGAGGCCAGCATCAACGTCGCCCGCCGGCTCGGCATGACCAAGGACGGCGTGCTGCGCGAGAGCTACCCGTACCGCGGGAAGCGGCACGACATGGAGGTCTGGTCGGTCCTCGCCCCGGAGTGGCGGGCCGCCCGTAAGGAGTCCTAAGGCACCCGGGAGGGGCGCCTAAGGCCCCCCGCCGCCGAACATGCGGAACTCGCCCGATGTGGCACCCCCCTCTGGCCCGAGAGAGTAGGGACATCGCAAGGAGCGATCACCCGGACCGAACGGACCGGGAGCCCACCAGGGGAGCACACGATGTTCGAGTACGAACTCCACCGCATGAACCACGCCGAGCTCGTCCGCCAGGCCGCCGCCCACCGGCTGTCCCGTGAGGCCGTCAAGGCCCGCCGCGCGGGCCGCCGGTCCGGACGCAACGAGTCCGAACGGCAGGTGAGTCACGAGCGCGACAGCTTCGCCCGCGCCGCGTGATGGCCGAGCAAACCTCCACGAAATCGATCACCGGAGCGATCCGGGGTGCCGCACCGCCGGGGGGCTGTGCGATGCTCGCGGACGTGGAGACCAGGTCAGTCAGTCCGGTGTTCGTCGGCAGGGCCGGCGAACTGACCGCCCTCACCGAGGCGCTCGCCGCCGCGACGGCGGGTGAACCGCAGGCCCTGCTCGTCGGCGGCGAGGCGGGCGTCGGCAAGACGCGGCTCGTCGAGGAGTTCGTCGGCGCGGCTCGCGCCTCGGGCGCGGTCGTCGCCGTCGGCGGCTGCGTGGAGATCGGCGCGGACGGCCTGCCCTTCGCCCCGTTCTCCACCGCGCTGCGCGCCCTGCGCCGCACGCTCCCGGACGAACTCGCCGCCGCGGCCGCCGGCCAGGAGCACGAACTCGCCCGGCTGCTGCCCGAACTCGGCGACGTCGGCCAGCACGAGGCGTCCCAGGAGGACAGCACCGCGCGGCTCTTCGAGCTGACCGTACGGCTCCTGGAACGGCTCACCGCCGAACGGACCGTCGTGCTCGTCCTGGAGGACCTGCACTGGGCCGACGCCTCCACCCGGCACCTGATGTCCTACCTCTTCCGCACCCTGCACCGCGGCCGGATCGTCGTCGTCGCCACCTACCGCGCGGACGACATCCACCGCCGCCACCCGCTGCGCCCGCTGCTCGCCGAACTCGACCGGCTGCGCACCGTCCGCCGCCTCGAACTCGCCCGGTTCACCCGCACCGAGGTGCACCGCCAGCTCACCGGCATCCTGGCCGCCGAACCCGACCCGGCCACCGTCGAGGCCATCTGGACCCGCTCCGACGGCAACGCGTTCTTCGTCGAGGAACTCATCACCACCCACGCCTGCGGCTGCGAGCTGAGCGAATCCCTGCGCGAGGTCCTCCTCGTCCGGGTCGAGACGCTGCCCGAGACCGCCCAGCGGGTCGCCCGGATCGTCGCCGAGGGCGGCTCCACCGTCGAGTACGCGCTGCTCGCCGCCGTCGCCCGGCTCCCCGAGGACGACCTCATCGACGCGCTGCGGGCCGCCGTCGGCGCCAACATCCTGCTCGCCGCCCCGGAGGGCGACGGCTACCGCTTCCGCCACTCCCTGGTCCGCGAGGCCGTCAGCGACGACCTGCTGCCCGGCGAGCGCTCCCGGCTCAACCGCCGCTACGCCGAGGCCCTGGAGGCCGACCCCTCGCTCGTCCGCGCCGACGAGCGCGCCACCCGGCTCGCCACGTACTGGTACCACGCCCACGACGCCGTCAAGGCGCTGCCCGCCGTGCTCCGCGCCTCCGTCGAGACCCGCAAGCGCTACGCGTACGCCGAACAGCTCCAGCTCCTCGAACGCGCCATGGAACTCTGGGACGAGGTCCCCGACGAGGTCCGCGCCACGCTCCGGCCCGCCGACTACGCCGAGGCGTACCCCACCTGCGGCTGCGACCCCGAGACCACCCCGCTGCGCCACCTCGACCTGCTCGCCGAGGCCGCCGTCGCCGCGCGGCTCGGCGGCGAACGCGAACGCGCCCTGAAGATCGGCAAGATGGCGCTGCGGATCCTGGAGGAGGAGAACGACCCGCTCCGGTCCGCCTGGTTCTGGACCGAGCGCTCCCGGCTGCTCTCCGGTCTCGCCCGCGGCGACGGCTGGGCCGAGATCGCCACCGCGCAGGACCTCGTCCGCGGCCTGCCGCCGTCCGCCGTGCACGCCTTCGTGCTGGCCATCGCCGCAGGCTGGGGGATGGTCCGCACACCGGGACCCGACAGCCTGGCCGCCGCCGAACGCGCCGTCGAGTACGCCCGGCTGGTCGGCGACAAGCCGATCGAGCTCAACGCCCAGCTCACCCGCGGCTCCCTGCTGGTCGCCGCCGGCGACGTGGAGTCCGGCCTCGCCGAGATGCGCGAGGTCCTCGACCGGACCGTCGCCGCAGGCCAGATGACCGAGGCCATGCGGGCCTACGTCAACCTCTCCTCCTGCCTGGAGGGCGTCGGCCGGTCACGCGAGTCCGTCGAGCTCTGCGAGGCCGGGATCGCCCTGGCCGGCGTGCACGGTCTGCGCGACAGCGAGGGCTGGATCCGGGCCAATCTCGCCGAGTCGCACGCGGTCCTGGGCGAGTGGGACGCGGCGCGGGAGAACGCCGAGTGGGTCCTGCGCGCCTCCTACAGCAACAAGCCGCGCGGCGCCGCCGCCCTGCGGCTCGCCCAACTGGCCGTCCTCCGCGGTGATGTGGCCGCCGCCCGCGAACAGCTCGCGCTGGCACGCGAGTTGTTCGGCCGGAAGGACCCGATGGTGCAGTACACGCTGCCGGTGGCCGAGACGGAGCTCCTGCTGACCGCGGCGGAGGGCCGGATCGACGAGGCGCGCGCCGTCCTTGCCGATGCCGAGGGCGACACCGTGCACACCGGGATGCACCGCTACGTCTGGCCCCTGCTGCTCGGCGCGGCCACCGTGGAGGCCGACGCGCTCGGCCTTCCGGCCGCCGCCGGGGGACGCGCCGCGGCGCTGGACCGGATCACCGCCCTGGTCCGCCGGGTCGCCGCGCCGTCGCCGATCTGGCAGGCGTACTCGCTGCACGTCTCCGCCGAGCTGGCCCGCGCCGAGAAGCGCGACGACATCGCGCGCTGGACGGAGGTGGTCGCCGCGTACGAGCCGCTGGACGTCCCGTACCCGGCCGCCCGCGCCCGGTACCGCCTCGCCGACGCGCTGCTCGCCGAGGGCGGCCGCCGTGACGAGGCGGCGGCGCTGCTCCGTGAGGCGCACGACGCCGCGGTACGTCTCGGGGCGCGCCCGCTGCGCGAGGAACTGGAACTCCTCGCCGGCCGGGCCCGGTTGTCGCTCACCGATCCGGTCCCAGCGGGCCCGGAACCGGACGACGACGCCTTCGGCCTCACCCCGCGCGAGCAGGACGTCCTCACCCTCGTCGCGGCCGGCCGCACCAACCGGCAGATAGCGGAGGAGCTGTTCATCTCGCCGAAGACGGCGAGTGTCCACGTCTCCAACATCCTGGCCAAGCTGGGCGTCTCCGGCCGTGGCGAGGCGGCGGCGATGGCCCACCGCCTCCGCCTTCTGGAGTCGGCCTAACCGGCGTCGTCCTCGTCGTCCTCCCCGCCGCCGGACGCTGCGGGAAGGCGGATCGTGACGCGGCCCGAGGTCAGGTCTATCGGGCCGCGGGAGGGGTCGTTGTCGCCGGTGTCCTCACGGGTCAGGGCGAGGCGACGGCGCTCCTCCTCGGCATGCCTGCGGCCGGGGGCGAAGAACTCGTCCAAAGAGCCGAACACGGTCGTCCGCCCCCTTACCGGACCTCCAGCCGGAGGATCCTGTCGTCGCCGGGCCCGGGCGTGCCCCGCGTGTCGGTCTCGCTGGTCACCAGCCACAGCCCGCCCCCGCCCGTTGCCAGGACAGTGCGCAGCCGGCCGTACTTCCCCTCGAGGAACGCCTGGGGCGCCGCGGAGGGTTCCGCGCCCGCGAGCGGGATGCGCCACAGCCGCTCGCCGCGCAGCCCGGCCATCCAGATCGAGCCCTGGGCGTACGCGATGCCGCTCGGCGATGCCTCGTCCGTACGCCACTGGGCCACCGGGTCCACGAACCCGGCCTTGCCGCCCCGGCCCTCGACGTCGGGCCAGCCGTAGTTCTTGCCGGCCTCGACGAGGTTCAGCTCGTCCCACGTGTTCTGGCCGAACTCCGCCGCCCACAGCCGCTTCGCCCCGTCCCAGGCCAGCCCCTGCACATTGCGGTGGCCGTAGGAGTACACCACCGAGTCCGGCGCGGGGTTGCCGGGCGCCGGGCGCCCGTCGGGCGTCATCCGCAGGATCTTCCCGCCGAGCGACTTCCTGTCCTGCGCTAGGCCGGTGTTCCCCGTCTCGCCGGTGCCCGCGTACAGCATCCCGTCCGGGCCGAAGGCGATCCGGCCGCCGTTGTGCACGATGCCCTTCGGGATGCCCCGCAGCACCGTGTCGGGCGCGCCGAGCTGCTGCCCGGCCGGCTTTCTCTCGTCGTACCTCAGCCGGGCGATCCGGTTGTCGGACTCGGTGGTGAAGTACGCGTACACCTGCCGGTCCGTGGCGAAGTCCTTGGAGAGCGCGAGGCCCAGCAGACCGCCCTCGCCGCCCGGCGCGACCCCCGGCACGGCGCCCAGCACGGTCTTGCGCCCCGTCTCCGCGTCGACCCGGGTGATCGTGCCCTCGTCGCGCGAGGAGACCAGCAGGTCACCGTCCGGCAGCGCCGCCAGACCCCACGGCGACTTCAGGTCCTCGGTGAGCGTGGCCGCCACCCGTACCGAGCCCTTCGCGGGCGGCGCGGAGACGGAAGGCCCGGGGGCCGTCCCGGACGCCGAACGCGACGGACTCCGGGTCCCCGCAGGGTCCGCCCCGTCCCCGCCGGACGAGCACCCGGCCACGAGCAGGAGGAGGACCGTGGCCCCGAGGGTGGTCCCGGTACGTCGTCGCATGGTCCGACCCCTTCGTCGACTCCCTGGCAAACACCGCTACCCGGGGAAACACCGCGCGCCCCCGCCCGGGTTCCCGTCGCACGCGATTTCCCTCGCACGGGTTGCGGAAGGCGGGCCACCGGTTCAGTCCCACGACCCCCGCGCGGCCGGCAGCCGCCCGATCTCCGCCAGGTCCGCGGCCGTCAGCGCCAGCTCCGCCGCGCGGGCGTTCTCCACCGCCCACCGCTCCTGCTTCGTGCCCGGCACCGGCACCACGTGCCGTCCCAGGGCCAGCGCCCAGGCCAGGGCCACCTGTGCCGGGGTGACGTCCTCGCCGTGCCGGGCCGCGACCCGGCGCAGCCCGGCCACCACCGGCTGGTTCGCCGCCATCATCTCCGCCGTGAACCGGGGGTGCCGGGCCCGCAGGTCGTCGGGCTCGAACCCGCCGCCGGGCGTCAGGGTCCCCGTCAGGAACCCGTTCCCCAGCGGCATCCCCGCCAGGAACCCCACCCCGCGCGCCTCGCACCAGGGCAGCAGCCGGACCAGCGCCTCCGGCGACCACACCGACAGCTCCGCCTGCACCGCGCTCACCGGGAACACCTGTTGCACGCGTTCGAGTTGACGGATCGTTCCGTCGTACAGATCGCGCGCCGCGCCGCCGCTGCCGCGCCGTGCCGCCCGCACCCCCATCGCGCAGATCCCGAGCGCCCGCACCTTCCCCGCGGCCACCAGACCGGCCATCGCGCCCCAGGTCTCCTCCACCGGCACCTCGGGGTCGGGCCGGTGCAGCAGGTACAGGTCGATCACGTCGGTCTGGAGCCGCCGCAGCGAGGCGTCACAGGCCCTGCGCACGTACCCGGGACGGCCGTTGGCCACCACGTGCCCGTCCCCGACGAGCAGGCCGACCTTCGTCGAGACGAACGCGTCCGCCCGACGCTCCTTCAGCACCCGCCCGAGCAGCAGCTCGTTGGTGAACGGCCCGTACATGTCCGCCGTGTCGAGCAGGTTCACCCCCGCGTCCAGCGCCGCGTGCACCGTGCGCATCGAGCGGTCGCCGCGCTGCTGGGAGCCGCTGTAGGCCCAGCTCATCGGCATACAGCCCAGGCCGATCGCACCCACTTCGAGCGCCGCCGCCCCGATTGTCCTGCGCTCCACGTGCCGGTACCCCTCCCTGTGCCGCTCCCCAAAGTAACCAATGACCTCCCGGATTCTTCGCATAGCCTCCCGGGCATGAGAGTTGAGGACACAACCGCTGACGTGTGGCTTCCGATCCCGGCGGCGGAGATCGAAGGACTTCCCGACCCGGGCGCGTCGGGTCTGCGCTATCTGCACTGGGACGGCGGCCCGGATTTTCCCGGCGATCCGGCGGACTGCGTCTACTACGTCGTGCCGTACATGAAGGGCACCGAGATCGCCGTGCGCCCGCTCGCCGCGATGACGTCGGTCCGGGCCGTGCAGACCCTGTCCGCCGGCATCGACCACGTCACACCGGGCCTCGGCGACCTCCGCCCCGGCGTGCGCCTGTGCAACGCCAAGGGCGTGCACGAGGCGAGCACCGCCGAGCTGACCCTGACGCTGATCCTGGCCTCGCTGCGCGGTGTGCCCGGCTTCGTGCGCGGCCAGGACGCCGAGGAGTGGCGGGCCGGTTTCTACCCGGCGCTCGCCGACAAGTCCGTCCTGATCGTCGGGTACGGGTCGATCGGCGCGGCCATCGAGGACCGGCTCGCGCCGTTCGAGTGCGCGCGGGTGGCGCGCGTCGCGCGCTCCGCACGCGCCACGGAGCGCGGCCCCGTGCACGCCCTCGCCGATCTGCCCGCCCTTCTGCCGCAGGCGGACGTGGTCGTGCTGTCCACTCCGCTCACCGCGCAGACCAGGCATCTCGTCGACGCGGACTTCCTCGCCCGGATGAAGGACGGGGCCCTTCTCGTGAACGTCGCGCGGGGGCCGGTGGTGGACACCAAGGCGCTGCTCGTCGAGCTGGAGAGCGGCCGGATCACCGCGGCACTGGATGTCACCGATCCGGAACCGCTGCCGTCCGGGCATCCCCTGTGGCACGCTCCCGGTGTCCTGGTCACCCCGCACGTGGGGGGTTCCACTTCGGCGTTCATGCCGCGTGCCAAGCGGCTGATCGCCGACCAGCTGAGCCGGTTCGCGGCCGGCGAGGAGCTCCGCAACGTCGTGCTGACCACCTGAGCCGCCCCCCGGGGACCGCGCCGTACGCCCCCATGTCCGTGATCGTCACGGAGAGTACAGCACCCCTGTCCCTGAGTGACGATCCTGGTGTATCGTCCCGAGCGGGGGACTGCGTCGAGTACAGATATGGCGCCGGGGAGTGACGTGACGGGACATCAGATTCCGAGGGGGGCGACGGGTGATGTACGGCCGAAGGACCGACGATCCGACGCGGCGGGGCCGCCGGCGGCGTTCCTCCCGCGCCCCACGGCGGCGCACGAATCCGCCGGATCGTCCGCTGCCGCCCCCCCGGGGCCCCCGGTGAGCGCCCCAGGGGCGCTCATCGGCCGCAGGCCCGTCCAGGGCGGCGGGCCGGCGTGCGGCCGCGAGGGAGGCGGCCCCGCGGCGCGTGGGCCCGACGCCGCGCGGGGCGACCGCGGCGCCGTCCTCGCCCAGCTCGCCCTCGCCCTGGTCTGTGCCGGGTACGCGACGGGCGCCGCGGCCGGTTGGGGATCCCCGCGCATCGCCCTGATCATGGGCGACTTCGGGCTCAGCGCCGCCGCGTTCGCGGCCGCCGTCTCCTGCTTCCTCTACGGGCGGATGCGGGACATCCGGTTCCGGCCGGCCTGGCTGCTCTTCGCCTTCTCCTCCCTGATGGCCGCCTGCGGCAACGCGGTCTGGGGGTGGTACGAAGTCGTCCTCGGCCGTGACGTGCCGAACCGGTCCCTGGCCGATCTCTTCTTCCTGCTCTTCGCGCCCCCCGCCATCGTCGGGCTGCTCGTCCTCGCGAAGAAGCCCGTCACCAGGGCGGGCTGGGTCTGCCTCGTGCTCGACGCCTGGCTCATCGGCGGCTCGCTGCTGACCCTCTCCTGGAGTCTCGCCCTCGCGCACACCGCGCACTTCGAGGGCGAGAGCGTCGCGCAGGCCGCCCTCTCGCTCGCCTACCCGCTGCTGGACATCGTCCTCGTCAGCATGGTCCTCGCCCTGCACTTCCGCCGGTCCCACACGAACCGCTCGGCGACCAACACCGCGATCGCGGCCCTGGCCCTCACCGTGCTGTGCGACGCGCTGTTCACCTCCCCGCTGCTCCGCGAGCACTACCGCTCCGGCCAGTTGCTCGACGCCGGCTGGTTCGCCGGCTCGCTCCTCCTCGCGTACGCGCCCTGGGGGGTGCGCCGGGTCGCCGAGAGCACCGCGGCCCGGCCGCCGCGCGACCGGAGCCGCCCGGTCGCCGGCTCGCTCGCCGCCCTCACGCCCTATCTGGCGGCGGCCGTGTGCACCCTGGGCATCCTGTACAACGTCGTCGAGGGACGCAGAGTGGACCGCGTGGTCGTCTTCACCGGCTGCACCGTCGTGCTCGCCCTCGTCGTCCGGCAGGGCATCATGCTCCTGGACAACATCGCGCTCACCCACGAACTGGCCCAGAAGGAGAACCACTTCAGGTCGCTCGTGCAGGGCTCCAGCGACGTGATCATGATCGCCGCGCCCACCGGCATACTCCGGTACGTGAGCCCCGCCGCCTCCGGGGTGTACGGACGCGAGGCCGAGGAGCTGATCGGCTCCGAACTGGCCTCGCTGATCCACCCCGAGGACCTCGGCGGTGTGGTCCACGAGGTACGCCGCTTCCTGGCCGCCCCGCCCTCCGAGGAGCCCACCACCCGCATCGAGTGCCGGTTCCGGTCCGGCCGCGGGGACTGGCTCAACGTCGAGTCCACCGTCAACCGCCACCAGGGCGGCCTGATCTTCAACAGCCGGGACGTCACCGAACGGGTACGCCTCCAGGCCCAGTTGCTGCACAACGCGGAGCACGACCCGCTCACCGACCTGCCCAACCGGGCCCTGTTCACCGAACGGGTCCGCAAGGCGCTCAGCGGCCGCCGGGCGGGCGACTCCGGCACCGCCGTGCTCTTCATCGACCTGGACGGCTTCAAGGGCGTCAACGACCGCCTCGGCCACCAGGCCGGCGACGAACTGCTGATCCAGGCCGCCCGCCGCCTCCACGACTCCGTACGGGCCGGGGACACCGCCGCCCGGCTCGGCGGCGACGAGTTCGCCGCGCTCATCCTGGGCGACGGCGGCCGGGACCAGTCCGCCCGCGAGTGCCAGGTCCACGACATCGCCGACCGACTGCGCCTCATGCTCTCCCAGCCGTACCGCGTCGAGGGCACCGAGGTGCGCGTCGCCGCCTCCATCGGCGTCGCCTTCGCCGAGCCCGGCATCAGCGCCGGCGACCTGCTGCGCAACGCGGACCTGGCCATGTACCGCGCCAAGGCCGGCGGAAAGGACCGGGTGGAGCTCTACGCCCCGCAGATGCAGGCCGAAGTGGTCCGGCGCACCGAACTGGCCGCCCGGCTGCGCACCGCCCTGCTCGACGGCGAGTTCGCCCTGCTGCACCAGCCCGTGGTGGATCTCACCACCGGAACGATCGCCGCCGTCGCCGCCCAGGCCCGCTGGCGCTCCGCCCAGGGCATCCTGTTCACCCCGGCCGAATTCCTGCGGGTCGCCGAGGACGGCGACCGCACCGCCGAGCTGGGCCGCTGGCTCCTGGAGGAGGCCGTCGGGCAGGCCGCGGAGCGCGCCCGGCTCGGCCACCGCCCCCCCGTCTCGATCCGGCTGCCCGCCCGCCGGCTGCTCGACAAGTCGCTCCCGCTCGGCTCCATCGAAGCGCTGCTGACCAGGCACGAACTGCCCTCCGGTGCGCTGATCATCGAGCTCGCCGACAGCGATCCGCGGATCTCCTTCGACGAGCTGGAGCAGCGTCTGCTCGCCCTGCGCCGGCTCGGGGTGCGGATCTCCCTGGACGGCTTCGGCAGCGGCTACGCGGCCATCAACGCGCTGCGCCGGCTCCCCGTCGACGTACTGAAACTGGACAGGGGCCTGGTCGAGGGCGTCGTCGAGTCGCCCCGGCTGCACAAGATCACCGCCGGGCTGCTCCGGATCGCCTGCGACCTCGGCATGCAGTCCGTCGCCGACGGCGTGGACGTCCCCGAGCAGGTGCTCGCCCTGCGGGCGATGGGCTGCACCCACGGCCAGGGCATGGCCTTCTCCGGCCCCCTGGACGAATACCGGTTGCGCCGGGCTCTCGTCCGGGACGACTATCCGGTCCCCGGCGGGGTCGCCCTGCCAGTGCTCAGCGGCCGTCGGCGTCCATCGGGGCGTCCCCCGTTCCGCTCAAATAGTGAGACGCCCGTCCCACCCACTTGACAGTGACGGCGCGTCGGGGGGAGGGTCAGTGCCATGCGCACCCGAATTCTCGTACTTGGAAAGCGCGTCGGCTGAAGCAGGGCCACGACGGCCCGGCTCGTAACCCGCCCGACGCGCTCCCCTCGCTTGCCTCCCGGCACGAGGGGTTTTTTGTTGCACTGGCACTCGTCAAAACCAGCTAAAACCTCGCGAAACACCCAGCGAAAACCCTCAGCTTCGAGAAGAGAATGCCGATGACCGAGCAGGCCACCGGGGCCCACCATCCGCAGCCGCGGGCCCGTAACGGCGGACAGCCCTCCGCCACCGTTGAGCACGTCACGGGCGCGCAGTCCCTCATCCGCTCTCTCGAGGAAGTGGGGGCCGACACCGTCTTCGGCATCCCCGGCGGCGCCATCCTCCCCGCGTACGACCCGATGATGGACTCCAAGAAGGTCCGTCACATCCTCGTCCGGCACGAGCAGGGCGCCGGCCACGCCGCGACCGGTTACGCGCAGGCCACCGGCAAGGTCGGTGTCTGCATCGCGACCTCCGGCCCGGGCGCGACCAACCTGGTCACCCCGATCGCCGACGCGCACATGGACTCCGTCCCGATGGTCGCCATCACCGGCCAGGTGTCCTCCAAGGCGATCGGCACCGACGCCTTCCAGGAGGCGGACATCTGCGGCATCACGATGCCGATCACCAAGCACAACTTCCTGGTCACCAAGGCCGAGGACATCCCGCGGACGATCGCCGAGGCGTTCCACATCGCCTCCACCGGCCGCCCCGGCCCGGTCCTGGTCGACATCGCCAAGGACGCCCTGCAGGCGAAGACCACCTTCACCTGGCCGCCGCAGACCGACCTGCCCGGCTACCGCCCGGTGACCAAGCCGCACGCCAAGCAGATCCGCGAGGCCGCGAAGCTGATCACCGGCGCCAAGCGCCCCGTCCTGTACGTCGGCGGCGGCGTCCTGAAGTCCGGCGCCACCACCGAGCTGAAGGTCCTGGCCGAGCTGACCGGGGCCCCGGTCACCACCACCCTGATGGCCCTCGGTGCCTTCCCGGACAGCCACCCGCAGCACGTGGGCATGCCGGGCATGCACGGCGCGGTCACCGCCGTCACCGCGCTGCAGAAGGCCGACCTGATCGTCGCCCTCGGCGCCCGCTTCGACGACCGCGTCACCGGCAAGCTCGACAGCTTCGCCCCGTTCGCCAAGATCGTCCACGCGGACATCGACCCGGCCGAGATCGGCAAGAACCGCGCCGCCGACGTCCCGATCGTCGGTGACGCCCGCGAGGTCATCGCCGACCTGGTCCAGGCCGTCCAGGCCGAGCACAGCGAGGGCAACACGGGCGACTACACCGCCTGGTGGAGCGACCTGAACCGCTGGCGCGAGACCTACCCGCTCGGCTACGACCTGCCGGAGGACGGCAGCCTCTCGCCGCAGCAGGTCATCCAGCGCATCGGCCAGCTCGCCCCGGCCGACACCATCTACGCGGCCGGCGTCGGCCAGCACCAGATGTGGGCCGCCCACTTCATCGACTACGAGAAGCCGGCCACCTGGCTGAACTCCGGCGGCGCCGGAACGATGGGCTACGCGGTCCCGGCCGCCATGGGCGCCAAGGCCGGCATGCCGGACCGCCCGGTCTGGGCGATCGACGGCGACGGCTGCTTCCAGATGACGAACCAGGAGCTCGTCACCTGCGCGCTGAACAACATCCCGATCAAGGTCGCCATCATCAACAACGGCGCCCTCGGCATGGTCCGCCAGTGGCAGACCCTGTTCTACAACCAGCGTTACTCCAGCACCGTGCTGCACGCCGACGAGACCGGCCACGACGCGACCGGCTCCCAGGTCGGCGCGAGCACGGCGCCCCGCAAGGGCACCCGCATCCCGGACTTCGTCAAGCTGTCCGAGGCCATGGGCTGTGTCGCCCTGCGCTGCGAGGACCCGGCCGACCTCGACAAGGTCATCGAGCAGGCCAACGCGATCAACGACCGCCCGGTCGTCATCGACTTCATCGTCCACGAGGACGCCCAGGTGTGGCCCATGGTCGCCGCCGGCACCTCCAACGACGAGGTCATGGCCGCCCGCGGGGTCCGTCCCGACTTCGGCGACAACGAAGACGACTGAGAGAGAAGCAGGAAGACATGTCCAAGCACACGCTCTCGGTCCTGGTCGAGAACACCCCCGGTATCCTGGCCCGCATCGCCGCGCTGTTCTCCCGCCGCGGCTTCAACATCGACTCGCTCGCGGTCGGTGTCACCGAGCACCCCGACATCTCCCGCATCACCATCGTGGTCAATGTCGAGGACCTGCCCCTGGAACAGGTGACCAAGCAGCTCAACAAGCTGGTCAACGTTCTGAAGATCGTCGAACTCGAGCCCAGCGCCGCGATCCAGCGCGAGCTCGTCCTGGTGAAGGTCCGCGCCGACAACGAGACCCGGTCCCAGATCGTCGAGATCGTCCAGCTGTTCCGTGCCAAGACCGTGGACGTCTCGCCCGAGGCGGTCACCATCGAGGCCACCGGTTCGAGTGACAAGCTCGACGCCATGCTGAAGATGCTGGAGCAGTTCGGCATCAAGGAGCTCGTCCAGTCCGGCACGATCGCCATAGGGCGTGGCGCCCGGTCCATCACGGACCGGTCCCTGCGGGCCCTCGACCGCAGCGCCTGACCGTTCCGCCTGACGAGACCCGAAGACTTCCCTTCCCCCTCCCGCCGTACGGTGGGAAGCAACACCAGCACTCCAAGGAGAATCCCAGTGGCCGAGCTGTTCTACGACGACGACGCCGACCTGTCCATCATCCAGGGCCGCAAGGTCGCGGTGATCGGCTACGGCAGCCAGGGCCACGCCCACGCGTTGTCGCTCCGTGACTCCGGTGTCGACGTCCGCGTCGGCCTGCACGAGGGCTCCAAGTCCAAGGCCAAGGCCGAGGAGCAGGGCCTGCGCGTGGTCACCCCCGCCGAGGCGGCGGCCGAGGCCGACCTCATCATGATCCTGATCCCGGACCCGATCCAGGCCAAGGTCTACGAGGAGTCCATCGCCCCGAACCTGAAGGACGGCGACGCGCTGTTCTTCGCCCACGGCTTCAACGTCCGCTTCGGCTTCATCAAGCCCCCGGCCGGCGTCGACGTCGCCCTGGTCGCCCCGAAGGGCCCGGGCCACCTGGTCCGCCGCCAGTACGAGGAAGGCCGCGGCGTCCCCGCGATCGCCGCCGTCGAGCAGGACGCGACCGGCAACGCCTTCGCGCTCGCCCTGTCCTACGCCAAGGCGATCGGCGGCACCCGCGCCGGCGTCATCAAGACCACCTTCACCGAGGAGACCGAGACCGACCTGTTCGGTGAGCAGGCCGTCCTCTGCGGTGGCGCCTCCGCCCTGGTCAAGGCCGGTTTCGAGACCCTGGTCGAGGCCGGCTACCAGCCGGAGATCGCGTACTTCGAGTGCCTCCACGAGCTGAAGCTGATCGTGGACCTCATGTACGAGGGCGGCCTGGAGAAGATGCGCTGGTCCGTTTCCGAGACCGCCGAGTGGGGCGACTACATCACCGGCCCGCGCGTCATCACCGCCGACACCAAGGCGGAGATGAAGAAGGTCCTCACCGAGATCCAGGACGGCACCTTCGCCAAGAACTGGATGGACGAGTACCACGGCGGTCTGAAGAAGTACAACGAGTACAAGACCCAGGACGAGAAGCACCTCCTGGAGACCACCGGCAAGGAGCTGCGCAAGCTCATGAGCTGGGTGAACGACGAGGAGGCGTAAGCCTTCGGGCGGCGGGCCGGACACTGTGTCCGGCCCGCCGCGCTTCATTGGACAGTCAGTCCAACCACGGATGGGTGATCCTTCCGCCGCGGCGGAATACCAGCCCCGTTCCGCCACTACACTCTTGAACAACATCGCGTCAGGCCCACAGCGTCGTGCGTCTTCCACGCGGCTAGCCCCTCCACCGCCTGCGGCCGTCGGGACGGCCGTCCGCACTGCACCTGTGAGGACTCACGTGAGCTCGAAACCTGTCGTACTCATCGCTGAAGAGCTGTCGCCCGCCACCGTCGACGCGCTCGGCCCCGATTTCGAGATCCGGCACTGCAACGGCGCGGACCGCGCCGAGCTGCTCCCGGCCATCGCCGACGTGGACGCGATCCTGATCCGCTCCGCCACCAAGGTGGACGCCGAGGCCATCGCCGCCGCCAAGAAGCTGCGCGTCGTCGCCCGGGCAGGCGTGGGCCTGGACAACGTGGACGTCTCGTCCGCCACCAAGGCCGGCGTGATGGTCGTGAACGCCCCGACCTCCAACATCGTCACCGCCGCCGAGCTCGCCTGCGGCCTCCTGGTCGCCACCGCGCGCAACATCCCGCAGGCCAACACCGCCCTCAAGAACGGCGAGTGGAAGCGCTCGAAGTACACCGGCGTCGAGCTCAGCGAGAAGGTCCTCGGCGTCGTCGGCCTCGGCCGCATCGGCGTCCTGGTCGCCCAGCGCATGTCCGCGTTCGGCATGAAGATCGTCGCGTACGACCCCTACGTGCAGCCGGCCCGCGCCGCCCAGATGGGCGTGAAGCTGCTCTCCCTGGACGAGCTGCTCGAGGTCGCCGACTTCATCACCGTCCACCTGCCGAAGACCCCCGAGACCCTCGGTCTCATCGGCGACGAGGCGCTGCACAAGGTCAAGCCGAGCGTCCGGATCGTCAACGCCGCGCGCGGCGGGATCGTCGACGAGGCGGCGCTGTTCACCGCCCTCAAGGAGGGCCGGGTCGCCGGCGCCGGTCTCGACGTGTACGCGAAGGAGCCCTGCACGGACTCCCCGCTCTTCGAGCTCGACCAGGTCGTCTGCACGCCGCACCTCGGCGCGTCCACGGACGAGGCGCAGGAGAAGGCCGGTATCGCGGTCGCCAGGTCGGTACGTCTGGCGCTCGCCGGCGAGCTGGTCCCGGACGCGGTCAACGTCCAGGGCGGCGTCATCGCCGAGGACGTGAAGCCGGGCCTGCCGCTCGCCGAGAAGCTCGGCCGGATCTTCACCGCCCTCGCGGGCGAGGTCGCGGCGCGGCTCGACGTCGAGGTGTACGGCGAGATCACCCAGCACGACGTGAAGGTGCTCGAACTCTCCGCGCTGAAGGGCGTGTTCGAGGACGTGGTCGACGAGACCGTGTCGTACGTCAACGCGCCGCTGTTCGCGCAGGAGCGCGGTGTCGAGGTGCGCCTCACCACCAGCAGCGAGTCCCCGGACCACCGCAACGTGGTCACCGTGCGCGGCACGCTGGCGAGCGGCGAGGCGGTCGCGGTCTCCGGCACGCTGGCCGGCCCGAAGCACCTCCAGAAGATCGTCGGCATCGGCGAGTACGACGTGGACCTGGCGCTCGCCGACCACATGGTGGTGCTGCGCTACGAGGACCGTCCGGGTGTCGTCGGCACCGTCGGCCGCATCCTCGGCGAGGGCGGCCTGAACATCGCGGGCATGCAGGTGGCCCGTGCCGAGGAGGGCGGCGAGGCTCTGGCCGTGCTGACCGTGGACGACACCGTCCCGGCGAACGTGCTCACGGAGCTCGCGGCGGCGATCGGCGCGACCTCGGCCCGCTCGGTCAACCTGGTCTGATCAGGGCCTGATCCGCACGACCCCGTACCCGGGATTCAGACGTACGTCTTACACATACGTCTGAATCCCGGGTACAGTGCTGTCATGGGACACAAGGAAGACCTGCTCGACGGCGCCAAGCGCTGCCTCCTGGAGAAGGGCTACGCCCGCACCACGGCCCGCGACATCGTCGCCGCATCCGGCACCAACCTCGCCTCCATCGGCTACCACTACGGCTCCAAGGACGCCCTGCTCCAGCAGGCCTTCCTCGCGCTGACGGAGGAGTGGGGCAACAGCGTCGGCGCGGACGAGGGCGCCGCGGCGGACCGGCCGGCCGACCCGTACCAGCGTTTCCACGACCTGTGGGCGGCACTCATCGCCGGCGCCGAGGCGGCCCGCCCGGTCTGGAAGCTCCAGACCGAGGTGGTCACCCGCCTCGACGACGACGAGAAGCTGCGCGAGGCGATCAAGGAGCCGCAGCGCGAGGGCCGGCTGGGCATGGCGGAGGGCTTCCTCGGCATCGACGCGGCGGCCGAACCGGAGAAGGCCCGGGTTGCCGGACTGCTCGTCCAGGCGCTGGCCACCGGCGTGATGATCCAGTGGATGGTCGACCCGGACACCGCGCCGACCGCCGACGACCTGACCGAGGGCCTCAAGGTGCTGATGGGGGAGCGGGACTGACGGGGGAGCGGCCCCGACGGGCAGCGGCCCCGACGCGCGGAGCGGGACCGGCTCAGCGCCAGGGGATGTTCCGCCACGGGCTGCCCGGGTGCTCCGTGAGCGCGCGGTGGGCGGCCACGTTCCCCTCGTGGTACGGCCCGTACTCCTCCCCGTCGAAGCGCAGCACCCGGCCCAGCGAGTAGCCCGCCGAGTACTCCTGCCACGACGTGTACGCGGACCTGCTCAGCGCCCCCGCGTGCACGATCGCCTGCTCGGCCTCCGGCGGCGTGCAGAACCGGGCCGAGAGACCCCAGCGGGCCATGTTCACCGCGCGGCTGTAGTCGTACGCGACCGTCGTCCGCACCCTTCCGTCCGGCGGCAGCAGCCCGTCCGCCCGGAACCGGGCCTCGTACCGCAGGATGCGGCGCACCAGCTCCTCGATGTGCCGGACCGCCCCGGGGGCCGCCCCCAGGTCCTGCGCGTGCCCGGCGGCCGTCTCGCGCCACAGGTCCGGCGACGGCGGCTCGCCGCCGCGGATCCGCAACTCCTCCCGGACGCGCAGCGCGAAGTCCGGCTCCGGCGGGCTGTTGCGCGCGTCGAGCAGCGCGGCCAGCTCCTCCTGCCAGCCCGCGCGGTCGGTCACGTCCCACGCGTCGCGGAGCGTCTCCAGCTCGTTCGTGTACCCGTGATAGACGGAGCCGACGTCGTTCCACGGCACGCCGTTCCCGAACGCCAGATGCGCCCCGCAGGCCAGCCCGTAGGCGAGCGGACCGTGCAGCACACCGTGCCGCAGGGCGACGAAGCGGTCCCCCGAGGTGTGCTCCCGCTCGGCGTAGTACCGCAGCCACAGCGCCCGGTGCTCGGGCTGGGCGGGCAGCAGCAGTTGCCCCGGAGTGCCCCCGTTCACAGCGAGCAGCATCCGCGGGTTCCGCCACTGGAACTCGGCGCAGTACCGCAGCGTGACCTTGTGGAACACCCAGTCCGGATGCCACGGCGGCAGCATTCCGCGGGTGAGCACCGGCCGGACGACGACCCCGTTGCCGATCTCCTGGGCGCGCCAGTAGACCGCGTCCGGCTCCGCGTCGACCTCGGCCTTCGGAGCGCCGATGAACAGCTCCGCCCCGGCCAGCGCGCGGAGTTGGGCGTCGCCGTCACCGCTCGTCCCGGCGTCGTGCAGCAGCTGTTCGACCTCGGTCGGCGGGGTCCAGAGATGGGGGGTCATGACCATGGGATGTTCCGGTAGGGGCTCGCGGGGTCCTGGGTGAGCGTGCGGTGCAGGGCCAGGCATTCCTGGTACATCGGCTCGGCGTCGCCCTCGTCGAAGTGGATCAGCCGGGCGAGCAGGTAGCCGAGCGAGAAGTCCGCCCAGGAGCCGTACACCTGCCGGGCCGGTTCGACGACCCGCAGCACCGACTGCTCGGCCTCCTGCGGATCGCAGTACCGCGCGCCGAGCGCCAGCCGTACGACGTTCACGGCCCGGCCGAGGTCGAAGGCGGCGATGGTGTCGACCCGGCCGTCGGGCGCGAGGACGCCGTCGGCGCGGAACCGGTCCTCGTAGTGCGCGATCCGGCGCTGGACGTCGGCCGCCTCGGCCCGGGTCCCGGGCTGGGTGCCGTCCGGGTCGAGGGCGGCGGCGACCGCCGTCGACCACTCGTCGGACGTGGGCGTCACGCCCAGCCGTACGGCCGTCCGGCGACGGACCGCCAGCACGGACTCCGGCACCCGGCCGGCCAGCCGGGTGGCGAGCAGGGCCTCCAGCGTCTCGCGGAAGCCCGCCCGGTGGTACACGCCCCAGGGCCGGCGCAGCCGGGAGACGTCGGTGGCGTAGTCCTCGTACTGGGCCCCGAGCTGGTTCCACACCAGCCCGTTGAGCACGGAGAGATGGGCGCCTAGCGCCAGGCCCTGCGCGACCGGCCCGTGCAGGTGCCCGCCGGCGTGGGTGAGCAGCCGCAGCCGCGCGGGCCCGCCGCCCCGGACCGCGGCCTCCGCCCAGGCCCGCCGGTCGGCGCTCCGGGCCGGCAGCGCGGCCGCGTACGGGGTGTCCGGATTGACGGCGAGCCACCACTTGTCGTGCGGCCAGCCCTTGGCCAGTTCGTCGAGCGTGATCTGCTGGAACACCCAGTCCGGATGCCAGGGCGGCAGCATCCCCTCGGTCAGGACGGGAACGACGGTGCGCCGCGCGGTCTCGTCGCGCTGCGTGGGGAGCGGGGCGACGAACCCGGGGGCGTCGGCGTGGAGTCGGGCCGTGAGCACGTAGAGCCGGGTCCGCCCGAGCGCCTCCAGTACACCGGCCGTGTCCCCGCGCGCCCCCGCCTCGTACAGCTGCCGCTCGGCGTGCGTCGGCGCCGCCCAACTCCCCGTTGTCATACGCCGATCCTAGACTTCAGAGCTTCGCGGCCTTCAGCGCCATGTGGAGCAGCAGGCGGTGCTCGCCGTCGTCGAGGTCGAGCCCGGTGAGGGCCTCGACGCGGGAGAGGCGGTAGTACAGCGTCTGGCGGTGGATGCCGAGGGCGGCCGCGGTGCGGCCCGCCTGCCCCGCATGGTCGAGGAACACCTCGGCGGTACGGGCGAGTTCGCCGTGCGCGGGCTGGAGGAGCGGGGCGACGACCGGGTCGGGCGGGGCCGCGGGAAGCGCGGTGAGCAGGCGGTACGGGCCGATCGCCGACCACCGGGCGAGCGGGCCGAGCCTGGGCTCGGCGAGCGCCGCCCGGGTGGCCGCGGTGGCCTCCCACCAGGCGGCGTCCAGCTCGGCGAGGCCGCGCCGCGGCGCCGCGAGCCCGGCGACCGCGCCGGCCCCGGCCGTACCCCGGACCCGGTCGGCCGCGGCGAGCGCGGGGTCGAGCACGTCGGCCGCGCGGAGCCGGACCAGCACGGCGAGCGCCCGCCCGCCGCCCGGGCCCTCCGCGGACCCGGCCGGCCCGAGCGGGTACGTGTCCCCGCGGGCGCCGGGCGCCTCCGCCCGGCCGTGCGCGCCGCCCGGCCGGCCGTCGCCGCGGCTCCCGCCGGTACCGCGCGCCGCGCCCGGCCGGCCGTCGGTCCGCGGACCGTCCGCCGCCGGACCCGCCGCCTCGCCCCACCGCCAGGGCAGCGTGCACACCGCCGAGGCGCCGGGGACCGTACGGGCCGAGGGGGCGTCCTCCGTCGGCCAGGGGGCCACGCACACCAGCGCGTGCAGGCCGTCCGCGTCCGGGCCCAGCGCCGAGCGCAGCGCCGCCAGGGCCATGTCGTACTGCCAGCCGCGCTCCGCGGTCAGGGCTGCCCGCAGCTCCCGGGACAGGTCGGCGCCCGCCCGCTCCTCGTCCGAGAGCAGCGCGCCGATCCGGCCCGCCACCTCCATCGCGGCCGCGAGCTGCTCGTGCGTGGGGCCCGGCTCGGCGTCGAGCAGCCACACGTAGCCGAGGACGACTCCCCGATGGCGTACGGGAAGGCAGATCCGGTCACGGAAGACCCCCGCGTCCGGGGCGGCCGGAATGCGGACCGGGCCGGTGGCCCGGGTGATGCCGAAGCCCTCGAACCAGGCCCGTACCGCCGGGGTGGACTTGCGGGTGAGGATCGAGCGAGTGCGGACCGGGTCCATCGCGCTGTCGTCGTCGCTGTCATGGGCCCCGAAGGCGATCAGGCCGAAATCCCGGTTCTCCAGCGTCGCGGGCTCCCCGAGCAGCTCGGAGATCTCGTCGACCAGCTCCTGGTAATCGCCCTTCACGCGGCCATTCTCGCACCGTCCGACCGGACCTTCAGACAGATGTCTGAGATACCGGGCACGGATGCGTGACAGCTGTAGATGGCTGAGGATCGGAGCGATCCTTAGGTTTCACGGTGGTTCTTCGCGCTGTTCCCGATTCGTTCCGTACGTTCGGTAATGGCACCCGTTTCTCTGCCTTGCCCTTTGGAGGTGCCCCGTGCTGGGTCCCGTGATCCTCGCCGCGTCGCGCAGCGACAAGATGCGCCGCTTCGTGTCGGCCGCCCCGGGCACCAAGCAGGTCGTCGCCCGGTTCATCGCCGGTGAGACCGTCGACCAGGTCGTTCCGATCGTCCAGGACCTCGCCGACAAGGGGCTGGAGCTGACCCTCGACGTGGTGGGCGAGGACATCACCACCGTCGAGCAGTCGTACGCCGCCCGCGACGCGTACCTGGAGCTCATCGAGCGCCTCAAGGACCTCGGGCTCGGCACCCGCGCCGAGATGTCGGTGAAGCTGTCGATGTTCGGCCAGTCGCTGGAGAACGGCCACGAGCTGGCCCTCGCGAACGTCCGCCCGGTTGTCGAGGCCGCCGCCGCGATCGGCACCACGGTCACCCTGGACGCCGAGGACCACACCACCCTCGACTCGATGTTCGCCATCCACGAGGAGCTGCGGAAGGACTTCCCGCAGACCGGCTGCGTCATCCAGGCGTACCTCTTCCGCACCGAGGACGACGCCCGCCGGCTCGCCGCCAACGGCTCCCGGGTCCGCATCGTGAAGGGCGCCTACAAGGAGCCCGCCGAGGTCGCGATCCAGGACAAGGCCGAGATCGACAAGGCGTACGTCCGCATCCTGAAGATCCTGATGGAGGGCGAGGGCTACCCGATGATCGGGTCCCACGACCCGCGCCTGATCTCCATCGGCCAGGAGCTCGCCCGCCGCGCCGGGCGCAAGCTGGACGAGTACGAGTTCCAGATGCTGTACGGCATCCGCAGCGAGGAGCACATCCGCCTCGCCGCCGAGGGCCACCGCATGCGCGTCTACACCGCCTACGGCACCGACTGGTACGGCTACTTCATGCGCCGTCTCGCGGAGAAGCCGGCCAACCTGCTGTTCTTCGCCCGCTCGATCCTCACCAAGGGCTGAGCGATGACGGCCACCGACGGTTTCTGCCGGGGGTCCGGGGGTCGTCCCCCGGGTAGGCGCAGCATGCGCCGTCTCGCGGAGAAGCCGGCCAACCTGCTGTTCTTCGCCCGCTCGATCCTCACCAAGGGCTGAGCCCCACCCCTCAGAAGGAGTTCAGAGACTCATGGACGCTGTGACCCAGGTCCCCGCTCCGGTCAACGAGCCGGTGCACGGCTACGCCCCCGGTTCCGCCGAGCGCGCCCGTCTGGAGGCCAAGCTCAAGGAGCTGGCCGACAACCCGCGCGAGCTGCCGATGACCATCGGCGGCGTGAAGCGCATGGGCGGCGGCGAGCGTGTCGACGTCGTGCAGCCGCACAACCACAAGGCCGTCATCGGCACCTTCGCCGGCGCCACCCAGCAGGACGCCCAGGACGCCATCGACGCCGCCCTGGCCGCCGCCCCCGCCTGGCGTGCGATGTCCTTCGACGACCGCGCCGCCATCATCCTGCGCGCCGCCGAGCTGCTGGCCGGCCCGTGGCGCGAGACGCTGGCCGCCTCCACCATGCTCGGCCAGTCGAAGACCGCCCAGCAGGCCGAGATCGACACCCCCTGCGAGCTCGTCGACTTCTGGCGCTTCAACGTGGCGTACGCCCGCCAGATCCTCGCCGAGCAGCCGCCGGCGAACTCCCCGGGCGTGTGGAACCGTCTGGACCACCGCCCGCTGGAGGGCTTCGTCTACGCGATCACGCCGTTCAACTTCACGGCCATCGCGGGCAACCTGCCCACCGCCCCCGCCCTCATGGGCAACGTGGTGGTCTGGAAGCCGTCCCCGACCCAGACCCACTCCGCCGTGCTCCTCATGGAGCTCCTGGAGGAGGCCGGTCTGCCGAAGGGCGTCATCAACCTGGTGACCGGCGACGGCATCGCCGTCTCGGACGTGGCCCTGAACCACCCCGACCTCGCCGGCATCCACTTCACCGGCTCGACCAAGACCTTCCAGCACCTGTGGAAGACGGTCGGCACCAACATCGAGAAGTACCGCTCCTACCCGCGGATCGTCGGCGAGACCGGCGGCAAGGACTTCGTCGTCGCGCACCCGAGCGCCGACCGCGCCGTCCTGAAGACCGCGCTGACCCGCGGCTCCTTCGAGTTCCAGGGCCAGAAGTGCTCCGCGTCCTCGCGTGCGTACGTCCCGGCCTCCATCTGGAACGACGGCTTCGCGGAGGAGTTCGCGGCCGAGGTCGACGGCATCAAGATGGGTGACGTCACCGACCTGACGAACTTCATCGGCGCCGTCATCGACGAGCGTTCCTTCGCCAAGAACAAGGCCGCGATCGACCGCGCGAAGGCCGACCCGACCTGCACGATCGTCGCCGGCGGCACGTACGACGACTCGGAGGGCTACTTCGTCCGCCCGACCGTCATCGTGTGCACCGACCCGGAGAACGAGGTATTCACGACCGAGTACTTCGGCCCGATCCTCGCGATCCACGTCTACGAGGACGCCGCGTACGACGCGATGCTGACCCAGATGGAGTCGGTCTCGGACTACGCCCTGACCGGTTCGGTCATCTCCGGTGACCGCGCCGCCGCCGCGTACACGATGGAGAAGCTCCGCTTCGCCGCGGGCAACTTCTACATCAACGACAAGTCGACCGGCGCCGTCGTCGGCCAGCAGCCCTTCGGGGGCGGCCGCGCCTCCGGCACCAACGACAAGGCCGGCGCCCCGCAGAACCTGATGCGCTGGACGCTGACCCGCGCCATCAAGGAGACGCTGGTCCCGCCGACCGAGTACGGCTACCCCCACATGGGCTGACGCTCCCGCCTCGCCGAGGCCCCCGATCACCGCCCCCCTCCTAGGTCCCCCAACCGAGGACGGGGGCGGTTCTCATGCCGCGGGCTTACGCTGCTGGGAGGGGGAGCGGCTCGACGAGGAGGTACGACATGCCTGGTTCGACGACGCTCAAGGCCGGGCACGGGGTCGACTCGATCGACCATCTCGACGCGCAGCGGATGACGTCCGTGATGACGGAGCTGCACCGGCTGCTGACCGTGCAGGGCACGGACAGGATGACGGACGCGCAGGTCGCGGCCCTGTGCGGGGGCGATCCGCACCACCGCGAGGAGTTCACCGACTGGGTCCGGCGGGTGGCCGAGCAGCTGGAGAAGGCCACGGCCTGACCGCGGGCTACGGCCTGACGCCCACGCGCCGCGTGAGGAAGTCGCCGATCAGCTCGGCGATCGCCGGCGCGTGGGTCTCCAGGGCGAAGTGGCCGGTGGGGAGGAGGTGGATCTCCGCGTCGGGGAGGTCGCGGCGGAAGGCCTCCGCGCCGGCCGGCACGAACACCTCGTCGCCCTCGCCCCACACCGCCAGCAGCGGGACCCGGCTGGTGCGGAAGTACTCCTGGAAGGCCGGGTAGAGCGCGAAGTTGTCGCCGTAGTCCGCGATCAGGCCGAGCTGGATGTCGTCCTGGCCCTCGCGGGCCATCAGCGCGGCGTCGTGGTGCCAGGCGTCGGGGTTCAGCAGGGAGCGGTACTCGGCGGGGACGCCGGTCTCGTACTGCCAGCGGATCCCGTCCAGGGAGCGGATGGCGCGGACCTGGGCCTCGGTCTTCGGGTTCCGGTCCGCGATCAGCGCGAGCACCGGCGCCCAGGCCTCGGCGCCGAGGCCCTCCTCGTACGCGTTGCCGTTCTGGGTGACGATGGCGGTGATCCGCTCCGGGTGGGCCAGGGCGAGGCGCAGGCCGATCGGGGCGCCGTAGTCCTGGATGTAGAGCGCGAACCGGTCGAGGCCGATCTCCTCGGTGAACTCGGACGTCAGGGCGGCGAGTTCGGCGAAGGTGTAGTCGAACTCCTGCGCCGAGGGGGCCGCCGAGTGGCCGAAGCCGAGGTGGTCGGGGGCGATCACCCGGAAGGACCCGGCCAGCCGCGGGATCAGGTCGCGGAACATGTACGAACTGGTCGGGAAGCCGTGCAGGAGGAGCAGGGCGGGCGCGTCGGCCGGGCCGGCCTCCCGGTAGAAGATCTCGTGGCCTCGGACGGTCACGGTGCGGTGGTGGATCTGCTGCTCGGCCATGTCCCTAACCCCTCATGTGTCATTCAGTGGTGACGAGAGGAGACAATCATGCGTCCACATAACCTGTCAATGAAGTGAGAGAGGTTAGGTGGACGCTCTGGTCGGTCGGCTCGGTGGGGCGGGCGGGTCAGCGCTTGAGCGCGGCCTTCTCCCGCTCCAGCTTCGCGGTGTACGCCCCCGAGGCCGCGGTCCCCGCGAGCAGGAACGACACCCAGTACGTCGGGATCTCGGCCCCCGACACCCACGAGCCGACCGTGCCCACGGTCAGGGCGACCAGCAGGCCGATCATGAGCATCCCGCGGCGGCTGAGGAACAGCCGTCGCCGCGGCGCCTCGGGCAGGGTGTGCAGCGCCGCCTCCGGTCCCTCGCCCGCCGCCTTGGGGCGCTTGAAGTATCCGTAGCCCATCCACTCGCCGCAGGACTCCCAGCCCTCCGGGCCCAGTTCCGCCAGGATCCTCGCCCGGCGCGCGCCGGTGAGCGTCTCCCTGCGGTACTCCCAGCGCAGTGCCTCGCCCGGCACGCGGCGGCAGACGAACCGTCCGAGGTGGTCCAGGCCCTCGACCTCCCAGCCCTGGTCGCCGTGGACAGCGAGCATCCGGCGGTCGTTGAAGATGTCCGCGGTCCAGGTCCAGCTCTCCGCCTGCTTCTCCGGCTCCTCGGGCTCCGGCGCCCCGCCGAGCCGGGCCGCGAAGGCCGCGGCGGGGCCGAACTCCTCCTCGGGCGCCGTGCCGGTCTCCGCGAGGTGGCCGGCCAGGTCGGCGACGGTGGCGGCGACCTCGTCCTCGGGGACTCCTGCGGTGCGCAGTGCGGCGGCGAGTTCGTCGAAGTAGGTGTCCGTGGTCATGATGTCGTTCCCCCTGGATGCAGCATGTCTCTGACGGCCGTGTGGAAGTCCAGCCAGGCCCCGCTCTCGGAGGCGAGGTGGTCGCGGCCCTGCTCGGTGAGCCGGTAGTAGCGGCGGCCCGGGCCGCGTTCGGCGGCCCGGAACTCGGCCTCCACCAGGCCGGCTTCCTCCAGCCGGTTCAGGACGGGGTACAGCGTCCCGCCCTTGATCTCCCCGAGGCCCGCCGCGGCGAGTGCCTTGGCGATCTCGTACCCGTAACTCTCCCCGCTGGTCAGGCAGGAGAGGACGAGGAGGTCGAGGACGCCCTTGAGCCAGCTTGGTCTGCGGTCTGCGGCCATGGCTGTATTCCACCACCATCTAGGTAGGAATGCAATCTAGGTGGGGTGTCTGGGTGTGCGGGGCCGGTGTGACGCGATCGCCGTCTCAGATAGTAGGAAGTCCGAGTAACTGTGGAGACAGACAGCCCGAGCTGTCCTAGCTTTGTAGGAGCCGAACGTCTCGCTCCATCGAGCGAATGGCGGTCGAGAGCGCTGTGCCCCTGCGCAGGCAACCCCTGCGGGCCCGCTCCCCGCCCCCTCCGGCGCCTTCGATCACGCTGATCTCAAGGAGTCGATCCCTCATGGCCGCTCAGACCGCCCGTCGCGTCCGCCAGTCCGCCACTCGTCCCGGCGACGACGCCCGCAAGAACGCCGCCGCCGCCCTCCAGCGCGCCCTCGACCGCCGCGACAACGGCGGCGAGACCGGCCACTGAGCCCACGCGTCCGACACGAACGTCCGCATCGTGGACGTCAGAGTGTCAGACGATGGGACGAAGAGTAGGGTGCCGATATGTCTCACAGCATCAATCTCGCAGTCATTCCCGGGGACGGCATCGGCCAGGAGGTCGTGAGCCAGGGCCTCAAGGTGCTCTCGGCCGTCCTCCCGCAGGATGTGAAGCTGGAGACCAAGGAGTTCGACTTCGGCGCCAAGCGCTACCACGCCACCGGTGAGACCCTCACCGACGCCGACCTCGACGCCCTGAAGCAGCACGACGCCATCCTGCTCGGCGCCATCGGCGACCCCTCGGTCCCGTCCGGCGTGCTGGAGCGCGGCTTCCTGCTCAAGCTCCGCTTCGCCTTCGACCACCACGTCAACCTGCGGCCGTCCCGGCTGCTCCCGGGTGTCGCCACCCCGCTCGCGGGCCAGCCCGTGATCGACTTCGTGGTCGTCCGCGAAGGCACCGAGGGCCCGTACACCGGCAACGGCGGCACGATCCGCAAGGGCACCGAGCACGAGGTCGCCACCGAGGTCTCCGTCAACACGGCCTTCGGTGTCGAGCGCGTGGTCCGGGACGCCTTCGCCCGTGCCCAGGCCCGCCCGCGCAAGAAGCTCACGCTCGTGCACAAGAACAACGTGCTGACCTTCGCCGGCCACCTCTGGACGAACATCTTCGACAAGGTGGCCCAGGAGTACCCCGAGGTCACCACCGACTACCTGCACGTGGACGCGGCGACGATCTTCCTCGTCACCGACCCGGCGCGGTTCGACGTGATCGTCACCGACAACCTCTTCGGCGACATCATCACCGACCTCGCCGCGGCCGTCTCCGGCGGCATCGGCGTCGCCGCCTCCGGCAACATCAACCCGAGCGGCGACTTCCCGTCCATGTTCGAGCCGGTCCACGGCTCCGCGCCCGACATCGCGGGCCAGGGCAAGGCCGACCCCACGGCCACCGTCCTGTCCGTCGCGCTGCTCCTGCGCCACCTCGGCCACGAGTCCGAGGCCGTCCGGATCGAGGAGGCCGTCGCGGCCGACCTCGCCGAGCGCGGCACCACCCCCCGTACGACGGAAGAGATCGGCGACGCGCTCGCGGTACGCGTAGCGAGCTGACCCGCCGACTGGAAGAAGCCGCCGGGTCGCACACCGCGCCCGGCGGCTTCTCCTGTGCGGCCACCGGGTGCCACCATCGAACCCTGGGCCGCGCTCACACCCGTTTCGTCGACCGGCCCCCACGAGCGATAATCGAACGTGGGGCCGCGGCATGCGGAGAAGCTCGGACGTCCTAGCAGCAGCGACGACGTGAGCGCGGTCCGACACACACAACCGGTGAAGGACAAGCACTCATGACGACGCCCACGATCGAGCTCAAGCCCTCCTCCAACCCGCTGTCCGCCGCGGAGCGCGAGGCGATCCTGGCCAACCCCGGATTCGGCCGCCACTTCACCGACCACATGGTGACCATCCGGTGGACCGAGGGCCGCGGCTGGCACGACGGCCAGCTCGTGCCGTACGGTCCGCTCTCGCTCGACCCGGCCACGAACGTCCTGCACTACGCGCAGGAGATCTTCGAGGGCCTGAAGGCGTACCGCCGGCCCGACGGTTCCGTCGCCAGCTTCCGTCCGGACGCCAACGCCCGCCGCTTCCAGTCCTCCGCGCGCCGGCTCGGCATGCCCGAGCTGCCGGTGGAGACCTTCGTCGAGGCCTGTGACGTCCTCGTCCGGCAGGACGAGGCGTGGGTGCCGGCGCACGGCGGCGAGGAGTCGCTGTACCTGCGTCCGTTCATGATCGCCACCGAGGTCGGCCTGGGCGTCCGCCCGGCCAACGAGTACCTCTTCGTCGTCATCGCCTCGCCGGCCGGCCCGTACTTCCCGGGCGGCGTGAAGCCGGTCTCCATCTGGGCCTCCGAGGACCGCGTCCGCGCCGTCCCCGGCGGCGTGGGCGACGCCAAGACCGGCGGCAACTACGCGGCCTCCCTGCTGGCGCAGGCCGAGGCGGCGGCCAAGGGCTGCGACCAGGTCTGCTACCTCGACGCGGTCGAGCACAAGTGGGTCGAGGAACTCGGCGGCATGAACCTGTACTTCGTGTACGGGGCCGCGTCCAACGAGAAGCCGAAGATCGTCACCCCCACCCTCACCGGTTCACTGCTCGCCGGCATCACCCGCGACTCGCTGCTCAAGGTCGCCGGTGACCTCGGCTACGAGTCCGAGGAGGCCCGCGTCTCCATCGACCAGTGGCAGGCCGACACCGAGAACGGCACCCTCACCGAGGTCTTCGCCTGCGGCACCGCCGCGGTCATCACCCCGGTCGGCACGGTCAAGTCCGCCCGGGGCGAGTGGCAGCACTCGGGCGGCGAGCCCGGCGAGGTCACCATGAAGCTGCGCGAGGCGCTGCTCGCGATCCAGACCGGCAAGGCCGAGGACGTCCACGGCTGGATGCACCAGCTGGGCTGATCCGCCCCGACGCGTGCACATGGGCCCGCCCCCGGTCGGAGGACCGGGGGCGGGCCCGTGTCACGACCGGGTGAGGGCCGTCAGGCGGCCGACTCCGCAGGCTCGGCGACCGGCTCGGCGACGGCGGCCGGGACCTTGCCGGACGAGCGCGCCGTCAGCAGCAGGTAGGCGAGGCCGCCGACCAGGCCGGAGAGGACGAAGCTGCAGTCCACGCCGCCGGTCAGGGCGAGCAGCGGGCCCTCGTAGACCGAGGTGGAGACCGCCAGCAGGCCGACGCCCGCGCCGATCGCCCAGGCCACGGTGGCGGGGATGTTCCAGCCGTTGGTGTACCAGTACGCGCCGCCCACCGAGCGGCGGTTGAAGACCTGGAGGGCGTCCGCGTCGTACACGCCGCGGCAGCGCCGGTAGCCGATGAGGGTGATGACGGCCCAGGGCGTGCCGATCGCGGTGAGCAGCAGGACGAAGGACGTCATCGCGGACTGCACGTCCCAGGTGTACGCGCCGAGGAAGACGAACACCGTGGCGACGACGGCGACGACCAGGGTGGCCTTCGCGCGGGTGGCCTTCGGCAGGATCGCGTCCAGGTCGAGGCCCATCGAGTACAGCATCAGGCCGGCGTTGCCGACGGAGCCCGCCGAGGCGGCCAGCAGCAGCGGCGCCAGGTACCAGACCGGCGAGGCCTCGACGAGCGGGCCCGCGTAGTCGAGCCCGGCGCGGGCGGCGAGCGCGGTGTACGTGCCGAACAGCTGCGGCACCAGCAGGCCGAGCAGCAGGCCCAGACAGGTGGCCCAGAAGACCTTGCGGGAGCTGTGGCGGCGCGGCGAGATGTAGCGGGTGTAGTCGCCGAGCAGGGTGATGAAGGCGACCGGGCCGCTCAGTCCGGCGGCGACGGCTGCCAGCACCCAGGTCGGCCAGAACGAGCCGAGCAGGTACGGGGTGTCCGGGGGAGCGGCGGTGGTGAAGTCGCCGGCGTAGGCCAGGAAGCCGAGCGCCAGCAGCAGGGTCATGCCGACGGACAGCACCTTGCTCATGCGCAGCAGCAGCCGGTACCCGAAGACGGCGCCGACCACCGTGCAGGCGGCGAGGATGCCGTACATCAGGCCGCGGGTGAGCCCGCTGTCGGGCAGGCCCACCAGGCGGGACAGGGTGCCCACCATCACGTCGCCGCCGATCCACAGGGTCAGCGCGGTGTAGCCGAGGGCGAGCAGCAGCCCGACGATCGAGCCGACGAGCCGGCCGCGTACGCCGAACTGGGCGCCGCTCGACGTGGAGAGGTTGGTCGCGGTGCGCAGCGACACCAGCGCGAGCGGTGCGGTGACCGCGATGCCGACGACGGTGCCGGCGACCACCGCCGTGACGGAGGGCCACAGGCCCAGACCGAACGAGGGCGGCAGCCAGCCGAAGACGATCACGCCCAGGCAGAGGTTGGACCCCAGCAGGAGCGAGACGAGGTCACGCGGTCCGCTGGTGCGTTCCTCGTCGGGGATGGTGTCGACTCCGCGCTGTTCTATCGCCATGGGCGTTTCTCCCTGCTTGCGGGGGACCGGGGGACGCTGCCGGACCTGTGGACTTCGGGGAGCGGCCGTCTGTCGGATCCGGGGTTTAGAGCGTCACTCAAAAAATCGAGCGACGTTCAATGTGGCCCGAGAGACCCGCATCCGTCAATGCTTTGCCTGCAGGGAATCTCCGGTTAGAGTGACGTTCAAACAGGAGGTGTGGTGACGTGCGACTGACTCCCACTGAGCGCGACAGGCTGCTGCTCTTCGGCGCCGCCGAGCTGGCCAGGGCCCGCCGGGCCAGGGGCCTGCGGCTCAATGTCCCCGAGGCGACCGCGCTCATCGCGGACACGGTCTGCGAGGCCGCCCGCGACGGCAAGCGACTCGCCGAGGCCATCGAGGCGGCCCGGTCCGTGCTCGGCCCCGACGACGTGCTGCCCGGCGTCGCCGACGTGGTGACCGAGGTGCACGTCGAGGCCGTGTTCGACGACGGCTCCCGGCTCGCCGTGGTCTCCGCCCCGATCGGCGGCGGCAACCTCGGCGACGCGGCCCCCGGCGCGCTGCTCCCGGCCCCGGCACACGCCGAGCCGCAGCCCGCCGTGCGGATCCGGGTGCACAACACCGCGGCCGTCCCGGTCAGCGTCACCTCCCACTTCCACTTCTTCGAGGCCAACCCGCGCCTCGACTTCGACCGGGCCGCCGCGTACGGCATGCGGCTGTGCGTGCCCGCCGGCTCCTCGTTCCGCTTCGACCCGGGCGGCGAGGCCGAGGTCGGCCTGCTGCCGATCGGCGGCGACCGGATCGCGATCGGCTTCGCCGGCCTGGTCGACGGGCCGCTCGACGCGCCCGGCGCGAAGGACGAGGCCCTGCGGCGCGCCGCGGCCTGCGGCTACCTGGGCGCGGACGCCCCGAAGGAGGACAGCTGATGGACCCGTACGAGTACGCGTCGGTGCACGGACCCCGCGAGGGTGACCGGGTCGTCCTGGGCGACTCCGGCCTCGTCGTCCGGGTCGAGTCGGACTCGCAGAAGCCCGGGGACGAGTTCCTCGCCGGCTTCGGCAAGACCGCCCGCGACGGACTGCACCTGAAGGCCGCGGCCGTCCGTGAGACCTGCGACGTCGTGATCAGCAACGTCCTGCTGATCGACGCCGTCCAGGGCATCCGCAAGGTGTCCATCGGCATCCGTGAGGGCCGGATCCACGCCATCGGCCGGGCCGGCAACCCGGACACCCTGGACGGCGTCGACGTGGTCGTCGGCACCGGCACGTCGATCGTCTCCGGCGAGGGCCTGATCGCCACCGCCGGCGCCATCGACACCCACGTCCACCTGCTCTCCCCGCGGATCATGGAGGCCTCGCTCGCCAGCGGCGTCACCACCGTCATCGGCCAGGAGTTCGGCCCCGTCTGGGGCGTCGGCGTCAACTCGCCGTGGGCGCTCCGGCACGCGTTCAGCGCGTTCGACGCCTGGCCCGTCAACATCGGCTTCCTGGCCCGTGGCTCCTCCTCGGACGCGGCTCCGCTGGTCGAGGCGCTCGCCGAGGGCGGTGCGTCCGGGTTCAAGGTGCACGAGGACATGGGTGCGCACACCCGCGCCCTGGACACCGCGCTGCGGGTGGCCGAGGAGCACGACGTCCAGGTCGCGCTGCACAGCGACGGCCTGAACGAATGCCTGTCCGTCGAGGACACCCTGAGCGTCCTGGACGGCCGGACCATCCACGCCTTCCACATCGAGGGCTGCGGCGGCGGACACGTACCGAACGTCCTGAAGATGGCGGGCGTGCCGAACGTCATCGGCTCGTCCACCAACCCCACACTGCCGTTCGGCCGCGACGCCGTCGCCGAGCACTACGGGATGATCGTCTCCGTCCACGACCTGAAGACCGACCTGCCGGGCGACGCCGCGATGGCGCGCGACCGGATCCGGGCCGGGACGATGGGCGCGGAGGACGTCCTGCACGACCTCGGCGCGATCGGCATCACCTCGTCCGACGCGCAGGGCATGGGAAGGGCCGGCGAGACCGTACGCCGGACCTTCGCCATGGCCGGCAAGATGAAGGCCGAACTGGGCCCGATGGAAGGCGACGGCGCGCACGACGACAACGCGCGCGTGCTGCGCTACATGGCCAAGCTGACCATCAACCCGGCGATCGCCCACGGCCTCGCCCACGAGGTCGGCTCCGTCGAGGTCGGCAAGATGGCCGACATCGTCCTGTGGCGGCCGGAGTACTTCGGCGCGAAGCCCCAGCTCGTGCTGAAGTCCGGCTTTCCGGCCTGGGGCGTCACCGGCGACCCGAACGCGGCCACCGACACCTGCCAGCCGCTCGTCCTCGGGCCGCTGTTCGGCGGGCACGGCGCGGCCCCGGCGGAGATCTCCGTGGCCTTCGTGGCGCAGGCCGCCGTCGACCTCGGCTCCGACCGGATGCCGACCCGGCGCCGGCGCGTGGCGGTCCGCGGCACCCGCGGCATCGGCCCGGCCGACCTGCTCCTGAACTCCCGCCTGGGGGCCGTCGCGGTGGACGGCCGGACCGGTCTGGTGTCGCTGGACGGCGACCCGATCCGCTCCGAGCCGGCCGAGTCGATCTCCCTCAACCGCCTGTACTTCCTCTGACACCCCTAGGACCTCTCCATGACCTTCCGCATGCCCCCCGAGTGGGCCCCGCACGAGCGCACCTGGATGGCCTGGCCCGGCCCCAACCCGACCTTCACCAACGACGAGGAGCTGGCCGAGGCCCGCGTCGCCTGGGCGTCCGTCGCCCGCGCCGTACGCCGCTTCGAGCCGGTGACCGTCGTGCACGGCCCCGGCCAGGGCGAGGGCGCCCGCGAGCTGCTCGGCCCGGACGTCGATCTGGTCGAGCGCGAGCTGGACGACGCGTGGATGCGCGACATCGGCCCCACGTTCGTCACGGACGAGGACGGCCGCCTGGCCGCCGTGGACTGGGTGTTCAACGGCTGGGGCGCCCAGGACTGGGCCCGCTGGGAGCACGACTCCAAGATCGCCCGCCATGTCGCGGATCTCGCGGAGGTCCCCGTCCTGAACAGCCCGCTGGTCAACGAGGGCGGCGCGATCCACGTCGACGGCGAGGGCACGGTCCTGCTGACCGACACCGTCCAGCTCGGCCCGGGCCGCAACCCCGACTGGACCCGCGAGCAGGTCGAGGCCGAGATCCACGCCAAGCTCGGCACCACCAAGGCGATCTGGCTGCCGCACGGCCTGGCCGGCGACTACGGCATGTACGGCACCCAGGGCCACGTCGACATCGTCGCGGCCTTCGCCAAGCCGGGCACCGTCGTCGTGCACAGCCAGCAGGACCCGGCCCACCCGGACTTCGTCCGCTCGCAGACGTACGTGGAGATCCTCCGCGGCCAGACCGACGCGCAGGGCCGCCCCCTGGAGGTCGTCGAGATCCCGGCCCCCACCGTCCTGAGGGACGAGGAGGGCGACTGGGTCGACTACTCGTACATCAACCACTACCTGTGCAACGGCGCCGTGATCCTGTGCGGCTTCGGCGACCCGAACGACGAGATCGCGGCCAACGTCTTCCGCGACCTCTTCCCGGAGCGCGAGGTCGTCCTGGTCGACGCCCGCACGATCTTCGCGGGCGGCGGCGGCATCCACTGCATCACCCAGCAGCAGCCGGCGGTCCGAGGAACGCGATAACCCCTTGGTCATGGCCGCGGGCCGTGTGACAGCCTGCGGCCATGCCGCTTCACGAACATCCGAGCCGGGCCTACGAGCTGCAGCTCATGTACTCCGTGCCGGACGACGCCTGGTACCTGGAACTGGACCACATCGCCGACCAGCGGACGGTCATGACCGCGATCGTGCCGGACGAGGACCCGGAGCGGCAGCCGACCGTGTGCGTCGACCCGGTCTCGGGACACCACGCCATCCCGTACGACGTCGTCCGCTGGTTCATGGGGCACGTGGAGTTCGAGATCGAGCGTTCCCGCGGCTGGATGGAGCTCCGCCCCGATCTCGTCGAGGTGATCCGCGCCCTGCGCGAGGAGCACCTGGGCGTCATCGACGACGAAGACTTCACCGCCGTCCTCGCCGAACTGCGTGCAACGGTTGCCGAGGTCGACCTGCCCGCCGTCCTCGACGCCGCCTTCGGCCGGAACACCGACGGAACCATGAGGTAGAACGTACGATTGACTGATCCCCGCTCGACGTTACTGCCGAGCCTCGCCGAGACGGTCCGGATCACTCCGGAGGGCTTCCTGCTTCGTCGCCGACTGCGGAAGGGAAGATCCCCGCCGTCTGACATCAGCTCCACAGGCTGACACGGCTAGACCAGCCGCCAGGATGTTCTTCGCCGCGTTGATGTCCCGGTCGTGCCGGGTACGGCAGGAGGGGCACGTCCAGTGCCGTGCACTCAGTTTCAGATCAGCGAGCAGGTGGCCGCATGTCGAGCAGGTCTTGGACGATGGGTACCAGCGGTCGATCACGACCAACTCGCGGCCGGCGCGTTCACACTTGTAGGCAAGCTGTCGCCTGAACTCACCCCAGCCACAGTCCGAAATGGCCCGGGACAGGCTGCGGTTCCTCACCATGTTCCTGACGGCCAGGTCTTCGATCACGATCGTGTCAGCCTTGCGCACCAGGTTCGTCGTGGCACGGTGCAGGAAGTCCTGTCGGGCATTGCGGACCTTGCGGTGGGCCCTGGCAGTCCTTGCCTTCGCCTTGCCCCGGTTCGCGGAGCCGTTCTGACAGCGGGACATGCGGCGCTGATACCGGGCCAGGTTCTTCGCCTTGCGTTCGAGATGCCGGGGATTGGCGATGCGCACTCCATCGCTGGTCACGGCGAAGTCCTTGACCCCGGGATCCACACCGATGGAGTGTTCGACCGTGTCGAGCGGAGCGGGAGTATCGGTGTCGATCGCGAGCGTCACGTACCAGCGGCCGTCGGGCTCCCGCGAGACGATGACCATCGTCGGACTGAGCGTCGCCAGGTCCACATCTTCGAATGACCACACGAAGGGCAACGGCCCGGTCGTCTTCGCCAGCACCAACTGGCCGTCGCGCATGCGGAACGCGGATCGCGTGTAGTGCGCGGACTGTCGGGCCGTCCGGGACTTGAAGCGAGGGTATTTCGCCCGACCGGCAAAGAAGTTCGCGAAGGCAGCGTGCTGATGACGCAATGTCTGTTGGAGAGGAACGCTGGAGACGTCTGAGAGAAAGGCCAGTTCCTCAGTCTTCTTCCAGTCCGTCAAAGCGGCGTCGGCCTCCTTGTAGGAGATCCGCTTTCCCTCGGTGTAGTACGCGCGGTGGCGATCGGCGAGGGCCCTGTTCCATACCAGGCGCACACATCCGAACGTGCGGGCAAGGATGCCCGCCTGCTCGGAGTCCGGGTAGGCCCGGCACTTGTATGCTGTGCGCACAAAGGGAGCTTACATAGGCCCTTGCATCGTGTAAAAGCCGTCGAATTCGCCTTCGAGCGCGCATCGACAATCCTCGGAGGAGAAGGTGGCCCGTACCAACGCGTCCGGCGGGTCCGCACCGCAAACCCGGCGGCGTCATCAGGCCGCGCCGCCCCGTGAGGACGTGCTCGCCGCCGCCATGGACACCATCGCCGAGCGCGGGCTCGAAGGGCTGACCATGGCCGGGCTCGGGCGCGAGGTCGGGATGAGCAGCGGGCACCTGCTCTACTACTTCCGCACCAAGGACGAGCTGCTCCTGCAGACCCTGGAGTGGAGCGAGGGCCGCCTCGGGGCCGAGCGGAGCGCGCTGCTCTCCCGGCCCGGCACGGCGCGCGAGCGGCTCGACGGGTACGTCGACGTGTACGTGCCCGTGGGCCCCCGCGACCCGCACTGGACGCTCTGGCTGGAGGTCTGGAACCGGTCGCAGAACGCCGACGACGACGCCCGCGCCCGGCAGGCCGCCATCGAGGGCGCCTGGCACCGCGACCTCGTCGCGCTGCTCGCCGAGGGCGTCTCGCGCGGTGAGTTCCGGCCGGTCGACCCTGACCGGTTCGCCACCCGGATGCGCGCCCTGCTGGACGGCTTCAGCGTGCACGTCGCGGTCGGCATCCCCGGTACCGGTCGGGAGCAAGTGCTCGACCACGTAGGGGAGTTCATCGAGAACGACCTGCTGCTGCGACCGTAACGCACGCAAGTACTCCCGATCGTTGCGCGCTACGCTCTTGTTGCGCCCGTCTCACCTCCGGCACGGTTCCGGTCCATGGGACGAGATCACTGGAAGAAGATCTGGGTCGGGTCGGCCGGCAACATGGTCGAGTGGTTCGACTGGTTCGTGTACGCGAGTTTCGCCACCTACTTCGCGGGGGCCTTCTTCCCCGAGGGCAACGACACCGCCAAGCTGATGAACACCGCCGGCATCTTCGCCGTCGGCTTCTTCATGCGGCCGGTCGGCGGCTGGCTGCTCGGCCGGGTCGGTGACCGCAAGGGCCGCAAGGCGGCCCTCACCCTCACCGTCACGCTGATGTCCGCCTCCGCCGTGCTGATCGCGATCGCGCCCACCTACGCCGTCGCCGGCTACGGCGGCGCGGCCGTGCTGCTGATCGCCCGCCTGTTGCAGGGCCTGTCCGTCGGCGGCGAGTACGCCGCCAGCGCCACGTACCTCACCGAGGCCTCCGCGCCGCAGCACCGCGGCTTCGCCTCCAGCTTCCAGTACGTCTCGATGACGGCCGGTCAGATCGTCGGCCTCGGTCTGCAGATCGTGCTCCAGCGCACCATGTCCGCGGAGGCGCTGCACAGTTGGGGCTGGCGCATCCCGTTCATCGTCGGCGCGCTCGGCGCGGCCGTCGTGTTCTACCTGCGCCGCAACATGCTGGAGACCGAGGTCTACGAGGAGACCGCGGACGACGGCGTCGGGGCGGGCGAGAAGGGCACCGTCAAGGCCCTGTGGGCGCACCGGCGGGAGGCGTTCCTGGTCATCGCCCTCACCATGGGCGGCACCGTCGCGTACTACACGTACACCACCTACCTGACGAAGTACCTGTCGAACTCCGCCGGGCTGCCCAAGCAGACCGCGACCCTGGTCTCCTTCTGTGCGCTGATCGTCTTCGCCTGCCTCCAGCCGCTCGCCGGGAAGCTGTCCGACCGGATCGGCCGCCGCCCGCTGCTGATCACCTTCGCGCTCGGCTCCACCTTCCTGACCGTGCCGATCATGACGATGCTCAAGCACGCGGGCTCGTTCTGGCCGGCTCTCGGTCTCTCCCTCCTCGCCCTGGTGGTCGTCACCGGCTACACCTCGATCAACGCCTGCGTGAAGGCGGAGCTGTTCCCGACCGGGGTGCGCGCGCTGGGCGTCGCCCTGCCGTACGCCATCGCCAACGCGCTCTTCGGCGGCACCGCCGAGTACGTGGCGCTGTGGTTCAAGGACTCCGGTGCCGAGTCCGGCTACTACTGGTACGTGGCGGGCTGCGCGGCCGTCTCGCTGGTGGTCTACCTGACGATGCGGGAGACCCGCGACATCGATCTGGCCCGGGTCGGCACGGCCGACCGGGCCCCGGCATCCGAGCCCGCGGCCGTCAGGGCGGGCTGACACCCCCGTACGCGGGCGGCGCGCCCGGCCCCCGGGCGCGCCGCCCGCATCGTGAGACCGCGGTCCACGGCCGCCGCCGGGTGTGGCAGACTGCCGCCGTGCTTGCTACCACCATGATTATGGGCAGCAGCGCGCCGGTCCGCAGTGGCCACTGAGTCGCGACTTCACCCCCGCGGCAAGTGGACACCGTGCCCCAGACCCGCGCGCAGACCTCTCGCACCCGCGAGGGGTTTTTTCGTTTTCCGGCCCCACCATCGCCGGAAACGGACGACGCGTGAGAATGGGGGCAAGTGGATCCAGACATTCCGGAGCCACATCCGACAGGAGCCAACACAGTCATGAGCACGGAGACCGACGAGACCTCGCGCGTCGACGACAGCTTCCACGTCTTCGACACCACGCTGCGCGACGGCGCGCAGCGCGAAGGCATCAACCTGACCGTCGCCGACAAGCTGACCATCGCCCGGCACCTGGACGACTTCGGCGTTGGCTTCATCGAGGGCGGCTGGCCCGGCGCCAACCCGCGGGACACCGAGTTCTTCGCCCGCGCCCAGCAGGAGATCCGCTTCAAGCACGCCCAGCTGGTCGCCTTCGGCGCCACCCGCAGGGCCGGCGGCGACGCCGCCGAGGACCCGCAGGTCCGGGCGCTGCTCGAATCCGGCGCGCCGGTCATCACGCTGGTCGCCAAGTCGCACGACAAGCACGTCGAGCTGGCGCTGCGCACCACGCTGGACGAGAACCTGGAGATGGTCCGCGACACCGTCTCGTACCTGCGCTCCCAGGGGCGCCGGGTCTTCGTCGACTGCGAGCACTTCTTCGACGGCTACAAGGCCAACCCGCAGTACGCGAAGGACGTCGTCCGCACCGCGTACGAGGCCGGCGCCGACGTCGTCATCCTCTGCGACACCAACGGCGGCATGCTGCCCGCCCAGGTCCAGGCCGTCGTCGCCACCGTCATCGCCGACACCGGAGCCCGGCTCGGCATCCACACGCAGGACGACACCGGCTGCGCCGTCGCCAACACCCTCGCCGCGGTCGACGCCGGCGCGACGCACGTCCAGTGCACCGCCAACGGCTACGGCGAGCGGGTCGGCAACGCGAACCTCTTCCCGGTGGTCGCCGCGCTGGAGCTCAAGTACGGCAAGAAGGTGCTGCCCGAGGGCGCGCTCGCCGAGATGACCCGGATCTCGCACGCCATCGCCGAGGTCGTCAACCTGACGCCGTCCACGCACCAGCCGTACGTCGGTGTCTCCGCGTTCGCGCACAAGGCCGGGCTGCACGCCTCCGCGATCAAGGTCGACCCGGACCTGTACCAGCACATCGACCCCGAACTGGTCGGCAACACCATGCGGATGCTCGTCTCCGACATGGCCGGCCGGGCCTCCATCGAGCTCAAGGGCAAGGAGCTCGGCGTCGACCTCGGCGGCGACCGCGAGCTGGTCGGCCGGGTCGTCGAGCGGGTCAAGGAGCGCGAGCTCAAGGGCTACACGTACGAGGCCGCCGACGCCTCCTTCGAGCTGCTGCTGCGCGCGGAGGTGGAGGGCAGGTCCCGCCGCTACTTCCGTACCGAGTCCTGGCGCGCGATCGTCGAGGACCGGCCCGACGGCACGCACGCCAACGAGGCCACCGTGAAGCTGTGGGCCAAGGGTGAGCGGATCATCGCCACCGCCGAGGGCAACGGCCCGGTCAACGCCCTGGACCGGGCGATGCGGGTGGCGCTCGAGCGGATCTACCCGCCGCTGGCCAAGTTCGGCCTGATCGACTACAAGGTCCGCATCCTGGAGGGCCGGCACGGCACCGAGTCGACCACCCGGGTGCTCGTCACCACGAGCGACGGCAACGCCGAGTGGTCCACGGTCGGCGTCGGCGAGAACGTGATCGCCGCGTCCTGGCAGGCGCTCGAGGACGCGTTCACGTACGGGCTCCTGCGGGCGGGGATCGACCCGGCCGAGTAGCGCGCAGCGCGTCGTACCGGCTCTCCGGGGCCGGTACGCCCCAGCATGTGCGTCATGGGTAGGAGTCATACGTTCCGCACGGCCGTGCCCCGCACGGCGCGGGCGAGGTCGGCGGCGGCCGGTGCGACCGTCGCCGCCGTCCTCACCGGTTGCCTCGCCGCGAGCACCACGACGCCCGCACAGTCGGCCGCGCAGTCGGCCACCGGCCCGGTACGGGTCACCGCGCCCCCGGTCACGATCGTGGCCGAGGGCGGCACCGCGCGGGTCCGTCTCGCGCTGGCGGCCGACGGCCCGCTGCGGCGGCCGGTGACCGTGCGCTGGCGCACGGACGCCCCGGCCGGCCGGGCCGGACCGGCCGCCGCGGTCGCCGGCCGGGACTACCGGACCGGCTCCGGCAACGTCACCTTCCCCGCGGGCAGCGCCCCGGGGACGGTGCGGACCGCGTCCGTCCGCACCGTCCGGGACGGCGCCGCGGAGACCGCCGAGGCGCTCCGTGTCGGCCTCGACGTGACCGGGGCCGCCGGTCCTGCCGCCGACCCGGTCGTGGTCCTGGACGCCCACGGGCTCCCGTACCTCGACCGGGGTCTGCCCGTCCGGCAGCGGGTCGCCGACCTGCTCGGGCGGATGACCCTCGCCGAGAAGACCGGGCAGATGACCCAGGCGGGCCGCAACACCCTGGCCGCGTACGAGGACGTCACCTCGTACGCGATCGGCTCGGTCATCTACGAGGCGGAGACCGACGGCAAGCCGGCCCAGAACGCCGCGGCCTGGCGCAGGACCACCGACACGTACCAGTGGTACGCCCGCGCCACCCGACTGCAGATCCCGCTGCTGCTGGCCACCGACGCCGTGCACGGTCACGCCTTCGTCAAGGGCGCCACCGTCATGCCGCACAACATCGGGCTCGGCGCCACCCGCGACCCGGCCCTGGTCGAACGGCTCGCCGCGATCACCGCGAAGGAGGCCCGGGCCACCGGTATCGCCTGGAACTTCGCGCCCTGCGTGTGCGTGGTGCGGGACGTGCGCTGGGGCCGCACCTACGAGTCCTTCGGCGAGAGCCCCGACCTGGTGTCCGAGATGGCGGTCGCCGTCCGCGGCCTCCAGGGCGCCCCGGACGGCCGGGACCTGGCCCGCAACGACAAGGTCCTCGCCACCGCCAAGCACTTCGTCGGCGACGGCGGCACCGCCTACGGCTCCGGCCGGCCCCCGTACACCATCGACCAGGGCGTCACCCGGATCGACCGGGGCGAGCTGGAGACCCTGCACGTCGCACCGTTCCGCGCGGCGATCGGGCTCGGCGCGGGCGCGGTCATGCCGTCGTTCTCCGCGCTCGAACTCGCCGGCGAGCGGAGCGGGCCGGTGAAGATGCACTCCCACCAGGAGATGATCGACGGGCTGCTCAAGGGGGACCTCGGCTTCCGGGGGATCGTGGTCAGCGACTGGGAGGCCGTCGATCAGATGGACGGCGACGCGGTCAGCGACGTACGGAACGCGGTCAACGCCGGCATCGACATGAACATGGCCCCGCTGACGTACAAGGACTTCGGCCGGATCGTCCGGGACGAGGTCGCCGCGGGCCGGATCCCGCTCTCCCGGATCGACGACGCGGTCGGCCGGATCCTGGAGCAGAAGTTCCGCCTCGGCCTCTTCGAGAAGCCGTACGCCGACACCGCGCACCTGTCCGAGGTCGGCTCGGCCGGACACCGGGCCGTCGCCCGCGAGGCCGTCGCCCGCTCCCAGGTGCTGCTCAAGAACAGCGGGCGGGTGCTGCCGCTGCGCACCGGGCAGCGGGTGTACGTGGCCGGGTCCAACGCCGACGACCTGGCCGGCCAGACCGGCGGCTGGACCGTCGGCTGGCAGGGCACCGGGGGCAGGGCGATCCCCGGCACCACGATCCTCCAGGGCATCCGCAAGGCCGCCGGGAGCGCCAAGGTGACCTACTCCGAGAAGGCCGCCGCGCCGACCGCGGGCCACGACGTGGGCGTGGTCGTCGTCGGCGAGACCCCCTACGCGGAGGGCAGGGGCGACGTCGGCGTCGAGGGGCACGACCTGGAGCTGTCCGCGGCGGACCGGAAGGCCGTGGACCGGGTCTGCAAGGCCATGAAGTGCGCCGTCCTCGTCGTCTCCGGCCGCCCGCAGCTCATCGGCGACCGGCTCGGCGAGATGGACGCCCTGGTCGCCTCCTGGCTGCCGGGCAGCGAGGGCGACGGGGTCGCCGACGTGCTCTACGGCCGGCGGGGCTTCACCGGCCGGCTCCCGCTGAGCTGGCCGAAGTCGTCCGGCCAGCTCCCGCTGACCGCCGACCGGTACCCGTACGACCCGCAGTTCCCGTACGGCTGGGGGCTGACGACCCGGGCGGTCGCCGGCTGACCGGGACCGGCAGACAGGAGTCGCCTCTCCACTCCCGGATCCGCCTCGAAGGTCTGAAATGCGGCATTTCGGGTAACTCGGGGGTATGAGGACGAGGCGGATACCTGTGCTGTCGGCCCTGGCGGGGCTGGCGCTGCTGCTGCTCATGGTCCTGGCGCCCGTCGCGGGCGCCAGGGCCACGGGCATCCAGGACGCGGCCGCGGCCCTGAAGCAGGGCCCGGTCTACGTCCACCCGGACGCGGCCGACCAGCTCTCCACGGCTCAGGCCGACGCCCTCGCCCGGAAGATCGAGAACGCCGACAAACCGGTCTTCGTGGCGGTGCTCCCGGACACCTCCGAGTTCCCCGAGCAGAACCTCCTGCGCAACCTGCGCACCCAGACCGGGGTGACCGGCCTCTACGCGATCCGGCTCGGTGACAAGTTCGACGCCGGCGCGGACCGTTCCGTGATGTCGCGCGACGCCGTTCGCAACCTGGTCACGTCGGTCCGGCAGCCCGGTGTGGACGCCAACACCGAGCTGAACAACTTCGTCGACCAGGCCCTGCCGGTCGTCGGCGGCTCAGCCCCCGCGTCCTGGAGCGGCGGCTCGGCCGCCTCGGACGATGTCCCCGTGGGCGGCCTGATCACGCTCGGCGCGGTCGTCGTGGCCGGTGGCGCCGGCGCGTACGCGGTCGTCCGCCGCAACCGGCGCCGCAAGGAGGAGGAGGAGCGTGAGGCGCTCGAGAAGCTTCGGGTCGTCGTCGACGAGGACATCACCGCCTTCGGCGAGGAACTCGAACGGCTCGACTTCCATCCGGCGGAGAAGGGCGCCGACGACGCGATGCGCGGCGACTACGAACGCTCCCTCGACGCGTACGACCGGGCCAAGTCGCTCATGGGCTCCGCCCGGCACCCGCACGACGTGCGGGCCGTGACCGAACAGGTGGAGGACGGCCGCTTCTCGCTGGCCGTGCTCGCGGCCCGGCGCGAGCACCGGCCGCTGCCGGAGCGCCGCCCGCCCTGCTTCTTCGACCCGCGCCACGGCCCCTCCATCGAGGACCGCACCTGGACCCCGGCCGGCGGCTACGCCCGCGAGGTCCCGGTCTGCGCCGCCGACGCGGCCCGCCTCGACGACGGCCAGGACCCGATGGCCCGCACCGTCGAAACCGCCGGCGGGCCCCGCCCGTACTGGGAGGCCGGCCCGGCCTACGGCCCCTGGGCCGGCGGCTACTTCGGCGGCGGCCTGCTCCCGGGCCTGCTGCTCGGCACCATGCTCGGCTCGGCCCTGTCCACCCCGGCGTACGCCGCCGAATACGGCGGCGGCGACTTCGGGGGCGGCGACTACTCCGGCGCCGACTTCAACTCCGGCGACTTCGGTGGCGGTGACGGCGGCGGATTCGGGGGCTTCGGCGGCGGGGACTTCGGCGGAGGCGGCGGCTTCGACGGCGGCGGCGGGTTCTAGCCCGAAGGGCTGCCTAGACCAGGGGCGGCTTCACCGACATCAGCAGGTGCCGGTGAGCCGTCCCCTCGGTGCCCGAGAGCAGGGCGCGCTGACCGGGGCCCAGGAGGTGGAAGCGGATCCGCGGGCTCTCGAAGGACCCCAGCGCGTCGAGCAGGTACCCCGGGTTGAAGGCGACGGTCATCGCCTCGCCGCCGTTGAGCGCGCCGGGCAGCCGCTGGGAGGCGACGTCGTCCTCGTAGCCGGCCCGCAGATGGACGGCGTCCGCGGAGAACTCCAGCTGGAGCGGGCTGTCCCCGTCGGCGACCACGGCGACCCGCTTCACGGCCTCCAGGAGCGGGGCCCGGTCCGTCACGGCGGTCACTGGGTCGCCGAGCGCGAACAGCTTGTCGTGGCGGGGGAGGCGTCCGTCGAGCAGCCGGGTCGTGGTGCGCATGCCGCCGGACTCGAAGCCGGCCGAACCGCCGTCGAGGAAGAGCCGGACCGGGCCCGCGCCGGTCAGCGAACGGGCGATCTCGGTCAGCCGGCGCGCGGGCACCACCACGTCCGCCGGCTCGGCCTCGGCCTCCGGCTTCCACTCCAGGCTCCGTATCGCGTACCGGTAGCGGTCCGTCGCCGCCAGCGTCATCGTCCCGCCGTCGAGCGCGAGCCGTATCCCGGTCAGCACGGGCAGCGACTCGTCCCGCCCGGCGGCCACCGCGACCTGCGCCACGGCCGCCGCGAACGCGTCCGCGTCCACGACCCCGCGATGCTCGGGCAGTGCGGGCTGGGCCGGGTAGTCGTCGAGCGGCAGCAGGGACAGCCCGAACCGGGCGTCCCCGCCGGTCACGGCCAGCCGGGAGCCTTCCACGGCGAGCTCCACCGGGCCTCGGGGCAGCACCTTGCAGATGTCGAGGAGTCGCCGCCCGAGGACCAGGGTCCGCCCCGGCTCGGCGACGTCGGCGGCGGCCTCGATCCGTGCGGAGGCCTCGTGGTCGAGACCGGAGACGTGCAGAACGCCGTCGGCGGCCTCCAGGAGGAGGCCGCCGAGGACGGGCACGGGAGAGCGGACGGGCAGCACGCGGGCCGCCCAGGCCACTGCGTCGGTCAACACGACGCTGTCGATACGGAGTTCCATGCTCCGATGCTGACAGCGGGCACTGACAACGCGGTTATGCGGCGTTCTTGATCGCGGAGATGTCGAAGTTCAGCTTGACCTTGTCGCTGACCATCACGCCGCCGGTCTCGAGGGCCGCGTTCCAGGTCAGGCCCCACTCGGAGCGCAGGATCTCGGCCGAGCCCTCGAAGCCGACGCGCTCGTTGCCGTACACGTCCGTCGCGGTGCCGTTGAACTCCAGGTCGATGGAGAGCGGCTTGGTGACGTCCTTGATGGTGAGGTCGCCGGTGACGCGGTACTTGTCGCCGCCGAGCTGCGCGGCCTCCGTGGAGCGGAAGGTCATCAGCGGGAACTGCTCGGCGTCGAAGAAGTCGCCGCTGCGCAGGTGACCGTCGCGGTCGCCGATGCCGGTGTCGATCGAGGCGATCTTCACGTCGATGGCGGCGGAGGAGTCGGCCGGGTCGGAGCCGTTCAGCTTCAGCGAGCCCTCGTGTTCGGCGAAGGTGCCGCGGACGTTGGTGACCATCGCGTGGCGGACGGTGAAGCCGATGCTGCTGTGCGCCGGGTCGATCGTGTAGTCGCCGGTCAGGGCGGCCAGGGCCGGGTCGACGGGGAGGGTGGCGGTGGCGACGGCGGCTTCGTTGCTCTTGCGGTTGAACAGACCCATGACGTGCTCCTTGGGGACGGGTGCGCGGGGGGCGGCACATTGTTCCGGTTCGGTTGAACCTTCAACGACATCGACTGTAGACCTATTCCGTTCAACTTTCAACATCTATCGGAAAGGATCATCCCGACGGCGCCGACGGGGCATCCCTCGGGCCCGGCGACCCCCGGGCGAGCCCGCTTCTGCCGTCACTTGGACTAACCGAAGAGGGTTCTTGGACTGGCGGGGTCCGTCCGTCGCGATCTCGTTGACGGTGCTCGGTCAGGCGGGCCAACTAGTCCCCATGCCCCTCCCCAAGTCGCGAAGACTCCGTACGGCCTGCGCGCTCGCCGCCGCCTCCGCCGCCGTGTTCGCCCTGGCCGGACCGGCCCTCGCCCAGGACGACCCGGGCGCGGACGGCGCCGCCGCCATAGCCTCCGACCAGCTCACGGTCTCCGTCGCCGAGGACTTCCCCCGGGTCCTCTCGTACACCGACCGCGCCACCGGCGCCCGGCTGCTCGGCAGCACCGGCCCGGTCACCCGGGTCGTCCTGAACGGCACGGCGTACGCGGTGCAGACCAAGGGCGCGCCCGTCCTGACCGCCGGCTCCGCCGCCTACACCCTCGCCTTCCCCGACCTGCCCGGCGTCGAGATCGACGCCGGCCTGAGCGTCAGCGGCCGGGCCACGACCTTCAAGGTCACCGCCGTCCGCGACACCGACGCCTTCAGGGTCGGCACCCTCGACATCCCCGGCCACGACCTGGTCTCCGTCGGCTCCGCCGACACCGGCGCCGAGACCGCCTTCACCCGGCTCGACCCCGACTCCACCCGGACCGCCGACGTCTTCGCGAAGATCACCGACGCCACCGCCGCCGAGGCCGCCCCCGTCGGCGCCGGCTACGCGATCGTCAACACGGGTTCCCTCGCCGCCGCCGTCGAGTCGAACTCCAGCTACGACAAGCCCTCCGGCGCGAGCGCCCGCGACGGCGCCCGCTTCTGGCACCAGGCCCGCAGGACCGCGACCGAGACCCGCGTCGGCGTCTGGTCCGGCCAGTGGACCTACCGGGGCGCCGGCGCCGACAAGCCCGAGACCGGCGACAACCTGCCCTGGGCCAAGGTCGTCGTCACCCCCGACGCCAACGCCGACGGGAAGGTCGACTGGCAGGACGGCGCGCTCGCCTTCCCCGCGATCGGCGTCAAGGCCCCCGGCAGCGAGCAGACCCCGGACCGGGTGATCGCGCACATCCCGTTCAACTTCGCCTCCAACGCCACCCACCCCTTCCTGCGCACCCTCGACGACGTCAAGCGCATCTCCCTCGCCACCGACGGACTCGGCCAGTTCGCCCTGCTCAAGGGGTACGGCTCCGAGGGCCACGACTCCGCGCACCCCGACTACGGCGGCAACTACAACAAGCGGGCCGGCGGCCTCGCCGACCTCAACACCCTCCTGAAGGAGGGCAAGAAGTGGGGCGCCGGCTTCGGCGTCCACGTCAACGCCACCGAGTCGTACCCGGAGGCCAAGAACTTCAGCGAGACCCTGGTCGACAGATCGAAGCCCGGCTGGAACTGGCTCAACCAGAGCTACTACATCGACCAGCGCCGCGACATCAACAGCGGCGACCTCGCCCGCCGCTTCCGGCAGCTGCGCGACGAGACCGACCCGAACCTGTCGATGCTCTACATCGACGTCTACTACACGCACGGCTGGATCGCCGACAAGACCATGCAGGCAGTCCAGGCCCAGGGCTGGAACGTCGCCACCGAGTGGTCCGACAAGTTCGAGCGCGCCTCCCTGTGGTCGCACTGGGCCAACGACCTGGACTACGGCGGCGCGACCAACAAGGGCCTCAACTCGCAGATCGTCCGCTTCATCCGCAACGGCGAGAAGGACGTCTGGAACAACCACCCGGTCCTCGGCCAGACCGCCCTGGAGGACTTCGAGGGCTGGACCGGCGAGACCGACTGGAACCGCTTCTACGCCAACATCTGGCAGAAGAACCTGCCCGCCAAGTACCTCCAGCAGCAGAAGATCACCCGCTGGAACGGCAACGACCTCACCTTCACCGGCGGCGTCCGCGGCACCGTCGAGAACGGCCGCCGGGCCTTCTACGAGAACGGCCGCAAGGTCCTCGACGGCGAGAACTACCTGCTCCCGTGGGACGGTGGCACCAAGCTGTACCACTACAACAAGGCCGGCGGGAAGACGAGTTGGGACGTCCCCGGCACCGGCACGTACACCGTGTACAAGCTCACCGACAACGGCCGGGTCAAGACCGGGACGGTCCGGCCCAGCCGCGGCAAGGTCACGCTGACCGCCGCCGCCGGACAGCCGTACGTCCTCTACCCCGCCGCCGCCCCCGAGCCCCGCGACCCGCGCTGGGGTCAGGGCACCCCGGTCCGGGACCCCGGCTTCAACGACGCGGCCCTCGCCGCCTGGTCGAAGACCGGAACCGTCGCCCGTGACACCGATGACCAGGGCCGCAACAGCGCGCGGCTCACCGGCTCTTCCGTCGCCTCGGTCCGCCAGCAGATCACCGGCCTGACCCCCGGCGCCCGGTACACCGCCTCCGCCCTGATCGAGGTCGAGCCCGGCAAGACCCGCCCGACCACGCTCTCGATCGGCGGGAAGTCGGTCACCGTACGGCGCTCCGCCCTGGAGGACCGGGTCGCCGCCTCCGACTGGAACGGCACCCACCTGCAGCGCGCCAAGGTCACCTTCACCGCGCCGGCCAACGGGACCACCGCGCTCGGGATCGAGGCGTCCGCGGGCAGCACCGCGGCCGTCCGCCTCGACGACGTCCGCATCGTCACCAACGACCCGGCGACCAAGGCCGGGGCGGCCGGGTACGAGGACTTCGAGGCCGTCGACCAGGGCTGGGGCCCCTTCCTCAAGGGCGACTCCGGCGGCACCACCGACCCGCGCACCCACATCGCCCAGCTCCACGCCCCGTACACCCAGGCCGGCTGGAACGGAAAGCTGATCGACGACGTGATCGGCGGCGCCGAGTCCCTCAAGTCGCACGACGAGAACAGCGGCCTGGTCTACCGGACGGCGCCCTGGACCGTCCCCATGGAGGACGGGCACCGCTACCGCGTCGAGTACGACTACCAGTCCAGCCACGCGGGCGCCTACGAGTGGATCACCGGCTACGACCGCGCCAACGGCAACGGCTCGGTGGAGACCCGTCGCACCCCGATCGGGCAGCAGCGGACCACCGGGCACTTCGCCGAGACGGTGACCGCCGGCTGCGGCGACACCTGGACGGGTCTGCGCAAGCGCGGCGACGCCCCCGACGGCGCGGACTTCGTCCTCGACGCCTTCACCGTCACCGACCTGGGCCCGGCCGCCGAGAAGGCCGCCTGCGGCACCCTCGGCATCACCGCCCCGGAGACCCTGGAGCCGGGCCGGGCCAACCAGGTGAGCGCGGTCTTCGCCAACGACGAGGCGGGCGCCGTCTCCGCGGCGACCGCCACCCTCACCCTCCCCGACGGCTGGACCGCCGAACCGGCCGGCCCGGTCGCCCTCGGCTCCGTCGCCGCCGGCGAGAAGGCCACCGCCACCTGGAAGGTCACGCCGCCCGCGGACGCGCCCTATCGCGCGTATCCGCTCGGCGCGACGGTCACGTACACCGTCGGGGGCGAGGAGCGGAAGCTCGCCTCCGCCGCCTCGGTCCGCACGCTGCCGCCGCCGCCCACCGCGGACGCCTGGGCGAGCGACCTGGAGTGGACCTCGGCGGAGAACGGCTGGGGGCCGGTCGAGCGGGACCTCTCCAACGGCGAGACGGGCACCGGCGACGGCGGCCCGCTGAGGATCGGGGGAGCGACGTACGCCAAGGGCCTGGGCACCCACGCCCCGGCGAAGGTCCGCTACTACCTGGGCGGGAAGTGCACCTCCGTCACCGCCGAGGTCGGCGTGGACGACGTCCAGACCAGCCGCGGCACCGTCCAGTTCAGCGTGCTCGCCGACGGGACGGAGAAGGTGAAGTCCCCGGTGCTCAAGGCAGCCGACCCGGCCTGGTCGCTGACCGCCGACGTCACGGGCGCCTCGTACGTGGATCTGGTCGTCGGCGACGGCGGCGACGGGAACGGCAACGACCACGCCGATTGGGGGAACGCCCGCTTCCACTGCGTGCCCTGACGCAGAAAGCGCTTGCCGTGCTCATTGATTGCGTCGGAAGGAGCGCGCTAGAACCGGGCGCCGACGGTCTCCACCCCTTCCCCTCCAGGAGGCTCCCGTGCCCATGTGGTCCCGCCGCACCTTCCTGACCGCCACCGCCACCGCCGCCGCCGCGACCGTGCTCGCTCTCTCTCCTCAGGCCCACGCGGCCGAGGGCGAGTTCGACGCGCTGCGGCGGCGCTGGCTGGACATCCAGCTCGGCGCCGGCTTCGACGCCGGCGCCGAGCCGTACGCCTCCCGGCTCCGGGAGACCGGCGATCTCGCCCGGACCTTCCGCGCCACCATGGCCCCCGCCGACACCTCCCTCTGGCCGGGCCTCGCCTTCGACCCGCCCTCCGGCATCACCGCGAGCTACAGCCGCCTGTGGACCATGACCCAGGCGTACGTCCAGCCCGGCACCGGACTCACCGGCGACGCCGGCCTCCTCGCCGACGTCCTGCGCGGCCTCGACCACCTCTCCGCGCGGATCTACAACCCCGCCACCACCCGCTACGGCAACTGGTGGGAGTGGCAGATCGGCAGCCCGCGGCTGCTCATGGACATCACCGCCGCCCTGTACGAGCACCTCGGCGCCGACCGGATCGCCGCTGCCTGCGCCGCCGTCGACCACTTCATCCCCGACGCGATGCTCACGAACTACAGCGGCACCTCCACCGGCGCCAACCGCGTCGACCTCTGCCGCTCGGTCGTGCTGCGCGGCATCCTCGGCGGGAACCCGGCGAAGACCGCCCTCGCCCGGGACGCGCTCAGCCCGGTCTTCCCGTACGTCACCAAGGGCGACGGTCTCTACGCCGACGGCTCGTTCGTGCAGCACACCTGGGTCGCCTACTCGGGCACGTACGGCCAGGTCATGCTGGACGGCCTCGGCCGGCTCTTCGCCCTCCTCGCCGGATCGTCCTACGACGTCACCGACCCGAACCGGCAGATCATCCTCGACAGCGTCGAGCACGCCTACGCCCCGCTGATCCACAACGGCCTGATGATGGACAGCGTCAACGGCCGCGCCATCAGCCGCGGCATGCCCCGCAACGACCCCCGCAACGTGATGCGCTCCGACCACTTCCACGGCCAGGGCATCATCGCCGCCATCGCGCTGCTCGCCGGCGGCGCGAGCCCCGCCGAGCGCGAGCGCTGGCACGCCCGTGTGAAGGGCTGGATCCAACGGGACACCGTCGCCCCGATCCTCGGCGCTCCGCAGTTCGGCGTCGCCGACCTGGCCCGGCTGCACGCCGTCGCCGCGGACCCCGTCCCCGCGGCGCCGGAGCCGGTCGGCCACCGCCTCTTCACGTCCATGGACCGGGCCGTCCACCGCCGTCCCGGCTGGGCCGCCAACATCTCCATGGCCTCCGAGCGGATATCGCACTACGAGTGCGGCAACGGCGAGAACCCGCGGGGCTGGCACACCGGCGCCGGAATGCTCTCCTGGTGGGCCCCCGGCGGCGGGGCGGCCGACGCCCAGTACACCGACTGGTTCTGGCCCACCGTCGACTTCTACCGGCTGCCCGGCACCACCGTCTCCACCAAGCGGCTGGCCGACCGGGCGGGCGGCGAGTGGGGCGCGCCCAAGCCGGCCGTGCAGTGGGTCGGCGGGGCCACCGACGGCGAGTTCGCCGCGGTCGGCCAGCACCTCAAGGGCCTCGGCTCCACCCTGGAGGCCCGCAAGTCCTGGTTCTGCGTCGCCGACGCGATCGTCTGCCTCGGCGCGGGCATCACCGCGACCGACGGGGTGCCGGTCGAGACGGTCGTCGACAACCGCTGCCTCGGCGAGAACGGCGCCCAGAGGTTCACCACGGGCGACCGCTGGGCCCACCTAGAGGGCCACGGCGGCTGGATCCTGCCCGGCGGCACGGCGTCGCTGCGCACTCTGCGCGAGGACCGCACCGGCGCCTGGAGCGACATCAACACCACCAGTTCCACCGAGCGCCGCACCCGTCGCTACCAGACCCTGTGGCTCGACCACGGCACCGACCCCACCCGGGCGGAGTACACCTATCTGGTGATGCCGGGAGCCTCCGCGCGCACGCTCGCGGCCCGCGCCGCCGAGACGGACTGGCTGGAGATCCTCGACAACACCGCCGACCGGCAGGCGATCGCCGTCGGCTCCCTGGGACTGACCGCCGCGAACTTCTGGCGGGCCGGTACGGTGGGACGCCTCACCGTGACCGCCCCGGCGAGCGTCCTGCTCCGCAGGAGCGGCGCGACGGCCGTCCTGGAGATCGCCGAGCCGCCCCGCACGGGGCAGCCGCTGGAGCTGGTCTGGGACCGCAAGGTGGCCCGGGTCGTCTCCCACGACCCCTCGGTGGAGGTGCTCGGCACGGGCCGCTCGCTGCGGCTGCGGATCACTCCGGGTACCGCGGGCGTCACGCACGGATGCCGGGTGGCCCTGAGCTGACATCTGGAGGAACCCCACAAGGCCGGGGGGTACCCGACTGTCGTATCGGACCCCTCGGCCGATGGTTCTGTCCAGCTCCACCAGGATTCGGCGCGCGAGACTGTACGGAGTCGACGGCGGGATTTTCTTGGAGCTGTTCGTAGGGTCGGTACATGACCGTTGTGGACCAGATCCCGAGCGAGCCGACCGACGCCCGAGGCCGAGTGGCCGAACTGCACGCCCTGCGCGAGCAGGCGCGGCGCGGTCCGAGCGACCGCGCGACCGAGGCGCAGCACGCCAAGGGCAAGCTGACCGCGCGGGAGCGGATCGAGCTGCTGCTCGACGCGGGTTCGTTCAACGAGGTCGAGCAGCTGCGCCGGCACCGCGCGCAGGGCTTCGGCCTGGAGGCCAGGAAGCCGTACACCGACGGTGTCATCACCGGCTGGGGCACGGTCGAGGGCCGGACGGTCTTCGTGTACGCGCACGACTTCCGGATCTTCGGCGGTGCGCTGGGCGAGGCCCACGCCACGAAGATCCACAAGATCATGGACATGGCCATCGCGGCGGGTGCGCCGCTGGTCTCCCTGAACGACGGCGCCGGCGCCCGTATCCAGGAGGGCGTCTCGGCGCTCGCCGGCTACGGCGGCATCTTCCAGCGCAACACCCGGGCCTCGGGCGTCATCCCGCAGATCTCGGTGATGCTCGGCCCGTGCGCCGGCGGCGCGGCGTACTCGCCCGCGCTGACGGACTTCGTGTTCATGGTCCGCGAGACCTCGCAGATGTTCATCACCGGCCCGGACGTCGTCAAGGCCGTCACCGGTGAGGAGATCACCCAGAACGGCCTGGGCGGCGCCGACGTGCACGCCGAGACCTCGGGTGTGGCGCACTTCGCGTACGACGACGAGGAGACCTGCATCGCGGAGGTCCGCTACCTCCTGTCGATGCTGCCGCAGAACAACCGCGAGAACCCGCCGACCGTCGCGTCGGAGGACCCCGCGGACCGCCGCTCGGACGTGCTGCTCGACCTGGTGCCCGCGGACGGCAACCGCCCGTACGACATGCACAAGGTCATCGAGGAGCTCGTCGACGACGGCGACTACCTGGAGATCCACGAGCGCTGGGCGCGCAACATCATCTGCGCCCTGGCCCGGCTCGACGGCCAGGTCGTCGGCATCGTCGCCAACCAGCCGCAGTCGCTGGCCGGCGTGCTCGACATCGAGGCGTCCGAGAAGGCCGCCCGCTTCGTACAGATGTGCGACGCGTTCAACATCCCGATCGTCACTCTTCTGGACGTACCCGGCTTCCTGCCCGGCGTCGACCAGGAGCACGGTGGAATCATCCGGCACGGCGCGAAGCTGCTCTACGCGTACTGCAACGCGACCGTGCCCCGGATCTCGCTGATCCTGCGCAAGGCCTACGGCGGCGCCTACATCGTGATGGACAGCCAGTCCATCGGCGCCGACCTGACGTACGCGTGGCCGACCAACGAGATCGCGGTGATGGGTGCCGAGGGCGCCGCCAACGTGATCTTCCGCAAGCAGATCGCGGAGGCCGAGGACCCGGAGGCCATGCGGACGCGCATGGTCAAGGAGTACAAGGCCGAGCTCATGCACCCGTACTACGCGGCGGAGCGCGGCCTCGTCGACGACGTGATCGACCCGGCCGAGACGCGCGAGGTCCTCATCAGGTCCCTCGCCATGCTCCGCACCAAGCACGCCGACCTGCCGTCCCGCAAGCACGGCAACCCGCCTCAGTAAGAGGAGACGTCAGAAGTGACCACGCCCCTAACGGACAACCTTCTCCGGGTGGAGAAGGGCCACGCCGACCCGGAGGAGCTCGCCGCCATCACCGCGGTCCTGCTCGCCCGCGCCGCGGCCCAGCCGACCGAGACCGCGCACCGCGGCCGCTCCACGGCCGGCTGGCGCCGCCTGGAACGAGAGAACGGCTTCCGCGCCCCGCACAGCTGGCGCTGATCCGACACCCCGAAGGGCCCCGCTCCGATTCCGGAGCGGGGCCCTTCGCTGCCAGCGCGGTACGAACGCAGAAGGCCCCGCACCGGAAACGGTGCGGGGCCTTCTGCGTAACCCGGTGGGACTACCGCAGGCGGGCCATGAGGGCGTGCTCGACGAGGGTGATGAGCGCGCTCTTGGCGTCCGCGCGGTGGCGGGCGTCGGTGGTGATGATGGGGGTGTCGGGGCCGATCTGGAGGGCCTCGCGGACCTCCTCCGGCTGGTAGGGCTGGTGGCCGTCGAAGCCGTTGAGGGCGATGACGAACGGCAGGCCGCTGTTCTCGAAGTAGTCGACGGCGGGGAAGCAGTCGGCGAGACGGCGGGTGTCCACGAGCACGACGGCACCGATGGCGCCGCGGACCAGGTCGTCCCACATGAACCAGAAGCGGTCCTGACCGGGCGTACCGAAGAGGTACAGGATCAGGTCCTGGTCCAGGGTGATGCGGCCGAAGTCCATGGCGACAGTCGTCGTCGTCTTGTCGCCGGTGTGCGTGAGGTCGTCGATGCCCGCGGACGCAGACGTCATGACGGCCTCGGTGCGCAGCGGGTTGATCTCGGAGACGGCGCCGACGAACGTGGTCTTGCCCACGCCGAAGCCGCCCGCCACCACGATCTTCGCGCTGGTGGTTGAACGGGCCGCGCCGCCGCTAGAGCTTGCGAAGTCCACTGAGCACCCTTTCGAGCAGTGTCACGTCTGGCTGGCCGCCGGCGGCCTCGTCGCCGCCGGGCTGATGGATGGCGACGAGTCCGGCCTCCGCCAGGTCGGCGACGAGGATCCGGGCAACGCCAAGAGGAATGGAGAGAAGTGCCGAGATCTCCGCAACGGACTTGATCTCGAAGCACAGTCGGCAGATCCGCTGGTGCTCGGGCAACTGCCCCTGCAGCCGGGACGGATCGGCCGTGGTGGACACCAGCGCCTCGATGGCGAGCTGGTAGCGCGGCCGGGTCCGGCCGCCGGTCATCGCGTACGGACGCACCAGCGGGTTGTTGTTGGCGGACGCGCTCCGCGGGGGCGCGGACGGCTCCGCCCGACGCGGTGGTACGGACTGGGCGTAAGGCCCGGCCTGCGGCGGCTGGTAGGGCTGCTGTGCGCCCTGTCTGCTCGGCGAGGAGGGAAAGTTGAACCGGTTCTGTGCGGGGTCTCCCAACGGCTGATGCGCATCAAAACCGTCATAGGGGCGTCCGCCCGGGGGTGTTCCCACGTCTCCTCCTCCGACTGCCGTCGCGGTCCATGTCCCTGTGGAACCGCGCCACCGCACCTTATGGTGCGGTGGCGCAAAACGCACAGTCTGTCTGCTGGTTGAGAACAGTTCTAATTGAGCAGGCTGCCCTGGAGCTCCGCACGGAGGTCCGGGGTGAGGACGGTGCCGGCCCGGTCGACCAGCAGCGCCATCTCGTAGCCCACCAGGCCGATGTCGGCCTCCGGGTGCGCGAGCACGGCCAGCGAGGAGCCGTCCGAGATCGACATGATGAAGAGGAAGCCGCGCTCCATCTCGACCACGGTCTGGTTGACCGCGCCGCCCTCGAAGATGCGGGACGCGCCCGCGGTCAGCGAGGTCAGTCCGGAGGCGACGGCGGCAAGCTGGTCGGCGCGGTCCCGGGGGAAGCCCTCGGACATCGCCAGCAGGAGTCCGTCGGCGGAGACCACCACCGTGTGGGACACCCCGGGGGTGTTGTCCACGAAGTTGGTGATCAACCAGTTCAGATTCTGCGCCGCCTGGCTCATCGGGCTCACACTAACGCTCCTGGTTGTAGGTATTACCCGGGCCGAGGCCCGATCCGTTCGTGTCCGTACCCGCGTTGCGCCCCTGCTGGACACCGCGGCGCAGGTTGCTCAACCTGCCCCGCACGTCCTCCGGTGCGCGGGAGACCTGAGGGCCGCCCTGCGGGGTCTGCTCCGCGGTCCCCTCGACCAGATTGGCCTTGGGAACCCGCCGCGGAAGACCGGAGGAGGTGACCCCGCCCGCCTTCGGGTCGCGGAGCTTCTCGGCCCGCTGCCAGCGCTCGTCGTTGGTCGAGCGCCAGCCGTCGGGACCGTCGGCTTCGTTCTGCTGCTGCACCGGCTGCGGCTGGTGCACCTGCGGGGCCTGCGGCTGCTGGGACTGCTGCTGCGGGGCCTGCGGTGCGCTGCTACCGCGGCGCGGCAGACCGGCGTCGGTCAGCGCGTGACCGGTGTTCGGGGTGGGGCCCGGACGGTCGAAGCCTACGCGTTCGTCGGCCTGTTCGGGAGCGCCCTGAGCAGATTCCGATTCCGCTCCGTACCCCGGCTCGTAGCCGCCCTGGTAGGTACCCTGGTCGACCCACTCGCCCTGGTGGGGCTGGGGAGCGAACGGGTTGTCGTACTGCGCCTGAGCCTGGTCACGACCGTCGTACCCGGATTCCGCATAGCCCGACTCCGGGTAACCCGCCTGCGGCTGGTCGTAGCTCTCGTACCCCTGCTGCTGGTACGCGTAGTCGTCCTGCTGCGGGGCCTGCTGCCCGTACCCGCCGCCATAGCCCTGGTCCTGCTCGTGCGGCGCGTAGCCCTGGTGCGAGGGCTCCACCTCGTCACGGAACAGCGGACGGTCGCCCTCGGGGAGGGGGCCGCCGTGCGCCTGCGCCTCCAGGGCGGCACGCCGCTCCTCGCGCATCAGCGAGCGGTTGACCGGGTCCAGCTGGCGCTCGTCGACCTGCTCGTAGCGCGAGTCGTCGAAGCCGAGCTCGGCCGCGGTCCGCATCGGGGCGGCCTCGAAGGAGGACTGCTGCGGGATGATCTGGGAGACCGTGAAGTCGCCCTGGGGCAGATCGGCGCCACCGCCACCGTGGGTGATGGCGTCCGGGAGCATGACCAGCGACGTGGTGCCCGCCTGCTCGCCCGAGGGGCGCAGCTGGACACGGACGCCGTGCCGGTCGGCGAGCCGGCCGACCACGAACAGGCCCATGCGCTGCGAGACGGCGGCGTCCACGGTCGGCGGGTTGGCCAGCTTGTGGTTGATGTCCGCGAAGTCCTCGGCGGTGAGGCCGATGCCCTTGTCGTGGATCTCGACCATGACGCGGCCGTCGGGCAGACGGGTCGCGGTGACGCGGACCTTGGTCTGAGGGGAGGAGAACGTGGTGGCGTTCTCCAGGAGCTCGGCGAGCAGGTGCACGAGGTCGGTCACGGCCTGGCCGTGGATCTCGGCGTCCGGGACACCCGCCAGCTCGATGCGCTCGTACTGCTCCACCTCGGAGGAGGCGGCGCGCATGACGTCGACCAGCGGCACCGGCTGGTCCCAGCGGCGGCCCGGCTCCTCGCCGGCGAGAACGAGGAGGTTCTCGCCGTTGCGGCGCATACGGGTCGCCAGGTGGTCCAGGCGGAAGAGGTTCTCCAGCTGGTCCGGGTCGGCCTCGTTGTTCTCCAGGTCGGTGATCAGGGTCAGCTGGCCCTCGATCAGCGACTGGTTGCGGCGCGACAGGTTGGTGAAGATCGCGTTGACGTTGCCCCGGAGCATGGCCTGCTCGGCGGCGAGCCGGACGGCCTCGCGGTGGACCTGGTCGAAGGCCCGGGCGACCTCGCCGATCTCGTCCTGCGTGTCGATCGGGATCGGCTGGACCCGGGTGTCGACCCGGCCCGGCTCGGTGCGGGACAGCTGGTCGACCAGCATCGGCAGACGCTGCTCGGCGATGCCGAAGGCGGCGGTGCGCAGCTCGCGCATCGAGCGGCTCATCTGGCGGGCCATGAGACCGGCGATGATGAAGGCGGCCAGCAGGGCGACGACGGTGATGCCACCGGTGAGGTACGCGTCGGTCGCGGCGTCGTCGGAGATGTTCGCGGCCTCGGACACGGCCTTCTCGACGAGCTCGTCCTCGACCGTCTTGTAGCCCTCGAACTTCGCGGTCGCGGCGCCCATCCAGGTCTGGACGGTGATGTCCTTCTTGCTCAGGGCCCGGATCGCCGACGGGCTGGACGCCTTGCCGATCTCGCCGGCCATGCCGGTGAAGACGGAGCCGTCCTTCTCGCCCTTCGGCGGCTGCAGGCCGGCGGCGTCGAGCTTCTTGCCACCCTCGACGGACTTCGCCGTCATGACCTCCGTGAGGCGCGCGACATCGGCCTCGGAACCGCCCGAGAGGTACTCGCCGAGGGCGATCTGCTCCAGGTAGTTGTACGACTGGAAGGCGACCGACTGCTGCGCGAAGACGCTCTTGTCCTTGCTGGGCCGGACCAGGAGCTGGGTGCCGATGGAACGCTGCAGCGACGCGGCGCCCTTGGCGAGCTGGACGGCGTAGACGGTACGGCCGTAGCTGGTGATGTTGCCGGTGCCCAGGCCGAGCTCGTTGGAGAACTCCATGAGGTAGTGCTGCACGCCGGTGTACCCGAGCTGGGTGTTCACCGGGTCGAGGCCCGGGGTGTACGCGGCCTCGCGCAGCTTGGCGAGCTTGGGCTCCTCGCGCTGGAACAGGTCCAGGCGGCGCTCCAGGCCCTGGCCCGAGGGGAGGTCCTTGATGGCCTCGTCGAACTTGACCTTGGCGGCGTCGGTCGCCGCGTAGACGTCCTTGACCTCCTTGGCCTCGCGCGCCTCGGGAGTGGTGGCGGTGAGCAGCGGAACGGCGGTCAGGTCACGCTCGTTGAGCAGGGCGTTGCCGTAGTCCGCGGCGGCGCGCACGATGAGCGCCGTCTTCTCGGCGTCCTGCGCCTCCTGCCAGGTGTCTATCGACCCCTTGACCTGGAATCCGCCCATGACGAGGCCGACCAGCACGGGTATGAGGAGGATCGCGTTCAGGCGGGTGGGCACCCGCCAGTTCCGCGGGGACAGCTTGCTGGAACTGCCCGCCTTGGGGGCGGGCTGGTGGGGGGTTCCGGGCTCGTCCGCAGGCGATGCCGCTGTGCGCGGCGGCGGGGTGAAGTTGCCCCGCGCCTGCTGCTCCGCGGAGCTTTCCTTGCTTCGCCTCACTCGACCAACAACCTCTCGGCGTCGGCACCTACGTTGTGCCGTGTTTCGTTCAGGGCCGTACTACTCGGGAGTTCATGAATTGCAGCACGTGAAGGGTGTCCCTTCCAAACAGCCTGAACGGTCGGTTTTCAGTGGTCCAGGCCGCAGATAAATCGGGCATAAAGAGCGAGCCCCGTCAAATGGCGGGGCTCATGTGAGCGCAGTGGTACCGGTCGGATGCGTCGGGTGTCCGAAGGGACCCAATTCTCTGTCGAAACGTTATGAACACGGGGGCGGACCGTGTCAAAGGACACAGGCCGCCCCCAAGATCTCTACGACAACTGCCGTATGCGCTCTTCTACTTGAGACGTGCCATCAATGCGTGCTCGACGAGGGTGATGAGCGCGCTCTTGGCGTCCGCGCGGTGGCGGGCGTCGGTGGTGATGATGGGAGTGTCCGGGCCGATCTGGAGGGCCTCGCGGACCTCCTCCGGCTGGTAGGGCTGGTGGCCCTCGAAGCCGTTGAGGGCGATGACGAACGGCAGGCCGCTGTTCTCGAAGTAGTCGACGGCGGGGAAGCAGTCGGCGAGACGGCGGGTGTCGACGAGGACGATGGCGCCGATGGCGCCGCGGACCAGGTCGTCCCACATGAACCAGAAGCGGTCCTGACCGGGCGTACCGAAGAGGTACAGGATCAGGTCCTGGTCCAGGGTGATGCGGCCGAAGTCCATGGCCACGGTGGTGGTGGTCTTGTCCCCGGTGTGGGTCAGGTCGTCGATGCCCGCGGAGGCGGACGTCATGACGGCCTCGGTGCGCAGCGGGTTGATCTCGGAGACGGCGCCGACGAACGTGGTCTTGCCCACGCCGAAGCCGCCCGCCACCACGATCTTCGCGCTGGTGGTCGAGCGTCCGGCCGTCCCGGTCCCGCCGTCAGAGCTTCCGAAGTCCACTGAGCACCCTTTCGAGCAGAGTCACGTCCGGCGTGCCGCCGGCCTCGCCGTTGCCCGGCTGGTGGATGGCCACCATGCCGGCCTCGGCCAGGTCGGCCACGAGGATCCGGGCCACGCCCAGCGGCATCGACAGCAGGGCCGAGACCTCCGCCACCGACTTCACCTCACGGCACAGGTGGCAGATCCGCTGGTGCTCCGGGAGCAGACTGGCGAGGTGCGCCGGGTCCGCCGTGGTGCTGACCAGCGCCTCGATGGCGAGCTGGTAGCGCGGCCGGGTCCGGCCGCCGGTCATCGCGTACGGACGCACCAGCGGCTGGTCGCCTTCATGTCCGTACGGCTCGTCTAGGGAGGCGCCGTACGGATCGTGAGAGGCGGTGGGCGGGGTCATGAATCCTCCGGGCGTGACAGCAAAGGTTCTACTGCCGTCTATTGGGGCCGGTGGGGGGGCCTTGGGGCGGCCGGACGGTGAGTGGTGCCGCAGAGCGGTGCGGAGGGGCGCACCGCTCTGGTGTGCGTGGCGTACTAGTGGAGCAGGCTGCCCTGGAGCTCCGCACGGAGATCCGGGGTGAGAACGGTGCCGGCCCGGTCGACCAGCAGCGCCATCTCGTAGCCCACGAGGCCGATGTCGCATTCGGGGTGTGCGAGCACGGCCAGCGAGGAGCCGTCCGAGACCGACATCAGGAAGAGGAAGCCGCGCTCCATCTCCACGACGGTCTGGGCGACGGGACCGCCCTCGAAGATCCGCGAGGCTCCCGCGGTCAGCGAGGTCAGTCCGGACGCGACCGCCGCCAGCTGATCGGCGCGGTCACGCGGAAATCCTTCGGACATGGCCAGCAGGAGTCCGTCGGCGGAGACCACCACGGTGTGGGACACCCCGGGGGTGTTGTCCACGAAATTGGTGATCAGCCAGTTGAGATTCTGTGCAGCCTGGCTCATCGCGCTCAAAACTCACGCTCCTGCTGGTGAGTGGGGCCTATGTTGAAGCTACCCGTGGTCGAGTTGCCCGCCTGTCGGCCCTGCTGGATGCCGCGGCGCAGATTGGTGAGGCGGCCGCGGACGTCGTCGGGTGCGCGCGAGACCTGAGGGCCGGCCGTGTGGGCCTGCTCCTGCGCGGTCCCGGGCACGAGGTTGGCGCGCGGCACGCGCCGCGGCAGCCCCGAGGTGGTGACGCCGCCGGCCGCGGGCTTACGGACCCGCTCGGCCTGGCGCACCAGCTCGTCGTTCGGGGAGGTGCGCCACGTGGCGTTCTGCTGGGTGTCGTTCGCCTGCGGAGCGGGCGCCTGCGGCGATGCGGACTGCGGCGACGCGGCCGGACGGCGCGGGGCCGACGGAGCCGGGCGCTGCGGCTGCTGCTGCTGGGGCTGCTGCGGCACCACCGGCGTCTGCATCGTCTGCTCGACGTCGGCGGGACGCCCCGCGTCGCCGGGCTGACCGTGGAACCAGTTGGTCTCCAGCGTGTCGTACAGCGGCGTACGGCCGTCACCGGCGCCGGGCGCCGGAGGCAGTGCCTCGGGCTGCGGCGCGGCGGGCAGGCCGGCGGCAGGACGCGGTGCGAAGCCGGAGTCCTCGCGGCCGCGCTGACGCGGGGCCGGAGGCTGCTGCTGGGGCTGGTTGAAGTCGGGCCGTGCGAACGGCGCGGTGGCCGACGGGTCCTGCGCACCACCCTGGTACTGCTGCTGGGGCGGCTGCTGCTGGTTGAAGTCCGGGCGGGCGAACTGGCCGGTGGAGCCGGGGCCCTGGGGCGCCGCGGAACGGGTGTACGGCCCGGTCGCCTCCGGCTCCTCGTGTCCGCGCGGCGCGTCCAGCGGGGACTGCTGCCGACGCGGCGCGGACGCCTGGTCGTTGCCCCAGCTCGGGGTCTGCGGGCGCTGCGCCTGCGGGGCAGCGCCCGGCAGCTCGGCACGCGGGCCGCCCACCGGCGGGAGACCGGGACGGCGGCCGGTCCCGGCCGCGTCGCCCTGGCCCTGCTGCGGGCGGGCCTGCTCGGCGTTGCCGGCCGCGGGCGGCTGGAAGGCGTTGCGGGCCGGCTGCGGGGCCTGGGGAGCCTGCGGGGCCTGGGCGTTCTGGCCGGAGCCGGAGCTCTGCCAGACGTCCGTACGCGACGGGATGGCGCTCTGCGCACCGCCGCCGAAGCCGGACGCGCCGGCGCCCTGACGCTGCGGGTTCTGCGGCGCCTGCTGACCCGTGCCCTGGCTCTGCGGGTTCTGACCGGGGTTCTGCGGGTTCTGACCGTTCGGGCGCGCCGCGCCGTCGCGGCCGGGCAGTGCGGCACGCGGGCCGGGGGCCGCGCCGAGCCGGCCGCCGCCCCCGCCGAGGCCGCCGGCCGAGCCGGGACCGCCGGTGAGCCGGCCGCCCGGGGCGGACGGAGCCTGCGGCATCTGGCCCTGGCCGCCGGCGCCCGCCTTGGGCACGGGCTTCTTGCCGCCCTGGGCGACGTCCACGGGGAGCATGACGAGCGCGGTGGTGCCGCCCGAGTCGGACGGGCGCAGCTGGATGCGGATGCCGTGTCGCAGGGACAGGCGGCCGACCACGAACAGACCCATGCGGCGCGAGACCGAGACGTCCACGGTGGGCGGCGACGCGAGCCGCTCGTTGATCGCGGCGAGGTCCTCGGGGGAGAGGCCGATGCCGGTGTCGTGGATCTCGACCAGGACGCGGCCGTCCGGCAGCGCGTGGCCGGTGACGCGGACCTTGGTCTGCGGCGAGGAGAACGAGGTGGCGTTCTCGAGCAGCTCGGCGAGCAGGTGCACGAGGTCGTTGACGACCCGGCCGGCGACTTCGGTCGCCGGGACCGCCGCCAGCTCGATGCGCTCGTACTGCTCCACCTCGGACGCGGCGGCGCGCAGGACGTCGACCAGCGGGACCGGGCGGGTCCAGCGGCGGCCGGGCTCCTCGCCCGCGAGGACGAGGAGGTTCTCGCCGTTACGGCGCATGCGGGTCGCGAGGTGGTCGAGCTTGAACAGCGAGGACAGCTGGTCCGGGTCGGCCTCGCGGGACTCCAGCTCGGAGATGAGCGAGAGCTGACGCTGGATGAGGCCCTGGGAACGGCGCGAGAGGTTGGTGAACATCGCGTTGACGTTGCCCCGGAGGAGGGCCTGCTCGGCGGCGAGGCGGACCGCCTCGCGGTGCACGTCGTCGAAGGCCGTGGCCACCTTGCCGATCTCGTCCCGGGAGTGCACACCGACGGACTCGACGGAGGTGTCGACGTCCTGCGGGTCGGTCTCGGAGAGCTGCTTGACGAGCTCGGGCAGACGTTCCTGGGCGACCTTGGTGGCGGTGTCCTGGAGCCGGCGCAGCGACCGGATCATGGACCGGGCCACGACGAAGGCGCCGACGAGGGAGACACCGAGGACGAGCAGGATCAGCGCACCGTTGATGATGGCGTCGCGCTGCGACTCCTGCTTCAGCTCGCGGGCCTTGGCCTCCATCTGGTCCAGCAGGGCGGCCTCGAGCTGGCTCATGGCCCGGATCTTGGTGCCGTACTCGTCGGTGAAGTCGAGGTAGCCGCGACGGTTCGCCGTGTCCAGACCGGTGTCGGAGGTCAGCACGCGGGTGGCGTACGTCTCCGCGGACTCGACCGACGGGTTGCCGCTGTCCAGGGAAGAGGTGAACTCGACGGCGTTGCCGCCGATGGACTCGTAGATCGCCGCGAAGCGGGTGCGGGCGTTGGACTCGGACCTCCGTGCCGCCTCGGCGTACAGGCGGTCCTGCCGCTCCAGGCGGCCGGCCTTCTGGTCGGTCGGCGGCAGCGCGGCGGCGATGATCGCCTGCTGGATGGAGGCGTACTCCTTGGCCTGCGAGAACGCGGCCAGGGCCCGGGTCCGCTTGATCATCTCCGGGTTGCTGGTCGCCTGCGCCATGTCCTGCGAGAGGCTGAGCAGCGAGTCGATGATCTGGCTGTAGCCCTCGACCGTCTGCGAGATCGACTCGCCCTTCTTGTACGCCGTCTGCCGCAGCGTATCGAGGCCGATGACCTGCTGGGCGATCTGGTTGGCGTTGGAGCGGATGCTCTCGAGCGCGTCGTCGCCCTGGGTGTCGCCGATGTCGCCGGTCGCGTCGAGGAAGGCCTGCCGGGCGCGGTCGGTCTTCTTGCGCGGGTCCGCGACCTTGAACTCGTCGGGGGAGGAGCCGTTGGAGAGCGGACCGGCGGACAGGTCGCGCTCGGCCTGGAGGGCCTCGGCGAGGTCCGTGGCCTCCTTGGTCATCTTGGTCAGCAGCTGCATGTGCTCCAGCTGCTCCATGTCCTGGAGGGACTCGTTGATACGAATCCCGCCCAGGGTGGTGGCCGCGACCACGGGCAGCGTGAGCAGCGCGACCAGGCGCGTGGAGATGCTCCAGTTGCGCAGGGCTATTCGCGAACCTGCTTCCGAAGGCCCCTTGGGCTTCGGCCGGTTCTTGGGTTCGGGCGCCGGAGCGCCGGCGGTGTTCCCGCGCGCCGCGGTGTCGCCCTCGTCCGCCGGACCCTGACCCGGGTTCTGAGCGTGCTGGGGCGAGGAGCCGCGGTCGGTCCCGCCGCGCGGCTCCTGTTCCGCCGCGCTGCTGCCATCCCTCTTGAAACGTCCCTGCACTAGCGTCGCAACCTCTGGACCAGGCGTCCCCCCGCGTGAACGGGACAGGACGGTGTCGGCGTCTTGGGGCACACAGTGCACCCCATGGTGGTCGTCGTCGACCGGCGCAGTTCCCCCTTCCCCGCCGCTCGCTCGGCGCTGTACAGCGCCCCCTGCGCGCCGGTCTCAAACCCGCGGCGGTGCGTGGAATTCCAGCACAGTGCCGGATCTCCAACAAGAGCCGTGTCCGTGGTGTCGAAAGGCATGACAACGCGTGAACATCATGTCACGCGATGTAGAAGATGATCACGGAGGAATCGGACTTTTGCTTACCAAGCGGCGAGTGTTGCCGAGTGTCCCAGTCGCCATGATCAGGAGCGGAATGACTGATTCACGCACGCAATGTCCGTTTCATTGGCCTTGACCAATGGGGTGTAATGCCCGGATTGCCCTGCGAGTGGTGAGCAAACTCACACGTAGATCGTTGCGTCTTCCATGCATTCGAAGGGGATCGAGTGTTTAGCCTGACGCTTTACAAACTCCGCCGCTCTGTAGAGGTCTGACGCCCGCGATGAAGACGACGATGCTCCTGCGCACCACCGCCAACCCCCGCCGCACCACGCTGGCGCACCTGGAGGACGCCGAGCTGCTGGAGCGGGGCGCCCAGCCCGAGCACACCGTCGAACTCCCCACCCAGACCGCGAACCCGCGCCGCACCGTCCTGATGGACGCGCCGGTCGCCGCCGTCGCGGAGTAACCGCCGCCGAGCCCTACCCCTTCCCGCCGGGTAATACGGCGGGCCGTCCCGCTCGCCGCGCTAGCCTGGAGCGTCAGACTCCAGCCAGCTTCAGTGAGGGGCGACAGCACTCGTGCGCATCGCCAGATTCTCCATCGACGGCAATGTCGCCTTCGGCGCCGTCGAGGGCGAGGGCCAGGACGGCCTCGTTCTCGACATCATCAAGGGCATCCCGTACACCGACTTCGAGCTCAGCGGGACGAAGGTCCCCCTCGACAAGGTACGGCTCCTGCCGCCCGTGCTCCCCAACAAGGTCGTGGCCATCGGCCGCAACTACGCGGAGCACGCCGCCGAACTCGGCAACGAGGTCCCCGAGGCGCCGATCACCTTCTTCAAGCCCACCACCTCGGTGATCGGCTCCGGTGACGCCATCGAGTACCCCTCCTTCTCCGACGAGCTGCACCACGAGGCCGAACTGGCCGTGGTCATCGGCCGCATGTGCCGCGAGGTGCCCCGCGAGCGGGTCAAGGACGTCATCTTCGGCTACACCTGTGCCAACGACGTCACCGCCCGCGACGTCCAGAAGCGCGAGAAGCAGTGGGCCCGCGCCAAGGGCTTCGACACCTCCTGCCCGCTGGGCCCCTGGGTGGAGACCGACCTCGACCCCGCCGACGTCACCATCCAGTGCACGGTCAACGGTGAGCAACGCCAGCTGGGTCGGACGAGCGACATGATCCGCTCCATCGAGGACCTGGTCGTCCACATCACCGAGGCCATGACGCTGCTCCCGGGCGACGTCATCCTCACCGGCACCCCCGCCGGGGTCGGCCCCCTCAACGTCGGCGACGAGGTCGCCGTCACCATCGAAGGCATCGGCACTCTCACCAACAAGGTGATCAAGCGTGGCTAACGCGAACATCCGCGTCCGTTTCTGTCCCTCGCCGACCGGCAACCCCCACGTGGGCCTGGTCCGCACCGCCCTGTTCAACTGGGCCTGGGCCCGGCACAACCAGGGCACCATGGTCTTCCGCATCGAGGACACCGACGCGGCCCGCGACTCCGAGGAGTCGTACAACCAGCTGCTCGACTCGCTGCGCTGGCTCGGCCTCGACTGGGACGAGGGCCCGGAGGTCGGCGGCCCGCACGCCCCGTACCGGCAGTCCCAGCGGATGGACATCTACCGGGACGTCGCCGAGAAGCTGCTCGCCGGCGGCTACGCGTACCACTGCTTCTGCACCGCGGTCGAGCTCGAGGCCCGCCGCGACGCGGCCCGCCTGGCCGGCAAGCCCTCCGGCTACGACGGCACCTGCCGCAACCTGAGCGCCGAGCGCATCGAGCGCTACCGCGCCGAGGGCCGCGAGTCGATCGTCCGCTTCAAGATGCCCGACGAGCCGATCACCTTCACCGACCTGGTCCGCGGCGAGCTCACCTTCACCCCGGACAACGTCCCGGACTACGGCATCGTGCGCGCCAACGGCGCCCCGCTGTACACCCTGGTCAACCCGGTCGACGACGCCCTGATGGAGATCACCCACGTCCTGCGCGGCGAGGACCTGCTCTCCTCCACCCCGCGGCAGATCGCGCTCTACAAGGCGCTGATCGAGCTGGGCGTCGCCAAGGAGATCCCGTCCTTCGGCCACCTGCCGTACGTGATGGGCGAGGGCAACAAGAAGCTCTCCAAGCGCGACCCGCAGGCGTCCCTCAACATCTACCGCGAGCGCGGCTTCCTGCCCGAGGGCCTGCTGAACTACCTCTCCCTCCTGGGCTGGTCCTTCTCGGCCGACCAGGACCTCTTCTCGATCGAGGAGATGGTGGCGAAGTTCGACATCGCGGACGTCAACGCCAACCCGGCCCGCTTCGACCTCAAGAAGGCCGAGTCGATCAACGCGGACCACATCCGCCGCCTCGACGTGAAGGCCTTCGCCGAGGCCTGCGAGCCCTGGCTGCAGGCCCCGCACGCGAACTGGGCCCCCGAGGACTTCGACCGCGCGGCCTGGGAGCGGATCGCCCCGTACGCCCAGACCCGCCTCACCGTCCTCTCGGACATCACGGCCAACGTCGACTTCCTCTTCCTGCAGGAGCCGGTCGAGGACGAGGCGTCCTGGCAGAAGGCCATGAAGGAGGGCTCCGACGCCCTGCTGCGCACCGCCCGCGAGAAGCTGGACGCGGCGGACTGGAACGACCCGGAGTCCCTCAAGAACGCGGTCCTGGCCGCCGGCGAGGAGCACGGCCTGAAGCTCGGCAAGGCCCAGGCCCCGGTCCGCGTCGCCGTCACCGGCCGCACCGTCGGCCTGCCGCTCTTCGAGTCCCTGGAGATCCTGGGCAAGGAGAAGACCCTGGCCCGCATCGACGCGGCGCTGGCGAAGCTCGCCGCGTAAGGGCACCCGGTACGAACCGAAGGGGCGCCGGCCATGTGGCCGGCGCCCCTTCGACGTTCCGTCGTTCCCGGGTGGCCCGCGACGGGCGCTCGGCGCGCGTGGACGCCACATCACCCTGCAGTTCCTCGCCGAGTCGGGCGCCCTCGGCGCCCTGGGCGGTCTCGTAGGCACGTCCCTGGGCGTCCTGACCGTGGTGGCGGTCGCGGTGATCCGTGACTGGACCCCGGTGATCCATCCGGCGACGGCGGCCGCGGCCACGGCGATCGGTCTGGTGACCGGTCTGGGCGCGGGCCTCTACCCGGCCTGGCGCGCCGCCCGCATCCAGCCGGCGGAGGCCCTGCGGCGCTGACCGGGTGGCGGGTACGGTCGTCCTATGGCCATCCGCGCGGTCCTGTGGGACATCGACGACACGATCTTCGACTACGCCACGGCCGACCTGACCGGCATGCGCGATCACCTCACGGCCGAGGGCCTGGTGGACGGATTCGGCTCCGTCGGCCAGGCCCTTCGTCGTTGGCAGGAGCTCACCGTGCTGCACTGGCGGCGGTACGAGGCCGAGGGCGGGGACTTCCAGGAGCAGCGGCGCGCGCGGGTGCGGGACTTCCTGGGGGAGCCGGGGATGACCGCGGACGAGGCGGACGCCTGGTTCCGGCGGTACGTCGTGCACTACGAGGCCGCCTGGGAGCTGTTCCCCGACACCGTGCCGGTCCTCGACCTGCTCGCGGGTGACTACCGTCACGCCGTCCTGTCGAACTCCAGCATCCACAACCAGGACCACAAGCTCCGCGTGCTGGGTGTACGGGACCGGTTCGAGGCCGTCCTGTGCGCCGCCGAGCTGGGGGTCGCCAAACCCGCCGCGGAAGCCTTCCACGCCGCCTGCGAGGCCCTGCGGCTGCCTCCGGAGCAGGTCGCGTACGTCGGCGACCAGCCGGACATCGACGCCCGCGGGGCGTCCGACGCGGGGCTCGCCGGCATCTGGCTGGACCGCGCGGACGCCGGCGGCCGGCCCGAGCTGACCCGCATCACCGACCTCCACCAGCTCCCCGCGGTGCTGCGCGGGGATACCCGTTTTGGAGCGCCGGACACCTTCAGGTAATGTTCTTCCTGCGCCGAGGGGAGCAAGCCGAAAGGCCGAAACCCTCCGGAGCACAACCCGAACAAGATCCCCCTCGACGGGGATCGCGTTTTGGTGGCCTATGGTGTAATTGGCAGCACGACTGATTCTGGTTCAGTTAGTCTAGGTTCGAGTCCTGGTAGGCCAGCTCGCAGAGCTCATCTGCACGTACGTGGATCTCATCCACAAAGCCCCCGTTGTGTAGCGGCCTAGCACGCTGCCCTCTCAAGGCAGTAGCGCCGGTTCGAATCCGGTCGGGGGTACAGATCCTTCCCGCGGGATCACCTGGGTCGCACCCGGTGGACCCGATGCAGGATCGCTAGGGCCCCCGTTGTGTAGCGGCCTAGCACGCCGCCCTCTCAAGGCGGTAGCGCCGGTTCGAATCCGGTCGGGGGTACCAACTGGTCTAAACCACCAGTGGCCTATGGTGTAATTGGCAGCACGACTGATTCTGGTTCAGTTAGTCTAGGTTCGAGTCCTGGTAGGCCAGCGCAGTAACATCATGCGACTCCGTCGCGTGGTCAAGATCTTGCCCCCGTTGTGTAGCGGCCTAGCACGCCGCCCTCTCAAGGCGGTAGCGCCGGTTCGAATCCGGTCGGGGGTACCAAACGAAGAAGCCCTTCCCTTCGGGGGAGGGCTTCTTCGCTGTTTGGCTCCGGACGTACAACTCCGGCCCACCGCTGCGGCGTTGGAGCGGTGGGCCGGGAACGAACAGGGGGAGAACTGAACAGCGTCAGCCGTTGCGGCGCAGGGCCTCGGAGAGGCGGGCGGCCGCGTCGATGACCGCCTGGGCGTGCATACGGCCCGGGTGGCGGGTGAGGCGCTCGATCGGCCCGGAGACCGACACGGCGGCCACCACGCGGTTCGAGGGGCCCCGTACCGGCGCCGAGACGGACGCGACGCCCGGCTCGCGCTCACCGATCGACTGGGCCCAGCCGCGGCGCCGTACGCCCGACAGGGCCGTCGCCGTGAAGCGGGCGCCCTGGAGGCCGCGGTGCAGCCGCTCGGGCTCCTCCCAGGCCATCAGGATCTGCGCCGAGGAGCCCGCCTTCATCGTCAGCGTGGAGCCGACCGGGACGGTGTCCCGAAGGCCGGACAGCCGCTCGGCCGCCGCGACGCAGATGCGCATGTCGCCCTGGCGCCGGTAGAGCTGCGCGCTCTCGCCGGTGACGTCGCGCAGATGCGTCAGCACCGGCCCGGCGGTCGCGAGCAGACGGTCCTCGCCGGCCGCGGCGGCGAGCTCCGCCAGCCGCGGTCCGAGGATGAACCGGCCCTGCATGTCACGGGCCACCATCCGGTGGTGTTCAAGTGCCACGGCCAGTCGGTGTGCCGTGGGTCGTGCGAGTCCCGTCGCCGCGACCAGACCTGCGAGGGTGGCCGGACCGGACTCCAGGGCGCTCAGGACAAGGGCTGCCTTGTCGAGAACGCCCACGCCGCTAGAGTTGTCCATGCAACGATATTCGCGTCTCACTCTGTGAAACGCAAGTTCAATTTTCCTGGGAACTTGTCACCCTGGTGAGGCGGCCGCACAACGGCCCGCGAAACGGGTCTCTAGTTGTGCCGGCGTAGACGTCGGCCGGAGGGAAAGCGATGGGTAGGACACTCGCGGAGAAGGTCTGGGACGACCACGTCGTCCGGCGCGCCGAGGGCGAGCCCGACCTCCTCTTCATCGATCTGCACCTGCTGCACGAGGTGACCAGCCCCCAGGCCTTCGACGGTCTGCGCCAGAACGGCCGCCAGGTCCGGCGCCTCGACCTCACCATCGCCACCGAGGACCACAACACCCCGACCCTCGACATCGACAAGCCGATCGCCGACCCGGTCTCCCGAGCCCAGTTGGAGACCCTGCGGAAGAACTGCGCCGAGTTCGGCGTACGGCTGCACCCGCTGGGCGACGTCGAGCAGGGCGTCGTCCACGTGGTGGGACCGCAGCTGGGTCTGACCCAGCCCGGCACCACCGTGGTCTGCGGCGACTCGCACACCTCCACGCACGGCGCGTTCGGCGCGCTGGCCTTCGGCATCGGCACCAGCCAGGTCGAGCACGTGCTGGCCACGCAGACGCTGCCGATGGCCCGGCCGAAGACCATGGCGATCACCGTCAACGGCGAGCTGCCCGAGGACGTCACCGCCAAGGACGTCATCCTCGCGATCATCGCGAAGATCGGCACCGGCGGCGGCCAGGGCTACGTCCTGGAGTACCGCGGCTCCGCCATCGAGAAGCTCTCGATGGAGGCCCGGATGACCATCTGCAACATGTCGATCGAGGCCGGCGCCCGCGCGGGCATGATCGCCCCGGACGAGACCACCTTCGCGTACCTGAAGGGCCGCGCCCACGCCCCCGAGGGCGAGGACTGGGACGCCGCCGTCGCGTACTGGAAGACCCTGAAGACCGACGAGGACGCCGTCTTCGACGCCGAGGTCGTCATCGAGGCCGCCGAGCTGGCGCCGTTCGTCACCTGGGGCACCAACCCCGGCCAGGGCGCGCCGCTTTCGGCGAACGTCCCCGACCCGGCTTCGTACGAAGACGCTTCGGAGCGCCTGGCCGCCGAAAAGGCCCTGGAGTACATGGGGTTGACCGCCGGGCAGCCGCTGCGGGACATCAAGGTCGACACCGTCTTCGTAGGCTCCTGCACCAACGGCCGCATCGAGGACCTGCGCAACGCCGCCGCCCTGCTGGAGGGCCGCCAGGTCGCCGAGGGTGTCCGCATGCTGGTCGTCCCCGGCTCGGTCCGGGTCGCCCTGCAGGCCGTCGAGGAGGGCCTGGACAAGGTCTTCAAGGAGGCCGGCGCCGAATGGCGGCACGCGGGCTGCTCGATGTGTCTGGGCATGAACCCCGACCAACTGGCCCCCGGTGAGCGCTCCGCGTCCACCTCCAACCGCAACTTCGAGGGCCGGCAGGGCAAGGGCGGCCGGACCCACCTGGTCTCGCCCCAGGTCGCCGCCGCCACCGCCGTACTGGGCCACCTGGCCTCCCCGGCCGATCTGTCCGACGTCGCCACCACCGCGGGGGTCTGAGGAACCATGGAAGCTTTCACCACGCACACCGGCCGGGCCGTCCCGCTGCGCCGCAGCAACGTCGACACCGACCAGATCATCCCGGCCCACTGGCTGAAGAAGGTCACCCGCGACGGCTTCGAGGACGGCCTGTTCGAGGCCTGGCGCAAGGACTCCGAGTTCGTCCTCAACCGCCCCGAGCGGCAGGGTGCGACCGTCCTGGTCGCCGGCCCCGACTTCGGCACCGGCTCCTCCCGTGAGCACGCCGTCTGGGCGCTGCAGAACTACGGCTTCAAGACCGTGATCTCGTCCCGGTTCGCCGACATCTTCCGCGGCAACTCGCTGAAGAACGGCCTGCTGACGGTCGTCCTGCCGCAGGAGACCGTGGACGCGCTCTGGGAGCTGACCGAAGCCGACCCGACCGCCGAGATCACCGTCGACCTGGAGCGCCGCAAGGTGCTCGCGGCCGGGATCGACGCCGACTTCGAGCTCGACGAGAACGCCCGCTGGCGTCTCCTGAACGGCCTGGACGACATCAGCCTCACCCTTCAGAACGAAGCCGACATCGCGGCCTACGAGGCCGGTCGACCGGCCTTCAAGCCCCGTACAATTACGGTCTGAGCAGCGCTTTTCCACGACTGCGCCCCCCACCTCCCGGTGGGGGGCGCAGCGCTATGTTGAGCCCCCGTCGGGCGACAACTCGCCCTAGATGGCACAATCGGTGCATGGAAGGTGACAGCCAACTCGAGCTCTACGAGGCAGTCGCCGCCCGATTGAAGGAAGCGCACACGAAAGTGCGCGAACTGCAAGTCCCGGAGGGCGTAAGGATGGCGCTGTCCCGGAAGCTGTTGGTCGTCACGGCCGCGGCGAAGCACGATCTCACGGACGCGGCAGCGCGTCTGGACCGGTTGATGAAGGACCTCGACGAGGGCCGATTCCCTGAAGGCGACTGACCACCGGAACTCCGCAACACCTGCACAGCGTTGCGGCACTAGGGTGATTAGACCGTTTCGTGTTTGATTTGCGGTATATACATGCCTAACGTGCGAAAAAGCTTGAACACTTTCGTTCTGGCAATGTCTCCGAAGGGGAAGACGTGAACAAGGCGCAGCTCGTAGAAGCGATTGCCGACAAGATGGGCGGTCGCCAGCAGGCCGCCGATGCCGTCGACCACGTGCTCGACGCCATCGTGCGTGCCGTGGTCGCCGGAGACCGGGTCTCGGTCACCGGCTTCGGCTCGTTCGAGAAGGTCGACCGTCCGGCCCGCTACGCCCGCAACCCGCAGACGGGTGAGCGCGTCCGGGTCAAGAAGACCTCGGTTCCCCGCTTCCGCGCGGGCCAGGGCTTCAAGGACCTGGTCAGCGGCTCGAAGAAGCTCCCCAAGGGCGGCGAGGTCTCCGTCAAGAAGGCCCCCAAGGGCAGCCTGACCGGCGGCGCTTCCGCCACCGTGAAGAAGGCCGCGGCCAAGAAGACCACCGCCGCCAAGAAGGCCGCCGCGAAGAAGACGGTCGCCAAGAAGGCCGCGGTGAAGAAGACCACCGCCGCCAAGAAGGCCACCGCGAAGACCACCGCGGCCGCCAAGAAGACCACGGCCAAGAAGGCCGCCCCGGCGAAGAAGACCACCGCCGCGGCCAAGAAGACCACGGCCAAGAAGACCGCCCCGGCGAAGAAGGTCGTGGCGAAGAAGGCACCCGCCAAGAAGACGACGGCGCGCAAGACCGCCGCGAAGAAGACCGCGGCCAGGAAGTAAGCGGCACAGCGGCACAGGGTCACTCACGCGCCGGGCCGGGCTCCCTCTCGGGAGCCCGGCCCGCGGCGCGTCCGCCCAGGTCGGCGCCGTTACTCAGAACGTCTGCAGCGTCACCAGCGTGATGCGCAGTCCTGCACCCTCGCCCTCGGTCTCGATCCGGACCCGCTGCCCCGGGCGCAGCAGCCGCAGGCCGCCCGCCTCGAAGGCCGCGGCGTCGAACTCCACCGGGGTGCCGTCGTCGAGCAGCACACTGCCGTTGTGGTGCTCGGAGTCGTACGTGTACGCGGTCGCCTGCATGAAACGCAGCCTAGCCGTTCGCCGTCGCCCAGCGGGCGGCCGTCCGCGGGCCGACCCCCAGGGCCAGCGCCGCCGCCAGATCGTCCCCGGTGTCCACGTCCCGGCGGACCGAATCGACCCCCACGAGCCGGATTTCCGCCGCCCCCGACGACAAATGCCGGCGGCGCGAAGCACCCCCGAAAGCGGGGCGCAATTCGAACCCGGAATCGGCCGAAAGGAAAGTCGTACCGATATCGGCGGCGTCCGCGAGAAATGCCCGCGGAAATTGTTCGGCCGCCGCGAGGACCCGGTCCAGCTCGGCCGGCCGCAGCGCCGGGAGGTCCGCGTTCAGGGTCGCCACCCGGGCCGCCGGCCGCCCCCTCCGCACCACGCGCGCCCCGTGCGCCAGCGCCGCGTTGAGCCCGGCACCGGGGGAGTCCGGCACGATCCGCGCACCGAGCGCGGCCAGTGCCACCGAGGCCACCGGGTCGTCCGTGACGAGCACCACATCCCGCACCCGCGGGCAGGTCAGCGCCGCCGCCACCGTGTCCTGCGCGAACGCCAGCGCCAGCCGGGGCCGCAGCCGCTCGCCGGCGGCCGCGGCGAGCCTGCTCTTCGCCAGCGCAAGGGGCTTCAGGGGCACGACCAGGGACCAGCCGCCGTCCGGATCGGTGTTCATCGCGGCCCATTGTGGCGCGGCGCCCCGGCGACCCGGAGGGCCGGGCCCGGAGGCGGGGCGTACGGTGTTCTCGACAGACCAGGAGCATGGGGCGACACTTGACCCCCTGCAAGCCAGTCCCACAGGAAGGTGTCCGAGTGTCCCGCCGCAGAATCGGCTTCTGGTACCGCCTGGCGGCGGTCATCGTGAAACCGCCGCTGGTGCTTCTGTTCAACCGGGACTGGCGCGGAACGGAACACATGCCGACGGACGGCGGCTTCATCACCGCGGTGAACCACAACTCGTACCTGGACCCGCTCTCCTACGCGCACTATCAGTACAACACCGGCCGGGTGCCTCGTTTCCTCGCCAAGGCGGGCGTCTTCAAGGGCTCGTTCGTCGGCATGATGCTGCGCAACACCGGCCAGATCCCCGTCTACCGCGAGACCACCAACGCGCTGGACGCCTTCCGCGCCGCCGTCGACGCCGTCGAACGCGGCGAGTGCGTCGCCTTCTACCCCGAGGGCACCCTCACCCGCGACCCCGACATGTGGCCGATGGCCGGCAAGACCGGCGCCGCCCGCGTCGCGCTGATCACCAAGGCCCCCGTGATCCCGGTCGCCCAGTGGGGCGCCAACCTCGCGATGCCGCCGTACGCCAAGGAGAACAAGTTCAACCTGTTCCCCCGCAAGACGCTGATCGTGCAGGCCGGACCGCCCGTCGACCTCTCCCGGTTCTACGACCTGGAGCCGACGCCCGAGGTCCTCCGCGAGGCGACCGAGGTCATCATGGCCTCGATCACCGCGCTCCTGGAGGACGTCCGCGGCGAGAAGGCGCCCGCGGAGCTGTACGACCACCGCCAGGCCCGGATGGAACAGCGGCGCAGGGCCGCAGGAGAGGGAAGCAAGTGACTCGTCCCGTCAAGGCGGCTGTCTTCGGTACGGGATCGTGGGGCACGGCCTTCGGCATGGTCCTCGCCGACGCCGGCTGCGAGGTGGTCCTGTGGGGCCGGCGCGCCGAGCTCGTCGACGCGATCAACACCACCCGCGTCAACCCGGACTACCTGCCCGGCATCGAACTCCCGGCGAACCTGCGCGCCACGACCGACCCCGCCGAGGCCGCCCGCGACGCCGACTTCACCGTCCTCGCCGTCCCCTCGCAGACCCTGCGCGGCAACCTCGCCGAGTGGGCTCCCAAGCTCGCCCCGGAAACCGTCCTCGTCTCCCTGATGAAGGGCGTCGAACTCGGCACCGCCGAGCGCATGAGCGAGGTCATCATGGAGGTCGCCGACGTCCCCGCCGAGCGCGTGGCCGTCCTCACCGGCCCCAACCTGGCCAAGGAGATCGCCACCCGGCAGCCCGCCGCCGCCGTCGTCGCCTGCGCCGACGAGTCCGTCGCCGAACGGTTCCAGGCCGCCTGCATGACCCCGTACTTCCGCCCGTACACCAACACCGACGTCGTCGGCTGCGAGCTCGGCGGCGCGGTCAAGAACGTCATCGGGCTCGCCGTCGGCATCGCCAACGGCATGGGACTCGGGGACAACTCCAAGGCCACGCTGATCACCCGCGGCCTCGCCGAGACGACCCGGCTCGGCCTCGCCATGGGCGCGGACCCGCTCACCTTCTCCGGCCTCGCCGGCCTCGGCGACCTGGTGGCCACCTGTTCCTCGCCGCTCTCCCGCAACAACACCTTCGGCACCAACCTGGGCCGCGGGATGACCCTGCAGGAGACCATCGCGGCCACCAAGCAGACCGCCGAGGGCGTCAAGTCCTGCGAGTCCGTGCTCGATCTGGCCCGCCGCCACGGCGTCGACATGCCGATCACCGAGACGGTCGTCTCGATCGTCCACGAGGGCAAGCCTCCGATCGTCGCGCTCAAGGAACTGATGTCCCGCAGCGCGAAGTCCGAACGCCGCTGAGCAGCTGAGCCGCCAGGGAGGGTCCTCGGCAGCGGCGGGGGCGCAGGGTACGCTCATCGCGATATGAGCGAGAACACCCAGAGCCCCCGCAAGCCGCGCGTGGCCGTCGTCTTCGGCGGACGCAGCTCGGAGCACGCCATCTCCGTCGTCACCGCAGGCGCCGTCCTGAGCGCCATCGACCGGGACAAGTACGACGTGCTGCCCATCGGCATCACCACCGACGGGCGCTGGGCGCTGACCGCCGACGCCCCCGAGCGGATGGCCATCGCCGACCGCAAGCTGCCCGACGTCGCCGAACTCGCCGAGTCCGAGCAGGGCGGCGTCGTCCTGTCCGTCGACCCGGCCAACCGCGAGGTCGTGCTCACCGAGCCCGGCGCGGTCCCGAAGGCGCTCGGCGAGGTCGACGTCGTCTTCCCGATGCTGCACGGCCCGTACGGCGAGGACGGCACCCTGCAGGGCCTCCTGGAGCTCTCCGGCGTCCCCTACGTCGGCGCGGGCGTGCTCGCCTCCGCCGTCGGCCAGGACAAGGAGTACATGAAGCGGGTGTTCGTCTCCTTCGGGCTGCCGGTCGGCCCGTACGAGGTGATCCGGCCGCGCGAGTGGGAGCAGAGCCCCGCGGCCGCCCGCAAGAAGATCGTCGAGTTCGCAGCCGAGCACGGCTGGCCGCTCTTCGTGAAGCCGGCCCGCGGCGGCTCCTCCATGGGCATCACCAAGGTCGACGACCTCTCCGGCCTCGACGAGGCGATCGAGGAGGCCCGCCGGCACGACCCGAAGATCATCGTCGAGGCGCTGCTGCGCGGCCGCGAGATCGAGTGCGGCGTCCTGGAGTTCGAGGACGGCCCGCGCGCCAGCGTGCCCGCCGAGATCCCGCCGGTCACCGACCACGACTTCTACGACTTCGAGGCCAAGTACATCGACTCGGCCTCCGGGATCGTCCCCGCGCCGATCGGCGACGAGGCCACCGCCGAGGTCCAGCGCCTCGCCGTCGCCGCGTACGAGGCCGTGTCCTGCGAGGGCCTGGTCCGCGCCGACTTCTTCCTCACCGAGGACGGCGACTTCGTCATCAACGAGATCAACACCATGCCGGGCTTCACGCCGATCTCCATGTACCCGCGCATGTGGCAGGAGAGCGGCGTCTCCTACCCGGAGCTCGTCGACCGGCTCATCCAGGCCGCGCTGACCCGCTCCACCGGCCTGCGCTGACCTTCCCGGCGCCGCGTAGCCGGTCCTCCCGGAGAGCCCTCAGAGGCTCTTCGGGACCGCCCGGGCGACCGGGCCCGCCAGACCCGTCAGCGGGCCCGTGTCGTGCGCGAACCGCTCGTCCAGCGACACCTCGACGTACGCCTTGCGGTACGTCGAGGTGAAGCGGGGTCCGTCCGAGTCCCGGACCTCCAGCATCCAGCCCACGCCGTTGACCTCCAGGCCCTGCGCCTGTGGATCGCTCATCTTTTCGGGCCGGGGGACCCCGCAGCGCAGTACGATCGCCCCGTTCCCCCACCCGGCGGTCAGATCGGACTCCGGTTCCGGATCGTTCCGGTCGAACCCCGACAGGGTCTTCGGAAGCTCCTCGTGCAGCGCACGGCAGAAGGCGGCCTCCTCGGCCGGCGGGCTCGGAACCGGGACCGGCGCGGCCGCGTCCGTGGAGGAGCAGCCCACCACGGCCAGCAGCAGCAGGGCGGCGGCGGGCAGACCGAAGGGCCGGTGGGAAGTCATCACCGGCCAAGGGTAGACGGGGGCTACAGATGCACGATCGGACAGGTCAGGGTACGGGTGATCCCCTCCACCTGCTGGACCTTGGCCACCACCATCCGGCCGAGTTCGTCGACCGTGTCCGCCTGGGCACGGACGATCACGTCGTACGGCCCCGTCACGTCCTCGGCCTGGATCACCCCCGGGATCTCGGAGATGGCTGCGGCGACGAGCGACGCCTTGCCCACCTCGGTCTGGATGAGGATGTACGCCTGTACCACGGAACCTCCAGGGCGGCCACGAGGATCGTTGCGGGGAGCAGAACCCGATGCAAAGGTTCGCCACGGTACCGCGTCGCCGAGCACTGCGGGGAGACCCGCGCGCCGGGAGGGGCCCGCGGTGTGGCGTACGCGGGACAGAAGTTGACGGTCTACTTGACGGTACCCACGGCAGTGACGGCTCGCGACCGCAGCGCGGGCCGGGCGGGCACGGACCCTGGCTCCCGCACGGACCCGGGCACACGCACCGACACGGGCACAACGACACGAGGTGAGACGCGGTGAAGGGCACAGTCGGCGAGTTGGGGGAGTTCGGGCTCATCAAGGAGCTCACCTCCCGGCTCACCGCCACCCCGGCGGTACGGATCGGACCCGGCGACGACGCCGCGGTCGTCTCCGCACCCGACCGGCGCGTGGTGGCCAGCACGGACATCCTGCTCGAAGGACGTCACTTCCGCCGCGACTGGTCGACGGCGTACGACGTGGGCCGCAAGGCCGCGGCGCAGAACCTCGCCGACATCGCCGCGATGGGCGCCGTGCCGACGGCGCTGCTGCTCGGGCTCGTCGTCCCGGCCGAACTGCCGGTGACCTGGCCGGTCGAGCTGATGGACGGGCTGCGGGACGAATGCCAGGTCGCGGGCGCGGCGGTGGTGGGCGGCGACGTCGTACGGGGCGACACGATCACCGTGTCGATCACCGCGCTCGGCGACCTGCGCAACCACGAGCCCGTCACGCGCGGCGGCGCGCAGCCCGGCGACGTCGTCGCGTACACCGGCTGGCTCGGCTGGTCCGCCGCGGGGTACGCGGTGCTCTCGCGGGGCTTCCGGTCGCCGAGGGCCTTCGTCGAGGCCCACCGTCGGCCCGAACCCCCGTACCACGCCGGCCCCGCCGCCGCCGGGCTCGGCGCGACCGCCATGTGCGACGTCAGCGACGGGCTCATCGCCGATCTCGGGCACATCGCCGAGGCCAGCAAGGTCCGGATCGATCTCCGGGCCGGACTGATCGACATCCCCACGCAGATGAACGACATCGGGCAGGCGGTGGGTGTCGACCCGCTGCAGTGGGTGCTCACCGGCGGCGAGGACCACGCCATGGTGGCCACCTTCCCGCCGGACGTGAAGCTGCCGGCGCGGTGGAAGGTGATCGGTGAGGTGCTGAACCCGTCCGCGCTGCCGCAGGTGACGGTGGACGGGGCGCCCTGGCACGCGAAGGGCGGCTGGGACCACTTCGGGGAGACGGAGTGAACGCCCTGCCCTCCCAGCCCGCCCAGGCCGCCCAGCCCTCCCGGCCCCCGCTCGTGCTCACCGTCGCCGGGTCCGACTCCGGCGGCGGGGCCGGGATCCAGGCCGACCTCAAGACCATGCTCGCCCTGGGCGTCCACGGCATGAGCGTGATCACCGCGATCACCGCCCAGAACTCGCTGGGCGTCCAGGGGGCCTGGGAACTGCCCGAGGAGGCCGTACGGGCCCAGTACCGGGCCGTCGTCGACGACATCGGCGTCCAGGCGGTCAAGACCGGCATGCTGGCCTCGGCCGCGCTCGTGGAGACCGTGGCCGAGCTGCTCACGGGCACGCCCGGCGTGCCCGTGGTCGTCGACCCGGTCGGCGTCTCCAAGCACGGCGACCCGCTGCTCGCCGCCTCCGCGCTGGACTCGGTGCGGACGAAGCTGCTGCCCCTCGCCACCGTCGCCACCCCGAACCTCGACGAGGTGACGCAGCTCACGGGGGTGGTGGTGGAGGACGAGGCCGGGATGCGGCGGGCCGCCGAGGCGGTGCTGGAGTACGGGCCGCGCTGGGCGCTGATCAAGGGCGGACATCTGCCCGGCGCGTTCGCGGAGGTCGTGGACCTGCTCACCGACGGCACCGAGGAGCACTGGCTGTACGCGCCCCGCTACGACAATCGGCACACCCACGGGACGGGCTGCACGCTCGCCTCCGCGGTCGCCTCCGGGCTCGCCAAGGGGCTGCCGGTGGTCGAGGCGGTACGGGAGGCCAAGGCATACGTGACCGGCGCCATCGCGGACGGGTTCGCGCTGGGGGCCGGGATCGGGCCGGTCGATCACGGGTGGCGGTTCCGCGGCTAGCGGGTCCGCTTCCGGTGGGTCCGCGGCCGGCGGGTCCGCCCGTCCCGTGGGCTTCCGCGTCCGGGCACGGCAAAAGGCCGGTTCACCTAGGTGAACCGGCCTTTCAAGGCAACCGCAGGGGCTGCGCTACGACGAAACGTCGGCGTTAGCGCGAGACCTTGCCGGCCTTGATGCACGAGGTGCAGACGTTGAGCCGCTTCGGCGTCCGACCGACCACGGCACGCACGCGCTGGATGTTCGGGTTCCAGCGACGAGACGTACGGCGGTGCGAGTGCGAAATGTTGTTGCCGAAGCCCGGCCCCTTGCCGCAGACGTCGCAGTTGGCAGCCACGGGTCACTCCAAAGACTTCAGATTTACAGTGAAATCCGGCGCACCGGAATCAGAGATCTGAAGTGGCTTGCCGGGGAATGGCCCGACTTCTGCCGGGCAACCGAAGCAGCATACAACGGCTGCTCCCGTGGAACGAAACTACCATGTCCACCCCGGGCCCCGCCCCCGGCCCGGGTGCCGCCCGGGGCTACCCTGCGGAACAGCCCGCCGCCCCAAGGCCGTCCAGCAGGAGGATCACCAGGTGCCGCAGACCGCGCAAACCCTCGACGCCGCAGCGGTCCGGAGCTGGTGCTCCCTGTCACTGGCGGCGCTGGGCCGGGAGCGCGAGGCGATCGACGCGATCAACGTCTACCCCGTCGCGGACGGGGACACCGGCACCAATCTGTATCTGACCGTCGAGTCCGCGGCCCGCGCGCTGGACGCGGCCTTCACCGACGGCGCCGCCCCCGATGCCCCCGAGGCGGTACGGCTCATGGCGCACGGCGCGCTGCTCGGAGCGCGCGGGAACTCCGGGACCATCCTGTCGCAGCTGCTGCGGGGTATGACGGCGGTGCTGGCCGCCGGGCGTGACGGGGATCACCTCGCCCGCGCCCTCACCACGGCCGCCGACGCGGCCCGGCAGGCCGTGGCCCATCCCGTCGAGGGCACCATCCTGAGCGTGGCCACGGCCGCGGCCGCCGCGTGCTCGGGCGGCGGGGAGCTCGTACCGGTGGCCAGGAGGGCGTACGAGGGTGCCCGGACGGCCTTGGAGGCGACGCCCGGGCAATTGGCCGTGCTCGAACGCGCGGGCGTCGTGGACGCCGGTGGGCGCGGTCTGGTGATGGTGCTCGGGGCGCTCGTGGAGGCGCTGTCCGGCGAGGCGCCGGCCCCGCTCGCGGCCGCGCACCGGCCGGTCGTGGCCGTCGATGAGGACTGCACGGCGGAGGGCGGGCCGGCCTTCGAGGTGATCTACCTCCTGGAGGCGGAGGACGCGGCGGTCGAGCCGCTCCGGGCCCGGCTCGACGCGCTCGGCGAATCGCTCGTCGTCGTCGGCGGGGACGGGCTGTGGAACGTGCACGTCCACGTCGACGACGCGGGGGCGGCCGTCGAGGCGGGCGTGGAGGCGGGGCGGCCGTACCGGATCCGGATCACGCACTTCGCGGCGGCGGCGGCCGCCGGGGAGGCGGAGCCGGCGCAGCGGGCGGTCGTCGCCGTGCTGCCCGGCGAGGGGCTCGCCGGGCTGTGCGCCGAGGCCGGCGCGACGACGGTCCTGGCGAAGCCGGGGGAGCCGCCGGCGAGCGGGGACCTCGTCGAGGCGATCCGCCGGGCGCACGCCCGCGAGGTCGTACTGCTGCCCAACGACGCCGACCTGCGGCACACGGCGGCCGCGGCGGCCGAGCAGGCCCGGGCCGAGGGCGTCCGGGTCGCGCTCATCCCTACCCGGGCCGCCGTCCAGGGCATCGCGGCGCTCGCCGTCCACGAACCCGACCGGCGGTTCGACGAGGACGTCGTCGCGATGACGGCGGCGGCGGGCGCCACCCGGTACGCCGAACTCGCCGTCGCCGAACGGCAGTCGTTCACGTCGGCGGGTGTGTGCCAGGCCGGGGACGTGCTCGGGCTCATCGAGGGGGATGTGGCCGTCATCGGCCAGGACGTGACGGAGACCGCGCGGACGGTCCTGGACCGGATGCTGTCGGCCGGTGGTGAACTCGTCACGCTGGTCGTGGGGGAGGGGGCTCCGGAGGCGCTCGCGGAGGCCCTGGAATCGCATGTGCGGCGCATGTATCTGGCCGTCGACACCACGGTGTATCCGGCCGGGCCGGGGGCGCCGGCGTTGCTGATCGGGGTCGAGTAGGCGCCGGTGGGGTGCGTGTCGGTGCCGGTCTGTGGTGTCGCGCGGGACGTTCCGGGGTCGCATTCGGGACTGCACGATCTACGGCGCGTGCGAGTTTGCTGCTCGGTGAGCGTTTCGTTCGAAGCGCCACAAATCACGCTTTACGTCCCGAACGCGACCCCCTCCACGTCCCCCGCTCCCGTCCGTGGCACCCCTTGGTTGTCGGTCCTGTGGTGTGGAATGGAACCGTGCCTGCGCTCGACGAACCCCTCAAGAAGGTCCTCGGCCCTCCCACCGCCAAGGTCATGGCCGAGGCCCTCGACCTGCATACGGTCGGGGACCTGCTGCATCACTATCCGCGGCGGTATGCCGAGCGGGGTGAGCTGACCGCCCTGTCCGAGCTGCCGCTCGACGAGCATGTGACCGTGGTCGCGCAGGTCGCCGAGGCCCGTCTGCACACCTTCAACGGGGCCCGGGGGCGGGGGCAGCGGCTCGAGGTGACGATCACGGACGGCAGCGGGCGGGTGCAGCTGGTCTTCTTCGGGAAGGGCGTGCACAAGCCGCACAAGGAGCTGCTGCCGGGGACCCGGGCCATGTTCGCCGGGAAGGTGTCGCTGTTCAACCGGAAGCTGCAGCTCGCTCATCCTGCCTATGAGCTGCTTCGGGGCGATGGTGACGAGGACGTGGACGCCTGGGCCGGGGCGCTCATTCCGATCTATCCCGCCACGACCAAGCTGGAGTCCTGGAAGATCGCCAAGGCCGTCGATGCGGCGTTGCCCAGTGTCGTCGAGGCCGTCGATCCCCTGCCGACCACCTTGCGGGAGGGGCGGGGACTCGCCGAGCTGGCGGATGCGCTGCGGAAGGTTCACCGGCCTCGGACCAAGGCCGACATCGAGGAGGCTCGGGAGCGGCTCAAGTGGGACGAGGCGTTCGTCCTCCAGGTGGCGCTGGCTCGGCGGCGGCATGCGGACGGTCAACTGCCCGCCGTCGCGCGGAGACCGGCCGAGGACGGGTTGCTCTCCGCCTTCGACGCCAAGCTGCCGTTCACGTTGACGGAGGGGCAGCAGAACGTGTCCCGCGAGATCTTCGGTGATCTCGCCACTGAGCATCCGATGCATCGGCTTCTGCAGGGCGAGGTCGGTAGCGGAAAGACCATGGTCGCGCTGCGGGCCATGCTCGCTGTCGTCGATGCCGGGGGGCAGGCCGCGATGTTGGCGCCTACCGAGGTGCTCGCGCAGCAACACCATCGGTCCGTCACCGAGATGATGGGCGAGCTCGCCGAGGGCGGGATGCTCGGCGGGGTCGAGCACGCCACCAAGGTCGTGCTGCTCACCGGGTCCATGGGCGCTGCGGCGCGGCGGCAGGCGCTTCTCGATCTGGTCACCGGTGAGGCCGGGATCGTCATCGGCACTCACGCGCTCATCGAGGACAAGGTCCAGTTCCACGATCTGGGGCTCGTTGTCGTCGATGAGCAGCATCGGTTCGGGGTGGAGCAGCGGGACGCGCTGCGGGGGAAGGGGAAGCAGCCGCCGCATCTGTTGGTGATGACCGCCACTCCCATTCCTCGGACCGTCGCCATGACGGTGTTCGGGGATCTGGAGACGTCCGTTCTCGATCAGTTGCCGGCCGGGCGGTCGCCCATCGCCAGTCATGTGGTGCCCGCGGCGGACAAGCCGCATTTCCTCGCCCGGGCCTGGGAGCGGGTGCGGGAGGAGGTCGAGAGCGGGCATCAGGCCTATGTCGTATGTCCTCGGATCGGTGACGAGGAGGAGCCGAAGCGGAAGCCCTCGGCCGAGGACGAGGCCGAGAAGCGGCCGCCGCTCGCCGTCTTGGAGGTCGCCGAGAAGCTGGCCGCCGGGCCGCTGGCCGGGCTGCGGGTGGAGGTCCTCCACGGGCGTATGCATCCCGATGACAAGGACTCGGTGATGCGGCGGTTCGCCGGCGGCGAAGTCGATGTGCTGGTGGCCACGACGGTCATCGAGGTGGGCGTGAACGTGCCCAATGCCACCGCCATGGTGATCATGGATGCGGATCGCTTCGGGGTCTCCCAGCTTCATCAGTTGCGGGGGCGGGTCGGGCGTGGGGCCGCGGCGGGGTTGTGTCTGTTGGTGACGGAGATGCCCGAGGCCTCGCCGGCCCGGCAGCGGCTGGGTGCTGTCGCTTCGACGTTGGACGGGTTCGAGCTGTCCCGGATCGACCTGGAACAGCGGCGCGAGGGTGATGTGCTGGGGCAGGCGCAGTCGGGGGTGAAGTCCAGTCTGCGGATGCTCGCCGTCATCGACGACGAGGACGTCATCGCGGCGGCCCGCGAGGAGGCCACCGCCGTCGTCGCGGCGGATCCGGAGCTCGCGTCCCATCCGGAGCTGCGCGTCGCTCTGGACGCGCTTCTCGACAAGGAGCGGGAGGAGTTCCTGGAGAAGGGGTGACCGCGGCCTATCGTGGAGGCACAGATCCCCGCCAAGGACAGGACCTCAGATGACCCGCGTGATCGCCGGCACCGCCGGCGGACGCCGCCTCGCCGTGCCGCCGGGCACCGGCACCCGACCCACCTCCGACCGGGCGCGTGAGGGCCTGTTCTCCACCTGGGAGGCACTCCTCGGCACGCTGGAGGGCGTGCGTGTGGCCGATCTGTACGCCGGGTCCGGCGCCGTCGGCCTGGAGGCCCTTTCGCGGGGCGCTGCCCACGCGCTGCTCGTCGAGGCCGACCAGCGGGCCGCTCGGACCGTGCGGGAGAACGTCCGCTCGCTCGGGCTGCCCGGTGCCGACGCCCGTACCGGCAAAGCGGAACAGATCGTGACGGGTCCGCCGCCCGGCGCCCCTTATGACCTGGTCTTCCTCGACCCGCCGTACGCCGTCTCCGACGACGATCTTCGCGAGATACTGCTCACACTCCGCTCGGGGGGCTGGCTCACCGGCGACGCCGTCGTCACCGTGGAGCGCAGCACCAGAGGCGGGGAATTCCTCTGGCCGGCCGGTTTCGAGCCGCTGCGGGCCCGTCGCTACGGCGAGGGAACGTTTTGGTACGGTCGCGCCGCCTCTACGTGCGAAGACGCACGATGACCGGACCGGAGAGCGAGGGACCCAAGTTGCGCCGCGCCGTTTGTCCCGGGTCATTCGACCCCATCACCAACGGACATCTCGACATCATCGCCCGCGCCTCCAAGCTGTACGACGTCGTGCACGTCGCGGTGATGATCAACCAGTCCAAGCAGGGGCTGTTCACCGTCGACGAGCGGATCGAGCTCATCCGCGAGGTCACCGCCGACTTCGGCAACGTCGAGGTGGAGGCCTTCCACGGGCTCCTGGTCGACTTCTGCAAGCAGCGCGACATCCCGGCCATCGTGAAGGGCCTGCGGGCCGTCAGCGACTTCGACTACGAGCTCCAGATGGCGCAGATGAACAACGGCCTGTCCGGGGTCGAGACGCTGTTCGTGCCCACCAACCCGACGTACAGCTTCCTGTCGTCCTCCCTGGTCAAGGAGGTCGCGGCCTGGGGCGGCGACGTCTCCCACCTCGTACCGCCGGCCGTGCTGTCCCGGCTGACCGAGCGGCTCGCGGAGCGCAACGACCGCTGACAGTCCGTCACCCGGTGTCGGAGCGGCGCCGACTGCCCTTACAGTCGTCCCGTCCGTCTCCATCCAGCTGTAGAGAGTGGCGAGCACCAGGTGGACGTGCAGAAGAAGCTCGACGAGATCGTCTCGGCCGTACAGAGCGCCCGCTCCATGCCCATGTCGGCGTCCTGCGTGGTCAACCGCGCCGAACTGCTCGCCATGCTCGAAGAGGTGCGGCAGGCTCTGCCCGGCTCGCTGGCCCAGGCCCAGGAGCTGATCGGCGGCCGGGAGCAGATGGTCGAGCAGGCCCGCCTGGAGGCCGAGCGGATCATCGAGGCCGCCCATGCCGAACGCGGCTCGCTCGTCTCCGACACCCAGGTCGCCCGGCAGTCCCAGGACGAGGCCGACCGGATCCTCACCGACGCCCGCCGGGAGGCGGAAGAGATCCGCGCCGAGGCCGACGACTACGTCGACTCCAAGCTCGCCAACTTCGAGGTCGTCCTCAACAAGACCATCGGCTCCGTCGACCGCGGCCGGGAGAAGCTCCTCGGCCGCGGCCCCGGCCTGGACGAGCACGGCTACGCCGACGAGGACGCCCCGGAGTACACCGCCGACCCGCAGACCCTGATCCAGCGGGCCGACGAGTACGTGGACGCCAAGCTGGGCGCCTTCGAGGCGGTCCTCAGCAAGACCCTGGAGGCCGTCGGCCGCGGTCGGCAGAAGCTGCACGGCCGGATCGCCACCGACGAGCTCGGCGCGCACATGGCCGCCCAGGACGCGGCCGGCGCGGTGCACACCAGCGACGCGGACTACCTGGCCGGCCTCGCCGAGCTGGCCGACCCGGAGCCCCAGCCGGCGCAGATCCCCGCGCAGCAGCCCGATCCGTACGGGTACGCGGCGCAGCAGGCCCCGGCGCAGGACGCGTACTCCGTTGCAGGCAACGGCTCCACCGGAGCGGCTTACGCCGCGCCCTATGCTGCGCAGGATCCGTACGCCTACCAGCAGGCCGATCCTTACTCCGTCGCAGGCGACGGCTCCACCGGAGCGGCTTATGCCGCGCCCTATGCTGCGCAGCACCAGCAGCCCGATCCGTACGGCTACCAACAGCAGCAGCCGCAGCACCAGCCGCAGGCCGGCTCGCTGGACGAGACCAGCTTCTTCGACACCGGCATGATCGACCTGGAGCAGCTGCGCCGCTACGAACAGGGGCAGTAGGCCCGGATTGGGCCCTGAGCGAAGCGTCCAGTATCCTGGCCCTTCGGTCGCGCGTATGCCCGCGATCCGCGCTGCCCGCTTCATGCGAGCGCGGCAGCCCCCACACGATTCCGAAAGCAGGAAGAGCCCTGAGCACGCGCCTCGACCACCGCAACCCCCTCGTGTTCGACACGCACGAGCTGGGGCGGCGTCCTGGTGCCATGCAGCGGATCTCGCGTTCGGTCGAGGCGCCTCGCGACCTCGGTGTCGAAGGGGTCGTCGGGGTGCCGCAGGGCACGCCCGTCGAGCTGCAGCTCCGCCTGGAGTCGGTCATGGAAGGGGTGCTTGTCACAGGCACCGCCCGTGCATCGGCCGAGGGGGAGTGCGTAAGGTGTCTGGAGCCCGTCGAGCTCGACCTCGACGTGGACTTCCAGGAGATGTTCTCGTACCCCGACTCCGACGACCGGGGCCGCTCCAAGGCGGCCGCGGGTGACGAAGCCGAGGACGACGAGGACATGATCCCCCTCGAGGACGGCATGTTCGACCTCGAACCCGTGCTGCGGGATGCGGTGGTGCTCGCACTGCCGATGCAGCCGGTGTGCCGGGAGGACTGTGAAGGTCTGTGTTCCGAGTGCGGAATCAACCTGAACGACAACCCGGACCACCACCACGACGCCGTCGACATCCGTTGGGCGGCACTGCAGGGACTCGCCGGTTCGCTGGGAACCGATGAGAAGGACAACATGAGCGGCAAAGCCTCTGACGGGGACGTCCGAAGCGCCGCCGAGAAGCAGGAGAAGTAGCCGTGGCTGTTCCGAAGCGGAAGATGTCGCGCAGCAACACGCGCCACCGCCGGTCGCAGTGGAAGGCTGCGGTCCCCACCCTGGTTTCGTGTGAGCGTTGCCAGGAGCCGAAGCAGCAGCACATCGCGTGCCCGAGCTGCGGCACCTACAACAAGCGCCAGGTCCTCTCGGTCTGAGTGGCTGGTGAGAGGCACGATGTCTGACCACGTCAACACAGCCTCGTCCCACACGCTTCTGGAAGGGCGGCTCGGGTATCAGCTCGAGTCCGCCCTTCTGGTGCGTGCGCTGACCCACCGCTCGTACGCGTACGAGAACGGCGGCCTGCCCACCAACGAGCGGCTCGAGTTCCTCGGGGACTCCGTGCTCGGCCTGGTGGTCACGGACACGCTGTATCGCACCCACCCCGACCTGCCCGAGGGCCAGCTGGCCAAGCTGCGGGCCGCGGTGGTCAATTCGCGTGCGCTGGCGGAGGTCGGTCGCGGCCTCGAACTCGGCTCCTTCATCCGGCTCGGCCGGGGCGAAGAGGGCACCGGGGGCAGGGACAAGGCGTCCATCCTCGCCGACACCCTCGAAGCGGTGATCGGCGCGGTCTATCTCGACCAGGGTCTCGACGCGGCGTCCGAGCTGGTGCACCGGCTCTTCGACCCGCTGATCGAGAAGTCCTCGAACCTCGGCGCAGGCCTGGACTGGAAGACCAGTCTCCAGGAACTGACCGCGGCCGAGGGTCTCGGTGTCCCGGAGTACCTCGTCAGCGAGGAGGGTCCGGACCACGAGAAGACCTTCACTGCTGCCGCCCGCGTCGGTGGTGTCTCGTACGGCACCGGCACCGGCCGCAGCAAGAAGGAAGCGGAGCAGCAGGCCGCCGAGTCGGCCTGGACGGCCATCAAGGCCGCCGCGACCGAGCGGCAGGCGGCGGCGGCGAAGGCCGCGGCCGACGAGGCCGCAGGGTCCGAGCAGGACGGCGGGGCGCCGAAGCCCGCCGATCTTCCCTCGGCCTGACCCGCTCTTCCTTCGAACATCCCGCCCGTCCCGGATCCCCGGGGCGGGCGGAGCTGTTTTCCGGGGGCCCGCGGGCCGGCGGTAGGCTGCGGGCAGCGAACCCGTCACCCCTTCGGAGGAGTCCCCGTGCCCGAGCTGCCCGAGGTGGAGGTCGTACGCCGGGGTCTTGAGCGATGGGTCGCGGGACGGACCGTCGCCGAGGTCGAGGTGCTGCACCCGCGGGCCGTGCGCCGGCACCCGGCGGGCGGCGTGGACTTCGCGGCCCGGCTGACCGGGCACCGGCTCGGCACGGCGATGCGCCGGGGCAAGTACCTCTGGATCCCGCTCGCCGACACGGACAGCTCGGTCCTCGGGCACCTCGGGATGAGCGGCCAGCTGCTGGTGCAGCCGAGCGACGCGCCCGACGAGAAGCACCTGCGGATCAGGGTGCGGTTCACGGATTCCGACAGCGGCTCCGCCGCGGGCGCGGCCGGGACCGAGCTGCGCTTCGTCGACCAGCGGACCTTCGGCGGCCTGTCGCTGCACGACAACACCCCGGACGGCCTGCCGGACGTCATCGCGCACATCGCCCGCGACCCGCTGGACCCGGCGTTCGACGACGCCGCGTTCCAGGCCGCGCTGCGGCTGCGCCGCACCACCGTCAAGCGCGCGCTGCTCGACCAGTCGCTGATCAGCGGGGTCGGCAACATCTACGCGGACGAGGCGCTGTGGCGGTCCAAGCTGCACTACGAGCGGCCGACCGCGACCCTCACCCGCCCGCGCTCGGCCGAACTCCTCGGCCATGTACGGGACGTGATGAACGCGGCGCTCGCCGCCGGCGGCACCAGCTTCGACAGCCTCTACGTCAACGTGAACGGCGAGTCCGGCTACTTCGACCGGTCCCTGGACGCGTACGGGCGCGAGGACGAGCCCTGCCGCAGGTGCGGGACCCCGATGCGGCGCCGGCCGTGGATGAACCGGTCGAGCTACTTCTGCCCGCGCTGCCAGCGGCCGCCCCGCGCGAGCGCCTAGTCCGCGTGGGCCTCGTCGTAGGTCCGCCTGGCCGCGAGGACCTCCGGCATACGGCCCTCGACCAGCCCGATCAGCGCCGTCAGCCGCTCCGCGACATCCTCGCCGAGCGGCGTCAGCCGGTAGTCGACCCGCGGCGGATTCACCGGCTGCGCCTCCCGGTGCACCAGGCCGTCGCGCTCCAGGGCGTGCAGGGTCTGCGCGAGCATCTTCTCGCTGACGCCGTCGACCCGGCGGCGCAGCTCGTTGAACCGGAACGAGCCCTCGTGCAGCGCGGCCAGCGTGAGCGCCCCCCACCGCCCGGTCGCATGCTCCAGCGTCTCGCGCGAGGTGCACCCCCGCGCGAACACGTCGAATACGAGAGCGTCCGTCATGCTCCCCAGCTTACGACCGCACAGCGCTCACCAGGAGTGAGCGTCCGTTTGGGGATCCGCCCCGGGGACGGCTCCGCGACGCCCGTCGGCTCTCGGGGCCCTTCACCTGCGATTTAGGGGAGTTCGCTACTTTTGTCACAATCGCCCCGAATGGCTTGACATTGCACAGCCGACCTGAGAAGGCTTGATCTTGATCGATGCGACAGTCCGGATCGCTCTGCCGCAAAGCGAGAAACTCCGGAGGCTGAGTCCGTCATGACCGGGATGACATCGAAGAGGGTTGGCGCGGCGATAGCCGCGACGGCCGCAGCGTTCGCACTCGGGGTGGGCGGAGCAAACGTCGCCCAGGCCAAGATCACTCCTACCGACATTTCCTGTACCAACAACGGTGGCCAGCAACCAGGTGGCCAGCAGCCCAGCTGCACCGGTGGCGGTCTGACGCAGGACACCGAGAACCAGAACCCCGCAGGCCACGCCCCTCGCGGACACAACTGACACCCGACCCGAACTCACCGACAAGCGAAAGCCCCCTGGCCTGCATGCACAGGCAGGGGGCTCACGTGCGTCCGGGGTGCCTCGGGGCCGCCCGGCACTGACCTGCGGAAATCTCAGAAGCCGAAGTCCTGGGTCCACCAGGGGCCGCCGTCGGCGAAATGGACGCCGACGCCGAGGGAGGTGTAGTCGCAGTTCAGGATGTTGGCGCGGTGACCGTCGCTGTTCATCCAGGCCTTCATCACCGCGGCCGCGTCGACCTGGCCGCGGGCGATGTTCTCGCCGCCCAGGCCGGTGATGCCCGCCTGCTCGGCGCGGTCCCAGGGGGTGTCGCCGTCGGGGTCGGTGTGGTCGAAGAACGCGCGGTTCGCCATGTCGGCGCTGAACGCGCCCGCCAGCCGGGACAGCGAGGCGCTCGCCTGGACCGGGGTGCAGCCCACCTTGGCGCGCTCGGCGTTGACCAGGCGCAGCACCTCGGCCTCGGCGGCGACGTCGCGGGCCGCCTGGACCGGGACGGTGCGCTCGACGGGCTTCTGCGTCTCCCGCGTCTGCTCGGGCTTCGGCTGAGGCTTCGGCGTCGCGGTCCTCGTCGGCTTCGGGGCCGGCTTGGTCGGCGTCGCGGACGGGGTCGGCTTTGTCGGGGTGGGGGTCGGGGTCGGGGTCGGCTTGGGCTTCGCGCTGGGGGACGTGCTTCCCGCGCCCCGCGTGGCCTGGCTCTCCTGCGACGGCGTCGCGCTCGTGCCGCCCTGCTGGGTCAGCAGCTCCGCCGTGTCCCGCCGCTGTGCCTGAGCCGTGTTGTCCGCGCTGCCCACGTCGAACGTGTCGCCGCCGGGCAGCAGGCCCGAGGCGACCGCGACGGCGCCGACCGCCACCGCGGCGGAGGCGCCGAGCAGCCCGGTGCGCACGGGTATCCCGCGCTTCCGTCGATGGCGTCCCATCCGCTCTGCCTTCCTGTTCTGCCTACCTCGTGATCGCTTGTGTGCGACTGTCAATCGGACACGCCCGAACGGGTGAGCTCCAATGCGTGGGGACTGTACGCCATGACGCGTGGGGGCGGGGTGCTCCGTGTGGAATTGGACGGTTAGCGTGCAGCCATGAACGAAGATGTGCGGCTCACCGCCTGGGTACGCGGCCGAGTACAGGGAGTGGGCTTCCGATGGTTCACCAGGGCAAACGCTCTGGAGATCGGCGGCCTCGTCGGCTTCGCGCTGAACCTCGACGACGGGCGGGTGCAGGTCGTGGCCGAGGGCCCGAGTGAGAATTGCCACCGTCTGCTGGAGTGGCTGCGCTCCGACGACACGCCCGGCCGCGTCGACGGGGTCACTGAGATCTGGGACACCCCGCGCGGCGGCTACGACGGCTTCGCCGTGCGCTGACGATCTTGACGGACGTACTCCGCCCGGCGGGTCCACCACGGCCCTCGGGCGGGTTCGTGCGCCTCCCCGCGCGCCCGCCGCGTGCGCCCCCTGGGACGGAAACGACCTGGTGATTGCCAAGAAACACTTGCCGTGCCAGGCTGCGCGAGGAAGGATGATCTCCACGCCCCCCGGGCACCGAGTTGCGAGGCGCCGCCGCATGTAGTTGCGGCCGCGGACCCCCCGGTCGCCCGTTGATACGGGGCGTGATCGTGTTGACCGTCAAACTTTTTGGTGAGACTCTGGAAGCCCCGCGCACCTTAGCTGTTTGGCAGTAAGAACCGGCACGACAAGATGTACTGCCGAGCACCGCGGGTGCGAATCCCTCACGACCCACACCGCTTCGGTCGGTCACTCAGTGTGGAGGACCATCCATCATGGCAAAGGCGCTTCTCGGTTACGTCGGCGGCTCCGACCCGCGACTCCTCGCCGAGATGCGACGGCTCCAGCAGCGCGTCCAGGACCTCGAATCCGAGCTCGTTCGGATCCAGTCCGAGAACGACGCGCTCAACGCTGCCGCCGCTCAGCTCGACCTCGACGTACCCAAGGCGGAGCCTGCGCTCACCTGATGTACCAGCTGCCCCCTCACCTGGGCGCAGGTGAGAAACACTCACGCTCATCGCATCGCGAGAATATGCAAGGGACGCCCCGGCGTCCCTTCTTTCTTGTCCGAGCCCCCCGACACCCCCGTTCACCGGACGTTCGCCCGGGCTTACCGACTGATCTGCCCTGCACCTTCATGGGTGAAACGCGAGGTGCCAGGTAGAGTCCGGGGGCGTGCATCTCAAGGCCCTGACCCTGCGCGGGTTCAAGTCGTTCGCCTCGGCCACCACGCTGAGGTTCGAACCCGGCATCACGTGCGTCGTCGGGCCGAACGGATCCGGCAAGTCCAACGTGGTGGACGCGCTGTCCTGGGTCATGGGCGAGCAGGGCGCGAAGTCGCTGCGCGGCGGGAAGATGGAGGACGTCATCTTCGCCGGCACGACCGGCCGGCCGCCGCTCGGCCGCGCCGAGGTCTCGCTGACGATCGACAATTCCGACGGCGCGCTGCCCATCGACTACGCCGAGGTCACCATCACCCGGATCATGTTCCGGGGCGGCAGCAGCGAGTACCAGATCAACGGCGACACCTGCCGGCTGCTCGACATCCAGGACCTCCTCTCCGACTCCGGCATCGGCCGCGAGATGCACGTCATCGTCGGCCAGGGCCAGCTGGACTCCGTCCTGCACGCCGACCCGACCGGCCGGCGCGCCTTCATCGAGGAGGCGGCCGGCGTCCTCAAGCACCGCAAGCGGAAAGAGAAGGCGCTGAGGAAGCTCGACGCGATGCAGGCGAACCTCGCGCGCGTCCAGGACCTCACCGACGAACTGCGCCGGCAGCTCAAGCCGCTCGGCCGGCAGGCGGCCGTCGCCCGCCGCGCCGCCGTCATCCAGGCCGACCTGCGCGACGCGCGGCTGCGGCTGCTCGCCGACGACCTCGTCCGGCTCCGCGAGGCGCTCAGCGCCGAGGTCGCCGACGAGGCAGCGCTGCTCGCCCGCAAGGAGAGCGTCGAGGCGGAGCTGCGGGCCGCGCAGTCCCGCGAGGCCGAACTCGAGGACGAGGTGCGGCGGCTCGCGCCTCGTCTCCAGCGCGCCCAGCAGACCTGGTACGAACTCTCCCAGCTCGCCGAGCGGGTACGCGGCACGATCTCGCTGGCCGACGCGCGGGTGAAGAGTGCCACCGCGCAGCCCGCGGAGGAGCGGCGGGGCCGCGACCCGGAGGACATGGAGCGCGAGGCCGCCCGGATCCGCGAGCAGGAGGCGGAGCTCGAGGCCGCGCTGGAGGCGGCGGAACGGGCCCTGGAGGACACCGTCGCCCACCGCGCCGAACTGGAGCGCGAACTCGCGGTCGAGGAACGCCGGCTCAAGGACGCGGCGCGGGCGATCGCCGACCGGCGCGAGGGCCTGGCCCGGCTGCACGGGCAGGTCAACGCGGCCCGTTCACGGGCCGCGTCCGCGCAGGCCGAGATCGACCGGCTCGCCGCGGCGCGCGACGAGGCGGCGGAGCGGGCGGAGGCGGCCCAGGAGGAGTACGAGCAGCTCAAGGCGGAGGTCGACGGGCTCGACGCGGACGACACCGAGCTGGGCGAGCGGCACGAGGCCGCCCGCGGCGCCCTCGCCGACGCCGAGTCCGCGCTGACCGCCGCCCGCGAGGCGACGACCGCGGCCGAACGCCGCCGCGCCGCGACCCAGGCCCGCCACGAGGCCCTCGCGCTCGGCCTGCGCCGCAAGGACGGTACGGGCGCGCTGCTCGCCGCCCGCGACACCCTGACCGGCCTGCTCGGCCCGGCCGCCGAACTCCTGACGGTGACCCCCGGCTTCGAGGTCCCGGTCGCCGCCGCCCTCGGCGCGGCCGCCGACGCCGTCGCGGTCGCGGACCCACGAGCGGCGGCGGAAGCGATCCGCCTCCTGCGCAAACAGGACGGCGGCCGAGCGGCCCTCCTGGTGACAGGCACGGAGTGGCCGGAGCCCGAGCGCGCGGACGGCGAGGCCGCCGGCCGCACGGCAGGGCCGACCGGCGGGCCGGCGCACGATGCCGCCGAGGGCGCTCGGCCCTCGGCGGCCGAGGCCGCGCCAGGATCCGACTCCGTGGCCGGCGACCCGGCCGCCGGTACGCCGGCCGGGTCGGCCGATCGCGGCGAGACCCGCGCGCCCGCGCAGGGCGGCCCGGACGCGTCGGCTGCCGTGCCGGCAGCGCCTGACGCGGCCCCGGCGGGGCAGGCGCACGCCGCCGCCGACGGCGGCCGGCCCTCCGTGGGCGCGGTCGCGCCGGGGTCCGGCTCCGTGGCCGGTGACCCGGCGGCCGGTACGCCGGCCGGATCGGTCGATCGCGGCGAGACCCGCGCGCCCGCGCAGGGCGGGCCGGACGCATCGGCTGCCGTGCCGGCGGGGTCCGGCTCCGTGGCCGGCGGAACGCCTGCCCTCGCCCCCGCGCCCGTCGCCCAGTACGTGCGGGGTCCCGGCGAACTCCTCGGTTCCGTGTGGCGGTTGCTCGATGGGATCGTTGTCGTCGGGACGCTGGAGGAGGCCGAGGAGGTCGTTTACGCGCGGCCCGGGGTCACCGCCGTCACTGCAGAGGGGGATCTGCTCGGGGCGCACTTCGCGCAGGGTGGCTCCGCCGGCGCGCCCAGTCTGCTCGAAGTGCAGGCGTCCGTGGACGAGGCCGCGGCCGAGCTGGCCGAGCTGGCCGTGCGCTGCGCGGAGCTGGCCGAGGCGCAGGAGGCCGCGGTCGAGCGGCGCCGCGCCGCCGCCGGGCTCGTCGAGGAGCTGGGGGAGCGGCGCCGTACCGCCGACCGGGAGAAGTCCGCGGTCGCCCAGCGGCTCGGCCGCCTCGCCGGGCAGGCCCGCGGCGCGGCCGGCGAGGCCGAGCGGGCCGCCGCCGCGGCGACCCGCGCGCAGGAGGCCCTGGACAAGGCCCTCATCGACGCCGAGGAACTGACGGAGCGGCTGCTCGTCGCGGAGGAGTCCCCGGCGGAGGAGGAGCCCGACACCTCCGTCCGCGACCGGCTCGCCGCCGACGGCGCCAACGCCCGCCAGACCGAGATGGAGGCCCGGCTCCAGGTCCGTACCCACGAGGAGCGGGTCAAGGGCCTGGCCGGCCGGGCAGACTCCCTCGACCGCGGCGCCCGCGCCGAGCGCGAGGCCCGGGCCCGCGCCGAACAGCGCCGCGCCCGGCTGCGCCACGAGGCCGAGGTCGCCGCCGCCGTCGCGGCCGGCACCCGTACCCTCCTCGCGCACGTCGAGGTCTCCGTGGTCCGGGCCGAGCAGGAACGGGCCCTCGCCGAGGCCGCGAAGGCGGCCCGCGAGCAGGGGCTCGCCGCCGCCCGCGCCCAGGGCCGCGACCTGAAGGCCGAACTCGACAAGCTGACCGACTCGGTCCACCGGGGCGAGGTCCTCGGCGCCGAGAAGCGGATGCGGATCGAGCAGCTGGAGACCAAGGCCCTGGAGGAACTGGGCGTCGAACCGGCCGGGCTGGTCTCCGAGTACGGCCCCGACCAGCTCGTACCGCCGGCCCCGCCCGCCGAGGGCGAGGAGCTGCCCGAGGACCCCGACCACCCGCGCAACCAGCCCCGCCCGTTCGTCCGCGCGGAGCAGGAGAAGCGGCTCAAGGCGGCCGAACGGGCGTACCAGCAGCTCGGAAAGGTGAATCCGCTCGCCCTGGAGGAGTTCGCGGCGCTGGAGGAACGCCACAAGTTCCTCTCCGAGCAGCTGGAGGACCTGAAGAAGACCCGTACCGACCTCCTTCAGGTGGTGAAGGAGGTCGACGAGCGGGTCGAGCAGGTCTTCACGGAGGCGTACCGGGACACCGCCCGCGAGTTCGAGGGCGTCTTCTCCCGGCTGTTCCCCGGCGGCGAGGGCCGGCTCGTCCTGACCGATCCGGACAACATGCTCACCACCGGTGTCGACGTCGAGGCCCGCCCGCCGGGCAAGAAGGTCAAGCGGCTGTCGCTGTTGTCCGGTGGCGAGCGCTCGCTGACCGCCGTGGCGCTGCTGGTCTCCATCTTCAAGGCCCGGCCCAGCCCGTTCTACGTGATGGACGAGGTCGAGGCGGCGCTCGACGACACCAACCTCCAGCGGCTGATCCGGATCATGCAGGAACTCCAGGAGTCCTCCCAGCTGATCGTGATCACGCACCAGAAGCGGACGATGGAGGTCGCGGACGCGCTGTACGGGGTGTCCATGCAGGGCGACGGCGTCTCGAAGGTCATCAGCCAGCGGCTGCGCTGAGCCCACACACGGCCCGCATCCGAGAGTATGTTCAAGACTTGAACATCCAGTCCCGAGGGGAACTCTGCGGCTCATTCGATCCCGGGTATTGACTTCGAAACTTGAAGGAATAGTCTCTGCAACGTTGCTTTTACCTTCAAGTGGTGGGCGGCGTGAAGTTGTGCGCCACTTGAAGGGCTCGCCCCCCACCCCCGGCGACGCCGCCCGGGCCCCAGGAGTCCATGTGACCAGTGCCGCGAAGGCCCCCACGCCGCCGCCCTCGGAGGGCCGGGCCGCCCATCCGGACCATCTCGGACACGTCATCTTCATCACGGCCTCCGCGGCCATGGGCGGTTTCCTCTTCGGTTACGACAGCTCCGTCATCAACGGCGCCGTCGAGGCGATCCGCGACCGGTACGACATCGGCTCCGGCACCCTCGCGCAGGTCATCGCCATCGCCCTGATCGGCTGTGCCATCGGCGCCGCGACCGCCGGCCGGATGGCCGACCGCATCGGCCGCATCCGCTGCATGCAGATCTCCGCCGTGCTGTTCTCCATCAGCGCCGTCGGCTCCGCGCTCCCGTTCGCGCTGTGGGACCTCGCCTTCTGGCGGATCATCGGCGGCTTCGCCATCGGCATGGCCTCGGTGATCGGCCCCGCGTACATCGCCGAGGTCGCCCCCGCCGCCTACCGCGGCCGGCTCGGCTCCTTCCAGCAGGCCGCCATCGTCATCGGCATCGCCGTCTCCCAGCTCGTCAACTACGGGATCCTGCAGCTCGCCGACGGCGACCAGCGTGGCGAGATCGGCGGCCTGGAGGCCTGGCAGTGGATGCTCGGCGTCATGGTCGTGCCCGCCCTGCTCTACGGCCTGCTCTCCTTCGCGATCCCCGAGTCGCCGCGCTTCCTGATCTCCGTAGGGAAGACCGACCGGGCCAAGGAGGTGCTCGCCGAGGTCGAGGGCCACGGCGTCGACCTCGACCACCGCGTCGCCGAGATCGAGCTGGCGATGCGCAGCGAGCACAAGTCCACCTTCAAGGACCTGCTGGTCGCCGGCAGCCGCTTCAAGCTGCTGCCCATCGTCTGGGTCGGCATCGGACTCTCGGTCTTCCAGCAGCTGGTCGGCATCAACGTCGCCTTCTACTACTCCTCGACGCTCTGGCAGTCCGTCGGCATCGACCCGTCGAGCTCGTTCTTCTACTCGTTCACCACGTCGATCATCAACATCGTCGGCACCGTGATCGCGATGGTCCTGGTCGACCGGGTGGGCCGCAAGCCGCTGGCGCTCGTCGGCTCCGTCGGCATGGCGATCGCGCTCGCCTTCGAGGCCTGGGCGTTCTCGGCCGATCTCGTCGACGGCAAGCTGCCCACCGCGCAGGGCGTCGTGGCGCTCGTCGCCGCCCACGTCTTCGTGCTCTTCTTCGCCCTCTCCTGGGGCGTGGTGGTCTGGGTCTTCCTCGGCGAGATGTTCCCCAACCGGATCCGCGCCGCCGCGCTCGGCGTCGCCGCGTCCGCGCAGTGGATCGCCAACTGGGCCATCACGGCCAGCTTCCCGTCGCTCGCCGACTGGAACCTGTCCGGCACCTACGTGATCTACACGGTCTTCGCCGTGCTCTCGATCCCCTTCGTGCTGCGGTACGTCAAGGAGACGAAGGGCAAGGCGTTGGAGGAGATGGGCTAATCCCCGCTGCCCCTCTCCTCTACGTCACTGCCCCGGTTCCTGGCCCGATGCCTTGAGCCGGGGCAGTGCGCTCTCGCAGAGCAGTCGCATGCTGCGCCAGCCCTCCTCCACCGGCATCCCGCCGCACAGCGGATGGAAGACCAGGCTCTCCAGGCGCTGCCCGAGCGCCACGCACTCGTCCGGCGTGACGATCCGGTACACGCCCTCGGCCCGCAGCTCCGCCACGGTCGACGCCCCCGACCTCACGGCCGAGGTGATGTCCTTCGACTGCCAGGACGCGTACGTCCGTGCCTCGTGCAGGAAGTGCTCGCCGTACTCGGCCCAGGTCCTGTCCGGGTCCTCCGACAGGTGCAGCAGCGGGGTCTCCTCGCCGGGCATCATCGTCCAGCCCTCGGTCCCGTACTCCGCGCAGCGCTCCGTGTAGTACGTCGCCAGCTCCGGCAGGTGCGCGCTGGGGAAGAGCGGCAGCCCGAGCCGCGCTGCGCGCCGGGCCGCGGCCCTCGACGAGCCGCCGACCAGCAGCAGCGGGTGCGGGCGGGTGTACGGGCGCGGGGTCACCCGCACCGTACGGCCCTGGTACGTGAACGGCTCGCCGGTCCAGGCCCGCAGCAGCGTCTCCAGGAGCAGGTCCTGCAGCTTGCCGCGCCGCCCCCAGTCGACGCCGAGCGCCTCGTACTCCTCCGGCCGGTACCCGATGCCCGCGACGGTGACCAGGCGGCCCCGGCTCATCAGGTCCAGGACGGCGATCTCCTCCGCGAGCCGCAGCGGGTCGTGCAGCGGCCCGATGATCGCGGAGACGGTGACCGCGATGCGCCTGGTGGCCCCGAAGACACCGGCGGCGAAGGCGAAGGGGGAGGGCAGCCAGTTGTTCTCGGCGCCGTGGTGCTCCTCCGTCTGCACGGTGTCGACACCCTGCTCGTCCAGGTACGCGGCCATGTCCAGGGCGGCGCGGTAGCGCTCCGCGAGGGACTCGGGGGTGGCGTGCGGATCGACGAGATTGAACCGGACGACGGTGAACGGCATGGGTTCCCCTCCGCGGTGGGCGGCCGGTGCGCTTCGTGGAGGGGGACCTTAGCTGACGTGGCGTCAGATGGAAACGGCTGTCGCACGCCGCGTTCCGTCCGCCCGTGGCTGATACTGGTCGGGTTATGGAAATCATCCTTGCTGTAGTCATCGCTCTGGTCGTCGCGGTCGCCGTGACCAGCGGGCTCGTGATCAGCGGTCGCAAGAAGAAGCAGCTGCCGCCGGCCGAGCCGCCGTCCGCCACGCCGACCATCACCGCCCCGCCCGCCGAACCGCACGTCGGCGAAGAGGCGGAGGCGCCGCGGGAAGAACCACGCCGCACCATCGAGGAGGTCGGCCTCCCGGCCGCCGAGGCCGAGGCCCCGGTCGTCGAGGAGCCGCTCGCCGAGGCCGCGCCCGAGATCGAGGTGCCCGAGCCGACCGCCGGGCGTCTCGTCCGGCTCCGCGCCCGGCTCGCCCGCTCGCAGAACTCGCTCGGCAAGGGGCTGCTCACGCTGCTGTCCCGCGAGCACCTCGACGAGGACACGTGGGAGGAGATCGAGGAGACCCTCCTCACCGCCGACGTCGGCGTCGCCCCCACCACCGAGCTGGTCGACCGGCTCCGCGAGCGCGTGAAGGTCCTCGGCACCCGCACCCCCGAGGAGCTGCGCACCCTGCTCCGCGAGGAGCTGGTCGCCCTCGTCGGCACCGACTTCGACCGCTCGGTGAAGACCGAGAGCGACCCGGGCACCCCGGGCGTCGTGATGGTCGTCGGCGTCAACGGCACCGGCAAGACCACCACCACCGGCAAGCTCGCCCGGGTCCTCGTCGCCGACGGCAAGTCCGTCGTCCTCGGCGCCGCCGACACCTTCCGTGCGGCCGCCGCAGACCAGCTCCAGACCTGGGGCGAGCGCGTCGGCGCCCGGACCGTGCGCGGTCCCGAGGGCGGCGACCCGGCGTCGATCGCGTACGACGCGGTCAAGGAGGGCATCGCCGAGAACGCCGACGTCGTCCTCATCGACACCGCCGGCCGGCTGCACACCAAGACCGGTCTCATGGACGAGCTCGGCAAGGTCAAGCGGGTCGTCGAGAAGCACGGTCCGCTGGACGAGGTGCTTCTCGTCCTCGACGCCACCACCGGCCAGAACGGCCTGATCCAGGCCCGCGTCTTCGCCGAGGTCGTCGACATCACCGGCATCGTGCTCACCAAGCTCGACGGCACCGCCAAGGGTGGCATCGTCGTCGCGGTCCAGCGCGAACTCGGCGTCCCGGTCAAGCTGATCGGCCTGGGTGAGGGTCCGGACGACCTGGCCCCGTTCGAGCCCGGCGCCTTCGTCGACGCCCTGATCGGCGACTGACGCCCGCGGACGAGACAGGAGAAGGGCCCCGCCACAACGGCGGGGCCCTTCGCGTCTCTCCGTGTTCTATGCGTGGCTGCGGTGGCAGATGTACGCCAGCGTGCCCACCAGCAGCCGCGCCTGCGGCGGCGTGCCCGCCGTGTCCAGGGCGGGCGGTCGCAGCCAGCGCACCGGACCGAGGCCGCCCAGGTCCGACGGCGGCGCCGTGATGTGCGTGCCCCCGCCGAGGCCGTGCAGGTCCAGGCCGGCGTCGTCCCAGCCCATTCGGTACAGCAGCTGCGGCAGCTCCACCGCGGCGCCCGGCGCGACGAAGAACTGCGCCCGCCCGGTCGGCGTCACACAGACCGGCCCCAGCGGGAGACCCATCCGCTCCAGCCGGACCAGAGCCCGGCGGCCGGCCGCCTCGGCCACCTCGATCACGTCGAAGGACCGTCCCACCGGCAGCAGCAGCGCCGCCCCGGGATACTCCGACCATGCCTTGGTCGCGTCGTCCAGGCCCGCGCCCGCCGGGACCGCCGGTGCGTACGGGAGCGGATGCGCCCCCGGCGCCGTACATGTGGGATCGCCGCAGGAGCACCTGCCGGACGCGGCCCGCGCCCCCGGGACGACGTCCCATCCCCACAGTCCGGTGTACTCGGCCACCGCTGTGCACTCTGTGGTGCGGCCGCGCCGCCGTGAGCCGGACCGCATCTCACGAATGCCGCCGATCGTGAAGCCCATGCCCCCTCCAACGGGTCGAACTCGCCGGTGGTTACGAGCCGGAGTGCCCCTGTGACGCTCCGTCGCGTCCGGGCCCGGACTCGTCCGGGTGACGTGGCGCGCGGAAACGGGAGGGGTGGTGCGATGCCTGGCGCACGCCGCCGTGCGCAACCGTGCATCGACCCCGGATCGTCGCATGTCAAGTGAATCGCGTTCCGTGGGCGGCGGGTTCCCCCGTAGGGGTGGCGAATGGTGGCGTTTCTTGAATCGCCATGGCCGAGGGGGTGATCGTAGGATTACTTTCGGTACACGAACTCAGGGATTGGTCGCTCTCGTGGGTATGCCGGAGGCAAGCCGGTTTCCTGTTCGAAGGGGTACGACCCCCGGACGGGAGCTGTGATTCACGGCATCCTGTGGGGAGTTCACGCGACAAGGGCACCAAGGGCATGAATATGGATGGGGGCGTTCCAGTGGGCGGCAACGGCGCAGACGGTACGACTGCCGGCAAGCGCCCCAACGAGCAGCTGAGCTCGTGGTTCGTGCGCAGCGGCTGGTCGAAGGGCGAGCTGGCGCGGCAGGTGAACCGCAGGGCACGCCAGATGGGCGCGCACCACATCAGCACCGACACCTCCCGGGTCCGCCGCTGGCTGGACGGGGAGCAGCCGCGCGAGCCGATCCCGCGGATCCTGTCCGAGCTGTTCTCCGAGCGCTTCGGTTCCGTCGTCGCCGTCGAGGACCTCGGGCTGCGCACCGCCCACCAGTCGCCCTCCGTCTCCGGTGTCGACCTCCCGTGGGCCGGCCCGCAGACCGTCTCCCTGCTCAGCGAGTTCTCCCGCAGCGACCTGATGCTCGCCCGGCGCGGCTTCCTCGGCAGCTCCCTCACCCTGGCCGCCGGCCCCGCGCTCATCGAACCCATGCAGCGCTGGCTGGTGCCCACCCCCACCGGCGAACTCGGCCCCGCCGAACCGGCCGCCTCCTCCGGCCGGCCCTCCCGGCTCTCCCAGCCCGAACTCGACCTGCTGGAATCCACCACGGTCATGTTCCGCCAGTGGGACGCCCAGTGCGGCGGCGGACTGCGCCGCAAGGCGGTCGTCGGCCAGCTCCACGAGGTCACCGACCTGCTCCAGGAGCCGCAACCCAGCGCCACGTCCCGCCGCCTCTTCCGCTGCGCGGCCGAACTCGCCGAACTCGCCGGGTGGATGAGCTACGACGTGGGCCTCCAGCCCACCGCCCAGAAGTACTTCGTGCTCGCCCTGCACGCCGCCAAGGAGGCCGGCGACAAGCCCCTCGGCTCGTACATCCTCTCCTCCATGAGCCGCCAGATGATCCACCTCGGCCGGGCCGACGACGCCCTGGAGCTCATCCACCTCGCCCAGTACGGCAGTCGCGACTGCGCCACCCCGCGCACCCAGGCCATGCTGTATGCGATGGAGGCCCGGGCCTACGCCAACATGGGCCAGCCCAGCAAGTGCAAGCGCGCGGTCCGCATGGCCGAGGACACCTTCGCCGACGTCGGCCTCGACGGCGAGCCCGAGCCCGACTGGATCCGCTTCTTCTCCGAGGCCGAACTCAACGGCGAGAACTCGCACTCGTACCGCGACCTCGCCTACGTCGCCGGCCGCTCCCCGACGTACGCCTCCCTCGCCGAACCCGTCATGCAGCGGGCCGTCGAACTCTTCGAGAAGGACCCCGAGCACCAGCGGTCGTACGCACTCAACCTCGTCGGCATGGCGACCGTGCACCTCCTCAAGCGCGAGCCGGAACAGTCCGTCGCCCTCGCCGAGAAGGCCCTGCGGGTCGCCCGCAGCGTCCGCTCCGAGCGCGTCAACACCCGACTCCGAAAGACGGTCGACACGGCTGCCCGCGACTTCGGCGACGTCGCCGAGGTCGTCCAGCTCACCGACCGGCTCACCCAGCTCCTGCCCGAGACCGCCGAAGCGGTCTGACGTCCCCCGTACGGGGGACACCCCAGGCTCCGGCCGCGCCGTACGACCCTCATTGCCCGACTCGGCTCCCCCGCCGCCAGGTATCAGGGTTCCCGGCGCGGCCGGATTGCTTTCCGGCACCCCCGCGCCCCTGCGCGGAGGAGAAGTCCGTTACATCTCCGTGACCCGGACGTTCACAGTCGCGTAACACGCCCCACCCCTTCGTCACTGCGGCGAAACATCGTGCGGCATCACGTGAAACGGCGCTGCGCGAATCTCTGGCGCATAACCGGCCACCCCTCACTGGCCGAGCCGCTCCCGGCCACCGCCCCGCACAGGCCGTACGACGACGAGGAGACGCCGATGGCACCAGCCATCACGACCCTGGCCGCAGACGCCCCCGAGCTGTCTGCCGCCAACACCGGGTTCATGCTCATCTGCTCCGCCCTGGTCATGCTGATGACCCCGGCACTCGCCTTCTTCTACGGAGGCATGGTCCGCGTCAAGTCCACCCTCAACATGCTGATGATGAGCTTCATCAGCCTCGGGATCGTCACGATCCTGTGGGTGCTCTACGGCTTCAGCATCGCCTTCGGCACCGACTCGGCCTCGCTCTTCGGCTGGTCCTCCGAGTACGTCGGCCTCAGCGGCATCGGCATCACGGAACTGTGGCCCGGCTACACCATCCCGGTGTACGTCTTCGCCGTCTTCCAGCTGATGTTCGCGATCATCACCCCGGCCCTGATCAGCGGCGCCCTCGCCGACCGCGTCAAGTTCACCGCCTGGGCCCTGTTCATCGCCCTCTGGGTCACGATCGTCTACTTCCCCGTCGCCCACTGGGTCTGGGGCACCGGCGGCTGGCTCTTCGACATGGGCGTCATCGACTTCGCCGGCGGCACCGCCGTCCACATCAACGCCGGTGCCGCGGCCCTCGGCGTGATCCTCGTCATCGGCAAGCGCGTCGGCTTCAAGAAGGACCCGATGCGCCCGCACAGCCTCCCGCTGGTCATGCTCGGCGCCGGCCTGCTCTGGTTCGGCTGGTTCGGCTTCAACGCCGGCTCGTGGCTCGGCAACGACGACGGCGTCGGCGCGGTCATGTTCGTCAACACCCAGGTCGCCACCGCCGCCGCCATGCTCGCCTGGCTCGGCTACGAGAAGATCCGGCACGGCTCCTTCACCACCCTCGGTGCCGCCTCCGGCGCGGTCGCCGGCCTGGTCGCCATCACCCCGTCCGGCGGCTCCTGCTCCCCGCTCGGCGCGATCGCCATCGGCGCCATCGCCGGCCTGCTGTGCGCCATGGCCGTCGGCCTCAAGTACAAGTTCGGCTACGACGACTCCCTCGACGTCGTCGGCGTCCACCTCGTCGGCGGTGTCGTGGGCTCCCTGCTCGTCGGCTTCTTCGCCACCGGCGGCGTCCAGTCCGAGGCCAAGGGTCTCTTCTACGGCGGCAACGCGGACCAGCTCGTCAAGCAGGCCATCGGAGTCTTCTCCGTCCTCGCCTACTCTCTGATCGCCTCCGCGATCCTCGCCCTGATCATCGACAAGACGATGGGGATGCGGGTCAGCGAGGACGACGAGGTCTCCGGCATCGACCAGGTCGAGCACGCCGAGACCGCGTACGACTTCAGCGGAGCCGGCGGCGGCGCGTCCTCGCGCAGCACCGCCGTCGCCGCCCCGGCCGCACAGGAGACCAAGAAGGTGGACGCATGAAGCTCATCACCGCAGTCGTGAAGCCGCACCGGCTGGACGAGATCAAGGAGGCCCTGCAGGCCTTCGGCGTCCACGGCCTCACGGTCACCGAGGCCAGCGGCTACGGCCGCCAGCGCGGCCACACCGAGGTCTACCGCGGTGCCGAGTACACCGTCGACCTCGTCCCCAAGATCCGCATCGAGGTGCTGGTGGAGGACGAGGACGCCGAACAGCTCATCGAAGTCGTCGTCAAGGCCGCCCGTACCGGCAAGATCGGAGACGGCAAGGTGTGGAGCGTCCCGGTGGAGACGGCGGTGCGGGTCCGCACCGGCGAGCGCGGCCCGGACGCGCTGTAAGCACGAGCAAAGGAGCCGCAGGGTGACGAGCCTCGAAGTGAGTACGCAAGCGGACGACTCGGGACCCAGCAGTTACGCGGCGGCCCGGCTGCGCCTTCTCGGTGAGAAGGCGCGGTCCGGGCCGCCGCGCCGTTCCGCCCTGGCCAGGCTCACCGACGACTGGCTGGCCGCCCTGTTCGCCGCCGCCGGACCGCCGCGCGGGGCGGCGCTCGTCGCCGTCGGCGGCTACGGACGCGGGGAACTCTCCCCGCGCAGCGACCTCGACCTGCTCCTCCTGCACGACGGCAGCGCCGACCCGGGCGCGATCGCCGCCCTCGCCGACCGGATCTGGTACCCGGTCTGGGACCTCGGCCTCGCCCTCGACCACTCCGTCCGCACCCCCGCCGAGGCCCGGAAGACCGCCGGCGAGGACCTGAAGGTCCAGCTCGGCCTCCTCGACGCCCGGCCCGTCGCCGGCGACCTCGCCCTGGCCGGCGGACTGCGCACCGCCGTGCTCGCCGACTGGCGCAACCAGGCCCCCAAGCGGCTCCCCGAACTCGACGCGCTCTGCCGCGAGCGGGCCGAACGGATGGGCGAGCTCCAGTTCCTCCTGGAACCCGACCTCAAGGAGGCCCGCGGCGGCCTGCGGGACGCCACCGCGCTGCGCGCCGTCGCCGCCTCCTGGCTCGCCGACGCCCCCCGCGAAGGCCTCGACCCGGCCCGCCGCCGCCTCCTCGACGCCCGCGACGCCCTGCACCTGGCCACCGGCCGGGCCACCGACCGGCTCGCCCTCCAGGAACAGGACGCCGTCGCCGAGGAACTCGGCCTGCTCGACGCCGACACCCTGCTGCGCGAGGTGTACGAGGCCGCCCGCGTCGTCTCGTACGCCTCCGACGTCACCTGGCGCGAGGTCAACCGGGTCCTCAAGGCCCGCTCCGCCCGGCCCCGGTTCCGCGGCCTCCTCGGCCGCGGCGGCGCCGGGAAACCGCCCGTCGAGCGGACTCCGCTCGCCGAGGGCGTCGTCGAGATGGACGGCGAGGCCGTCCTCGCCCGCACCGCCAAACCCGAACGCGACCCGGTGCTGCCGCTGCGCGCCGCCGCCGCGGCGGCCCAGTCCGGGCTGCCGGTCTCGCTGCACGCCGTCCGCCGGCTCGCCGCCGCGGCCCAGCCGCTGCCGGTGCCCTGGCCCGCCGAGGCCCGCGAGGAACTCGTCACCCTGCTCGGCGCCGGCGAGTCCACCGTGCCCGTCTGGGAGGCCCTGGAGGCCGAGGGCCTGATCACCCGGCTGCTGCCCGACTGGGAACGCGTCCGCTGCCGGCCCCAGCGCAACCCCGTCCACACCTGGACCGTCGACCGCCACCTCGTCGAGACCGCCGTCCGCGCCTCCTCCCTGACCCGCCGCGTCGGCCGCCCCGACCTGCTGCTGGTCGCCGCCCTGCTGCACGACATCGGCAAGGGCTGGCCCGGCGACCACTCCGTCGCCGGCGAGACCATCGCCCGCGACGTCGCCGCCCGGATCGGCTTCGACCGCGCCGACGTGGGCGTCATCGCCACCGTCGTACGGCACCACCTGCTGCTCATCGAGACCGCCACCCGGCGCGACCTGGACGACCCCGCCACCGTCGCGTCCGTCGCCCGGGCCGTCGGTACCCTCCCCACGCTGGAACTCCTGCACGCCCTCACCGAGGCCGACGCGCTGGCCACCGGGCCCGCCGCCTGGTCCTCCTGGCGGGGCTCGCTCGTCGCCGACCTGGTCAAACGGGTCGCCGGCGTGCTGGCCGGCGAACCGGCCCCGGAACCCGAGCCGGCCGCGCCCAGCGCCGAGCAGGAACGCCTCGCCATCGAGGCGCTGCGCACGGGGGAGCCGGTGCTCGCCCTGCACACCCAGCCGGAACCGGCCGCCGAGAAGTCCGACGAACCCGAGCCGGTCGGCGTCGAACTGCTGATCGCCCTGCCCGACCAGCCCGGCGTGCTGCCCGCCGCCGCGGGCGTCCTCGCCCTGCACCGGCTGACCGTCCGCGCCGCGGACCTGCGCTCCGTGGAGCTGCCGACCGAGCTGGGCGGCGACGCCACGGCCGTCCTGGTGCTCAGCTGGCGGGTCGCGGCCGAGTACGGCTCCCTGCCGCAGGCCGCCCGGCTCCGCGCCGACCTGCTCCGCGCCCTGGACGGCTCCCTGGACGTCCCCGCCCGGCTCGCCGAGCGCGAGGCCGCCTACCCGAGGCGGCGCGGCCTCCAGGCCCCGCCGCCGAGGGTCACGGTGGCCCCCGCCGCCTCCCACCACGCCACGGTCATCGAGGTCCGTGCCCAGGACGCCCCCGGCCTGCTGCACCGCATCGGCCGCGCGCTGGAGGGCGCGGGCGTACGGGTGCGCAGCGCGCACGTCTCCACGCTGGGCGCGAACGCGGTCGACACCCTGTACGTGACGCGGGCGGACGGCTCGCGGCTCGCGGACGAGGAGGCGGTGGATCTGGCGAAGGCCGTGGAGACGGCACTGCGCTGACGCAGGACCCGCACCCGGCGCCCGTACCCGTGAAGTGCCGCCCTTCCGGTCGAATACGACCGGCAAGGGCGGCTCCGTCTCCGGGCCGGATACCCTGGGTGGCGACCATCCGCCCCGACCCGAGGATCGCGACCACCGTGTTCGATACGCTTTCCGACCGCCTCAGCGCGACTTTCCAGTCCCTCCGGGGCAAAGGCCGCCTCTCCGAGCAGGACATCGACAGCGCGGCCCGGGAAATCCGTATCGCCCTCCTCGAGGCCGACGTCGCCCTTCCCGTCGTCCGCTCCTTCATCTCGCGCGTCAAGGAGCGGGCCCTCGGTGCCGAGGTCTCCAAGGCGCTGAACCCCAGCCAGCAGGTCGTCAAGATCGTCAACGAGGAGCTCATCGGCATCCTCGGCGGCGAGACCCGCCGGCTCCGGTTCGCCAAGTCCGGGCCGACCGTGATCATGCTCGCCGGTCTCCAGGGTGCCGGTAAGACCACCCTCGCCGGAAAGCTCGGTCTCTGGCTCAAGGGCCAGGGTCACACCCCGCTGCTCGTCGCCTGTGACCTCCAGCGCCCCAACGCCGTCACCCAGCTCGGCGTCGTCGCCGAGCGCGCGGGCGTCGGCTTCTACGGCCCGCAGCCGGGCAACGGCGTCGGCGACCCGGTCCAGGTCGCGAAGGACTCCATCGAGTACGCGCGCACCAAGATGTTCGACGTCGTGATCGTCGACACCGCCGGCCGCCTCGGCATCGACGCCGAGATGATGCAGCAGGCCGCGGACATCCGTGACGTGGTCAGCCCCGACGAGGTCCTCTTCGTCGTCGACGCCATGATCGGTCAGGACGCGGTCAACACCGCCGAGGCCTTCCGCGACGGCGTCGGCTTCGACGGCGTCGTGCTGTCGAAGCTCGACGGCGACGCCCGTGGTGGTGCCGCGCTCTCCATCGCGCACGTCACCGGCAAGCAGATCATGTTCGCCTCGAACGGCGAGAAGCTCGACGACTTCGACGCGTTCCACCCGGACCGCATGGCGTCGCGCATCCTCGGCATGGGCGACATCCTGTCCCTCATCGAGAAGGCCGAGCAGACCTTCAGCCAGGAGGAGGCCGCCAAGGTCGCCTCGAAGCTGGCCTCGAAGAAGGGCCAGGACTTCACGCTCGACGACTTCCTCGCCCAGATGGAGCAGGTCCGCAAGATGGGCAGCATCTCCAAGCTGCTCGGGATGCTGCCCGGCATGGCGCAGATGAAGGAACAGATCAACAACATCGACGAGCGTGAGGTCGACCGCGTCGGCGCCATCATCAAGTCGATGACCCCGGCCGAGCGCCAGGACCCGACGATCATCAACGGCTCGCGCCGCGCCCGTATCGCCCGCGGTTCGGGTGTCGAGGTCAGCGCGGTCAAGGGCCTGGTCGAGCGGTTCTTCGAGGCCCGCAAGATGATGTCCCGCATGGCCCAGGGCGGCGGCATGCCCGGCATGCCGGGGATGCCGGGCATGGGCGGCGGCCCCGGCAGGCAGAAGAAGCAGGTCAAGCAGGCCAAGGGCAAGCGCAAGAGCGGTAACCCGATGAAGCGGAAGGCCGAGGAGCAGGCCGCGGCGGCGAAGCGCGAGCATGCCCAGCAGGGCGGCGCCTTCGGCCTGCCGGCGGGCCAGGAGGCTCAGGACTTCGAGCTGCCGGACGAGTTCAAGAAGTTCATGGGCTGACCCGGCCGGTCCCACGGACCGGAGGGGAGGGCCCGGGAGCGTCGCGTACGCACCCGGGCCCTCTTTTCATGTCCCCGAGCCGCTTTCACACCCCTGCCCCACCCGCAATGCCCCGTATGTCCTGCTCTTCGATAATGGGCCTGTCGTCGCCCCGAGGAGAGCAGCGTGGCCAATCCCGTACCCCCGCGCGACCGCACCGACCAGCCGTGGCGCTCGGAGGGAGCCCCACCGTCCCCGCCGACGAAGAAGAAGATGCCCGGCGGCTGGGGCGGACTCATCCTCACCGCGCTGATCGTCTACCTCATCGCCAACATCGCCCTGTCGTTCTTCAACCGGGGCGACGAGCCGACGATCTCGTACACCGAGTTCGACAAGCAGGTCACCGCCGGGAACGTCACCAAGATCTACTCCAAGGGCGACGCGATCCAGGGCGAGCTGAAGAGCAAGCAGCCCAAGCCCGACGGCGAGAAGGGCGACTACACGAAGTTCCGGACGCAGCGGCCGGCCTTCGCCGACGACGACCTCTGGGCCCAGCTGACCAAGCAGGGCGTCACCGTCACCGCCAAGCCGGTCGTCGAGGAGCGCAGCTTCCTCGCCAACCTGCTGATCTCGCTCGCCCCGATGCTCCTGCTGATCCTGCTGTGGGTGTTCATCGCCCGCCGGATGAGCGCCGGGATGGGCGGCGCGGGCGGCATGCTCGGCCGCAAGGCGCCGCCCAAACCCGTCGAACTGGAGGGCGGCAAGCGGACCACCTTCGAGGACGTGGCCGGCATCGACGAGGTCGAGGGCGAGCTCAACGACGTCGTCGACTTCCTCAAGAACCCCGCCGCGTACCGGGCGATGGGCGCGAAGATGCCCCGTGGCGTGCTGCTCGCCGGCCCGCCCGGGACCGGCAAGACGCTCCTCGCGCGGGCGGTGGCGGGGGAGGCCGGGGTGCCGTTCTTCTCCGCGTCGGCGTCCGAGTTCATCGAGATGATCGTGGGTGTGGGCGCGTCCCGGGTGCGTGAGCTGTTCGCCGAGGCGCGGAAGGTCGCCCCGGCGATCATCTTCATCGACGAGATCGACACCATCGGCCGGGCCCGCGGCGCCGGTGCGGGGATGGGCGGCCACGACGAGCGGGAGCAGACGCTCAACCAGATCCTCACCGAGATGGACGGCTTCACCGGCTCCGAGGGCGTCATCGTCCTCGCGGCCACCAACCGCGCCGATGTCCTCGACCCGGCGCTGACCCGGCCCGGCCGCTTCGACCGGGTGGTGCACGTGCACTCGCCGGACCGCGAGGGCCGCGAGGCCATCCTCAGGATCCACACCCGCCAGATCCCGCTCGCCGAGAGCGTCGACCTGACACAGGTGGCCCGCACCACCCCCGGCATGACCGGTGCCGAGCTGGCCAACCTCGCCAACGAGGCCGCGCTGCTCGCGGTCAAGCGCCGCCAGAACACGGTCACCCAGACGGACCTCTCCGAGGCGCTGGAGAAGGTCCAGCTGGGTGCGGAGCGCCCGCTCGTCATGCCGGAGGAGGAGCGGCGCCGCACCGCGTACCACGAGAGCGGGCACGCGCTCCTCGGCATGCTCCAGCCCGGCGCGGACCCGGTCCGCAAGGTGACGATCGTGCCGCGCGGCCGCGCGCTGGGCGTGACCCTGTCGACCCCCGACGTCGACAAGTACGCGCACACGGAGGAGTACCTGCGCGGCCGGATCATCGGCGCGCTGGGCGGGATGGCGGCGGAGCACGTCGTCTTCGGGATGGTCACGACGGGCGCGGAGAGCGACCTGGAGCAGGTCACCAACATCGCCCGGGGCATGGTCGGCCGGTGGGGGATGAGCGACCGGATCGGGCGGCTCACCGCCATCCCGAGCGACGCGCAGCAGGCGTACGGCCTGTCGGCGGCCCCGGCGACCCTGGACGCGGTCGAGCACGAGATGCGCCGCATCGTCGACGAGTGCTACGAGAGCGCCGTCCGCCAGCTCCGCGAGAACCGCGGCAGGCTCGACGCGCTGGCCGTGGCACTGCTGGAGAACGAGACCCTGGAGGAGGCGGACGCGTACCGGGCGGCGGGCATCCCGCGCCTGGCGAAGGAGGACTGAGGCCGCCGGTCCTCCGGCGGTTCCCGCCCCCTACGGCACCCGGGCGATCACGTAACGGAAGACGTTCGGCATCCAGACCGTGCCGTCGCCGCGGACGTACGGGTGCAGCGCCTCGGCCAGCTCCTTCTCGACCTGGGACGTGTCCGTCGCCGCCGCGGCCGGGTCGAACACCCCCGTCGACAGCAGCCCGCGCACCGCGCTGTCCAGATCCGCGTACCCGAACGGGCAGGCCACCCGGCCCGAGCCGTCCGGCCACAGCCCCGCGCGCGCCACCCGCTCGTCCAGGTCGTCACGGGGCACCGGAGGACCGGCGGACCCGTCCGCAGCCGCCTCCGACAGCCGGGCCGCCAGGCCCAGGACCGGCGCCGAGGCGCAGCGCTCCGGAGGCCCCCAGCCGGCCAGCACCACCGCCGCGCCGCGTACCGCCGAACGGGTGACCGCCGCCGCCAGCGCCCCCGGGGTGCGGGTCCCGCGGCCCGTCGGGTGGAAGGCGGTGATCACGTCGTACGGCCCCGGCGCGGCCGGGCTCCCGGCGAGGTCCGCGTCGTACGCCGCCAGGCGCTGCCGGGCCTGCTCCAGGCGCGTCCCGTCCGGATCCGTGCCGGCCACCCGCGCGCCCCGGGCCGCCGCCATCAGCAGCGCGAGACCCGAACCGCAGTCCAGGCCGAGCAGCCGCGTGCCGGCGCCCACGCCGAGGCGCTCGTACACCGCTTCGTAGAGCGGCGCGAGCATCCTCTCCTGGATCTCGACCCAGTCCCGGACGGGGTCGTGCCGGACGAGGGTAGGTGTCATCGAAGGGGCCCCAATCCGCGAAGGTCCGTATGTGCCCGAGCGTGTTCCTGCGTGCGCGGCGCGCACACCCCCCGTATGTCAGGGAACTCCCCATCCGTCCCCGCGTCCAGTGGTCGCGCCGCCTTGCATCCTGGCGGGGGTGGTGCTCCACGCCTCCGGCGGAGCCGCTAGTGTCACTCCCGACGACCGGGCGCCCCGGCGCTCGCCCGCCGCCTACGCGCCGGGGCGTACGCGCCACTACGTACCACCTTGGTGCGAGCTGTGTGACTTCTCCACAGATCGGCGCACTGGCCCTCGTCGGGACACATCAAGGGCAACTGACGGGTACGTGCAAAATATTTGGGATGCCCCGGAATGGAACCCGGGGGCACTTCGGCTCGTTGTAAGCGACGTGAGCACGACACCACCTGTTCTCGCCGCAGAGCTGGCACAGGCGTGGGCCGACATTCAGCGGCACCACCCCGAACTGCCGGACCTTGCCGCGCCCGAGTCCCTGATCGGAGAGTCCTCGTCCGCCTGCGGCGCCGAGCTCTCCTTCGAGCGACTGCTCCACGAGGCAGTCCACGGCATCGCCGCCGCCCGAGGTGTCCGCGACACCTCCCGCGCCGGCCGCTACCACAACCGACGCTTCCTCGCGATCGCCGAGGAGATGGGCCTGGACCATCCCGAGGAGCCGCACGCCAGCAGCGGCTTCTCCCTGGTCACGCTCAACCCCGAGGCGAGGCGACGCTACCGGCCGACGATCGAGAGACTGCAGCGCGCTCTCAAGGCGCACACGGTCGCGACCGCCGCCGACACCAAGCGCTCCTTCCGCGGGCCGGCCGCGCGGCACGGCTCGTCCGGCGGCGGCGTGCGCGTGAAGGCGGTCTGCGACTGCGGGCGCAACGTGCGCGTGGTGCCGTCCGTCCTCGCCCAGGCGCCGATCGTGTGCGGCGGCTGCGGCAAGCCGTTCCGTATCCCGGAGACGGTGGGCGCGGCGAGCTGAGCCGCTACGGGACCGCCCCCGGGGGCTGGGGCGTCCCGCGGTGCAGGCGTATGGCACAATGGCTAGCTGTACTCGACAGTCGCACAGGACCCCTCTCTCCTCCGGCTGACGCGTCCATCGGGCACCCGAGTACCGCAACCCCACGTGGCATCTCATGTGCCCAACCACGTCAAGACCAGGAGACACCACTCCCGTGGCAGTCAAGATCAAGCTGAAGCGTCTCGGCAAGATTCGCCAGCCCCACTACCGCATCGTCGTCGCCGACTCCCGTACCCGCCGTGACGGCCGGGCCATCGAGGAGATCGGTCTGTACCACCCGACGTACAACCCGTCGCGCATCGAGGTCGACTCGGAGCGTGCGCAGTACTGGCTGTCCGTCGGCGCCCAGCCGACCGAGCCGGTTCTCGCGATCCTGAAGCTCACCGGCGACTGGCAGAAGCACAAGGGCCTGCCGGCCCCGGCGCCGCTGCTGCAGCCGGCGACCAAGGAGGACAAGCGCGCCTCCTTCGACGCGTTCGCGAAGGCCCTCGAGGGCGACGACGCCAAGGGTGAGGCCATCACCCCGAAGGCGAAGAAGGCCGACAAGAAGGCGGACGAGGCTGCGGCCGAGTCCACCGAGTCGACCGAGGCCTGAGCATGCTCGAGGAGGCTCTCGAGCACCTCGTGAAGGGCATCGTCGACAACCCCGACGACGTGCAGGTCGCCTCGCGCAACCTGCGTCGCGGTCGCGTCCTGGAGGTTCGGGTCCACCCCGACGACCTCGGCAAGGTGATCGGCCGCAACGGCCGCACCGCGCGTGCGCTCCGTACCGTCGTGGGCGCCATCGGCGGCCGTGGCATCCGTGTCGACCTCGTCGACGTGGACCAGGTCCGCTGAGAAGTTGAAGCACCGGCACGGGCCGGGGAGGGCTTTCGGGCCCGCCCCGGCCCGTCGTCGTATCGCAGGTCGTAGGACAGGGAGAATGCGGTAATGCAGTTGGTAGTCGCGCGGATCGGCCGCGCCCACGGCATCAAGGGCGAGGTCACCGTCGAGGTGCGGACCGACGAGCCGGAGCTGCGGCTCGGCCCGGGCGCCGTGCTGCTCACCGACCCGGCCTCCGCCGGGCCGCTGACCATCGAGACCGGCCGGGTGCACAGCGGCCGGCTGCTGCTGCGCTTCGAGGGCGTCCGGGACCGCAACGGTGCCGAGGCGCTGCGCAACATCCTGCTGATCGCCGAGGTCGACCCCTCCGAACTGCCGGAGGAGGACGACGAGTACTACGACCACCAGCTCATGGACCTCGACGTGGTCACCGCCGACGGCATCGAGGTCGGCCGGATCACCGAGATCTCCCACCTGCCCTCGCAGGACCTGTTCATCGTGGAGCGCGAGGACGGCAGCGAGGTGATGATCCCCTTCGTCGAGGAGATCGTCGCCGAGATCGACCTGGAGAACCAGCGGGCCGTCATCACCCCGCCGCCCGGCCTGATCGACGACCGCGCGGAGATCGTCTCCACCCGCGACGACGGGGCCGAGTCCTGATGCGGCTCGACGTCGTCACGATCTTCCCCGAGTACCTGGAACCGCTGAACGTATCCCTGGTCGGCAAGGCCCGGGCCCGCGGCCAGCTCGACGTACACGTCCACGACCTGCGGAACTGGACCCACGACCGGCACCACACCGTCGACGACACCCCGTACGGCGGCGGCCCCGGCATGGTCATGAAGACCGACCCGTGGGGCGAGGCGCTGGACGAGGCCCTCGCCGACGGCTACGAGGCGGGCGCGCACGGCCCCGTCATGGTCGTCCCCACCCCCAGCGGTCGCCCGTTCACCCAGGAACTCGCCGTCGAGCTCTCCGAGCGCCCCTGGCTGATCTTCACCCCCGCCCGGTACGAGGGCATCGACCGCCGGGTCATGGACGAGTACGCCACCCGGATGCCGGTCTACGAGGTCTCCATCGGCGACTACGTGCTGGCCGGCGGCGAGGCCGCCGTCCTCGTCGTCACCGAGGCCGTCGCCCGGCTGCTGCCCGGCGTGCTCGGCAACGCCGAGTCGCACCGCGACGACTCCTTCGCGCCCGGGGCCATGGCGAACCTGCTGGAAGGGCCCGTCTACACCAAGCCGCCCGAGTGGCGCGGCCGCGCCATCCCGGACGTGCTGCTCAGCGGCCACCACGGCAAGATCGCCCGCTGGCGCCGTGACGAGGCGTTCCGGCGTACCGCGCTCAACCGGCCCGACCTGATCGAACGCTGCGACCCCGCCGCCTTCGACAAGAAGGACCGGGAACTGCTGTCCGGCCTGGGCTGGGCGCCCGAGCCCGGCGGCCGATTTTGGCGCAGGCCCCAGGCCGTGGAAGAATAGGCCGCTGTCGTACGCCCGTATCGCGCCCCTGCCACAGGGGGATCGTCGCGAAGGGGCGGCACGGCTCCCGAACTATCGACGAACTCCCGCGCGGCGACCTGTGGCGTCGTGCGAAGAAAGCAGACGAAGAACATGTCTTCTCTCCTCGACGGTGTGAACGCCGCCTCCCTGCGCTCGGACGTCCCGGCCTTCCGCCCGGGTGACACGGTCAACGTGCACGTCCGCGTCATCGAGGGCAACCGCTCTCGTATCCAGCAGTTCAAGGGTGCCGTCATCCGCCGCCAGGGCTCGGGCGTCTCCGAGACCTTCACGGTCCGCAAGGTCTCCTTCTCCGTCGGCGTCGAGCGCACCTTCCCGGTGCACTCCCCGATCTTCGAGAAGATCGAGCTCGTCTCCCGCGGTGACGTCCGTCGCGCCAAGCTCTACTACCTGCGTGAGCTGCGCGGCAAGGCTGCCAAGATCAAGGAGAAGCGCGACAACTGAGCCACCGGCTCACCGTCGCGCGCTCGGGTCCACAGGCAGGCCGGATAGGCTCTGGCCCCGATGGACACCGAAGCACACCACACGGAGCGCGACCGCTCCTCCACGCCGGAGGAGCGGTCGCGCTCCGCGCGCGTTTCCGGGGGCGTTTCCGAAGCCGTTCCGGAGGACGATGCCCTGGTCGATTCCGCGGCCGATTCCACGGACGGGGCGGCTCGCGGGCGGCTCTCCTGGCGCAGCGCCGGAGTTGTCGGCCTCGCCTGCACGGTCTTCCTGCTGCTCCTCAGCCACTTCGTGCTCCAGCCCTTCCTCATCCCCAGCGGCTCCATGGAGCCCACCCTCCAGGTCGGGGACCGGGTCCTGGTGAACAAGCTGGCGTACCGTTTCGGCGACCAGCCGCGGCGCGGTGACGTCCTCGTCTTCGACGGCACCGACTCCTTCGTGCGCGAACCGGCCGAGGAGAACCCGGTCGCCGGCCTGCTGCACGGCGCCGCGGCCGCGCTGGGCCTCGCGGAGCCGGACGAGACCCACTTCGTGAAGCGGGTGGTGGGCGTCGGCGGCGACCGCGTCGTCTGCTGCGACAAGGAGGGCCGGATCCGGGTGAACGGCACGCAGATCGAGGAGCGGTACGTGTTCCTCGGCGACGCGCCCTCCAAGGCGCCCTTCGACATCGTCGTCCCCCAGGGCACCCTGTGGGGCATGGGCGACCACCGCAGCCGGTCCAGCGACTCCCGCGACCACCTGGGGTCGCCGGGCGGCGGCATGGTCCCCGTCGACAAGGTCATCGGCCGTGTGGACTGGATCGGCTGGCCGTTCGCCCACTGGACCACCATCGCCGGGACCGACGCCTTCGCCGGCGTGCCGGCGCCCGGGAGCGTGCCCGCCGGGGCGGGCGGCCATGGGTAACCGGGGGCGGCGCGCCGCGGGCCACCGCACCGACACGCCGCTGCCCACCGGCTCGCGGCCCACGGACGGCGAACGACCGCTCCCCGGGCGCGCCGAGCGGCGCAGGCTCGCCCGCCGGGTCAAGCGACGGCGGCAGCGCTCCGCGGCCAAGGAGATCCCGCTCCTGATCACCGTCTCGGTGCTGATAGCGCTGGTCCTGAAGACGTTCCTGGTGCAGGCCTTCGTCATCCCGTCCGGGTCCATGGAGCAGACCATCCGGATCCAGGACCGGGTCGTCGTCGACAAGCTGACGCCGTGGTTCGGCAGCCGGCCGCAGCGCGGCGACGTCGTGGTCTTCAAGGACCCCGGCGGCTGGCTCAGCCAGGAGGTCTCGCCGGCCGGCGAGGACCCGGTCGGCGTCAAGCAGATCAAGCAGTTCTTCACGTTCATCGGCCTGCTGCCCTCCTCCGACGAGCAGGATCTGATCAAGCGGGTCGTGGCGGTCGGCGGCGACACGGTGAAGTGCTGCGGCAAGGACGGCCGGATCACCGTCAACGGCGTCCCCCTGAACGAGCCGTACCTGCATCCCGGGAACGAGCCCTCGGAGATCAAGTTCGAGGTGAAGGTGCCGGCCGGCCGGATCTTCGTCCTGGGCGATCACCGCTCCGACTCGGCCGATTCCCGTTTCCACCTGGGTGAACCGGGGCAGGGAACCGTCTCGGAGGACCAGGTCGTCGGACGCGCGATCTCCATCGTCTGGCCGGTGTCGCACTGGCGGACCCTGGAGGAGCGCGAGACCTTCGCGGCCGTACCCGACGCACGGCGCGGATCTACGTCCGCGCACGGTGTGTCGCATAGTGTGTCCTCGCGAAATCTGAACGGATTGCCCTGGCTCCCGACCCCTGCGGAACTCCCGCTCGTTATGGGAGTGGTGGGCCTGTCCCTGTTCTGGGACAGGCGATTGCACGGAGTGAGGAGTGGATGTGGGGGATTTGGCCGTCGGGGCACGATCCGGACACGACGAGCCCGAGAAGAGGCCTGAGCAGCTCGGCGAGTCGCCCGCGGCCATGACCGACGACGGAACGGGGCGCCCGGACGGGGAACCCGCGACCGGCGACGGCGCGGGGCGCGACGAGACGGGCGACGACCAGCCGGGCAACAAGCCGCGTTCCTTCTGGAAGGAACTGCCGCTGCTGATCGGCATCGCGCTGCTCCTGGCGCTGCTGATCAAGACGTTCCTGGTGCAGGCGTTCTCCATTCCGTCGGAATCGATGATGGACACGCTCAAGCGCGGCGACCGGGTCCTCGTAGACAAGCTCACCCCGTGGTTCGGCTCGGAGCCGGAGCGCGGCGAGGTCGTCGTCTTCCACGACCCGGGCGGCTGGCTGGAGGGCGAACCGACCCCCGACCCGAACGCGCTGCAGAAGTTCCTGAGCTTCATCGGGCTGATGCCGTCCGCCGAGGAGAAGGACCTGATCAAGCGGGTCATCGCGGTCGGCGGGGACACCGTGTCGTGCAAGGAGGGCGGCAAGGTCATCCTGAACGGCAAGGCGCTCGACGAGACCGCGTACATCAAGCCCGGCTCGACGCCGTGCGGCGACAAGCCGTTCGGGCCGATCACCATCCCCGAGGGCCGTATCTGGGTGATGGGCGACAACCGGCAGAACTCGATGGACTCGCGCTGGCACCAGGAGCTGCCCGGTGGCGGCACGGTCGCCAACGAGGACGTCGTGGGTCGCGCGGTCGTCGTCGCCTGGCCGGTCACCCGCTGGGCCACGCTGCCGGTCCCGGACACCTTCGACCAGCCCGGCCTGAACAAGGCCCTGGCCGTCGCCCCGGGCGCGGCCGGCCTCGCCGGAGCGGTACCGCTGGTGCTGTGGCGGCGGAAGAAGCTGACCGCCGGCGCCGAGGCCTGAGACCCCGTCCGACGCGCGCTTTCCGGACCCCGTACCGCCTGCCGGTACGGGGTCCGCTGCGTGCGCGGGGAGTGCGCGGCGCGTGTGCGGTGCCTGCCGGGCGTTCATCGGCGCAGACGAGCCCTTTCACGTGCGCATACCGCCGAGTAAGGTGCCGAACTCAGATGGCACGGAGATGCCACGGACCAGCGGATCGGATGCGGGGCTGCGGTGAGCGAAACGGTACGGACCCGGGCCGGTGGCGACCGGGGCGACGCCCGCGGTGGCGGCGGCCGGGTCGGCGGTGTGCTGTCCGGGCTGGCGGTGGCCCTCGGCTGTCTGCTCTTCCTCGGCGGATTCGTCTGGGGCGCGGTGCTCTACCAGCCGTACACCGTGCCCACCGACTCGATGTCGCCCACGGTCGAGGCCGGCGCGCGGGTGCTCGCCCAGCGCATCGACGGCAGCGAGGTGAAGCGCGGTGACGTCGTCGTCTTCAAGGAAGCCCTCTGGGGCGACATGCCCATGGTCAAGCGGGTCGTCGGCATCGGCGGCGACAAGGTCGCGGGGGCGGGCGGCCGGCTGACGGTCAACGGAAGGCCGATCGACGAGCCGTACCTGCGGTCGAAGGACGCCGGCATGGGGCAGGAATTCAGTGTGACGGTGCCCGACGGCAAGCTCTTCCTGCTCGGCGACGAGCGGCGCAACTCGATGGACTCCCGCGTCCACCTCCAGGAGGCCGGACAGGGCTCCGTGCCGCGCTCGGCGGTCACCGGCAGGGTCGACGCGATCGCCTGGCCCATGGACGGCGTCCTGGAGCGGCCGACCGGCTTCGCCGCGCTGCCCGGCGGGATCTCCGAGCCGGGACCGGTCCGGCTCGTCGTTGCCGCGATCGTCGGCGGCGCGGCGCTGATCCTCGTCGGTGCCGCGTACGGGCCGCTGGCCCGGCTGGCGGGCCGGCGCGGCAGCGGCGGCCGGTCGCGGCGCGAGGAAGAGGCGGTGGCGGCATGACGGGGACGGCGAACGTGGACGGGATTGCGGACGGGACCGCGGACGGGACGGCGGACGGGATCGCAGACGGGACGGCGGACGGGGCGGAGGTGCGGCAGGTGGCCCGGGTCGTGCTGCTCGACCCGGACGACCGCATCCTGCTCATGCACGGCTTCGAGCCCGACGACCCGGCGCAGACCTGGTGGTTCACACCGGGCGGCGGCCTGGAGGGCGAGGAGAGCCGGGAGGCGGCGGCACTGCGGGAGCTGGCCGAGGAGACCGGCATCACCGACGTCGACCTGGGACCCGTGCTCTGGCAGCGAGTCTGCTCCTTCCCGTTCGACGGGCGGCGCTGGCACCAGGACGAGTGGTTCTATCTGGCGCGAACCAGCCAGACCACGGTGAGCCCCGGCGGCCTCACGGAGCTGGAGGCGCGCAGTACCAAGGGGTTGAGATGGTGGACCTCCGCCGAACTGTCGGCGGCGCGTGAGACGGTGTACCCGACAAAGCTCGCCGAGCTGCTGCGCACGCTGCTCGACGAAGGACCCCCGAGTACGCCGGTCGTCCTCGCCCCGGAAATCGCCTAGGGGCGCCTGTGACCGGCGCACAATGGGGGGACGCACGGCTGAAGGGGAACATGCCATGAGCGCCGAGGACCTCGAGAAGTACGAGACCGAGATGGAGCTGAAGCTCTACCGGGAGTACCGAGACGTCGTCGGGCTGTTCAAATACGTGATCGAGACCGAGCGTCGCTTCTACCTCACCAACGACTACGAGATGCAGGTGCACTCGGTCCAGGGCGAGGTGTTCTTCGAGGTCTCGATGGCCGACGCATGGGTCTGGGACATGTACCGACCGGCCCGTTTCGTCAAGCAGGTCCGTGTCCTCACGTTCAAGGACGTGAACATCGAGGAGCTCAACAAGAGCGACCTGGAACTTCCCGGCAGCTGAAACCACCCGCAGGACTGAGCCGGTTCTCCACAACCGGCCCGTCGTCCACAGGGCCGCACACGGATCGTCACGGAGTGTCACCTTCAATAGCGGAGGTGGTATCAAATGAACGCGAACGCGACGCAGGCCCTGGGACGGTACGGAGAAGACCTGGCCGCCCGCTGGCTCACCGGGACCGGCATGCACGTCCTCGCCCGCAACTGGCGTTGTGGCCGCACCGGAGAGATCGACATCGTCGCCCGGGACGGCGACACCCTCGTCGTCTGCGAGGTGAAGACCCGCAGGGACGGCTCCTACGAACACCCCATGGCCGCCGTCACCGCGCGCAAGGCCGACCGCCTCAAACGGCTCGCCGACTGCTGGCTCCACCGGCACGGCGGAGCCCCGCCCGGCGGCGGCATCCGCATCGACCTGATCGGCGTCGTCCTGCCCCGCCGCGGCGCCCCGCACCTCACCCACGCCAAGGGGGTGGCGTGATGGGATTCGCCCGCACCTGCTCCGTCGCCCTGGTCGGCGTCGAAGGTGTCGTCGTCGAGGTACAGGCCGACCTCGAAGCCGGCGTCGCCGCGTTCACGCTCGTCGGACTCCCCGACAAGAGCCTCAGCGAGAGCCGCGACCGGGTCCGCGCCGCCATCGTCAACTCGGAAGCCGAGTGGCCGCAGCGGAAACTCACCGTCGGCCTCAGCCCGGCCTCCGTCCCCAAGAGCGGCAGCGGATTCGACCTGGCCGTCGCCGCCGCCGTACTCGGCGCGGCCGAACGCATCGACCCCCGGGCCATCGCGGACCTCGTCCTCATCGGCGAACTCGGCCTCGACGGCCGGGTCCGGCCCGTCCGCGGCATCCTGCCCGCCGTACTCGCCGCCGCCGAAGCCGGCTACGAACAGGTCGTCGTCCCCGAACAGACCGCCGGCGAGGCCGCACTCGTCCCCGGCGTCTCCGTCCTGGGCGTCCGCAGCCTGCGTCAGCTCATCGCCGTCCTCGCCGACGAACCCGTCCCCGAGGAGGAACCCCCGCAGGCCGGCCGGCCCGACGCGATGCTCGCAGGACTGCTCGTCCCCGGCGCCGGAGTCGGCACCGGGCTCGCCGCCGAGTCCGGGGACGGACCCGACCTCGCGGACGTCGCCGGGCAGCACACCGCCCGCACCGCCATCGAGGTCTCCGCCGCCGGCGGCCACCACCTGCTGCTCTCCGGACCGCCCGGCGCCGGAAAGACCATGCTCGCCGAACGGCTCCCCACGGTGTTGCCCCCGCTCACCCGGCAGGAATCCCTCGAAGTCACCGCCGTCCACTCCGTCGCCGGCATCCTGCCGCCCGGCGAACCCCTCGTCCGCCGCGCGCCCTACTGCGCACCCCACCACTCGGCGACCATGCAGTCCCTCGTCGGCGGCGGCAACGGGCTGCCGCGTCCCGGAGCGGTCTCCCTCGCTCATCGGGGCGTGCTGTTCCTGGACGAGGCGCCCGAGTTCTCCGGGAAAGCGCTCGACGCACTGCGGCAGCCACTGGAGTCCGGGCACGTGATCGTCGCCCGCGCCGCCGGGGTCGTGCGCCTACCCGCCCGGTTCCTGATGGTCCTCGCCGCCAACCCCTGCCCCTGCGGTCGGCACACCCTGCGCGGCTCGGACTGCGAATGCCCCTCCTCGATCATCCGCCGTTACCAGGCCCGGCTCTCCGGACCCCTCCTCGATCGGGTGGATCTGCGGGTCGAGGTCGAACCCGTCACCCGGTCCGATCTCCTCGGGCAGGGCGGGCGCGGCGAGACCAGCGCCGTGGTCGCCGAACGGGTCCGCGAGGCGCGCGACCGCGCCGCCGCCCGGCTCGACGGCACCCCCTGGCGCGTCAACAGCGAGATCCCCGGCCACGAGCTGCGCACCCGCTTCCTCGCCGTCTCCGGAGCCCTCGCCGCCGCCGAACGGGACATCGAACGCGGCCTGCTCACCGCCCGCGGCCTCGACCGGGTCCTCCGCGTCGCCTGGACGGTCGCCGACCTCGCCGGCCACGACCGGCCCGACGCCCAGGACCTCGCCCTCGCCCTCGAACTCCGCACGGGCATCGCCCGCGGCGTCGCGGCCCCGGTGCCGGCCCCGGTGCCGGCCCCGGTGCCGGTGCCTGCCGGAGCGGGAACGGGAGCGGGGGAATGGTCATGACGGGGGAAGCGCCCACGGACGGCGAGCGGGCTCCGGACGGCGAGCGGCTCGGGGACGGCGAGCGGGCTCGGGACGGCGAGCGGCTCGGGGACGGTGATCGGGCTCAGGACGGCGAGCGGTTCGCTCGGGCCGAGCTCACCCGGGTCGTCGAACCGGGCGACGAACACGCGGGGCGATGGCTGGGCCGGTACGGGGCCGTCGGATTCCTCGACCGGATCCGCGCCGCCGCGGACGGCGGCGACGACGCCTTCCCCGGGACCGGGGCCAAGCGGGTGCAGGGATGGTGCCACCGTGCCGCGCAGGCCGCGGCCGACGCCGCCCCCGAGCGGGACCTCGACGCCGTCGCCGCGCTCGGCGGACGATTCGTCGCCCCCGGCGACACCGAGTGGCCCCGCCAGCTCGACGACCTCGGGGACGCCCGGCCCGTCGGCCTCTGGGTGCGTGGCCCCGCCGACCTGCGGGCCTGGGCACTGCGCTCGGTCGCCGTCGTCGGGGCCCGTGCCTGCACCCCGTACGGCGCGCACATCGCCACCGGTCTGGCCTCCGGCCTCGCCGAACGCGGCTGGGTGGTCGTCTCCGGCGCGGCCTTCGGCATCGACGGCGCCGCGCACCGCGGTGCCCTGGCCGTCCACGGCGCCACGGTCGCCGTGCTCGCCTGCGGGGTCGACACCCCGTACCCGCGCGGTCACGCCGGACTGATCTGCCGCATCGCCGAACAGGGCCTCGTCCTCGGCGAGCTGCCGCCGGGCAGCCATCCCACCCCCGCCCGGTTCATCCTCCGCAACCGCGTCATCGCCGCGCTCACCCGCGGCACCGTCGTGGTGGAGGCCGAGTACCGCAGCGGATCCCTCGTCACCGCCCGTGCCGCGCAGCGGCTCGGCCGGCACACGATGGGAGTTCCCGGACCCGTCACCTCCGGCCTCTCCGCCGGTGTCCACGAACTCCTGCGTGACACCGGCACGCTCGTCACCGACGCGGCCGAAGTGATCGAACTCGTCGGTGCCATCGGTGAACTGGCACCCGCGCGCCACGGCCCCGTACTCCCCAGGGACTTCCTGGACCCCGACTGCACCAGAGTCCTCGACGCGCTGCCCGCCCACGGCACCACCACCGCGCAGGACATCGCCCTCCGCGGCGGCACCACCCCCGACGAGACCGTCGCGCGCCTGTACGAACTGCACTCACTGGGGTTCGTCGAACGTCTGGACGGTCGATGGAGATTGACGAACACGGGCAGAAGCGGGTCGAACATGCGGCGAGGCGGTACTTGACCTGGAGCATTCGGGTGAAAAGGTGAGGCAGATGAGCAACCGAGTTCTCTCGGCCGTACCCGCGGGGCCGCAGCGCGCCACGGACCGGGTTCGAAGATGTGGCCGAGCCCGGCTACCCGGACAGGCACGATCCCCGGGCGTTCGCGTACCGCGACAGTCCAGTCACGCTACGCTCGCCAGGATCCCCACCCAGACGGCAGAACGGCACAAGGCAACGCATGCCCCAGCACACCTCCGGGTCTGACCGCGCCGCGGTGCCCCCAGCAGCCCGGGGCACCGTGCGACCGCCCGCACCGTCATCGCTCGACGAGCTCTGGCGCTCCTACAAGGACACCGGCGACGAGCGCCTGCGGGAGCAGCTGATCCTGCACTACTCACCGCTGGTGAAGTACGTCGCCGGCCGGGTCAGCGTGGGGCTGCCCTCCAATGTGGAACAGGCCGACTTCGTCTCCTCCGGCGTCTTCGGACTCATCGACGCCATCGAGAAGTTCGACGTCGAGCGGTCGATCAAATTCGAGACGTACGCGATCACCCGCATCCGCGGCGCGATGATCGACGAACTCCGGGCCCTGGACTGGATCCCGCGCAGCGTGCGGCAGAAGGCGCGCAACGTCGAGCGCGCCTACGCGACCCTCGAGGCGCAGCTGCGCCGCACGCCCTCCGAGGGCGAGGTCGCCGCCGAGATGGGCATCGCCCTGGAGGAACTGCACGCGGTTTTCAGCCAGTTGTCGCTGGCGAATGTGGTCGCCCTGGAGGAGCTGCTGCACGTCGGCGGCGAGGGCGGCGACCGGCTGTCGCTGATGGACACCCTGGAGGACACCGCGGCGGACAACCCCGTCGAGGTCGCCGAGGACCGCGAGCTGCGCCGGCTGCTCGCCCGGGCCATCAACACGCTCCCGGAGCGCGAGAAGACCGTCGTCACCCTCTACTACTACGAGGGACTCACCCTCGCCGAGATCGGCCACGTCCTCGGCGTCACCGAGAGCCGGGTCAGCCAGATCCACACCAAGTCCGTGCTGCAGCTGCGAGCCAAGCTGGCCGATGTAGGGCGCTGACCCCGCGGGGCCGGTCGTACAGTGGAGCCGTGCCCAGGATTCGAGCGGCCTCCGTGGCCGAGCACCGGACCATGCAGCGCGGCGCCCTGCTGGACGCCGCGCGCTCCCTGCTGTCCGAAGGCGGGACGGAGGCGCTGACCTTCCCCGCCCTCGCCGAGCGCACGGGCCTGGCCCGCTCGTCCGTGTACGAGTACTTCCGCTCGCGCGCCGCTGTCGTCGAGGAGCTGTGCGCCGTCGACTTCCCCGTCTGGGCCGCCGAGGTCGAGGCCGCGATGGCCGCCGCGGACACGGCCGAGGGCCAGGTCGAGGCGTACGTCCGCACCCAGCTCGACCTCGTCGGGGACCGGCGCCACCGGGCCGTCGTCGCGATCTCGGCGAGCGAACTGGACGACGGCGCCCGCGAGAAGATCCGCGCGGCCCACGGCGGCCTCGTCGCGATGATCGTCGAAGCCCTCGCCGCCCTCGGCCAGCCGGAACCCCGCCTCGCCGCGATGCTCCTCCAGGGCGTCGTCGACGCCGCCGCCCGCCGCATCGAACTCGGCGCCGCGGAGGACCCGGCCACCATCGCCGAAACGGCCGTATCCATGGCCCTCCACGGCATCCGCCCGTCCTGACCCCGGGGCCCCCTCCCCCCTCCCCTCCCACCCCCGCCCCCTCCCTCCCGCCCCCGGAACGCCCCGCCTCAGGGCACGTCGAACACCGGCAGGAGCCGGGACGGCGGGCGGGCGATCAAGGTCAGGGGGTTCAGATACACGTCGCCTCTGAGTAGACCCCAGTGGAGGCAGCTCTCCTTGCAGTGCGGGGGAGTGGCGGACACGCTTGCCACCACCTCGCCCGCTGCCACCTCCGTGCCGCGTTCCGCTACCGGCTCCACCGGGGTGTACGTGGTGCGCAGGGGTGGGTCGCCCGTGGTCGGGAGGGTGATCGTGAGGACGCCGCGGCCGGCCACCCGGCCCGCGAAGGTGACCACCCCTGCCGCGGCCGCTCGGACCGGGGTGCCCGGCGGGGCCGCGAGGTCGACGCCGCGGTGGCCGGGGCCGTACGGGGAGGCCGGTGGGGACCAGGGGCGTACCACCTCGGGGCGCGGCGGGCCCACCGGCCAGACGAAGGCCACCGGGAGCGCCAGTGCGAGCAGCAGAGCGGTCGTGTTCATGGGCGACAGCGTCCCGCGACTGTCCGATCCGTGCGGATCATGGACGGTATCTGTGGACAACCGACCGGTTGTGGACAGCGCCGTCACCCGGCACGTCCGGGGTCCCGTACACTTCCTATGGCGACCCGGGTCACCGGGTCGACTTCGCACGCCCCGCCACCACCGTCAAAAAGTCGTGGCAGCGCCTTTCGGTCCCTCGTGGCACGGCGCGCCGGGGCGTCAGGACACAACCGAGAAACTCAAGGAGATACGGCCATGGCCGTCGTCACGATGCGGGAGCTGCTGGAGAGCGGCGTCCACTTCGGTCACCAGACCCGTCGCTGGAACCCGAAGATGAAGCGCTTCATCTTCACCGAGCGCAACGGCATCTACATCATCGACCTGCTCCAGTCGCTGTCGTACATCGACCGCGCCTACGAGTTCGTCAAGGAGACCGTCGCGCACGGCGGCTCCATCATGTTCGTCGGCACCAAGAAGCAGGCCCAGGAGGCCATCGCCGAGCAGGCCACGCGCGTGGGCATGCCCTACGTCAACCAGCGCTGGCTCGGCGGCATGCTGACCAACTTCTCCACCGTCTACAAGCGCCTTCAGCGTCTGAAGGAGCTCGAGGCGATCGACTTCGAGGACGTGGCCGCCTCCGGCCTCACCAAGAAGGAGCTCCTGGTCCTCTCCCGCGAGAAGGCCAAGCTGGAGAAGACCCTCGGTGGTATCCGCGAGATGCAGAAGGTGCCGAGCGCCGTCTGGATCGTCGACACCAAGAAGGAGCACATCGCCGTCGGTGAGGCGCGCAAGCTCCACATCCCGGTCGTCGCGATCCTCGACACCAACTGTGACCCCGACGAGGTCGACTACAAGATCCCGGGCAACGACGACGCGATCCGCTCCGTCACCCTGCTCACCCGCGTGATCGCCGACGCCGTCGCCGAGGGCCTCATCGCCCGTTCCGGCGCCGCGACCGGCGACTCGAAGCCGGGCGAGAAGGCCGCGGGCGAGCCGCTCGCCGAGTGGGAGCGCGACCTGCTCGAGGGCGAGAAGAAGGCCGACGACGCCGCGGAGAAGCCGGCCGAGGCCGCTGCCGAGGCCCCGGCCGCCGAGGCTGCTCCGGAGGCTCCGGCCGCCGACGCCGAGCAGGCCTGACCTTCACACTTCGGTTGCTGACGGCGGGGGCTCACGAGGCCCCCGCCGTCCACCCGTAGATCTTCGTAGATCTTTCAGACTTCGAGAGAGAAATACAGACTCATGGCGAACTACACCGCCGCTGACGTCAAGAAGCTCCGCGAGCTCACCGGCGCCGGCATGATGGACTGCAAGAAGGCGCTCGACGAGGCCGAGGGCAACGTCGACAAGGCCGTCGAGGCGCTGCGCATCAAGGGCCAGAAGGGTGTGGCCAAGCGCGAGGGCCGCTCCGCCGAGAACGGCGCCGTGGTCTCCCTCATCGCCGACGACAACACCTCCGGCGTCATCGTCGAGCTGAAGTGCGAGACGGACTTCGTCGCCAAGGGTGACAAGTTCCAGGCCGTGGCCAACGCGCTGGCCGCGCACGTCGCCGCCACCTCCCCGGCCGACATCGAGGCGCTGCTCGCCTCCGAGATCGAGCCCGGCAAGACCGTTCAGGCGTACGTCGACGAGGCCAACGCCAACCTCGGCGAGAAGATCGTCCTGGACCGCTTCGCGCAGTACGCCGACGGCTACGTCACCGCCTACATGCACCGCACCATGCCCGACCTGCCGCCGCAGATCGGTGTCCTGGTCGAGCTGGACCAGCCGAACGCCGAGGTCGCCAAGGGCGTCGCGCAGCACATCGCCGCCTTCGCGCCGAAGTACCTGTCCCGCGAGGACGTCCCGGCCGAGGTCGTCGAGTCCGAGCGCCGCGTCGCCGAGGAGACCACCCGCGCCGAGGGCAAGCCCGAGGCCGCTCTCCCGAAGATCGTCGAGGGTCGCGTCAACGGCTTCTTCAAGGAGGCCACCCTCCTCGGCCAGCCGTACGCGCTGGACAACAAGAAGTCCGTCGAGCAGGTCCTGAAGGACGCCGGTGTCACCCTGAAGCGCTTCGCGCGCATCAAGGTCGGCATCTGAGCCGGTATTTGATCGACACGGGAGCCCGCTAGGGTTTCCACAGCGGTCGCCGGCCGCCCAGGCGCCGGAGACCGCAGATCTGACGAGGAGGCCATTGCCGCAGGGACACCAGACCCACCGGCAATGGCCTTCTTCGTATGTGCACGAGGAGATCTCCATGAACCAGGGCGCCGCACAGGGCGACGACAATCACGGCAACAAGGCCGGCCGCTTCATGCTGAAGCTGTCCGGCGAGGCATTCTCCGGAGGCACCGGCCTCGGCGTCGACCCCGACGTCGTGCACGCCATCGCGCGCGAGATCGCCGCCGTCGTCCGTGACGGGGCGGAGATCGCCGTCGTCATCGGCGGTGGCAACTTCTTCCGGGGCGCCGAGCTCCAGGTCCGCGGCATGGACCGGGCCCGCTCGGACTACATGGGCATGCTCGGCACCGTCATGAACTGCCTCGCCCTCCAGGACTTCCTGGAGAAGGAGGGCATCGACTCCCGGGTCCAGACCGCCATCACCATGGGCCAGGTCGCGGAGCCGTACATCCCGCTGCGCGCCGTGCGCCACCTGGAGAAGGGCCGCGTGGTCATCTTCGGCGCCGGTATGGGCATGCCCTACTTCTCCACCGACACCACCGCGGCCCAGCGCGCGCTGGAGATCGACGCCGAGGCCCTGCTCATGGGCAAGAACGGCGTGGACGGCGTGTACGACTCCGACCCGAAGACCAACCCGGACGCGGTGAAGTTCGACGCGCTGGAGTACGGCGAGGTGCTCTCCCGCAACCTCAAGGTCGCGGACGCCACCGCCATCACGCTCTGCCGCGACAACAACCTCCCGATCCTCGTCTTCGAGCTTCTCGCGGAGGGCAATATCGCCCGCGCGGTGAAGGGTGAGAAGATCGGCACTCTCGTGAGCGACCAGGGCACCCGGGCCTGAAACCGGTACCGCCCCGCGAGGGGATGGACAGAGCCCTGCCGGTCGTACACCGTGCAGGACAAGACGCTACGACACGCAGGAGCAAGTGGTGATCGAAGAGACCCTCCTCGAGGCCGAGGAGAAGATGGAGAAGGCCGTCGTGGTCGCCAAGGAGGACTTCGCCGCGATCCGCACCGGCCGTGCGCACCCGGCGATGTTCAACAAGATCGTGGCCGACTACTACGGCGCCATCACGCCCATCAACCAGCTGGCGTCCTTCTCGGTGCCCGAGCCGCGCATGGCCGTGGTGACCCCGTTCGACAAGAGCGCGCTGCGCAACATCGAGCAGGCGATCCGCGACTCCGACCTCGGCGTCAACCCGAGCAACGACGGCAACATCATCCGTGTGGTGTTCCCGGAGCTGACCGAGGAGCGCCGCCGCGAGTACATCAAGGTCGCCAAGGGCAAGGCCGAGGACTCGAAGATCTCGATCCGCTCCGTGCGCCGCAAGGCCAAGGAGGCCATCGACAAGCTCGTCAAGGACGGCGAGGTCGGTGAGGACGAGGGCCGCCGCGCCGAGAAGGAGCTCGACGACACCACCGCGAAGTACGTCGCGCAGGTGGACGAGCTGCTCAAGCACAAGGAAGCCGAGCTGCTCGAGGTCTGATGAACGACTCTTCCTGGGGAGCCCCGGCCCCCGCCGGCTACTGGGGACCCGACCAGGGGCCCGCCCCGGCGGGTCCCGGGGGGCCGCTCCCGGCGGGTCCCGCATACGATCAGCACCGGGCACAGCAGACTGCGCCCATGCCCATCGTGCCCGACGTTCCGGCCGCCGGAGACCAGGAGCCCATGCCCACGCCGCCGCCCCAGCAGCCCCCGCAGAAGAAGAGCGCGGGGCGTGACCTGGGGGCGGCGATAGGGGTCGGCGTCGGCCTCGGTGCCGTCATCATCGCCTCGCTCTTCATCTGGAAGCCCGCGTTCGTCGGCGTGATAGCGCTCGCCGTTGTGGTCGGCCTGTGGGAGCTCACCACCCGGCTGCAGGAACGCAAGGGCATCAAGGCGCCGCTCGTCCCGCTCGCGGTCGGCGGCGCGGCGATGGTCGTCGCCGGGTACGTCCGCGGAGCCGAGGGCGCGTGGGTGGCGATGGCGCTCACCGCGCTCGCGGTGCTCGTCTGGCGGATGACGGAACCGCCCGAGGGCTACCTGAAGGACGTCACGGCGGGCGTGTTCGCGGCGTTCTACGTGCCGTTCCTGGCGACGTTCGTGGCGCTGATGCTCACCGCCGACGACGGGCCGGAGCGGGTGCTGACGTTCCTGCTGCTGACCGTGGTCAGTGACACCGGGGCGTACGCGATCGGCTGGCGGTTCGGCAAGCACAAGCTGGCCCCGAGGATCAGCCCCGGCAAGACCCGCGAGGGTCTGCTCGGCGCGGTGACTTTCGCGATGGCGGCGGGCGCGCTGTGCATGCAGTTCCTGATCGACGACGGCACGTGGTGGCAGGGCCTGCTGCTCGGCCTGGCGGTGGCGGCGAGCGCGACGCTCGGCGACCTCGGCGAGTCGATGATCAAGCGCGACCTGGGCATCAAGGACATGGGCACGCTGCTCCCGGGACACGGCGGCATCATGGACCGGCTGGACTCGCTGCTGCCGACGGCGCCGGTGGTCTGGCTGCTGCTGGTGCTGTTCGTCGGCACGGCCTGATCCTTCGGCACGTCGCCGGCGGCACGTCGGCGAAGGGCCCGTCACCCTGAGGGGTGACGGGCCCTTCGCTGTCTCCCGGCCGTCCGTGTCCGCCAAGTGGAGGACGTCCGTGGCGGGTCGCCGACCCCCCTTCGGGGTGATGGGGAGGATGCGACCATGACATCCGAGGCGGACACGGCAGGCGGCCGGGCGGGCGCGACCTCCATCCTGCTGACGCTGGCCGCGGGGCAGTTCCTGATGGCGCTCGACAGCTCCGTCATGAACGTCTCGATCGCGACGGTGGCCGACGACGTGGGTACGACGGTCACCGGCATCCAGGGCGCCATCACCGCCTACACGCTGGTGATGGCGATGTTCATGATCCCCGGCGGCAAGGTCGGGGCACTGATCGGCCGCAAGCGCGCCTTCATGATCGGCTGCGTGATCTACGGCTGCGGCTCCCTCACCACCGCGCTGGCCCCGAACCTTTCCGTCCTGCTGCTCGGCTGGTCGTTCCTCGAAGGCATCGGCGCGGCGCTGATCATGCCCGCGATCGTGGCGCTGGTGGCCGGCAACTTCCCCGTCGAGCGCCGCGCCGCCGCGTACGGGATCGTGGCGGCCGCGGGCGCCGTGGCGATCGGCCTCGGGCCGCTGATCGGCGGCATCGCCACGACGTACTTCTCCTGGCGCTGGGTCTTCGCCGGGGAGGTCCTGGTGGTGCTGGTCATCCTCGTGTTCGCCCGTCGCCTCGCCGACCCGGAGGCCGAGGAACACCCGCGCATCGACCTGCTCGGCGCGGTGCTGTCCGCCGCCGGTCTCGGGATCTTCGTCTACGGCGTGCTCCGCACCGACGAATGGGGCTGGTTCCGGCCGAAGCCCGACGCGCCGGCCTGGCTGGGCGTGTCCGTGGTCGTCTGGATGATGCTGGTGGGGCTGATGCTGATCTGGCTCTTCCTCCGCTGGGAGTCCCGCGTCGTGAAGCGCGGCGGGGAGCCGCTCGTCGACCCGTCCATGCTGGAGAACAGGCAGCTCACCGGCGGTCTGACGATGTTCTTCTTCCAGTACCTGATCCAGATGGGCGTCTTCTTCGTCGTTCCGCTCTTCCTGTCCGTCGCCCTCGGGCTGTCCGCACTGGCGACCGGTGTGCGGATCCTGCCGCTCTCGCTGACGCTGCTCGCGGCGGCGACGCTGATCCCGCGCTTCCTGCCGGACATCTCGCCCCGCCGGGTGGTACGGCTCGGAGTGCTCGCGCTGCTCGCGGGCGCGGTGGTCCTCATGGCCGCGCTCGACGCCGACGCCGGGGCGGAGGTCGTCACCGTCCCGCTGCTGCTGATCGGGCTCGGCATGGGGGCGCTGGCGTCCCAGCTGGGGTCGGTCACGGTGTCCGCGCTGCCGGACGAGCGGAGCGCGGAGGTCGGCGGCATCCAGAACGCCGTCACGAACCTCGGGGCGTCGATCGGTACGGCGCTCGCCGGATCGCTCCTGATCGCCGCGCTGACCTCGTCCTTCCTGAGCAGCATCGAGCAGAACCCGGCGATCCCGGCGGAGGTCGCGAACCAGGCCAACGTCGAACTGGCGAGCGGCGTGCCCTTCCTCTCGGACGCCCAGCTCGAGACCGCCCTGGAGGACGCGGGCGTCGCCCCGGACGTGGCCGCGGCCGCCCTGGACGCGAACGACGCCGCCCGCCTCGACGGCCTCCAGGCGGCCCTGGCGATCCTCGCTCTCTGCTCCGTCGTCGCCCTCTTCTTCACCGGCCGCATCCCCCGTACCCAACCCGGCTCGCCGGGTTCGTGACGGCGCCCCCGGCCGCCCGACGGTCTTCGGATCGGGGACATCCGCCCGCGTCTGCGACACTGGGGGGACCATGCCCAAGCCCGGAGAACTCACTTTCGTCGCCCCCCGCGGAGCCAAGAAGCCGCCGCGGCACCTCGCCGACCTCACGCCCGCCGAGCGCAAGGAGGCCGTCGCCGCGATCGGCGAGAAGCCGTTCCGCGCCAAGCAGCTGTCCACGCACTACTTCGCGCGGTACGCGCACGACCCCGTCGAGTGGACCGACATCCCCGCCGCCTCCCGCGAGAAGCTCGCCGGGGAGCTGCTGCCCGACCTGATGTCCGTCGTCCGGCACATCTCGTGCGACGACGACACCACCCGCAAGACGCTGTGGCGGCTGCACGACGGCACGCTCGTCGAGTCGGTGCTCATGCGGTACCCGGACCGGGTCACCATGTGCATCTCCTCGCAGGCCGGCTGCGGGATGAACTGCCCGTTCTGCGCCACCGGGCAGGCCGGGCTCGACCGGAACCTGTCGACGGCCGAGATCGTGCACCAGATCGTCGACGGCATGCGCGCGCTGCGTGACGGCGAGGTTCCCGGGGGCCCGGCCCGGCTCTCCAACATCGTCTTCATGGGCATGGGCGAGCCGCTCGCCAACTACAAGCGGGTCGTCGGCGCGATCCGCCGGCTGACCGACCCCGAGCCGGACGGCCTCGGCCTGTCGCAGCGCGGGATCACCGTGTCCACGGTCGGTCTCGTCCCGGCGATGCTGCGCTTCGCCGACGAGGGCTTCAAGTGCCGGCTCGCCGTCTCGCTGCACGCGCCCGACGACGAGCTGCGCGACACCCTCGTGCCGGTGAACACCCGCTGGAAGGTCCGCGAGGTCCTCGACGCGGCCTGGGAGTACGCGGAGAAGTCCGGCCGCCGGATCTCCATCGAGTACGCCCTGATCCGGGACATCAACGACCAGGCCTGGCGGGGCGACCTGCTCGGCCGGCTGCTCAAGGGCAGGCGGGTGCACGTCAACCTCATCCCGCTGAACCCGACGCCCGGCTCGAAGTGGACCGCCTCCCGTCCCGAGGACGAGAAGGCGTTCGTCGAGGCGATCGCCGCGCACGGCGTGCCGGTGACCGTCCGGGACACCCGTGGCCAGGAGATCGATGGAGCCTGCGGACAGCTCGCCGCGGCCGAACGGTAGTCTGGGCCTCGTACATCTGCATATTCCGACAGGGGAGCGCCACAGCGCTGAGAGTGCGGTAACACGCTGTTGAACAGGCACAGCGGCCGCAGACCCTCTGAACCTCGCCCAGGTCATTCTGGGTAGGAAGTTCGGTCGTTACTCGAGCTGTTGCGCCCTGCCCGCAGCCGGTGGATCCGCACGTCCCCGGCCGCGGGCAGGGCCGCGTCTTCTCCTGGTCATACCCAGGAGGAATCAGTGAGCACCAAGAAGGCCGCCGCCGTCGCGCTCGTCGCGGCGCTCGGCGTCACGACGCTGGCCGCGTGCGGCAGCGACAAGGCCGACACCGCCGGCGAGGGCACGAAGTCCAAGACCGTCACCCTCGTCAGCCACGACTCCTTCAACGCCTCCAAGGAGGTGCTGGCGGAGTTCACCGAGCAGACCGGCTACACGGTCAAGGTCCTCAAGAGCGGCGACGCCGGCGAGGCCGTCAACAAGGAGATCCTCACCAAGGGCTCCCCGCAGGGCGACGTGTTCTTCGGCATCGACAACACCCTGCTCTCCCGCGGCCTCGACAACGGCCTGTTCGAGCCGTACGAGGCGAAGGGCCTGGACCGGATTCCCGCCGAGCTGCAGCTCGACAAGGCCAAGCACCGGGTCACCCCGATCGACTCCGGCGACATCTGCGTCAACTACGACAAGAAGTACTTCGCGGACAAGAAGCTCGCCCCGCCGCAGACCTTCGACGACCTGGCGAAGCCGGCCTACAAGGACCTGCTCGTGGTGGAGAACCCCGAGCGGTCCTCCCCGGGCCTCGGCTTCCTGCTCGGCACCGCCGCCCAGTACGGCGACGACGGCTGGCAGGCGTACTGGAAGAAGCTGAAGGACAACGGCGTCAAGACCGTCGACAGCTGGGAGCTGGCCTACAACCAGGAGTTCTCCGGCTCCGCGGGCGGCAAGAAGGCCAAGGGCGACCGGCCGCTGGTCGTCTCGTACGCCTCCAGCCCGCCGGTCGAGGTGCTGTACTCCGAGCCGCAGCTGAAGGAGGCCCCGACCGGCGTCTCCACCGGCACCTGCTTCCGGCAGACCGAGTTCGCGGGCCTGCTGAACGGGGCGAAGAACCCCGAGGGCGGCAAGGCGCTGATCGACTTCCTGATCTCGAAGAAGTTCCAGGAGGACATGCCGCTGCAGATGTTCGTGAACCCGGTGGTGAAGGACGCGGCGCTGCCGGAGCTGTTCACGAAGCACGGCGAGGTGATCGCGAAGCCGCAGACCATGGCGCCGGAGAAGATCACCGAGAAGCGTGAGCAGTGGATCCAGACGTGGTCGTCGCTCGTCCTGAAGTAGTCGGGCGCCGGGACCTCCGGGGGAGCGCGGCGCGGCTGGGGCTGATGGCCCTGCCCGTCGCGTTCTTCGCCGTCTTCTTCGCCTGGCCCGTCGTGTCGATCGTGGGCCGCGGCGTGCGGACCGACGACGGCGCCTGGCAGTTCGGCCGGATCGGCGAGACGCTGAGCCGGCCGGACATCCTCGACGTGCTGTGGTTCACGGTCTGGCAGGCGGCCGCGTCCACGGCGCTCACCCTGCTGGTCGCGCTGCCCGGCGCGTACGTCTTCGCGCGCTTCGCCTTCCCCGGCAAGGCGGTGCTGCGGGCGGTCGTCACGGTCCCGTTCGTGCTGCCCACGGTCATGGTCGGCACGGCGTTCCTGGCGCTGGTCGGGCGCGGCGGGCTGTTCGACGAGCTGTGGGGCGTACGGCTCGACACGTCGGTGTGGGCGATCCTGCTCGCGCACATGTTCTTCAACTACGCGGTCGTCGTTCGGACCGTCGGCGGGCTGTGGGCGCAGCTCGATCCGCGGCAGGAGGAGGCCGCGCGGGTGCTCGGCGCCTCGCGGTGGCAGGCGTGGCGCCGGGTGACGCTGCCGGCGCTCGCGCCGTCGGTCGCCTCGGCCGCGCTGATGGTCTTCCTGTTCACGTTCACCTCCTTCGGCGTCGTGCAGGTCCTCGGCGGATCCGCGTACTCGACGATGGAGGCGGAGATCTACCGGCAGACCGCCCGGCTGCTGGACCTGCCGACGGCGGCGGTGCTGACGCTGGTGCAGTTCGCGGCCGTCGGCGCGATCCTCGCCGTGCACGCCCGGACGGTACGGAAGCGGGAGAGCGCGCTGAAGCTCGTCCCGGCGGAGCTCACCGCGCGCCGGCCGCGCGGCACCGGCCAGTGGGCGCTGCTCGGCGGCGTGCTGCTGTCGGTGACGCTGCTGATCCTGCTGCCGCTCGGGGTGCTCGTGGAGCGGTCCTTCTCCACGCCGGACGGGTACGGGCTCGACTACTACCGGGCGCTCGGGTCGGTCGACGAGGGCGGCACGTTCCTCGTGCCGCCGATGGAGGCGATCGGCAACTCGCTGGAGTACGCGCTCGTCGCCACCGCCGTCGCGCTGCTGATCGGCGGACTCGCCGCGGCGGCGCTGACGCGGCGGGCCGGGCGTCTTGTACGCGGGTTCGACGCGCTGCTGATGCTGCCGCTCGGGGTCTCGGCGGTGACCGTCGGCTTCGGGTTCCTGATCACGCTCGACGAGCCGCCGCTCGACCTGCGGGCCTCCTGGATCCTGGTGCCGCTCGCGCAGGCGCTGGTCGGTGTGCCGTTCGTCGTACGGACGATGCTGCCGGTGCTGCGGGCGGTCGACGCGCGGCTGCGGGAGGCGGCGGCGGTGCTGGGCGCGTCGCCGCTGAAGGCCTGGCGGGAGGTGGACCTGCCGATGGTGTGGCGGGCGCTGCTGATCGCGGCCGGGTTCGCGTTCGCGGTGTCGCTCGGCGAGTTCGGGGCGACGGTGTTCATCGCCCGGCCCGACAACCCCACCCTGCCGGTCGCGGTGGCGCGGCTGCTCGGCCGGCCCGGGGAGCTGAACTACGGGCAGGCGATGGCCCTTTCGACGATTCTGATGGCGGTGTGCGCGGCGGCCCTGCTGCTGCTCGAACGGCTGCGCACCGAGCGGACCTCCGGGGAGTTCTGATGCTGAGGCTGGACGGCGCGACGGTACGGTTCGGGGCGCGCGCCGCGCTCGACGCGGTGGACCTGGCGGTCGCCGAGCACGAGATCGTCTGTGTGCTCGGGCCGAGCGGCAGCGGCAAGTCGACGCTGCTGCGCGCCGTCGCGGGGCTGCAGGCACTGGACGGCGGCCGGGTGCTGCTCGGCGGCGCGGACCAGCACGGGGTGCCGGTGCACCAGCGTGGGGTCGGGCTGATGTTCCAGGACCACCAGCTGTTCCCGCAGCGGGACGTGGCGGGGAACGTCGCGTTCGGGCTGCGCATGCACGGCGCGGGCCGGGCTGAACAGGCCGCCCGTGTCGGGGAGTTGCTGGACCTGGTCGGACTGCCGGGCGCGGAGCGGCGGGCGGTCGCCGAGCTGTCCGGCGGCGAGCAGCAGCGGGTCGCGCTGGCCCGGGCGCTCGCGCCGCGGCCCCGGCTGCTGATGCTGGACGAGCCGCTGGGGCAGCTCGACCGGGGGCTGCGGGAGCGGCTCGTCGTCGAACTGCGGGAACTGTTCGGCCGGTTGGGCACGACGGTCCTCGCGGTCACGCACGACCAGGGCGAGGCGTTCGCCCTGGCCGACCGGGTGGTGGTGATGCGGGACGGCCGGATCGCCCAGACGGGTACGCCGCTCGAGGTCTGGCAGCGACCGGCCTCGGAGTTCGTCGCCCGCTTCCTCGGCTTCGACAACGTGGTCCCGGCGACGGTCACCGGCGACGCGGCGGACACCCCCTGGGGCAAGATCCCCGTCCCGCCCGGCTCGGCGGAGGGCCCCGGCCTCCTGCTGGTCCGCCCGACGGGCGTCCGCCTGGTCGCCCCCGACGAGGGCCTCCCGTGCACGGTGGGAACCCGCACCTTCCGCGGCCACCACGTGGCCGTCCACCTCCGCCCGGCGGAAGGCCCTCCACTGGAGGCCGAGTTGGCCCTCCGCGACGCCCCGGAGGAGGGCACGAGCGTGGGCGTCACCTTCGACGCGGCCGAGGTGGTGCTGCTGGGCGAGGGCGACAGCGAGGCCGAGGGCGGGCGCGAGCCCGCGGCCTAGCCGAGCCCGCGGATCCCGGCCGGCGGCCCGCTGGTCTCCGCGGCCTCGCCCGGGCCCATGGTCGGGGGCCGCAGCCGTTCGGGCGCGGCTCGCCTGCCGCGCCGGGCCCGCCGGGTCCCGTGGCTCCGCCGGGTTCCGGGCAGGACGGCCCGCAGCGTTCGGGCGCCGTACGCCTCGCCCTGCCCGGTCCCGCTCAGCAGCTGCCGCAAGCTCGCCTCGTCGCCTGCTGGTACGTGTGGGTCGCGCGGCCCAGGGCGAGGCCGTAGACGGAGAAGCCGCCGTACGCGACCGCGACCACCCACGGTGCGTGGTCGGCCAGGCCGACGTCGATGGCGCCCGTCCACGTCAGCGCGCCGATCGTGGCCAGGAAGATGCCGAACGGTGCGAGGGCGCCCGCTCCCGCCCAGCCCAGGGTGAGCAGGGGGAGGCGGGGGAGGGACCGGCCCCAGGGGCGGGTCAGGGCGAGGGCCAGGGTCATGCCCGTCAGGGCGAGCACCGCCGTGATGTCGATGCCGTGGTCGTACAGCCAGAGGCCCGTGTCGCTGGTGTAGGTGGGGTCGACGCCCGGTCGGCCCGTACCCGTGAAGCCGACGGTCGCGCCGAGCGCCCAGGCGGTCTTGAGCGTCGTGTACGGGACGAGGGTGGCGACGGCGACCAGGCCGGCGGTCCGGGCCGTCGCGGGAGCGCCGTGGGCGGCCTCGCGGCCCCCGCAGTAGGGGCACCGGCCGCGCGCCCGCCGCCGGTGGACCAGCGCGGCGCAGCCCCACAGCACCGCGCCGGCCACCGCGACGCCCTGGTTCGCGAAGGCCGCCCAGTCCATCGGCGGCTGGTTGCGGCCGGTGAGGACCGCCAGCAGGTGCACGGGGCTGAGCAGGAACGTGAAGCCCGAGCTCAGACAGAGGGCGACGACCGGCCAGGCGAGCCGGGAGGGCCAGGCGCGGTCGGGGCGGCGCGGCAGCGCGTACGCGAGGACCGTGGCGGCCCCGTACAGCCCGGCCGCCGTCCACTCCGCCGCCGGTCCGGTCCCCTTGCCGAGCAGCGCGTACCCGAACGCGGGGCCGGTCGCCGCGGCGACGGCGGCGCCCGCCGCGTACAGCACCGACCACCACAGCGCGCCGCGCTCCACCCATGACGGCCACGAGGCCGTGAGCTTCTTCCAGGTCATGGGCTCGAGCCTGGCCGCTCGGCGCCCACCTGGGCATCAGCCCGAGGGCGCGACCGGCTCCGCCGCGCGGCGGAGGCCGGGGGCGTCAGCCGCGCAGCGGCGCCGCGGCCAGGGTGGCGACCGCCCAGGTCAGGGGGGCGAAGACGGCCAGGAGGGCGGCGGTGCGCAGCAGGGCCGAGGTGCGCAGGACCGTGGGTGGGGCGCCGAGGCGGAGCAGGGCCTGGGTGGTGTGGGTGCGGCACTGCTTGGACTCCAGGGCCGCGGTCAGCAGGGTCGCCAGCGTGCAGGCGACCACCAGGGTCGCGCCCAGGACCGTCAGAGGGCCGAAGTCGTCGGCGAGGCCGTCGCCGGTGCCGACCGTGGCCACCGCGACCGCGCCCGACGCGACCGCGCAGACGATGCCGAGCGGGCGGCCGATCCGGCCCGCCTCGCTCATCAGGACGCGGCCGGCGAGCAGCCGGGTCGCGCCGGGGCGCAGTGTCTGGAGGAGGCGGCCGGCGACGTACGTGAGCGCGGGGCCGGCAAGCGCGAGACCGGCCGCGGTCAGGGTCCAGCCGACGAGGACGCCGAGCGGGCCGGCGTCGAAGCGGCCGGGCAGGGCCGCCGGGGAGCCTCCGGAGCGGCCCGCGTACGTCTCGACGGCGAGGCCGGTCGCGAGCAGCGCCACGCCCCACGGCAGTCCGCCGGGAACGCCGGAGGTGCCGGCGTCGGGGCGGGCGGGGCGCGGCCGGAGCGCCAGGCCGGCCGCCGTGGCGGCGGCGACCGGCAGGGCGGCGAGCAGGGTGAGCGCCGCGGCGAGCGGGATGGGCCGGTCGGCGGCGAGCAGGTCGGCCGCGGCGCCGTCGAACGGCAGGCCGGTGATGTCGCCGCGCAGGTGCAGGTAGAACAGCAGCGCCACCGTCGAGCCGAGCGTGCAGGCGACCGCAGTGGACGCGGCGGCCAGCGCGGTCAGCCGGGCGGGCCCGAGGCCGACCGCGGAGAGCCCGGGCCGCGGCCGGGTGCTGGGGTCCGTACGGGCGACGGCGACGGCGAACTGGACAGTGGCCGCCAGCGGGACCAGGCACCACAGGAGGCGCAGCGAGGACGCGGCCGAGTGCGCCGGGTGGCCGACGGCGTAGCCGAGCGTGGACAGCAGGAGGAATCCGACGCCCGCGGCCGCCGCGGCGACCAGCAGGCGCCGCAGCAGGACCAGCGGGTGGGTGCCCCGCGTCAGACGGAGAGCGAGCACGCGGCGCGGCCCTCCGAACCGGTGGGCGATGCGGTGCCGACGCGGCGGCCGTCGACGAGCGTGACGGCCCGGTCGGCGAGGCCGGCCACCTCGGTGTCGTGGGTGGCGAGCAGCACCGTGATGCGGTGCGAGCGGGCCGCGGCGGTGAGGGTGCGCAGCACCTGCGCCCCGTCGGCGCGGTGCAGGGTGGCCGTGGGCTCGTCGGCGAACAGCACGGACGGCGTGGTGACCAGCGCCCGCGCGGTCGCGATCCGCTGCCGCTCGGACTGGGTGAGGTCGTGCGGGCGCTTGCGCGCGGAGCCGCCGATGTCGAGCCGGTCCAGCCACTCCGTGGCGGCGGCCTTCGCCTTCCGGTGCGACAGGCCGCGCAGCAGCAGCGGCAGGGCGGTGTTCTCCCAGGCGGTCAGTTCGGGCACCAGGCCGGGTTCGGGGTCGATCCAGCCGAACCGGTCGCGGCGCAGCCGCTCGCGCTGCACGAGGCTCAGGGTGTGTACGGGGCCACTGTTGAACCAGACCTCGCCGCGGTCCGCGACGAGCTGGCCGGACAGGGCGCGCAGCAGGGTCGTCTTGCCGCTGCCGCGTGGCCCGGTGACGGCGAGGATCTCTCCTTCGCGGACCCCGAGGGAGACCCCGCTGAGGGCGGGCGTGCCGCCGAGGGTGTGGTGCAGGGAGCGTGCCCAGAGCACGTCGTTGTCCGGTGGGGCCACCATCGCGTACACCTCGATGTCGGATCTGATGTCGGTTCCCCCTTACGGGGGAACGAGGAGACGGGCCTTTGGGTCACGTGGGTCACTCGGCACCGTAAGGATTCAGATCCGCTTGTACGGACAGCACACGGCCCGGGCCGCCGCCATCCACTCGGATGGCGGCATGCCCGGGCCGGGGTCACGCCGTGAGGGCGGCGTGAGGTCCTGCGCCGCGGAGGGCGGGGACGGTCAGAGCTTGGTCCACGCCTCGGTGAGCACACCGCGCAGGATGCCTTCGATCTCGTCGAAGGTGCCCTGGTCGGCGATCAGCGGCGGGGCCAGCTGGATGACCGGGTCGCCACGGTCGTCGGCACGGCAGTACAGGCCGTTGTCGAAGAGCGCCTTGGAGAGGAAGCCGTAGAGCACGCGCTCGGTCTCCTCGTCCGTGAAGGACTCCTTGGTGGCCTTGTCCTTGACGAGCTCGATGCCGTAGAAGTAGCCGTTGCCGCGGACGTCGCCGACGATCGGCAGGTCGTGCAGCTTCTGCAGCGTCGAGAAGAAGGCGCCCTCGTTGTCCAGCACGTGCTGGTTGAGGCCTTCCTTGTCGAAGATGTCGAGGTTGGCGATGGCGACCGCCGACGACACCGGGTGGCCACCGAAGGTGTAGCCGTGCAGGAAGGTGTTGTCGCCCTTGTAGAACGGCTCCGCGATGCGGTCCGAGACGATGCAGGCGCCGATCGGGGAGTAGCCCGAGGTCATGCCCTTGGCGCAGGTGATCATGTCCGGCACGTAGCCGAACTTGTCACAGGCGAACATCGTGCCGAGGCGGCCGAAGGCGCAGATCGTCTCGTCGGAGACGAGGAGCACGTCGTACTCGTCACAGATCTCGCGGACCCGCTGGAAGTACCCGGGCGGCGGCGGGAAGCAGCCGCCGGCGTTCTGCACCGGCTCCAGGAAGACGGCCGCGACGGTCTCGGGGCCCTCGAAGAGGATCTGCTGCTCGATCTGGTCGGCGGCCCAGCGGCCGAAGGCCTCGGGGTCGTCGCCGTGGATCGGGGCGCGGTAGATGTTGGTGTTCGGCACCTTGTGCGCGCCGGGGACCAGCGGCTCGAAGGGGGCCTTCAGGGCCGGCAGGCCGGTGATCGACAGGGCGCCCTGCGGGGTGCCGTGGTAGGCGACCGCACGCGAGATGACCTTGTACTTGGTGTGCTTGCCCTGCAGCTTGTAGTACTGCTTGGCGAGCTTCCACGCGGTCTCGACGGCCTCGCCGCCACCGGTGGTGAAGAACACCTTGTTCAGGTCGCCCGGGGCGTAGTCCGCGAGCCGCTCGGCGAGCTCGACGGCCTTGGGGTGCGCGTACGACCACACGGGGAAGAACGCGAGCTCCTGGGCCTGCTTGTACGCGACCTCGGCCAGCTCACGGCGGCCGTGTCCGGCGTTGACCACGAAGAGACCGGCGAGACCGTCGAGGTAGCGCTTGCCCTTGTCGTCGAAGATGTAGGTGCCCTCACCACGCACGATGGTGGGAACGGGCGAGTTCTCGTACGACGACATGCGGGTGAAGTGCATCCACAGGTGGTCGTAGGCGGTCTTGCTGAGGTCCTGGCTCACGTCTATCGGGTTCCCCACATATAGGTCTGCTTCTTGAGCTTCAGGTAGACGAAGCTCTCGGTGGAGCGCACCCCGGGGAGGGTGCGGATGCGTTTGTTGATCACATCCAGAAGGTGGTCGTCGTCCTCGCAGACGATCTCCACCATCAGGTCGAAGGAGCCCGCGGTCATCACCACGTACTCACATTCGGCCATGGCAGTCAGGGCGTCGGCAACCGGATCCAGGTCACCCTCGACGTTGATGCCGACCATCGCCTGACGCCGGAATCCCACGGTGAGCGGGTCGGTGACGGCGACGATCTGCATGACGCCCTGGTCGAGCAGCTTCTGGACGCGCTGTCGCACGGCCGCCTCGGAGAGGCCCACGGCCTTGCCGATGGCGGCGTACGGACGGCGACCGTCCTCCTGGAGCTGTTCGATGATCGCCAGGGAGACGGCATCGATCGTCGGGGACGAACCGGTTCCGGTTCTGGAGTGGATGCTTTGACTGGCCACGGCTTCACTGTGCACGAGGTTCGTCGGTCTGGCAACCCGTGACCGATGAAATTCGTTGTTTTGGGTCCGCCATGACACTGAATCCGAAGTTGGGGGGCGCTGGGCCTGTTGAAAGCGTCGGAGAACCGACTAGGCTGAGGTGTCTCGCCCATCGGGACACCGCACGACGGAGTGCGGGACAGAACGTGACAGGAGGGGTGGCAAGTGACCACCGAGCTGCGCCGGCTGCGTAACTACATCAACGGGGAGTTCCGGGACGCCGCCGACGGGCGGACCATCGATGTGGTCAACCCGGCCACGGGCGAGGTCTTCGCCACGTCTCCGCTCTCCGGCCAGACCGACGTCGACGCCGCCATGGAAGCCGCCGCCGCGGCGTTCCCGGCCTGGCGCGACACCACGCCCGCGGAGCGCCAGAAGGTGCTCCTGAAGATCGCCGACGCCTTCGAGGAGCGCGCCGAGGACCTGATCGCCGCCGAAGTCGAGAACACCGGCAAGCCGGCCGCTCTCACCGCGAGCGAGGAGGTCCCGCCGATGGTGGACCAGATCCGCTTCTTCGCGGGTGCCGCCCGGATGCTCGAGGGCAAGTCCGCCGGCGAGTACATGGAGGGCATGACCTCGATCGTCCGCCGCGAGCCGGTGGGTGTGTGTGCGCAGGTCGCGCCGTGGAACTACCCGATGATGATGGCCGTGTGGAAGTTCGCCCCGGCCCTCGCCGCGGGCAACACGGTCGTCCTCAAGCCGTCCGACACGACCCCCGCGTCGACCGTGCTGATCGCCGAGATCATCGGCCAGATCGTCCCCAAGGGTGTCTTCAACGTCATCTGCGGCGACCGCGAGACCGGCAAGGCGATGGTCGAGCACAAGACCCCGGCCATGGCCTCCATCACCGGCTCCGTGCGCGCCGGCATGCAGGTCGCCGAGTCCGCCTCCAAGGACGTCAAGCGCGTCCACCTGGAGCTGGGCGGCAAGGCCCCGGTCGTCGTCTTCGAGGACACCGACATCGCCAAGGCCGTCGAGGACATCTCGGTGGCGGGCTTCTTCAACGCCGGCCAGGACTGTACCGCCGCGACCCGCGTGCTGGTGCACGAGTCGATCCACGACGAGTTCGTCACCGCGCTCGCCAAGGCCGCGGCCGACACCAAGACCGGCCAGCCGGACGACGAGGACGTGCTCTTCGGCCCGCTGAACAACGAGAACCAGCTCAAGCAGGTCTCCGGCTTCATCGACCGCCTCCCGGCCCACGCCAAGGTCGAGGCGGGCGGCCACCGCGTCGGTGACAAGGGCTACTTCTACGCCCCGACCGTCGTCTCCGGCCTGAAGCAGGACGACGAGATCGTCCAGAACGAGGTCTTCGGCCCGGTCATCACCGTCCAGTCCTTCCGGGACGAGGAGCAGGCCCTGGAGTTCGCCAACGGCGTCGAGTTCGCGCTCGCCTCCTCGGTCTGGACGAAGGACCACGCCCGCGCGATGCGCATGTCGAAGGCCCTGGACTTCGGCTGCGTGTGGATCAACACCCACATCCCGCTGGTCGCCGAGATGCCGCACGGCGGTTACAAGAAGTCCGGCTACGGCAAGGACCTCTCCGCCTACGGCTTCGAGGACTACACGCGCATCAAGCACGTGATGACGTCCCTCGGCTAGTCGCCGGACGATCCGGCCGCGGCCCCGACACCTTGATCGACAGGGTGTCGGGGCCGCGGCCGTTCGGTCGACGGACCGTCCATTGCTCCCGTCCGACCGGCCCGCGAGGCTGCTCGGGTGAGAGCGACAGCCAGGAAGAACATGTCCCGCCGGTCCCTGCTGCGCGGGCTGGGCGGCGCCGGCGCCGTGACCCTGCTCGCGGGCTGCGGAGTGCCCTCGGCCTACGTCGAGAAGGGCGAGCGGGCCGGGCCGGACCTGTCAGGACGCGACCGCTCGCTCGACTTCGCGAACTGGCCGCTCTACATCGACACCGACGACGAGGACACCACCAGGCGGCCGAGCCTGGACGCCTTCCGGGAGCGGACCGGGATCTCCGTCCGGTACACCGAGGAGATCAACGACAACGACGAGTTCTTCGGCAAGATCAGCCCGGCCCTGATGAACCGGCAGGAGACCGGCCGTGACCTGATCGTCGTCAGCGACTGGATGGCCGCCCGCTTCGTCCACCTCGGCTGGGTGCAGGAGATGGACCGCGGGGCCCAGCCGAACGTCACGAGACACCTGGACCCCCAGCTGCGCCGCCCGGCCTTCGACCCGGGCCGGCTGCACAGCGTGCCCTGGCAGTCCGGCATCACCGGCATCGCCTACAACCGGCGCCGGCTCGGCCGGGAGCTGCGCTCCACCAAGGACCTCTGGGCCGACGACCTGCGCGGCAAGGTCACCCTGCTGTCGGGTCTCGACGAGGCGATCGGCCTGCTCATGCAGGGCAACGGGGTGGACGTGACGCGCTGGACGGGCGACGACTTCCACGCCCTGTGCGAGCAGGTCGAGGGGCTGGTCGCCGAGCGCCACATCCGGCGCTTCACCGGCAACGACTACATCAAGGACCTGTCCACCGGCGACGTGCTGGCCTGCCAGGCGTACTCGGGCGACGTCATCCAGCTCCAGGCCGACAACCCGGACATCGAGTTCGTCGTGCCCGAGGAGGGCGGCGAGCTGTGGGCCGAGTCGCTGCTGATCCCCAACCTCGCGCGCCACAAGGCCAACGCGGAGCAGCTCGTCGACCACTACTACCAGCCCGAGGTCGCCGCCGAGCTGGCCGCCTGGGTCAACTACGTCTGCCCGGTGCCGGCCGCCCAGGACGTCCTCGCGGACTCCGGCGACGAGGAGTTGGCCGCCCTCGCCGAGGACCCGCTGATCTTCCCCGACGCCGCCATGCGGGGGCGGCTCGCGATCGGCCGGGACATCACCTCGCAGGAGCGTCCGGACTTCGCCAAGCGCTGGAACTCGATCGTCGGGCTGTGAGTTCTCCGTTCATGGAACGGATCGAACACACTGTCAACTCGCTGGTCACCTATGGTCTGTTCGCCGCCTGGGCGGTGCACGACGCGGAGGAGATGGCCTTCGGGCCGCGCTGGGTCCGGGAGAACGTCCCCGCGCTGCGCAAGAGGTTCCCGGAGGCGCCCGAGGCGGTGTGGCGGGCCATGGAGCGGGTCGACGAGCGGGAGTTCCGGGCTGCGGTCGCCGCGATGGCCGTGATCGTCGGCTCGGCCGCCGTCGCGGGAGCCCGCTCGGGCGGCCGGTCCGCCTTCTACCAGGGCGCGTTGAACGGCTTCGGCCTGCACGGCCTGGTGCATCTCGCGCAGGCCGCGGCGGTGCGCGGCTACACCCCGGGCTCCGCGACCTCGCCGTTCGTGGTCGTGCCGTTCACGCTCTGGGCGCGCGGCCGGCTGCGCCGGGCCGGGGTGCTGCGCCCGACCCGGGCGCGGGACGTGGCGACCGGCCTGGCGCTGGCCGCCGGCGCCACCGTCGTCTCCCACGCGATCGCCCGGAAGCTCACCGGGCCGCGGGCCTGACGCTCCCGAACCTCCGCACCCACCCCTATTTTTGAACGCGTTCATGATGGGCGTAGGCTGCGGCCATGAGCGACTCGAACGGGCCGAGAGCCCTCCGCGCGCGTATCCGTGTCTGGCTGGTCGTCTTCGTCGTCTGCCTGGTGCTGAGCGGGATCACCGCCTTCCCGCTCGTCACCGAACTCCGCCTCCTCGACTCCACGTTGACCTCCTGGGCCGCGCCGGTCGCCGAGCTCTTCCCGGAGCTCGCCGAGTGGATCGCCAAGGTCCGCGGCGGGCTCGAGGAGGCCGACGCCACCGCCCCGTACCTGCTGTACGGCACCGACTGGCTGGCCTTCGCCCACCTCGTCATCGCCGTCGCCTTCTACGGCGTGTACCGCGACCCCGTCCGCAACATCTGGGTCGTCGAGTTCGCGATGATCGCCTGCGTCGGCATCGTCCCGCTCGCCCTGATCTGCGGGCCGATCCGCGACATCCCCTTCTGGTGGTCGGTGATCGACATGTCCTTCGGGGTGTTCGGGATCGTCCCGCTGCTCGTCCTGCGACGGATGATCAAGCGCCTGGAGCTGCAGACCGGTCCGGCGCCCCGAACGTCGCCAGCATGAGGTTCAGCGCCACCTTGTTCATGTCCTGCCCCTTCGCGTCCGTGGCGTTGACGCTGTAGACCAGCGTGCGCGAGCCGTCGCGGGTCGAGGCGATCGCCGCGTTGTAGCCCCAGCGGCCACCGGTCTTGCCCCACACCTCGCGCCCGCCCAGCTTCTTCATCGACAGCCCGACGGCGTACGCGGCGGGCGCGCCGGACCTGAAGTCCGGCGCGTCCGGCAGCGTGAACATCTCCTCCAGGAGCGGGCCGCGCACCACCTGGCCTGCGAACAGCGCCCGCGTGAAGCGCTCCAGGTCCGCGGTCGTGGAGACGATGTCCCCCGCCGCCCAGCCGTCCGTCGAGTTCCACACCGACACGTCCCGCAGCCCGGTCGTGCCGTCGGCCCGCTTCATGGTCTGGTAGCCGTGGTTGTGCGGGCCGACGATGCGCGGGCTGGTTCCGGGGGAGTACGTGTCGCGCAGGCCGAGCGGGCGCAGGACGCGGGCGGCCACCTGGTGCTCGTACGAGTCGCCGGTCACCTTCTCGATCAGCAGCCCCGTGACCGTGTAGCCGATGTTCAGGTAGTGCTGCCGGGTGCCGGGCGCGAACTCCGGGCGCTTCGCCGTTGCCGAGCGGACCATGTCCTCCGGGTCGTGCACGACGAAGCGGTTCTCGTACCACTCCTCGACCGTCGTGCCCGGGAAGTCCGGGGCCGGGATGCCGTGCGTGTGGTTCAGCAACTGGCGCACGGTCACCCGGTCGTACGCCGCCGGGATCAGGTCCGGCAGGTAGGAGCGGGCGGTCCGGTCCAGGTCGAGCCGGCCCTCGGCGGCCAGCTGGAGGGCGACCGCCGCCGTGAAGACCTTGGTCACCGAGCCCGCCCGGAAGCGGGCGCCCGGGTCGGCCGGGCGGTTCGTCCGCAGGTCGTGGACGCCCGCCGTGCCGTGCCAGACCCCCTCGGAGCCGCCGACCCGGGCGAGTGCGGCCGTCGCGTCGGTGGACGGGAGCCCGGCGATCGCCGCGTCCAGAGCGGCGGTCGAAGAGGAAGCGGAAACAGGCGAGGTCGTGGAGCCGGTGGACGATGCCGTGCCGGCGGTCGCGGGGACGACCGAGGGGCCCGCCGCGACGCCGAGCACGAGCGCGGCGGCGAGCAGGGTCCGGGTGGTGCCGTTCATGGTCAACTCCTGGGTGGGAAACCGTCGTTGTCGTGATCCCATCCTGCTGACCTGCGGCTTCGTCCGGATCGCCCGCTCCGGCGATCTTCCGTCGGCCGGTCCCTCCCCTACGCGGGGGAGACCGCCGTGCCCGCGCCTCCCCCGGCCGGGGGAGTGCCCGGCGTGACGAGGCCCGTCTCGTACGCGCAGATCACCGCCTGGATCCGGTCCCGCAGCCCCAGCTTCGCCAGCACGTTCCCGACGTGCGTCTTCACGGTGTGCTCGCTGACCACCAGCTCCGCCGCGATCTCCGCGTTCGACAGGCCCCGCGCGAGCAGCAGCAGCGTCTCCCGCTCCCGCCCGGTGAGCGCGTCGAGCCGCGGATCGGTGCGCGCCGGGCCGCCCGCCGTGTACCGCTCCACCAGCCGGCGCGCCACGGACGGAGCGAGCAGCGAGTCGCCCGCCGCCACCACCCGTACCGCGTGCACCAGGTCGTCCCGCCGTACGTCCTTCAGCAGGAAGCCGCTGGCGCCCGCGTGCAGCGCCTCGAAGACGTACTCGTCCGCGTCGAAGGTCGTCAGCATCACCGTCCGGCAGCCGCCGTGCGCGGCGATCGCCCGGCACGCCTCGATGCCGTCCATGCGCGGCATCCGGATGTCGAGCAGCGCCACGTCCGGGGCGTGCTCGCGCACCGCCTCGACCGCCTCCGCCCCGTCGGCGGCCTCGGCGACCACCTCGATGTCCGGCTGCGCGTCCAGGATCATCGCGAAGCCGCTGCGCACCAGCTCCTGGTCGTCCGCCACCATCACGCGGATCGTCAACTCCGTACCTCCGCAACAGAATCCAGCGGGATCTCGACCCGCACCTCGAAGCCCCGGCCGCCCGGGCCCGGACCGGTGACGGCCGTGCCGCCGTGGGCCGCCGCCCGCTCCCGCAGCCCGATCAGCCCGTGCCCGCCGGACGGCCCCCGCACTCCGCGCGGCCCCCGCCCGTCGTCGGTCACCGTCACTGTCAGGAGGCCCGCCGCACGGCCGAGCCGGACGGCGGTGGTGCGGGCGGCGGCGTGCTTCACCACGTTCGTCAGCGCCTCCTGCACGATCCGGTGCACCGTCGCGCCCAGCGCGGGCGGCAGCGGTCCCGGCCCGCCCGCGGTGTCGTACGTGACGTCCAGACCGCCGGCCCGGACCCGGGCGAGCAGCTCCGGAATCGCGTCCAGGCCCGGCTGCGGCTCCCGGGGCGCCGGGCCGTCCTCCTCCCGCAGCACGCCCAGCATCCGGCGCAGCTGCGCCATCGCGTCCCGGCCGGTCTCCGAGATCGCGTCGAACGCCGCCTCCGCCTTCTCCGGCGCCGCGCGCACCGCGAGCGGCCCGGCCTCCGCCTGCACGATCATCAGGCTCACGGCGTGCGACAGGATGTCGTGCATCTCCCGGGCGATCCTCGCCCGTTCACGCGCCGCCGCCCGTTCCGCCTCGACCAGGGTGGCTCGCTGCCGGGCGTCGGTGAGCCGGCCGAAGACGTACGCGGCGGCGAACACGAAGAGCGAGAAGGTCAGTTCGCGGGCCGACTGCGTGTTGAGCCACACCGACGCCGGCACCGCCACGATCAGCAGCAGGGCCGCCGCGAGCCGGGTCCGGGGAGGGGAGAGCGAGGCGATCGTGTAGACGATGACCAGGCCGGTGTACGGCAGCGGCTGCCCCGGCCCCTCCACGGCCAGCTTGTACAGGGCGCTGGTCGCCAGGATCGCCAGGAGCACGGTGAACGGCGCCCGCCGGCGCCAGACCAGCGGCAGCACGGTCAGCGTCGTCAGCCCGTAGGCGGGCCAGGTCGCCGGCTCCACCTCGGGCGGGCGGGGCACCACGAACGGCATCGTCATCGCGGCCTGGACGAGGAGCGTGAGCCCGATGTCCACGGCCCACGGATTGACCTCGCCCAGCAGCCGGGCCCGCTGCCACCAGTTCCGCACGCCCCCGTACCCCCTCGCGGCTCGCGTCCCTCTGCTGCCTACGCCTCGCGCCTGCGCAGTTCCGCGGCGAGCACGTCGACACGGTTGGTGGTGATCGAGTCCACCCCGTGGTCGATCAGCTTACGCATCGTGCGCCGGGTGTCCGCGGTCCAGGCGGAGAGCAGCAGCCCGTCCCGGTGCACCCGCTCCGCGAGCGCCCGACTCGCCAGCCCGAAGCGGTAGTTGAGGAACCGCGGCTTCACCGCGTCGAGCAGCACGGGACGTGGCGGGGCGAGCGAGGTCCAGGTCAGCGCGATCTCCGCGGCCGGGTCCGCGGCCCGGACCTGGAGCATCGCGACGCCGCCGGCGCAGTACGAGACCCGGTCGCCCGCCCCGAACTCGTGGACGGTGCCGACGATCTCGCGGACCGACGCCTCGTCGCCGCCCGGCAGGTCGATCATCAGCGGGTGCGTTCCGGCCGCCTCCAGCGCCTCGTCCAGAGTGGGGACCCCTTCGCCGGTGAGCCCCCGCAGCTCGTCGTACGCGAGCCCGGACAGCGGCCGGTCGTGGCCCCAGAGCCGCTTCAGCGTGTCGTCGTGCAGGAGGACGGGGACTCCGTCGCGGGTGAGCCGGACGTCGATCTCGACGACGTCCGCCCCCCGCTCGACCGCCGAGGCGATCGAGGGGAGCGTGTTCTCGCGGACGCGGTACGGGTCACCGCGGTGGGCTACGACTCTGACGTTGCGCATGCCCCCATTCTCACGGCTGTCAGTGCGCCAGCCACTTGTCCGTGTAGGCGTCGATCTCGCCGGCCAGCCGGGCTTTGCCGGCCTCGTCGAGGAAGGAGGCCTCGACCGCGTTCTTCGCGAGCGCGGCCACGCCGCGCTCGTCGAGGCCGAGCAGCCGGGCGGCGACCGCGTACTCGTTCTCGAGATCGGTGCCGAACATCGGCGGGTCGTCGCTGTTGACGGTCACCAGCACACCGGCGTCCACCATCTGCCGGATCGGATGCTCCTCCAGCGTGGCAACGGCCCGGGTCGCGATGTTGGACGTCGGGCAGACCTCCAGCGCGATCCGGTTCGCGGCGAGGTGCGCGAGCAGCTCCGGGTCCTGCACCGAACTGGTGCCGTGGCCGATGCGCTCCGCGCCCAGCTCGTTCAGCGCGTCCCAGACGGTCTGCGGGCCGGTCGTCTCGCCGGCGTGCGGGACGGAGTGCAGGCCGGCCGCGCGCGCCTGGTCGAAGTACGGCTTGAACTGCGGGCGGGGCACGCCGATCTCCGGGCCGCCGAGCCCGAAGGAGACCAGGCCCTCGGGGCGCAGCCCGTCGGTGACGGCGAGTCGCGCGGTCTCGGCGGCGGCCTCCAGGCCGGCCTCGCCCGGGATGTCGAAGCACCAGCGCAGGACGACGCCCAGCTCGGTCTCGGCGGCCCGGCGGGCGTCCTCGATGGCCTCCATGAACGCCCGCTCGTCGATGCCGCGGCGGGTCGAACTGAAGGGCGTGATGGTGAGTTCGGCGTACCGGATGTTCTGCCGGGCCATGTCACGGGCGACCTCGAAGGTCAGCAGCCGGACGTCCTCGGGGGTGCGGACCAGGTCCACGACCGACAGGTACACCTCGATGAAGTGCGCGAAGTCGGTGAAGGTGAAGTAGTCGGCGAGCGCCTCGGGGTCCGTCGGGACCTTGGAGTCCGGGTGCCGGGCGGCCAGCTCGGAGACGATCCGCGGGGACGCGGACCCGACGTGGTGGACGTGGAGTTCGGCCTTGGGCAGGCCCGCGATGAAGGGATGCAGGTCGGTCATCACGTCATCGTAGGCCGGGCGGGCTTCGTGTCCGACGGACGTCGTAGCATGGCCGGACCACGATGGGGGAGGACCATGACGGACAGCAGCGGACAGCCGCAGGACGGCCAGGGCGGGTACGACCCCGCCGACCCGTGGGCCCCGCCGGAGCGGGTGGAGCTGGGCAAATCCGCCGGGCAGCCGCCGACGCCGACGCCGCCGCCCGTGCACGACCAGCCGACGATGGCGGCCGTGCCGCCCGCCGACGTGCCCCCGCCCCCGGTCGCGCCGACCGGCCCGGGCTACGGCTACCCCACCGCCCCGGCCCCGCCCGCCGGGCAGTACGGCTACCCCGGCTACCCGGGCTACGGCGGCTACGGCCAGGGAGGCTGGCCGCAGGCCCCGTCGAACGGCATGGGCACGGCGGCCATGGTGCTCGGCATCCTCGCGCTCACCATCGGCTGGTGCTACGGCGTGCCCGCTCTGGTGCTCGGCGTGCTCGCCCTGATCTTCGGCATCCTGGGCCGCAAGCGCGTCCAGCGGGGCGAGGCGAACAACGGCGGCCAGGCGCTGGCCGGCATCATCATGGGCTCGATCGGCATCGTCATCGGCGTGATCTTCATCGCCCTGTTCGCCTACATCATCGCGAACGCCGACAAGTTCGACGAGGACAGCGACTACGACGACGACCCGTTCCAGACCACCCTGGTCGTCCCCGGCCGCTCGTAGCCGCTCGTCACCGCCCGGCCCGGGCTCACCCCTCCCGCAGCCGCGCCCGGGCCTCCATCAGCGCGAAGCCGAGCAGATTCAGGCCGCGCCAGCGCGCCGGGTCCGCGGCGCGGTCGTCGTCCGCGGCCAGGCCGATGCCCCAGACCCGGTCCAGCGGGCTGGCCTCGACCAGGACCCGGCCGCCCGTGCCCAGCAGGAACGCGCGCAGCGCGTCGTCCGAGCCGAACTTGTGCACGCTGCCGGCCACCACGATCCCGAAGCGCTCCCGCTCCCAGACGGCGTCGTCGAAGCCGCGCACCAGTCGCCCGGCCTTCTTCGCCTGCGCCGGGCTGTTCGCCTCCAGCGCCGCCCGCTCCGCCTCCGCGTCGCCGAACAGGCGCGCCTTCTCGGCCATCATCCAGTGCTCGGCGGTCGCATAGCGTATTCCCGCGACCTCGAAAGGCGACGGCCACCACTGGCTCAGACAACTCGCCGAGAGCTGTCCGTCCGGCCTCGGGCGGTGCCCCCAGAAGTGCAGGAACTTGACCCTCTCACCCCGTCTGACCTGCTGCGTCAGTTCCTCGATCGTTCCCATGCACGCGAGTGTGGCAGCTGCCACGGACAATGCGTACGGAGATTTTCCGGCAGCCTCGACACATGGTCGACCGATTCCGTCGCGTAATCAAAAGGCAACAACGGAATCACTTGTTGGCCCTGGATCCCTCTGTCAGGATCGGCACTCAATTCGAGCTGGGACAACGGAGAGCGTCATGGGCAACCGCTTCCAGGCGACGGACCGCTTCGCGGACGGCGCGCAGTACATCGGCGGGCGGCTGCAGCCCGGCACATCGGGGAAGAAGCACAGCGTGGTCGACCCGGCGACCGGCGAGAGCGTCTACACGTACGAGCTCGCCTCCACCGCCGACGTGGACGCCGCCGTCGCCGCCGCCAAGGACGCGTTCCCCGGCTGGGCCGGCGCCACGCCCGGCGAGCGCTCGGACGCGCTGCACCGCTTCGCGGGCGTCCTCGCCGAGCAGGCCGAGGACCTCGCGCGGGCCGAGTCCCTGCAGTGCGGCAAGCCGATCCGGCTGTCCACCGAGTTCGACGTGCCGGGTACCGTCGACAACACCGCCTTCTTCGCGGGCGCGGCCCGCCACCTCCAGGGCCAGTCCGCCGGCGAGTACAGCGGCGACCACACCTCGTACGTACGGCGCGAGCCGATCGGCGTGGTCGGTTCCATCGCCCCCTGGAACTACCCGCTCCAGATGGCCGCCTGGAAGATCCTCCCGGCGATCGCGGCCGGCAACACGATCGTCCTCAAGCCCGCCGAGCTCACCCCGCTGACCTCGCTGATGTTCGCCGAGGCCGCCACCGCCGCCGGCATCCCGGACGGTGTCGTCAACATCGTCACCGGCGCCGGCCGGGACGCGGGCGAGCACCTCGTCGGCCACGGCGACGTCGCCATGACCTCCTTCACCGGCTCCACGCCGGTCGGCAAGCGGGTCGCCGAGATCGCCACCGCCACGGTCAAGCGGCTGCACCTCGAACTCGGCGGCAAGGCCCCGTTCGTCGTCTTCGACGACGCCGACGTCGAGGCCGCCGCGCACGGTGCCGTCGCCGCCTCCCTCATCAACAGCGGCCAGGACTGCACGGCGGCCACCCGTGCCTACGTCCAGCGCCCGCTGTACCGCGCCTTCGTCGAGCGAGTCGCGGAGCTGATGGAGACCGTCCGGCTCGGCGACCCGTTCGACCCGGCCACCGACATGGGCCCGCTGATCAGCCACGCCCAGCGCGACCGCGTCGCCGGCTTCGTCGAGCGCGCCCGGGGCTACGCCACCGTCGTCACCGGCGGCGAAGTCCCTGGTGGCGATCTGGAGAAGGGCGCGTACTATCGCCCCACCCTGATCACCGACGCGGCGCAGGACAGCGAGGTCGTGCAGTCGGAGATCTTCGGCCCGGTGCTCGTCGTACTGCCCTTCGACGGCGACGACGAGGGCATCCGGCTCGCCAACGACACCCCCTACGGTCTCGCCGCCTCCGCGTGGAGCCGCGACGTGTACCGGGCGAACCGGGCCACCCGCGAGATCAAGGCGGGCTGCGTCTGGGTCAACGACCACATCCCGATCATCAGCGAGATGCCGCACGGCGGCTACAAGGCATCCGGCTTCGGAAAGGACATGTCCGCCTACTCCTTCGAGGAGTACACGCAGGTCAAGCACGTGATGTTCGACAACACGGCGGTCGCCGCGAAGGACTGGCACCGCACGATCTTCGGGGACCGACCGTAACGATATGCGGCTACCGCCGCGTGGACCTCGCCGCCCGACCAGCGGCCCATCACCATCCCGAAAGGGCACAGCGCATGGAGCAGTACGAGCCCGAAAGCCTCTCCGCCGCGCAGATAGCGGCGATGCGACGCAGTCTGACGAGCGGCCGGGGCGCGCTCACCCGCCGTTCGATGCTGCGCGCCTCGGGCATCGGCGCGCTCACCGTCGGCGGCCTCGGGGCCCTGACCGCCTGCGGCATCCCGCCCGCCAAGCGGGAGGGCCAGGGGCCGGCGTCCACGGACTTCTCGGTGAAGGAGAAGCAGCTCAACTTCTCCAACTGGACCGAGTACATGGACGTCAGTGAGGACGAGAAGCACCGACCGACGCTGGAGGCGTTCACCCAGCGGACCGGGATCAAGGTCAAGTACACCGAGGACATCAACGACAACGTCGAGTTCTTCGGCAAGATCAAGCCCCAGCTCGCGGCCGGCCAGGACACCGGCCGCGACCTGATCATCGTCACCGACTGGCTGGCCGCCCGTATCGTCCGGCTCGGCTGGGCGCAGAAGCTCGACGCGGCCAACATGCCGCACGCGTTCGCCAACCTGGCCCCGCAGTTCCGCAGCCCCGACTGGGACCCGGGCCGCACCTACTCGTACCCGTGGACCGGCATTCCCACGGTCATCGCGTACAACATCAAGGCCACCGGCGGCCGCAAGGTCGAGTCCTTCGGCCAGCTGCTCGACGACCCGGCGCTCAAGGGCCGGGTCGGTCTCCTCACCGAGATGCGTGACACGGTCGGTCACGCCCTGCTCGACATGGGCAAGGACCCGGGCAAGTTCACCGACGACGACTTCGACGCCGCGATCGCGCGGGTGCAGAAGGCCGTCGACAAGAAGCAGATCCGCCGCTTCACCGGCAACGACTACACCGCGGACCTCAGCAAGGGCGACATCGCCGCGTGTCTCGCCTGGGCCGGTGACCTCATCCAGCTCCAGGTCGACAACCCGGACATCCGCTTCGCGATCCCGAAGACCGGCTACATCACGTCCTCCGACAACATGCTGGTCCCGGCCAAGGCGCGGCACAAGACGAACGCCGAGCGGCTCATCGACTACTACTACGAGCCCAAGGTCGCCGCCGAGCTCGCCGCCTACATCAACTACGTCTGCCCGGTCGACGGCGTGCGCGAGGAACTCGCGAAGATCGACCCCGCCCTTGCGGCCAACACCCTGATCCTCCCGGACAAGGAAATGGCGTCCAAGGCCCACGCCTTCCGCTCGCTGACCAGCAAGGAAGAGACGGCGTACGAGGAGAAGTTCGCCAAGCTCATCGGCGCCTGAGCCGGCCCCGTGTCCGCTGTCCTGCCCCTCAAGACCCTGGGATCGCACCCATGACTGACAAGAACACCGGCGGCGACGTCCGTCTCTCCGGGATCAGCAAGTCCTACGGCTCCTTCCACGCCGTCAAGCCGCTGGACCTGACCGTGCCGCAGGGCTCCTTCTTCGCCCTGCTCGGCGCGTCCGGCTGCGGCAAGACGACCACGCTGCGGATGATCGCCGGCCTGGAGGAGCCCACCACCGGCACCGTCTTCCTCGGCGACAAGGACGTCACCGACCTCCCGCCGTACAAGCGCCCGGTCAACACGGTCTTCCAGTCCTACGCGCTCTTCCCGCACATGGACATCTTCGAGAACATCGCCTTCGGTCTGCGCCGGCGCGGCATCAAGTCCGTGAAGAAGCAGGTCGACGAGATGATCGAGCTGGTCCAGCTCGGCGAGCACGCCCGCAAGAAGCCGCACCAGCTCTCCGGCGGCCAGCAGCAGCGCGTCGCCGTCGCCCGCGCCCTGATCAACCACCCGCAGGTGCTGCTCCTCGACGAGCCGCTCGGCGCCCTCGACCTCAAGCTGCGCCGCCAGATGCAGCTGGAGCTCAAGCGGATCCAGACCGAGGTCGGCATCACCTTCGTCCACGTCACCCACGACCAGGAGGAGGCCATGACCATGGCCGACCAGGTCGCGGTGATGAACGGCGGCCGGGTCGAGCAGCTCGGCGCGCCCGCCGACCTGTACGAGAACCCGCGCACCACCTTCGTCGCCAACTTCCTCGGCACCTCGAACCTCATCGAGGCCGAGGTCGTCGAGACCGGCGGCTCGGACGTCCTTGTCACCGCCGGCGGCGGCAAGCTCCGCGTGCCCGGCGACCGCTGTACCGACGCGGTCCGCACGGGCGGCAAGGTGCTGGTGGGCGTGCGCCCGGAGAAGATATCGCTCGCGCACGCCGACGACGCGGGCTCGATCGGCGACGGCCGCAACCGGGTCACCGGACGGATCGTCGACTCGTCCTTCATCGGCGTCTCCACCCAGTACGTGATCAACAGCCCGGCCGGCGCCGAACTCCAGGTCTACGAGCAGAACATCGAGCGCGACACCCGCCTGGTGCCCGGCGCCCAGGTCGTCCTGCACTGGAACCCGGCCCACACCTTCGGCCTCGACGCCGCCCAGGACATCGACGCGGGTGTCGAGACGGTGGAGGACGCCTCATGACCGCTTCCACCCTGACCAAGGAGGAGGCGGCGCCGCCGGCGGCGGAGCCCGTCCTGCGCAAGCCCTCCCGCCGCAAGCGGCTCGTCCCGTACTGGCTGCTGCTGCCCGGCATCGTCTGGCTGCTCGTCTTCTTCGTGCTGCCGATGGTGTACCAGGCGTCCACCTCCGTGCAGACCGGCTCGCTGGAGCAGGGCTTCCAGGTCACCTGGCACTTCCAGACCTACTGGGACGCCTTCCAGGAGTACTGGCCGCAGTTCGTCCGGTCCCTGCTGTACGCGGGCACCGCCACGATCCTGTGCCTGCTCTTCGGCTACCCGCTCGCGTACCTCATCGCCTTCAAGGCGGGCCGCTGGCGCAACCTGATCCTCGTCCTCGTCATCGCGCCGTTCTTCACCAGCTTCCTGATCCGGACGCTGGCCTGGAAGACGATCCTCGCGGACGACAGCCTCGTGGTGACCGCGCTCAACACCCTGCACGTCCTGGACGTGACCAGCTGGATCGGCTGGACCGAGGGCGACCGGGTGCTCGCCACGCCCATGGCGGTGGTCTGCGGTCTGACGTACAACTTCCTGCCGTTCATGATCCTGCCGCTCTACACCTCGCTGGAGCGGATCGACGGCCGGCTGCACGAGGCCGCGCAGGACCTGTACGCGTCGCCCGCCACCACCTTCCGGAAGGTGACGTTCCCGCTGTCGATGCCGGGCGTCGTCTCCGGCACCCTGCTCACCTTCATCCCGGCGAGCGGCGACTACGTCAACGCGGAACTGCTCGGCTCGACGGACACCCGCATGATCGGCAACGTCATCCAGTCGCAGTACCTGCGCATCCTCGACTACCCGACCGCCGCGGCGCTGTCGTTCATCCTCATGGCGATCGTGCTGGTCATGGTCACCGTCTACATCCGCCGGGCGGGAACGGAGGACCTGGTCTGATGCGTTGGATCCGTCGGAACCTCGTCGTGATCGCGGGCCTGCTGACGCTCGCGTACCTGATCCTGCCGAACGTCGTCGTGACGGTGTTCTCCTTCAACAACCCGACCGGGCGGTTCAACTACGCCTGGCAGGAGTTCTCCCTGGAGGCGTGGCAGGACCCCTGCGGAGTGGCCGACATGTGCGGCTCGCTCTCGCTCTCCCTCCAGATCGCCTTCTGGGCGACCGTCGGCGCCACCGTGCTCGGCACGATGATCGCCTTCGCGTTGGTCCGCTACCGGTTCCGGGCGCGCGGCGCGGTCAACTCGCTCATCTTCCTGCCTATGGCCATGCCGGAGATCGTGATGGCGGCCTCGCTGCTCGCGCTCTTCCTCAACATGGGCATCGAGCTGGGCTTCTGGACGATCCTGATCGCCCACATCATGTTCTGCCTCAGCTTCGTCGTCGCCGCCGTCAAGGCCCGTGTCCTGTCCATGGACCCGCGCCTGGAGGAGGCCGCCCGCGACCTCTATGCCGGCCCGGTGCAGACCTTCGTCCGGGTGACGCTGCCGATCGCGGCGCCGGGCATCGCGTCCGGAGCGCTGCTGTCCTTCGCGCTCTCCTTCGACGACTTCATCATCACCAACTTCAACTCGGGCAACACCGTCACCTTCCCCATGTTCGTCTGGGGCTCGGCACAGCGCGGCACGCCCGTCCAGATCAACGTCATCGGCACGGCCATGTTCATCATTGCCGTACTGGTGGTCGTCGCCGGACAGATCGTCACGAACCGGCGGAAGAAAACCGCGACAACCTGAACGACCTGAGCAACACCTGAAGGAGTTGGAAACCATGGCCCCAGCCGCCATGCGTCTCGCTGCACAATCTCTCTCCGACGCCCAGCCCGTCCCCTTCTGGCTGGAAGACCCCGGCAAGCCCGGAGCCCTGCCCGCCCTCACCGACACCGAGCGCTGCGATCTGCTCGTCGTCGGCGGCGGATACAGCGGACTGTGGACCGCGCTCCTCGCCAAGGAGCGCGACCCCTCCCGGGATGTCGTCCTGATCGAGGGCAACGAGGTGGGCTGGGCCGCCTCGGGCCGCAACGGAGGCTTCTGCGCCGCCTCCCTCACCCACGGCTTCGGCAACGGGCTCGCCCGCTGGCCGGACGAGCTGGGCACGCTGGAGAAGCTCGGCGAGCGCAACCTCGACGCCATCGAGGAGGCGGTCGCCCGCTACGACCTGGACTGCGAGTTCGAGCGGACCGGCGAGATCGACGTCGCCACCGAGCCGTACCAGGTCGAGGAACTCCACGAGTGGTACGAGGAGGCGGACCGGCTCGGCCTCGCCGACGGGCTGGAACTCCTCGACCAGGACGCGGTCCGCGCCGAGGTCGCCTCGCCTACCTTCCTCGGCGGCATGTGGGACCGGCGCGGCGTTGCCATGCTCCACCCGGCCAAGCTGGCCTGGGGCCTGAAGCGGGCCTGCACGGCCGCCGGCGTACGCATCTACGAGAACACCCGCGCCCTGGAGCTGGTCTCCGTCGGCACGGGCATGGGCGTGAAGACCCCGTACGGCAAGATCGTCGCCCGCCGGGTCGCGCTCGGCACCAACGTCTTCCCCTCGCTGGTCAAGCGGGTGCGGAGCTACGTCGTGCCGGTGTACGACTACGCGCTGATGACCGAGCCGCTGAGCGCGGAGCAGCTGGCCTCGATCGGCTGGAAGAACCGGCAGGGCCTCGGCGACAGCGCCAACCAGTTCCACTACTTCCGGATCACCGCGGACAACCGCATCCTGTGGGGCGGCTACGACGCGATCTACCGCTTCGGCGGCCGGGTCAGCGCCGAGATGGACCACCGCCCGGAGACGTACCTCAAGCTCGCCGAGCACTTCTTCCGCTGCTTCCCGCAGCTGGAGGGGCTGCGGTTCAGCCACGCCTGGGGCGGCGCGATCGACACCTGCTCGCGCTTCTCGGCCTTCTTCGGCACGGCGTACCAGGGCAAGGTCGCGTACGCGGCCGGGTTCACCGGCCTCGGCGTCGGCGCGACCCGCTTCGGCGCGGACGTCATGCTCGACCTGCTGGCGGGCGAGCGGACCGAGCGGACGGAGCTGGAGATGGTCCGCTCCAAGCCGCTGCCCTTCCCGCCCGAGCCGCTGGCCTGGGCCGGGATCGGGATCACCAAGTGGTCGCTGGCCCGGGCGGACGAGAACGGCGGCCGGCGGAACCTGTGGCTGAAGGCGATGGACCGGGTGGGCCTGGGCTTCGACAGCTAGACCGCCCTTCCGAGGCCTATGCGCCCGGTGTGCGCCCCCGCGCACGCCGGGCGTTCCCGTTTCGCCGCGGATCACCACCGATTTCTTTCCCCGACCCGCGTCATGATCGAGGCCGACCCCCCTCTCCTCCCGTGTGGGCAACGTGTCCGCACACGGAAGGAGACCGTTCGCCATGACTGCTTCGGGGGCCAAGGCCGCAGTGGAGTGGCTCGTCTCGGTGGCGCCGGATCCCGACGCGTGCCGGTGGGAGTGGGAGCGCAACCCGCTCGGGGTGGCGCTGCTGCCCGCCGGCCGGCGCTGGGACGTGCTGATCCTGCCGGGGGAGCTCGGCTATCCCACGTTCGACGTACTGACCCGGCTGGTGGACCGGCCGGGCCCGGTCCTCGCCGACTTCGGCGACGCCCGGATGGGCTTCTTCGTACCGCCCGGCACGGTCGCCCGCTGGGTCGGCACGGGGGTGCGCGGCGCCGGCGGCGGCACCTGGATCGTCGTCCCCTACCCGGGGAAGGTCACCGGGGGCGTGCGCTGGCTGATCCCGCCGGACGGCTCGGGAACCCTCACCGACGCCTCACTGCTCGAACTCGCGATGCACGAGGCGGCGGGGCGGCTGGCGCGGGAGGCCCCGCAAGAGGGGGACTGAAGAACCTCCGGGCGGTCCATTCCGCAGTTGATTCGCCGTCGAGGCGAATCGGTGTGCGCACGAACGGGCGATGATCGCCAGTTCTGATCTTCTGCCTCCGAAGGGGCACAGGTCACATACGGTCGTGGACGTGCAGCTTCGCTACGCCTTCCGTATTGACCCCAGCCCAGGTCAGCGCATCGCACTGGGCCGGGCGTTCGGGTGCGCGCGGGTGGTGTGGAACGACTGCCTCGCAGCCCGGCAGGACGCACATGCCGCGGGTTTGCCCTACCCGAAGTCGGCTCACCTGTCGCGCCGGTTCATCACCGAGGCCAAGCAAACTCCCGAGCGGGCATGGCTCGGGCAGGTGTCGGCGGTCGTACTGCAGCAGTCTCTGCGGGACCTGGACATGGCGTTCGCGCAGTTCTTCGCCAGCCTCAAGGGAACCCGCAAAGGACCGAGAGTCGGGGAGCCGCGGTTCTCGTCGAAGCGCGACGGTCGGCAAGCGGTCCGATTCACTGCGAACGCGAAGTGGTCGATTTCGGCAAACGGGAAGTTGAATCTTCCGAAGATCGGCCCCGTCCGGGTTCGATGGTCCCGATCACTGCCGTCCGTGCCGTCCACCGTGACGGTGATCAAGGACTCGTCTGGCCGGTACTGGGCTAGTTTCGTCGTCGAGACCGATACCGCCCTTGACCTCCTGCCCGAACTCGGCAGCGACCAAGGGGTCGACTTGGGGCTGACTCATTTCGCCGTCATGGCGGATGGCTCAAGGGTCACCTCACCCAGGATTCTCCGCAGGGCGGAGAAGAAGCTCATGAAGGAACAGCGCCGTCTTTCCCGCAAGACCAAGGGGTCGAACAACCGGAACAAGCAGCGGACGAAGGTAGCCAAGGCGCACGCCAAGGTTGCCGACGCGCGTCGAGACTTCCATCACAAGCTCTCCACCAAGCTGATCCGCGATAACCAAGCCGTCAGTGTGGAGACCCTGAACGTGAGGGGCCTCGCCCGGGGCCGTCTGGCCAAGTCGGTGCACGACGCGGGATGGTCCGCGTTCCTGAGCATGCTGGAGTACAAGGCGGTTAAGCACGGCCGTACGCTCACCAAGGTCGACCGCACCTATCCCTCCTCGCAGATCTGCTCCGCCTGCGGGCATCGTGACGGTCCGAAACCCCTACACATCCGTGCGTGGACGTGCAGCCGGTGCGGCACCCGACACGACCGCGACTGGAACGCGGGCCAGAACATCAAGCGGGAAGGCCGCCGCATACGAGCGGCCACACAGACGGCACCATCCACCCCCGGGCCGGGGGCCTCACGCCGGCGACGGTGCGAGTAAACGCCTGCGGAGCGCATGTAAGACCTGGGCTTGCCCGGGCAACGCGTGCAACCCCCGTCAATGTCGGGGAGGAACCAGGAACCCACCCGAAGCCTCGCCGATCAGTGGCGTGAGGCAGGCGGAATCACTCGCTGGAGGCGGGTGAGGAGGCCAACACTGGCCCCTGGACGAACTCCCACTCCAGGTACCCCATCAATCGGCACTGTCTTGACGCATGCGGGTGGCGCAGACGGCGAGGATGAGCACGCCTAGGCAGAGGCTGGCCGCCACATCGAGCGGCCAATGGTACCCGCGCAGGACCAGCCCGGTGCCCGTCGCCAGGGTCAGTACCCAGGCGGCGGGCATCGCCCATCGCGTGCCGAGGAGCATTGCCGCGCCGAAGTAGGCGACCACCGCCGTCGCCGTGTGTCCGGACGGGTAGTAGCCCTCGGCCCAGGGTTCGAGGGGGCCGGGGCGGGCCGTCCACTCCTTCAGCGGGATCACGAGCAGCGGCACGGCGGCCATGGCCAGCCCTGTGTACAGGGCCGCGAGGCGGTGGCCGCGCCGGAACGCGTACGCCATCGCGCAGCCGAGCACCGGCAGAGCGACCGTCATGTTGCCGAGGTCCGCGCCGAGTTCGGACAGACCGCGCGGCACGGAGTCCACCAGGGCGCGCGAGACGCGGACGTCGAGGCGGGCCAGTGGGCCGTCGACGAGGACCTGCCAGGTGACGAGGGTCAGGACCAGGATCGCCCAGAAGACGGCCGACCGCCCCGGAGCAGGGGGGGTTGCTCCGGGGCGGTCGTCAGGACCGGGCTGCCGCGCGCCCCGGGGGGTGTGGGGCGGGCGACCGTCCGATCGGTGAGGAGTTCCGGAGCCGGTGGCTCCAGCGGTGTGCGCGAGGGCACGGTCAGGACGAGGCTGGGGAGGCTCCGCCCTGCTGCCCACAGTCCCCTGCGGGCGGGGTGTTTCTCTCATCTGCAGAAACCGTACGGCAGAGGCCGGGGGACCGACAGCCGGATTCCCATCCCGCCATCGGCCCCCCACAACCTCTTCACACGGAGCGTCAGATCCGGGCGAACGCGGACTCGATGACGTCGAGACCCTCGTTCAGCAGGTCGTCGCCGATGACCAGCGGCGGCAGGAAACGGAGCACGTTGCCGTAGGTGCCACAGGTGAGGACGAGCACGCCCTCGGCGTGGCAGGCCTTCGCCAGCGCGCCGGCGGCCTCCGGGTTCGGCTCCTTGGTCGCCGGGTCCTTGACCAGCTCGATCGCGATCATGGCGCCGCGGCCGCGGATGTCGCCGATGATCTCGAACTTCTCCTGCATCGCGGACAGGCGCGACTTCATGATCGACTCGATGTTCTTCGCCGCGGCGTTGAGGTCGAGCTCCTTCATGGTCTCGATGGCGCCGAGCGCACCGGCGCAGGCCACCGGGTTGCCGCCGTAGGTGCCGCCCAGGCCGCCGCCGTGGACGGAGTCCATGATCTCGGCGCGGCCGGTCACGGCCGCCAGCGGCAGACCGCCGGCGATGCCCTTGGCGGTGGTGATCAGGTCCGGGACGATGCCCTCGTCCTCGCAGGCGAACCACTGGCCGGTGCGGCAGAAGCCGGACTGGATCTCGTCCGCGACGAAGACGATGCCGTTGTCGTTGGCGAACTTCACGATCGCCGGCAGGAAGCCCTTGGCCGGCTCGATGAAGCCACCCTCGCCGAGGACCGGCTCGATGACGATCGCGGCGACGTTCTCGGCGCCGATCTGCTTGGTGATGTTGTCGATCGCCTGGGCGGCGGCCTCGGGGCCGCAGTTCTCGGCACCGGTGGGCCAGCGGTAGCCGTAGGCGACCGGCACGCGGTAGACCTCGGGGGCGAACGGGCCGAAGCCCTGCTTGTACGGCATGTTCTTCGCCGTCATGCCCATGGTGAGGTTCGTACGGCCGTGGTAGCCGTGGTCGAAGACGACGACGGCCTGGCGCTTGGTGTACGAGCGGGCGATCTTGACCGCGTTCTCGACGGCCTCGGCGCCGGAGTTGAACAGCGCGGACTTCTTCGCGTGGTCGCCCGGGGTCAGCTCGGCGAGCGCCTCGCAGACCTCGACATAGCCCTCGTACGGCGTGACCATGAAACAGGTGTGGGTGAAGTCGGCGAGCTGCGCGGCTGCGCGGCGCACGACGGCCTCGGCGGAGGCGCCGACCGTGGTCACGGCGATGCCGGAGCCGAAGTCGATCAGACGGTTGCCGTCGACGTCCTCGATGACGCCGCCGCCGGCCTTGGCCGTGAAGACGGGGAGCACGGAGCCCACGCCACCGGCCACGGTGTCGAGGCGGCGGGCCTGAAGCTCCTGCGACTTCGGACCGGGGATGGCGGTGACGACGCGCCGCTCCTGCGGGACAGCGTTCATGCGGGGCTCCTGGGGGTTTTCTGGACGCACTGTGTGGGTTTCTTCCGCAGGCTAGGCGGGCGGGCGGGGGGCGGGCATGCGCCGATCGGGAGTGTTGGGGGTCGCGCCGTTGTCCGCGGCGGACATAACGCGGTGCGCGGGCCCGGCCGCCCCCATTGTGCGGCGCGGGCCGCGGCCGGGCCGTGAGACGCGTCCGCAGAACGCTGAACCTCCCCTGCCGGGGCACTAGATTGACGCTCGGACAGATGCGATGCGGGTGCGGCCTGGCTGGTCAGGGGGCAGGGGTTCATGGAGACCGACGGAACGTACGAGGCACGTCACGCGCGCGACGCGCGCGACGAAGCGCCCCCGCGCGTGGGGGACGGCGCGTCGCCGAGCGCGGGCGCCGAGCCGCCGGCCGTCCCTCCGGTCCCGGCGGACGAGCCCCCGGCAGCCCGACGGCTCCCCGGGGACGAGCCCCTGGCGGCCCCACCGCTCCCGGCCCAGGCGCCGCCGGCCGCCGGTCAGGCGCCGCAGGCGCCCGGCGAGGCGTTGCCACCGGAGTCCGCCCACGGCCTTCCGCGGACTCCGGCCCAGGCCTCCGCTCAGGCGCTCACCGAGCCGCCGGCTCAGGCTCGCGGTCAGGCATCGGCTCAAGCCTCCGGCCAGGCGTGGGCCGGGGCTCGCGGCGAGGAACCGGTTCAGGCACCCGGCCAGGCGCCGGCCCCAGTCCCTCCGGTCCCGGTCCAGGCGCCGGCCGCAGTCCCTCCGGTCCCGGTCCAGGCCCCGCCGGCGCCCGCTCAGGCCCCGGCGCTCGCCCCTGCCCCGCCCGCCGCCGCGGTGCCCGCGGCCCCTGCGCCGTCCGCGGCCCCGGCGGCTCCGAAAGCCCCGCCCGCCGCCACGCCCGCGGCCCCGCCCGCACCGAAAGCCCCGCCCTCCCTCGCCCCCGGCGCGTCCGCGTCCGCCTCCGCCTCCGCGTCCGCCCCCGCCCCCGTCGTCGAGTGGCTCGATGCGCCGCGGCCCGAGGCCGGGCCCGGGATCTGGCGGTTCCGGCATGTGCCGGCGCGGGCGCCGGAGCCCGCGCGGCTCGCGCCGATCACCGTCGCCGGGCTGCTGATCCCGCTGGCCGTCGGCCTGATCCTGTGGTCGGCGTGGCGGCGCGGCACCGTCCCGTACCTGTGGATCCCGCTCCAGACCCTCACCCCGCAGGACTGGTGGCACCCGGGCACCACCTCGCCCCGCGACTGGCACGGCGCCGAGGCCCATGTCGTCTACAGCGGCGTCGTCTTCCTCGCCATCGTGTACACGGTCGGCAAGCTCGGCTCCTGGGGCCGGGTGATCCACCACTACCTCGACCGCTTCGGGCCCGGCACCCGCGCCGCGCTCGCCGCGGCCGGAGCCCTCGCGGCGCTCGTGTTCGTCTGGCCCACCGCCTTCGGCGTCGGCTGGGACCCGCTGCCGATCGCCCAGCCCGTGCTCTCCCTGGTCGTCCTGGCGGGCGGCGGATACGGCGTGCTCACCTCACCGTTCCTCGTCTACCCCCTGTACGCGGTGATCACCGCCGCCGTCGTCTGGCCCTTCGCCCGCGTCGGCGGCTGGCCGGCGCTCGTCCGGCAGTGGCGCGCCCGGTCCGTGCGCCCCGCCGTTCCCACCGCCGCGGCCCCGTCCGCGCCCGCCTCCCAGTGGCCGGACCTGCGCGCCGCCGGCGAGCGGCCCGCGGCCGACCGGCTCACCTCCGAGGTGCGCGCCGGGCGCATGAACGACGTGGACTGCGCCCGCGTGCGCCGCGCCTGGCGGCAGGCCCGCCGGGACGCCCGCCGCCGGGCGGCCTTCGTCGACACCGTGCTCGGCACCGGCGCCGGGACGGCCCTGCACCCCTCCGGCGCCCGCGACCTGCCGAGCCGCGCGTCCGAGCACGACCTGCTCGTCGGCCAGGTCCGCATCGGCCGGTACGCGGCCGCCGAGCGCACCCCGTACGCCTACCGGGGCGCCGGCGTGGCGCTCGACCCCGGGCTGCTCGCCACCTCGCTCCTCGCGGTGGGCCCGTCCGGCGCCGGCAAGACCCGCTCCCTGACCGCGCCCGTCGTCGAGTCGCTCACCCTCCAGGCGCTGACCGGCGCCTGCGCCGTCGTCGCCGTCGGCGCGCCGGGCGCCTCCGCGGGACCCGAGGACGCGTACGACGTCGTGATCCGGCTCGGCGACCCGGGCTCCCGGTACGACCTCGACCTGTACGCCGGCGCCACCGACGCCGACGAGGCGGCCGCGATCCTCGCCGAGGGGCTGGTCGGCGACGTCGAGGGCGTCGAGACCCGGCGCGCCGCCACCGCGCTGGCCCAGCTGATCGGCCCCTACCGGGAGGCGCACGGCGCCTTCCCGTCCGTCCCGGCCCTGCGCGAGCTGCTCGAGGCGCGCCCCGAGACGCTCCAGACCCTGATGGACCTGCTGCCGGCGGACGGCGCCTCGGGCATGCGCCGCGAGCTGGAGTCCCGGATCCGGCAGGTCGGCGCCGCCGCCGACGTGGGTCCGGCGCTCGCTGACCGGCTGGCGTCGCTCGACCGTCCGGCGTTCTCCGAGTTCTTCGGCGCGGGCCGGGAGACGCGGCCGTTCTCCCTCCGGTCCGTCGCCCAGCACCCGCTGCGGGTCCGCGTCACCCTGCCGGGAGGCGCGTACGAGGAGACCTCTCGCCTGCTGGCGCGGCTGCTGCTCGCCCAGTTCCAGACGGTCGCCCGCGCGGACACCGGCCGCCGGCACTTCGTCTGCCTCGTCCTCGACGACGCGGCGGGCGCGCTCACCCCCGGGACGGTGCGCGCCCTCCAGCGGCTGCGGCCGCAGAACGCGGGTGTCGTGCTCGCGCTGCGGACGCTCGGGGAGGTGCCGGAGGCGCTGCACGGGCAGCTCCTCGCCGCGGTCGGCTGCCGGATGGCGCTCGCCGGCGTCACCACCTGGGACGGCCGCGCCTTCGCCGAGGCGTGGGGCACCGAACGGGTGGAGACCACCGAGGTCGCCCAGCACACCGTCTTCGCCGACCAGCCGATGACCCGCGCCCTGCACGCGCTGCGGAAGCGGATCACCGGCAAGGCGGTCACCACCGACGCGGTGACGGTGCGCGAGGTCGAGAGGGAGCGCTGGTCGGCGTCCGAGCTGGCGCACGAGGTGCCCGCCGGACACGCGGTGCTGTCCGTGACACACGTACGCGGCGAGAACACGCCACCGCTCCTCGTCGACCTGCGCGGCTGACCGCGTCCTCGTGGACCGGCCGGCCGGCCGCCGCGCGGGTCCGCGAGAGCGGGCGCGGGGACCCGTGTGCCCTGGCACAATCGGGAGGCGCCGATCCCCGGACCGGCGCCTTTCCGCTGCCCCGGCAGTCCTCTGCTCAAAGGTCCGACGGTCCATGCCGCCCACCCTCGCGTCGCTCGTCCAGCACTCCGCCCTGAAACTCACCGTCCGCGCAGGTGAGGACCGGCTCGCCACGCCGGTGCGCTGGGCCCACGTCAGCGAGCTCGCCGACCCCGTCCCGTACATGGAGGGCGGCGAGCTGCTGCTCACCACCGCGCTGACCCTGGACGCGGAGGACCCGGAGGCGACCCGGCGGTACGTCCGGCGGCTGGTCGGAGCGGGCGTGGTCGGGCTCGGGTTCGCGATCGGCGTCAACTACGAGGACATCCCCGAGGCGCTGGTCGACGCGGCGCGCGAGGAGGGGCTGCCGCTCCTGGAGGTGCCGCGCCGGACGCCGTTCCTGGCGATCAGCAAGGCCGTCTCGGCGGCGATCGCGGCCGACCAGTACCGGGCGGTGACGGCTGGCTTCGAGGCGCAGCGCGAGATGACCCGCGCGGCGCTCGCGGAAGGGCCGGACGCGGTCGTGGCCCGGCTCGCCGCGCACGTCGACGGATGGGCGGCGCTGTACGACACGTCCGGCGCCGTGCTCGCGGTGTCGCCCGAGTGGGCGGCCCGGCGGGCCGCCCGGCTGACCGCGGACGTGGAGCGGCTCCGCGAGCGGCCCGCGCCGGCGAGCGCGGTCGTCGGCGGCACGGAGGACCGGGTGGAGCTGCAGTCGCTCGGGACCGGGCGGCGGGTCCGGGGCGCGCTGGCGGTGGGCACGGGCGCGCCGCTCGGGACGGCCGAGCGGTACGCGGTGCACTCGGCGATCGCGCTGCTGACCCTGACCACGGAGCGCTCGCGCTCGCTCCAGGCGGCCGAGCAGCGGCTGGGCGCGGCGGTGCTGCGGATGCTGCTGTCCGGCCAGCCGGACCACGCGCGGGCGGTGGCCGGCGACCTGTACGGCGGGCTGCTCGACGCGCCGTTCCGGCTGCTGATCGCCGAGCCGGTGGGCCCGGCGGGGGAGCGGGACGCGGAACCGCCGCTGCCGGTGCTGGCCGAGGCGCTGGAGTCGGCGGCGGCCCGGTCGGGCGAGACGGTGCTCGTCGTGCCGGAGAACGAGGACCGGCTGGTGGTCCTGGCGGGCGACGGCGGGGCGGTGGTCGAGGCGTGCGACGGGTACGCGGAGCGTGAGGCGGAGGACGCCGGGGTGGTCGTCGGCCTGTCCGCGCCGACCGGTCCGATCGCCGCGAACGCGGCGTACAAGCAGGCCGAGCAGTCGCTGTCGGTGGCGCGGCGGCGCGGCCGGGCCCTGGTCGAGCACGAGGAGCTGGCGGCGGGCTCGGTGCTGCCGCTGCTCGCGGACGACGCGGTACGGGCCTTCGCCGACGGCATGCTCCGCGCGCTGCGCGAGCACGACGCGACGGGCCGCGGCGACCTCGTGGCCTCCCTCCGCGCCTGGCTCTCCCGCCACGGCCAGTGGGACGCGGCCGCGGCCGACCTCGGCGTCCACCGCCACACCCTGCGCTACCGCATGCGCCGCGTCGAGGAGATCCTCGGCCGCTCCCTCGACGACCCCGACGTCCGCATGGAACTCTGGCTAGCCCTCAAGGCCACGGGCACGGACACAGACCCGTCCTGACCCCGGTCGCCGCGCGCGTCAGCGCGTCGGCCCGACCGGGGCGAGCGGCACTCCCGCGCTGCACGCAGGCCCGACCCGGGCGCGGGCGAGACGATGCCACCGCCGACCGTCGCGGCCTCCGGCCCGCGCCGGCCCGAGCGGAACAGGCTCGCCCCTCCCGCGCCGCAGCCGCGACTTGCGCGCCTCTGCCGCACCTCCGCACCCCCTCCGGACGACGAGAAGACGTGCCGGAATTGCGCGTCTTCTGCCCGAAGTCGGGCAAAATTCTTGGCCCTTCCGCGTCGAAGTCCCTAATCTCCTGCTCATGACAAGCCCTGCCGTCGATCCGGCCTCCGAGGTCCAGCCCCTGCCTTCACCCACCGACGCCGTCCCCCGTCGCATCACCGGTGCCATCTGGGCGGCGCTCGGGATCGTGTATGTCGTGTGGGGGTCGACGTACCTCGGGATTCGGGTGGTCGTCGAGACGATGCCGCCGTTCCTGTCCGCGGGAGGGCGGTTCGTCACCGCGGGGCTGCTGCTCGCGGCGATCATCGCCTGGCGGCAGGGGCCCGCGGCGCTGAAGGTGGACCGGCGGCAGCTCGCCTCCGCCGCGATTGTCGGCGTGCTCCTCCTCCTCGGCGGCAACGGGCTCATCGTCCTCGCCGAGACCTCCGTGCCCTCCGGCCTCGCCGCGCTCCTCGTCGCCGTCGTCCCCGCCTGGGTCGTCCTCATCAAGGCGTCCTTCGGCGAGCGGCCCACCCTCGGCGGCGTGGCCGGCGTTCTGCTCGGCCTCGTCGGGCTCGCCGTCCTGACCCTGCCGGGCCTGACCGGCGCCGTCCGCATCGGCGGCGTCCTGCTGGTCGTCCTCGCCACCCTGCTCTGGTCCGTGGGCTCGTTCTCGTCCTCCCGGATCCCGATGCCCAAGAACCCGTTCACCGCCAGCGCGTACGAGATGATCGCCGGCGGCCTCGCCTGCGCCGCGCTCGGCCTGATCCGCGGCGAGCAGCACGGTCTCGACCTCGGCGAGGTCTCCACCCGCTCCTGGGTCGCCTGGGCCTACCTCGTCGTCTTCGGCTCGATCATCGCCTTCACCGCGTACGCCTGGCTGCTCCAGACCGCCCCGCTCTCCCTCGTCGCCACGTACGCGTACGTCAACCCGGTCGTCGCCGTCCTGCTCGGTGCGGTCGTGCTCGGCGAGGCGCTGACCCTGCCCATCGTGATCGGCGGCGCGATCGTCGTCCTCGGGGTCGGCCTCATCGTGTCCACGGAGCGGCGCTCCTGACCTGCCGCTTCGGCCAAAGCGGACAGCACCCCCGCGCCACCACTCCATCCCGGACAAACGCTCATCCGGCCGCCCGGCCCTAACGTGAAGCCAAGACAAGCGCGAGCACCACTCCGCGACGACCGCACACGAAAGGGCCGGGCACGCAAATGACTGCCACCCACGCCTTCTGGCTCGCCGGCCGCGAGGCCACCGGCGAGACGACCTTCGACGTCACGTCCTCCTGGGACGGCCGTCTCGTCGGCAAGGTCAGCGTGCCCACCGAGGCCCAGGTCGAGGAGGCCGTCGCCGCGGCCCACGCCGTCGTGGACGAGTTCGCCGCCACGCCGGCCCACGTCCGCGCCGCCGCCCTCGACCACGTCGCGAAGCGTCTCGCCGAGCGCACCGAGGAGATCGCCCAGCTGATCTCCGCCGAGAACGGCAAGCCCATCAAGTGGGCCCGCGGCGAGGTCGGCCGTGCCGTCTCCGTGTTCCGCTGGGCCGCCGAGGAGGCCCGCCGCTTCAACAGCGGCGAGGCCCAGCGCCTGGACACCGACGCCGGCGGCGTCGGCCGGCTCGCCCTCACCCGCCGCATCCCCAAGGGCGTCGTGCTCGGCATCGCGCCGTTCAACTTCCCGCTCAACCTGAGCGCCCACAAGGTCGCCCCGGCCATCGCCGTCGGTGCCCCGATCATCCTCAAGCCGGCCCCGGCCACCCCGATCTCCTCCCTCGTCCTGGGCGAGATCCTGGCCGAGACCGACCTGCCGGCCGGTTCCTGGTCCGTCCTGACCGTGCCGAACGACCGGATGCCCGCCCTCGTCCAGGACGAGCGCCTCCCGGTCATCTCCTTCACCGGCTCCGACAAGGTCGGCTACGCCATCCAGGAGTCCGTGCCGCACAAGCACTGCACCCTGGAGCTCGGCGGCAACGCCGCCGCCGTCGTCCTCGGCGACTGGGCCTCCGAGGCCGACCTGGACTGGGCGGCGACCCGCATCGCCACCTTCTCCAACTACCAGGGCGGCCAGTCCTGCATCTCCGTGCAGCGCGTGATCGCCGACGCCGCCGTGTACGACCGGCTGCTGCCGAAGATCGTCGCCGCCGTCGAGGCGCAGGTCACCGGCGACCCGACGGACGACGCCACCGACGTCGGCCCGCTGGTCGACGAGAACGCCGCCAAGCGCGTCGAGTCCTGGGTCGACGAGGCCGTCGCGGCCGGCGCCAAGCTGCTCGCCGGCGGCAAGCGCGAGGGCGCCTCGTACGCCCCGACCGTCCTCACCGAGCTGCCCGCCGACGTCACCCTGGCCCGCGCCGAGGTCTTCGGCCCGGTGCTGACCGTCGCCAAGGTGGACGGCGAGGCCGAGGCGTTCGCCGCGGTCAACGACTCGGACTTCGGCCTCCAGGCCGGCGTCTTCACCCACGACCTGCAGACCGCCTTCCGCGCCCACCGCGCCCTGGAGGTCGGCGGCGTGATCATCGGCGACGTCCCGTCCTACCGCGCCGACCAGATGCCGTACGGAGGCGCCAAGAAGTCCGGCGTCGGCCGCGAGGGCGTCAAGTACGCGATGGACGACTACACCTACGAGCGCGTCCTGGTCCTCACGGGCCTGGCGCTCTAGCAGCGCGGTACGGGCGTACGCCGACACGTACGCCCGTACGCACCGAGACCGACGGCCGGAGCCCACTGTGCGGGGGCTCCGGCCGTCCTCGTTTCCGCTCGGTCTTCGCGTGCCCGCCCTCCGGTTGACGGCATCCCCCGTCCGGCGTAGTCCGGAAGAAGAGAGGGGGAAATCCGCCGAGTCGGAGAGGAGTTCCATCATGCTCGGCGACCTGATAGGCGAGGAACAGGGCCAGACCACAGGGATGCGGGTGCTGTCCACCGACGGCGGTCACCCCGTCATCGAGGCCTCCTTCCAGGCGACCGGCACCATGCTGGGAGTCGAGATCGAGGACCTGGGCACGTACGAATCCGTCCTGCGCGCCGACGGCACCCTCTGGGGCGAAGGACAGGGCTTCACCATGACCAAGGAGGGCGAGACCGTCACCTGGCACGGCTCCGGCGTCGGCACCTTCGACGACACCGGCGCGGTCGACTGGCGCGGCGCCCTCTACTTCGAGACCACCGCCGACCGCTTCAGCCGGCTCAACGGTGTCGCCGGTGTCTACGAGTTCCATGTGACCGCCGACGGCAAGGCCACCGCCAAGCTGTGGGAGTGGAAGTAGCGCCACCGGAGGAACCGCATCGGACCGCCGCCCGGGGGCTCCCGGCCGTCCTCCCGTCTTTCCGAACCACCGGAAATCGGGTACTACGGTCGAGTAGCCACAAGCCCCCGACGAGCGGCGAGGTGAGCTCCTCATGACCGCACCCACCCAGCGGCCCAAGGTCACCGAAAGAGAAGCGCGACAGGTCGCCGAGGCGGCGCGCGAGCAGGACTGGCGCAAACCCAGTTTCGCCAAGGAACTCTTCCTCGGCCGGTTCCGGCTGGACCTCGTCCACCCGCACCCGCTGCCCGCGGACGAGGACGTCCGGCGTGGCGAGGCCTTCCTCGCGAGGCTCCGCGAGTTCTGCGAGACCCGCGTCGACGGCGTGCGCATCGAGCGCGAGGCCCGCGTCCCCGACGAGGTCGTCACCGGCCTCAAGGAGCTGGGCGCGCTCGGCATGAAGATCGACCCCAAGTACGGCGGGCTCGGCCTCACCCAGGTGTACTACAACAAGGCGCTGGCACTCGTCGGCTCCGTCAGCCCCGCGCTGGGCGCGATGCTCTCCGCGCATCAGTCGATCGGCGTACCGCAGCCGCTGAAGCTCTTCGGCACGCAGGAGCAGAAGGACGCGTTCCTGCCCCGGCTGGCCCGTACGGACATCTCGGCCTTCCTGCTCACCGAGCCGGACGTCGGCTCCGACCCGGCCCGGCTCGCCACCACCGCGGTGCCGGACGGCGACGACACGTACGTCGTCGACGGCGTGAAGCTGTGGACCACCAACGGCGTCGTCGCCGACCTGCTCGTCGTCATGGCCCGCGTCCCGAAGTCCGAGGGCCACCGCGGCGGCATCACCGCCTTCGTCGTCGAGGCCGACTCGCCCGGCATCACCGTCGAGCACCGCAACGCCTTCATGGGCCTGCGCGGCCTGGAGAACGGCGTCACCCGCTTCCACGCCGTCCGGGTGCCCGCGGCGAACCGGATCGGCCCCGAGGGCGCCGGCCTCAAGATCGCGCTCACCACCCTCAACACCGGCCGGCTCTCGCTGCCCGCCGCCTGCGTCGGCGCGGGCAAGTGGTGCCTGAAGATCGCCCGCGAGTGGTCGGCGGTCCGCGAGCAGTGGGGCAGGCCGGTCGCGAGGCACGAGGCCGTCGGCACGAAGATCTCCTTCATCGCGGCCACCACCTTCGCCCTGGAGGCGATGGTCGACCTGGCCTCCCAGATGGCCGACGAGGACCGCAACGACATCCGCATCGAGGCGGCGCTCGCCAAGCTGTACGGCTCCGAAATGGCCTGGCTGATGGCCGACGAACTGGTCCAGATCCGCGGCGGGCGTGGCTACGAGACCGCCGCGTCGCTTGCCGCGCGCGGCGAACGTGCCGTCCCCGCCGAGCAGTTGCTGCGCGACCTGCGGATCAACCGGATCTTCGAGGGCTCCACGGAGATCATGCACCTGCTGATCGCCCGCGAGGCCGTGGACGCGCACCTTGCCGTCGCCGGCGACATCATCGACCCCGACAAGTCCCTCTCCGACAAGGCGCGGGCCGGGGCAAGGGCGGGCGGCTTCTACGCCCGCTGGCTGCCGAAGCTGGTCGCCGGACCGGGCCAGGTGCCGGGCGCGTACGCGGAGTTCGGCGAACTCGCGACGCACGTCCGGTACGTGGAGCGGACCTCGCGCAAGCTCGCCCGCTCGACGTTCTACGCGATGTCGCGGTGGCAGGGCCGGATGGAGACCAAGCAGGCGTTCCTCGGCCGGATCGTCGACATCGGCGCGGAGCTGTTCGCCATGAGCGCGGCGTGCGTACGGGCCGCGCACCTGCGGGAGGCCGGCGACCACGGCCGCGAGTCGTACCGGCTCGCGGACGCGTTCTGCCGACAGTCCCGGCTGCGGGTGGAGGAGCTGTTCGGCCGCCTCTGGTCCAACACGGACGATGTCGACCGACGCATCGTGGAGGGCGTCCTGGACGGCGCGTACGAGTGGCTGGAAGCGGGCATCATCGACCCCTCCGGCACGGCCCCCTGGATCGCCGACGCGACCCCGGGCCCCACCACCGAACAGAACGCCCACCGCAAGATCCCGTAGCGGTGTGGGCACCCCACCCCGTGTGGCGCTGCCCCCCGCCGCCGTGTGGGCAATCGTCCCGCAGGGGCGATGGGGGTCCCCCCTGCTCGAGCGAAGCCGAGAGCTTGGGGGGAGGGTGGGCACACGGGACGGCGCCCCTGCGGGCGCGTTCCGCACATGCTCCTGCCCGCACCCCGGGCGCGGCGCGCTTGCAAGGCACGGCGCCCACGGGGTGCGGGTACGAGCATGAGGCGGAGGCGCCCGCCAAGGGCGCCGTTCCGTTGTGCCCACCGGTTCCGCCCTGCGGAACGATTGCCCACAACTGCGGGGGAGGGGCGGGACGGCCTTCGTCCCGTTTCGGATGACGGAACGGGCGACCGCCGGGGCGCGCCGACCGGCAGGATGGCTCGCGTGACCGTCATCGACATCCCCGGCTCCAAGTCCGTCACCGCCCGCGCGCTCTTCCTCGCCGCCGCCGCCCGCGGGACCACCACGCTCCTCAAGCCGCTGCGTTCCGACGACAGCGAGGGCTTCGCCGAGGGGTTGAAGGCCCTCGGCTACGAGGTGCGGCAGGAGCCCGGTGCCTGGCACATCACCGGGCGGCCCGAGGGACCCGCCCACGACACCGCCGAGGTGTACTGCCGCGACGGCGCCACCACCGCCCGGTTCCTGCCGGCGCTCGTCGCCGCCGGCCACGGCACGTACCGCTTCGACGCCTCCGCGCAGATGCGCCGCCGTCCCCTCGGCCCGCTCACCACCGCCCTGCGCACCCTCGGCGTCGACCTCCGGCACGAGGCGCAGGAGGGCCACCACCCGCTCACCGTCACCGCCCGCGGCATCAAGGGCGGGCCGCTCACCCTCGACGCCGGCGAGTCGTCCCAGTACCTCACCGCGCTGCTGATGCTCGGCCCGCTGACCGCCGAGGGGCTCGCGATCACCGTCACCGACCTGGTGTCGGAGCCGTACGTCGAGATCACCCTCGCGATGATGCGGGCCTTCGGCGCCCGGGTGACCCGCGAGGACGGGCCCGCGGGCCGCACGTACACCGTCGAGCCGACCGGCTACACGGCCACGACCTACGCCGTCGAGCCCGACGCCTCCACCTCCAGCTACTTCTTCGCCGCCGCCGCCCTCGACGCCGGCCGCTCCGTCACCGTCCCCGGCCTCGGCACCGGCGCCCTCCAGGGCGACCTCGCCTTCGTCGACGTCCTGCGCCGCATGGGCGCCGACGTGTCCGTCACCGCCGAGGGCACCACCGTCACCGGCACCGGGACCCTGCGCGGACTGACCGTCAACATGCGCGACATCTCCGACACCATGCCGACCCTCGCCGCCCTCGCGCCCTTCACCGACGGCCCGGTCCGCATCGAGGACGTCGCGAACACCCGCGTCAAGGAGTGCGACCGGCTCGACGCCTGCGCCGAGAACCTCCGCCGCCTGGGCATCACCGTGCGCACCGGCCCCGACTGGATCGAGATCCAGCCCGGCACGCCGACGGGCCCGGCCGAGATCGCCACGCACGGCGACCACCGCATCGTCATGTCCTTCGCGGTGACCGCCCTGCGCACCCCCGGAATCTCCTTCGACGACCCCGGCTGCGTCCGCAAGACCTTCCCCGAGTTCCACCACGTCTTCGAGGAGTTCCGCAGGGCCGCTGTCTGAGCGCCGCGCCGACCGCCGATAATCGGGCGGGTTCACGATCATCACCGATAGGGGCTGGGCATGTTCGGCACGGGGAAGAGCACGGGACTTCGGAAGGCAGGGGCGGCCGCCGCCCTCACGGGGGTGCTGCTGACCGGCTGCAGCAGCACGCCGGAGAGCGACGACAAGCCGAGGCCGGAGGCATCCCCCTCCGCCCCCGCCTCCACCTCGCCCGTCCCCACCGCCGGCGCGCTCACCGAGGCGCAGCTCAAGGCCGCCGCCCTCACGGACGGTGAGAAGGCCGGGAAGTACACGGTCTCCGACTACACCCTCGGCGCGCCCCTGGGCGAGGCGTACACCGCCGATCCGGCCGTCTGCCAGCCGCTGGTCAGCCTCGCCGAGGACGTCGCGGACCCCGACCCGGCCGCCGAGGTGCACCGCAAGGCCGACATCCCGGAGGAGACGGTCGGCACCACCGTCGCCGTCACCCTCCGCGCGTACGGGGCGGACGGCGCGAAGACCGTCCTGAAGAACCTGAACACCGCCGGGAAGCAGTGCGCCGCCGGGTTCGTCGAGCAGCGGGCGGTCGCGCAGGCGAAGTACCTGAAGGTCGAGACGCTGCCCGCCCCGAAGATCGGCGACGAGGCGGTGGCGTTCCGGTTCACGATCCTCGACGTCAAGGGCGCGCTGACGCTGTACGAGTACCTCACCGTCGTCCGTGCGGGCACCACCACCCTCGCCTTCCGGGCCGACATCACCGACACCAAGGACATCGGGGGCGTGCCGGCCGAGGTGATCGACGCCCAGTGGAAGAAGTTCCGGGGGGCGGCCCGGACCTGAGGCACGACCTGGGGCACGAGCGGTCCGTGGATGCGGCAAGAATGGGGGGCATGAGCGATCGCCCCTCACCTCTCGCGGACCCGCACACCGCCTTCGACCCGTCCGAAGGCCGCCGGGACATCGTCGTCCTCGGCGCCACCGGGTCCATCGGCACCCAGGCCGTCGACCTCGTCCTGCGCAACCCCGACCGCTTCCGCGTCACCGCGCTCGCGGCGTCCGGCGGCCGGGTCGCGCTCCTCGCCGAGCAGGCGCACCGGCTGGGGGTCGACACGGTGGCCGTCGCCCGCGAGGAGGCGGTGCCGGAGCTGAAGGAGGCGCTGGGGCGGCAGTACGGCTCGGAGCCCCTCCCGGAGATCCTGGCCGGCCCGGACGCAGCCACCCAGCTCGCCGCGTCCCCCTGCCACACCGTCCTCAACGGCATCACCGGCTCCATCGGCCTCGCGCCGACGCTCGCCGCCCTGGAGGCGGGCCGCACCCTCGCCCTGGCCAACAAGGAGTCGCTGATCGTCGGCGGCCCGCTGGTCAAGGCGCTGGCGAAGCCCGGCCAGATCATCCCGGTCGACTCCGAGCACGCCGCCCTGTTCCAGGCGCTCGCCGCCGGCACCCGCGCCGACGTCCGCAAGCTCGTCGTCACCGCCTCCGGCGGCCCGTTCCGCGGCCGTACCCGCGCGGAGCTGGCGAACGTCACGCGCGAGGACGCGCTGGCCCACCCGACCTGGGCGATGGGCCCGGTGATCACGGTGAACAGCGCCACCCTGGTGAACAAGGGCCTGGAGGTCATCGAGGCGCACCTCCTCTACGACATCCCCTTCGACCGCATCGAGGTCGTCGTCCACCCGCAGTCGTACGTGCACTCCATGGTCGAGTTCACCGACGGCTCCACGCTCGCCCAGGCCACCCCGCCGGACATGCGCGGCCCGATCGCCATCGGCATCGGCTGGCCCGAACGGGTGCCGGACGCGGCCCCCGCCTTCGACTGGTCCAAGGCATCGACCTGGGAGTTCTTCCCGCTCGACACCGAGGCGTTCCCGTCCGTCGGACTCGCCCGACACGTGGGCGAGCTGGGCGGCACGGCCCCGGCGGTGTTCAATGCCGCGAACGAGGAGTGCGTGGCCGCGTTCCTGGACGGCCGGCTGCCGTTCAACGGGATCATGGACACGGTCACGGCCGTCGTCGCGGAGCGCTTCGGCACTTCTGAGAACAGAAAAAGCACGGCCGAAGGCGGAGCGAAGCGGAGCGGAACCCCCACGGGAACCTCCCTGACGGTCTCGGACGTCCTCGAAGCGGAGACCTGGGCCCGTGCCCGGGCCCGGGAACTGGCGGCGAAGTCCAGCGTGGAGGCGCGCGCATGACCACACTCCTCACGGTCCTCGGCATCGTGCTGTTCGCGTTGGGGCTGCTCATCTCCATCGCGTGGCACGAGCTGGGCCACCTCTCCACGGCCAAGCTGTTCGGCATCCGGGTGCCGCAGTACATGGTCGGCTTCGGCCCGACCGTCTGGTCGCGGAAGAAGGGCGAGACGGAGTACGGCTTCAAGGCCATCCCGGCCGGCGGCTACATCCGCATGATCGGCATGTTCCCGCCCGGCAAGGACGGCCGGATCGAGGCCCGTTCCACCTCACCCTGGCGCAGCATGATCGAGGACGCGCGAGAGGCCTCCTTCGAGGAGCTCCAGCCCGGCGACGAGGACCGGCTCTTCTACACGCGCAAGCCGTGGAAGCGCGTGATCGTGATGTTCGCCGGCCCGTTCATGAACCTGATCCTGGCCGCCGTGGTCTTCTTCGGCAGCTCGATGATCCTCGGCTACGAGACGCAGACGACCAAGGTCGGCGGCGTCCAGAAGTGCGTGATCGAGCAGAGCCCGAAGGGCAAGCAGCGCGAGCAGTGCGCCACGACCGACCCGGTCTCGCCCGCGCACGCGGCCGGGCTGCTCAAGGGCGACAAGATCGTCGCGTTCAACGGGCAGCCCGTCGAGGACTGGAACACCCTCTCGGACCGCATCCGCGACACCATCGGCCCCGCCACCCTCACCGTCGAGCGGGCCGGCAAGCAGCTCGACCTGCACCCGACGCTCATCGAGAACAAGGTGCTGAAGAAGGACGAGGACGGCAAGGTCGTCCAGCCGCTGACCACGGTCAAGGCCGGCTACCTGGGCTTCCAGTCCCAGACCGAGGTCCTGCCGCTCACCTTCGGCCAGTCCGTGGACCGGATGACCGACCTCATGCAGTCGGGCGTGCAGTCGGTGATCGCCCTGCCGGGCAAGATCCCCGACCTGTGGGACGCGGCCTTCGGCGACGGCGAGCGCAAGCAGGACTCCCCGGTGGGCGTGGTCGGCGCGGCCAGGATCTCCGGCGAGATCATGGCCGTGGAGGCCCCGCCCGAGCGGATCCTGTCGATGATGCTGTCCGTCCTGGTGATGTTCAACATCTCGCTGTTCCTGTTCAACATGCTGCCGCTGCTCCCGCTCGACGGCGGCCACATCGCCGGCGCCCTGTGGGAGTCCATCCGCCGGCACACCGCGCGGCTGTTCAAGCGGCCCGACCCGGGCCCGTTCGACGTCGCGAAGCTGATGCCGGTCGCGTACGTGGTCGCGGGCGTCTTCGTCTGCTTCACGCTGCTGGTGCTCGTCGCCGACGTCGTCAATCCGGTCAAGATCACGTAGCGCCGACCGCGCGCAAGGGGGCGGCCGGACACCCCGTGGTGTCCGGCCGCCCGCCCCCGGGGCTGTAACCTCGGAGGCCGGAGCCCGCCGCCGTACGGGACCTCGATCCACACCTGGCCACACTTGGGGTTGCACAGCTGATGACCGCGATTTCTCTCGGTATGCCGTCCGTTCCGACCAAGCTCGCCGAGCGCCGGGTGAGCCGGAAGATCCAGGTCGGGTCCGTGGCCGTCGGCGGCGACGCGCCCGTCTCGGTGCAGTCGATGACGACGACCCGCACCTCCGACATCGGTGCGACGCTCCAGCAGATCGCCGAGCTCACCGCCTCCGGCTGCCAGATCGTCCGGGTCGCCTGTCCCACGCAGGACGACGCCGACGCGCTCGCCACCATCGCGAAGAAGTCGCAGATCCCGGTGATCGCCGACATCCACTTCCAGCCGAAGTACGTCTTCGCGGCGATCGACGCCGGCTGCGCGGCGGTCCGCGTCAACCCCGGCAACATCAAGCAGTTCGACGACAAGGTCAAGGAGATCGCCAAGGCGGCCTCCGCGGCCGGCACCCCGATCCGGATCGGCGTCAACGCCGGCTCGCTCGACGCCCGCCTGCTCGCGAAGTACGGCAAGGCCACCCCCGAGGCGCTCGTCGAGTCCGCCCTCTGGGAGGCGTCCCTCTTCGAGGAGCACGGCTTCCGCGACATCAAGATCTCGGTCAAGCACAACGACCCGGTCGTGATGGTCAACGCCTACCGCCAGCTCGCCGCCCAGTGCGACTACCCGCTGCACCTCGGCGTCACCGAGGCCGGCCCCGCCTTCCAGGGCACCATCAAGTCCGCCGTGGCCTTCGGCGCCCTGCTCTCCGAGGGCATCGGCGACACCATCCGCGTCTCCCTCTCGGCCCCGCCGGCCGAGGAGATCAAGGTCGGCATCCAGATCCTGGAGTCGCTGAACCTGCGCCAGCGCCGCCTGGAGATCGTGTCCTGCCCGTCCTGCGGCCGCGCCCAGGTCGACGTGTACAAGCTCGCCGAAGAGGTCACCGCCGGCCTGGAGGGCATGGAGGTCCCGCTGCGCGTCGCCGTCATGGGCTGCGTCGTCAACGGCCCCGGCGAGGCCCGCGAGGCCGACCTCGGCGTCGCCTCCGGCAACGGCAAGGGCCAGATCTTCGTCAAGGGCGAGGTCATCAAGACCGTCCCCGAGTCGAAGATCGTCGAGACCCTCATCGAGGAGGCGCTGAAGATCGCCGAGCAGATGGAGAAGGACGGCGTCATGTCGGGCGAGCCCGAGGTCGTCACCGTCGGCTGAGCCGCGGCCCCGTACGGCACCAGGGCCCGTCCCCCACCGGGGGACGGGCCCTGTCCGTCAGGAGCGGTGCCGCCCCGGCACTCCGGGTAGAGTTCAGCAGATCAGCAGGCCGACATCCTGTCGTTGCCGCGAAGGAGTGCTGGAGCGGCCCTCGTGTTGACGCAGACCACCATCCGGGTCCTCGAACCCGCCGACCTCGGTGCCGCCCTCGCCGTTCTGGAGAGCGCGCCGGTCGAGAACGCCTTCGTCACCGCCCGCGTCCAGGCCGCCGGCCTCGACCCCTGGCGGCTCGGCGGCGAGATGTGGGGCTGGTACGCCGACGGCCGGCTGCGCTCCCTGTGCTACTCAGGCGCCAACCTCGTCCCCATCTGCGCCACTCCCGAGGCGGTCCGCGCCTTCGCCGACCGCGCCCGCCGGATCGGCCGCCGCTGCTCCTCCATCGTCGGCCCCTCCGAACCGACCGCCCGGCTCTGGCGGCTCCTGGAGCCCAGTTGGGGCCCGGCCAGGGACGTCCGCGCCCACCAGCCGCTGATGGTCACCGAGCAGCCCTCGGCGACCGTCGACGCCGACCCCTACGTCCGCCGGGTCCGCAAGGACGAGATGGACGCGATCATGCCCGCCTGCGTGGCCATGTTCACCGAGGAGGTCGGCATCTCGCCGATGGCCGGCGACGGCGGACTGCTCTACCAGGCCCGCGTCGCCGAACTCGTCGGAGCGGGCCGCTCCTTCGCCCGCTTCGAGGACGGCAAGGTCGTCTTCAAGGCCGAGATCGGTGCCGCGACCCGCCAGGCCTGCCAGATCCAGGGCGTCTGGGTCGCCCCCGAACACCGCGGCCGCGGCCTGTCCGAGACCGGCATGGCCGCCGTCCTGCGCTACGCCCTCGCCGACGTCGCCCCCGTCGTCAGTCTGTACGTGAACGACTACAACACCCCGGCCCGGGCCGCGTACCGCCGCGTCGGCTTCCGCGAGGTCGGCGCCTTCATGAGCGTGCTGTTCTGACGCGCTTGTATCGTGCGCGCATGGATGACGCTGATGTCACGATCGGACCGGTCGATCTCGCCGCGCGGGTGGACGAGGCCCTCGCCGTCCAGGCCCTGGCCTTCGGGCTGAGCGAGGACGAGATCGTCGTACGACGCCACATCGTGCTGCGCCACCTGCAGAACCCCGGCGCGTGCGCGTACGGCGCGACCACCCCCGACGGACGGCTCGCCGGCTTCGTCTACGGGATGCCCAACGACCGCACCCACTGGTGGTCCACCGTCGTCGAACCGTACCTGCGGGCCAACGGGTACGAGGGCTGGCTCGACGAGTCCTTCGTCATCACCGAACTCCACGTCCACCCCGCGTACCAGGGCCGAGGCATCGGACGGACCCTGATCACCACCATCACCGACCGGGCCGAACAGCCCCGCTCGATCCTCTCCGCCATCGACACCGAGAGCCCCGCGCGCGGCCTGTACCGCAGCCTCGGCTACACCGACCTCGCCCGCAAGGTCCACTTCCCGTCGGCGGCCCGGCCGTACGCGGTGATGGGCGCCCCGCTGCCGCTGCTGCGCCGGAACTGATTTCTCCGAGCCGGGCAAGCCCGGCTAACCTCAGGGCCATCACCCAAAAGTCCGGCAGGAGTACGAGAACCATGGCCAACGCACCGGTCCAGCGCATGTCCCAGTTGATGGCGAAGACGCTGCGCGACGACCCGGCGGACGCCGAGGTCCTCAGCCACAAGCTCCTCGTCCGCGCCGGCTACGTCCGCCGCACCGCCGCCGGCATCTGGAGCTGGCTGCCCCTCGGCAAGAAGGTCTTCTCCAACGTCGAGCGCATCGTCCGCGAGGAGATGGACGCCATCGGCGCCCAGGAGGTGCTGCTCCCCGCCCTCCTGCCGCGCGAGCCCTACGAGGCGACCGGCCGCTGGGACGAGTACGGTGCCGAGCTCTTCCGCCTGCAGGACCGCAAGGGCGGCGACTACCTCCTCGGCCCGACCCACGAGGAGATCTTCACCCTGCTGGTCAAGGACCAGTGCTCGTCCTACAAGGACCTGCCGGTCATCCTGTACCAGATCCAGACGAAGTTCCGCGACGAGGCCCGCCCCCGCGCCGGCATCCTGCGCGGCCGCGAGTTCCAGATGAAGGACTCGTACTCCTTCGACACCGAGGACGAGGGCCTCACCCAGTCCTACAACCTGCACCGCGAGGCGTACCGGCGGATCTTCGAGCGCCTCGGCCTCGACTACCGCATCGTCGCCGCCACCGCCGGCGCCATGGGCGGCTCGAAGTCCGAGGAGTTCCTCGCGCCCGCCGAGGCCGGCGAGGACACCTTCGCCGACTGCCCCAACTGTGACTTCGCGGCCAACACCGAGGCGGTCGCCTACGAGCTGAAGTCCGTCGACGGCTCCGCAGTCGCGGCGGCCGAGGAGATCCCCACCCCGGACACCCCCACCATCGAGACCCTCGCCGCCTCCCTCGGCGTCCCGGCCTCCGCCACGCTGAAGAACCTCCTGGTGAAGGTCGACGGCGAGATCGTCGCCGTGGGCGTGCCCGGCGACCGCGAGGTCGACCTCGGCAAGGTCGAGGCGCACTTCGCGCCGGCCACCGTCGAGATGGTCACCGAGGCGGACTTCGCCGAGCGCGGCGACCTGGTGCGCGGCTACGTCGGGCCGCAGGGCCTGGACAAGGTGAAGTACCTCGCCGACCCGCGCGTGGCTCCCGGCACCTCCTGGATCACGGGCGCCAACAAGGAGGGCATGCACGCGAAGAACGTCGTCGCGGGCCGCGACTTCGAGGTCGACGAGTACGTCGACGTCGTGGTCGTCCAGGAGGGCGACCCGTGCCCCAAGTGCGGCACCGGCCTGAAGCTGGACCGCGCGATCGAGATCGGCCACATCTTCCAGCTGGGCCGCAAGTACGCCGACGCCCTCAAGCTCGACGTGCTCGGCCAGAACGGCAAGCCGGTCCGCGTGACCATGGGCTCGTACGGCATCGGCGTCTCGCGCGCGGTCGCGGCGCTCGCCGAGCAGTCCGCGGACGAGAAGGGCCTGTGCTGGCCCGCCGAGGTCGCCCCGGCCGACGTCCACGTCGTCGCGGCGGGCAAGGCGCTCCAGACGGAGCTGGCCCTCGAGGTCTCCGACAAGCTGTCCGCGGCCGGTTTGCGCGTGCTGGTCGACGACCGCGCGGGCGTCTCTCCGGGCGTGAAGTTCACCGACGCGGAGCTCATCGGCGTTCCGAAGATCCTCGTCGCCGGTCGCCGCTCGGGCGAGGGCGTCGTGGAGCTGAAGGACCGCCGCACGGGCGAGCGCGAGGAGCTCACGGTCGACGAGGCGATCGCCCGCCTGACGGCCTGACGTATCGGCCGTCGGCCGCCGTCCCTGGAACGGAACCGTTCCCGGGGCGGCGGCCGTCGCGGTGTCAGGTGGTCTCCTCCTGGGGAGCCGGTTCCACCGGCGCGCCCGCCAGATCCTCGATCGCCTCCACCGCGTCCGCCGCGCCCCGCAGGTACGCGGGGCTCGGCGCGGGTGGGGGCTCCAGGCCCGGGAGGGGCTCCTGTGGCGTCATGGGCTTCTGCGCCGCCGCAGGCGCGGGCGCGGCCGTGCCGCCGCGCTCCAGGAAGCGCAGCAGCTCCACCGGGATCGGCAGCACCAGCGTCGAGTTCTTCTCCGCCGCCACCGCCATCACCGTCTGCAGCAGCCGCAGCTGCAGCGCCGACGGCGCGTCCGCCATCTGGTGGGCCGCCTCCGCCAGCTTCTTCGAGGCCTGCAGCTCCGCGTCCGCGTTGATCACCCGCGCCCGCCGCTCACGGTCCGCCTCCGCCTGCCGGGCCATCGACCGTTTCATCGTCTCCGGCAGCGACACGTCCTTGATCTCGACGCGGTCGATGGAGACGCCCCAGCCCATGGCCGGGCTGTCGAGCATCAGCTCAAGGCCCTCGTTCAGCTTCTCCCGGTTGGAGAGCAGATCGTCCAGCTCGCTCTTGCCGATGATCGACCGCAGCGAGGTCTGCGCCATCTGCGAGACCGCGAACCGGTAGTCCTCGACGCGCACCAGCGCGTCCTGCGCGTCCACGACCTTGAAGTACACGACCGCGTCCACGCGCACCGTCACGTTGTCCCGGGTGATGCCCTCCTGAGCCGGCACCGGCATCGTCACGATCTGCAGGTTCACCTTGTGCAGCCGGTCGATCACCGGAACGATCAGGGTGAAGCCGGGCTGTCGCACGTCGCTGAGCAGCCGCCCGAGGCGGAACACCACGCCCCGTTCGTACTGCTTCACCACGCGCGCGGCCGCCGCCGTGTACACCCCGGCCGCCACGGCCGCGCCCGCCAATGCCAACAACAGGTCTTCGATCATCACGGCCCCCAGTTCCGAGCCGAACGACGTCACTGAAATTCCAGTGTGACAAATGGGGTATTCCCCTACAGCCAGCCCGCGAACTCCAGAAGCAGCTCCGCATCCTGTCGGCGGCCCGCCGCCAGCGCCCGCGCGGCCGACTCCACCGCGCGGAACAGCGTCCAGCCGCGCAGCCGGTCCCGGTCGATCTCCAGCGAGTCCGCCAGCTTGTTCACCCGTCGCCGGGCCGCCGACGCCCCCGCGGAGGAGGCCACCAGGTCCTCCACCCGGTCCCGGACCAGTCGCGCCAGGTCGTAGGCGCGCTCACCGACCAGCGGCTCGGGCCCGACGGCCAGCCAGGGCGCGCGGTCCCCGGCGAGGACCTTGCCCTGCCGGAAGCAGCCGTGCAGCAGCAGGGTCTCGGGGGACCGGGCGACCAGCTCCTCCCGTGCCGCGAGCGCGACGGGCAACAGCTCGGCCGCCGCTGCGTCACCGCGCAGCACCTCCATCGCGACCGCCTGCCGGGCCGTCCGCTCGGCCACCGACTCGAAGCCGTGCCCGTCGGCCGGCTCGACCCACAGTTTCCGCACCACTCCGGCCGCCTCGAGCAGCGCCTTCGCGTCCGGCAGGGAGCGCAGCGACACCTCGGGGTGCAGCCGCTCCAGGAGCAGCGCACCCTCCTCCGTCTCGCCGAGCAGCCGGACCGCGCCCCAGCCGTTCCAGTGCGCGAGCGCGTCCCGCTCCAGGTCCGGACGGGCGAGGACCGGTGCGATCTTGAGCGCGGCCGGCTCGCCGTCCGGTTGCCGTACGAGGACGACGAGGCTGCTCCGCCCGCCGGGGGCCATGACCCGCTCGGTGTCGAGCCCGGCGTGCTCCAGCGTGTCCTGGGCGAGCTCCGGGAGCTTCCCGGTCCACTCGGCCGCGGCAGCTTCCCCGTACGTCTCGTCGAGAGCCCGCACCAGTCGCTGCGGCGGTTCGAAACCCATACGTGCCTTGTTTCCTTCGCTGTCCGGATCAGGCCCGCTCGGCGAGCCCAGGAAAGGTTACGTCGCCGCCGCGCCAGCGGGCGGCCCGTACCGCCGCCTCGCGCAGCGCCGTCGCCGCCTCCGCGCGCAGCGGCCCGTCCGCGGCGCGCACCAGGTCGGAGTACGCGCCGGCCACCCCGTCCTCCAACTCGGCGGCCAGGCGTCCGGCCGCGGCGGCGTCCGGCACCGGGAACGGCAGCGCGTACCCGGCGGCCGCGGCCACCGGCGCGCCGCCGAGGTCCTTCACCGTCCGGCCCAGCGCGTCCCGCCGGGCGCGGTGCGCGTCGTACGCGGCGGTGGCCTCGGCCCGCCGGGCCTCGCCGATCCGGCCGCCGACGACCCCGTACCCGTACACGGCGGCGTGCTCCGCGGCCAGCGCGGCCCGGGCGGCGTCGAGGGCGGTCATCGGGGGCTCCTTGCCGGGGCGGGCGCGGTCAGTAGGTAGGCGTGCGCCGCGGCGGCCGCCGCGACGGAGGCGAGCAGCCGGGCGTACTCGGGCGGGGCGTCGAGGAGCGCCGCCGCGTGGGCGTCGGCGGTGCGCCGGGCCGCGGCAGCGAGGTCCTTCAGCGCGACCGCGGGGTCGGCGGCGACCGGGGCGGTCACCCTGGTGGCGGAAGCGGGCGAGGGCCTCCCGGACGGCGCGGCGGACGGCTCGTCCGACGGCTTCGAGGGCTCCGACGCCTTCGCCGAGGGCGCCGGGAGGCCCTCTCCGAGGGCTGCCGCGTGCGCCGCGACCGAGGTGCGCAGCGGTGTCAGCCGGGCCGCCAGCGCGGGATGCGCCACGCGGGTGGCGTCGTAACGCTCCAGGAGGCCGGTGCTCGCCGCCACCGCCGAATGCCGCAGCGCCAGCTCGGCCCGCGCCGCCCGTTCGGCCGCGGAGGGGGCCTTGGCCCCGCCGCCGGCCGGGGCGGAGCAGCCTGCGAGCGTCACCGCTCCGGCCGCCAGGAGCGCACGCCTGCCGATCGTCCCCGTGCGCCCCACGCGTCTCTCCCTCGGTCTGACGGCGTCCCGCCGGTCGAAGATCACCGCAGGCGAGCGTACCCGCGGCCCGGGCGCCGGTGGACGGCAACACCCCTCGGGACCGGATACCCTTTGGTCTGACACGCGACGATCCCACAACAGCACACGCGGCCGAGGAGTCACCCGGATGAGCACCACCCAGAGCGACAGGCTGCGCGAGCTCGTCGAGCCGCTCGTCCTCGCGAAGGACCTGGAACTCGAGGAGATCGAGGTGTCCCGGGCGGGCCGCCGCGGAATGCTGCGGATCATCGTCGACTCCGACGAGGGCGTGGATCTGGACGCCTGCGCCGAACTCAGCCGCGCCATCTCGACGAAGCTCGACGAGACGGACCTGATGGGCGAGGGCGAGTACAACCTCGAGGTGACCTCCCCGGGCGCGGAGCGCCCGCTGTCGCAAGCCCGCCACTACGTGCGCGCCACCGGCCGGCTGGCCAGGCTGCAGCTGCGCGAGGGCGGGGAGCTGGTCGCCCGGATCCTCACCGTGGACGACGACGGCCTCGACGTCGAGGTGCCGGGCGTGAAGGGGCGCAAGCCCACCGCCCGCCGGATCGAGTTCGCCGACATCGTCAAGGCGCGCGTGGAGATCGAGTTCAACCGCAAGGACAAGAAGGAAGAGGAGGCGTAGCCGTGGACATCGACGTGAAGCTCCTGAAGGGCTTGGCACAGGAGAAGGAGATCTCCTTCGAGATGCTGGTCGAGGCGATCGAGTCGGCCCTCCTCATCGCCTACCACCGCACCCCCGACGCCCGTCGCCACGCCCGCGTGGAGCTGAACCGGCAGACCGGCCACGTGACGGTGTGGGCGAAGGAAGACCCCTCCGAGCTGGAGGAGGGCCAGGAGCCCAAGGACTTCGACGACACCCCGTCGGACTTCGGCCGGATCGCGGCGAGCACCGCCCGCCAGGTCATCCAGCAGCGACTGCGGGACGCCGAGAACGACGTCACCTTCGGCGAGTACGCCCGCCGTGAGGGCGACATCGTGGCCGGCCAGGTGCAGCAGGGCAAGGACCCGAAGAACGTCCTCGTCAAGCTGGACGACAAGCTGGAAGCCATCCTTCCGGTGCAGGAGCAGGTGCCGGGCGAGGACTACACGCACGGCCTGCGCCTGCGCACGTACGTCGTCCGCGTGGCGAAGGGCGTGCGCGGTCCGTCCGTCACTCTTTCGCGCACCCACCCCAATCTGGTGAAGAAGCTCTTCGCCCTGGAGGTGCCGGAGATCGCGGACGGCTCGGTGGAGATCTCGGCCATCGCCCGTGAGGCCGGCCACCGCACCAAGATCGCGGTCCGCGCCACCCGTCCGGGCCTGAACGCCAAGGGCGCCTGCATCGGCCCGATGGGCAGCCGGGTCCGCAACGTGATGGCCGAGCTGCTCGGCGAGAAGATCGACATCGTCGACTGGTCCGACGACCCGGCGGAGATGGTGGCCAACGCGCTGTCCCCGGCCCGGGTCTCCAAGGTCGAGGTCGTCGACCTGGCCGCCCGGTCCGCCCGGGTGACCGTGCCCGACTACCAGCTGTCGCTGGCCATCGGCAAGGAGGGCCAGAACGCCCGCCTCGCCGCCCGGCTGACCGGCTGGCGCATCGACATCCGTCCGGACACGGAGCAGCAGGCCGCCGAGTAGGGCGGACTGCGGCTTCGGGTCGCGGGAATGGATCTCGCCGTGGTGACGTTCTGCTACGGCGAGATCACGACAAACGACCGTTCGATTTTTGCCCCAAACAGGTGAGGTCGGTACGGGGAGGTAGACTTAATCGTGTCTGGCCGGACGCATGCCCGCGCGTGCCCTGAAAGAACCTGTGTGGGATGCCGGGAGCGAGCGGCCAAGAGCGATCTGCTGCGCATCGTGGCGATCGAGGGCGTCTGCGTCCCCGATCATCGCGGTACGCTGCCCGGCCGGGGTGCGTATCTGCATCCCGCCTCGGTCTGTCTCGACCTGGCGGTCCGCCGCCGGGCGCTCCCACGGGCCTTCAAGGTCCCGGGTCCGCTGGACACGGCGGAGCTGGCAGAGCGGTTGAACCAGTAAGGAAGTACAGCACGGAACCCCGTGCGGTCAGGTACCTCGCGAGTTGGAAGTAGGTCGAGATTGCGATGAGCACTCGATGAGTACGCGATGAGTACGCCCATGAAGTAGCGACGGTCCGGCGGTAACCGGACCTAAAAGGAGCGAAGTGGCTAAGGTCCGGGTATACGAACTCGCCAAGGAGTTCGGTGTGGAGAGCAAGGTCGTCATGGCCAAGCTCCAAGAACTCGGTGAATTCGTCCGATCTGCGTCCTCGACGATCGAGGCGCCGGTTGTGCGCAAGTTGACTGACGCGCTGCAGGGTCCCGGCTCCGCCGGCAAGACCGCAGCGAAGCCCGGCGCGCCCCGCAAGGCCGCGCCGTCCCCCAAGCCCGCCGCGCCCTCCCCGGCGCAGGCGGCTCGTCCCGCTGCCCCCAAGCCCGGCGCCCCGGCCCCCAAGCCGGCCCCCGCCGCGCCCGCGGCCCCGGTCACCCCGGCCGCGCCCGCGAGCAGCACCCCCTCTCCGGCTCCGGCCGCCTCGGGCCCGCGCCCGGGCCCGAAGCCCGCGCCCAAGCCGGTCACCCCGGCTCCGGCCACCCCCGAGTTCACCGCGCCTCCGTCGGCTCCCGCCGCCGGTCAGCGTCCCGGTGGCGCGGCCCCGGGACCCCGTCCCGCGGGCGGTGCCCGTCCGGGTCAGGCGCCGCGTCCGCAGGGCCAGGGTGCCCCGCGTCCGCAGGGCCAGGGCGCCCCGCGTCCGGGCGGTCGTCCGGCCGGTCCGCGTCCGGGCAACAACCCCTTCACCTCCGGCGGCTCCACCGGCATGGCGCGCCCGCAGGCGCCCCGTCCCGGCGGCGGCGCCCCGCGTCCCGGCGGCCCCGGCGCCGCTCCGGGCGCCCCGCGTCCGCAGGGTGGTCCCGGCGGCGCTCCGCGCCCGCAGGGCCAGGGCGGCGCGCGTCCCACCCCCGGTGGCATGCCGCGTCCGCAGGCTCCCCGTCCGGGCGGCGCGCCCGGCGGTAACCGTCCGAACCCGGGCATGATGCCGCAGCGTCCGGCTGCCGGCCCGCGTCCCGGCGGCGGCCCCGGTGGCCGTGGTCCGGGTGGCGGCGGCGGTCGTCCCGGCGGTCCCGGTGGCGGCGGCGGTCGTCCCGGCTTCGCCGGTCGTCCGGGCGGTCCCGGCGGCGGTGGCGGCGGCTTCGCCGGTCGTCCCGGCGGTCCCGGTGGTGGCGGCGGCGGTCGTCCGGGTGGCCCCGGCGGCGGTGGCGGCGGCTTCGGCGGTCGTCCCGGCGGCTTCGGCGGTCGTCCCGGTGGTCCGGGCGGTCGTGGTGGCACGCAGGGCGCCTTCGGTCGTCCCGGCGGTCCCGCGCGTCGCGGTCGCAAGTCGAAGCGGCAGAGGCGCCAGGAGTACGAGGCCATGCAGGCCCCGTCCGTGGGCGGCGTGATGCTGCCTCGCGGCAACGGCGAAGCCATTCGCCTGTCGCGCGGTGCGTCCCTCACCGACTTCGCCGAGAAGATCGGCGCCAACCCGGCGTCGCTCGTCGCGGTGATGATGAACCTCGGCGAGATGGTCACGGCCACGCAGTCCGTCTCCGACGACACGCTGACGATGCTCGGCGAGGAGATGAACTACACCGTTCAGATCGTCTCGCCGGAGGAGGAGGACCGCGAGCTCCTCGAGTCCTTCGACATCGAGTTCGGCGAGGACGAGGGCGGCGAAGAGGCTCTGGTCTCCCGTCCGCCGGTCGTCACCGTCATGGGTCACGTCGACCACGGTAAGACCCGACTTCTCGACGCGATCCGCAAGACGAACGTCGTCGCGGGCGAGGCCGGTGGCATCACCCAGCACATCGGCGCCTACCAGGTCGGCACCGAGGTCAACGGTGAAGAGCGCAAGATCACCTTCATCGACACCCCGGGTCACGAGGCGTTCACCGCCATGCGTGCCCGTGGCGCCAAGTCGACCGACATCGCGATCCTCGTGGTGGCGGCCAACGACGGTGTGATGCCTCAGACGATCGAGGCGCTGAACCACGCCAAGGCGGCCGACGTGCCGATCGTGGTCGCGGTCAACAAGATCGACGTCGAGGGTGCCGACCCGACCAAGGTCCGCGGTCAGCTGACCGAGTTCGGTCTGGTGGCCGAGGAGTACGGCGGCGACACGATGTTCGTCGACATCTCCGCCAAGCAGGGTCTGCACATCGACTCCCTGCTGGAGGCCGTCGTCCTCACCGCCGACGCCTCGCTCGACCTGCGGGCCAACCCGGAGCAGGACGCGCAGGGCATCGCGATCGAGTCCCACCTCGACCGCGGTCGTGGTGCCGTCTCGACCGTCCTGGTCCAGCGCGGAACGCTGCGCATCGGCGACACCGTGGTGGTCGGCGACGCGTACGGCCGTGTCCGGGCGATGCTCGACGACAAGGGCAACAACGTCGAGGAGGCGACCCCGTCGACTCCCGTCCTGGTGCTCGGTCTCACCAACGTGCCGGGTGCCGGCGACAACCTCCTGGTTGTCGACGAGGACCGTACGGCCCGCCAGATCGCCGAGAAGCGTGCGGCGCGCGAGCGCAACGCGGCCTTCGCCAAGCGCACCCGCCGGGTGTCCATCGAGGACCTCGACAAGGTGCTCGCGGCCGGCGAGATCCAGCAGCTCAACCTCATCATCAAGGGCGACGCGTCCGGTGCGGTCGAGGCTCTCGAGTCCTCGCTCATGCAGCTCGACGTCGGCGATGAGGTCGACATCCGGGTCCTGCACCGCGGCGTCGGTGAGGTCACGGAGTCCGACATCAACCTGGCGATGGGCTCCGACGCGATCGTCATCGGCTACAACGTCCGCGCGGCCGGCCGTGCCACGCAGATGGCCGAGCGCGAGGGCGTCGAGGTCCGGTACTACTCGGTCATCTACCAGGCGATCGAGGAGATCGAGGCGGCCCTGAAGGGTCTGCTCAAGCCGGAGTTCGAAGAGGTCGAGCTCGGTACGGCGGAGATCCGCGAGGTCTTCCGCTCGTCCAAGCTGGGCAACATCGCCGGTGTCCTGGTCCGCTCGGGCGAGGTGCGACGCAACACCAAGGCGCGCCTCATCCGCGACGGCAAGGTCGTGGCGGAGAACCTCACCATCTCGGGTCTGCGTCGCTTCAAGGACGACGTCACCGAGATCCGCGAGGGCTTCGAGGGCGGTATCAACCTCGGCAACTACAACGACATCAAGATCGACGATGTCATCGCCACCTACGAGATGCGCGAGAAGCCGCGCGCCTGACGGTAGGTGTCACAGCCCGAGCTCTGCTCGGTCCACCAGGGGTGGTGGCCGGGCGGCGGGCGGGACGGGGCCGATCGGCGGAAGATATTTCCGTCGATCGGCCCCGGCCGTTGCGTGTACGGTTCTGGTGTCCCTGCCAAGCGGTTGGCGGGGCCACTGACCCCGAACCGGCGGGACATCCGGACATACATGTATGTGGGGACTCTGTCCTTCGATCTGCTCCTCGGCGACGTGCGCTCGCTGAAGGAGAAGCGCTCCCTCGTCCGGCCCATCGTCGCCGAGCTCCAACGCAAGTTCTCCGTGAGCGCGGCCGAGGTGGGCGACCAGGACCTCCACCGCAGGGCCCGGCTGGGCGTCGCGCTGGTGGCCGGGGACGCGGGGTTCGTGTCGGACGTGCTGGACCGGTGCGAGCGGCTGGTCGCGGCCCGGCCGGAGGTGGAACTGCTGTCGGTGCGACGGCGGCTCCACACTGATGAAGACTGAATGAGCAAGGCAAAGAAGGAGAAGGACCAGTGGCCGACAACGCGCGGGCGAAGAAGCTGGCGGACCTCATCCGGGAGGTGGTCGCCGAGAAGCTGCAGCGCGGCATCAAGGACCCGCGCCTGGGTACGCACGTGACCATCACGGACACCCGCGTCACCGGCGACCTGCGGGAGGCCACGGTCTTCTACACGGTCTACGGCGACGACGAGGACCGGGCCAGCGCCGCCGCCGGACTGGAGAGCGCCAAGGGCATTCTCCGCTCCGCCGTCGGCCGGGCCGCGGGGACGAAGTTCACCCCGACGCTGACCTTCGTCGCGGACGCCCTCCCGGAGAACGCCAAGACGATCGAGGACCTCCTCGACAAGGCGCGGGCCTCCGACGAGAAGGTGCGCGAGGCGTCCTCGGGCGCCACGTACGCCGGCGAGGCGGACCCGTACCGCAAGCCCGGCGACGAGGACGAAGAGGGCACCACCGCCGAATGAGCCAGCAGCACAAGAAGACGCCCGACGGGCTTGTCATCGTCGACAAGCCGTCGGGCTTCACTTCGCACGACGTCGTGGCCAAGATGCGCGGGATCGCCCGGACCCGCCGCGTCGGCCACGCCGGAACCCTCGACCCGATGGCGACCGGCGTGCTGGTCCTCGGCGTCGAGCGGGCCACCAAGCTCCTCGGTCACCTCGCGCTGACCGAGAAGGAGTACCTCGGCACGATCCGGCTCGGGCAGACCACGATCACGGACGACGCCGAGGGCGAGATCACCGCGTCCGTCGACGCCTCGAAGGTGACCCGGGAGGGCATCGACGCCGGCGTGGCGGAGCTGACCGGCGCCATCATGCAGGTGCCGTCGAAGGTCTCCGCGATCAAGATCGACGGCAAGCGGTCGTACGCGCGGGTGCGCGGCGGCGAGGAGTTCGAGATCCCGGCCCGGCCGGTCACCGTGTCGCAGTTCACGGTGTACGACGTCCGCGAGGCCGTCGCCGAGGACGGCACGCCCGTCGTCGACCTCGTCGTCTCCGTCGTCTGCTCGTCCGGTACGTACATCCGCGCCCTCGCCCGTGACCTGGGCGCCGGGCTCGGCGTGGGCGGCCACCTGACGGCGCTGCGGCGCACCCGGGTCGGCCCGTACAAGCTGGACTCCGCGCGCACGCTCGACCAGCTCCAGGAGGAGCTGACGGTCATGCCGGTCGCCGAGGCGGCCGAGGCGGCGTTCGAGCGCTGGGACGTGGACGAGAAGCGGGCCCGCCTGCTGCTCAACGGCGTCCGCCTGGACATGCCGGAGACCGGGCCGGGGCCGGTCGCGGTCTTCGGACCGGGCGACAAGCTGCTCGCGCTCGTGGAGAACCACAAGGGCCGGGCGAAGAGCCTGGCGGTCTTCGGCTGATCCGCCCGCCTGGTTCGTCATCGTGGAGCGGGCACGCGCGCGTGCCCGCTCCACGATCCCCCTCCGGGGAGTGTCTGTCCGCGCCCACCCGTCCCTTCACCCCTTCGGGCAGGCGCTCGGAGTGAAAAAGGGGAGCGCGCGGGGGCGCGTTCGGCCGGGCGCTTCTCCCGGTGATCACCGCCGACCTACCGTCGAAGCATGGGAGGCGGGGACCGGGCGGCGCTGGTGCGGATCTGCGATCCGGCGGGCCGGCCGCGGGGGAGCGGATTCGTCGCGGACGACCGCGGCACCGTCGTCACCGGCCACGAGACCGTCGACGGCCTCGCCCACGTCCTGCTGCGCGCCGACCCCGGCGACCGCACCTGGATCGCCGGACCCGACGACGTCACCACCCTGCCCGAGGCCGGGCTCGCGCTGCTGCGCACCGACGGCCTGGGGGTGCGCCCGCTGCCGGTCGCGGCGCCCGGGACACCCGTCGAGCCGGGCACCTACGTACGGCTCCCGGCGGGCGGCTGGCGCGAGGCGCGGGTCCTGGGCACCACCCCCGTCACGTACACCGCGACCGACAGCGGCCATGACATCGACGACGTGCTCGAACTCGCCATCGGCACCGACGGCCGCGAGGCGCTCCGGCTGAGCGGCGAGGCCGCCGGCGGCCCCGTCGTCAACGCCGCCACCGGGGCGGTGCTCGGGGTCCTCGGCACCGCGCTGCACGGCCCGCGACGGGCGGGCGGCTTCGCGCTGCCGCTCCCGCCGGCCGGGCCGCTGGCCGAACTGCTGCGGCGCAACGCCGCGACGGTGCCCTGCTTCGGAGCGGACCTCAACCTCGCCGGCGTCCTCGAACTCACCGCGACCGGCACGCTGCCCGGGCCGGGCGACCCGGTGGACTGGCCCGCGCCCGTCGAACGACCCGACTGCGTCCGGGAGTTCACCGCCCTCCTGGACGGCGGGGCGCCCGTCCTGGCGCTCGTCGGGGGCTCCGGCACCGGCCGTACCACCGAACTCGCCGCGCTCCGCGCCCGCCGCGCACGCGGGGCGGAGCCCGCGCCGACGGTCTGGCTGCGCGGCGCGGACCTGCGGGCCGACGACGCGTCCGTCGCGGACGCGGTGGGGCGCGCGCTGCGCCGGGCGGGGCGGATCGTCGCCGCCTCCGGGAGCCCCGGCAACCCCGACACCACCCCCGACACCACCCCCGAACACGCCGCCCGCCTCGCCCGCGAGGCCGGCCGGCCGCTGCTCGTCGTCCTCGACGCTCCCGAGGAGATGCCCCCGGCCCTGGCCCACCGGTTCCCCGCCTGGACCCGGGCCACCGAGCGGTGGCTCCGTGCGCAGGACGTGCGCCTCGTCCTCGGCTGCCGCCCCGAGCACTGGGACCAGGCGTCCGCGCTCTACTCGCGCGGCGCCGCCGGGGCCGTCGTGCTCGGGGAACTGACCGAGCCCGACGCGCGGGTGGTGCGGGAGCGGTACGGGATCGGGGACCGGGACCTCGCCCCGGACGACGCGCGGCACCCGCTCGCGCTGCGGCTGCTCGCCGAGGTGCGGGCGGCGCTGCCCGGGGACGTGCCGGGCCGGCCCGGACGGGCCGAGATCTTCACCGCCCACCTGGACCTGTTGTGCCTGCGCATCGCGGTGCGGATCGCCGCCGGGTCGCGACCGCTGCCCCGGGGCGCGGCCGTACGGCGGCTCGCCGCGCGGGTCGCCGGGCAGGTGCACGAGGCGGCGCGGCGGTGCCTCGGGCCGGGGCAGGGCGAGCTGGACCGGGAGTCGTTCGAGGAGCTGTTCCCGTGGCGGGACGGCTGGGCGTCCGCGGTCCTCACCGAGGGGCTGCTCGTACCGGCCGGGACCGGCTACCGCTTCGCCCACGAGGAACTCGCCGACTGGCTCCAGGGCGCCCACCTGGACCTCGACACGGCCCTCCACGCCCTGGTCCACCGCCCTGCCGAGCCCGCCCCGGCCCCCCGGCGCTCCCCGCCCGTCCCACGCCACCGCATCGGCCCCGTCCTCCAGGCCCTCCTCCTGCTCGACCGCCTCCAGGGCCCGGCCGCCCTGGGCCGACGCCTCGCCGAACTGATCGACGCGGCGGAGCGGCTCGCGGCCCCGGACACGGAGGCGGACGCCGCCCGCGCCGAGGACGCCCGCTGGTGGGCCGGGCGCCTCGTACGGGACGCCCTGCTCCGGGTCCCGAACCCGCGTGCGTACCTCGGGGTCCTCCGCGCCCTCGCCGACCGGATCGGCGCGGGAACGATCGGCGCGACCGGCTTCGGCCCGTCGTTCTGGGCCGAGGTGCGCGTGGCGGAGGACGAGCAGATCGACCTGCTGCGACGACTGGTCCCGGCGGACGGGCTCGCGCCTGCGGACGGCGAGTGGGCGGACGGCAGCGCCGGGACGGAGGACGGGAGCGTGACGGCCGACCGGGAGGCCCCGGAGGCCGGCCCCGCGACCCGCGGCCGGGACGGCCTGCACGGCTCGGAGGGCAGGCACGCGACCAGCGGCTGGGACGCGCGGGAGGGCCGGGGCCAGCGCGGCGAGGCGGGCGGCTGGGACCGCCGGGCCGGGGCGGGAGGCTGGGACGCGACGGACGGCCGAGACCATCGCGAAGCGGCCGACGGCTGGGACGGTCGGGAGGGTCAAGGCCGTCGCGGCGCGGCCGACGACCCGCGCCGTCGGGACGGGACGGAGGGCACGGGCGCGACGGGTGGCCGGCGCCGCCGGGACCGGGCGGAGAGCCCCGACGCGGCGCATGACCGGGACCGCGCGCAGGGCCCGGTCCCGGCGGACGGCTCGGACCGTGCGCAGGGCCCGGTCCGCGCGACGCACGGTCCCGGCCCGGCGGGCGCCTCGGATCGCGCCGGTCGGTATCTGGATGCTGTTGCCGGGCGGCTGGCTGCGGATCCTCGGGGGGTGCAGCCGTTGCTCTGTCGGTGGTTCGGCGATGAGCGGGCGTTGCCCGCCGCTCCCGGGGCCACCGTCGCGGCCGCCGCGCAGGCGCTGCTCTACTCGCGCCGGGACCTGGCCGTCGACGACCTGTGCGAGGCGCTCGTCGCCACCGCCCACCCCCGCGCCGAGGAACTGCTCGCCGCACTCGCCGAGGACGAGCCGTCCGCCCTCTGCCGGGCCGTGGACCGCTGGGCGCACGACGACGGACGCCCCGCCCGCCGGGTCGCCGCCGCCGCGTACGGCGGGCTCGTCGCTGGCCACGTCACCACCGCCACCGACCGCGCCCTGCTCCGCTACGCGGCCCTCGCGCTCCTCGCCCGCCCCGACGACCGGGCCGTTCACGCCCCCGCCCTCGCCCTCCTCGTCCAGGACCCGCACACCCGCGCCCGCTACCTCCCGCAGGCCCTCGCCGAGTCCGCCGTCCCCCCGTCCGCCCTGGCCGAGGCGCTCGCCACGGACACCGAGCCCGTCCTCGCCGCCCTCCACGACCGGCTGCTCGACACCGGGCCAGGGCCGGTCGCCGCCGCCGTCCTGACCGCGCTCGCCGAGGTCTCCGCCCCCGCCCTCGCCCGCCGGGCCGCCGACCTCGTACGCGCGTACACCGACCGCCACCCCGACGGCGCCCCGCACGCCGCGGCCTTCGCCGACCGCCGTCTGGAGGACGGACCGGCCGCCCGCGCGGTCCTGTTCCCGCTGATCACGGGCCTGCTGCGGGACGGGCCCGCCGCGGTCCGGCAGGCCTTCGTCCCCGTCCTCGCCGCCCCCGGCACGGGCGCCTCCCGGCACGTGCGCGGCGAGCTGCTCGACGCCCTGTTCGCCCTCCTCGACCGATCGCCCGACCCCGACGTCCTGGACGCCCTCCTGGACGCCGCCGCGCACGGCGCGAAGCGGCGCAGCGAGCCCCGCACCCGGGCCCTGGTGCACCGCGCCGGACTCCTCCTCGTCCGTACCCCCGAGGGGGCGACCCGCTTCGACCAGCGGCTCGTCGCGCTCGCCCGCGAGGTGCCGGGATTCGCCGCGCTGACGGCCGGATGGCTCGCCGCGGCGCCCGGGGAATGGGCCGCCGTCGTCGGGCCGAGCGCCCGGCGGACGGTCGAGACGCTGGGCAGTTCCATGCCGATGCCGACCGACGGGCGCGGGCATGGCAGTCTTAGACCTGCGTAATCGGCGAACAGGCGGACGAGGAGCGGTCACAGTGCAGCGCTGGCGTGGCTTGGAGGACATCCCCCAGGACTGGGGACGCAGCGTCGTCACCATCGGCTCCTACGACGGGGTGCACCGCGGACACCAGTTGATCATCGGGCGCGCGGTGGAGAAGGCCCGCGAGCTGGGCGTGCCGTCCGTCGTCGTCACCTTCGACCCGCACCCCAGCGAGGTCGTCCGCCCCGGCAGCCACCCGCCGCTGCTCGCCCCGCATCACCGGCGCGCGGAGCTGATGGCGGAACTCGGCGTCGACGCCTGCCTGATCCTGCCCTTCACCGCGGACTTCTCGAAGCTGTCCCCGGCGGACTTCATCGTGAAGGTGCTGGTCGACAAGCTGCACGCGCGGGCCGTCATCGAAGGCCCGAACTTCCGCTTCGGCCACAAGGCCGCCGGGAACGTCGAGTACCTCACCGAGCTGGGCCGCACCTACGACTACGAGGTCGAGGTCATCGACCTGTTCGTCAGCGGCGACGCGGGCGGCGGCGCGCCGTTCTCGTCCACGCTGACCCGCCGCCTCGTCGCCGAGGGCGACATGCACGGCGCCGCCGAGATCCTCGGTCGGCCGCACCGCGTCGAGGGCGTCGTCGTCCGGGGCGCGCAGCGCGGCCGCGAGCTCGGCTACCCGACCGCGAACGTGGAGACGCTGCCGCACACCGCGATCCCGGCGGACGGCGTGTACGCCGGCTGGCTCACCGCGAACGGCGAGCGGATGCCCGCCGCGATCTCGGTCGGCACCAACCCGCAGTTCGACGGCACCGAGCGCACGGTCGAGGCGTACGCGATCGACCGCGTCGGCCTCGACCTGTACGGCCTGCACGTGGCCGTCGACTTCCTCGCGTACGTGCGCGGGATGTCGAAGTTCGACACCATCGACGACCTCCTCGAGGCGATCGCCGACGACGTGAAGCGCTCCCGCGAACTGACGGAGGCGTACGACCAGGAGCACGCGCCCTAGCAGGCGGGCCGTGCGGTGGCGGGAGGTCCCGCCACCGCCCCTGCAGGGTTCCGGCGCGCGCTCAGGGCGTTGCCGACGACCAGTGGCAGGCGACCTCGGCCGCGGCGACGCCGGTCAGGATCGGCAACGCCTCCGCGCGGCAGCGATCCGCGACCTCCGACGCCTTGCCGGAGGCCAGGACGTGGCAGCGGGCGTGGAAGCGGCAGCCGGACGGGATCCGGGACGGGTCCGGGGGCTCGCCCGTGAGGACCACCGGCGCGCCGGGGGACTCCGGCAGGACCGACAGCAGCGCCTGCGTGTACGGGTGCCGCGGCGCCGTCAGGACCGACTCCACCGGCCCGGTCTCCACGATCCGGCCCAGGTACATCACCGCCACCCGGTCCGCGATGTTCCACGCCAGCCCCAGGTCGTGCGTCACCACCAGCGCCGACAGGCCGAGTTCGTCGCGCAGGCGCAGCAGCAGCGCCAGGATCTCGCCCCGTACCGACGCGTCCAGCGACGCCACCGGCTCGTCCGCGACGATCAGTTCCGGGCCCAGGACCAGTGCCCCCGCGATCACCACCCGCTGCCGCTGACCGCCCGACAGCTCGTGCGGGTACCGCAGGAAGAACCGCTCCGGCGGACGCAGCCCGGCCCGTGACAGCGCCTCCGCGACCGCCGCCCGCTCGTCCCCCTCGTACCCGTGGATCCGCAGGCCCTCCGCGACCGCGTCGTACACCGTGTGCCGCGGGTTGAGCGAGCCGCTCGGGTCCTGGAGGACCAGCTGCACCCGCTTCCGGTACGCCTTCAGGGCCCGCGACGCGTACCCGAGCCGCTCCCCGCCGAACGTCACCGTCCCCTCCGTCGGGGGCACGAGCCCCAGCAGCGTCCGTGCCAGCGTCGTCTTCCCGCAGCCGGACTCGCCGACCAGCGCCACGATCTCGCCGGGCCCGATGTCCAGGTCCACCCCGTCCACGGCCCGCGCCGGCGGCGCGCCCCGCCGCCCCGCGAACGTGACGTGCAGCCCCCGCGCCGACAGCAACCCGCTCACGCTCCGCTCCCCACGTGCACGCAGGCCGCCCGGCGTCCCTCGCCGGCCTCCCGCAGTTCCTGGTCGTCCACCCCGCACGCCTCCACCGCCACCGGGCAGCGCGGATGGAACGTGCAGCCGTCCGGCAGCGCCGCCGGGTCCGGCGGATCGCCGGGCAGCCCGCGCGGCGCCCGCCGCGACGCCGCGTCGCCGATCCTCGGGAACGCCGAGGACAGCGCCCGCCCGTACGGATGCGCCGCCTCCGCGTACACCTCCCGCGCCGGCCCCTCCTCGACGATCCGGCCCGCGTACATCACCGCGAGCCGGTCGCAGGTGTCCGCGAGGACCGCCAGGTCGTGGCTGATCATCAGCAGCGCGATGTCCTGGTCCGCGACGAGCCGTTCGATCAGCCGCAGGATCTGCGCCTGGATCATCACGTCCAGCGCCGTCGTCGGCTCGTCCGCCACGATCAGCCGCGGATCGCAGGCCAGCGCCATCGCGATCATCACCCGCTGCCGCTGCCCGCCGGACAGCTCGTGCGGATACGCGTCCGCCCGCGCCGCCGGCAGCCCCACCTGCTCCAGCAGGTCCACGACCCGCCGCCGCGCCTCCTGCGGCGTCGGTCGTCCGTGCACCAGCAGCGGCTCCGCGATCTGGTCGCCGATCCGCCGCACCGCGTTCAGCGAGTGCATCGCGCCCTGGAACACGATCGACGCCCCCGCCCAGCGCACCGCCCGCAGCCGCCCCCACTTCATCGCGAGGACGTCCTCGCCGTCGAGCAGGATCTCCCCGGTGAGCTTCGCCGACGCGGGCAGCAGCCGCAGCAGCGCCAGCGCCATCGTGGACTTCCCGCAACCGGACTCGCCCGCGATGCCGAGCTTCTGCCCGGCGGCCAGGCTCAGGTCGACGCCGCGCACCGCGGGCACCGCGCCCGCGCCCGACCCGTACGTCACCGTCAGGTCCCGGATCTCCAGCAGGCTCAACGCCCCACCCCCAGCTTCGGGTTGAGCACGGACTCGATCGCCCGCCCGCACAGCGTGAAGGCCAGGGCGACCAGTGCGATCGCGATGCCGGGCGGCGCCAGGTACCACCAGTGCCCGGACGAGACCGCACCCGCCTCCCGCGCGTCCTGGAGCATCCCGCCCCAGGACACCACCGTCGGATCGCCGAGGCCCAGGAAGGCCAGCGTCGCCTCGGTGAGGATCGCCGCGGAGATCATGAGGGTGGTCTGCGCGAGCACCAGCGGCATCACGTTCGGCAGCACGTGTCGCGTCATCACGTGCCCGTGGCCGCCCCCCAGGGCCCGCGCCCGCTCGATGTAAGGACGGGACTCCACCGCGATCGTCTGGGCGCGCACCAGCCGGGCCGTGGTCGGCCAGCAGGTCACCCCGATCGCCAGGATCACCGTCCAGATCGACCGGGACATCACCGTCGCCAGCACGATCGCCAGGACCAGCGCCGGCATCACCAGGAACCAGTCGGTGATCCGCATGACGACGGTCGAGAACCAGCCGCCGTAGTGCCCCGCCACAATCCCCACGAGGGTGCCGGTGGCCACCGACAGTGCCGCCGCGAGCAGCCCCACGAGCAGCGAGATCCGGGCGCCCCAGATCAGCAGCCCGAGCAGCGACCGCCCGAACTGGTCGGTGCCGAGCGGGAATTCGGCGCTCGGCGGCTCGAGCGCCGTGCCCGGCGCGTTGGTCACCGACTGCACGTCCGCGCCGACGGTCAGTGGCGCGGTCAGCGCGAGCAGCGCGATCAGCACGAGCCCGGCGAGGCCGTACAGGCCGGCCCGGTGCGCGCGGTACCGCTGCCAGAAGCGGGCCGCCGAGGCGCCCCGGCGTTGCCACGCGAGAGAGGTCATCGGCCCACCCGGGGATCGAGCAGCGGATAGAGCAGGTCGGCCAGCAGGTTCATCAGAATCATCGCACCGGCGAAGACCACGAACAGGCCCTGCACGAGCGGCAGATCGGGCACGCTCAGCGCCTGGTAGAACAGCCCGCCCAGGCCCGGCCAGGAGAACACCGTCTCGACCAGGATCGAACCGGCCGCCACATGGCCCAGGTTGATGAAGACCATGGTCACCGTCGGCAGCAGCGCGTTCGGCACCGCGTGCCGACGGCGCACCACGTCGTCCTTCAGCCCCTTGGCCCGCGCGGTCGTCAGGTAGTCGCTGCCCATCTCGTCGAGCAGCGAGGACCGCATGACCAGCAGGGTCTGCGCGTACCCGACGGCCACCAGGGTGACCACCGGCAGCACCATGTGGTGCGCGACGTCGACGACGTACGCGAACCCCGTCTCGCCGCTGCCGGACTCCATGCCGCCGGTCGGGAACAGCCCCGGGACCGGGCCCATGCCGACCGAGAACACGATGATCAGCAGCAGCCCGAGCCAGAACGACGGCACCGACCACAGCGTCAGCGCCACCCCCGTGTTCAGCCTGTCGCCGAGGCTGCCGTGCCGCCACGCCGAGCGGGTGCCCAGCCACAGCCCGAGCGCCGAGTAGAGCAGCACCGCCACCCCGGTCAGCAGCAGCGTCGCCGGCAGCTTCTGCGCGATCAGCTCGCCGACCGGCGCCCGGAACTGGAACGACGTCCCCAGGTCCCCGCTCAGCGCCTTCGCGCAGTAGTCCGTGAACTGCTGCCACAGCGGCAGATCGAGCCCGAACTGGCGGCGCAGGGTCGCCAGTTGCTCCGCCGAGGTCGGCACCCCGTGCGTCATGGCCTTCACCGGGTCGCCGGGGATGATCCGGAACAGGAAGAAGCTCGTGACCAGCACGGCGAGCAGCGAGACGGCAGCGCCGCCGAGCTTGCCCGCCGCATGGCGGAGGTACGCGACGGCCGTGCCGTGCGACGCGCCGTCCGCGGCGCGTCCCACCGTGCTCTCGGGGGGACGCGCCACGTCGGCGGGAGTGCTCGCCGTGGTCACGCGCTACTCGCGGTCGTCGGCGGTGGCGCGGCGGCGCTTCGCGAGGAAGAGCCCGAGTCCGGCGACGACCACGACGGCCGCGGCGATCCCCACGACCACCCCGGTGGAGGAGCCGCCGTCGGAGTCGTCGGCGGACGAGCCGGCCGGCGCGGCCGACCACCAGCTCCAGTAGCCGTCCTGGCCGTAGATGTTGCCCGCGGCCTCCGGCATCGTCGTGATGGACGCGATCTGGTCCGTGCGGTACGCCTCGAGGGCGTTCGGGTACGCCATGATGTTCATGTACCCCGTGTCGTACAGCCGCGACTGCATCTGCTTGACCAGATCCGCCCGCTTGGCCGCGTCGTACTCCACCGCCTGCTGCGCGTACAGCGCGTCGAACTGCGGGTCGCAGATGAAGTTGTCCGTGGCGCCGGTGTCCTTGGGCGTGGCGGGCAGCGTGCCGCAGGTGTGGATGGACAGGACGTAGTCCGGGTCCGGGTTGACCGACCAGCCGTCGAAGGCCAGGTCGTAGTCGCCCTTCACCCACGGGTCGGAGACGCTGTCGAGACACTCGACCTTGAGCCCGACGCCGAGCTTGCCCCACCACTCCTGGAGGTACTTGCCGATCGCCTTGTCGTTCGGGTCGGTGGCGTGGCACAGGATCCGGAAGTCGAGTGCCTTGCCGTCCTTGCCGACCCGCTTGCCCGCGGCGTTCTTCTTGTAGCCGGCCGCGTCGAGGACCTGCTCGGCCTTGGCCGGGTCGTACGCCAGCTTCTGTGTGGCCGTCGGCTTCCAGTAGTACGAGCCGAAGCGCGGCGGGATGTAACCCTCGCCCTCGACGGCGTGCCCCTGGAAGACCTTGTCGATGAGGGTCGAGCGGTCGACGGCGAGGAAGAGCGCCTTGCGGACCGCCGGGTCGAGCAGCGCCGGGTGGCCGTTGCCGAAGGTCTTTCCGTCCTTCGCCCTGGCCCCGGGGTTGGTCGCCAGGGCGAAGAAGCGGCGGCCGGGCGCGTCGTTGACCTTGATGTTCTTCTGGGTCTTCAGCGCATCCGCCTGGGCGGGCGTCAGGTTCGGGACGAAGGACACCTCGCCCTTCTGCAGCGCCGCGACGGCCGCGTCACCGTCCTTGTAGTACTTGAACACCAGCTCGTCGAACTTCGGTGCGCCGCGCCAGAAGGACTTGTTCGGCTTGAGCTTCAGGTACTGGTCGACCTTGAAGTCGGTGATGACGAAGGGGCCGTTGCCGACGATCGGGAAACTCTTGTCGTTGTTGAACTTCGAGAAGTCGCCGACCTTCTCCCAGACGTGCTTGGGCACGATCGGGACGTCCAGCGCGGTCATCGTCGCCTGCGGCTTCTTCAGCTGGATGACGAGGGTCTGCGCGTCGGGGGCGGTGACTTTCGCGAAGTTGGCCGTGAAGCTGCCGTTCGCGGTGGCCGCGTTCGGGTCGGTCATCATCTTGTTGAACGTCCACGCCGCGTCCTCGGCGGTGGCCGGCTTGCCGTCGGACCACTTCGAGTCCTTGCGGATCGTGTAGGTCCAGGTCAGCTTGTCGGCGGAGGATTTCCACTCGGTTGCCAGACCCGGGATGGGCTTGGCGTCCTTCGCGTCGTAGTTCGTGAGGTACTCGTAGGTCAGCCGGTGGATGCTGGTGCTCAGCAGCTTCTGGGCGAGGAACGGGCTCAGGGAGTCGACGCTCTGAGAGACGGCGACGGTGAGGACCTTGCCCCCGCTCTTCGCATCGCCCTCGGTGGGCGGTGCGGCCTGGGCGGCGGACGGGACCGCCACCAGTGTGGTCGCGGTGACGCCGGCGGCGAGGAGCAGTCGCGTCAGCGGACGTTGTCGGACCGGGCGGGATGGAACCTTGACCATGACCATAGGACTGACCTCGCGTCGTGGATCTTGGTGCGCCAACTGGTGAAGCGAAGGTCTATCAGCGACGAAGGGAGTCGTCAACGATGTCTCAAACCCCTTGTGGGCTGCGGGAATGCGCCGAGGGCCCGCACCGTGGAGACGGTGCGGGCCCTCATTGGTCTATACCCCTGAAGCCTTACTGCTGAGGGGCTGGCGGCGGCTGCGGGGGAGCCTGCGGGGGCTGCTGCTGCGGCCACCCGGCGGGCTGACCCGGCCCCGGAAGTTCCGGCTGCGCACCGGGGGCGGGCGGCGTCGCGGGCGCGCCGGGCTGGCCGGCAACCGGCTGCCCGGGGAACGGCGGAAGCGGCTGACCGGGCATCGGCTGACCGGGCGCGCCGGGCTGTCCGGGCATCGGCTGGCCGTGCTGTCCCGGCGGTATGGGCTGACCGGGCTGTCCGGGCATGCCCGGCATGGGCTGGCCGGGCATGGGCTGGCCGGCCTGAGGCTGGCCGGGGGCCTGCTGCTGCCAGCCCTGCGGCGGCTGCCCGGGCTGCCCGGGCTGGCCCGGCTGACCTCCGTACGGCTGCCCCGGCGCGGGCTGCTGCGGGGCGTACGGCTGACCGGGCATCGGCTGGCCCGGCTGGCCGGGCTGCCCCGGCATCGGCTGCCCGGGCTGGCCCTGCGGCTGCTGACCCGGGACCTGCTGGCCCGGCATGGGCGGGGCCATGTGCGGCGGCAGGTGGCCCTGCTGGCCGCCCGTCCACAGCCCCTGCGCCTGCTGCGCCCGCGAGAAGTCCTCCGCGACCATCGCCGACAGGTGGAAGTACGCCTCCCGGGTCTTCGGCCGCATCATGTCGAGGTCGACCTCGGCGCCCGCCGACAGGTGCTCGTCGAACGGCACCACGACGACGCCGCGGCAGCGGGTCTCGAAGTGCGACACGATGTCCTCGACCTTGATCATCTTGCCGGTCTCGCGGACCCCCGAGATGACCGTGATCGAGCGCTGCACCAGCTCCGCGTACCCGTGCGCGGAGAGCCAGTCCAGCGTCGTCGAGGCGCTCGACGCGCCGTCGACCGACGGCGTCGAGATGATGATCAGCTGGTCGGCGAGGTCGAGCACACCGCGCATCGCGCTGTACAGCAGACCCGTGCCGGAGTCGGTCAGGATGATCGGGTACTGCTTGCCCAGGACGTCGATCGCCCGCCGGTAGTCCTCGTCGTTGAACGTCGTCGAGACCGCCGGGTCCACGTCGTTGGCGAGGATCTCCAGGCCGGACGGCGCCTGCGAGGTGAACCGCCGGATGTCCATGTACGAGTTCAGGTACGGGATCGCCTGCACCAGGTCGCGGATGGTCGCGCCGGTCTCGCGCCGTACACGGCGGCCGAGCGTGCCCGCGTCCGGGTTGGCGTCGATCGCCAGGATCTTGTCCTGCCGCTCGGTGGCCAGGGTCGCGCCCAGCGCGGTCGTCGTCGTGGTCTTGCCGACGCCGCCCTTGAGGGAGATGACCGCGATCCGGTAGCAGGAAAGCACCGGCGTACGGATCAGGTCGAGCTTGCGCTGCCGCTCGGCCTCCTCCTTCTTGCCGCCCAGCTTGAAACGGGCCGCGGCGCCGGGCACCCGGCTGGACTTGGGCTTCTGCTTGTTGTTGCGGAGCAGTCGGTCGGACGACAGCTCCACCGCGGCGGTGTAGCCGAGCGGCGCACCCGGCACGGACCGCTCACGCTGGTCGTGCGTGACCGGCTGCGGCCAGGCGGCCCCGGTGCGCGGGTCGATCGGCGGCTGCTGCCCCTGCGGCTGCTGGACCGGCGCGTTCGGGTCCTGCGGCGGCATGCCCGGCTGTCCCGGCTGCGGGAAGCCGTAACCGCCCTGCGGGGCCGGGGCGTTGCCCTCGGGACCCGGCGGGAACTGCGGCGGCAGGCCGGGCTGGCCCGGCTGCGGGAAGCCGTAACCGCCCTGCGGGGCGGCGGCGTTGCCCTCGGGGCCCGGCGGGATCTGCGGCGGCAGGCCGGGCTGGGGCGCCTGCGGCGGCAGCGGCTGCGCGGGCTGTGGGAAGCCGTAACCCCCCTGCGGCGCAGGCGCGTTGCCGTCGCCGGCGGGCGGAAGCGCGGGAGCCTGAGGCGACGCCGGGAGCGGGGCGAGCGCCTGCCCCTGCGGCGGGACCGGCGGCTGACCGGGCTGGCCCGGCTGCCCCGGCTGTCCCGGCTGGGGGAAGCCGTAGCCGCCCTGCGGCGGTACGGGAGCGAGCGGGCCGCCCGCCTGCTGGGCGGGCCACGCCGGTGCGGGCGAGGGGGCCTGCGGCGGCACGTCCGCGCCGGGCTGACCGGGCTGTCCCGGCTGCGGGAAGCCGTAGCCGCCCTGCGGCGCGGGTGCGGGGTTCTGGGCCGGTACCGGCAGCGCCGACTGGTCGGTGTTGGGCGGCGAGGCCGGCCACTGCGGGGCGCCCGCGGGCGCCCCGGTCTGGAACGCCGGCGGCAGCGGCGGCAGGCCGCCGCCCGCGGGCGCGAAGCCGCCGGGCAGCGCGGGCAGTCCGCCCTGCGGCGCGGGCGGGACTACGGGGCCCGGAAGCGCGGGGCCCGGATACGCGTTGCCCGGGGCCGCGTCGGCGGGGACGGCGTCGTTCGGTACGGCGTCGTTCGGTACGGCGTCGTTCGGTACGGCGTCGGCCGGGATCGCGTCGTTCACCGGGGCGTCGGCCGGCTCGTCCGGCACGGCGTCGGTGATCGCGACGGCGGCCACCTCCGCGTCCGAGGAGGGAGTGTCGGGGGCGTCGTCGGCGAGGTCGTTCGCGTCCTCGGCGGACGCGCCCTCCTCCGCGGAGCCGTCCAGGGCCTTGGCGGCGTCGGTGTCCCCGTCCCCGTTCCCGCCCGTGTTCCCGTCACCGTCCGTCGCGTCGGCGGACGCCGGGCTCTCGCCCGCGTCGCCGTCAGCAGGAGTGGCAGCGGCTGCGGCAGCGGCCTCGGCCGCCTCGCGCTCCGCGATCTCGGCCATCTCGCGCTTCAGCGCGGCGGGGGAGAAGCGCATGGTCGCGCCGCTCTCCACGTCGCCCCCGCCGAACGGGTCCGAGAGCACCGGAACCGACGGCATTTCGGGCACGGCAGGAGCCTCCGGCCGCGCGGACTCGTCCCCCGGTGCCGAACCCGCGGCGGCCTGCGGCGCGCCCGGTCCGGCGGCGGGCGGCGGCGGGGGGGCCCAGTTGGGCTCGAAGCCGCTGCCGGCCGGCAGTCCGGGCAGCGCGACCGGCGCACCGGACGGCGGCGGAGGCGGCGGAACCATGCCATCGGCCGCCGGAGCGGCCCCCGCGCCCGCTGCCGCGGCGTCCCCCGACGCGTTCTGCGTGTACCAGGCCGGCGGGGTGTAGTCGATGGTGAACTCACCCGACATCTCGGCGGGCTCCGCGTCGGACTGACCGTCGGGCGGTGTGTCCCAGCCCGCCCGGATCTCGTCGCGATCGCCGTTCACTTTGCCTCCTGGTGTGGTCGAGCACCGTTTGTGCTTGTCGGCGGGGCGACCGTTCCTCGTTCCGGTCCGGTCCGGTCCGCCCGGCTCCCGCACCCTCCACCCTAATCGTCAACGGTGTCAGTAGGGCAGGGCGGCCGGTCCGTCAGGGCCTGTCCCGGACACGACCGTGACCTGTCCGTCGCTCCCAAGTGACCTCACTGCTCCGCAGAGTGAGCTCGGGGGAGTCCCCGAGGCCGGTGGACGGCCCGGTGGGCCTCAGTCCATCCGCCGTGCGGCGCCCAGGAGTCCGGACTCCGCGTCCGTGGCCTGCGTCTTCACCAGCTGCCGGTCGCGTGGCGTGCACCACAGCGTCACGCCGTCCGCGAGCGTCGACAACGTTTCCGTCTCCGTGTGCGGAAGGCCCATGATCCGGCCGATCTGTTCCGCTTCGTCCGGAGACACCCGTTGCACCCCGACCAGGGCGGACTTCTCCATCAACCTCGGTGCGACGGGGCTCACATGAGGAAGCAGCGTCAGTACCGACTGCCAGGGCGCGGGCGCGACCCTGCCGCGCGGCGGCCGCGTCCCGCAGTCCCGCACCACGACCACCGGACCGCCCGCCGACGCGCCCAGCGGCGGAACCCGGCCCACGTCGTGCACGGTCACCCACGGCGGCCCGTCGTCGTCCGCGACGGCCCGCGTCAACGGCGCCCAGGCCGCCGCGCGGCCCGTCTCCACGGCCACCCGCGTCCCGGCTCCGATCGCGCGCAGCGCGAGGACCTGGGCCGTCCACAGGCCGCCGACGAGCGTGATGTCGTACGGGGACGGCCGGTTGAGGCCCAGGACCGCCGGCTCGCCGCCCGGGTCGACCCCGACGACCACCCCGTCGTCGCCCAACGGCAGCGCCAGCGCGTCCCATCCGTCCACCGGCACGGCATGCCGACCGTGCCGCGGCCCGACCAGCCCGCGCCCGAAGAGTCCCGCGAATCCGGCACTGCGCGCCCAGCGAGCCATCAGCGCGCACCGCCCAGCGGCAGCGTCGCCAGCACCCCGGGGACCTGCTCGCGGTCCAGCCGTACGAGTCCGACCCGTACCCCGCGTGCCGCGCGCTCCAGTTCGCGCCGGACCGTGACCAACTGCGCGTCGCTCCGTCCGGTGACCCGTACGTGCCCGGTCACCGTCGCCTCCCGGCGGTCGTCGGCGCCGCTCAGCGTCAGGCTGAACGTCGTCGCCGTCGCGGGCAGCGAGGTGAGCAGCGCGACCAGGCGCGGCATCGCCGCCGCGTCCCGTCCGCCGCCCAACTGCGGCCAGCGGCCCACCCAGTACGTGGTGTGCAGACTGTCGTCGCACCGCCAGGTCCGCGCCGTCTCGCGGGTTCGCGGGGCCCGCGCCCGCCCCTGCACCGGCTGCGCCAGCGCACGTGGATCGGCACCGGTCGAGGTCGCGAGCGCCGCGGTCAACTCCCGCTCGCTCAGCACCGTCGCCCGCAACCCGGCCTGCGCCCCGGCCAGCCGGCTCGCCAGACGGTCGGCCGCACGCACCACGCAGCGCTGCGCCCCCAGCAGCCCGCCGCCGCGCGCGGCGACAGCCTCCGGGCACAGCTCCGGGTCGAGCTTCAGCGCGATCCAGGTGATCCGTACCGCCGGCGCCCCCGTCCGGGCGTGCAGCGACGCGTAGTTGCGGGCGGCCGGCGACCGGTCCGGCAGATGCGGCGCCGGAGCCGGCTGCGTGTGCTGCACGATCTGCGCCGACTCCAGCCGGATCCCGTCCGCGGCCAGGGCCTCCAGCACCGGACCGACCGGCAGCGCGTACGCCGCCGGGTTCGGCCGCAGCGCCGTACCTTCCGACTCGACCCGTACGACCGCGGTCAGGAACGTGCCGTCGCCGATCAGCCCCACCGGCCGCCGGTCGCGCGCACAGTCGCCCGTGTGCTCCCCGAACGCGTACGTCCGCAGCGCCGGATCGCACTCCACGACCGGCGCGAGCCCCGGATCGGTGCCCGCGGGAACGGCCGCCGTCGCCGCCCGCCGGGTCCGGGCCCGCAGCGCGAGGACCGTCGCCAGCCACTCCGGCAGCGCGCGCCGCCGCCTGCGCGCCACCGCGAGCAGCACGAGCACCCCGGCGAACACCGCCGCGGGGACGACCAGCAGAGGCTCCACCGCCCAGGCCGCGAGCAGCAACGCCGCGGCCACCTCGATCAGGACGAGCTGTTGCAATCGGAACGATCCACCGTGCCCGGCACGCACTGCGGGACGCAACGCGACGGAGCCACGAACAGGGTCCGCCGAAGGCGCGGCAGCCGCACCGCCGAGCGCCCCGGAGGGCGCCGCCGCGAGCGGAACCGTGCCCCCGGCAGACCGCGCCTGCGCCACGGAAGCCATGCCGAACCCCCCGATTTCGTCCCGATCACCGCTGCCCGTCAGGGCTTTGGCGGCCTGGTCACCGTACCCGCCCCGCACACCCCGCCGGTCAGAGGGCATAGTAGGGGCCCGGCCGCGCCAGGCGCGGTCCGCGCGGACGGCACGGGGAGCAGGGCGCCCCCGGACCTGGCGCCGGACCGGGCGCGGCCCGGCAACGACGGGGGATCGGGGGCCCAATGGCAGCACGGCGGGACGAACTCGGCGCGTACACCTTCGCGAAGAGGCGCACCGTGGCGGCGTTCCTCCGCCCGTCCCCCTCGGGCACGGACGACGGCGCGCCCGCACCACTGCGCGCCGTCGTGCCGAGCATCGTCGCCGGCGCGCTGCTGCTCGCCGGGTTCGGCGCGTGGGGCATGCTCCAGCCGAAGGCCCCGAAGGGCTGGGACACCCCCGGCACGAGAGTCGTCGTCGGCAAGCAGTCCACCACCCGGTACGTCGTCCTCACCACGGGCGAGGGCAAGGACCGCAGGACCCTCCTCCACCCCGTCCTCAACCTCGCGTCCGCCCGGCTGCTGCTCGACCCGAGCGCCTTCGACGTCGTCCAGGTCGACGACGAGGTGCTCGACGCGGGCCGCCCGCCGCGCGGCCCCATCCTCGGCATCCCGTACGCCCCCGACCGGCTGCCCACCGAGGACGAGGCGGGCCGCGCCAAGCGCTGGGCCGTGTGCGCCCAGCCCGGCGGCAGCGCGACGGCGAGCGTGCAGAAGGCCGCGTTCGTCCTCGCCGAGCGGGACTTCCCGCGCACCGAGGGACGGGGACGGAAGCTGGCCGCCGGCGAGGTCCTGTACGTCAAGGGCCAGAAGGGCGCGCTGCGTTACCTCGTCGATGCCACCGGAACGAAGTACCAGGTGCGCGGCGCACCCGCCGAGTCCGCGCACCTCGCCACCGTGCTCGTCGGCGTGAACCGGGAGCCGCAGTCCGTCACCGACGACTGGCTCGCCACCCTGCACACCGGCAGCCCGGTCGACTTCCCGGTCCTGCCCGGCCGGGTCGGCGCGCCCGCCGGCATCGGCGGCGGCCTCAGTGAGACGGAGGACCGCGTCGGCATGGTCCTCAGGGCGGGCACCGGCGCCGGCCCGCAGCACTACGTCGTCCTGCCCGGAAAGGTCCAGCCGGTCAGCGACTTCACCGCCTGGCTGCTGGTCCACTCCCCGCAGACCCAGGCGCTCGACATGGACGGCCGGCCCACCGAGGTCGGCTCCGCCGACTTCCCGCCCGACACCACGGCCTTCGGAACCGAGCACCGCTGGCCCGTCGGAAGGGTCCGCCAGGTCAACGGCACGGACGGCGAAGGCGCCCGCGACACCGTCTGCAGCGTCCTGCGCGCTGTCGACGGCAAGGGCCGTACGACGCTGTCCACCTGGGCCGGCACGGAGTACCCGGCCGAGATCGCGGCGGGCGGACCCGGGACGTACGTCACCCCCGGCAGCGGCCTGCTCTACACCCAGGTACGGAGCGGCGGTACGGGCTCCGACGGTTCCCTCTTCCTGGTGACGGACACGGGACTGAGGTACGCGGTACGGACGAACGGCGAGGGGCAGGCGGGGGAGATCCGCTCCGAGGCCCGGATCCGCCTCGGATACGGAGACGTCACCCCGGCACTCGTCCCGGCCGCCTGGTCCGACTTCCTCTCCAAGGGCCCGCGCCTGGACACGGACGGCGCACGCCGTCCGCAGGGATCATGACGATGGGCGGGGCGTCGCGCGAAGCGGCGGTCACGTGTCTCCTCACCCTCCTCCTCACCGGCCACGGCACGCAGAACGTGCCGACCACGCTCGCCGGCAACGGCGAGTGCCGATTCCCGGGGAAGCAGACGGAGGGGACCCCCTGGCCGCTCCAGCGCATCCTGCTCGACGAGCTGTGGCAGGACACGAAGGGCGCGGGGGTACGGGTCGCGGTCATCGACTCGGGCGTCGACGACGCCAACCCGCAACTGAGTGACGCGGTGGACGCGGCGGCCGGCCGGGACTTCGTCGGTACGACGGACGGCACGGTGGACGAGGCCGGCCACGGCACCAAGGTCGCCGGCATCATCGCCGCCCGGCCCCGCGCGGGCACCGGGTTCGTCGGGCTCGCCCCCGAGGCCGTGATCATCCCGATCCGGCAGACCGACGGCAGGACCAGCGGCGCGACCGACGCGATGGCCGAGGCGATCGACCACGCCGTCGCCGCGGACGCGCGCGTCGTCAACATCTCGCAGGACACCTCCCGGCCGCTGACCCCGGACTCCCCGCTGGGCCGGGCGGTGGCGCGGGCGATCGCCGCGGACGTCGTCGTGGTCGCCTCGGCGGGCAACGACGGCAAGGACGGCCGGCGCAAGAACACCTACCCCGCCGCGTTCCCCGGCGTCCTCGCCGTCGCCGCGTCCGACCGCAACGACGAACGTGCCCCGTTCTCCCAGTCCGGCGGCTTCGTGGGCGTCGCGGCTCCGGGCGTCGACGTCGTCTCCACGGTCCCCGGCGGCGGCCAGTGCGTCGACAGCGGTACGAGCTTCTCCGCCCCGTACGTCACCGGGATCGCGGCGCTGCTGCGCGCCAAGTACCCGACGTGGAAGGCGTCGGAGGTCGTCGACCGCATCCGGCGGACTGCGGTCCGGGCGACGGACGGCCGGGACGACGAACTGGGCTGGGGCGTCGCGGACCCGGTGCGGGCGCTGGAGGGTACGGAGGGGGAGGCACGGCGCACCGCACCCGGGTCTGCGCGCCCCGACCCGGCCCCGCTGTCGGCGTCGGAGACCCGACGGGACCGCGACGCGAGGGTGGCCACCTACGCGGTCGCGGCGGGCGGGCTGCTGGTCGCCCTCGTCGCCGGAACCTGCACGGTCCTCCGCGACGGCCGGCGACTGCGGTGCGGCGGACGCATGCGCTGAACTGGCTACAGTGGCCGCCTGATTCGCAGGTGTGACGAGGGGGACCACTGTGGGGAACCGGTTGGACGTCGGAGCCGTGACGCTCCAGAGCTTCCGAACGCGCGTCGAACAGCTGCTCAGTGACCTGGACCGCTCCCCGGCGGCCCACCGCCACCTCGCCGACAGCCGGGTCGGCGCGGACGCGTACGGCGAGGGCTTCGCGGCAGCGACGGAACTCCACGCGTCGTACGCCCGGATCCGCGCGCGCCTGGAGGCCCTGTCCCGCACGTTCGGCGACACGATCGAGTCCATGGGCATCGCGATCCACCTCGCGGACCGGGGCTACGCCGATGTCGACGAGGACCTGAAACGCCGCTTCGCGGAGCTCCAGCGCAGGGCGAGGGCACAGTACGCGATCGGCGAGCCGGCCGCGCCGTCGACGGCCACGTCGACAGTCGCCACCGGCGGCTTCAGCTAGCAAGGAGGCGCGGTTCCGGATGCCCGAACAATTCGACGGAAAGCCGCTGGACGCGTTGTACGCGATGATCGCCTTCGCTCGTCCGGGTGAACTCACCGCCAGGGGCGAGGCGCTGGCGAAGGCGGTCCCCGAGCTCCAGAAGATCGCGAAGGATCTCCGCCACTACATCGGCCGCGTGCAGTGGGACGGCGCGGCGGGGGACGCGTTCCGCGTCTGGGGCGCGGACATGGTCGCCCAGACGCTCCGCCTGGGCGACTACACGAACACCGCCGCGACGGAACTGACCCGAGCCGGCCAGGCCCTCAGAGAAGCGAAGACCGCCCTCCCGAAACCGACCGGCACGTGCTTCGAGGACCCGACGAAGGAAGCCGCGAGGGTAGCCGCGGAAACGGGCCCGAAGCTCCAGGAGGCCATCCACCAGATGGAGCGGTTGTCTTCGTACTACGAGGTGGCGAAGGAGCGGTTGGACGCGGCGAAGGAACCCAGGTTCCGGCCGATTGACAACAGTGGCTTTGACGACATGGAACGTCCATACGCCACGGCGGGCCGTGACGCACCAGCTCTATCCGCAGCGGCGCTACCGGTGCCACCGGCGGCGCCGTCCCGGGGCCCGCTGGGCCCCGGTGACGCTTCTTTGCGGCTGCCAGCGGATCACCTGCCGGTGGGCAGTCGTCCGGATCAGGCAAAGATGACGCTGGACAGCGTGTCTGGAGCGCAGGGACGGGAGTCCACGCACCTTGTCGCGCAGCCCACCGCACATTCGCCATCAGTCCTCGAAGAGGACCGTTGGGTGACTTCTCCGCTGACGACGCAGGTTCCTGGCAGGTCATCTCCGGAACCTCGTAGCGGACTGCGGCCTGGAATCGCCAGTGGCAGCTCGGCATCTGGCGCTGCGGGTGTAAGCGCGACCCGACCGCGTTCCTTCCCAGGCTTGGTCATCGGTCCTGAGCCGGTCCCCCGAGGGCGCAGTGTTGTTCCTCAGCCTGGGGGCCCCGAGTCCGCGGTCCGCCGTGAGCTGCCAAACCAGGCCGGAAGGCTCGGTAGTTCCGGGCGAGCCGCGAACCCCGTTGGTGGTCCGGGGTTTGTACCGGCAGCGATGGCCCCGCCGAATCTGGTGGAGCGTCGGTCGTCCACTGGTCGACCGGCATATCTCTCAGAGGACGAGGAGACATGGACTTCGGGTCAGCGCAACGTAATGCCGCCAGTCATCGACTAGGAGCCCACCTTGAAGCGTTGTCTCGGTTGGTTGCTCGCAGCTGCGGCGCTGATCGTTCCAGCACCTGTGGTGCAGGCCGATGGCGTGGGTACGAGGCAGTGGTACCTCGGCGCGATGCAGTCGGACGAGCTCTGGAGCGTTTCCACAGGACGGGGTATCACGATTGCCGTTCTCGACACCGGAGTGGACTCGACGGTGCCTGAGCTGCGCGGCAAGGTCCTCCCCGGCCGCAACGTCTATGACGGGCAAGGGCCAGGCCGTACAGGCGACGGAGACACTGAGCGCCACGGCACCAACATGTCCTTGGCCATCGCTGGTAGCGGAGCCGAGAAGGGGGTCAACGGAATTTCCCCCGGCGCGACAATCCTGCCGGTGAAGGTGGGTGACAAGCACGGCTTCGGCACCGTCAGACCCACCGCCATAGGTATCCGATACGCCGTCGACCACGGGGCCCGAATCATCAACATCTCCATGGGCGGCCCCGCCCGCACTACCGACCGCCCCCAATGGCGCGCCGCCGTCAACTACGCCCTACAACGCGGCGCCCTCATCTTCGCCGGTGCCGGCAACGACGGCACCGGTGATCCTCAGTACCCCGCCGCCATCCCCGGCGTCGTCGCCGTCGGCGCGCTCGAGCCCGACGGCACGCACGCCTCCTTCTCCAACCACGGCGACCACCTCGCCCTCGCCGCCCCCGGCGTCGACATGCCCGGGCGGTGTTCCGCCGACAAGACGAAGTACTGCGCGTTCGACGGGACGAGTCACGCCACCGCCATCGCGTCCGCCTCCGCCGCGCTGATCTGGTCCGCTCACCCGGACTGGACCGGCAATCAGGTGCTGCGCGTCATGCTGCAGACCGCCGGGCACGACGGGCCCGTGCCGAGCAGGTACATCGGGTACGGCTCCGTCCGCCCCGCCCAGGTCCTCCTGGAGGGCAAGGGTGACCCGGGCGACCCCGACGTCCACCCCCTGCTCGCCGCCGCCCAGGCGACCGCCCCGTCCCCGGCACCACAGCGAACCGCCGGCGCCCCGGAGCCCGCCCCGGAGCCCGCTCCGGCCCCGCCCCGAACGACCTGGCGCATGCCCGCCATCGTCGTCGCCACCGCCCTCCTCCTCGCCGCCCTCACCACTCTCGCCGTCCTCCGACGGCGCCGCGCCCACCCCCCGACCCCCAGGAGCACCACATGACCACCCCCACCGGCGGGTTCGGACTCGCCGACGATCCCGTCGTCCAGGCGAAGAACAAGATCATGGAGACCGGTCAGGCCGTGACCCGTCAGGCCCGGGAGCTCGCCGACATCCTGGAGACCTGCGGGGCCGGCTGGACCGGTGTCGGGGCCGCCGGGTTCAAGCAGGCGCAGACGCGGCTGAACGAGGACCACGACATGATCCGCCGGCTCCTCGGCGTACTCCTCCACGCCGTCGGTGAGACGAAGAACCTCAGCAACGCGAACGACGAAGACGTCCGCCGCGCCTTCGCCTCCGCCAACACCGGCGCCCCGACGGGCCCCGCACCCCACTCCGCCCTGAACAGCATCTGACCCCGAGGAGCGCGCACGCATGTCCGGCATCGATCAGAACACCAAGGTCCAGTACGCCAGCGTCCAGGTGATGGCCGACCGCATCCGCGCCGTCTCGCGGAACATCGTCCAGGACATCGAGGAGATGGACACCGCCCTCAGGGTCGTCACCGGCACCTGGGACGGCGAGGCCCACCGCGAGTACGAGCTGCTGCAACGCAGGTACAAGAAGCGCGCGGAGGACATGAAGTCCCGGCTGGAGTCGGTGGCCCGGATCGTCGAGCAGGGCAAGGACAGTTACCGCTCCACGGACGTGAAGGCGTCGCGCCTCTTCACCGAGGCGTTCTGAGGGAAGGCCGAGAAGGAAGAGGGGGAGGGGCCCACCCGGGCCCCTCCCCCTCCAAGCTCTCCCCCTACCCTCGACCCCCTACCGAAGGTCGAACTCCCCGTCCTTCGCGCCGAGCACGAACGCCGTCCACTCCGCCTCCGTGTACCGCAGGACCGTCTCCGGGTCCAGCGAGGACCGCATCGCGACCGCCCCGCCCGGCAGGTACGCGATCTCCACACGCTCCTCGTCCGGGCTCGTGCCCGGCGCCCCGTGCCACTCCACGCCGCTGATGTCCAGTGCGTACAGCTCGTCCTTCTCCTGCTGGGTGCCCATCCGGCGCAGTCTCCTTTGTGCGTGGCGTTGCCGTGCTCTGCGTCGATTATCCGCAGCGGGCGACCTCGTGGGCCGAGGTCGCCCGGAACTCACCCCTGAGAGGGTCCCGACCTCTAGGATCCCGCTTCAACGCACCGGGACCCAGCCCGTCTGCACCAGCGACGCCCCACCCCGCCGCGGCACGAAGAACCCCCGGCCCGGCGGCATCGGACGCGACCGTACGCCGCCCAGCAGCTCGCCCTCCGACGGGTCGCCGGACAACAGCACGCCCTGCGCGCCGAGTTCCGTCATCCGCTGCAGGAACGGCTCGTACAGCGCGCGCGACGCGCCCGCCGTGCCGCGCGCGACGACGAAGCGGACGCCCGCGTCGCGCGCGAACGGCAGGTACTCGGCGAGCCCGGCCGGCGGACCGCCCGCGCTCGTCGCCACCAGGTCGTAGTCGTCGACGAGGACGAACACCTGCGGGCCGGTCCACCAGCTCCGGTCCCGCAGTTGTTGCGGGGTGACGTCCGCCGGAGGACGGCGGCGCTCGAAGACCCCCGCCAGGGCCTCCATGTGCGTCCGCATCGCGTCCGCGGTCGGCGCGTACTCCAGCAGGTGGCTCTCCGGCACCTCGCCGAGCAGGGTGCGCCGGTAGTCCCCGAGGACGATCACCGCCTCCTCGGGGGTGTACCGCTCGGTGATGCGCTGCGCGATCAGCCGCAGCAGGTTCGTACGCCCCGACTCGCCGTCCCCGAGGACCAGGAGGAATGGGTCGGCGTCGAAGTCGACGAACACCGGCTCCAGGGCGGCCTCGTCGATGCCGATCGCGATGCCCCGGCCCGGGAACTCGAAGCCCTTCGGGAGTCGGTCGGCGGGCAGCCGGTGCGGGAGCAGCCGTACGACCGGCGCGCCCGGCCCGGACCAGCCGTCCCGTACGGCCGCCACCAGCGCGGCCGCCGCCTCCGCCGGACCGACCTCGTCCTGATCGCCCGCCGTCCGCGGCACCGCCGCCATGAAGTGGAGCTTCTCCGGCACCTGGCCCCGCCCCGGCACTCCCGCCGGGACGTTCTCCGCCACCCTGCGGTCGAACTCCGAGTCCATCGCGTCGCCGAGCCGCAGTTCCAGCCGGTTCAGCAGCTGGTCCTTGATCCCCGCCCGGACCTCCATGTAGCGCGCGGCCGTGAGCACGACGTGGACGCCGTACCCGAGCCCCCGCGCCGCCAGGTCGGCGACGACCTGCTCCAGGCCCTCGTACTCGTTCCTGAACCCGCCCCAGCCGTCGACGATCAGGAACACGTCGCCGAAGGAGTCGTCGGGCAGCGAGGTGCCGTCGGCACGCTGCCGCCGGTACGTGGCCATCGAGTCGATCCCGTGGGCGCGGAAGCACTCCTCGCGCCGGTTCAGGACGCCCACCACCTCGGCGATCGTCCGCCGTACCCGCTCCGGGTCGAGCCGGGACGCCACCCCACCGACGTGCGGCAGGTCCGCGAGCGCCGCCAGCCCGCCACCGCCGAAGTCCAGTGCGTAGAACTGCACTTCACGCGGAGTGTGGGTGAGCGCGAACGACGTGACCAGCGTGCGCATCAGCGTCGACTTGCCGGACTGCGGGCCGCCGACCACCAGCATGTGGCCGGCCGCCCCGGAGAAGTCCCGGTACAGCACCTCGCGGCGCTGCTCGAAGGGCTTGTCGATCAGCCCGAGCGGCACGGTCAGTCCGCCCGGACGGGTGTACCGCGTCGCCGTCAGGCCACGGTCCTCCGTCCGCGCGATGCCCGGCAGCATCTGGTCCAGCGTCGGCGCGCGGTCGAGCGGCGGCAACCAGACCTGATGCGCCGGTACGCCCTGCCCCTCCAGGCCGCGGACGAGCACGTCGAGGACGGTGTCCGCGAACGCGTCGTCCACGTCGTCCGGTGCTCCCGCGGATCCGAGATACGCGCTCGCGCTCGGGTCCCCGTACGTGACCGGCCCCGTGACCGGCACCGTCACCGGCCCCGCCGTGAACAGCGCCGGCGCGACCGCTCCCGCGCCCTCCGGGACCGTACCCCCGCCGCTCCGCGAACCCGCCCCGTACGGCCCCGACACGTACGCCGCCTTGAACCGCACCATCTCGTCCGTGCCGAACTTCAGGTAGCCCGACCCCGGCACCGACGGCAGGTGGTACGCGTCGGGGACGCCGAGCGCCGTGCGCGACTCCGCCGTCGAGAAGGTCCGCAGTCCGATCCGGTACGACAGGTACGTGTCCAGGCCGCGCAGCCGGCCCTCCTCCACGCGCTGGGAGGCCAGCAACAGGTGGACGCCCAGCGAGCGTCCGATCCGGCCGATCTGGATGAACATGTCGATGAACTCGGGCTTGGCGCTGAGCAGTTCTGAGAACTCGTCGATCACGAGCACCAGCGAGGCCAGCGGTTCCAGCGCGGCGCCCGCCGCCCGGGCGCGTTCGTAGTCGTGGATGTTGGCGTAGTTGCCCGCCGCGCGCAGCAGTTCCTGCCGCCGCTGGAGTTCGCCGCGGATCGCGTCGCCCATCCGGTCGACCAGCGTCAGGTCGTCGGCGAGGTTGGTGATGACGGCGGCGACGTGCGGCAGCCGGGCCATGCCCGCGAAGGTCGCACCGCCCTTGAAGTCCGCGAGGACGAAGTTCAGGGTCTCGGACGGGTGTGTCACGGCGAGCCCGAGCACCAGAGTGCGCAGCAGCTCCGACTTGCCCGAGCCGGTCGCGCCGACGCACAGGCCGTGCGGGCCCATGCCGTCCTGCGCCGACTCCTTCAGGTCCAGCATCACCGGCTGCCCGTTCTCGCCGACGCCGATCGGCACCCGCAGCCGCTCCGCCGCCGGTCGCGGCCGCCGGGACCGGGCCGCCACGTCGGCGCCCGCCGCGTCGCCGAGGCCCAGGAGTTCCGTGAAGTCGAGGTCGGCGAGGAGGGGTTCGTCGTCGTCCCCGCCGCCGGTGCGCAGCGGGGCCAGTCGGCGGGCCAGCGCCTCGGCGGCGGGCAGCGTGATCCCGTCCGGCACGCCCTCGTACGCGACTCCGGCACCGGAGTCGAGGCGCAGCCGGCCCGGCCACACCTCCACCGCGAGCCCGCCGGGGCGGGTCTCCACCGCGTGCCCGCCGAGCCACGAGGCCGCGCCACCGAGCGGCGAGGCCGCCCCGGCGCCCCGCGCCGCCGGCTCGCCGATCCCGCCCAGGGTCACCACGGTCACGCCCTGCAGCCCCTCCGGGGCCGCGAAGAGTGACTCCTGCGGAACGACCGCCCCGTCGAGCACGACCACCACATGCGGGCGGTCGAGGACCGGCTGCGCGTCCCGGCCGAACCGGGGGCGCCCGTCGAGCCGGCCGACGGACCGCAGCACCTCCTCCACCTCCGCGAGGTCGTCGCCGAACAGCCGCCGCGTGCCCGCCCCGTCGAGGCGGTCCGGCGCCTGCGCGTGCGGCAGCCACTTGACCCAGTCCCAGCGTGCTGCCGCGCCGCGCGCCGCCACCACCGCGATCACCAGGTCGTCGGGGGAGTGCAGCGTCACCAGCTGGCACACCAGCGCCCGCGCCGCCGCCCGCGCCGACTCCGGCTCGCCCGTGACGGACAGCCGTGAGAAGGAGCGCAGCGCGACCGCCACCGGCAGTCCGTCCAACGCGCCGTGCACCGCGAGGAACTGGCGCATCGCGCCCGCGCACAGCGGCTCCAGGTCGTCCACCGGCGCGGTGTCCGGGGCGACCAGCGGCGTCGCGAGCCGTTGCGCGCCCAGACCGATCCGTACCTGCCCGAAGTCCGCGTCGCCCACGCGCCGTTCCCAGAGCCGTGAGCCCTCGGCGACCACCGCCCACAGGTGGTCGGGCGCGGGGTGCAGATACAACTGGGCGTCGCGCTGCCGCTGTGCGGTGAGACGTACCGTCCTGCGGATCCGCGCCAGGTACGCGAGGTAGTCCCGCCGTGCCTCGGCGAGCGGTCCGCCGCTCGCGCCGTTGCGGTGCCGCACGACCTGTGCGACCGCCATCGCGAGCGTCGACGCGACCATCAGTACGCCCATGATCCGCATGAACGGATGGGCGCCCGGCAGGAAGAAGAAGACCGCCGACGAGCCCATGCCGAGCATCGGCAGCAGCTGCATCAGCAACGATTCGCGTTCGCCGCGCGGGAGTTCCGGCGGCGACTCCAGGACCAGCTCCCCGCCGGGGATTTCGGGCGGCAGAGCCCTCGGCGGGCGTTTGACGACGATCTGGCTCACCGGAGCATCAATCCCTCGTGCATCCCTGTGCGTCCCCCGTGCCTGGTGTGCGGACATCACCGCACCGCGCGAGACGGTGATCCTACTGGCCGGGCCGCGCGCAAGGGGCCGGTAGGGTGACGCGCGCAGCGTGCGCGACCGCGAATCAGCGCGAACCAGGGGGCCAGAGACGTGAGTAGGACCACGCCGACGGGGAACTCGACCGCGCCGTCCGGGGGCTCGACCGCGCCGCCCGGGAACTGGACCGCGCCGACGGGGAGCCCGGCCGCCGCGACCGGCTTCAGCCGCGTCACCGTGGTGGCACCGGACTGCCGCATCGACGTCGCGCTCCCGCAGGACGTCGCCGCCGCCGACGTGTACCCGGAGATCCTCCGCCTCACCGGCCGCCCCCAGCCCCCGGGCACCCCGACCGGCTACCACCTGTTCCGGCTCGACGGCACCGTCCTCGACGGCGCGCGCACCCTCGCCGAGCAGCGGGTCCTCGACGGCGAGCTGCTCACGCTCCGTCCCTTCGCGCAGTCCCTGCCGCCCGCCGTCTTCGACGACGTCGCCGACGCCGTCGCGTCCGCCGTCACCCGCGACCGCCGGCTGTGGAACGGCGAGCTGCTGCGCGCCGCAGGGCTGGGGGCGGGCGTGCTGATGCTGGCGCTGCTCGGCCTCGTCCTCTGGTACGCCGAGCCGGTCCGCCACGACATGCACGGCCTGCCGGGCATCGTCGCGGGCGTCCTCGGCGTGCTCCTGACCGCCGTCGCCGCCGTCCGCGCCCGGGTCTACGAGGACCGCGGCTCCGCCGTCGCCGTCGGGCTCGGCGCGCTGCCGCTGCTGATGATCGCCGGGTCGGGGATCGTCGCGCCGCACGCGGGGGAGGGACCCGGCCGGCTGCAGTTCCTGCTGGGCTGCGTGACCGTCCTCGTCGCGTCCGTCGTCCTGGTGGCGCTGCTGCCGGGCGGGGACGCCCCCTTCGTCGCGGCCGTCCTGCTCGCCGCGACCGGCACCCTGGCCTCCTTCGCCGTGATCCTCACCGGCGCCGCCGCCACCGCGGCGGCGGCGGTCTGCGCCCCGGCCGCGATCGGCCTCGTCGCCTTCCTCCCGGCCCTCTCCACCCGCTTCGCCCGCCTCCCCATCGGCTACACGTCCCCCCGCGCCGCCACACCCCCGTACGGAGACCCCGGCGCGCCCACCCACCCGCACGGCGCCCCCGTGGACGCCGAGCGCATCGCCGCCCGGGCCCGCCGCGGCCACGAACTGCTGCTCGGCCTCGTCGGCGGCTGCGCCGCCACGGTCACCGGCTCGGCGGCGGTCCTCAGCCTCACCGGCGGCCCGGACGCGGTCTGGCCCCGCCTCCTCACCCTCGCCGCCGGCCTGGCGCTGCTGCTGCGCGCCCGCCTCTTCCGCTACACCGCGCAGGTCGCCTGCGTCCTCGCGGCCGGCCTCGGCGCCCTCGCCCTGCTGATCCTCGGCCTGGCCCTTGACCTGCCCGCGCACCAGCCGGAGATCCGCACGATCTGGCTGAGCGCCGCCGTCGCCGCCGGCGCCGCCCTGATCACCGCGATCGCCCTGATCGTCCCCGCCAGGGGCGTCTCCCCCCTCTGGGCCCGCCTCACCGACCTCACCGAGAGCACCACCCTCCTCACCCTCGTCCCCCTCACCCTGGCCACCCTCGACCTCTACGAATCCGCCCGCTCCCTCACCTCCTGAGTGGATCCCCCGGCTTCTGCCACCGGTCCCGGCCAGGCCCCGCGGGCCGCTCGCCGCCCATGGGCTGGTACGCTGTGTGACGGCCGTTTGTGTACGCGCTCCCGGAAAACCCCTCGAAGGGCTCACGCTCTCGGAGGGATCGGGGAGCAGCGCTCATCGTGCCTTCGCCTCCGAGTCACGGAAGCTTCCCCTGAGACCCAGACCAGGGGCACTCGTGGGCGCATCGAACACCAAGAGGAGATCCGCGTGGCTCTCGACGCCGCTGTCAAGAAGCAGATCATGGCCGAGTTCGGCACCAAGGAGGGCGACACCGGCTCCCCCGAGGTCCAGGTCGCGATGCTGTCCCGTCGCATCTCGGACCTGACCGAGCACCTCAAGCAGCACAAGCACGACCACCACTCCCGCCGTGGTCTGCTGATCCTGGTCGGCCAGCGCCGCCGCCTGCTGCAGTACCTGGCCAAGAAGGACATCCAGCGCTTCCGTACGCTGGTCGACCGCCTCGGCATCCGTCGCGGTGCGGCCGGCGGCGCGAAGTAAGTCGCCGTGAAGGGAGCGGTTCCCACTTTTAGGGGGCCGCTCCCTTTGCTGTACGTGCGCAAAGTGCCGACCGGCAATTAGTCTGGTCACACAACGCCACATCCCCGCGCGAGAAGCAGCCGGCACGACGCCGGTCCTCGGTAGTGGCCCCCGGACCCTCATCCCCGGGTGCTTCGATCGAAGACCGGCCCGCCACCAAGAGCGCTTCTCCCGCACCGTTCCGGGCCACACGGGCCCGTGGACGAAAAGACGCAGAGACGAAACGTAGGAGAAACCGCTAGTGGAGAACGAGACCCACTACGCCGAGGCCGTGATCGACAACGGCACCTTCGGCACCCGCACCATCCGCTTCGAGACGGGCCGCCTGGCCAAGCAGGCCGCCGGCTCCGCCGTGGCGTACCTGGACGACGACACCATGGTGCTGTCGGCCACCACCGCCTCGAAGAAGCCCAAGGACCAGCTCGACTTCTTCCCCCTGACGGTCGACGTCGAGGAGCGGATGTACGCGGCCGGCAAGATCCCCGGCTCCTTCTTCCGCCGTGAGGGCCGCCCCTCCGAGGACGCGATCCTCACCTGCCGCCTGATCGACCGGCCGCTGCGCCCCTCCTTCAAGAAGGGCCTGCGCAACGAGATCCAGATCGTCGAGACGATCATGGCGCTCAACCCCGATCACCTCTACGACGTGATCGCGATCAACGCCGCCTCCTGCTCCACGCAGCTGGCCGGCCTGCCCTTCTCCGGCCCGATCGGCGGCACCCGTGTCGCCCTGATCAAGGGCCAGTGGGTCGCGTTCCCGACGCACACCGAGCTCGAGGACGCCGTCTTCGACATGGTCGTCGCCGGTCGCGTCCTGGAGGACGGCGACGTCGCGATCATGATGGTCGAGGCCGAGGCCACCGAGAAGACCATCGAGCTCGTCAAGGGCGGCGCCGAGGCGCCGACCGAGGACGTCGTCGCGGCCGGCCTCGAGGCCGCCAAGCCGTTCATCAAGGTCCTCTGCAAGGCCCAGTCGGACCTCGCCGCCAAGGCCGCCAAGCCCGAGGGCGAGTTCCCGGTCTTCCTGGACTACCAGGACGACGTGTACGAGGCCCTCGAGGCCGCCGTCAAGGGCGAGCTCTCCCAGGCGCTGACCATCGCCGGCAAGCAGGAGCGCGAGGCCGAGCTGGACCGCGTCAAGGAGATCGCCGCCGAGAAGCTCCTCCCGGCCTTCGAGGGCCGCGAGAAGGAGATCGGCGCCGCCTACCGGAGCCTGACCAAGGCCCTGGTCCGCGAGCGCGTCATCAAGGACAAGGTCCGCATCGACGGCCGCGGGATCACGGACATCCGTACCCTCGCCGCCGAGGTCGAGGCCATCCCGCGCGTGCACGGCTCCGCCCTGTTCGAGCGTGGCGAGACCCAGATCCTGGGCGTCACCACCCTCAACATGCTCCGCATGGAGCAGCAGCTGGACACCCTCTCCCCGGTGACCCGCAAGCGCTACATGCACAACTACAACTTCCCGCCGTACTCCGTCGGTGAGACCGGCCGCGTGGGCTCGCCCAAGCGCCGCGAGATCGGCCACGGCGCGCTCGCCGAGCGCGCCATCGTGCCGGTCCTGCCGACCCGCGAGGAGTTCCCCTACGCGATCCGCCAGGTGTCCGAGGCTCTCGGCTCCAACGGCTCGACGTCCATGGGCTCGGTCTGCGCCTCCACCATGTCGCTGCTGAACGCCGGTGTGCCGCTCAAGGCCCCCGTCGCCGGTATCGCCATGGGTCTGATCTCCCAGGAGATCGAAGGCCAGACGCACTACGTCGCCCTCACCGACATCCTCGGTGCGGAGGACGCCTTCGGCGACATGGACTTCAAGGTCGCCGGCACCAAGGAGTTCGTGACCGCCCTCCAGCTCGACACCAAGCTGGACGGCATCCCGGCCTCCGTCCTGGCCGCGGCCCTCAAGCAGGCCCGCGACGCCCGCCTCCACATCCTCGACGTGATGATGGAAGCGATCGACACGCCGGACGAGATGTCCCCGAACGCCCCGCGGATCATCACCGTCAAGATCCCCGTGGACAAGATCGGTGAGGTCATCGGCCCCAAGGGCAAGATGATCAACCAGATCCAGGAGGACACCGGCGCCGAGATCACGATCGAGGACGACGGCACCATCTACATCGGTGCCGCCGACGGCCCGGCCGCCGAGGCCGCCCGCGCCACGATCAACGGCATCGCCAACCCGACCATGCCGGAGGTCGGCGAGCGCTACCTGGGCACGGTCGTCAAGACCACGACCTTCGGTGCGTTCGTCTCCCTGCTCCCGGGCAAGGACGGCCTGCTGCACATCTCGCAGATCCGCAAGCTCGCCGGTGGCAAGCGCGTGGAGAACGTCGAGGACGTGCTCGCGGTCGGCTCCAAGGTCCAGGTCGAGATCGCCGAGATCGACCAGCGCGGCAAGCTGTCCCTGATCCCCGTCATCGCGGACGAGGACGGCGCCGAGGGCGACAAGGACGACACCGACAAGTGACGTCCCGTAGTTCCGTGACGACGGCCCGCCCCTCTTCGGAGGGGCGGGCCGTCGCCCGTACCCAAACACTCCTCAAGGGCAGGGACGGCATCGGCACCGTCCGCCGCACCACCCTGCCCGGCGGCCTCCGGATCGTCACCGAGACCCTGCCGTCCGTACGCTCCGCCACCTTCGGCATCTGGGCGCACGTCGGCTCGCGCGACGAGACGCCGGCCCTGAACGGCGCCACGCACTACCTGGAGCACCTCCTCTTCAAGGGCACCGCGAAGCGGTCCGCCCTGGACATCTCCTCCGCGATCGACGCGGTCGGCGGCGAGATGAACGCCTTCACGGCGAAGGAGTACACCTGCTACTACGCGCGGGTCCTCGACACCGACCTGCCGCTGGCGATCGACATCGTCTGCGACATGCTCACCGGCTCGCTGATCCTCCAGGAGGACGTGGACGCCGAGCGCGGCGTCATCCTCGAGGAGATCGCGATGACCGAGGACGACCCGGGCGACGTGGTCCACGACCTTTTCGCGAAGACGATGTTCGGCGACACCCCGCTGGGCCGCCCCGTCCTGGGCACCGTCGACACCATCGAGGCCCTCGACCGCGGCCGGATCGCCCGCTTCTACAAGAAGCACTACGACCCGACCCACCTGGTGGTCGCCGCCGCCGGCAACGTCGACCACGCCACGGTCGTCCGTCAGGTCCGCCGCGCCTTCGAGAAGGCCGGCGCCCTGACCCGTACGGACGCGGTGCCGGTCGCCCCGCGCGACGGACACCGCACCCTGCGCACGGCGGGCCGCGTCGAGCACCTGAGCCGCCGCACCGAGCAGGCGCACGTCGTCCTCGGCATGCCGGGCCTGGCCCGCACCGACGAGCGCCGCTGGGCGCTCGGCGTGCTGAACACCGCCCTCGGCGGCGGTATGTCCTCCCGCCTCTTCCAGGAGGTCCGGGAGAAGCGCGGACTGGCGTACAGCGTGTACTCGTACACCTCCGGCTTCGCCGACTGCGGCCTGTTCGGCGTGTACGCGGGCTGCCGCCCCAACCAGATCCACGACGTGCTCGGGATCTGCCGGGAGGAACTCGACAAGGTCGCCCACGAGGGCCTGACGGACGAGGAGATCACCCGGGCGATCGGCCAGCTCTCCGGCTCCACGGTCCTCGGCCTGGAGGACACCGGCGCGCTGATGAACCGCATCGGCAAGAGTGAGCTGTGCTGGGGCACCCAGATGTCCGTGGACGACATGCTCGCCCGGATAGCCGCCGTGACCCCGGACGACGTGAAGGCGGTGGCGGCCGACATCCTGGGACAGCGTCCCTCGCTGGCGGTCATAGGCCCGCTGAAGGACAAGCAGGCGGCACGCCTGCACGAATCGGTCTCGTAGGAACGAAGAGAGTCGGAGCGATGAGCAAGCTGCGCGTGGCGGTACTCGGAGCCAAGGGCCGTATCGGCTCGGAGGCGGTACGGGCCGTCGAGGCCGCCGAGGACATGGAACTGGTCGCGGCCCTGGGCCGGGGCGACAAGCTGGAGACCCTCACGGAGACGGGTGCCCAGGTCGTCGTCGAACTGACCACCCCGGCCTCCGTGATGGAGAACCTCGACTTCTGCGTGGGCCACGGCATCCACGCGGTCGTCGGCACCACCGGCTGGACCGAGGAGCGCCTCGCGCAGCTGAACTCCTGGCTCGCCGCCTCCCCGGAGACCGGCGTCCTGATCGCTCCGAACTTCTCCATCGGCGCGGTCCTGACCATGAAGTTCGCGCAGATCGCGGCCCCGTACTTCGAGTCCGTCGAGGTCGTCGAGCTGCACCACCCGAACAAGGTGGACGCCCCCTCCGGCACCGCCACCCGCACCGCCCAGCTGATCGCCGCGGCCCGTGCCGAGGCCGGCCTGGGCGCCCAGCCGGACGCCACCGCGACCGCCCTGGACGGCGCGCGCGGCGCGGACGTCGACGGCGTCCCGGTGCACGCGGTACGCCTCCGGGGCCTGCTGGCCCACCAGGAGGTGCTGCTCGGCGGCGAGGGCGAGACGCTGACGATCCGTCACGACTCGCTGCACCACAGCAGCTTCATGCCGGGCATCCTGCTCGGCGCGCGCCGTGTGGTCACGACTCCGGGCCTCACCTTCGGCCTGGAACACTTCCTGGACCTGGGCTGAGGCGGCAGAAGGCCATGGGCGGAAAGATCACGTACTTCTTCCTCGCCACCGTGCTGGTGCTCGTCTTCGGCGTGGTGGCGATGGAGGGCGTACTGCTCCTGCTGACGGGCGAGCCGGCGGCGATGGGCATGGGCGCGGTCGCGTTCCTGCTGCCCGGCGTCGGCGGCTGGTTCCTGTACCAGAACACCCGGTTCGCGCGGCGCGCGAACCGGCTGGCGGCGGAGCTGGAGGCCGAGGGCGGCCTGCCGGCCGACGAGCTGACCCGTACGCCGGGCGGCCGGATCGACCGGGACTCCGCCGACGAGGTGTTCGCGCGCCGCAAGGCCGAGACCGAGGACACCCCGGACGACTGGCGCTGCTGGTTCCGCCTCGCGGTCGCCTACCACGACGCCCGCGACACCCCGAGGGCCCGCAAGGCGATGCAACGCGCGATCACCTTGCACGGGGGCGGCACGGCGTAAGGGGCGCCGCCCGTCCGGCGGAGCGCTAGCGCGTTTGCGCGTACTCCGCGTTCCACGCCTCGACCGTGTCGGCCGCACGGTCGAACGCCTCCGTGCGGGCGAGGAAGTCGGCACTGTGGTCGGTGAGCAGCGGGAGCTGCTCACCGTCCTGTCGTACGAGAACGAGCGCCTGGCCCTGCACCGTGCGGGGCAGTCCCAGCCAGCGCACCGGCTGCTGCACGGTGCGCAGCCCGGCCACCTTGTGCCAGGGCAGCGTGGTGGTCGAGAGCAGCCGCACCTGGCGCAGCCCGTCGCGGCTCACCCACGTGCCCATCCGCAGCATGCGCAGCGCGCCGGCGATGATCAGCGCGGCCATTCCGAGGCAGACGCCCGCGCCGGGCAGTGCCCCCGCGAAGGCGATGATCATCGCCGCGAGGAGCACGAACGACGCCAGCAGCAGCGCGACCGCCGCGGCACCGACGCGCCAGGGGCCGGGCCGGTAGGGCCGACGCCAGGTGTCGTGGTCGTCGAAGGGCAGCGCGACGTCGTCGTCGGTATCGAAAGCGCGGTCGGCCGTCAGGAAGGGCAGGGGCACGACAGGTCCTCACTCACACGCACGCTCGTTGGGGCTGTGACCGGTGAGGCTACCTCAGCGGTCCTCGGAAGCCTCGGACTGTGCCTGACGGGCGGGGGAGTGGCTGGTCTCCAGGGCCGGCATGCCGAAGAGCAACGAGCCGACGAGACCGGCCACGACGGTCAGCCCGATGAGCGTACGACCCACGAGCTGCGAGGCGTTGAGGCGCTCCCGGGGCGGCGGAGTGACGTTACTGCGGAAGCTGTCCGCCTCTGCCACGAAAGCGAACGGGACGGCCTCACGCCGGCTGAACATCTGGGACCACTCTCCTCGAAAGACGCATGGGAACGCGCTGTTACCGGTACAGACGGGCGGAAGCGCGGTGCGGTGCCCCATTTTGCCGAATTGGCCGAAGAAAGTTTGCCGCCTGGCCGAGGACGGCTCACCGGACATGAGTGTCAGCGGCTCCCCGTAGAGTGGGCGCCGCCCCGAGCGAAGCAATCTGGAAGGACCCGCCGGTGACCGACACCCCCGCCGAAGATCTCAAGCCCAGCTTCCGCAGCGATGTGACCGTCGAGCTCGTGAAGCACAGCGCCGCCGACTCCGACGTGCTGTGGGCGGCCCGGGTCTCCACGGCCGGCGAGCAGTCCCTGGACGAGCTGAGCAAGGACCCGGAGCGGTCCAAGGGGCTGATCAACTACCTGATGCGGGACCGCCACGGCAGCCCCTTCGAGCACAACTCGATGACGTTCTTCATCAGCGCTCCGATCTTCGTGTTCCGCGAGTTCATGCGACACCGCGTGGGCTGGTCCTACAACGAGGAATCGGGCCGCTACAGGGAGCTGGAGCCGGTCTTCTACGTGCCCGACGCGGAGCGCAAGCTGGTCCAGGAGGGCCGTCCGGGCAAGTACGTCTTCGTCGAGGGCACCCAGGCGCAGCAGGAGCTGACCGGCCGCGTCATGGAGGACTCGTACGTCCGGGCCTACGAGGCGTACCAGGAGATGCTGGCGGCCGGCGTCGCCCGCGAGGTGGCCCGCTCGGTCCTCCCGGTCGGCCTGTTCTCGTCGATGTACGCCACCTGCAACGCGCGCTCGCTGATGCACTTCCTCGGCCTGCGCACCCAGCACGAACTGGCCAAGGTGCCGTCCTTCCCGCAGCGGGAGATCGAGATGGTCGGCGAGAAGATGGAGCAGCACTGGGCCGAGCTCATGCCGCTCACGTACGCCGCCTTCAACAAGAACGGCCGTGTGGCCCCGTAAGGCACAGATGTGCGACCTGTCACGCGAAGTGTCCGGATTGCGACGTTTCACGAAGTTCATCTAGGCTGATCAAACGGACCCGGCACTGCTTGAACCCCCGAGCAGGCAGTGCCGGGCTCCCCTTCACACGTCCCCCGAGGGGACACCGGGCGCTGAGCAGCGAGTAGCGTGTTACCCATGGCTCCGATCTCCACTCCGCAGACCCCCTTCGGGCGGGTCCTCACCGCCATGGTCACGCCGTTCACGGCTGACGGCGCACTCGACCTCGACGGTGCCCAGCGACTCGCCACCCATCTGGTCGACGCCGGCAACGACGGTCTCGTCGTCAACGGCACCACCGGCGAGTCCCCGACCACCACCGACGCGGAGAAATCGCAGCTGGTACGCGCTGTCCTGGAGGCCGTCGGCGACCGTGCCCACGTCGTCGCCGGCATCGGTACCAACGACACGCACCACAGCATCGAGCTGGCCCGCACGGCCGAGCGTGACGGCGCGCACGGCCTGCTCGCCGTCACGCCGTACTACAACAAGCCCCCGCAGGAGGGCCTGTACCGGCACTTCTCGGCCATCGCCGACGCCACCGAGCTGCCCGTGATGCTCTACGACATCCCCGGCCGCAGCGGCGTCCCGATCGACACCGAGACGCTCGTCCGGCTCGCCGAGCACCCGCGGATCGTGGCCAACAAGGACGCCAAGGGCGACCTCGGCCGCGCCAGCTGGGCCATCGCCCGCAGCGGACTCGCCTGGTACTCCGGCGACGACATGCTCAACCTGCCGCTGCTCTCCGTGGGCGCGGTCGGCTTCGTCTCGGTCGTCGGCCACCTGGTCAGTCCGGAACTGCGCGCCCTGCTCGACGCCCACCTGAACGGCGACGTCCAGAAGGCCACCGAGATCCACCAGAAGCTGCTTCCGGTGTACACGGGCATGTTCCGCACCCAGGGCGTCATGACCACGAAGGCCGCCCTCGCCCTCCAGGGCCTCCCGGCGGGCCCCCTGCGCCTGCCGCTCGTCGAGCTGTCTCCCGAGGAGACCGCCCAGCTGAAGATCGATCTCGCCGCCGGCGGGGTACAGCTCTGACAACAGACTTCACAACTGAATAGACGATCTTCGGATCACGACAGACAACAGCAAGTGCACGAATGTCACGCGCGCCACGTGCCCGAGCGGTACGTGGCGCGTGTGGTGAGGAGAGTCTTTTGAGTCATCCGCATCCTGAACTCGGCGCCCCGCCGAAGCTTCCCAAGAACGGTCTGCGCGTCACGCCGCTCGGCGGGCTCGGCGAGATCGGCCGGAACATGACGGTCTTCGAATTCGACGGCCGCATCCTGATCGTCGACTGCGGCGTCCTCTTCCCCGAAGAGGAGCAGCCCGGCGTCGACCTGATCCTGCCGGACTTCACCACCCTCCGGGACCGCCTGGACGACGTCGAGGGCATCGTCCTCACGCACGGCCACGAGGACCACATCGGCGGCGTCCCGTACCTGCTCCGGCTCAAGCCGGACATCCCGCTGATCGGTTCCAAGCTGACCCTGGCCCTCATCGAGGCCAAGCTCCAGGAGCACCGCATCCGCCCCTACACCCTCGAGGTGGCCGAGGGGCAGCGCGAGCAGCTCGGACCGTTCGACTGCGAGTTCATCGCGGTCAACCACTCCATCCCGGACGCCCTGGCGGTCGCCATCCGCACCCCCGCGGGCACGGCCGTCGCCACCGGCGACTTCAAGATGGACCAGCTCCCGCTGGACGGCCGCCTCACGGACCTGCACGCGTTCGCGCGGCTGAGCGAGGAAGGCATCGACCTCCTCCTCTCGGACTCGACGAACGCCGAGGTGCCGGGTTTCGTCCCGCCGGAGAAGGACATCTCGAACGTCCTGCGCACGGTCTTCGCGAACGCCCAGAAGCGGATCATCGTGGCCAGCTTCGCCAGCCACGTGCACCGCATCCAGCAGATCCTCGACGCCGCCCACGAGTACGGCCGCAGGGTCGCCTTCGTCGGCCGGTCGATGGTCCGCAACATGGGCATCGCCCGTGACCTGGGCTACCTGCGGGTCCCCGCCGGCCTCGTCGTCGACGTCAAGACGCTCGACGACCTGCCGGACGACGAGGTCGTGCTCGTCTGCACGGGCTCCCAGGGCGAGCCCATGGCGGCCCTGTCCCGCATGGCCAACCGCGACCACCAGATCCGGATCGTCCCCGGTGACACGGTGATCCTGGCGTCGTCCCTGATCCCGGGCAACGAGAACGCGGTCTACCGCGTGATCAACGGCCTGAGCCGCTGGGGCGCCAACGTGGTCCACAAGGGCAACGCCAAGGTGCACGTCTCGGGCCACGCCTCGGCCGGCGAGCTGCTGTACTTCTACAACATCTGCCGCCCGAAGAACCTCATGCCGGTCCACGGCGAATGGCGCCACCTGCGTGCCAACGCCGAGCTCGGCGCGCTGACGGGGATCCCCAAGGACCACATCGTCATTGCCGAGGACGGCGTGGTCGTCGACCTGGTCGACGGCAAGGCCCGCATCGTCGGCAAGGTCCAGGCCGGTTACGTGTACGTCGACGGCCTCTCGGTCGGCGACGTCACCGAGTCCTCCCTGAAGGACCGCCGCATCCTCGGTGAGGAGGGCATCATCTCGGCCTTCG